>NZ_AOHC02000059.1 GCF_000332415.1 Leptospira weilii serovar Ranarum str. ICFT
AAGAAAGAGTCAATGATTTTTTCGATAATTTGGCCAAAATGATTTTGAAACTGATAAATAGAGAAAAGTAGAAATTTTTGCTGACTTGCGTCTAACTCAAACTCGCCGAATGTTCTATAAAAGTCGGATCTGCGATCGTCTTATAAACGCTTCAATCGGCATGATAACCAAACGTCGTATAAACGTCTAATCTTCTTTGAGATTCGGAAGATCAAGAGGACTTACAACTTGAGCGAGACGGACATGACCGACTCTTGTATAGATCACAGTAGTTCGAACACTTTTGTGTCCCAACAAAAATTGAATGGGTTTCCTATTGGCTCCTGCCTCAAGAAGATGAGTCGCAAAAGTATGGCGGAGACTGTGGACACTCACTGACTTTTTAATGCCTGCTTTCTCTTTTTGCCATCTCGAAAATCCTTTCAACAGTCCTGGTAAAAATGTGTTTGGAAGAATCTTACCCGGGAAAAACCCATTCCTCATACGGATGAAATTCTTTCCAAAAAAGAACGCTGGCTTGAGACAAGATCGTAAACCGATCCTCCTTCCCTTTACCTTCTTTTGCTATCAAAATTTTTCTTTTCTCATCAATGTCCGTTGGTCTTAGGTTGACGAGCTCGCTCGCCCTCAACCCGGTTGCGTAACAAAACGAAAGCAAAAGTCTATATTTCGGATTTGGCATCGCAATAATAATTTTAGAAACTTCTAATGTAGAGAGAATATCCGGAAGTCTTTGTTCTTTCTTAGGTCTTGGAAAATCTTTGATCCAAGGTTTCCCAAGAAAGACTCAGAATTGAGAGCCTGAATTCACACATGATTGATCATAGCCGAACTTAATTTATTTACAAAAAAGGAATTTTCGATAAAAGCCGTAACGTCTCCCTTAACAATTTCTCTTGGATTTTTTCCGGACCGTTTCAGAGAAGCGATCGTATTTGCATAATAGGATCGGATCGAATCGTCCTCTTGGAAGTGTTTTCCAGTTTCAATTTTTTGACCCGAATTCTAAGTTCTAATTTTCCCTTAAATTCTATATTAGAATTTTATAAATCCAAGAAACGTTCCAAATTCTCCTCCGAAAATGAGAAAATCCGGAATTTATTTTTTGGATCCCGTCTCACTTTGGAAAAAGATCTTACGAACTGATAGGAATTTTGATCGTAGCCAAATCGAATACAGAGGAATCTCCCGTTCTTCTTTATGTGGAAACGCATGAGGAAGCTTTAAAGAATACTTAACATTTATGTACCGAAATAAATTTTTCCAAAAAAATCCGAAAAGGGATTGTACTTTCTTTCCGATATTCAATTATGTCCCGTATTGTAAATTCGGTGGAGATTCGTTATGCCTGAGCAGTTACAGAAAATCTTAAACAACATCCGGGAGTTTTTCACATCCCTGGACACGACTAAAAAACTAATCCTCGGCGGGGTTGCGTTAACCGTCTTGATCGCAATCGGAATTCTTTCCACGATCTCACTCCAAAAAAACCGAGTGGTTCTGTTTAAGGACTTAACGAGCAAGGACTTTGCCGAAGTAACCAAAAAACTGGATTCTCTCGGTTATCAATACGGCAGTTCGGACACGAGTATGGTCACGGTCGATCCGGAACAAAGACAAGAGATCGTCACCAAACTCGCACAGGAAAATTTAATTCCTGCGGGAGTTCAAGGTTGGGAACTTTTTAACGTGGACAAATTCACCGAGACCCAGTTCGACAAAGACATCAAAAAATACAGAGCCTTAAAAGGCGCCATCGAACAATCGCTCATGACGTTACGCTCCGTCGATAAGGCTTACGTAAACATCGCCTTTCCGGAAGACGAACTCTTCACGTCGAACGCTTCCCCTGTGAAAGCATCCGTCATCCTCCACTACATTCCAGGAGTTGAATCTCTTTCCAGAAAAGAAGTCAAAGGGATCGTCAACTTGGTTTCCAGAGCGGTTCCCAAATTAAAATCCGAAAACGTAAGCGTTGCCGACGCGGACGGAAAGATCATCAGCGACTTTGAAGAGGATCTGGAAAAAGAAAGACTCGAACTCAGAATCGTTCAGGAAAAATTAAGAATCGGAGAAGAACAACGAATCCAACGTTTGATCGATATGAGAAACACTCTGCGTTGGTTGCTCGGCGGAGAAGAAAGAGTCGATATTACACGTTTTGAATATAACTTAAACTGGGACAAGGAATCCTACAAAGACAACTCCGTT
Organism: Leptospira weilii serovar Ranarum str. ICFT; assembly: GCF_000332415.1. GTDB lineage: Bacteria > Spirochaetota > Leptospiria > Leptospirales > Leptospiraceae > Leptospira > Leptospira weilii_A. Next base: position 2,212 of record NZ_AOHC02000059.1, read on the forward strand.
TCTCCGGTTGTGGCGATTCCGGATAATCCGAACACTCCTTATTCCGAACTAAAACTCGTGGACGGGTATTCTCTCAAAGTTTCCTCCAAAGAAACCAAAGAAGACTTCAAAGGAAGAGGTTTCACTCCGGACGGACCTGCGGGAACCGAACCGAACATTCCTCCGGGTTATAAGGACACGGACTATCAAAAATCGGAATATAGCAAAGCCGAGAACATCAACAACTACGAATTCAACAGAAGAGTTTCCGAAGTTCAGAAACAACCTTGGAAAGTGGAGAAAGTAAATCTCTCCGTAGTCATCGACGGAATGTGGGAGAAAAAAGAAAAGGAAGACGGAACCGGTTTCGATCGCAAATACGTTCCGGTCTCCGAAGACGAACTCAGACAAATCCGCAAAAACCTCGAGTCCGCGGTCGGGATCGACAAGGCGAGAGGGGATCAGATTTCAGTCATCACAATGCCGAAAGACAGATCGGCACAGTTCGCGGCGGAAGACGAAGAACTCCGCAAACAAAAAGCAATCCGTCAGATGATCATCGCATCTTTGATCATCGTTCTCCTCTTGATCGTAAGTATCCTGGTCTACAGAGCGGTTAAAAAAGAAATCGCAAGAAGAAGAAGACTCAGAGAAGAGGAACTCGCGGCTCAACAACAAATGATGAGAGAAGCGGCGCTTCGAGTGATGGACGAAGGCGGAGCCGAAGTGGAACTTTCTCTCGACGAAAAATACAGAAGAGAACTTCTCGAAAACGCGATCAACCTCGCCAGGGAAAAACCGGAAGAAGTCGCGCAGCTCCTCCGCACTTGGCTCTCTGAAGAGGAAGCAAGCTGATGAACTCCCTGTCCTCCAGACAAAACAGAGCGGGAAGTCTTCTCCGGATTTTGGGAGAACACCTCCCTCCCGAAGTCTACCGCCATCTGGGCCCGGAAACGACAGGGAAACTGCTGGAAACGTTTCACAAAACCGGAAAGCCGGATTCCAAAGAAGAGAGAGAGGTTCTCTCCTCTTTCTTAAACTCTCTGGGCAAGATTCAAAAAGAAGAAAACATCGATCCCGAAAGTTTACATCTCATCCGAGAACTCGAGGCCCTTCTCAAAGAAGAAAAAGAAGAAAGAGATCTTCTCCAAGAACTAAAGACAAAAAACGCGATGGAAATTTCTAGAATCATATCCGGTGAAAAACCGAGTATGATCGCTCTCGTTCTTTGTTTCGGAAATCCGGACGCCGCCGCTGCGGTGTTAAACGACTTTCCCGAAACGATCCAGGAAGAGATCCTGATCCAGATCCACGATTTGGATCTTTCCAGCGAATATGAGAAGAATCGTTTGGAAAGATTTTTAAGGTTCAAACTCGAGGCTTTGGCCCTTGAGGAAAAAAGTCTCCCGATCCATAACCCGAGAGGAAAGAAGGCCGCCGATCTTTTGGGGAGATTACGGCCCGGAGATTCGCAAAAAATCTTCGATCGAATCCGCGAGAAGCGGCCCGGTTTTGCCGAAAATATAATGGAACACTTCTTTCGGATGGAAGATCTGTTATTCTTAGAGAGAGAACCGTTAAATCGGTTTTTTATTTCCTTTCATCCGATCGTCCTCGCGTGTGCGCTCAAAGGCACCGAAACGGAAGTTCAGATGCGGATTCTTGAAAAATTAGAACCCGCCCTCTCCGCTTCGATTCGATTGGAATCCGATTCCATGGGTCCGATCAGTCTCGCGGAAATGGAGACCGCTCAAAACGGAATTTTGGAAAGACTCCGGGATGAGATCGAGGAAGGAAGTATCAAATTTTGGAGAGCGACTTAACTCATGGCGAAACTCGTCTTTAAACCGATACAAATCGCGGACATCAAAGATCAGGTTGAATTAGCAATTCCTGATAAATATAAAAAGTTTCACAGAGACGAGGACGCGGAAGAGTTCGAGGTAGACCAAGAAGGAAATATCATCGAACAGTATCAGGGGCCTTCGATCGAAGAGATCGAAGCGGAACTGAGTCGTTATCGAGAAGAGAACGAAGAACAAGTTCGTAAACTTCTCGAAGACGCAAGAAGAAAGTCCGAAGAGATCGAAGAAGAAGGTCGCAAACGCGCCTTCCAGATGATCCAAGACTCCAAAGAAAAAGTTAAATTAGAGGAAGATACCGGCAAAGCGAAAGCCGAACAGATTCTCGACCGCGCCAAGATGGAAGTCGAGAGGATGATCAAAGAAGCCGAGATGAAGGTCGCGGAGATCGAACACGAGGCTTACTTAAAAGGGTATGACGCGGGTCGCGAAGTCGGTTTTAAAAAAGGTCAGGGAGAAGTTAGGCGTCTTATCGACCGTTTGGGAACCATCGTGGGTAAGGCGATCGATATCCGAGAAGAAATCATCCAAGCTTCCGAAAAACAGATGGTCGAGATGATTCTCATCATCGCTCGTAAGGTCATCAAAGACGAAATCATAGAGAGAAAGGAAATCGTTCTCAACAATATTAGAGAAGCCTTAAAAAGAATCAAGGATCGCGACCGTGTGGACATTCGAGTCAACTTTGCGGACCTGGAACTTACCACGGCACACAAGGACGAACTCATCAAACTTATGGAATCTCTTCGCAAGGTCAATATTTACGAGGACTCCCGTGTGGATCGAGGCGGGGTCATCATCGAAACGGACGTGGGGGCGATCGACGCGAGAATCTCCACTCAGCTCAAAGAAATCGAGGAAGCGATCCGGAATGCGGAGCCGATTTAAAAACGACCGGCTCGCAGCTCGAGAAGTTTCCAGGGAACCCCTCTCGTTTCAGAATTTGTTTTTTAACCAAGACATTCTTCCCCCTTCTTATGGATCTCCCGGAAAAACCGAGAGATCTTTTCTTTTTGTGGGAACTCCCTCAATTTCTGCGTTGATTGTAGTTCCTACAATATTTCCGGAAAAATCTTCTCAGAGAGAAAACGCCAGAGTTTTTAAGAATCGAAAAGACATTCTCAAAAGAAGTGTGAGTTCCCACAAATTTTTTCCTAACCGAAATCTTCGTGGGAGTTCCCACAAATCCACTTTCGACGGGAATCTGTTTGGGAACTCCCTCACCCATTCTTTCTTAAGCGACATAATTCTTTTATTTTCGCATAGATACTTGACTTTCCTACAAATTCCCGGTACGAAGAAATAAGCTTCTATGATTGAGAAGAAATTTCACGAAAAAGTGGACGTAATGTCCAAATATTTCCTGATCATGGATCGCACGGAAACGATTCGAAAATCGGGAAAGGTCGTTCGAGTTTCGGGAAATGTCATTTATTCGGAAGGCCCGCCCGATTCTAAAATCGGAGAACTCATGGACGTTCAAAAGAGCGGAAAAGAAGGGTATCTCCAGTGCGAAATTGTGGGTTTTGAGGGCCACGTTTACACTCTTATGCCCCTCGGTCCCGTAGAAGGAATTTATCCGGAAGCGTTCGTATTCTCTTCGGGTCGCAAACTGGCGATCCCTGTCGGTAAAGAACTACTCGGCCGTGTTCTCAACGGGGTCGGAAGACCGATCGATAAAAAAGGCCATATCATCACCAAGGAAGAACGGCCTCCCGACAGCGAAGTACCCAATCCTTTGGATCGCCCCATCATTCGAGATATCCTTGCCACGGGCGTTCGGGCCATCGACGGAATTCTTACCATTGGAAGAGGACAACGTGTCGGGATCTTTTCAGGTTCCGGTGTCGGTAAATCCAGCCTACTCGGTATGATCGCCCGTTATACCGACGCGGACATAAACGTCATCGCTCTCGTGGGAGAAAGAGGTCGGGAAGTGAACGAGTTCATTGAAATCGATCTCGGAAAAGAAGGTCTTCAAAAATCGATCGTCCTTGCCGCTACATCGGACGCGCCTAAGATGGAACAGGTCAATTGCGCCCTACTCGCCACTTCCATCGCGGAATACTTTCGAGATCAAGGAAAACACGTAAACCTTATGATGGATTCGTTAACTCGTTTTGCCCAGGCAAACCGGGAAATCTCGGCGTCCAATCACGAACCTCCGATTACGAGAGGTTTTAGTTCATCAGTTTTTTCTAAATTAGCAAAACTTGTTGAACGTTCGGGAACATCCAAGTCCGGAGGTACGATCACCGGTTTTTATACGGTCCTTACGGAAGCGGACGAAATGGAAGACCCGATCGCGGACGCGGTTCGAGGTTACATAGACGGACATATCATCTTAAGTAGAAAACTCGCGGAAAGAAATCATTATCCCGCCGTGGACGTTCCCGCTTCTCTTTCCAGAGTGATGGCAAGGATCGCTCCCGAAGATCAAAACCTGAGAGCGGGTATGATTCGAGAACTCATCAGCGTTTATAATTCTGCGGAAGAATTGATCCGCTTGAGCGCGTATGTTTCCGGTTCCGACGATAGAGTGGATCTCGCGATTCGTAAAAAAGATAAAATCGATCGTTATCTAAAACAAAAGATCCAGGAACGAAGCACCTATTCCCAGGCGTTACAAGGTTTGAAAGATGTTCTCGACGACGAACAGGAAGACGAGGAATTCTAATCCTTGAAACGTTTTCAATTCAGTCTGGAACCGGTTTTAAATCTTCGAAAGAAAAAAGAAGACGAAAAACTCAAGGTGTTTTCCCTCGTCGCGGGAGAAATCAATCAGATCCGCAATTCCATCCAAGAAAACGAAAGGCAGATCGAACTTCTCACCGGCGAATCCGTTTCCCTTCACGGAGCTACTTTGAGGGATTATCAACTTCATCAGGGTTATATCCGTTCCCTCATCACTCAAAATGAAAACTTGGAGTCCGATATCGAAAGTAGAAGGCCGGAACTCGACGCCAAAAGGGCCGAGTTGATTGCCGCTCAGAAAGATCGTAAAATTTTGGAAATCCTCAAAGAGAATCAGTTCAAGACCTACAAAAAGTTATACTTTAAAAAAGAAAAATTCGAACTCGAAGAACATTACAATCAGCTAAAGTCCATCCAATGGAGAGAAATTTATGAATCCTCTGAACCCGAAACGGCTCCTAGAATCTTTACATACGACACGGGATCAAACACCGAATCCGCAAACGAAGACTCAGGCGCTTCCGAAATTAAAAAACTCTACGATCGATTCAAAAAATGAATCCCTATTTCAGAAAATCCTAAACGTAACGACCGGACATTCCCCTCAGGCGACGGATTCCATGTTTAACCTTCAGAAAAAAATCACCGATTTTCAAAACAAGGCGGAACAATTGGAAAATAAGATCAACGAAAATCGAATCGATCTAAGGGTTTAAATATGGCATCGTTAAGCGACAAGGCAAGAGCAACCTATCTTGTTTTTCTAATTCTATTTCTTTTGGCCATCGGCTTTTTTGTTTTTGATTATTTCCAAATCATCAACTCTTCCGAAATTTTTCCGTTTCTCCGAAAAGAGCCGGCGCTCGTCAATCAAGACAACGAATCTCCGACCGCGCTCCAAAAACTGGAATTCTCTAAAGCGCAGGAAAGGTTTGCGGAGGAATTGGACGAGCTTGAAAAAAGAAAAACGGAACTTCTCGCAGAAAAAGGAAAACTCGACTCTGAGATGGAAAAACTCGACGAAATGCGTAACGGTCTCATCGCAAAAGAGAAAGAGATGAAATCGGCCGACTCTGAAAAAAACAGCCGTCAAAAACTCGTGAAAGTTCTGGCGGATAAGGTAGGAAATATGCCTCCCGAATCTTCAGTGGGAATGTTGGTCAATTGGCCCGACGGAGACATCATCGACGTCTTTATTCAAATGGACAAGGACGCCGAAGAAGACGGAAGACCGACGATTACGACTTATCTCTTGACTCTTTTTCCCGCAGACAGACGCGCTATGATTACCAACAAATGGCTCAGCCGATCCGGTGGAATCAAAACCCCCGGTATTCCGGACGACGCAATCGAAGCCAATCCATAATTCCGGAGAAACCATGAACTTAAAACTAAATTCAACTTCACTCATATTTGGTGCTTTTGCGCTCATCGCATTTTTACTGTTAGTCGAATCTTCGATCGCTACAAAAAAGAAAACGAATTTCCCGCCGCCTAAAGTCAGCGGTTATGAACTTGTTTCCAATCCCTCCGCCGCTTTCGGAAAAACGATCCAAATCGCAGGAACCGTTTCGGAAATTTTGTATAAAGGAAATTCGATTCGTTTTGTCGTCTATTTTTCCGGCAAACCGGTCGCCTTGGATTCGGATTCGGATTCTTTAATCTCGAACGTTCAAGTGGGAAGTTACGTTTCCGTATGCGGCTTTTATCTCAAAGATCGGGAACTGAAAGCGAACGGGGTTCCTACCACGATGCCTTTTATTCTGGTGGATGCGCCGGATTGTAGATAAGAATCGATCCAGAACGGGAATCAAAGTTAGATTCATAATCTTATCTTAATTCTTATTTTTTTGAAAGTACAGTAAACGTTATTTTCGCTTATTTTAAAAATGCGTTTCATCCGATTTCAAAGCGCTTGCGCCTTAGAACCGCAGCATAAATTTTCCACCACGCCTCTCGGCATTTCGAAGATCATACTTTGAAATTAGGCCGGGCAAGATTATAAAGATAGATTTTTCAGGTATTTACTAAAATCATCAACTGCTTTTGCATAAAGATCTTGATCAAGTTTATTTGTAAAAATGGCAAAAAAGATGTTAAAATTTTTAATTCCATAACTTACTTTTATTTTTGGATAAGGGTGGCCGATGAATATGAAGTTTCCTGTAAAACGATTGAATTTTACTAATTTTATATCATGCCATGCAATTTTTTTTACTTTCGAAAATAAAACCCTCTCCGTCAAACCGATTTGATCCGTATACAACGTATAAAATTTCGAATAAGGAATTATGTAAATTCCTAACAAGCTAAGTACTGCGAAAATTATCGACACATAGAGGAAGTTTTCGGTTTCGAAAATCGCCAAAAAATAGAAGCCTATAGAAATTAGAGCAAAAAGAATCGCAAGCATGTAACCGGTTCGCAAGCATGTAACCGGTTACAATAAAACTTTTTGGCAATACGAAAATATTTCTTGCCGACTCCAAACTGTTACCTTGATCAGAAACAATTAATTTCTTAATCCAATATTTGAACAGAACTGCGGATATTAGATTTACGATAACCGCGACTATAACTCCGGAAATAATTTTAGTAGATAGATCAAACATTTAAAAAATTGAATATCGATCAGACCTTCTGCTCCAAAACGTCCATTCGAACTTCAATTTCCGGAACAGACCTTCTTTCCGAAACCGCCGTTCACACACTTACCTGCGCCGATACAATCCGCGTCTATATTGCAGGACTTTCCGCTTTTACCGCTTCCGCCGTAGTCAAATTCCTGCTTTTTGACGCATACATTTTCTTTGCACTGGAACTGAAACGCACATTCCGTATCCGCGATACATCGTTCACCCGCTTGACGATCTCCGGCCTGTAAAGAGAAGGCGAAAAAAAGGATAAAGGCGCAGAAAATCCATCTCGCCCGAATCATGTTTGTATTTGATTTAGAATTCATATCTTTCCTAGTAATTGAGTATTGTTGAATATTATGATTTCGTATCGGAGAATATAATTTTTTCCAATTGTTCAAGCGCCTTCTCCAAAACGTCGTTCACGATTTTATAATCAAACTCGTCCTGACGTTGCAGTTCCAACTTACCGTTTCGGATTCTTTTCAAGATATTTTCTTCCGAATCGGTTCCCCTTCCTCGAAGGCGTTTTTCCCATTCCATTTCGTTAGGCGGAAGAATAAAAATCGTCACGATTTTTTCCGGAAGTTTCTCTTTAATGATCTTCGCACCTTGAACGTCTATGTCCATGATCACCGAGGCGCCTTTTTCAAAAGCCTCTTCTATAAATTTCAAAGGAGTGCCGTAGTATTGGTCGTGAACCAAAGCCCATTCCAAAAACGCGGATTCTGAAATTCCCTTTTCAAATTCTTCTTTCGTTAAAAAGAAATACGTTATGCCCTCCTTGTCGCCGAGACGAGGAGGGCGGGTCGTACAGGAAATCGAAAACAGAATCTCGGGATGTTTTTCCCTGAGTTTTTGAATGAGTGTGGACTTCCCTCCTCCCGCCACGGAAGAAAGAACAAAAAGTTTGGGGGAGTTCAGTCTAAATCTTCCTCTTCGGAAGCGATCGAGTTATCGCTGGCCTCGATTCTTCTTGTAAGAGATTCCACTCTCAGATTGGAAAGAATGAGATGATTGCTGTCGGTAACGATGATCGAACGGGTTTTTTTTCCTTGAGTGGCGTCTATCAAACTGTTGTTGCTTTTAGCCTCGTTCCGAATTCGTTTAGCGGACGCCGAATCGGAATGAACGATGCCGACGATCTTAGAAACCAGAACGATATTCCCGAATCCCACGTTGAGTATTCTAAACTGCGACATCAGAACCTCCTATTTCTGTCCAACCTGAACCTTTCGATGATATCCACTTCTCCGAGCGCAAGGTCCAAAACTTCCGAAATTTCTTCATGAGTATATTTTCTTTTTAAAAGGAAAACAACTTTCTCGATTTTTGTGGAATCTTCTGCGATTTCGAGTAACGTCGCTTCGGCGGAAATACGGGTCGAATCCGGTTTGGGAGGTGTATAACCGGTAATATTATCCCGAAAAATTTTCGTAAAGTCCCCTTCCGTCGATTTGAGATTGTCCTTAAAATTCGGCGTTGCACTTAACGTGGAATCTAAAACCGGTGCGAACGGATCCTCGTCCAAGGAAATATCCAAAGTGGAATTTCGAGTTCCCGGAAAAAAATCGTTCAGAGCGGAATCGTCTTCTTCTCGGATCGTTTTGATTTCCCGGATTCCGAAAAATTTACGAACTCCCCTACCGATCGTTTCCAAAACGAGATTGGAAGTCGATCCCGGAGAAACGGACTCGGATTTGTTTTGCGGTCGAGAATTTTTCTGCGGAGCCGCAGGATTACTTTGCTGTTTTTGAATATAAGAATTGTGTGTTGTATTTTTTCGAGCGACGGAAGCGGGACCGACGTGAATATTCGGCCTTTCTCCCTCTTCTCCGATAAGATCCAGATTTTCTTTGTAGATATGCCCGATCCCTTGTTGAACGGAATCGGGAACATGAGCCGCGTTTACATTTCTGAGAGTCGCTTTTTCTCCATTTGCAACCTTCGCATTTTTTAAAGTCGGTTTTTCCTCTTCGGTCCGAGTAGACGAGATATACGGCCTTTCATCGAAAAAACGATTTGAACTTTCCTGACTTTGATTTTCGGAATTCAAGTTTTCGATCCGAATTTTGTCGAGAAGATCCGGAGTTGTAACCCGTTCGATTCTTTTGACGAGCTCTTCCGCCTTGGAAATCATCTCTTTGAAGGTGAGAATTCTGGAACCCATCAGATCGACCTGTCTGAGCGACTCCGTTTCCAACTCGTCCACAAAGTCCCGAATTTCCTCGTTGATCCGTTTGAGCATATGGCTACGAATCCTTTCGGTAACTTTCGAAGTGATCGTATAATATAGAACTACGGAAATAACCGCGTTGATCGTTAAAACTGCAAATAACTCCATACCTTTTTCTCCCGGTACCGTCTCCAACAACATTCCTTCGGAAAAAAGTCTAAGCGTAAAATTCGATTTGGCCTCGATGGGTCGGTGCGTTAGACACCTTTTGACCGTCGGCGGAATAAGTATCGGTCCTACCGTCCGAAGCCGGTTTGTATGTTTTTAACCGATCCTTAATCTGATCTATTTTTTGATTTCGTGCCGAAGCCATTCTTTCCCTGGATTCCGGAGAAAGGGAAAAAACGTCGGTATACAACTCGACGGCGTATTTGCGAGTATCGTTATATTCTTTGACCATCCGAGCGGTTTCGGAGATCATATGAGGCATGGTGAAAGGATTTTCCACCTGTTGCTTCCGGATCATGTCCGGAGCTTGACCGTAACCTAAGAATGTATCGCTCAGCCTCATCCTATGGTTTAATTACCACGGTTTCGCTTTTTTCTCCAGTCTTTTTTGTCCGGTTCCGGATCCTCGTAAGGCACTTGGCGAATCATACCGTTCTCTTCCACAAAGGTTTTGTTTTTAATTTCGTTTCTCGTTTTGAAATCCGAGTTTCGAATTTTCATCGTTACTCCGCCGTAGAGAACTTTTTCGATACTGATCTTACCGTGAGAAGATTTCTCTTCCATATAGTTTTTGAGATTGCTGATTTCCGTTTCAAATTCCCGAATCCGAGACTCGAGCTTGTCCACCGCCTTTTGCATTTTGCCGAGCTGATTCTCGTGTTCTTCCGTAAAAGACGCGGGATCGGATTCTTTTCTGGCCTGGAGAGTCTTGAGGCTTTTAAAAACCTGTTCGTGTTTGGACTGACTTTCGTGCATCTTGGCTTCGTAGTCGGCGATCTGTTTGAGGACCTTCGGATCGATTCCAACCACGAGCTCGGTCGCGGGGTTTGCAGAAGAGCCGATACTTCTCGCGCCGATCAACTCGGACGCGCGGACCGTACCTCCCACGATCTGACCTCGTTTCCCATTGCAGAGAATTTTTCCTCCTGCACTCACAAAGGAATGTAAAATTCCCTCTTGAACGAGGACGTCCTTTTCCGTGATCACGGTCGCGCTCTGAATGAACTTTGCGATCACGTTTCCGCCGGTGGATTCAATATGTGCTTCTTCGCGTCCGGAAATTCCCTGACGGATGATGATGTCTCCGTCCGCTTCGACTCTCGCCTTTTGAACCGTTCCGTAGATTTCTATATTGCCCGCGGCCTTGACGGAATAATTGTCTTCCACGTTACCCGTAATCACGATCGAACCGAGGAAGGTAACGTTACCGGTTTTGATACCGACGTCTCCGTTGACTCTGTAAACCGTTTCCACGGAAAGTCTTCCCGTAGCAAAAACGACCTGACCGTTTACCTCCGCCGTCAGTTTGCTTCTGTCTTCGGAAAGAATGGTTCCCTTACCTTGTTTGAGATCGGTATCGGTTCCGTCCTTAGCGGGAAGAAGTTCGCTAAAAAGAGTACGACCGTATTTTCCTTTTTCGGCGGGAATTTTTTCGGCGAGCAACTGACCGACGACTACGTTTTCGATCAGGTCCAAATCTTTGAAGTCCACTCTACCCGTTTCGTCCTCTCGGAAAGAAACGTTTTTGGAAGTTCGAACGTGATAGATGATCTGAGCGTTTTTACCGTTGATCGGATAATCCCCTTCCGCGGCGATGAAGGGTTGGTTGAAAAATTCCTCTTCGAGTTTTCTTTGGATCTCTTCTTCTTTAAACCCGTATTTGACCCCGGCGTTTTTAAGATGATTGACGATATCCCGAACGTCAAAGTCCCGACCTCCGGGACGAGGTGGAATCACGGTGACTTTCGCTTTCATCTTATCCGGAGAAATATCCAAAAGGAGTTTTGCTTCCATTCCTTGTCTCGGTTTTTGATCCGAGATGAGAACCGGTTCTCCCTTTGCTTCTTTTACGATTTTGCGGACGAGTTTGCCGTCTTCTCCGGAAACCCCTTTTAACGAAAGTTTTTTAGAGAGTTCGTCCATATCCACGGAATGACCATCACCTAACGGCGCAAAGACGGTGAGATACACGCCGTTTCGAAGAATTTGAATCAGAGCTTTTCCGTTTTTGTCCTTCGGTTGAATGAATTCTTTGAGATCCTTGGATACGAGTTTGCCCGAACCACCGGTGAGTTTTTGATCGAGTTCGGTGAGTTCGTCCAGGAAGTTGTCTTCGGGAAGAATGGAAACCCGAATATGCCAGGGTTCGTGCCCGAAAAGTTTTTTCTTTCCACGTTTTAAGACGACGTAGTCCAGTTCGTGAATTTGTTTTTTAAGATGTTTCGAGGCGAGACGGAGAGAATTTTCCAACGTGTCTCCGTAAACTTCCACCTGTTCTTTCTGGACTCGATCCAGTTCCCGGCCTTGGTCTTGTAAGAATGGTATTAGAGAACCCATATATTCTCCGTCCTAGTAGTCAATCGAAGATTACTTGCGAGAAATGACGGACTTTACTTTACCGAGTTTACTTCTCAGTCTGGAAACGGCTCTCGTATGGAGCTGCGAAATTCTGGATTCCGTAACTTCCAATACCTCGCCGATTTCCTTTAAAGTTAGATCTTCATAATAATATAATACGATTACTTTTTTTTCCTTTTCCGGAAGGGTTTTGATCGCTTCCACGATCACGTTTTTAATCTCTTCTTTTTCGATGATCGTGTCCGGGTTCATGTTCATCGGAGATTCGAGGGTTTCCATAAAGGAAACTTCGTCGTTCTCGTCTCCTAAAAACCAAATATCGTTTAACGAAACGAGAGAGGTTCCGCTGATCTTTGTAAGAAGAGAATTGTACTCTTCCATGGAAATTCCCAATTCTTTTGCGATCGCGTCGTCGTCGACTTGCTGGCCTTCTTTGTTTTCCAACATTCCGATAATCTGTTCGAGTTGTTTCGCTTTTTGACGGATGGATCTCGGAATCCAATCGATGGAACGAAGTTCGTCGAAGATACTTCCCCGAATCCGGGTCATCGCATACGTTTTGAATTTGATCAGTCTGTCCGGATCGAATTTTTCAATCGCGTCCAAAAGTCCGAAAACTCCGTAGGATACGAGATCGTCGAATTCCACATTCTGAGGCATACCGATAGCGATTCTACCGGCTACGTGTTTGACTAAGGGAGAATATTTCTCTACGAGGTAAGCTCGGATGTCCTGATCTTTGGTATCCCGATAGGATTTCCATAGTTCCGTCTCATCCTGCTGGTTATATTTATCATACTTTTTGGACATAAGCTCGGATCTGGAAGACCTTCATTCTAAAGTGTCGAGCTTCTCAGAAAATTGCAATAGCATTTTTTAAGCCAAAAACGGGGAAATCAAGCAGTTTTTTGTCTCATTCACTTTCTAAAACGGAATGAAACGAGTTTAGAAAGAACTCTTACTTTTCTCCCATGTCGTCTCGAGCCAACATCGTACGAATCGCTTCCGCCATGAGTTTCGGTTCGTTTTTGATCGCTATATTTTCGACCATAATATGATCCCCGAAGTTTCCGCTCTTTTGACGTTTGGGAGTCGCCGAGGCAAAAACTTACGCGCTGGAAGAAGAACCGCCGCTCAATTCGTCTTCGCTAGCCTGACTCGTATAATCGAATCCACCTGCACGGGAGTTATCGGAAGAAACGGCGGCAGGTGTATAGTCTCCGCCTAGATTGGAAAGAAAATCCAAAAACTCGGGTACTTTCATTTCCAAAATCGTATGAACTCCGAATCCAAGAACGGCAAAAACAACGACGGATAGGACGGTTACGAAAAGAATATGACCGAAGGAATTTCCGGTAAGAAATCCGCAGAGCGGACTTACGATCATTGCAAAAACGGCAAAAACGCCGGCGAATAAAATCTGAAGGTTCAAGGACTATTCTTCGTCGTTCTGGTCGAACTCTTTTTTCCGGACGTCCATAAAGTTGAAAAACTTTTTGAAAAACCCGCCGATACCGGCGTCTTCCAAGGGTTCTATTTCCTGATTTAAGAGAGAATACGTTATACGATTCAGGCAGGCCGCCGCCTTACTTTTCGGCGAATTGACGATATACGGTTTTTGTTCCCGAATACTCTTTTCCACCTCTTCATCCTGAAAGATAAATCCTAAATTTTCGACCTTCACTTCTAAGAATTGTCCGCTGATGTCGATCACTCGGTCCGCGACTTTTTTTCCTTCGATCGCGCTTCTGACTCGGTTTACTACCATCTTCAAATTCTTATCTCTGCTCTGGGATACGATGGCTTTGATCAGTCCGTAAGAATCGGTGATCGCCGTCGGTTCCGGAGTTGTAATCACGATCACGTCGTCGGCGGGAAGCGTAAGACCGATGACGTTGGAACTGATTCCGGCGCCGGTATCGATAATCATAATATCATAATTGTCTAATTCGGAAAAACCTTTGATCAGTGAATTTCTCTGCGTGTCGTTTAAGTTGGCAAGTTGGGAATATCCGGAGGCTCCCGCGATGATATCCACTCCTTCCGGAGTTTGGATAACGATATCCTTCAAGCTTTTGTGTCCCTTAACGACGTGATAAAGATTGTATTTGGGAATGATCCCGAGGATTACGTTTACGTTGGCGAGTCCCAAGTCCCCGTCGAACACGAGAACTTTCTGTCCGGCCCTTGCCATGGAGATTGCGAGATTTACCGAGATCGTACTTTTCCCGACTCCTCCCTTCCCGGATGCGATCGCTATGATCTTAGTCGTGGGTTTTCTGGACGACAGAACTTTTAGATTCGTATTCCCCTCGGTGAGTTTCCGTAAATGAGCCGCCTGGTCCATTCTTTACCTCTTCGAAAGCCGATCGAATCAGTCACCTACAACGGTGAAAACCTCTCCTCTCAGCTCAGCAATTTTCTCCGGAGTTACCACACATTCAGCCATTAGGTTTTTATCCGCAGGAAGAATATCAAAAGGAACTTCCTGTCCCACGCTGAAATAAGTGAAACTCTTAGAGTATGTATCGGCCAGTTCGAGAAAACCACCTAAAAAATCCGCCTCATCCAATTTTGTGAGAAGAATTCTTCGGTAGTTTAGGGACTCATAGGCTTTCAATACCGTACTCGTATGATGGTAGGAGGAAGTCGCGGAAAGGACAAGAAGATTTTCCACAGAGTCTTTTTCCCCGAAACAGGAAAGCAATGAATTCATCCTTTCGAGTTGTTCTAGATTTCGATGACTGTAACCCGCGGTGTCGATCAGGATCAGTTCGGAACCGTCCCGGGCCAGGGTTTCCTTGAATTTTTTTATGTCTTTAACCGGGTAAAACGGCATTCCCATTGTGTCCGCATAACGTTTGAGTTGTTCGATCGCGGCGATTCTATAGTTGTCCGTCGTATAAAGCGACACGGATCGGCCCCGATGCAGAAAGTATTTTGCCGCGAGTTTGGCGACACTCGTCGTTTTACCCGAACCCGTAGGTCCGACCAGAAACACTACTTTTCTCTGATTCTTTCCGGTTCCCCGAAATAGGTCCGAGTCAACGCTGACTCTTTCTTGGAACGTTTCAATCGCCCTTTCGCAAACCGCGTGATTGCGTCCTTGATCGATCGGAGAAAGCCTTTCTTCGATCTTGGAGAGAATCTCTTCCACATAACCGTGGCTCATTCCTTCCCGAACCCACTTTTCCCCCAATCTTGTCAAAGGAGAATCCTTTCTCCCTCGAACGGGAAACGTTTCTTTTCGACTCGGAGAATTTCCGTTAAAAAGTTCTTTCTCAAAAGAAAGGCCGACTCTTTCGGGTTCGGTTGTGATCTCTTCGAACTCCTCTTCGATCGTCGCCGTTTCCTTTTCTTCCAGAGTTCTGGAAAGAGGTTTTAAGGTATGGAGAGTTTTTTTTCTTTCCGGAGCCGCATACGATTTTTGTTTCAGCAGATCTTTTAAGTCCTGAAGTTTACGTTCTATTTTTTCGCGGGAAGCCTGTTTTTCCGGAATTCCGATCTGGATTTCGATCATCTTCTTTGCGAGAAGTCCCGTTCCCATCACTCCGCCTTCGGTGATTACGGTTTGGGAAATCACGGTCGCCTCGGGTCCGTATTTCATTTTCATTTCCATCAAACAATCTTGGTAACTTTTACCGCGAATTTTAGCGAATTCCATATCCAGCTCCCTGACCTTTCACTTTAGAAAAATTGAATATTCTAATCATTTCATGTTTCTTCCCCGACACCCGCTGCCGCGGTTTGTGTCTGAGAAAGTTTGAGTTCGGCTTCGATGACCGAATCCACGGAAGAATGTATTTCCTCGTAGGCGAGGACTCCGAAGTTGCGGGGAGGGAATTCCTTTGCGAGCAAATACGAGAACGGTAGACGCACTTCCCGGTTCACGACAAAAATCGGAAACTTTCCTTCGGTTCGAAAATTTCGATAGAGTTCGGCGACTCCGTCGATCAACCTTCTGTAAAAATCGGGGGCCAGAGAAAGGACGTCCCTGTTTTCGATTCTATCCTGAGTGATCGACTTGTTCAGTCGGTCTAGAATTCTACTTTCCAGAGTGATCACTCTCAGTTTGCCGTCCATGGAAAGATAATCCTTGACTACGGTTCTTGAAACCGACTGACGCACAAGCTCGGTGAGTATGTACGGGTTTTGATACTTGGACAAATTGTTCGCGATCGATTCCAAAATCGGAACGAGGTTTCGAATTCCGAGTCCTTCCCGCAAAAGATTTTGTAATACTTGTTGGATGATTCCCAAGTTGCCGGGTTTGTCCGCGTCCAACTCGCTAACAAGAGTCGGATAAGTCGCCTTGTAGTGATCCAAAAGTTTTTTGACTTCTTCTCTTCCGAGTAATGTGGAAGCGTGAGTCGCCAGAAGTTCCTTCAAGTGAGTGACCACGACCGTGGAAGCGTCCACAACCGTGTAACCTTTTCCTTCCGCTTCGGACTTGTCTTCGGAAGAAATCCACTTCGCCTTTTGCCCAAAGGAAGGTTCTAAAAAATCCTCTCCTTGAATCGACTCCGCGGTTCCGGGACTCGTATTGAGAGCCATGAGTTTGTCCGGTTTTACCGTGGAAGTTCCCACTTCGGTTCCGTTGATTTTGATCGAATACGTATCCGGGTTTAAATCAAGATTGTCTAATATTCTCACGGGAGGAATGACAACCCCGTTGTCTTGAGCGAACTTCTTTCTGAGATTGCTGATTTGATCCAGAAGCGCCCCGCCCTGGGAAGCGTCGACGAGCGGTATCAAATGATAACCGACTTCGATTTCGATCGGATCGGTTCTGAGTTCTTCGTAAAAATCCTTCGGCTTACGATCCTGACCGGATTCTTTTTCCTTTTTCTCGATCGACTCGAGTTGTTCCTTGACCGTTTGTTCGAGCGAATAACCCAAGTAAGCGATTCCCGCGGAAAGAATCACGAGAGGAATGAAAGGAAGTCCGGGTATAAACGCGGAAAATCCCAAACTTCCCCCGACCACGTACAGAACTTTGGAATTGCTGAAGAGTTGACTCTTGAACTGAGTCGCGAGATCGGACTCGGAACCGGAACGGGTTACGATGATACCGGTCGCAACCGTCGTGAGAAGCGCGGGAATCTGAGAGACAAGTCCGTCGCCTATCGTGAACTTTCCGTAGGTTTCTATCGCTTGGGTGAAGGATTCTCCCCGAATCGACGCGCCTATGATCACTCCGCCTAACAGATTGATGGCGGTGATGATGAGTCCCGCTCGTACGTCTCCTTGTACGAACTTACTCGCTCCATCCATGGAACCGTAGAAGTCGACTTCGGCTTCGATCTTCTTTCTTCTTTTTTTGGCTTCTTCCTCGTTGATATTTCCGGAAGAAAGTTCCATATCGATCGCCATCTGTTTTCCGGGTAAGGCGTCCAACGTAAATCGAGCCGCAACTTCCGAGATCCGAGTGGCGCCCTTTGTGATTACGAGGATTTGCACGAGTACTAAGATGATGAAGATGATAAATCCCACAACATACTTGGAAAGTCCGGACTCGCTTCCGATGATAAACGAACCGAAGGCGTCGATGACGTGGCTGTTCATCGCGGGCCCTTTGGAAAGAATCTGTCTCGTAGTCGAAACGTTAAGCGCCAATCGATACAACGTGGTGATGAGCAAAAGACTGGGGAAAATCGAAAAATCCGCGGGTTCGTTGACGGAAAGAGAGGTCAAAAGAACCAAAAGCCCGATCGCCAAACTGATAATAATCAAAATATCTAATATAAATCCGGGAAGCGGAATGACGAGCATCGCGACGATCGCCACGGCTCCGATTCCTAAAATAATGTCGGACTGATTCCACCATTTTTTTTCCATAGTTTCCTCTTACACGGCTTTCCGGAAAGATTCCAAACGAGAGAGAATGGCCGCGATGGCGCGATAGAATTGTTGCGGAACCTCCGCGCCGAGTTCCACTTCCTCGTAAAGTCCTCTGGCCTGAAGACGATCTTCCACGGTGGGAACCCCGTTTTCTCTTGCGATTCGAATGATCAGAAGCGCGAAGTCGTCCACACCTTTTGCGATTACGATCGGAGCCTTGTGAATTCCGGGTTTGTATTCCAACGCTACGGCAAAGTGAGTCGGGTTCGTGATCACCACGTCCGCTTCGGGAACTTTCGCGAGCATCTTTCGTTTATTCATCATGTCTCGCGCGAGTTGTCTTCTTCTGGCTTGGAGAGAACGATCCCCGTCGGATTCTTTCGCTTCCCTCTTTGCCTCGGATGGAGTCATCTTCAAGGATTCTTCGTATTCGTATCTTTGATACAAGTAGTCCACCACGCTGATCGCGAGTAGAATGATTCCGACCACGAGAAATATTTTGAAGGAACTGCTCATCACGAGAGCCACCGCTTGTTCGAGTCCCATTTCTCCCGAAAGAAGAATCGGAAAAAAGTCCTTACTGATGATGATGTAAGAAACCCACCCGATGAGTCCTACTTTTGCGAGCGACTTTCCCAGGTTAAAGAGCGTCTGACGTGTCGGAAGGACTTTTTTAAAGTTGGGTCTGATTCTGCTGAAGTTAAAACTCAAAGCTCTCGGTGTGAAAATAAATCCTACTTGTACGACGTTTCCGATGACCGCGCCGACGACCGTAATCCCGAGTAAGGGCCAAAGGAGGGTAAAAAGATCCGTGGATGCGTTTTTCAAAAGTTCGGTGACGGATTCGGAGCTGATATCGGTCCTAAGCCCGACCCCGTGTATGTATTTGCGGAGAATGTAAAACGTTCTCATGAAAAAATATTCGCCCATGAGATAGACGAGAATGACTCCGGCGAGTAAAACGACCGCCGCCGGAAGTTCGGGAGATTTGGGAACGTTTCCTTTGTCTCGTTCCTCTCTTCTCCTTCGTTCGGACCCGGGTTCGGTTCGACCTTCGTCCTCGGCGGCAAAAAGTTGGAGATCGATTTTGAAATCGAATGCGGAGTTCGTTAAACACGCGTTTGTCGGAGTTCCGACAAGTTCGATACAGGAAAATTTTACTTGAGAAAATAATGTTTTTATGATAGAGAAAAATTTCCCGATTCTTCCCACCAGCCCACCTCCTCCACCCAACCAGGGTGGGGAAGTTGTTTTATCGCAGAGGATGTCGGAACTACGACCTATTTCAGCGAGGTTGGGTCCGGGGAACGTACGATAAAATCCCCCGGAGAGGGGGTAGCAAAAGACGCGGAATGCGGCTTTTGCGAGGGGGAGACTTCCCCCTTTGGACGCGCCTTCCGAGAATTCTTCTTTCAACCTCCCTTTCACTTCGGCCACTCCTGAAGCATGAGATTGACTTTGTCAAAGGACAAATCAAAGGCCGCCCCCATCTGAGAAACCAGATAAGGAGTGATAAAAATCATCACGATCAAACCGATCGTAACTTTGATCGGAAAGGAAAGTTGCAATACATTGAGCTGCGGAGCCGCCTTCCCCATCAAAGCCTCGGAAACGGTAACAAGCAAAATGATACCAAGAACCGGAAGAGACAACTTAAACGCGACGAGAAACATCGCTCCGACCGCGTCTTCCATCGCCTTGTAAATTCCGTTTTGAATCTCGGGAGCGAATTTCAAAACCTGAATCTTTTCAAACGAATACGCAAGACTCTCGAACATAACTCGATAAGCGCCTAACGTTAAAAATAAAAGCATTCCGAGCAGGTTCTTTAAGGTGCTGATCACCGGCAAACTGGTCTGAGTGACGGGATCGAGAATTTCCGCGTAACCGAAACCCAATTGAACGTTAAAAAATTCCCCGGCCATCTGAAAGGCCGCAAAAATCAAACTGATCAAAAAACCCAGAAGCATTCCGATCAGCGCCTCCGCGATTACGACAAGTCCGTAGTTTCCCATATCCCCGGGAACCGGAGGTAAAAAACCCGCCGTCACCGGAAATAAAATCACGGAAACCAAAAACGAAAAGATCATCTTCTGAGGAACGCTGATGGAAGGATAGGAAAATACGGGCGCAACGGACAACAACCCCATCAATCTCGAAAGGATCAGCAGAAACGTCTGAAAATGATTGATAAAGTATTCCATAATATTCTAAAATTTCTCGATCATCATGAATAGATTGCGCGTGTAATCCGTCATCGTCTGAATCATCCACGAGGAAAAGATCACGATCACGATAAAAATCGCCGCGAGTTTGGGAACGAATGCGATCGTTGGTTCCTGAATCGAAGTGGTGGTCTGTAAAATCCCTACGATCAAACCTACGACGAGCGCGGTCAAAAGAATCGGAGACGAAATTTTCAGAGTGATATAAAGCGAATCCCGTATGAGAGTCATTGCGTCGAGTTCCGTCATTTATAACTCCTAACGAGTTCGTATACGATCAGGTTCCATCCGTCCACAAGAACGAACAGGATCAACTTAAACGGAAGACTGACCATCACGGGCGGCAACATCATAAGACCCATGGAAAGAAGAGCGGATGCGACAACGAGATCGATTACGATAAACGGAATGAAGATGATGATCCCGATCCAAAAAGCCTTTTTGATTTCGCTTAACATAAACGCGGGAATCAAAACGTAGGAAGGAACGTCGTCGAAAGATTCCACCTTTTCAACCTTTCCGATTTTTAAAAATAATGCGACATCCTTGGCGCCCGAGGTTCCGATCTGACGCATCATAAATTCTCGAATGGGAACCATTCCTTTTTCAAAAAAAGCGTTCGTATCGATTTTACCTTCGAGATACGGAGTGAGCGCCCGTTCGTTCACGACATTCAAAGTAGGAGCCATGATAAAGAAGGTCATAAAAAGCGCGAGCCCCATCATCACCTGGTTAGGCGGAAGGTTCTGGATCGAAAGCGCCCTTCTCACAAAATCCAAAACGATCACGATCTTCGTAAAAGAAGTCAGGGACATTACGATCGCGGGCGCTAAAGAAAGAATCGTAACCAGAAACAAAACCATCAGAGAAAGACTCGTTTCCCTCGGACCCTTTGCCTCGTTTACATTGAAGTTCAAATTCGGAATCGGAATCCGAGTTCCCGAAGACTGGGCCTCCAAGGTGAAAAAAGAAGAACCCAGGAACAAACTCGCCGCGAGTAAGAAGTTCCAGGTTATGTTCTTGATAAACTTTTTATGTCTCATTTTCGCCAAAAGGAATTTTCCCTCAATCTCCGATTTATCCCGTGTTATCTCAAATCGAAAAGCCCGCTTTCGAGCGAGCTTGTTTTCTCTTTGAGTTCGTCCAATTTTTTACGGGCCTGCCTTCGTTTTTCTTCTCGAGCGGCCCCGCCTTTCTTCCCGTCCACATCGGGCGGACCCTCCTGATTTCCGGAAATCCTAGAATTCAGATCCTGGATCTGTTCCAGAACCGTAACCAAAAATCCGCCCTCCGGCGGTTGGAAACTTTCTTTCTTTTGCAGAATCCTATGTTTCACTTCCGTATCTGAAATCTCCGTAATCAGGTTGATTCCGTTGTCGGCGACCCCCAGAACGAGTAACCTTCCCGAAACTTCCACGATCTGAAGCTGTTTGTTCGGACCCAACATCAGGCTGGAAAGAACGTTCATCTCCCCTCGAACCGGAAGGCGACCTTCCCGATTTTTAGATACGTATTTTAGAATATAATAAAGCGCTACACAAAGTAACCCGAGTATAAAAACGACCCGAAAAAGAGTTCCCGCAACCCCCGGTCCGTCGTCCTGAGTTTTATAACGTTCGGCAACCGGGTTCGTTTCGGCTTCCGCCGCGTTGTTTCCGGAAGATTTTACTTCCGTAGACGGACTTTCCGTCTTGGAAGAATCGGTTTTTTTTTCTCCGGAATCGCCTTCCGGATTTTTCTTTTCGTCCTGGGAAGAAGACCGACCCAATTCTTTTTTGAGAGCCTCGTCCATCAGCTCCCTTTCGGATTGCGCCGATAAAGAAACAACAGTAAAATGGAATATAATGAAAACCGCAAGAACGGTCGGAGTGTTCCTTCCATTCACTCGGAAGGTTTCGAAAAATCTCACTTACCCTCCGGCTTGATCCGATCGATAGGGCTTACGATATCCGTTACGCGCACCCCGAAGTTTTCGTCGATGACCACAACCTCTCCTTTTGCGATCAGCTTTCCGTTTACCAAAAGATCCACGGGTTCACCCGCGAGTTTGTCCAACTCTATGATGGAACCCTCGCCCAGCCCTAGGATATCTTTGATATACATCTTGGTTCTTCCCAGTTCCACCGTGACGCTCATCTGAACGTCCATCAAAAGATTTAAGTTCGGAGTACTGGACGCTCCGCTCGCGGTTCCTAAATTTGGAAACGCAACCGACTTAACCGACATGGAACCGGCGGACATTCCCATTCCACCCATCCCGCTCATTCCCATCCCGCCCATATCGCCACCGGAACTTCCGGAACGGCGGTAGAGATTTAACAAATCCGCTGCAGTGGAAAAAGAAAGTAAGAACTGAACTCGAAAAGAAGGTATGCTTTCGATGGTAAGATTGAAAAAAACTCGAACCAAAGTTTCTCCGTCCGGTAGAACCAGCGCGGCCGGAGAAGTCACGTTTCTGGTTTCGGAGGGAGATCCGTTTACCCCGCCCCCGGTTTTTGTACTGATCTGAGAAATCAAAGCTCCCATCACGGGAGTCAGGGAATCTCGCAGAGTTTGCATTTGAGCTTCGTCCAACTCGCCGGAATCAAAACCGCCCATCATAGAATTTGCGATCTTTACCGCATTTTCTGCGGACATGGCAAGAACGACTCTTCCGTTTACGCTTCCGGAAAGAGTCGAATACAAAAGAAAAGATCCGGATTTCAATTCGGATTCCACGTCTTTGCGCGCCTTGGTTTCCACATTCGGATTTAAGAATGCGGAAGAACGGGAAAGAACGGCGCCTAACGTGTTCCCGGCGACTTGAAAACAGGAAGAAAGAAGATCCGACAGGATATCCCGATCCACGGGGGACATTCCCGGAACTTCTTTTTGTGCGGCTGCGGATGTAACCGTACCCGGATCAAACGAATCGCTCGCTCCGGCTAATAATGCGTCAATCTCTTCCTGTGAAAGGGAACCTTCACCCATTTTGGGAACTCTCCCGGAATTTTAGTTAATGGGACATAAGAAAAGGGTTTTTGTCACCTCCTTTTTTTCTTCCCAACCTGATTCCACCCAATTTTCGAGTTAAAACAACCTTTTTTCTGTGAGATCTCCTCTGATCTTTGAGCTTGTCGGGAAAACGTAAAAAAGACTAGGAACTCATATTACGACTCTTCCGCCTTCTTAAAGAGCCAGCTCCCCTCCCAAACCATCCGCGAGCATCCGAAGAGAATCGTATGAATAAATCCCGGTCTGATGATTGTCGCTCCAAACCGGTTGGATCGCGTATCTTCCTACTTTGTTGACGGAATAGAGTCGAATCGACTGGATGTTTCCGGTTGTAGTTCCGACCTTTCCTCCGTGTCCGCCCTTACAAACCACACAAGGACAACGTTTTCTCAGATCCAAGGTTTCAAAAACCGAAGTGACTCCGTCTTTCCAAGTGATCTTCAGTTGGTTCTCGTCGAAATCAATCTGCTCCGGCGTGGTTGCTTTTAAACTGAGTTGTGTCATTTTTTTTCACAATCATCCTTCAATATCGAAATCGATCGATCCGGAGTAGTCGCTTTTAAACTGAGTTGTGGTATTCTTTTTCACTTAGGAAGTTTGCACTTCTTCTCTTTAAATCTACCGATCGAGGTTCCGTATAAAATCTTTTCGTTCACGACAAGGGAACCGAACTGAAACGTATCTTTTTCCATCAGAAGAATCACCGTCGATCCCATCTCAAAACGTCCGAGTTCGGCTCCCTTATCGATCATGATCGAAACGTCCTTATATTCGACGGTTCTCGCGGTGCGGATGAGTGTGTTCGTTACGATCTTATTGTCGTACGTCACTCGAATTCTACCTACGTTGGAAGCGCCTACCTTGATGACCGCTACTTTGCCGTACTCGGTCTGGAGATACGTGATCAATCTTTCGTTTTTCGGAAACAGTCCTCGGATTCCGAAAACCGCGAGTTCGTTTACCGGAAATAACTTTCCGGGCTCGTAGTAATATCCCAAAATTTTTCCATACGCGGGAGAATGGATCCTATGATAGTCCTGAGGAGAAAGATAGAACGTGATGTATTTTCCGTTCGTAAAGTCGTCTATGTATTTCGAGCCGCCCCCACCCAGTAACTCTTTCAGATTGTAATCCACACCTTTTGCCTGAATGATAATCCTCTGATTGATATCTCCGTAACCCGTGATCCTTGCGTCCACGGGTGAAACCATCTCGTTGTCGGCGGAATCGATGATTCTTGCCTCCGCCTTTAAGGCTCTTGTGAAAAACGCATTGAGAGAATTGAATTCCTGGATTTCGAGTTCCGCCTCGTCCACGTTGATCTTATACATTCTCGCAAACGCTTTTAAAATCGGAATCATCACAAAACGAGGAAGTCGAGAGGACGCGAGAAGCCCGAACAATCGGGACAATAAATTCTTAGGAAGAATGGAAAGTAACAGAAGATAAAAATCCTTTAAGACCTCGTATCTGGCCCCGCTTTCCGTCAAAAAACGCTTCAACTCGGTTCTCGCGATCTTTTCGAGCAACACGAGTGAAATCAACACCGGAACCGCCGTTACGATCGAAAGTGAATATCCCAGACCGAAGGCTTCGAACAGAATCCGATCCCCATCCTTTCCATAAAGATAAGCGGCCGTAAGAATCGTTACCAAAAAGAGGATTCTAAAAAAGTTCGCAAACTTTTCTCCGAAGACGTAGAGAGCGTTCTGTTCTCCCGTATAAAACCAGCCCGTGATCGAAACGACTCCGAAAAGCAGAAAGGAACCGAAAAACGCGAGGTTCACCGGACTCGTATGTCCTTGAAACAAGGCGTTTAAGAATACGAGTTGCTCTTCCATTTTGAAAGCGCCGTAGGAAGAAAGGGCGTAGATCACGAGAGTCGATACGATAAAACCTTCGAAAAAAGTGGCGAGCATACTCACCAATCCTTGTTTGGCGGGATAATCCGTTCTTACAACCCCGGACAAACCCGCGCTTTTGCCGATCCCGGTTTCCGTGGATACGAAAAAGATTCCGGAGGCCATACTGAAAATCCTGGCAAGAACGAAACCTCCTCCCGCAACGGCTGTCGTCGGTTGAAACGCTTCCTGAAACGTCATCCGTAGGAAATCCTGGAAATTCATCAGTGAATTTTTGAACAAAAAGAAATACCCGGAAAAAAACAATAAGATCCCGATCGGAGCCAAATACGCCGAAATTTTTCCGACCCTTCTCACTCCGCCTAACACGATAAATACGAGAATCACGGACAACAAAAACGGAACCGTCATTCCGGTTATATCGAAGGCCCGGTTTGCGATATGGGTCACATACAACATCGGGACCGCTCCGCCCATCACGAGTACGGTCAAAAGTCCCGCGGTCGCAAAACTCACGGCGAGCCATCTCGCCTTAAGTGCGCTTTCGATAAAATACATCGGACCGGAAAGATATCGTCCGGATGCGGTTTTGGTTCTAAAACGAATGGCGAGCGTGGAAGATACGAATCGAAGAGGCATGATAAAAAAGGAAGTAATCCAAATCCAAATTAAAACTCCCGGTCCTCCGATCATTAGCGCCAAAGCCGAACCGATCACCGCACCCGGTAAGAGGGAGGAAGCCGTTCCGGAAAAAAAAGCCTGAGAGTGAATCAACCTTCCTCGGGAACCTTTATAGTCCATGTTGCCCGAAAAAATTTTTACCGCGAGAAAGAGGAACCGAAGTTGCGGGAACCTGAGTCTGAACGTTAAGAAGATTCCGATAAAACTCAAGAAATAGAAAAAGAATTTGAGTAAATCCCAATCGAAAAACTGAAAATAATGAAATTGCAACATGGCCCTACCCGATAGGAAAGAAAATCCGCTTTTTATGGAAGTCCTTGCTAGAAATCCTGTTATTATGCGGACTACCAGCAAAATTTTCGGGATCTCATTTTGTGTCCTACTTTTTTTCCTTTGTCCAAAATCCGCTTTAAAGGCACAAAGCGAGTTTCCAAAAACAAAAGCTCACTCTTCCAAACCCGCGCTTGAAATCCCGGACCGCGAAGAGGAAAACTGGGAACTCGGACTCCGAGCCGGAATCGGCTACAAGGGTGAGGATCGACTCAATTCCTTCTTGAGAGGTTTTACGGACACCTATGATCCTCGGTTCGCCTCCAAAACCGTACTCGACCCTCCCAACCGTATTACTCAGGGAGAATTTTTTCTTCGTAGAAATATCTCATCCGAAAGTCGGATCGGTTTCATCGGAGGTTATAGAGAATGGCAAACGTTCGGGTTGAAACAATTTTCTTCCGAACCTTTTTACACGGATCTGAAGTTTAAACTTTCCAACCCTTACTTTCTTTTGATGTACTGGCACGAGTGGAATTACAAACGTTGGATCTTTCAAGGCGGACTCGGCGCCGGAATGTCCCAAGTGTATTGGGATTCCCAAGGTTACGCGACTTCGGGAAAGGAAACCTTCAGTCAAGAAGGTTCCCTTTCGGGAACCGGAATCGAATTTCGTCTGGAAGGAACCGTCAGCAGAAGGATCACGGAATCCGTAAGTCTCCAACTGGGAATCGCACTTTCCTGGATCAACATTCCTTCCTTATCCGGAACCTTCAACGGTGAATCCGCGAGTTTTTATCTGAGAGAAAACGGAAGTGTGACCCTTCTGACCGAATCCACAAACCAAACCGCGATGTTGGTCACCAACCAATTCTCTCGTAAATTGGAATTTCAGGTTTTGACAACCACGTTGTTTCTGGGAGTCGCCCGTAAATTTTAAATTCTTTTTTTTGAATATATATTTTTTATAATACGTTTGGAAAAAAATTTCACGTTATCGATCTCTACAAAACGGGTGTCTTTAATTTTTTTCGCAGAAACACGACTCCCACGTTATGATTTCTTCGATGTTCAGAGAAAAAACAATACCCAGGAAAGAATCGCTCCTCCGATCAAAAGAAAACCGATCCGGGATCTTCTTAAGGGACTTCCGTCCAAGACGAATCCCGTATGTCTGAATCCGTAAAAGACGTATACGACCGCGGGTAGAATTTTCCAAAGAACCAAGTTTCCGGATTTAAAATATTTCAGTAATAGAAGGGAAAAAACGGTCCAGAGAAAAAATTCCAGAACTCCTAAAACGGTCCTTTGTTTGGATACGACCGGATCGAATTTCGTATATCGGTTTCGATCTATTTCTTGCGGGAGAACGGAAGGCCCGAGACTCGCGGGTCTCCATCCGGGTGGTTTGAGAAAAATAAGAACTTTCTCCTTGAGACTTTTCGTTTTTTGCACCAAAGAAAGAATCTCTTCGTAAACGTGAAAGTTCGTATAAACCGGATCGAACGTCGTCACCGGTTTTGTAAGTCCGTAAATCGGTTCCTCTTCCTCTCTTGCAAAGGACCCGAAAATCCGATCCCAAAAAATCAAAATTCCCCCGTGATTCTTATCGATGTATTTTGGATCTCTTCCGTGATGTACTCGGTGATGCGCCGGTGTGACTAAAATTTCTTCCAAAAATCCGAGCTTTCCGATCAGTCTTGTATGGACCCAAAATTGGTAGATTTTTAAAACTCCGTGAGCCAATAAAAACGCCTGCCAGGGAACTCCGCAAAATGCGATCGAAAGATTAAACATATATTCGAAAATTCTCTGAACGCTCGATTGTCGCAAAGCGACGGAAAGATTGAATTCTTCGCTGGAATGGTGCGTAACGTGACAAGCCCAGAGAAAATTGATTTCATGGGTCGCCCTATGAAACCAATAATAAACGAAGTCGACAGCCAGAAATACGAAAATCCATCCCGTCCAATTCTTAAAATGCCAATACGCCCCGAGGTGATCGTACGAAACCAACGGCCCGAGCGGAATTTCGGGAACCCCGAATAAGGTTTGCAAAGAACAGTATATTCTAAACTTCTCATATACCCAAAGGGAAACGATCGTCACAAGAATTCCGTTCAAAGAGAATAAGATTCCCGTGCTTAAATCGGCGACCGTATCGTTCCAACGATATACTTTTTTTCCTACGATTTTGGAATAAAAAAACTCAAGTGCGATCAAAATCAGAAAAAAAGGTACCGCTAAGTCTAGGATGGATCCTTGCATTTTGTTTTAGCCGTTTTGATTGAAAAATTTAGCGATCTTACGAATGATAAATCGAGGTGTGATCCTCACACTCTGAGCCAATATCTTATTCAGAGCGCCCGAGATCACGACCGGTTTTCCTTTTTTTAGCGCGTCATAGCCGATTTCGGCCACATCCTTTGCGCTCATGATCGGAGCCATCGGGTTGCTCAAAAGTTTCGAGTTGGTGATCTCCGCCCTTTCAAAAAATTCCGTTTTTGTAGGTCCGGGGCAAAGAGTGGTGATCGTCACTCCGTCCTTATAAACCTCTTCGTAGATCGCTTCCGATAAAGACAACACGTAAGCCTTTGTCGCATAATAATTGGCCATGTTCGGTCCGGGTTGAAACGCCGCGATGGACGCCACGTTCAGAATTTTTCCGTTCTTACGTTCCACCATACCTTGTAAAAAGAGATGTGTCAACTCCGCCAAGGAAGTTACGTTCACTTGAATCATCTGAAGTTCCTTTTTCAGATCCATTCGATCGAATCTTCCGTTCGTTCCAAAACCCGCGTTGTTCACGAGAACTTCCACGATCGCTTTGGATTTTTTTGCGAAGTCGAAAATCTTTTTGGGAGCCTTCGGGTCCGCAAGATCCGCGGAAAGAATGTCCACCTTTACCTTGTTTGACGATTCGATTTCCTTCTTTACCTTCTTTAAGGTTTTTTCATTCCTCGCGACTAAGATCAGATCGTATCCGTCCGCCGCGATGAGTTTACTGAGTTCGTAGCCGATGCCGACCGTGCCGCCCGTAATGATTGCCGTTTTTGTCATTTCCAGTTTCCTTTTGCGGTCGAAATTAATCGCGGGAAAAAAGAGAGAAAGACTTTTTTTATAGACTGAGGCTTCGAGGCTTCGAGGCGTTAGGGGTTAGGGGGTTAGATGTTAGGAGTGACCTTGCCTAATAAAGGAATCAGACTTTAACAAAGCATGATTTTCTTCTTCTGTAAATGATTCTGAACTCTGATTTCTGAAATCTATTTACTAGGCTTCGAGGGTTTAGAGTTCAGTTATATTTTTCTAATAGAGCATTGGACTTTGACAAAGTACAATCTCCCTCGCCGATCGATTGATTTTTAAGAATCCATTTTCCGGATAAGAACATCTCCGATCCTAAAAAAAAACTTTTCCAAAAAAACCCAATCTACAATATCCCCCCA
The DNA here is from genome assembly GCF_000332415.1 of Leptospira weilii serovar Ranarum str. ICFT. Lineage (GTDB taxonomy): Bacteria > Spirochaetota > Leptospiria > Leptospirales > Leptospiraceae > Leptospira > Leptospira weilii_A. The sequence continues at coordinate 31,464 of NZ_AOHC02000059.1, forward strand.
TGATCAAACTTCACGGTGCAAGCGTCAGCAACTTCGTAAACAAAGTAAAGCTGGGGATTTTGGAAAAAGGATTGGAATACGAACAACTTCGAATCTCCCCTTCTCAAGACGAAGAATTTTTAAAAATCAGTCCGATGGGAAAAATTCCGGTTTTGGAACTGGACGGAAAATTCATATTCGAGTCCGGAGCTATTTTAGAATTTTTAGATACGATTTTTCCGCAAGCCCCCAAACTCATCCCCGCAGATCCCTGGGAAGCGGCCAGAGTCAGGGAAATCACGACGATGATCGAAACGTATTTGGAAATTCCGGCGAGAAAAATTCTCCTTCCCGCCACAAAAGGAAAGGAAGTTTCTCCCGAGCTGATCGAAGAAGTTCATCCGATTTTAGTAAAGGGAGTAAGGGCTCTTCAAAGAACGGTTCGATTTTCTCCTTACATTGCCGGAGACGTTTTTACGATGGCGGATTGTTCCGGTTTTGCCCACCTAACAGTGATCGACGAAGAACTGCGGCCCTTTTATCCGGACAACCATCCGTTGGATCTGTTGAAAGGTTGGAAGGAATACTTTGAATTTATGAAAACCAAACAAGGTCCCGCGCTCGTGGAAAAAGAAAAACAAACTCTCAGGAAGATTCTCGCAAGAGCCAAAGTAAAAATCCAATGAACGTCGGAAATTCTTATCGATGATTTTAAAATTGATTTGACTCTTCCCGGTACGGAAAATAGTCTGCTCTGGTCTTTATGGAACCGGAAAAAGTAATTTCTATCCCGATCCGGGAACTTCCGCATCTCAAAGTTCTCTTGGCAGGTTGGTATAATTTTCTAAAGGAAAACTACGATCAAAAAAAGATCGACCAGAACGAGTTCAAAGACGCACTTCGAAGCAACGTAGTTTATAACATTGATCATGACCAAATAGAAGTGCTACTCGCCGGAAAGGAATCCCTGCTCCAAAATTTCAGAAAAAGTCTTTCCTAACTTTCAAGCCGCGTTTTTCAATCCATACAACTTCAGAAGCGATCCGACCTCGGGCTCTCTTCCTAAAAATCGTTTGAAAAGAATCATCGCGTTTTCGCTTCCTCCCCTTTCCAAAATTTCCGTAAAGTATGCGTTGCTGAGTTCCGGATCAAAAACACCCTTATCGACAAACGCGAAAAAGGCGTCCGCGCTCATCACCTCCGCCCATTTATAACTGTAATACCCGGCCGCGTAACCTCCGGGAAAGATATGAGAGAATCCGTTTTGAAAACGATTGTATTCGGGAGGAATCACAACCGCGACCTCTTTGCGAACCTTCCCGAGAATGGAATGAACTTCCTCTTCCGTATGACTTTTTTCGTGAATGAGAATGTCGAACAGGGAAAACTCGAGTTGCCTTACGATTCCCATCGCGGAAAGAAAGTTTTTGGTCTCCTTGAGTTTTGCGATCATCGTATCGGGAATCGTCTCCCCGGTTATATAATGTTTTCCGAATATCTTTAAGACACGCGTTGTAGTCGCAAAGTTTTCCAAAAACTGGGAAGGAAATTCCACCGCGTCCCACTCGACTCCGTTGATCCCGCTCACGGGAGGTTCTTCTATTTTTGTACAAAGATGATGTAACGCGTGTCCCATTTCGTGAAAAAAAGTGATCACGTCCCCGTGTTTCAAAAGAGACGGTGACGTGTTTGTGGAAATCGGAAAGTTGCAGACTACAAACGCCGTAGGAAGAATCTCCCGGTCCGCGATCCGATTTCTGGAATACCAGTTGTGCATCCAAGCCCCGCCTTGTTTGTCCTTGCGCGCTTCCAAATCGACGTACAAACGGGAAAGTAGTTTTCCGGCTTTGTAAAGGTCGTAGACCCGAACCTTTTCCTCCCAGACCCGAGCGGAAGTTTCACGAAACTCCAAGCCGAAAAGTTCATTCAAAAATTGGAATGTTCCGGCGACCACGTTCTCCTTCTCGAAATAAGGACGGGTTTCCTCTTCGTCGAAATCGAATCTGGACTTCATCAACTTCTCGCTCGCAAAAGCCGTATCGTAAGCCTGAAGAGAATCGATTCCCAAGGTTTTTGCGAAGTTCGAAAGATCGACAAACTCCTGTTCGGCGATCGGCTTTGCCTGTTCGGCGAGATCTCTTAGGAACTTTAGAACCGTTTTTCCGGAATCGGCCACCTTAGTCGCCAAAGAAAGTTCCACGTAATTTTGATAACCGAGCAATTTTGCGAGTTCGTATCTTAGGGCAAGAATCTCCTGGATCAGTTTTCCGTTCTGAGGCGCCCTGGTTGTATAAGCCTTATATAATGATTCCCTAATGGACCGATTGGGACCGTGAGTCATATAAGCGATGTAACTCGGCATCTGAAGGGTGAAACGAAATTTACCGTCCTCCGTTTTAGCCGCGTTCAGGTCGGATTCCGGAATTCCTTCCACGTCTTCGGGACGATCCAAGACGAGTTCGAAAGCGTTCGTCGCTTCGAGCAGATTTTGGGAAAATTGATTGTCCAGGTCGGAAAGACGAATCTGAATCTCTTGAATTCTTTTTTTAATTTCCGGAGGAAGCCCGATCCCGCTCAATTGAAACTGTAGGATGGAATCTTGAAGCGTTTTTTTTCGGGGAACGCTCAGAGTATTTTCTTCGTTCTTTAGAATTTCCTGATATACGAGATTCAATTCCTCGTTTTGTCCCAGATCGGAATAAAAAGCTGTAATCTCCGGAAGGACTTGGGTATAAAGGTCCTGAATTTCCTTGGAATTTTTTACACTATTGAGATGGGCAAGAACCGTAAATTCCACCTGCATCTCTTGAACGAGATCGTTTAAAGGACGAATAACGTGTTCGTAAGTTTTTTCCTTTTTGGAAAGTAAAATCGGAAGTTCCTCTCGAATCGTTTTGATCTTTTCTAAGATGGAATTTTTAGTCTTTTCAGGATCGTCTGTTTTGAATTCGGGTAGCATTTCTCCGCCAATTTCCTTCTTCCCATCGAAACTTCATCCACTTTTTAGAAGTTTAAAATCCGAATCGACTAATCGATTCCGACTTTTTAAGCGTTTAAAAAATCGAAGGACTGTTTCGAATCCCGTTTCCTGTTTGACTCCGTTGTGTTAAATTTTATAACACGAATTTATGTTTGCCTCTCCTCTTTTGCGATTCGGATTTTTCATTTTTCTTTCCGTAGGATGTTCACAAACAAAAAATCAACTTCCCGTTTTTTCTCAAAATTTGGAATGTTCGCAGGAAGAACTTCCTCTTTTTATCCAACCGACCCGCGACATCGAAGACGGAAACCGATTGGAAATCATCTATTGCAATCGAAGGGAAACCCCTTCCGGAAAAAAAATCGAACTGAGTCTCGTCTTTCAAGACGAACGACATCCTTCCTTTTGGAAGGACGGAATTTATAGAATCTATAGGGGTTTTCAATACGGCAGACATAAAGACATTGAAAGTATTCGTCTTCATTTTTCAAAAACCGGAGAATTGTCGACGGTGCATCTCAAGAACGTTTATTCCGGCGAACAGAGATTTGCCGAAGATCCTGTGCGTCATTTTGATTCCGTTTTGAAATCGGAACAACTGATGAAGGAAGATCGAAAGCCGGTTCTGTTTATCAATACCTGGAATCATATGTTTTCTGAAAAAGATCTGAACCCGGAACTCTCCAAAAAAAAATTAGACTCGGTCGAACTCCGCACCGGAAGCAGAGACGACTTGGACGCGTTCTATTCCGGCAAATAAAACACTTTTCCGAAAGATCACTTTCGCGAGACTGGAAAAAACCGAAAACACGAAGAGGCCCATATGACCAAAGTTCCAAACAAACCTTTTGCGGAGCTGGCTCCGAACGCTGCAGTTTCCAAAGATCAGGTAAAACGGAATATTTACGGAAGATATCTGGAAGAATTTACGGAAGGGGAAATTTTCGAACACCCTAGAGAGATCACGATCGACAGAGCCTTTGCTCAGGAATTTGCAACGACGTTTATGGACGCAAATCCTCTTTTTTTGTCGGCGGCTTACGCTCAAGCGCACGGCTTTCCGGATATGTTGGTTTCATCCCTTCAAGTTTTTAACATCGCCCTTTCCCTCGGAGTTCAAAACGATTCCGAAAAGGCGCTCGCAAACCTCGGCTACTACAACGTTCAATTTTTAAAACCCGTTTATCCGGGAGATACTCTTTCCGCAAAAACCAAAGTATTAAAAATCGATGATAAAGGCCCGGACAAACCCGGTATAGTCAGCGTCCGTACGATTTGTTTGAATCAAAAGAAAGAATTGGTTCTACAATATGAAAGAAAGATCATGATCTATCATTCCAACGGAAAACCGAAAGGAACTCCGAAACCGGTTGTCAAAGAAGCGTTCTTTCCCGAAACGGACAACCCCGTAATCGAACTTCCTTCCCTCAAATTTCCGACCGAATTCAAATCCTCCACCGGATCCGATACGTATTTCGAAAACTTTCAACCGGGTCAGATCTACATTCATCAAAACGGAAGAACGATCACGGACGAACATTTTCCCTGGACTTACAGAGTCGGAAACACACACCCGCTTCACTACGATAAATTGTATTCCGCCGGAATCTCCGGTCCGATGGGCGGGGAACCGGTCGTTTACGGAGGTCTCGTCTTTGCGTGGTTATGCGGAATGGCTTCCAGAGATATCACCGAAAACATGATCTGGGATCTCGGGTTCACCGAAGGTTATCACACTCAACCGTCTTTCAGCGGAGACACTGTAACGGCGATCACTCGAGTCCTGGCAGTCGAAGACCGGGGAAACGATTTTGGAATTCCGGCGGGTGCGGTTCATCTGCAAATCATCGGTTTGAAAAACGTCAAAGCGAACGACGCTTTCGATAAATTCGGAGAGGACCTTTTTCTAAAAGAGAACGACAAGAAAAAACACGGAAAGGAAAAACTCGCCGAAAAGATTTTCGAAATCGAAAGAAAAATTTTGATCAAGAAAAAAGGTTAATGTTTCGATCGTTCTCGATTTTAGGCTATAAAAATCGAGAACGAAATTTCCGCCGCGATCCTTTTCCGGAGATTGTGTCGCTCTCATCGAAAGCCCCGTCTAAGACGGAGCTTTTTCATTTGCAGAATCAAACAAATTAAAATATTAGAATATTCAAATAATATCGTTCGCCAAACTAAATCGTAAACGGATCCGTTAAAACGACTAAGAAATTTAGAGCTTGTCCCAAAACTTAAAACAATCGCAGAGATTTGCGGCCATTTCGATAAAATCGGACGGTTGGCGGACAAACTCTTAAATCGACGTCGGGATTCTTTGTAACATTTCAAAAATGAGGATTCCGATTGGAAAAACCGATCGTCAAGACGACGGCGCGAATCTACTTCCTCTTCCCGCCCAAAACTTCCACCATCTCCGTTTTGAGTTCTTGAAAGTATTCTTGTTTCCCAGTAATCCGAAAAAGTTGAGAACTCCCTTGAAAAAGTTTCAGAATTTTTTTGGCTGCGGAGAGAGAATTCAGAGCGGAATCCAGATGTCCTTTTTTCTTTTCGGATTCGAAATAAGATTCAAAAACTTGAATCCAGTTATGTAGAATTTTTTCGGCCACGAGTTCGAATTCTTCGTGTTTTTCCTCCACGCTGTTTAAAAAACGAGCGATCGGGCAACCGATAAACTTGCCGCTTTTCACTTGTTTTAACAAAAGCGAATTCCAAGTATGAATGAATTCTTCCCAAGATTTGGAACGTTCCATCATCCTTTGCAAACCGTTTTCAAAATCCTCCCCTTGCAATTTTAAGTATTCCAGAGCGATTTCTTCCTTGGATTGAAAGTAACGATAAAAGCTGGCCTTATGAGTTCCGGAATCGGCAATCAACTGATTTGTGGAAGTACCGGAATATCCCCTATGATAAAAAAGATCCAATGCGGAAGTCATCAGGCGATCGTACGGATTGTTTTGTTTGTCGAAATTTTGGGCCATTCTATAAATCAGAATCCATAAGTCCGAAAAAAGTTCAACAATAACTAAAAAATGATAGACTTAATAGTCTATTTTAATCTATCAAGAATAGACCAAATAGTCCACAAAGGAAGTCACGTATGTCGGAACTCATTCTCACCCGGAAAAATGGACACGTTTTACATATCATTTTCAATCGTCCCGAGGAAAGAAACGCATTCAACGTCGATATGCTTTTCGCTTTGAGCCGCGCGTACGATCAGATGGAATCGGATCCGGAAGTCAGAGTCGGTCTCGTCTACGCAAACGGAAAACATTTCACCCTCGGTCTGGATCTCAAAAACGTCGCCGAATTTTTAAGAAAGGAGAGAAGATTCCCACTTCCTCCGGAAAGCGTAAATCCCTGGGGGACTACGGGCCGGATTAGAAGCAAACCGGTCGTCGTCGCGGCTCACGGAATGTGTATTACGCTTGGAATCGAACTTATGCTCGCGAGCGACATTCGAATCGCCGCCAAACGCACGTTATTCGGGCAAGTGGAAGTACAAAGGGGGATCTTCCCTTTCGGCGGAGGAACGATGCGTTGGCCCGCGCAATGCGGTTGGGGAAACGCCATGAAATACATTCTCACGGGAGAACCTTTCGAGGCCGACGAAGCGTTTCGTATCGGTCTCGTTCAGGAAGTTGTGGAAAAGAGCGAGCTGATTGAAAGAGGGATCTGGTTCGCCGAAAAAATCGCGGCTCAGGCTCCGCTCGGCGTTTACGCGACACTGAAGTCCGCTTTGGATTCCATTCGGTTCGGAGAATCCCAAGCCGCAGAAAACTTATTTCCGCAAATTTTGACTCTGATGGATTCGGAAGACGCAGAAGAAGGACTCGCTTCCTTTGTGGAAAAAAGGCAAGCCGTATTTAAAGGAAAATGAATATTCTAATATTAGAAAACACTAATTCGACATCATTTTATTCTCCGAAAATAAACGGGGCGATTGGTTTTCATTTTAGACAAAATGGCCCGCGTTTTGCGTTTACCACAAAACAAAAACCGACAGAAGGAACTTGCGTACAAAAAAAGTATTATGTAGGTATGAATGTCCGCAAAAAATCAAAAGAATATTCAATAAATAGATTTTATTCCTAAATTACAAACCAAGGCGAACTATGAAACGAATCGTATTCAAAAAAAGGAATGTTTTAGAATGGGAAAACGTCCCTGAACCGTCCATCGAAGGCAAAAATCAGGCCGTCGTAAAACCCATTGCCGTTTCCCGTTGCGACCTGGATCTTGCCATCGTCAAAGGTTACACGCCTTTTCGTCCCGGATTTCCGATCGGCCACGAGTTCGTCGGAGTGATCGAAGAAACGAGTCCTGAAATCGCAAACGAATTTCCGCAAGGTTCCAAGGTAATCATTCCCTTTCAGATTTCCTGCGGCCTCTGTCCCGATTGCAGGGAAGGTCATTCCAAAGCCTGCACTACGACTCCTTACGGCCACTACGGGATGGGACCCTCCGCAAAAGAATTTGGCGGCGCCTTATCCGAAAAAATCCGGATTCCATTCGCCAAACAGATGTTAATTCCTATGCCTTCGGAGATGGACGCGATCGCTCTCGCTGCAATCAGCGATAATATCGTGGAGGCTTGGAAACTGATCGGACAGTGGCTTGAAAAAAAACCGAATTCTCCGGTGATGATCCTGGGTGGATTGGCTTCGAGTATCGGTCTTTATTCCGCTTCTCTCGCGGTCGGAATGGGCGCATCCGAAGTTTTGTATTTGGATAATGATTCGGAAAGACTGAAAATCGCGGAGAATCTGGGAGCGACAGCGGTTTCTTATACCACTCTCCCCAAGGTATGGAATAAAAAATTTCCTTTGATCGCGGACTGTCACGGACTGAAAGAAGGAATGGATTTTTCTTTAAAGTCCCTTTCCACGGAAGGAATCTACGGCACCGCTTCCATTTTTTGGTCAAATAAATTAGAAATTCCTTATTTAGAATTATATAATACCGGGGCTACCTTGAAAATCGGCCGGGTCGATTCGAGGGAACACATTCCTATGATTTTAAATAAGATCGCTGAGAAAAAAATTGAACCGGAGAAGATCGTAACCAAAATCTGTTCCTTTGAAGAAGCGAAAGATGTTTGGTTCGAACCTGCGATCAAATTGGTCGTCAAGATGGACCTTTAAACTTCGAATCGATTTTGAAAGCGATTCGGTCCCTTGCGTATTTCGTTATTTTAACGTGAGTTCGGTATAACCTATGCGAAAGCGATTCTATGTTGCGACCAATCGAACGACCCATAGGGAGTAACGCGACCCATAGGGAGTCGTTGCATGAGTTTCTTCAGAGCGACCTATCAAACGACCCAGGTAACTAAAGTGGCACTGCTCCCTAAGGGTCGCAGCACCAGGGAGTGAGATTGAGTTTAGGGAGAAATATAAGGTAACAGAATCTGTGGGGAACTCCCGCGTTTTTCTTTTCAGGTTTTTTTTGGGACAAAGGTCTAAAGAACTTTGTTTGCCGGTTTATGTTAGCTCGTATCTAAAATTTTTCTTTTTTTTCGTAAATCCTATCCGTTGTGACCGGGTTAAAGAACCGCTTCGGGTATGGACCTTCTTTTACTTTCTTGCGAGAAAAAAATTCAATCCTCTTTGAATGAAGGGGAGGTTGGCACCGATTCTCTTTTGATTCCGATGAGTTATTGGAACCGGTTGGATACGGTTCAAAAGAAGGCTCTTTCCAAAAAACTTCCCTTTTTACTGAAGAGATATACGAAGTATATCGCCTCCTTGGATCGACTTCATTGGAGAGCCGGGAAAATCAAATACAACTGGGGCGTGGGTGAGTTGAAGAAGATGACGATTCATGTGAATTCAGGTGTTTGGGCGGTTTTGGGGGCTTTGGCGGCTGCACACGGGGTTTCCAGGTGTTTTCTTTTTAATTATCTTCTTTGGTTGGAAGACGTTGGAGTCGGGGATTCGATTGTGAATACGATGAACCGAGGAGTTCCTCGGTTTCATGGGACTTACAAAATGACTTGGACCTTAAATCTACGAAAAAATCAAATTTCCAGGGCCTTATTCTTCGAACCGAACCCGATCACGAGCGAACATTTATACATCTTACCAAAACCAGACCTCTAAAAAAACCGTCTCACACGCGTTAGACGACAAAATCCGCGTCCTCGAAACCCATACTAGGTGTCGAGGATTACGTTTTCGTCGTACTAGGTGT
>NZ_AOHC02000058.1 GCF_000332415.1 Leptospira weilii serovar Ranarum str. ICFT
ACACCTAGTATGCCGAATACGATCCCGTGAGCGGATCTCTCTATTGTATGTATTCCAAGGTAAATAGTTATCAATGGAATTGGGTCAAATGGGGATTGTGTAGCGACGCGCCTATCAGTAAGGACAATTCCGCTTATTGGAACGTCTCTCTGGAAACCGACGAGGGAGGGATGATCACGGATTACAAGGGGAATGCCCTAAGAGTTACCAGGTATGGATCCAATTGGGGTGTTGCCTATGCGGCTAAACCCTCTTTTTTGAAAAACGATACTACCAACAGTCCTACTTCTCTGTTTACCGTTAATAAGGATTTGCTGAATTGGGTACGTTACACAGCCGGGAATCTTGGAAAAACGGAGCAGTATTGTCCGGCCGGAAATAAGAGTCTTATCCATAAAAGAGTCAAAAGGGACTTACCATCCAGTTTTCAATTAACTGATGAGTGGATTCGAAGACTTTATGCGATAGCAACTTCAGTTTCCGTTGAATCTGCGACTCGAGTAATTGGAGTATGCGGTCCTTGCGCACTTCATAGTTTCCAGATGTTGGCGGAGCTTCAGGAGTATCATTCGCAAGGACCTCTTCAGAGTGGAGGTTATTTCTTCGATACGGCTCCAGATACGGATCCTTTTATCTCGTTTGGTCGACGTTATCCGCATTTGGAAAGGTTGTTAGAAGATATACCTATAAAGTATTCCCCTTATCCTCACTATTATACACAAAGATTTTTGTCATTTGCATCCATTAATACTATGCTGCCTCAGTATTTTTGGTCTACTTCTACGGAATCCACGAATCGGGCCGAGATTCTTTCTCACATTAGTTCACTCATCAATTCCCCTCCCGGGAGCATCTGGTTGGGAGTAATGGGGAGACAACGTCCCGATGGAACCATAGCGGGGCATATGGTTCCGATTTTTAGGGCCTCTCAGGGGTTAGTAGTAATTCCAACTAACGCGCGTTCGTGGACATTGGAACAATTCAGGAGAGCTTTAGTACCCACCACGGATCTGTCCCAGATAGTTGCGCACCTGGAAGAACCGAATACGCTGACAAGATTTACAACTATACAACCGCTGGGTATCTATACAAGTATGTTTGAATCTATGATGTCTAACGCAAATTGCACCGGAGAGGGGGACGGCAGAAGAGGCACAGGGGAATATCCGACAAGCGCATCCGTAAATCAGTGTCCGAGCGGCAGATGTGCACTCCCGTTACCATTTTAAGGAAAACTTTATAAAATCCGAATACGGCAATCGTCCTATCAAATTGCCGTATTGGAACCTTCTTTAGAGCCGGTCCCAAAACTCAAAACAATCGCAGAGATTTGCGGCCATTCCGATAAAATCGGACGGTTGGCGGACAAACTCTTAATAAAAAAATTCACTTTATAGAGGTTCTCATAAGTTTTAAAAATACAAGAAAATGGTTTCCGTCTTTTTGAATTGAATGATATGCTTTCTAACCGAGCATTCTATGAGCCTTAATTTTTTTACCGCCGTTTCTTTCGGAAAAAAGTTTTTTCAAAATTCAACAAGAATTAGAATTAAGGTAGCGCCTTATGTATTCTTTTTCTTTCTTTTCATTCCCGTTTTGATTGGGGGCAGATCCAACGGAGAACTAACCGTCGATGGAAAATACAAATATTACAACGTCGGTTTGCAGGATCAATTTACCTTTTTGGAAATCAACGGACAAATCGAAAATCTTTCCGGAAAAGATCATGCGGAAGCGTTTTTTACGATGAACTTTTACGATAAGGACGATTATCTTTTGGAGTCCTGTCAATTTGCGGTGCAGGGATTACCTACGGGTCACAAAAAGGATTTTTATGCGAGCGCCAAATACGTGGATCTGAAATTGATTAAACGTTTTACGATCGAATTCGAAGGTAGTAACTAAAAAGTAAAAAGGAATATAAGAGTTTACTTATGAACAAGAACAGATTTTTTTTCGCGTTTCTTTTGGTTTTCGCTCTAAACTGCGGTTCCACCGTTCATCCGGGACAAATCGGATTGTTCTGGAAACCTTTCGGATTTTCGGACATAGGTTTGCATAAAGATCCCGTCCTAAACGGATTTTATTGGTTATTACCTTGGAACGATATTTATACGTATTCCACACAATGGGATTCTCATAAGGAAAAAGTGGACGTCCTTACAAACGACGACTTGAAGATCGACGTCCAAGCGGTGATCATTCTGCGTCCGATTCGAGAGGAAATTTATCAACTTCATATCGAAGTCGGACCGGAATATTATAAAAGTATTGTGCAACCTGAGTTTAGAGCTTCGATTCGGAACGTGGTTTCTCATCATCAGATGATTCAGATTTCAAAAAACAGCGCGGTCTTGGCAAAGGATATTAAAACCGCCGTCATCGAAAGGACGAGAGGAAAACATATCGAAGTGTTCGACGTGATCTTGGACGACATAGAATATTCTCCCAATATGCTCCACGCGATCGAAGCGAAGTTGACCAAACAACAGGAACTGGAACAACAAAAATACGAACTGGAAATCGCGGAAAAGAATATAGAAATCGCCAAGAAAAAAGCCAGAGCCGATGCGGAAGCGCAGTTGATCCGCGCGGAAGGCCAGGCGAAGTCGCAAGCAGTTATCAACGAAAAGTTGACCACGAGATATTTGCAGTATAAGGCGTTTGATAATCCGAATTCTAAGTTGATTTTTGTACCTCAGGGAAAAGATAATTTACCGATTGTGATCAGCCCGAAAGAATGAGGAGTTTTTCCCAAAATCTACAAAATTTCATCGTTGTCGGTCTTATTCTCCGATTTCCTTTGAGGTTTTGGTGAGTTTTCGGCTAAGATTTATCTCGCAAGTTCTTAATTGAATTTCAAATTTGTGGTTAGTTCCCACAAATTTTCGTTGTGAGCAATATTTGGTCGTGAATCGGAAAGTGTGCGGTAGTTCCCACAAATTTCCCCAACTCAAATGTCTTTCAAACTCTCGTTCACCCGAATGATTGTTCCGACAAAATCAAAAACGATCCGATTTCAGTGTACCGAAACGAGGGAATGAAACTCCGGGTCGTCTTTGAAATTGTCGAAGTCGCTGTCTTGAAAATCCTTTTTCGGTTTCCCCAAACTCAACGCCAATTTCGTATAACGTATAACGTTCGGTTTGTTCTTTTCCAAGGAATTCAAACAAGCGAGGTTGAACGCAAGCCTCGCGTCCCGAATGTCGGGAGGTAAGAGTTCGTCGAGTAAAGTAAGATATTTGTTTCCGCCGTATTTTGCGATGAACACGATGATGTCTCCGGCAAAATACTCCGCGGTGTTGTAAGAGTTTCCGGTTTCGTTTCCTTTGAGAGTGGAGTTCCCGCCGAATCCCAAAGAACGATAGATGTCGTTATAACAATGAAGAACCCAATCGGCGACGTCGGGTTTATTTTCTCTTAAAAATCGATTGAGAGCCGCGGAAGTCATTTGCATTCCGAGATTCTTCAAAGTCGTTTTATCTTCCTCTCCGGAAACCTTGTTTTTGTATTCCAGAATCCTATCGAATTCCTTTTGATAACGTTCTTTGTTCTCTTGAAAATTTTCGGCGATACGATCGATACTCTTTTCGATCGTATTTTTCCAAACCCAAGGATAATCTTCGAGAACGTCTCCGGCTATATCGTCGACGAGTTCCTGCTCTTCTTCGGAAATTTCCTTTTTCGGTTTTTCTGAAACCGAATCGGAAAATAAGGTTTTAAAGAATTTTTCTTGAACTCCTTTGGAAGAATGATAAGCGACGGTCGCCTCTTCATCGTGATAGTGTGAATACGCGAGATAAACTCCCTCTTTGTCTCTTGGAAGTTTTTTGAATTCTTCCCCGTTTGCAATGGAAATCAAATTCTCCACGGAAAGATACGCGAGTATGTCTCTCGTAATGGAATAGTCGTCCTCCAAAATTTCCATAACCTCGTGCCCGTCCAACTCATCCTTTTCGGTTTTTCCTAAAACGGATTTGTAGAATGAGGTAAAGTCGAGAGGATAATCGATCTCATTGGCTCCTTCGGACATAGCGTCGTCGTAGTTTTCTCCCGCGTGCCAGTCCAATCCGAGAAAAATAATTTCACCCGCGTCGTCCCAATACGAATCGACGACCAGAATATTTTCGTTTACGGCGTCCTCTTCGGATAAGGATAAGATCCACTTTAAAATCGACCGATGGACATAACGCGCTAAAGAATGCCAATCATACTCTAACAGACGTTTGGCGACTTCCGGTTGGTTCTCCGAAAGTTTGACGGCCTTATGCGCCATAAATTCCTGGAAACCTCCGGTGACAACGGGGGAACCGTCTAACGGAAGTTCGTCGTCCGTGTCCGAATCAATTTCCCGAACCCAATTACAAATTTCCCTAAGTAAAAATCCTCCGAGCCCGTAACGAACTGTGGGGGATTCCAGTTCGCAACTTCCATGATCCACGTTGGAAATTGCAGGTTCTCTATATTTATTTTTGATGAAGGGATGATATACGAACCAATTTTGACACTGATCGTAAGAACCCAAGGATTGAATGTCTTCTAAATTCTTTCCCACAATTTCCAATGGTGCAATCCACCAACTGTCACCTTCTTCTAAAATACCGTCTTCCCAACCGTAGTCGTTTTCTACACGCGCGGGTTTGTCGGAATGTTCGGGTTCTCCGTCCACACCTCGGATCGCAAAGGTAGGGTAGTCGTCATCGTCGTGAAAGATTTCGATTCCGTTGAATGTGGAAACAAAACGAGCCATAGAGTCGGGAACGGAAGAATGAATTTTGCCGAGATAAGGAGGGTTCCAACGAAGATGGACCGGAGTTTCGTCGTCATACGACCAAGGAAGAGTGATTACGAATTTATCTTCTTCGTCTATTTTAACTTCCGTAATTTGATCTAAAATTTGTTCCCAAAGGGATTTACAATCTTCCGTTTCGATCAAAAATCGAAAGTGATCTCGTAGCGCCTGTTTTTGATCGGAAGATTCCAGAATTTTTTTCCAGGTTTCCTTATAATTCGGATTACCCGTCAGAGGTTTTAACGAAGGAACATGATCGGATTCTCGGAACCCGAGTTTCGATTTTTCATTTACTAATTTTTGGAATTCTTTGAGACATAGGTCTCTGTTTTTAAAATTGCGAATCGTACGTTTTCCACCGGAACCGGTTTTTCCGAAGGAAAGAATCAAAGAATATCCCGAGAGTTCGATTTGCCAAAAGGTTTCGGAACCGTTTTCCGAAAGGATGAAGTGTTTTTTCATACTTGAACCAAATTCTTTTTTGATGAGAGTGAGTCGAATAGCATAATTTATTTCGCTTGTGTTGCCTATCAGTTTATATTTTGAAATCGATTGAATTATCTTTTCAGAATATTCTAAAAATTGTGATCGATTGTGAACTTATCAGCTTGCGGTTTTTGCGATCGCCTGAACCGGATCGGAAGCGTGTCTGATATCCATTCCGGTATTCAAACGAACCAGTTCTTCCGCAATGTTCACCGCATAGTCGCCGGTTCTTTCCAAACAAAGAATAAGTCTGTATACGTCCGCGAATTGATTCTTATCCAATCTCGGATCCATGACGAATTTTAAAAAAGCGGACTGACAGAGATTATTGATTTCTTCTTCCACGGTGTGAACGCTTCCGTAAAAACGATTTTTTTCTTCGACCAAGGATTCGACCGCCATTCCCACGATCGTAATTACCCTGGATAAGAGTTTGTTGAGAATCTCTTCGTCGCAAAAAAAACGATTCGGGATCAGACCTCTTCGAAAACATTTGGCGCAGTTTACAATTTGATCTCCCATTCTTTCCAAGTTTCTCGTGATCCGGATCGCGGAGAGTGCGAATCTAAGAGGGTCGCGTTTTAAAACTACTTCTCCGTCCACCTGATCCATCCCCATGGAATTGCGATTGGCTACGGCTTCCAAAATCGCGTTTTGAGAAAGATTGTCGTTTTGTTTTTCGAGATTATCGATCAAATCGTCCCGGTCAATTAGCTTTCTTGCAAGTTCGCTGTCGTCTTTTTCAAGAGCGTCGTCCAAAAGGAGTACTTGCTCAAGGCATAGTTCCGCCATGCTGTATAAATTTTTACGAAGGAAGTCGAATTTGGAAAACATAATGCATCGGACGGACAAAGGTTCGAGTAAAAAAGAATCCTTCTTAAGAAACGAGTTTGGTCAAGTAGATTTTCTTTTTGAGCAAAATCCAATCCCAAAACATCGCCGAAACGATGTTACGTTTTTCGTAGTTTGTCTTTCGTTTTCAGAGACCGATGTTTTGTCCCTTAAGGCGGGTTATGTTAGACGATTCCAGTTTTGCGGACGATGTGCCAGAGGAGATATGTAAAACTTCCGTATTGAACGATAAAGCCGGTGAAACGCGCATTCACCGCGAGAACGGAACCGGAGCTGAGATGTGCGAGAGTTTGAAAGATTCTCGCTCCCAAAACGATCTTCGCCGCGAGCTCGAACGTTTCGTCTAAAACTCCGGCGAAGGCCGCGATCAAAACTAGAACTGCAAAAATAGGCAGGTTCTCTATACAATTGAGATGAGCGCGGTTGAGCCTCCAATAGAATTCGCTTCCGTGTTTGATTCCCGCCGGAAACTCGTTCGATTTGTTGGTTCCCGTCAATACCTTGAACGACCGGATGCCGACCACACAAAGTCCGAGTAACAAAGTCCAAAATACAAAACCTAATAACGCGATGATTGCAGGATTCATTCCATTCTTCCTAAATTGTTTTTTGGAGAATGGAATCAACTCGTGTTTGGAAGGCAAGTCGGATTTATCGAATTTTATAATTCGTGTCGGGAAGAACGATCTTCTGATTCGATTCCACCTTCCGCGCTCCATTCGAGTTCCTGATGAAAGGAGGGACTTAAGAATAGTATGAAATTCTGATTTTCTAGGTTTGATTCTTCCGGAAGCGAGGATTGATACGGGGAATCAATCGGCTATTTTGTTCTATCTTTTTAAACGGAATTATGACTTGAAACGGACGTCGGTCGGATAGAATAGGTCGAGTTGATAAAATGAATTCCAACCTCAATCGAATGAAATTCAAATGGGTATCGTGTTATATTCTATTTTCCTGTTGTTTCTTTTTCGCATCGTGTGAAAAGAAAGAGAAAACGAATAACACGGATCTCTTAATGATGATCTGGTGCGCTCAGCCGGCTGCCAATAACACAAGTCCCGTAAATGCAAACGAGATTCGGATTTTTCCTTCGGGCGCCGTTGCGGCAATGTATCAAAGAGCCGACTTTTATGACACCGGCTCTAAGGATGAAGTTTCACTCGTATTCAGTCCCGATGGAAGAAGTTTTTCCAATCGAACTCCGACTTTGACGTCCCTTATCGGAGGAAGATTCAATTTTCATTATTTTCTAAAATCGGAAACCGAAGTTTATGCAGTCAATCATCATGCGGTAAATTATAAATCCACGGACGGCGGTCTGACCTGGGCGCCGATGAAGTTTGACGCCGTTTTTTTCGGTCCTATGTTTATGGGACCGAGGGATCAGAGTCCCTTTCATTGGATGCAGTTTTTGGATTCCTCCAATGGAATTCGAATCGGTACGAACGGCGACGCTTCTTCTTCGGGTTCGCAAACCGATTATTTTTTGGATCGTACTACGGATGGAGGAGAATCTTGGAGTCGTTCTTCCTTAGGACAAAAAATCAATATTTATGATTTATTATATAAATCCTCTCAAGAAATTTTGTATGCGGGTTACGGTCCTTCTTATTCAAATCTAAACGTTTATTATTCTCCGAGTCCGGGAAATCCTTTTAATGCGACGAACGCTACCGCTTTCGCATCTTATTTCGCGAATTTTTCTTTTTTGGATACGCAGAATGGTTGGATTAGCGGAGGCGCTTCTCTGGGACGTACGGTCGACGGTGGAATTACTTGGGCCGCGGTGGCGCATAACTTGACCGGAGGGAAGTTTCGAAAAGTAAAATTTATTACCACAACATTCGGTTATGCGTTTTACGGTCCGGATCAGTCTTATAAACTCTATAAAACCGTCGACGGCGGCGCAAACTGGACCTGGATCCCTTTGCCGTTTTACTCGGGAGGAATTGATGGGACGTTCGATGCGGCTGCCGGAAAAATCGTTATTTCTTACAAAGAAAAATTGTACGGATCCAACGACGAATTTGTAACCTACTACGAGACCGATCCCGGTCTCAAAGGGGAGAGAAATTCTAATTCAAACGCCGTCGGAAATCCGGCTTGTGTGTTGTATTCGCTTTAGGGATCGGTTCAAATCTTTCCGGGTTCATCGTTTATTTCTCGTCGGCTTAACGTAATTTTAGCGTAAGAAAGTTTGGGGCGAATCCGGCCTTGGCAGGCCGGACCTATCTCGCGAAGCGAGATTGAGTTTTTAGTTTCGCTTTAATCAACAAATTGACGGATTGCTCGAAAAACGAAATCCTTTTGTAATTTCAATTTGTTGATTTCGCTTCAATCGCTTTCGCATCGGTTGTGCCGAATTTACGCTGAACCTGCGGTTTTGAAACGAATTCAAACTGTGGAATATTATAATATTAAGAACTTTTTCTATTCTCTTTAGCGTTTGTCCCAAAAATTAAAATAATCGTAGGGATTTGCGGTCAAATCGGATCGTTTTTGGGGCAGGCTCTTTAATCTCCGTCCGAGTTGGAAGGAAGTGCGTTTGCGCCGAGGATTCCTATGACTTCCGTCGCAAAGAGGACGCGAAGTTCCTTGAATCTAGAATAAATTTCCGTATTCACAAAACCTAAATTTCCGGCGAGATCGGTCCGAAGCGGAGCGGACGCGTCGATTCTTCCTTGGATAAGGGATTTTAACGCTGCAATTTTCGTTTTAACACGAGCGTCTAACGCGTTATTTTGAAATTGAACGAGATAACTGAGGGATCTCGCTTCGTTATCTCCTGCGTTACCGTAATAAACGAGCTCCAATCCTTCCAAGGAAGACAACAAATCCCGATAAGCCGTGTCGCTGTAAATCGATTCCAGTTTTGTGGGATATTGAGTCGTTCCCGAAAGTGTGAGGCCCGCCGGAACTCCGACTCGAACGTCCTGATTCGTGTATTCCAACTGAACCAATCCGTTGATAAACGAATCGATCGCATCCTTGATTCCGCCGAAGGACCCGCTGCCCGTCGCAAATTCTCCGGCAAAATTTCCGGAAGAAACACTCCAGGAATTTAAAAGCCGCTGCGAGTCCAATTGAATCACGCTTGCGAGTGAAACTATGTAGGTTCTTCTTCCCGCGTTCGCATTGGCCGCATTGATTGCGACTAACGTGCGTAATCCGTTTCCGTCGTCGAAAATCAAATATTCCAGCGCGGCAAATCCCTTTCGAGGGAGAGGATAAGAATCGACCGTATTCGGATTGGGGTTCGTTGCGGCGGCGATATTCAAATCGTTTGCCGTCGGGCGATTGGTTTCTCCTAAGATATAACCGTCCAATCGATGAAAGTAATTGGAAGGAAGATAGGAACGGTTGATGTAAAAGATTTCGCACTGTTTGAAAATTTTTCTCGCCGCCGACCATTTCGTTTGAAGATCCGCAAGGGTGGTCGCATTCTGAGCCGCTTGATACGCAGTCGCGCTCGTTTTTAATTCGTCGGTTGCGGCGAGAAGACGGGTGAACTGAGGAACGGCGATTTGGTTGGCGGTATAATTCAGGAATTCTCCCGTACTTGCGTTTGCGAATAACGCGACGAGTAGGGTTTCCGTTCCCGTAATTTTTCCGAAGTCCCTGCAACGAATACCCGGAAGTACGATCGTCAGACTTAGAACGAGAATCTTGATCCTTTTGGCGAGCGGGAGCGGTCTCGCCGGAGAAATATTAGTAAATTCTAAATTTCTCATAAAGATTCCAGAAATAAAATCAATTTATCCCGATCGGCTTTCGCAAGATTGACGAACTTATTTCTGGACGTCAAAGCCTCGCCTCCGTGCCATAAGATCGCCTCTTTATGACCTCTTGCGCGTCCGTCGTGAAGTAAATGATTGTGTCCGTTGACTTTTTGGACGAGTCCCGTTCCCCAAAGCGGCGGTGTTCTCCATTCCGTTCCGGAAGCTTCGAAGTCTTCTCGGTTGTCGGCGAGATCGGACCCCATATCGTGAAGGAGAAGATCCGTATAAGGTTTGATATGTTGAAAGGATATTTCGGGAAATCCTTCCGAGCGACCCGTGAAGATATACGGTTTATGACAGGAGTTACATCCGATTTCCGAAAAAATTTCTTTTCCTCGGATCACGTCGGGTTGAGTCCAGTTTCTTCTCCCGGGGATACTCAAAAGTTTGGTATAGAAAGTGACAAGCTCCGCCGTTTTGTTTGAGATTTCGGTACCTTCCGGAGCTCCGTTATTGCCTGCGGGAGAAGCGAAACAAGCGGCTTGTGCGCCGACACAATTTTGATTCGGAAAAAGAGGACTTGTAATTCCTATATCTCCTAAAAACGCTCCTTGGTTTTGCTGAAATAAACTCGGTTCGTTTGCCTTCCATCCAAATCTTCCCAAAACTTTCTTTTGCAGTTTTGCGTCCCAAACTAGATTCGGTTTTCCTGATATTCCGTCGCCGTCCGAATCGTTTTCGTCCGCAAAGGAAAGGATCGTGGATTCCGGGATCGCTTCTAAAAGTCCGAGTCCGGGAATCATCGGAGAAGTTCGAGGAGATTGATTTACGAGCGCGGGAACTCCGAAATTCCAATTCGAAATCGTGAATGTAGGTCTTCTGAGAGAATACGCCTCTCCGTCCGGAAAGTTTCCGGGTTCTTCCGCAAAGTTTACGGTTGTCGTCGCTTCCGCTAAAACTCCGGGGATTCCGCGGTTGTTGATCTGAAGTCCGTAGTTGTCGAGCCCGACCGGTCCGCCTGTGATCGGATCTTTTCCGTTTTTACTGACTCGAATCAACATCGTTGAAAAAACGTTACTTCCGTTTGCGGGAGGAGTTCCTCTTCCGTCTTTTACGTGACACCCGTTGCAGGAAGGGCTGTTAAAAACGGGACCCAATCCGTCTGACGCAGAGTTTCCGCCTTGAACCCAAGTTCGATTGAAAAATGAATTTCCGCCTTGAAAGTCAATGTTTCCGCCTTCTCGGAGATTGGCGGAGGCGAGATCGAAAGCGTTAACGGTGGTGTCGAAGGTTGTGGTTAAACCGCCGGAGTATTGTTCTCCCGGATCCATGTTTGCGAGAAAAAGAAGAAGGATC
This sequence comes from Leptospira weilii serovar Ranarum str. ICFT, assembly GCF_000332415.1. GTDB lineage: Bacteria > Spirochaetota > Leptospiria > Leptospirales > Leptospiraceae > Leptospira > Leptospira weilii_A. Next base: position 11,209 of record NZ_AOHC02000058.1, read on the forward strand.
GCCATGTCCTGATCGTGATTTTTCTTTTTATGATTGAAAATATCGGGGATACAATGGGTGAAGAATCCGAATAGGATTCCGATGAAAAAGGTTATTCGAATTTTAGAATATATTGAAACCGCGAAGGAAGAAAATTCTTCCTTCGCCATCGGTCTTTTGATTTTCATTGTGACTCGTATTTTATTTTTTTAACTTAAATGGAGAAGTCCGTGATCGAAACGCCGATGGTTTTGGCCGCGTCTGTGATCGTCTTTTTCACAGTATCTCCGATCAACTTCTGTGCATCAAAAAGAATTTTATATTCCGAATCCGTATTTCTGATGATTTGATCGTATCTTTCCGTCAAGGAACCGGATGGACAAGCAGTGGTGTAATTCGGATCGGCCGTTTGTTCCGGAAGGTTGATACAAAATACGTCTCTGGAAGCCGTTACCTGCGCGGTGATCGGAGGAGCGGTTAACGTTCCGAAAAGGCTCTTCAGTCCCGGACCTGTGGAAATCACGGTTCCTTTTTTCAGTTCGTAAGATCCGGACCAAATGTTCAAAACACTTTGAGCGTTGTAGTAAAAGTCCGCCTTTGTGGTATCGCTGAAACAGGAATGTTCCTCTTCTTGTTGTCCCCCGAAGGTTCCTGTAAGTCTTTCTCCGCCCCATTCCCCCGCGATGAATTTTCCAAGTCCTTGAAAGATGGAAGTGACCGCAGCGTTCGGATTGGATTTGAAAGCGTTTGAAAACGTCGCACCGTCCGTGTGTTGATCTCTGATAAGTCCCAGTTGTAGTACTAACCCGTCGGTGACCGCTTTCATGTAAGCCCTTCTTCTGGCCCCGCCTGCAGTCGCATTTGCAAAATCACCCACAGGACGTTGTCCCGAAATTTCGTTGACTCCTCCGTTAGACAGGTCTTGTCCCCAGAGAAGGTATTCGATCGCGTGCCAACCTACGGTGATCGCGGTTTCGTCGTTGTTATCGACTGCTCCACCGTTTGCGGCCGCGTCTCCGTTTGTAGCTACGATGGCGGCGTACGTGGTTGCGTTCGCTCCGTTGATGTAGTTGTCAATCGCGCTTTCGTCTAACGGCCATGCGTTGATCAGTCCTTCGCATTCCTCGTCTCCGGATCCGTCCGCATTGCCCCCACAACCTAAGACGTCCGTATTGTCGATCGGTCCGGACGAAAAACGAAACGCTTCGGTTACGAGGTAAGTGGCTCTTGCTTTGATGTATAGGTTTTTAAGATTTGTATGTTCCGCCGCCGTTGGGTTTGCATTGGCCGCGAATGCCGTTACTGCGGTTTGGAGAGTGATCGCGTCTTTGTAACTCTGATCGTAGGATTCGTAACCGAGTTGCAGATAACGATCGACTACTTGGGCTTTGGTCGCTGTAGGTTGCATCCCTAACGCGAGTAGGGCGCCTAATAATACGGAATTGTTGTTCTCTTCCGACTTACAATTCGAGAAACAAAGTGAAGCCGTAATCAGAAGATGGAAAGGGAGGGTAAATTTTTTGAGATTCATTCAAGTTTCCTGAAAGTTTTTAAAAAAGATCCCGGAAGAGGGGCGTTACCCGCAACCGGGGAATTTTCGATGAACTGGTTGTTATAATATTGATACTAATTCTCAATATCATATTTTTTGTCAATCGAAAATCTGGGCTTAGGATGGGTTTGCGGGAACTTCTATGTCTTAGCGGATACGTGTCAGAGTTCAAAAGTGGCGCCTACATTGATCTGTCGAAACGGACCGACTTGAATCCCTTCGGGAAGACGACCGGAAATGTAACGAACGTCGGCTAAATTTTTACCGGTGACAAAAACGCTCCAACGTTTGATCGGGTCCTTGTATCCGAGAGAACAATTGATCAGTCCGTAGGCGGGGATTACGCCGGTTTCTCCGGAACTGTTGGAAGAAATATTAAGATATTGTAATACTTTTTTGCCGAGAGGGTCCGTGACCAAATCGGCCCAATATGCGGTTCGAGTATTTGTGTCGTCGTGATACTGAGCCGAGAAATACTGATATTCCGCTCTCGCGTAAAAACCCTTTTGATGAATGAAACTCAAAGCGAGGGTCGCCGTATCTCTGGAAACGTAGGGGACGTAGTTTCCGTTTTTATCTTTCTGGGTTACCACAAAATCGAGAAGAGATTGATTGGCCGTTACCTTAGAAGTGTCGATGGAATATTGATTCATTCTCGCGTCCGCTCTCGTATAAATCAGATCGATGGGAAGTTTAAAAGAAACGTCGAAAAATTTGGCCGGATCGAACGTAACGTTGCTTTCGAGACCGCGGCTGTAAGTTCTACCTCCGTTTTTTGCGGAAGAAGCGGAATCGTTTCCGGACGCGGAAGAAGTGATGATGATCTGGTTGACGTAGTTCAGATCGAAGTAAGTCACCTGAGCATTTAAGGTTTTTGTAATATCTCCTCGGAAGCCGGTCTCGTAGTTATAGGAATATTCAGGATCGATCCGATTGACGACTCCGGAATTGTTCAGTGCGTCCTGATATCGAGGAGGTGAAAAACCTTTATGCGCGCCCGCAAACCAAGTTACGTCCTTAATCCAACCGGCGTTTTTTTTAATATCGTAGGTAAGACCGAGTCCGGGAATGACAACGTGATATCTGTGTGCGCTTCCTCTATCCACTTCTTGGGAAGGGGAATTCGGATCGGGTTGATTGGTGACGGGGTTGAGGGTTTGTTGACGAAGAATCGTTCTGTTTTGTGTGAACGTTTCGTAACGAACTCCCGGAATGACCGAAAAACAATCGTAGAATTTGAAACTGTTCTGAGCAAAACCCGCGATCGATTTCGTATTATTGACTTCGTGATCTCTTATGTTTCCGGATTTAGCGAGAGAGTATTCGGAGGAAGCGATCCCCGTCGGCGGATTTTCAAAACCGTTGCCGTAGATCGCATAATCGGGAGTAGACGGCCCGTCGATATATTTGATGTCCGCGGTTTCGTAGTGGTAACGAAGGCCCGCATCGAGTTGATTTTTGATTCCAAAAAACTGAAAGTCCTGTTGATAACGGGATTCCGCTCCTACAAAACGATAAGAACGATTTCTATGGCCCACGCCGTCTAACATGTAAACCGTGTCGCCGGGACGATTTACAAAAGGTTCGGTATCGTAGGATTTGATTACGTTACCCGGAATCGCGCCGAAGTTGGAACCCGTGTTTCGAAGGTAGTTTTGTCTTGCCCAGTTTCTTTCCGTATAGGCCGCGTAAACCTTTGTCACGAGTTTGGAATGATCGGTGAGTTTCCATTCGTGACCGATGTCCCCGGAATATCTCTGTAGTTTTCGATTATCTTGTTCCGCAAAGTTGGAGGAAGAGTTGTTCCAAAACTGAGCGGTTGTCAGACCGAGATAAGTCATGTTCGCATCTTGTGCGGTGGCTAAAAATTTAGAAGTAAGAGTGTGTTTTTCATTCAGATCGGTTACGGACTTAAAGGAAAATTCATGCAATCGAAAGTCTTGGTGGTCTCTGAATCCGTTGCCTTGTTTTCTAAGAATCGAAATGTCGATTCCCGTATTTCCGAAAGTTCCTCCGTAAGAGATTTGAGAAGAAAAAAATCCGTAAGATCCTCCCTGCGCGGACACGGAAAGAGCCGGTTCTTTTGGAGGTCGTTTTGTAATGAAGTTGATCACTCCTCCGATCGTGGAAGGTCCGAAAAGAATCGCGCCCGATCCTTTAACAACTTCGATTCTTTCCATACGATCGATGTTAGGCGTGTAGTATTGTTCCGGCGCGGAGTAGGGGTTGAGAGAAGTGAAGATACCGTCTTCTAAAATGAGAACTTTTCTTCCGAGATCGTTATTCACTCCTCGAAAGCCTATGTTTAAAATCAAACCCGTATCTTGATAGCGGATCGACGCTCCGGGAACTCTTCTCAAAACTTCCATGGAATCGACCGGTTTGGTCTGTTCCAAAAATTCCTTTTCAATGATGGTCGCCGAACCCGGAATTCTTTTGAGGTCGATTTTTCGTCTCCCTATCACTGAGATGACACCTTTTCCTTCTTTATCGGCGTCTTCTCCGGCGGGTTGTGTCTGAGTTTGTTTGTCTTTTTCAGGCGGATTTTCCTGTGATTGTGCGGGAACTCCCCCAGAGAACAGTAAAAGGAGAAAAATGCAAAAAGGCAGAATTGATTTTTGATTCATTTTGGGTCTTAATTTTGAAAATGATTCTCAATATTTGTCGGTCGTCTTGGGAGTCAAGGGAGAATGTGGTGAAAAGGATCGGGTTCGAGGGAAAATTTAGGAATCACGGAATTTGCGGGAACTCCTCGAAATCTTTCTCGAGGACAAAAGTGGGAACTCCCCTTGATTTAAAAATATACCTCCAAAGTAGAGCCGAATCTTTATAATAAGAATGATGAAATTCGGAATATTCAACTCCGCGATCCTGAGCGCATCTTTACTGATCGCCTCCGTTCTTAGCGCCGGAATTCAAAAACCACCAACCAACGAATGTTTCCGCGATCAAACTTCGAGTTTCACGCAAAAGACAAAATCGGAAATTCTACGACTCTGCAACGCGTTCTATCTTCATAACAAACTCAAGTTGGTTGTGGTCATCGTTCCAAGTCTGGAGAATTTATCGGTGGAAGACTACGCCGCTCAGGAATTCGGAAAGTTCTCGGAAAAAGACGCGTCGTTTGTGGATTCAGGAATCGTAATATTATTATGTTTCAAAGAGAGGGAAATTCGGATCGAGTTGGGTGGAATCGCTTCGGCAAGAATGTCGAACTCACAAGCAAAGGAAATGATCGATCAAGAATTTATTCCCTATTTTAAACAAGGAAAATTGGAATCGGGAGTCGTCAAAGGAGTCAGTTCCGTCGTAAAATGGTTTGATGCTCATTGAATAAAACGTTGCTCTAAAAAACTTTACCGTAACCGCAGTTCGAACAAAAAATAGAATTACAATACACTGCACAGGTCGGCCGGCTACGAACACGGGATAAAAAATCTTTTTCTCGTGGTATTGAAAGATTTCATCCTTTTGAAATCGCGCTCTTCCCACTCTTACGAATCGTATAACCGAGGATTCCGGACCAGATCGCGGATAAAATCAAACCGCCCGTTTCTCTCGTAACCTCGTCGTCGAAAGAAAAGTTTTGGATTTGCAAAGCCGCAAACACAGTTCCCACAAAAAAAAGCGCCGAAAGGATCAGAGAAGTTCCGAGCCAGAGTTTTGTTTTTCCGGGATACATTAAAAATCCTGCATATACAAAGACCACACTCATATAAAGGGGAATCCAAAGCCAAGGATCGGGATCGTTCCATTGAAGTCCCGCAAACACGAGCCAGATTAAAATCGTAAGGGTTGAAAAAATTTTCATGATTCGTAAATCCATTTAAGTTCGTAAAGATCTCTTCTTCGATTGGATAAATTGCGGACGGATCCTTTTTTACGGAGTTCCTTTAAAAGATCCAAATCCAAGTCCGCGATCAAAGTCATCTCCGTATTCGGAACGGACTCCGCAGCCACACAGTCGTGAGGAAACGCGAAATCGGAAGGAGTAAAAACCGCGGACTGAGCGTACTGAATATCCATATTCTCCACATGAGGAAGTGCGCCGACCGAACCCGAGATCACTACGTAACATTCGTTTTCAATGGCTCTTGCCATCGCACAATGTCTGACTCGGTTGTAACCGTTTTTCGTATCCGTATAAAACGGAACAAAAAGAATATCCATTCCTTGTTCGGCCAAAAATCGGGGGAGTTCCGGAAACTCCACGTCAAAACAGATGAGAATTCCGATCTTACAAGCGTCCGTATTGAACACGGAAAGATTGTATCCTCCCTTGACCCCCCAATAAAAATCCTCGTCCGGGGTTATATGCAGCTTATATTGTTCTTCGTAGGTTCCGTCCCTTCTACAGAGATAAGAAACGTTGTGAAGGGTGTTGTCCCTATATTCCGGCATACTTCCGGATATGATGTTCACGTTGTATGAAACCGCAAGTTCCGTCATCTTTTCGATGATGTTTTCCGTATGACTCGAAAGCGCACGCATCGCGTCCGAAGGGCTCCGGTCGTTGTATCTTGCAAGCAAAGACGCATTAAAAAATTCGGGAAATAATACGAAGTCGACGTTGTATCCCGCCACGGTATCGACGAAAAATTCCACCTGACGCATCAGTTCCTCGATTCCGGTTACGGGACGCATCTGCATCTGAACGACCCCGACTCGAATGACCGTCTTTTGTCCTCCGATGAGGGCGGTTTCTTCCTTCTCGTAATATATATTCAACCATTCTAATAGAACCGCGTAGGAGCTAAAACCTTTCGTATGCCCGAAATATCCCCGTTTGAGTTTGCGAACGTGAAATCCGTTTGCGAGTTGAAAGGAAAGAACCGGATCGTAGATTTCTTTGTCTCTTACCTTTTCGATGTATTGAGCCGGGGTCATGGAATCTTCGTAGTTTTCGTAACCGGGCATCCACGCGCCGACAACGATCCGTTTGAGATTCAGTTTTTCGCAGAGTTCTTTTCTTGCATCGTATAATCTTCGGCCGAGACGCAGACCTCGATACTCCGGGTGAACGAAAATGTCGACGCCGTAGAGAGAGTCTCCTTTTTCGTTATGATTTTTGAGGTCTCCCTTGCCGACGATTTCCTCGTAAGTGTGATTGTCCCCGTAATCGGACCACTTGACGATTTGGCTGATCGCGGCCCCGACAACTTTTCCGTTGTCTTCGATACAAATTTGTCCTTCGGGAAATTTCGCGATCTGAGATTCGAACTGATTTTTTTTCCAAGCCCCGTCGAACTCCGGAAAGACGATGTCCATGATCTCTTTAACGTCCGCGTAATCGTCCAGAGTAAGACTTCGCATAACAATCCGATGTTCGGATTGTATTTTTTTCTTTTTCTTACTCGGTCTTTTGCCGCCGGAGGAGCCGTTTGTGGAGATCATCAGAACACTTTACCCGGGTTCATGATGTTTTTAGGATCCATTGATTTTTTGATTTCCTTCATCAAAAGAATTTCGGCCTGCGTTCTGGAAAAATGGAGAAAATCTTTTTTTAAAAGACCGATTCCGTGTTCCGCGCTGATCGATCCATGATATTTTTGTAATAAACGAAACATATCCGGGTCCACGTCCTTGCACTTTTTGAAAAATTCCTCGTTGGAAAGATCTTTCGGTTTGACGATGTTTAGGTGAAGATTTCCGTCCCCTACGTGACCGAAGAGGGCGATTTCAAAACCGGGATACTTTCCGTTTAACAACGTTTCCATATCCACGAGAAAAGGTTCCATATTTCTCAAAGGAAGTGAGATGTCGTTTTTATGAACGGTGTATTCGATGGAAATACTTTCGCTGATTCCTTCCCTGTATTTCCAGAAGGTTTCCGATTGTCTGGAATTCTGGGCGAGGCTTCCGTCGCTGATCCAACCTTTTTCGGTGATCGTTTCCAAAAATCCGAACAACTTCTCGTCGTCGGCTTCGTCAGCGATTTCGAATTCCATCAAAACGTAATATACACTCGGAGATTGAAACGGATCCGGAACTCCAAGATGGGATTTCACTTTGTCCAGACAATATTCCGTGAAAAATTCAAACGCAAGCAAAGGAACCTTTACCCGGTGTGTTTCCTTAAACAAGGAAAGAATGGAAGCGAAATCCGGAACCGCAACGAGTAAGACCCGATTGTCCAGAGGTTTGGTCGTCAACTTAAGAGTCGCTTCCGTAATGACGCCTAACGTTCCTTCCGAGCCGATGAATAATTGTTTGAGATCGTATCCCGTATTGTTTTTGAGAACCTCTCCGTTAAATTCTATAATTTCGCCCGTTCCCGTAACCACCGTAAGTCCTAAAACCCATTGACGAATGAGTCCGTAGTGAACGACTCTTACTCCGCCCGCGTTTGTCGCGATGTTTCCTCCGATATGGGAGGAGCCGGTCGAAGCGAAATCGACGGGGAAGTAGAAATTTCTTTCCTCGACTTCCTTGTGAAGATTTTTGGTGATCATTCCCGCTTGGACTTTGATACTTCCGAAAAAAGGATCGAAATCCAAAACCTTGTCCATTTTGGAAAGGGAAAGAACCAGTTCCTTATTTTTTGCGATCGCTCCGCCCGCGTATCCGGTTCTTCCGCCGGAGGGAACGATCGAAATTTCGTTTTCGTACGCATACTTTACGATTTTTGCAACTTCTTCCGTTGTGGTCGGAAACGCGAGAATGTCGAAGTCGGGTTTATAAACCTTGGTTCTGTCCGTTCCGAAGGAAAGGAAAGTCGTTTCGTCGAAGTCGGGATCGTTTCTAAAAAATATCTTTCCCGGTCCGATCAGGGATTTAAGTTCAGCTTTGTTGATTGTCGAAGTCGTAGTAGTCATATTTATTTTTGAGTTTTTATTCCGCGAAGGTCATCCTTTCAATTTGGGAATCTACGGGTTTTTCGTCTTTTTCTAATATTCTCTTTATGTAATGTCCGTCCGGGTGCAAAAACCTGGCCTTTACGTTGTCCCGCAACTGAACGTCCAGGATTTTTTTGATTCGATCCTTGTTTTTACTTTCTACGATCGGAAAAAGAACCTCGATTCTCCTTTCGAAATTTCTAGGCATACAATCCGCCGACGCGAGAAAAACGGATTCGGAACCGCCCGAATGAAAATAGTAGATTCTCGTATGTTCGAGAAATCTCCCGACGATTGATAACACGGTGATGTTTTCCGAAATTCCTTTCAGTCCCGGTTTGAGACAACAAATCCCGCGGATGATCAGATCCACTTTAACCCCCGCTTGGCTCGCCTTATATAAGGAAAGAATAATATGCGGATCTACGAGGGAATTCATTTTGAAGATGATTTTGGCGGGTTTGCCGGCGAGCGCATTTTCCCTTTCCTTGTCGATCATCGTGATAAACGTCGATTTCAGGTTGTGGGGAGAAGCCGATAAAAAATTGAGAGTCGGCATCTTTGCGTAACTCGTGATCGTGTTGAAGATCGTCGCCACGTCCTCCGTAATCTGTTTACTGACCGTAAAAAAACTGAGATCGGTGTAATACTTGGAAGTCGTAGAATTGTAATTTCCGGTTCCAAGATGCACATAACGCACCATGTGATCGTCCTCCTTTCGAACGATCAAAAGCATCTTGCAGTGAATTTTTAATCCGACCACGCCGTAAACCACGTGAACTCCGCGCGCTTCGAGTTTTTGGGCCCACTTGATATTTCTTTCTTCGTCGAAACGAGCTTTGAGTTCCACGAGAACGGTCACTTGTTTTCCGTTCTCGGCGGCTTGTCCCAAATATTGGATGATCGGAGAATCCCCGCTCGTACGATATAAGGTCATTTTGATTCCGAGAACCTTCGGATCTTCGGAAGAAATCCGGAGTAAGTCTTCGATAGCCGAGAAGGATTGGTAGGGGTGATGAAGAAGTCTGTCCTTCTTTTTGATCGCCTCGAAAATTTTTTCCGGAGTATCGAACTTGAGAGTTGTTTTCTGTTGAAAAAAAGGATACTTGAGTTTGGAGGTATGATCCAGTCCGTAAAAGAACATCGCGTCGTTTATGTTCAAGATGGACGCTACGTCGAATACCTCGTGATCTTGGAGCTCCAAAAGTTCTCTCAGAGTATTTTTAATAAAGGGAGAAGTTCCCTGATGTATATCCATACGAACCGCGTCTCCCCAGATTCGGTTTCTAAGTTCGTCCTTCATCGTGATGAGCAGGTCTTTGACCGATTTTTCCTCGTCGATGGAAATGTCCGCGTCTCTTATGATTCGAAACGGATAGATTTCCTTTACGGTCATTCCGTAAAAAAGATCGTCTACGTGTAGTTTGATGATTTCCTCCAAAGGGAAAAATCTTCTTTCTTCTCCTTTGCCTTTCAGTTGTAAAAATCGGGGAAGTACGGACGGCACTTGTACGACTGCGAACAGATCTTTTTTTCCTCCGGTTTTTTCGTCCTCGGTGCTTAGAACCATGGCGAGGTTTAAGGATTTGTTTAGAATGTGCGGGAACGGATGCGCCGTATCGATCGCGAGAGGAGTTAGAATCGGAGATACGTCTTCCTTGTAATAATTTTGAATCTGTTTGATTTCTTCGATCGTCAATTTTTCCGGATTGAGAATCAAATGGATTCCGGCTACTTTCAATTCTTCTAATGTTCTGGAAAGTGTTTCGTATTCTTCCCTTACAAATGAGCGGACTTTATCGGATAAGTCCGATAAAATTTCGGACGCGCTGTCTCCGTTTAAACTTCTTTCGTCGTTTCCTTCTTTTACGAGATTACGAAGTCCTGCGACTCGAACCATATAAAATTCGTCGAGGTTGGTTTCGGTGATACTTAAAAATTTCAGTCTTTCCAAAAGCGGATTTTCAGGATCGTTCGCTTCTTCCAATACGCGTCGGTTGAAATCGATCCAGGAAAGTTCCCGATCGAAAAATATGTTCGCGTTATTCAAATGAATTTCCGGCTGGTTTCCGTTGGAAGCGTCGCTTTGGTTGGCGGTCGGCGGAGTCTGGCCTTGTACTCTGGGTTTTGACATTAGATTTCCTGAAAATTTTCAAAAATCCCCGGAGACTTGATTTTGTCGGGGAATTCTATTCCTGTTTAAACCTGCTTTATCGAGGAGTCAATGATTCTAAGGGTGATTTTGTGGAACCGACTTGGCTTTCCCTTATATTGGACGGGTTAAAGAAGAGATCGTAAGGTAGAGAATGGGAAAGTTACCGAGCCGCTGGAAACGGCGTCTCGAACCGCGCGGCTTAGGGTTCAAGTTTTTCGTTTGGATCGGAGTGATACGGAAAAAGATCCGATCCTGTTTCACTGAAAAATCTAGGAGTTCCTAGATTTTACGAAGAAAGCAAAGTTTTGCTCATAACGAACGCGAATTCGATCTAAGAAAGTTTGGGCGAATCCGGCCTTAACGGCCGGACCTATCTCGCGAAGCGAGATTGAGTTTTTTAGTTTCCGCTCCAATCAACAAATTGATGGTTTGCTCGAAAAACGAAACGCTCTAGTCATTCCAATTTGTTGATTCCGCTTCCATCGCTTTCGCATCGGTTATACCGAACTTACGTTGGCTTAGGGTTCAAGTTTTTCGTTTGGATCGGAGTGATACGGAAAAAGATCCGATCCCTGTTTTACCGAAAAATCTAGGAGTTCCTAGATTTTACGAAAAAAGCAAAGTTTTGCTCATAAACCTAAAAAATAGCGCTGAATCCGTAGAATCCCATCCCCTTGGTCCCTGAAAATGTGGGAACTCTTACGAATCTGATTACGATATTTCAGAAAAACCCCGCGCAAAGGATCGATGCGGGGTCCGTTCCACGGAAAGGTTTTTTTCCAATGGATCGGTCGATTGGAACGGACCGGAGCGGAGAGCCTGGTGGTCGGGCAGTTTCAAAAAGGTTTTCTTTTTTATGGGAAAAATGGCCCGACCATGCGCCCGTTTTAGGGATCAGTGGATAGAAATCAGAGGTCAGAGTGACCTTGCCTGCCAGTCTCCTGAAACCCAATCACTGATATCTGGAAACGGATTCCTATTTTTTAAAACGGGAATTCCTGAATAAAAACCGATTATTATTCTGAAGAAACCTGGAATTCTTCTTGGCAGGGGCCTGTTTACACCCTTGAATACTGTCTAAAAGGAACAAAAATCTTGGCTATTCCGAGTCGTTACGCCGTTGCAATTCACATTCTAACCTTTCTGGAAGATGCAAAAGGTGGGGATACCACCTCGGATACGATCGCAAAATCGGTGGGAACCAATCCCGCCATCGTGAGGACCCTCATCGGAAAACTGAGAAAGGCCGGTTTGGTTCTTTCCAGGCAAGGAGTTCCCGGGGCCTCTCTCGCAAAACCTGCGGCGGAGATCCGACTTTCCGATATTTTCAGAGCCATCGAGGAAGGCGAGTGCCTGTTCAACGTTCACGATCATCCAAAACAGGATTGTACCGTTGGAATGGGAATTCTCCCGACACTGGAATGTATGTTCGCGCAAGCTCAAGCCGCGCTCGAAACGAAATTGGGTGAATTCTCACTCGAAGACGTTATGGAACAGGTCCGCGGCGAGTGCCAAAAAAGAATGTCCCTTTCGCATCATTGATTGATTTGTTTTTTCTTTTTTTATGTTTGCTGTTACGTTGTCTGTAACAAGACGACAATTAGGGTTCTAAGAAATGAAGGAACCAAAAATCAGGTTAAAGGGAGAAATTAAACATGGATTTACTGGAAAAACTCAATTGGCGGTATGCGACAAAAAGAATGACGGGCCCGAAATTGTCTCGGGAAAAACTGGAAAGAATCTTAGAATCGCTTCGTTTAACTCCGTCCAGCTTTGGGTTACAACCTTACAAGATCCTTGTCATTGAGGACGAAGATCTTAAAAGTCGGATCCTTCCGATCGCATTCAATCAGCCGCAGATCGCGGAATCATCTCATATTTTGGTATTTACGGCTTGGGACAAAGTGACCGAGGATAATATCCGAGAACACATTCAATTATCGGAAAAAGTAAAACTAAACTCGATGTATTATGTATTCTTTTAAACCGTAGATTACTACCGAGTATTATAAATAGGTAATTTTGTTTCGGCGCCTTGATCACGAAACACGAGACCTACTTGCAAGAACCGTGATAAACCAAATTTTATCTTTTATACTTTTGTCTATCTACGATGTTTTGTAAATGGGGATTCCGGTTAAGCATTTCAAGAATTTGATCTTTCTCGAATGAGAGATCGTATAAAAATAAAATAGCCAAAATGAGCGTCATATCATCGCTAAACGCCTCGTTCTTTATCTCTCAACGAACCAGGTTTTGACGATCTCTATGTCGTGGATGACTTGAATTTTATGTTTGCCCGGCGGTCCGGGAAACAGACTCCAGTCGAAGTGAAAAACGGAGGACTTCCATTCCGGTTGAAGGATCCAATCGATTCTTTTGCAGATCGATTCCGAATTGCATATTTCGACTTTTAGATCGTGTTTTCCGGGTTTTCTCACTTCGAGCGCCAGAATCGGTCGTTTTTGAGGATTGAATTTTTCCTCGCAGTCGGAAAGTTTTTGCTGAACGAATTCGGAACAAATCTTTAGATCCTCTTCAAAAAAAATCTTTCCCGCAGGCAAGGCGTTCGAAGGATTCCAATAGACCACTCCCGATTTAAGTTCGTCTAACACTCCTTCGTCGGTCTCAAAAGAAGTGGGAAAGGATTCCAAAGTTTGAAAGTCCATCGTGGGTTTTAAGACGTGAAAGTGCAAATGAGGAGCGCTGCTGAAACCCGTGTTTCCGGAAAAACCGATTTTTTCTCCCGTCTTTACAACCTGTCCTACCTGAACTAAAACACCTTTGTGTTTCAGATGACCGTATTCAGCGATACTTCCGTCCTTGTGGAGAATTCGAATAAAGTTGGCCTTGTCTTTGAAAAAGGGAGTGATTCCCCCGGAATGAAATTTGTCTTCCGTTGCAATTACAAGCCCGCCCCTTGCGGCGATGACGGAACTTCCTTCCGGAAGAGCGAAATCCAAAGCATAAGAAAATTCGCCTGAATGAGTCGTTTTGCCGTTATAACCTTGTCCCACTCTGGAAGCGATTTCAAACGGCAATCGATACGTAACGTTTCTATCTTTGGAAACGTCTACGTCTCCCGCCCTCACATAGATGTTTGAACTGTAGGAACCCGCCTTACGGATATTCAAAGGACTTAAAGTAAGAATTTTTTTCGGTTCCGAATTTTCCTTGGAAACGAAATGAAACGGAAGACTAACGTCCGATTTGAAATTTTCCAAAATCGTAAAGTTGAAATAAACGACGAACGGATATTCGCCCGAAGGAGTTTGGTTTTGAACGTAGAATTCGATCTTATTGTTATCGTTGCGGGTAAGAACGCAGATCCATTCTTTGGGTTTGCATTCGCCTTCAAAATCGGAGGTTTGAGCGGATAATCCGAAAGAAAACGCTAATATAAAAAATAAAACGATAACACGATTTCGCATCTTAGGTCCATGATTTCGGATACACAATAAATTCTTAAAATGGAATTCTTATTTTTTAAACTTTCAAAAATCCTAATATAAAACCGGCGCAGGCCGCGCCGCTAAGAGGAGCCACGACCGGTAGCCAGGCGTATTTCCAGTTCGAAGATCCTTTACCGGAAATCGGCAAAATAAAATGTGCGAGTCTCGGGCCGAGATCTCTCGCGGGATTGATCGCATAACCGGTCGTTCCTCCCATGGAAAGTCCGATGCTCCAAACCAGAATCCCGACCAAAAACGTTCCAAAGTGAGCGGTCAAACCGGTCATCGTAGGAGAGAAGATGGAAACGATTCCCAAAATGAGTAGGAACGTACCTAAAAACTCGCTGAAAAAATTGGACACGTTATGCGAAATCGCAGGCTCGGTCGAAAAGACCGCGAGAATTTTTCCGGGATCCTCGGTCTCTTTCCAATGAGGAAGGTAGTGCAAGTAATTGAAGACTGCTCCGCAAAAAGCTCCCGCGACTTGCGCCGGTATGTAAAAAATAAGTTTGGAGTAGTCGCCCGATTTGATTGCAAATGCAAGTGTTACCGCCGGGTTGAGGTGAGCGTCCGAACCTCCGAATGTGTTGGAAGTAAAAACTCCGATCATCACCGCAAAGGCCCAACCGGCGGTGATCACCATCCAGCCGCCGTCTTTGGATTTACTATGTTCCAGCAAAACCCCGGCCACAACTCCGTTTCCCAAAAGAATCAAAACGAAAGTTCCTAAAAATTCTCCCAAAACAGGCGATAACATCGATTCCCCCTATACAAACCGTAACTAAAATTCACGGACATATAGGATCGGCAATCGGTTTTTCCGAACTCGAATTTTTTCATTTTCTCTTATCTTTTTTCCGATTTTACCGATTAGGAATGTAGGAGAACAAGATGCCCGCGTTTACGATTCCAGGACTTAGCACCGGACAAGATACGAATATGATCGTAAAGAAACTGGTGGAATTGGAAGCAAAGCCGATCCGCCGACTTGAGCAACAGAATTCGTTTAACAAAGCTCAATCCAAAGCGTGGGGAGATCTCAAAACAGTCGCGACCGATTTACAAGATAAAACCAGAGCTCTCATCTCTTTTACAGCTCCCTTTGCGATGAAAACTATTGTTTCCGAACCGGAGGGTTTAATCAGCGGAGACGCTTCCCGTTCCGCAAGCGCCGGTAAACGTAAAATTGAAATTAAAGAATTGGCGACCTATCACCAAATCTCCGGAGATAAAACGGACGCGAACAAACAAATTCCTGCGGGCAGGTTTAAGATTTTTTCCGGTGATTCCGAAAAAGAAATCGAATTTTCCGGTGGAACGATCCGAGACCTCGCCTCGTCCATCAAGATATCGGCGGCGGGTCTTGTAAACACCGGGCTTGTCAAAGTGGACGGAGACAATTACGTTCTCACTCTCACGGCCGCGTTATCCGGCAAGGAGCGCAAACTTAAATTTGAAGATGGGAGCGGAGTTTTACAAGCGGCCAATCTCGTCGGTGCGACCGAACCCGCCGATCCTTCCAAAGAATTGAACCTTCTTCCCGAACAAGATCAGATCCTGGTTTTTCAACCGGAGAAATACGGAGTTCCCGCGGGTTCTAAAACCGTTCCCAAAGAAGAGAACGGTAAAAAGTGGTTGGAAATCGCGAGCGTCGGTTCGTTTCAATTCGGAATTCCCACCACCGAGTTGAAAAAAAATACGAGGATCGAACTTGCCACTTCCACCGAGTTCGCTCCGGAAGACAAACTAGAATTAGGAATTCTTTATAAAGAAAACGATAAAGAAAAGATGATCTTTGAAACCGCTTCCAGACAGGACGGAAAAATCGTTCTCAATCTGAAAAACTTTCCGTCGGGTCAAAAGGCGCATAAGATCCTTTTTGCGAACTCGAGCGGTAAAACGGTTCTATTAGATTCTTTTCATATAGTAATTCCGGGGGAATTCAAAGGAGCCAAACCCGCCAAAGAAATCGCGGAAGCTAAGGACGCGGTGTTTCTCGTGGACGGGATCGAAGTCAATCGTCCTAAAAACGAAGGGCTTACGGACGTTCTCGACGGGGTTTCTCTCAACCTTCATAAAAAAACCGAAGGCCCGGTGAACATCGACATCAAAACGGATTCGGACAAGGGTCTTGAAATGATCAAGGAATTTGTCGCGGCATACAACACAGTATTAAAATTTTCTAAAGAATCCACCGCAGTGGATAAGAACGGGAAGGTCAACGACGGAAAAGAAGACGGCGGAGAAATCGGACAGACTTTCTGGGAAGGGAAAACCAAAACCGGTCTTTTATCCGGAGAACATACCGTTCTTCGTCTGATCGCGGGAATGAAAACCGTCGCGAGTTCTTCCTATCCCGTAAGCGGTGAAAATTCGGTGAGAATGTTAAGCGACATCGGAATCAGCACCGGAAAGGTCGGGAGCAAATGGGCCGATATCCAAGACGGGTTCTTGATCTTGGACGAGGAAAAACTTCGTACCAAACTCGCCGAAAATCCGGACTCGGTCCGAAATCTTTTTGCGATCGATACGAACTCGGACGCGAGAATGGACACGGGAGTTGCGGTTGATCTTTTAGAACACGTAAAACCTTACACTCAATATGCGGGCGGACTTGTTTCCGGAAAAGTAAAAATGCTCGAAGAACAAGTCGCGGACAATAACAAGAAGATTAAGGAATACGAAAACCATCTCGTAAGTTACGAGAAAAAACTGAAATCCAAGTTTCTTTATATGGAACAGGGAGTCGGTAAGAACAAAGCGGTCGGGGCCTATTTGAACAATAACCTCAAAGGCGCCAGAAACGAGTGATAGAGTAGGAGAGTGAAATGGAAATTTACATCAACGAACGTCTCTTGGATAGTTCTCTTGAAAACGAACAGAAGTTAGGCGAAGTTTTCGGGGAGATCAACAAATGGGTCGAGTCGAAAGGAAAATACCTTCTCGGTTGTACCGTGGACGGAGTGGAATTTCAAGCTTCCAGCATGAACGATCAAGGAATAGAATCCGCGGCCAAGATGGAATTTTTCGTAGGCGAGGAGATGGACTTTCTCGTTTCCACGTTAACCGAACTGGATCTTTACGTGGATAAAGTAGGTTCCACGTTATTCGGAAGGGATTCCCTCACCGAAAAGGAAGCGAACGAACTCGGCGAAGGCGTTAGGTGGATCGGAAACGTTCTGAATTCCGCTTCGAACTTATTACATCTCAAACTGGATCAGATCAAACCGATGGGTACGGGGAACAACGTTTCTCAAATCGTATCCGAGATTTCGTCTAACTCTGGAAATCTGGATAACACGGACGCCATCGAAATTTTTTTGGAACATCTGAGGGATCTGAAACTGTTCATCATGGATCTGATCGCAAGAACTCAAGTGTTGGATTTGGATCTGCCCACTCTAAAAGAAATTTTGAATACGTTTATCGATAACATCGGAGGACTCAAAGAGGCTTTCGTAAAGGTAAACGAGGCGTATCAATCCGGAAAGGACGAGGTAGCGACCGAGTTGTTGACCCAATCCATCTCTCAGATCAACGTTCTTTTGACTTCGTTTATCACTTTGAAGTTGAAAAAACCCGATCTGGATTTTTCAGAGATCGAAATCGACGGAATCGGTTTCGAGGAAAAGACGGGAGAGTTGAACGAGATTCTCGCGTCGATCGCGGTCGCTTTGGAGGAAAAGGATATCATTCGCGCCGGTGATTCGATCGAATACGAACTTCCGGGCACGTTAGACGAATTTCTTCCCTTTCTGAAATTGATCCGGGAAAAGATTTCTTAAAGTATTTCCAGACAAAAAATCGTAACGTCGTCGGAAATTTCTCCCTCTCCGTAAGAACCGGAGTAAGAGAGAATCGAACGGATCATGGAACTCGTGTCGTCCACAACCAAGGATCTTATCGCTTCGAGAAATTGATTTTTTCCCAAGATATTTCCTTCGCTATTTTTCACTTCGAACAAACCGTCCGAGTAAAAAAGAATCCTGTCTCCTTGTATCAGATCCAGTTCGTATCTTTGGATCTTCGGAGACGGGATCGTAAAAAGAATTTCTCCCGAACCTTCGACAAGGTTGCAGATTCCGTCCCTAATCAAGAGACCCGCGTGATGTCCTCCATAACTATATTCTAATTTTCTTTCGGAAGGAACGTATCTCATATAAACGGAGGAAAGGGAATGAAGAGTGATCGTGTCTTTTAAAAGCCCGTGTATAAAAAGAAGATTATCGTCCGCGTGTTTGTTTCTTCCCGTAGTCGCGCCGAACGCGATCGAAGTCATAGCCGCCGCCATAGCCGCGGAAATCCCGTGTCCCGAAACGTTTCCGAAAAGAATATGCAGACTTTCGTCCTTCTCTTTGATCGCGTTTAAGACGTCTCCGCCCACTTTTACGTAGGGTTGAAAGTGAGAATGGATTTTATAATCCGGGGAATCCGGAAAATCCCGGGTGGTGATCATCTCCTGAATGTCCCTTGCAAGATCCAGATCGAGATCCAATCTATATAATAATTTTCTAATTTTTTCCAGGGATTCTTTTTTTTCGGTGATGTCCCTGAGTATGTAAACCTTACCTTCTTTGTTTCCGGAAAGAGAGATCGGGGAGGAGGAAACTTCCAAATATTTGTTTTCCGTAATATTCAAAAATTCATCCGGAGAACCTTGAGGAGGTTTTTCGGTTTTTACGCTCAGATTGACGAATTCTTTTCTTTCAAAAAAGGAATCGGAAGGAAAACCCTCCAGATAACCGCTCAGATCGAACGTCATCCCTGTGTTGACGTTATCGGAAAGTTGTAACATTTTTTTCGCGGACAAATTGCCGAAAAGAAAAATCCCTTTGGAGGAAAGAAGAATCACACCTTCCCTGATTTCGGAATAAAGTCTTAACGCGATATGTTCCAATTTTAAATCCATAAATCCGTATTTTTGGATCGCTATAAAAATACAAATCGATTGGATGAGCGCCGCGCTACCGCTTAACGGAGGAAACGTAAGAGAAGGATTCCAATATCTCGGAAGAAGGGTCGTGCCGAAACTGAGCAGATAAGTAAGGATCGTTCCGTAGGCGACAAGTCTGGATTGTTTTTTTAAAAGCGGATTGGAAGAACGAACGCCGCTGCGGATCAAAAGCAAAGAACCGGTTAACGTGGGAATTCCGGTTACGAAAATACTCACCGGAAGATACAAGGGACCGGCGAGAATCATATCCCCCCAATAAGCGCGCAGACTTCCGGCGACCACCAAATCCGTGCTAATCGTTATTAAAAACGAAACGAGGCAAAGTCCTCTAAAAAAATAGACGAGAAACCGGGAGGAAGAACCCGTAAATCGAACCGTAAATTCAAAGAATAAACAACCGATAAAAATCCAAGTAAAGGAGGACGTTTTGAAAACGATCACGGTCCAATTGTCGGGAAGAAAGGACCAATAAAAAATGACGGAGATGTGCCAGATGGAAAGTAAAAGAGAGAACCTTTGATAGAGGGTCGCCGTTTCGGATTTTCCTTTGAGCGCGCTTACGTAAGCGAACAAAGAACTGTTGATGATTAAGGCGGTAAAAGGGATCAGAACGTAAGGATTCATCCTTTAAAAGATCTCCAAAATCAGGATCGCCAAGTCGTCCGTGAGTTTTCCATTGCCGAAAGAAAGCGCTTGGTCGATCGAGGTTTTTAGAATGGCGGTCGGAGTATAAACCGGAATCTCTCGCATTTTTAGCATGAAGTTTTCGTATCCGAGTATTTCTCCTTCGGCGTTTCTCACTTCGAAAAGACAATCCGAATAAAGAAATAAGACGTCTCCTTGTTTAAGTTGGAAAGTATAATTGTTCAATTCCGTTTCGGATGTGATCAAAAGGATTCTTCCCGCTCCTTCCAGGGAGATGACTTCTCCGTCCCTGAAAACCAAAATCGGGTGATGGCCTGCATAAGAATATTCTAATATTTTTGTGTTCGGATCGAACGAAAGATAAACCGCCGAAATGTGATGGTTTAAAACCGCGTTCAAAAGTAAGGTTTGGATTTTTTCCAAAGCTTCTTTGGGGGCGGGTTTTGTTTCTACGACCAACTGAAAGGAAATCGAAAGCATTCCGGCAACCATCGCGGAAGAAATTCCGTGTCCGGAAACGTCCGCGAAAAAGATGTCGATTTTACCGTCGGACCGTTCCAGAACCCGCAAAAAATCGCCGCCTACGAGTTCGAACGGTTGAAAATGAGAATAAAACTTATATTTAGAACTTTCCGGAAACTTCGTGGAAATAACGGAAGTTTGCGCGATTTTTGCGATTTCCAAGTCTTTGCTGAAAGCGGAATAGATACTTTCGATTTTTTCTCTGTATTCTATCTTTTCGCTGATATCTCTCAAAATGAAAAGGGATCCGCTTTCATTTCCCGTCAATTCAATGTTCGATTGTGTGAGTTCGATCCCTCTACAATCGGCGTTATAAACGGGTTCGTATTCTTTGGAAAGAGGACCGAGATGTTCTCCATATCCTTTTAAAAAATCGGAAGGATGAAAATGGGAAAGTCGAGTATTCGAAATTCCTAATATTCGTGCGGCGGATTCGTTCATAAAAAAAAGGGACCGATCCTGTTTAACCAAAATCATTCCGTCGTGAATGTCCCGAAACAGTTCCACCGCGAGTCCTTCCACGTTGATTCTTAAAAAACCGTATCTTGTGATCGCAATGAAAATCAGAAAGGATTGGATCACGATTCCGAGCGGAGTCAGAGACATGGACAACATTCTACCCCGATCGTCCATCTGAATGATTTCGGAATAAAAACTCAGGAAAATCGCGAACATGGAACCGATGATTACCAAGCCGATTTGTTTTTTCCGTCCCGAAACGAAAAAGGATTCGGTCAAAATTCCCAAACCGATAAACGCGGGAAACGCGATAAAACTTAGAATTACGAAAAGATACAAAGGGCCGGGTTCGTTTTCATTTCCCCAGTAATAGTGTATGTTTCCTCGAATGACCCAGTCCGTGGAAATCGTAATCAGATACGAGATCGGAATTCCGATTCTAAAAAACCAAAGAAAAATTCCCGGAGCCCTGTTTAAAAACGTGTAAACGAATTCCAGATAAAGCGCGCCGACGGGAAGCCATGTTACGGAGAGAATTTTAAAAGCCCAAGTGATCCAGTCTTTTTGCGGATAGGACCAATTGAATATGTAATTGAAAAGCCAAGCGTCTAAGGCGACCATATAAATTAGGTAAGAACGAATGATCGGGTTTCCGGTGCGTCTTGCATATACGAACGCGATGAACATCGTGTTTGCAACGAGGGCCGCCATGGGAAAAAAAAGATAATAATTCATACAAAACCCGATTTCAATATGGGTGTTTCCTGATATGGGTTTCCCAGTATGCGTTTCGACGATGAATTTGAAACTATAAAATATTTATTTCTTAATTTCCAAATCTTTTTCGGTTTTCGTCCCGCACTTAAGGATCGGACGTTCTTTCTTTTGTTGTCGTTTTAAGAATGTTTCTTGCGGCGATCTCGTCTTGTTTGAGTTGAGCGATCAGTTTTTCGACGCCGGAGAATTTGATCTCGTCTCTAATTTTTTCCGTGAAAGTGATTCTTATCGTTTGATCGTAGATGTCTTTTTGAAAGTCGAATAGGTTCGACTCCAAGGTCACTGCGTTTGCGCCGAAGGTCGGGTTGCGGCCGATGTTGATCATCGAAGGATGTTCGATTCCTTCCACTGCTGTAAATCCCGCGTAAACGCCGATGCCGGGGAGGAGAATGTTTGCGTTCGATTGAACGTTGGCGGTGGGAAATCCGATCTCTCTCCCTCGTTTGTGTCCTCCGACAACGACTCCGGAGACGGAATAATATCGATTCAGACAATTTGCGGCTTCCTTTACGTTGCCTTCGGAGATCAATCTTCTCACGTAGGAGCTGGAGAGTTTGATCTCGTTCAAAAACACGGGGTCCACTTTTTCCACCGAGTAATTTAGTTTTTCTGAATATTGTTTTAGGAGTTCGTAGTTGCCTCTTCTTTCTTTTCCGAAACAGTGATTAAAACCGATGATTATGTTTTTGGCTTTTAGTTGTTTGAGAAGAATTTCCTCTAAAAAAGATTCTGCGCTCATTTCCGCCAATTCTTTGTTAAACGGAAGTGCGACCAGAAAATCGATTCCTTTTTTGCGGATCCATTCTTCCTTGTCCGCAAAAGTCATGAGGTTTTTCATTTCGGGACTTTTTCCGAGTATGACCGCCGGGTTCGGGTCGTAGGTAACGACGCAGGAGGCGAGTCCGGTTTTTTGAGAAACCTTCAAAACTCGATCGAGGAGGGCTTGATGTCCCAGATGGATTCCGTCGAAGTTTCCCAAAGTGACGACGCAGGGAGAATGAATCGTTTTTTCGGCTTGGTCAATTGTATGGATTGTGATCAAATTCTTCCCGATCCTGTCGATACTAGAGTAGATGGTTTGGCACCGATTGATACTCGTTCTTTTCTATTTTACTTTTACCAATACGGAGTTTCTCCAATCGAAAGAAAATCCGAAATTTAAAAAATTCATCAACTTCGATCATCAGGGAGAAGACGGCGAACCTCTTCATGCGGAAGATTTTAGAACCTACAGTGAACTTTCCACTTGGGCGATTCACAACGGAATGCAGTTGGAAAGGGACAGGCCGGATTTCGCGCCGGGTGCGGGAATCGTTAGGCTTCAAGACGGGATTTGCAGGATGATTCCGGAAGAGGGCCTTCGTTTTTATCTGACTGCGGATCCGTTTCGGAACGAACCTCTTTACGTGCAATTGGACTTAACGCAGTTTACGTATACGGAAAGACCGAAGGGTGTTAAACCGAGAGAATTGAAAATTTACATGAACGGAGTCTTAAAGGCAACGGTTCGATTTCCGGGAAGTGATGCGTATTCTTCTCAGTTTCCGGTTCGATTTCGTGTGGATCCCGGCGAGTTGATCGAAGGGAGAATGGATTTTAGACTTCTTCCGAACGCGGGGGAGATCGGTCGCTTCTGGGGAATCTGGGATATATCGAGCGCCCCTTAGGAAGCGAGATAGCCAAAAGCCGCGAAGCGAAAGCGTTGGCTCTTAGCGGAGCTAAGATGAGCGCCCCTTAGGAAGCGAGATAGCCAAAAGCCGCGAAGCGAAAGCGTTGGCTCTTAGCGGAGCTAAGATGAGCGCCCCTTAGGAAGCGAGATAGCCAAAAGCCGCGAAGCGAAAGCGTTGGCTCTTAGCGGAGCTAAGATGAGGCCCCTGAAACGCGATCCTTAGAGAGCGTTTCACTGAGTTCCTCCCTGAGCCGCGAAGCGAGAAACTCAATGTTTCTCCCTCCTATGTTCCTTGTGTCAAGCCCCTCCGCTATTTTTTTTTACATAAGACCATATTGAGCTAACTTACGATTCAAAACATTTTCGGGCATAGAGTCGAAGAGTTGCCCTGTTCGAATCATAGAAAAAAGAACTTCGATCATTTTACGTGAAGTAGCAATGATAGATTTCTTTGCTCCTTTTTTAGCATATAACCTTTCGTAGAACTCTTTAATCTTACCGCCATGCTGACAACGGACCAGGCTCCAAGCTGCTTGAACAATCACTCTTCGGATCGAATGACAACCGCGGGAAACAATTCTACCATATCGAACCGTATCTCCTGAGATGTCAACTCTGGGAACTAAACCAGCGTAGTAGGCGGCTTGTTTACCGGAAGAAAATCTTTTGCAGTCCCCCATGTAACTCATAATTGCCAGAGACGTAATATACTGATACCAGGCATGGACATGATCGTTTGAACGTAGGCCTGATTGATTTTCAGAGCGCCTTTAATATCTTCTTCAATGAGTTTTAGATTTAGTTCGACTATCTAAAACTTTTAAGATTCGTTCCGCTTCCTTATGATATCGATCCGGAAGTAAAGTTACAGAAGTTTCTCTGGATGCTTTTGTCCGTAAATGTTTTTGGTGATCTCAGTCAGACCGGCTTGAGTGAATAAACTGTGAAGCCGATTCTTTCCTTGCGTTAGTTGTCTTGTCCAATTCTCATGCTCGGTACACAATCGACGATTGTCTTCTTCGTATTATCGTCCGTGGGAATTGGAACAACCGGTAATATCCTTTGGATAACGTTTGAGTTTAGCTATCTTAAGAGAATCTTCTTTATCAGTCTTTTTCAAAGATTGATAAATTGTTGCTAAGTCTCCGGGATTCAAAACAATTACTTGAACTCCTTTGTTTAGTATTGATTTTGCAATTCTAAAAGATTGAGATCCTGCTTCCAGGCCTACGATATAGTACTAGGTGTAACCAGTTTAATAAATTGTTAATTCCGCTTTCCGTTGTGCTGAATTGTCGACGTTCGAGCGAGTTCTCCGAATTGATTCGAACTACCTCAAACTTTTTTTACCACAATCAATTCCTACATACTTGACTTCTTGACTGTTCATTTCTTTTCTCCTAAAATGACAGAGGCGGAAGGTCTTAACAAAGCCGGGTGATATCACCAGCACTCCTATTCGCGGTCGACTTTGTTTAAGCCGCCACACTTTGGTTTGCGGTGGCCGATTTAGATTCATCTATGGGTCGGGGTCTAAACCCCAAGGGAGCGATCAATCTGCCACCGGCCTTCTTGACTCCGTCGAATCAAGAATATCACACTTCGAACTGCCTTACGTCCAAGAATCATACTAATCTATGGGTCGAAACATAATGTTGGCTCTTAAGCGTAGTTGAGATGATGCCCCTGAAACGCGATCCTTAGAGAGCGTTTCACTGAGTTCCTCCCTGAGCCGCGAAGCGAGAAACTCAATGTTTCTCCCTATGGGTCGAAACATAATGTTGGCTCTTAGGCGTAGTTGAGATGATGCCCCTGAAACGCGATCCTTAGAGAGCGTTTCACTGAGTTCCTCCCTGAGCCGCGAAGCGAAAAACTCAATGTTTCTCCCTATGGGTCGAAACATAATGTTGGCTCTTAGGCGTAGTTGAGATGATGCCCCTGAAACGCGATCATAGAGAGCGTTTCACTGAGTTCCTCCCTGAGCCGGGAAGATTAAGGATAATTGGAACCGAATTCCGCAGGGCTGATGGTTTTGAAATAAGAGGTAAGACCGGCGACTTTGAAAACTTTTTCGATTGCGGGTTTCATGTTCGCGATGAAAAAAGATCCGTTGAGGTCTTGCACGTAGTTCAATTGTTTGATCAACATTCCGATTCCGGATGAATCGATGTAGTTTAGTTTTTCAAGATTTACGACTACGTTTTTGTTGTCTTTGTGGATATTATTTTCGAAGAATGTTTTGAGATCGATCGAAGTATAGATGTCGAGGCTGCCGGCAAGGCTTACGATGTTTGTTTCTCCCGATTTTCTGTGATTGATTTCCATACCGACCCTTCCTTTCCTTTTCCCAGAATTTGACGAGAAGTTCAATCTATTTTTGATAAAATTATGGGGAAAATCCAAGAACCTCCGAAACTAATAGAGGACGCCGTACGGAAAAATCGACAATGAAAGAAAAATTATTTTATTTCCTGATTTTTATTTCCGCCTTTGCCGGTATTTTGAGTCAAGAGTTCGAGCCGGATGGGAAAGTGAAAATCCTACCCTATGAACGGGGACAAATCAAGGATTTGGAAATATTAGGAAAGGATATTACGGAGTTTCATAAGAGAATAGAAAGTCGGCTTGCATTTTTAAACAAAAAAAAACAAATACAAGACAATCTTTACAGTCAATTCATTCCCGCGTACGAGGATCAAATTCCTCAAAGCAGAAATCGTTATATGCTCGATCTCAGATTCGTATTGAAAGTTTCGGGGTCCGGCGCGGGAAATTCTTCCTTGAAGTTGGAATCGATCGTGTTTTGGAGTAGGAAATCATTAATTTCCAAAATGCGCCCTCAGTATGAAGAAATCAGCATTCTGAAAAACGATAAGGTCGGTAACGAAGGATCGGATTCCATCGAATTGGTGGTGAGAAAAAAAACGGACGCCGGTACGAAGGAAGCCGTGTATAACGTGGCTACGATTCGAGAGCCCGCGCAAAGGGTAAAACTCGTACGAATTTATAGAACCAACCTTTTGGAAATCATTCGTCGAATCGATAAGTATGTGGAAGGAAACATCAAAACCGCTTCGGAAGACGTGGAAACCACTCTTAGAGAAGTGGAAAACGGAGGACCTTATCAGGAGAATCTTCCGAAGGATTGAGAGTTTGTCCGCCAACCGTCCGATTTTATCGGAATGGCCGCAAATCTCCGCGATTGTTTTGAGTTTTAGGACAGGCTCTAAAATTCTTTCATGAATGATCCGGGACCCAAAACGGATTTTCCGGATCATTATAAAAATCTGGGTCTTTCACCGCTCGCATCCGTGGAAAGTGTAAAGTCGCGTTATCGGGAATTGGCTAAAATTTTTCATCCTGATAATCGTGAAACGGGATCTTCGGATCTTTTTCAAAAACTCGCGTATTCCTATCAGACGCTTACACATCCCATTCTAAGAAAAGAATACGATCTCCAATATCTTTCCAGACATCCCGAGATTCTTTTTAAGTTTAAGTCTTCCCTAAACGCGAGGAACGAACAAAACGTCGATCCGCAAATCAAACGAATTCCCAGTTCCAGGATTTTATACGCGGGACAAGCCGTCGAACTGGCAAAAAAGGGACTTCTCCGCGCGGGAATGAGAAACAGAGAAAGAAAAAAATATTCCGGAATACATTACGATATTAGAATTCTCTTAACTACTGAAGAATTAAACTCCCCGCTTTCCGCAAAAATTCCTCTGGTCGTGCGGGTTCTTTGTCCGGAATGCAGAGGTTCGAACGGATTCTGCGACTCCTGCGGCGGAAAAGGAACGTATAAAAGTTTTCGAAATCTCAACTTGGAAGCGGAAGCGGGCAAACTACTTCCGGGGAAAATCTACGAACTGGATCTTTCCGGACTCAAACCCGAAGGATTCGTTCATTTTAAGAAAAATCGTCTCAAAGTAAAAATTGAACTCTTGGAAGGGGAAAAAAAATAGGTCTTATGCAGAAAGTGATCCGTTTTCATCCCATCTATAAGGAGAGAATCTGGGGCGGTAGAAAACTCGGAGACTTTCCGGGAAGAAAAATTCCGGAAGGAAACATCGGAGAATCCTGGGAAATTTCGGACTACGGAAACGAAATTTCGATGATCGTCAACGGCCCGCTCGCCGGAAAAAACTTTCGAACGGCGTATCTGGAAAACACGGATTCGATTTTGGGAAAACCGTTTCGAGGAAAACCGTTTCCGCTTTTGATCAAGATCATCGATGCGAAAGAAAAACTTTCGGTCCAAGTTCATCCGGACGATTTATACGCGGAAAAATACGATCCGCAGAGCGCGGGAAAAAAAGAGGCTTGGATCGTTCTACAAGCGGAACCCGGCTCCCAACTTATATGCGGCTTTTCTAATGCAACGAGCAGGGAAAAATTCAAAACTCTCGTGGAACAAAATCGCGCCGAGGAGGTTTTGAGACGGATTCCGGTTCGGGAAGGGGACGCTTTTCTTTTGAATCCGGGGAGAATCCACGCGATCGGCGCGGGAATTCTTTTGATGGAAGTGCAACAATCCTCGGATTCCACGTATAGGGTTTACGACTACGGAAGGCCGAGGGAACTTCATCTCGAAAAGGCGCTCGACGTTTTGGATTACGGCGGACCTAACGAGGACGACGTAATGAAACCTACGCCTAAACCCTGGAACGAAGGCAAGAGATTTCGTCTAACGGCAAACGATAAGTTTTTGATGGAGACCTTGGAAATTTCCGGAAACGAAAAGATATTCCAAATTCCGAATGTTTACGAAGAATCCGTGTTTCGGATTTTGATCGTCCTAAGCGGAAGGATCGAAGTCGAAGGGGAAGTTCTTTCTCAAGGAGACGTCTTATTTTTAACGGCGTCCGGTTTGCGGGAAGGGATTTTTGCGACCAACAAAAGCGATCTTACGAAACTTTCCGTCTCCGGTCCCGGTTCCGATTGGGCGATTTATAAAGATTAGATTTTTTGAATGAACCCCGAAGAACCGATATTCTGGATCGGCGAGGAAGAACTCGCAAAACAAAGAAGGATCGCAAAGGATCTTCGCAAAACTCCCTGGTGGAAAAAGAAAAAAGCCGCCGGGATCTGCCATTATTGCGGTAAAAAATTTCCTCCCGAAGAGTTGACGATGGACCATTTGATTCCTCTTGCAAAAGGAGGAAAGTCCATCAAGGCCAATCTCGTTCCCGCATGCAAAGAATGTAATTTTGCTAAAAAGAACAAACTTCCGTTCGAGTTCGATTCCGGAACGGAAGGAGTCTGAAGATGAACGATCCTTTCGAGGACGAAGAATCCGGAACCCACGAGGAACAGGTTCGGGAATCCGTTCAGCTTTTGGACGAGGACGGAAATCCTCATTCTTTTATCGTCGCGGAAGCTTTGGAGATCGACGAAAATCAATATCTTCTTTTGACTCCGGTTTTGGACGAGGACTTGGATCTGATCAATTTGGACGTGAGTTCCTTAAGAGGAAACGACAACGCGGGTTACTTTGCGGTTCGACTCGAAGCGGGCGAGTACGGAGAGGATCGTCTGATCGAAGTTCGGAACAAAAGGGAACTCGAAGACATTCTTTCCGAACTCAACGTGGATATCGTTTGAGAATATTCAAAAAAAGGAATTCATTTGAGCTCGCCGTGATCCTCGAGTTCGGTATAACCGATGCGAAAGCGTTTTATTTTTAAAGTTCTCAACCGATGAACGGAGTCATTCTTTCCATAAGAATTCTGCGATTGTCTCCGCTTTGAAGAGCGATTACCCCTCGGATGATCGCTTGTCTACGATCGGATTGTTCCTTGGACCAAGACTTGATTCGGTTGGCAAGAGGAAAGAAAAGAAGGTTTGCGAACGCGATTCCGTAAAAGGTCGCGATGAATGCCGTTGCGATTCCTTCTCCGAGCGCCCGGGTGCCCGCGCCTAAATTTTCAAGAACTCCCACAAGGCCCATAACCGTTCCGATGATTCCGACCGTAGGAGAAAATCCGCCTGCGGTTTCCAGGATTTTCGCCGAGTTCGCTTCTTTGTCTTCCATCGCGAGAGCGGACTCAAAAAGAATTTCCTCCACCGCACGAGGATCGGTTCCGTCCACGATGAGTTGGATTCCTCTTTGAAGAAACGGATCTTGGATGGACTTAAGATTATCTTCCAGGGAAAGAAGTCCGTTTTTACGGGCTCGTTCGGCAAAATCCAAAAAGATGTCGCCGAGAGGAAGTTTCCGTTTTGGAAAAACGGCGGTCTGAAGATTGAAAACGAGGTCTTTGATTTGTTCGAGGGAAAAGCTGGCAAACGTCGCTCCCGCCGTACCCCCAATGATAAGAAGAATTGCGGAGATTTTGAAGAAGGAAAGAAAATGTGCGCCTTCCAAAAGGATCGCTATTAGGACGGACAGAAAAGCAACGGAGAGACCGACGAGAGTGGGATTCATGAACGCAAGAGTTCCCGCAATCACGGCTTTTTACAAGAAAATTCTGTCTCATAAGAAAAGCAACGGCTGGCAGCATCGATCTCGTGTCGGGCCGGATGAGTTTGTTTTCTCCGGGTTTTGTAACGTGGAATAGGATATTCTTTGACTTGACGAAGTGGAAAAGGCGGTAGAGAAACTCGGGATCTCGTTCCCTTTAGAACGACAAGTCGATATCCCAAGTTAAGATTTAGAGATTTTATTTTTGCGGGAAGATTGAGGAGAATCCGTATGTTGTTTTATGAGAAGGAAGTTTTTCCGGGATTGTATACGATCGACTGCGATTATATCTCGCCGGGAGTGGCGTGTGCGTATCTGGTCCTCGAAGGTGAAGAAGCCGCTTTTGTGGAAAACAACACGAACCGCGCGGTTCCCATTTTGCTGGAAGAATTACGTAAGGTCGGACGTAAACCCGAAGACGTAAAGTACATCATCGTCACACACGTTCACCTGGATCACGCGGGAGGAACGGGGTTGTTGGCAAAACACTGTCCTAACGCGACGGTTCTTGCACATCCGAAAGCGGCCAGACATCTCGTCAACCCGGAACGATTGATTCAAAGTTCGATCCAAGTTTATGGAGAGGAAAACTTTAAGAAGTTATACGGAGAAATTCTTCCCGTTCCCAAAGAAAGGGTGATCAGTCCGGAAGACGGAGAAGAGATCCGATGGGGAAAAAGAATATTCAAATTTTATTATACAAGAGGACACGCAAATCATCATTTCTGCATCTATGATTCTTTGAGTAACGGAATTTTTACCGGAGATTCTTTCGGACTCGGATACAAGGATTTCGCCGTAGGAAAAAATCCGATTCTTTATCCTTCCACAACTCCCACCGATTTCGATTCGGAAGAAGCGATGAATACGGTGGACAAAATTCTTTCCACGGGTGCGGACAAGGCCTACCTTACTCACTTCGGAGTTTGGAAGGATTTGGAATCCGGCGCGCGTCAGATGAAACAGGGTTTACACGCGATGCAGAATATTCTTTCCTCCGGAGAAAGATCCGGCTTGGAAGGGGAGGCCCTGCTCGAATTTTGTACGGGAAGAATCAGGGCTTATTTGGAAAGAGAACTTTCGACTCAAGGGATTGTTCTGGGGGAAAAGGAGGAAATGCTTCTCGGATTCGATTCCAAGATCAACGCGCAGGGTTTGGTCTTTCAAATTGAACGGAAAAAACGGCACGAGGTTTGAAAAAGAATTGATATTTAGTATAATTTTATATAAAATCTCGTTTTAGAATTATTCTAAAATAAAAAAGAGGAACTTGTATGAAACATTCTACAGCGGAAATCCTTTGTGTAGCGTTTCTAAGCGCCGTTTTTGTATCTTGTGGGCCGTCGGAGAAGACGAAAAAATGGATCGATGATTCCAAAAAAATCTTTGGAACCGTTCCGGATAAAATGCCCGGCGGGGAAGCCGATACCCCGGAATTGATCCGGTTGGGTGAAAAATTATATTTCGAAAAGAGACTTTCCGCGAACGATACGCAGTCTTGTAATTCCTGTCATAACGTTGTCGGGAAAGCTCCGGGAGTGGACAATCTTCCTACGTCTCCGGGTGCGTTTGGGAAAAACGGAGCTCGAAATTCTCCGACGGTTTTGAACGCGGGTTTTCATTTGGCTCAGTTTTGGGACGGGAGAGCCAAAGATCTGAAAGAACAGGCCAAAGGTCCGATTTTAAATCCCGTGGAAATGGCTATGCCTTCCGCCTCGGAAGTGGAAAAGAAAATCGCCGGAATTCCGGAATACCAAGAACTTTTTGCAAAGGCTTATCCCGTTTCGTTCACGAAAGAAAATTCTAAAACGCTTTCGACCAAAATCATTACTTACGATCGTATCGCGGGCGCGATCGCTGCTTTTGAAAGAACCTTGAAAACACAGGACCGCTTTGACGATTTCCAAAGAGGAGATCATAAGGCTCTTTCCGCCGAAGAACAGGAAGGTCTGGAAAAGTTTTTGTCTACCGGTTGTATCACTTGTCACGTCGGTCCTCTTTTGGGCGGGAACTCCTTCCGTAAACTGGGTCAGATCAATCCGTATGAAAATACGGCGGACAAAGGTCGCCAAGATTTGACCAAAAATCCCGCGGATGCTTTTGTTTTTAAGGTTCCTTCTCTCAGGAACGTGGCGATTACGGGGCCTTATTTCCACGACGGAAAAACGGCAACTCTGGAAGAAGCGGTCAAAAAAATGGCCCATCTTCAATTGGGTAAGGAACTTTCCGAATCCGATGTAAAGTCGATCGTAACTTTCTTGAAGGCATTGACCGATAAGAACCGGTCCAATTCACTGGATTTACAGAATTGAAACCTATTCAACCGGCGGTTGCTCACGCGATTGGCCGGTCTTTTTTTGCCTGGGCCGGTTTATCGGAATCGGGAAAATGTTTCGTTAAAACGAAAATCAAAGACGGTTTTCAAATATCCAAAGGGATGAGTTTTTGAGAATAAATTTCCGACGCTAACAATTGGAAGAAATCGGAAAATTCCGCATAATTACTAAAAACGCTCTTTGCATTAAATAAACCGAATATTAGAAAAAAATGCGCGTACAAGGTAAATCTTCTTTCGTATTTGAAGATAGCGGGTTGTTTTAATTCCGGCGATTCAACTATAAATTCGACCTTCCTAGCGAAAGAATACCAAGTGGGAATCAATCCGAAAGTGAATGTTGTTAAAAGAACCTTAGGCAAAACGGCTTTGCTATCGTAGTAGTCTTCGAGTTTTACACGAATTACGTTCCGGTATTTGTTACGCAACGATTCCACATCCTCGATTCCCCGGACCGCAACGACGATATTTTGAAAGCAGCGGCACTGCGCTAAAGCCGTGGCAAACTTTGATTTTATGAGACGATTCATCCGAGGATCGCGGAGATTTTTAAGATGATCGTTTCCGGTTTGCGATATATTTTCCCGATCGACAAGTTCGGGATTCAGGTCGACCCGGTATTCCTCGAGGATCACGAGTGTTTCCTCCAACCTAATGAGATTTTTTTCAAGTTCGATCTTCGACGGAATTTCTTTCTCGGTTACCGTTAAGCAGCCTTGTAAAACAAAAAATAAAATAATAAAAAGAATTCGATTTTTCAAAACGACCAACTTCTTAGATAATTTTGTTTTCATTGGCTTTAAAAGACGGGTGATGTCAAGTTTTTTAAGTCCCTAGGAAAAACCGGAGCCTCGCAAAAATAAAAATAGCAGAGGGCTAAACTAACATAACGGAGGAAAACACAAATTCAGAACGATTTCGAGAACAAAAACAAAGAAAAACGAAAACAAAATCACTTACAAAAACATGAATATAACAGATTTTAGAGATAATTCAAGATAGAACGCAAGACGAAGGCATAGAACACCTTTCCCGAAAAGATACTAGGTGTAAGAAAAAGCAGGCAAAAAACGCGTTAGGCTACGCTTTTGTAAGAGTATGTATGATAGAGTCCGCCGAGAACAGGAGTATGAGTTTTCCACTACCAACCGACGGACGTATCAAAATAGGAGAAGGAACGGGACTGTCTTTGTTCAGAGCCAGATGAGTACGATGATGATTGTAAAAATGAATGAACTCTTCCAATTTCTTTTCCAAGTGATATTGGTTGATCGGAATGAAAAAGTCCAGAAACTCATTTCTACAAGTTTTAATCCTGAGCCTCGCAAAAATAAAAATAGCAGAGGGCTAAACTAACATAACGAAGGAAAACACAAATTCAGAACGATTTCGAGAACAAAAACAAAGAAAACGAAAACAAAATCACTTACAAAAACATGAATATAACAGATTTTAGAGATAATTCAAGATAGAACGCAAGACGAAGGCATAGAACACCTTTCCCGGTGT
>NZ_AOHC02000057.1 GCF_000332415.1 Leptospira weilii serovar Ranarum str. ICFT
ACACCTAGTATCGACAAAGATGGATCGTAAAGGATAACGTCCTTTTGGACCGCGGATGGATTTTATCGTTTGAAGGATACGAATTGGTACGGTTATATCTCCAGAAACTCAAAGGATAACTATAACCACACGTTAGACACTTCGATGGAGGATTGGGTTAAGACCGTAGCCACTCCCGGAAACATCAGCGTTCAAACTTCCATAGCTTGGAACTTGGGAAACGATCGTTACTTCATTCATTCGAAAGGCTCGAAGAAAAATACCACACCGATCTACTACAATCCCGAAAGCGGACATCTCGCCGAATACGATCCCGTGAGCGGATCTCTCTATTGTATGTATTCCAACGTAAATAGTTATCAATGGAATTTGGGTCAAATGGGGATTGTGTAGCGACGCGCCTATCAGTAAGAACAATCCCGCTTATTGGAACGTTTCTCTGGAAACCGACGAGGGAGGAATAATCACGGATTACAAGGGGAATGCCCTAAGAGTTACCAGGTATGGATCCAATTGGGGTGTTGCCTATGCGGCTAAACCCTCTTTTTTGAAAAACGATACTACCAACAGTCCTACTTCTCTGTTTACCGTTAATAAGGATTTGCTGAATTGGGTACGTTACACAGCCGGGAATCTTGGAAAAACGGAGCAGTATTGTCCGGCCGGAAATAAGGAAAATGGAATATACAAAAGATCTAAAAGAAGCCTACCGCCCGACTTTCAATTGAGTGAGGCTTGGATTCGAAGACTTTATGACATAGCGCATTCAGCTGCATCAGCGAGCCAGCTACATGGAATCTGCGGCGTTTGTCTGCTTCATAGTTTCCAGATGTTGGCGGAGATTCAGGAGTATCATTCTCAAGGACCTCTTCAGAGTGGCGGTTATTTTTTTGATACGGCTCCGAATACGGATCCTTTTATCTCGTTTGGACAACGTTATCCGTTATTGGACATGTTGCTGACAGACGTTCCTAGAGTGTATCGTATCGACGGTAATACGGCCAGACTGTTAGGATTAGCATCCGCTAGGACTGTATTGCCTCAGTACGACTGGATTCCTTCTAGTGAATCCCTCACTCGGTCCGAGATACAATCTCACATTCGCTCGCTCATAAATTCTCCGCCCGGGAGCGTTTGGTTGGGGATATTGGGGCGGGAGCGTCCGGATGGAAGTATGACGGGGCATTCCGTTCCCATTCTTAGGACCTCTCAGGGGTTAGTGGTAATTCCAACGGCCTTGCTTTCGATGCCACTGGACTATTTCAGACAAACTTTAACCCCGACCACCGATCCGCTCGAGGTAATCAATAGACTGGAAACACCGGATAGGACTCTGACAGTATTTATAACTATACAGTTAGGGCAGGTTTATCACAATACTTTTGACTTCATAATCGCTAACAGAAATTGCACCGGAGAAGGAGAGGACAGAAGAGGTACGGGAGGATATCCAACGAGCGCATCGGTAAATCAGTGTTCGAGGGGGGATAGGTGCGCATTGCCACTGCCGTTTTAATTCGCGATTTAGAATGAAACTATCTTCGACAAACATCGCCGAGGTTCGAGACTTTACCGGGATTCTCAACATCTTTTGAATCAACGTAAGTCTAACAAAGCTCACGATCATAAATTTTGAAATCGTCTCATCTATATTTGATAAAAAGGAAAATATAGATGAGACGAAAGAAGATTTCGGAAGGAAACGATTCGTGAAAATTTCAGGTGCAGTTTTCCCGGATACGGCTTTCCGGCAGTTTACGTCCTTTAATGATAATCATAGCGACTTCTCGCAAAATGAGCGAGGTTCCTTTTTCTAGGATTCGATCAGGGCAACTCTTCGACTCTATGCCCGAAAATGTTTTGAATCGTAAGTTAGCTCAATAGGGTCTTATGTAAAAAAAAAATAGCGGAGGGGCTTGACACAAGACACATACGAGAGAATGAGATCGAGTTAAACGAATGCTCCGGACGAGGTTGGGAATTTTCGTCTCAACACAATAAAATCTGAATATTCAAAAAGAAAAAGCCGAAAGAAAAGTCGAAAAAATAATTTCTTGTTATTTGAGTTCATAAGAATATCTAATTTTTTGAATATGAATACAATTCAAAATCGCAATCGAAGGAAAACCGTTTCTTCGATTGCGGCGAAAACAACGTTAAACGAGAACTACGTCGGCAGGCGTAAGAGATTCGATGTTGTGAGTGAAACCTTCTTTATCGTGAAAAAGAACGGTCAGCTTATCGTTTTCGAAAGAAATTACTTCAACAATCGAATTGGTGTGAACAAAAATCCCGTTGTGAAGAAAAGTACGTTTTATGATTTTAACTTTGTCGCCCGGTTTCATTCTGCCTCTTTGTTTAAATAAAAATCTTTTCCTTCATGAAGAAGAGTAAATAAAAGCTTAAATATTAGCGGTTTATTTATGATTCAAAACCCATCGAAAAATTCGATTCAATTAAATAGAAACAGTATCGATCCGATATAATTTTACAATACAGGCTCTACCGTTAAGAGATTGGGATTTTCATCGTCGGAAATAATTTTAAATGTAGCGCTTCTCGCAGTTTTTTTCCAATCGTCAAGAGTTTGTTTAAGCTTCGTTTTTTGGCCCCACGGCTGTTTCATGGAATTGGTTTCCCCTATAATGTGATAGTTGATATATACGGGAGTATTGAAAACATCGGCAAACTCAATCAGATAAATTACGTGTTTCTCGGAAGAGCTTTCTCTGTCGATTGCACTTTTTAAAATTTGCCCCGTTAGAGTAAAACCGGTTTTTATATCGTGCGGAAGAAATGAGGAATCGCCTTCATCCTTTTGTGTGCTGGCAAAATTTCGAACTTTTGTTTTTATCCAAATAAAACTCGCAATCCAGAATAACGCTACGGAAAATAAAATGAAAAATAGGAAGGGTGAAATAGCAGAAAGAAACGGAAGAAAATCGCCAAGATTGGGACCATGACTTAACGAAACAAAAGTTCCACCTAATGGCAACCGGGTATAAGCATACGTTTTCAGAATTATACAAACTCCCGAAAATGAAAAAGACAGAGCAGCTAAGGTTATTATAATCCGACCTATAAGCGACACTATATTTTGGTCATCGATTTTGCGGAGTACGCCGGAAGGATCTTTAAGTAATATTAATTTTTTATAAAGTTTATTAAAGTAAGCCGAAGGATGGGGTGAATATATTTCGGGAGCGAACAATATTTTTTTATCCGAATCATTCTCTGCATATACTAAAGCGCCTTCATGTAGCCTATCACCAATAAAAATATAAAAACCGAGATTTCCTTTTTCTATAAAATACATTGTCTTACAGTGACTTGCGATCATCACTATAAAAACAAAAACAGGAATTATGAGAAAAATTGGAATCAAGAGATTTTCTCCGGAAGTAAGCCAATGATACAATACTGCCGGCCCATTTTCCTGAAACAGCGCTTTCGTTATAATTTCAAATGTTAGGAACAAATAAATAACTGGAAAAAAAAGCGCTTTTGAAAAAACAAACTTAGATTCGTTGCGTGAAGAACTTTCTAAAAATATAACCAGGAGGTTTTATGATTTTAACCTTGTCCCCCGGTTTCATTCCGCCTCTTTGTTTAAATAAAGATCCTTTCCTTCTTTTTTCATAACGCTAAATAAGTGAATTTGTTTTTGATCCAGGCGGGTTCCGATATCGTAGATCGCGTCCGTAAAATCGGCGCCTTCCACGTTAGCGCCGGCGAGTTTGGCCCAACGAAGATCGGCGCCTCTGAAATTCGCGTTTCTCAGATCCGCGCTGTTTAAAAAAGAACCTCTGAGTTTTGCGCCTTCAAAACTGGCGCCCACAAAGGAAGAATTTTGTAAGAAAGCGTGTCCAAGATTGGCGCCGGAAAAGTCGACTCCATCAAAATTCTGTTTTTCTAATATGATGCTGGAAAGGTCTTCTCCTTTCAGAGAACCTTTTTCTTTGAGAATCTCCAAGGCTTTGCTCGCGGTGATTCTTTTTTCTTTCGGAACCCCCTCCCCGCTTTCATAGTCTTTCACGGCTTGTAAAAGAGCGGCGACCGCGGACTCCGGATAATTCTTTCTGCGTTCCGGAAATTCGAACATCGTTTCGAGGTCGGCTGGAGTTACAGACTTCAGTTGATCGACTGTTTTACCTTTCGCGTATTCCGTCGCCATGGCGAGGGCTACGATTCCAAAACCGCAACCGGTTGTGGTATAACTTGCGTCGGTAACTTGATCGGAAGAATTGATTTTGAGATAGATGCGATAACCGTCCCCGCAACCCACGTTTCTATAATTGGAAACGACGGTCGCGTCTTCCATTTCGCGATAGTTGACCCGATCGTCGTTGATTTGTTTGTACCGTGCGAAGTCCATTACGCTCATGAATTTTCTCCTGCCCGGTGTTTAGACGGCATAAAAAAGAAGAAGAGTCCGCAAACTCTCACTGCATCTTGTATTTTTTCTTGAACTTGTCCACCCTACCCGTCGTATCCACAAGTTTGGATTTTCCGGTAAAAAACGGGTGGCAAGCGGAACAAATTTCGATGTTGATATCGCCGATGGAAGTTCTGGTTTCGTAGACGGTTCCACAGGACGCACAGCTGATTTTGGCCGCTCTATAGTTTGGATGAATTTCGGTTTTCATAAATTCCCTTGTTGACGCGTTTACTGGGTGTTCATGCTGGCTAAAAAGGCGTCGTTGGTTTTAGAAAGCCTCATTTTTTCCAGCAATAGTTCCATGCTTTCCGTGATACTCATAGGAGAAAGTACTTTTCGCAGAACGAACACTTTCTGAAGGACGTCCTTGGTAATCAGAAGTTCTTCCTTACGAGTTCCGGATTTGTTGATATCGATGGCGGGAAAAATCCGTTTGTCGGAAAGTTTCCGATCCAAATGGATTTCCATATTACCGGTTCCTTTGAATTCTTCAAAGATCACCTCGTCCATTTTGGAACCGGTGTCGATCAAAGCGGTGGCGATGATCGTCAAAGATCCGCCTTCTTCAATGTTTCTCGCGGCTCCGAAAAAACGTTTCGGTTTGTGAAGAGCGTTGGAGTCCACACCACCGGAAAGAATTTTACCGGAAGTCGGGATCACCTGGTTATAAGCTCTCGCCAAACGAGTGATCGAATCCAAAAGAATGACCACGTCTTTACCGTGTTCTACGAGACGTTTTGCTTTTTCGATAACCATCTCGGCGACCTGAACGTGTCTTTGCGCGGGTTCGTCGAACGTGGAAGAAACAACTTCACCGCGAACGTGACGAGCCATATCGGTCACTTCTTCCGGACGTTCGTCGATGAGAAGTACGATCAAAGTACATTCGGGATGATTGGATGTAATCGCATTTGCAATATTTTGCATGAGGATCGTCTTACCGGTTCTCGGCGGGGCTACGATCAAAGCCCTCTGACCTTTTCCGATCGGACACATGAGGTCCAAAATTCTCGTATCGAGCATGGACGGATCGTATTCCATCTTGAGTCTTTCGTTCGGATAAAGAGGGGTTAGGTTGTCAAAAAGAGCGCGTTTACCCGCGACATCCGGAGTATAACCGTTGACGGTTTCCACACGGAGCATCGCAAAAAATCGCTCGGATTCTTTCGGAGGACGGATCTGACCTTCCACCGTATCCCCGGTTCGCAGGCCAAAGAGTTTGATCTGAGAAGGAGAAACATAGATATCGTCCGGACCCGGAACGTAGTTGTAATCCGGAGAACGTAAAAACCCGTAACCGTCCGGAAGTTTTTCCATCACTCCGGCCGCATGCACCTGACCGTCTCTTTCGGCTTGTGCTTGGAGAATGGCGAAGATTAAGTTCTGCTTTTTTAAACCGCCGGTGTTCTCTACTCCGAGACCCTTGGCGGCTTCGATCAAATCGGCGATTGCCTTTTTTTTGAGTTCTACGAGATCGATGGGAGCCGGAGTCGGACCATCA
The DNA here is from genome assembly GCF_000332415.1 of Leptospira weilii serovar Ranarum str. ICFT. Classification (GTDB taxonomy): domain Bacteria; phylum Spirochaetota; class Leptospiria; order Leptospirales; family Leptospiraceae; genus Leptospira; species Leptospira weilii_A. The sequence continues at coordinate 5,940 of NZ_AOHC02000057.1, forward strand.
TAACCGCCTCGTTTGCGTTTGCGGGAACGATGATCTGAATTTTCGGAGGAATCGAAATCCGACGATTCCTGGCTGGCGCCGGCGCTTTCTTCTTCAAACGAATCGCCGGATTCGGAGTCGTTTTGGTGGTTGTGGCTATGATTGGAATGTTGGTGTCTATTTTTACTGTCTCGTCTTGCTGTTGCCATATTAGGAGCTACTTGAGTTTAAAAAAGGGGAAGGATTCGCCTTTTTGAGATTTTATTTTTGAGAATTCAGAGTGGAGAAGAGATCGGTTAGATCGGCTCTAATCATGAGATAACGGATGCAAGCGGGGGTTGTCAACGAAATTATTCAATGGGACTTTCTTTTTTTTGCGGCGGGTTTAGAAGAACTCGTTTTAGAAGAAGATTTTTTTTTGGAAAGAGAATTCCGTTTCCCTGCACTCGGATCCGATTTCTTGGCGGAAACTCGTTTTGAGGCGATTTTTGTAGTTTTAGGATTTTGTTTTTTCAAACCGACGGAGTCCGTATCTTTCGGTTCCGTTGCCGATTTCTCTTCGGAAGAGGCGGTAGAAATCGTCTTCTTACGAGGAATCGGATTTTCTTTAGAAAGGGCGTAACGACTTTGTAAGTCCAAAAATTTGATTCTATTTTGAAGAGTGGTTCTAGGAACTCCTAGTTCCAATGCGGTATGAGAAATATTGTCCTGATTTCTTTTGAGAGAATGAAAGATAAACGAACTTTCCACTTCTTTGAGCATCGTTTCCAAAGGAAACTTTTGAAAGAAAGCGTCTTGAACGGACGGAAATTCCAAACCACTTTCGTCCTGACGACCTAAAACGGCGCGAGGAGTGACGAAGTGATAGAGATATCCCACGATCTTGGAACCCTGTTTGAGTACGATGATTCTCACAGTACACTCGAGTTCGGTCCTATAGGTTTGTAAGGAAAAAGGTAGATTCCCGTCTAATCGCAGTTCGTTGGATTTTAAGTAGTCCGCCAAAAGATTTTTACTCATTTCCTTGAGCAACCGTTCCGCCTGAAGGATCGAGTCCCGAAAGTATTTTTTAGGGAGAATGTTCTGTTCGAACGTTTCGTTGTAAAAGACGGAATTTCCTTCCAAATCCGTAGCGAGCAGCCCGTCGGGAAAATTTTGGAGTATAAGTTCCATAAACCAAAAGCGGGAACTCTGTTCGAGTTCCTGTTTTTTTTCGGGAGAAGGCGTTTCTTCAGGCGGCCTTTGTGCGGCGACAAGTTTGCCTAAACCGGCGAGGAGTTGCACCTTATCCCATTCTTCTTTTTTTTCCCCGGTTTTTGCAAGGACCGGAATCGATTTTTGTCTTTGAAAGTATTGAAAGAAGGATTCCGGCATTGTGGTTTCCAGAAAAGATTCCGGAAGTTGAGAATATTCCCTTTCGGAAGAACTCAAGTCGGCCATTTCCATCTGAATCAGTTTGCGGGATAAAAGCCCGATCAACTCCCCCGACTCGTCCACGACCGGAAGATGGGTTGTCGGTGTGAGAAGAAAGTATTTATAAATGGCTTCTATTTTCATGTAGAACGTTTTTTTCCAAATGCCGATTTTACGTCAGAATACTTTTATTTTCCGGTCCTCAAGAAAATTCTTCTCTTTTTTGGCGCGTGACAACGTTAAAACGCAAGGGAGGAGTCGGGTAAAAAGTGATACGACTTTTTTGGAGTAATCTGTTATCCTACCGAACACTTTAGACAAAACGACTTTTTATGATTTTTAAACCGACAGATTTCCGTAAAGAAACAATTCCCAAATATTATACACACTACTTGGAAAGATTACAGAACTACGACTTTGAAGGGGCGATGAATCTCCTGGAAGAAATTTTCAAAGACGAGCGAAATCAAAAGAAAAAGGAAAACCCGCACGAAAAGCGCGGAGAAAAGGATCGTAGTCTTTATGAATCGTTTCAAGAAATGATTCGGCAGTTTCATTTTGCGGAGTCGTTGACCGACAGAGTCGATCGGATCTTGAAATTATTGGAAGAAAGTCTAACGGGGGAAAATCTACGATCTCATCGATTCAAACCGTTCAACGGATTTCTTTTTAAAATGTCCGATGATGAATTTTGTAGTGCGTCTTTGGATTCGATTCATTTCGATTCGGAAAGCGGAAAAACTTCCCGTGTGTTCGGACTCAATCACGAAATCATCCGAGACGCCGATTCGTATCCTTCCGGAGAAAGTGCGGAAGACGAAGAAGAAACAAACTCCGACGTTTATGATTTTATTTACGCCCTGGAAGAAGGGGAATATTCGATTTCCTATTTGGGAGAAACGATCGAAGGAAAAGATCTTCACGTTCATATCAAACTTCTTCTTTTTGCAAAGATGATCCGTGAAATTTTCAAGGAACTTTTGTTAAACGAACGGTTTGCGAAATTCCCGAAAACGTTTCCGTTTTACGCGCTCATCAACTCGGAAGATTGTTACGATTATACACAGGAAAAGTTTCTTCTCGAAATTTTTCCTCCGCTCGAATTAGAATCGTTTCGGGAAAATCCGCATTTCACGTTGTATGAAACATCATCGCATGTTGAAAATTATTTTTCCGTAATCGAGGATTTTTTATTTTTTGTCGAATTTTTAAACCGACCGAATTCGAAGGAATTTCAGAACCTGCTTGGGATCGCGGATTCAAATCCGAAATTGAAAACCTTTTTGGAACGAGCCGCCCTTGATTCACTCCGTTCGAACAACGACGAAGATTTCTCCGATTCGGAATTTGAGGAGGATTTAGACGACGAGAAATTTTCGGACGATAATAAATCACTTAATAAAAAGATAAAGTCTTTTACTCCTCAGGAGTTCGTATCCTTCTTTTGGAAACTGGCGGAGAAAAATCCGTCCCATTTGGAAACCACACTGAACGTTCAAAATGAGTTTTTTTTACTTCCCCCTCCCGAGCCGACGGATTTATACGAGGACGCAATTCCAAACATTCAAAATTTCTCATATAACTTGTTACAATCCTTTCTGGAAATTCCGGATAACCGCAGGGAAAAATTTCGTCCCACGTTTGAAAACGCGCTGGATCGAATGAAAACCCTTCCACATCCCGCGTTTAAAATTTGCGCCATGGAAATCGAAACCCGTCTGAAATCGAATGTGTTCGAGGATGAAAACCCTCTCTATTTAAATCCTCCGGAAGAATTGATCGATCTCATGATAGAACTGATTCGTTGTATGCCCGAAGAGTTCCCTTGGTTCGGAAAATCCTGGGATTTTATCTTCGAAGACCGGCTTCTTCCCTTGGGAAAAAAAGCCAAAAGGGCGGTTCCTGCCGTGATCGAAGTGATGGAAAGATACGACTACGAGGACGCGACCCGCAATCTGGCTCCGGTTTTGTACGAGATCGGTTGTGAAGACATTCCTCCTCTCGTTCACGAGCTGCACAAAGAAAACGAATTTTACATGGAAGAATTTTACGACCGATGGTCCGGACAAGCTCCCGCGATTCGTTGGTCTCATTTTTCGGATCGATTTCAACATTTCCCGGAAGACTTTGCGCGTTCGCAGACCTGGGAGGATCTTCTTTACGACAGCGAACCCGGATTTTTGTTATATTATGAAAACATTAAAAAGGAAACTCGTATCTTTCCTTTGCTTTTGACGGCGTTAAAAAACGATCCGAAGGACGTTTTAAAACGATTCGCACTTTTTTATTCCGATAAAATCGGAAAGGCGGCAAAAAAAAATCGGGAACAATTTTTTCAAATCGTCTCCGATATGACGGAGTTGCTGAATCTTCTCAAGCCGCATATGAAATTGAACCGGGAACAGAAATTCGCGCTGGAATGCGGTATTTCCGCAAAAGCGATCGAATCGTTTTTATACGAAAAACCGGATACGTTGGATCTTTTGGATCGAACGTTATCCGAAATTCCTCAAAATCATTTATTATTCTTTTTGAAAGTGAATTTTTTGGAAAAGAAAAAAGGAATCAAACGAGCCATGGAAGAGTTGAGGCTCGTTCTTCCGATTCTGTGGGAAGAGGATCTTGTCATGACAAAGGCGTTTTTTTTGTATCTGTTGTTTCCCGATCAAAATTGGGAGCGGATTTCCTTCGGAAAATTGTACACCTTTTACAAAAAAGCGCAAACGGCATTTCAAGATCGTTTTTTTGCGGACGGAAAGTTTGTCGCCGATTTAAACTCTTTTAAAACGGACCTGTTTTCGGATATTTTAAAAAAGGAATATTCAAAAATTGAAATAGAACTCCAAAAAACGCGGATTCAAAATCAAACGCAAGAATACGAAACTCTGGAAAAATTGGATTCTCTTCCCGAAAACGAATTGGTTTTCTTTTTAAAACCCGGAAACTTATCCCTCAATCTTTCGATCGCTTCCAAACTTCTTAAAAATTCCCAAAATTTTTCCAAGGAACTTTTACAACTTTTGGATTGGGAAACGGAAGTAACTTCCGTCTTTCCAATTCTAAAATTGTATTATCAAAACCCGGTTTTAAAGGAAGAACTCTTTCAAAATCCGATTTTTCAAAAACACCTCGCATTCTTTATCAAGGAATACAAAGACGTTTCGCCCAAGGAACTCGCAAAATCCGTCTTTTCCAAACTTAAGGAAATTCAAAATTCTTCCGCAATCGTGGAAGCGGTTAAGGGTTTGGATCCGGGTACGATCGTACATTGTTTTCTTTCCGTTTATTGGGCTTTTCAAAACGAAAATAAATTGAACGAGCTGGAATCGATTACGGATCAAATTCTAAAAAAATCGGATTTTAAAAAACCGGAATACGTTTTGATCGCCGCGAATTTGGGAGTTTTGCAGACGGAAATCGGAGATTTAAACAAGGCGAAACAAACATTCGATTCCCTCTTTTCGATGGACTGGAGCCGTTTCGATTATCAAAAGGACGAGACCTCGAGTTTTATGGAAAAAATCCTCGGAGGAGATTTGGACGAATCATATTCCAAAATCTTTAAGAAGTATTTCGCTCTCGCCAAGTTCAACGCCGCCTGTTTGTATTCGAGACTGGGGGACGCGGAAACGTGCGTTTCTTACTTGAAAGAAACGATCCGTCTCGACCCGGACGTTTACGACAAACAAAAGATCCTTTCCGAAAAGGATTTTTCATACGTTGTAAGCCGCGAGATATATCAGGAATTTCTAAACTCTTTGAACTAAGGACCAATATGCCGCGTTTTCATTTGGAACTTTTAAAAAGAATCGCCCTAAAAGGAGCCGATCGATTTGTCATCCACAAAGATCATGCGTTCGTATGCGACTTGTACGGAAAAACCGGGAAAATTCATATTATAAATCTTGAAAATCCGGAAGAACCGGATCTCGTCCGTTCCGTTCGGTTTCAAAACGCGATCGGAAACGTTTTTGTCCAAGACAACACGTTGTATGCAACCGAAAACAAAAGAGCGATCCACAAATTCGACCTGGGAGACGTTTCCGATCCTCAACTCGTCGATTCCTTCGTTTTGTTAGGTTACGATCTTTACGACATGGGGATGATCGGCGATTACGCGTTTCTTGCGATGAACCGGGAAGGAATCGGTATCGTTGATCTGAATTTGCCGGACGAAATCCAACCCGTTCAAAAACAAAAAATCGAAAATGGATCCGTGGAACGTCTGGTTCCGTTCGGTGAATACTTGTTATTTACGAACGGTTCAGACCCGTTTTTATACTTCGTAAACGGCTCCCTAAATATCGTTGAAAAGAGGGAATTTGCGGATTTTAATCCTTCCAAAGTTTTTTGCGGCCGGGACGAAGTCGTTTTGTACGGTAAATTCAAAAAGGGAAAAAAGGAAATCAACGCAATTTCCATTTTGGACGCCACCTTTCAACCGTTAGGCGATCCCATCCGATTGGAACGTTCTCCGAATCTTTGTTTTTTTCTCTCCGACGGTAACATTCTTTTGGGTTTCGATTATTCGTACGTTCTTTTGGATAAAACACAACGTTCGATCGTTCCTTTATTTGCGCAGTTCGAACAAAACGACTCGAAGGATTACGTTGAAATTTCTAACGATTCGAATCGAAACGTTTCGGACGAGAGTTACGATGAAAATACCAAACGTGTTCGTATGGATTCTTTGAAATGCGCCGTTAAACAAGGAAGCTTTTTTTTCGCAATCCACGGCGACGATTTTATTTCCTTTCGAATCGGCGACGATTCCTTGTTTCAAAAGATTATTTAAATTGAATACGATGATTAAGTTCCTACGATTTTATAAATTCTTTTACGTTCAAAATACGAAAGAAACGCAGGAAAAATTTTTTCCGCAAAAAGTTAGGTTATCTCAAGAAGCTTACACGCAAAGGGACGATGAGATTCGGTTGTCTTTAAACTCCAAAACGAAATCGAGCCATGTGGCGAAAATCGTAATGAAGCCCGAGCGGGAACCGCGAATGACGTGAGGGAACAAGGAATCGAAGTTATACGAAGGTCTAACATGGTATTAAGACTTAAGAATTAATATATCTTTTTGTTTCGTTTTACTTTTCGATTTTGAAATAGCTCTAATTTCAATACTCATACCTAAAGCCTGAACATAATCCACTAAAGTTGACAATTTAAGATCTGACCTACTTTCAATTCTCGAAATACTCGTCTGTGCAAACCCGGGAATTTCTGTTTGTTTCAATCCCACTCCTTTTCGCAAATCAGCTAGTTTAAGTTTTAAAAGAATATTATCCGCTTTTTTATTAGCTTTTTTGATACTTTCAGGACTCATTAACTTATTGGCTTCGGAAAAGAAATCAGAATATTGTTTTTTTACTTTCATTGTAAGTCTCCTAAATACCTCTTATAAATTTTCTCCGCTAAAGGGATTAACTTTTCGTAAAATTTTTTATCACCTTGCTTATTGCCGCCGATCAATAATAATGCGCTTCTATTTGGATCGAATACAAATGCTATTCTAAACGGTCTTCCCTTACTTTGGACTCTCAATTCTTTAAGATTATTTATTTTACTATTTTTTAAACTATCCACATAAGGTCTACCAAGTGAGGGACCTTTTTCATTTAAAACCTTTAAAATTGCATACACGTCCATTTGTGCATCCGCATCAATATTCTTAAACCAATCTCCGAACTCTCGAGATTGAATAATTTTCCACATTTAAGTTAATATGTCATATAATGCATATGCCGTCTATAACATTTCATACTTGTTATATCTTATTTTTCAATTCCTGTTTTAAAAATAATTTTGCCGGACTTTCGCCTAACGAAAGAAGCTTCTCGATGTTTGGTTCCCAGAACACTTACACGCAAAGGGACGATGAGATTCGCTTGTCTTTAAACTTCAAAACGAAATCGAGCCATGTGGCGAAGATCGTAATGAGCAACATTGAGTTTCAAGCGCCGGATTCACCCGCGCGCTTAAAGCGTTGCAATTCTTGCGATCGCCTCTTCGACGTCTTCTTTTTTGCCGAACGCGCTGAGACGAAAGTAACCTTCTCCCGCGGGACCGAAACCGGAACCCGGAGTTCCGACCACCTGCGCCTTATCCAAAAGTTTGTCGAAGAAATCCCAAGAAGAAAGATTGTCCGAAGTTTTCAACCAGATGTAAGGAGCGTTAACTCCACCGAAAACTTCGTAACCCGCTTTTTTCAAACCTTCTCGAATTTTGGCCGCGTTGGACATATAATACGAAACGGATTCTTGAATTTCTTTTCTTCCTTGCGGGGAATAACAAGCCTCGGCGCCTTTTTGAGTTACGTAAGAAACTCCGTTGAATTTCGTGGTATGTCTTCGGCTCCAAAGAGAATGGATGCTGACCTCTTCTCCGCCGCGAGTTCTACCTTTGAGTTCTTTAGGAATTACTATATAAGCACAACGTAATCCTGTAAAACCCGCGGTTTTGGAAAAAGAACGAAACTCGATCGCGACTTCCTTTGCGCCTTCCACTTCGTAGATAGAACGCGGAACTCCGGGCTCGCTGATAAACGCTTCGTACGCCGAGTCATACAAAATGATCGAATTGTTTTTTTTGGCGTATGCGACCCAAGCCTCTAGGGATGCTTTTGTGGTTACGGTTCCGGTCGGGTTGTTCGGATAACAAAGATAGATGATATCCGCTTTTTCTTTGGGAATCGGAGGTTGAAATCCGTTTTCTTTCGTAGCGGGCATGTAGATCAGATTGGAATATCTTCCATCGGGACCGATCTCTCCGGTTCTTCCGGCCATCACGTTCGTATCCACATAAACGGGATATACGGGGTCGGCCACCGCGATTTTCGAATCGGTAGAAAAGATTTCTTGAATATTCCCACAATCGCATTTAGATCCGTCGGATACGAAAATCTCGCTCTCGTCGATTTTGATTCCGAGCGACGCGTAATCGTTGTCCGCGATCGACTTTAGCAAAAATGAATATCCTTGTTCCGGTCCGTATCCGTGAAAACCCCCGGAGGTTCCCATCTCCTTAGAAGCCTCGACCATTGCGTTCACGACGGAAGGAACGATAGGAAGCGTCACGTCTCCGATTCCCAATCGAATGATTTTTGCGGACGGATTTTTTTCGGAGTAAGTTTTAACTCGTTTTGAAATTTCGGGAAATAAATATCCCGCTTTCAATTTTAAATAATTCTCATTGATGTTCGCCATCTTCTTTTTCCCTATCGATTAATTTTCTTCCGGCAAATCCTTCTTCGTAACCGTGTTCATAAAGAAGGTCGTCCTCTCCGAAGTGCCAGCAATAATATCCGTTTCCATTGTCGAAGTCTATGAGCCAAAGTCCTTTGACTTCGATTCCATATTCTTGAATTTTAGAGGACCATTCGAAGATCGAGTTTCGAACTTCTTCCTCTTTTTTTTCCATTTCGTTTTCGGGAAAAATCTTTTCCCGAAGTTGAACCGTCAGTTCCGATACATAAGAATAGTATTCTTCCGTAATCTCCCTGATTACGGGTAGAATTTTACGAGCCTCTCGGTATGTCCAGAGTTTCCGTTCCAAAGAAGTTTAGAAATCCTGTCCCAGACAAAGACAAAGAAGAGTCATTCGGCTTACGACTCCGTATCTCGCTTGTCTGAAATACGCCGCGTTGGGCAGATCGTCCACGTCCGTGGAAAGTTCGTTCACCCTCGGAAGCGGATGTAGGATCGTCGTTTCCTTCTTGGATGCAAGAATCAATTCTTTGTTGATCTTAAAAAGATCCTTGAGTCTTTCATATTCTTTGTGATCCGGAAATCTTTCCTCTTGGATTCTTGTCACGTAAGCGACGTCGCAATCCCAGACCGCTTTGATATCGGTCGTTTCTTCCAAAGTGAGCGGATAACCCGCCAGATTTTTTTTATAAGAATCGGGTAGTGCGAGTTCCGAAGGGGAAATCAGATAAAGTCGTACCTTATAGTGCCTGAGCAAATTGATAAGCGAATGAATCGTTCTTCCGTATTTCAAATCTCCGATGAAAGCCACCGTCAAACCGTCTAACGTTCCTTTTTCGGAAATGATCGTATAAAGATCCAGAATCGCTTGAGTAGGATGTTGTCCCGCTCCGTCCCCCGCGTTGATGACCGGTATTTTCACCGCGCCCGCGGCGATTCTGGAAGAACCTTCGACGGGATGTCGTATCACGGCGATATCCGCATAGGCTTCTATCATCTTCATGGTGTCATACAACGTTTCCCCTTTGGAGATCGAAGAGAATTGAAAACCGACGGTGGAGATCACTCTTCCACCCAGACGTTCCATCGCCGCCTCAAAGGAAAGTCTCGTCCTCGTCGACGCTTCGAAAAAAAGAGAAGCCAATAGTTTGCCGGTTAAGATTCCGAAAGCTTTGTTCCGTTCTACAAGACGCTCCATATCCTTGATTTTTCCGATGAGAAAATCGAGATCCGCTTTTGAGAATTGTTCCGTATCCAGGATGTTCTTATGATTATAGGACATTAAGCGACAGAATGTAGAAAAACTCCCTTTTGACAATCAAATTGACTGGGAAGTTTTCGGATTTTTCGGGAAGAGTCAAAAGGCCTTTCAGTTGTAGAAACGCTTGTTTTAGAAGAGGAAGATCCATCCTATCCCGGGAATTCTCGAATTGAATCGGAAGACGGTTCCATGGACAACCCGGAAAATGATGATGCACACGATGATAATTGAAGTTGAGAAACAAAAAGGAAAACGATTTCGGAAGCGATAAGTTAAGGGAAGAATAAACGTTATCCAATTCTTTTCCGTAGTGATACGAATGATCCAAGAAGGAAACGATAAAACCTCTTAGAAACAATACGCTTAACAAAAACCAAAACGAAGAACCGGAAAGATAAAACGCGGTTCCGAACAAAAGAAGAATCCATAAAGAATCGATTCGAAGTTCACGGACGATTTCGGGTTTTTGAATCTGCTTAAAGAAAGCCTTATGAACCGGAAACTTGGAAATGGACCGATCCGCGATCCGAGTCGTAAACGAAAGAGGAAGGCTCAAAAGAAAACCGCACCCGACTTCCAAAAAATACGTTCCTAAAAACAGACGAACGTAGTAAAAAATTTTTTGAACAAAAATCGGACCCGCGTCCGCTTCTATGTATTCGATCCGTTCTCCTTCTGCGCGATTGTATTTATGATGCATCAGATGCGCCGTTTTTACGACCTGATACGGAGTTCCGAAAAGAATACAAAAAATTCTTCCCGAGAGATGACTTTCATTGCGAGAGTTCGAAAAATTTCCGTGCACACATTCGTGGATCAAAGCCCAAATCGTATAAGAAAAGATCGTAGAAAAGAATATTAGAATCGCATAAATTAGATAAACTTCCGCACGCACGGTTTCGAAAAGCGAGAAATCGAAAAGCGGAAAATTCTCGATTTCGACCGAGCTTGAACCGAAAGGATAAAAAATTCCGAGTTCGTTAAAAACCGGAATCCAAAAATAAACACAAAGAAAGAATACGCTTAACAAACAAGCGATCGTTCGGTTCGTTTTTTCGGGAAGATTTCTGCGAGGGCCTTGAGACATCTGCGGTCTGAAAAAGGGATTTTCTCCTTTTTGAAAAGAACCGCAATTTCATGCAATTGAAAATGATCGAATGTTTTGGTCCAAATCGACTTGGTCGTCCGCATTGATTCCAAAATCCGAATCGTTAAAACGATCCAAAAAAAAATTATAGAATACGGAAGATTTTTCGAACAAACCCGAAGCGTTCCACTCCGATTGTCCAAATCAACACGACAAAAACGGACAACGGGAACGTAACGAAAATCATTTTGTTTAAATGGAAAGCGTCTTCGAATCGCAAATGGAGAATGCACCAAAAACCCCGAACCGTACCGCAACCGAAACATTCCCTTTCCAGTAGAATCCTAAAAAGGCAAATCGTATAACGTCCGTTCATATATTCCGAGGGAATATTATAAAATATGAACGTACAAACGGAAACGAAAATCGGTCTCAATTTTTTGGCATCGAAATAAGACGACCTCGCATCGTTCGCATAACGTGAGGTCGTCTCCAGATTAGTTTCTAGTAATTTTATTCCCGTTGGAATCCTTAAAATTTCCCGTGAGAATCATGATCAAATCGATCAAAGCCCACACGCCGCAACCGCCGCCGGTGAACAACATCAAAACCCCTGTCCCGGTCTTTCCGGTATAAAACCTGTGACCTCCTACAACGCCTAAAAAGAAGCATAGTAAGAATGTAGTAAGCCAGTTATCCGATACGTTACCACCGCTCGTCCCCGCACTTCCTTTTTGACGCACCCCGCATTTAGGGCAAATTTCAGCGGCCATCTTAATGACCGAACCACAAGAACCGCAAAAAACCTCGTCGGCTCCTTTTGAAGCTATACTGTTCAAAATCAGTTTCCTCCTAATGCATTAGGAAATCATAAACCGATTTTCAAACGAAGAGGGCTCCTGTCTTTCGAGCGGGAGGACCGATCGAATAAGATTACTGAAGTCACAACATATGATTTTATGAATGCGATAAGAATCAATATCGGTTTCGGTTTCGAATCAAAATCGGATCACAATAATCCAATGCAACACGATCATAATATGAAGAAGAATCCGAGTCCCACCGCTCTATAAAATGAATGTTTTTTGCTTTCATTCCGTTATAATTAAATTGAAGAATAGATCATTGGAGAACAATAACCTCGCCGTGAATCTAAAAACCGGAAAATACTAAGTTGTTAGAATATTCTCCTTTCGGAATCAAGAATGGAGAGAATCAGTATCCGCCGCCCCCGCTGCCGGAACCGCCTCCACCTCCGCAGACTCCAAGGACTCCCAGATACAGGGAGTTGCAGGCGCTCGTTGCGGGGTTCGATGAAGTACAGGACAAATAAACGGTCAACGCTGTTTCACATTTCTTTTTATCGTCCTCTTTTTTTGTCTTGTTTTGGTCCAAACCGTAGTTTGAACAGGACAGGAAAGTCAGAAAGAATGTTAGAATCGAAATTTCTAAAAAAGTAAAAAGTTTCACTTGCATTCTCCTTTTCAAGATCGAAATGATTCTTCTCAAATCATAAAAGGATACCATCGACCCGAAGAAAAGAAATAGAAAAAACAAGTGTGCACAAGTAGTCGTCTCGCTCCGCACTTTTGCTTTTTTATTTTGTTTTACGATCAATCAAGCGCGGGAGTTCCCACGTTTCGAGTGACTAGGGATTAGTGGTTAGGATTTTAAAAAAGTTTTTTAGAAAGATCCGAATTTCGTGTGAGTTCCCACGCTTCGAGTGACTAGGGATTAGTGGCGAGGGATTAGGTTTTTACAAGAATTTTTCCGAAGAATCGTTTCCATAACGTCGAATTTAGTTTTTTTATAATTTTTTTGCAGAAATTCGATCCATTCCGTACTTTCCGGGAACCGTATCCGGTATGGGAACGTTATGGCTACAATCGGATTTTAAATGT
>NZ_AOHC02000056.1 GCF_000332415.1 Leptospira weilii serovar Ranarum str. ICFT
ACACCTAGTATGGAAACTTTTACAATTTTAAACGTATAAAAAGATTATGTAAAAGTTATGGACCATCCAAGGAAGGTGGACCGAAAAGGCTTGGGCTTTATTACGATTTTTTATCTCGAGAATCGGTTGAGAATTTTATAGAATAACGTGAGTTCGACGGTTGAAATCTTGGGCGAATCAGAAACTCGAGTGCGTTCGCTCCCTGAACGCCGACCCATAGGAAGGCGTTCACTGAGTTTCCTGGGTCGCTCCGCAGCTCGCGAATTTCATAGCTAAAATGGGCTCGCGACCTAACGTTGCGACAGCAGGCAGCAACGTTTTGAGTTTCCCGAGCGACCGTAGAAGCGAGACGTTGAGTTGTTCGCTTGAACTAAAGTGTTGCTGCCTGCGGTCGCAACATAATGTTCCAATTCCTTCGGAATTTCCACTACAATCGCTTTCGCATTGGTTATACCGAACTCACGTTAACAAAGCATGATTTTTCTCTTCTGTAAATTTTCTGAAATCTGAAATCTGATTTCCGGATTCTATTACGAAGGGATTAGAATGTATATCATCGCTCTTGCGAATTTGAAAGGTGGGTTGCGAAGACAACGACTGCGGTCAATCTTTCGTTACAATGAATGGAGAAAAGAAAGAGAGCGTTGTGTATGGATTTGGATTTGAACAACAACCTAACGGACTTTTTCCTCCGGAGTGTGGGTAAAGAGGAATTGGACGAAAGAAAACGGTTTGCGTTGTCGATTGCGGATCTTGTAATGTATCCATTGAGGTCGGCGCGGTGGAACTTTCAAGGGCCCAAGAAAGATGCATCCACAAAAGTTTCCTTAGAAGAAAAAGCAAAAGAGTGGATGGACGCACAGGAAACAGTCCCCGACCCGGATCAACATTCAAAAAATAGTATATACCGAAAGGAGTTACATTAAATCCGATCGTAAAGACGGTAAGGCCGGAAAGTTTAAAGCCGAATCCACGGAACGACTTTGATGCTTTGACCAAGGAAGAATACGAGAGTCTGAAAGAGAACATGGCTCTGAATGGAATCTTGGATGCACTGACAGCAAGGAAAGACGGAACGATCGTAACGGGAGAAAATCGTCATCGGATTGCACTCGAGTTACAAGAACACGAGAACGTACGTCGTCGTGTCGAGAACATCCCGATCCGTTATTATATGAACGAACTGAACCCCGAAGAGGAATCCGATATATTAGAAGGAGACAATTTATTTCGAAGACATCTGACAGCGGAGCTAAGAAAAGAGCGGCTAAAGAGAAGAATTCTTCGGAAATACAAAGACGAGCTTGTCCTCGACAACCGAGGTGGGAACCGCAAGAGCGAGTCGTCTAAAATACTCAGTGAAGAAGAAACAAAACAAGAACGGTCTTCTTCGATCGAAAACAAACGGATGGAATGTCTGAATCGGAGCTGGGCCTATTTGGCGGTGAAGTTGGCGCCTTAGAAGAATAAGCGAAAGAGTTTCAAAAGAAGTGTGGGAAGATGAATTCCACTCAAAAGGAAGCGGCCCTCGATCGATTGTTAGGAACGCTTGTGAAGTTGAGAAAACAGCGATCCACGTTAAACGAGCGGGTCATGGATTTACACCGGAAGGACGCGGAGATCGTGTATCAAAGGGCCAGAATAAGAGGATTTGGAAGTTGAAAGTATGAAACGCAAAAGAGGCACAAAACAAGACTTAGGCGGATTTGACTCAAAAACAAGAGAGGAAGAAGCGAAAAAATCTTCCATCCAAAAAAGAATGAAATCATATCGAAAGAAATATGATTCCATGAGTTCGGTAAAGAAGAGAGAGGAAGTAAACACACTATTACAAAAACTGAAAGTGTATCAAAAGAAGATTCAAAAGTTGATCATTCAATTGACGAAGGTAGCGGAACAAGAAATCGAGATTGAAAGAAAACTTCGAGTGATCGGAGGAAGGACGATCCATTAACAAAATGGGAAGAAATGAGGAAAAAAAGTGAGGGGAAAACAGCCGATTTTTCACTCATTTTCCTTCGTTTTCCTCACTTGGAATTATCAGAATTCGGCAAGAGAAAAAGGATTGGACAAAGAGAAAATGAAACTTGGAATGAAAGGATATGTTAACGGTAAGCGGGACAATTAAAAAGGGCAAGCCGTTTCTCTTTTCAACAATGTTAGGCTTCACCGACATTTAGGTTTTTTAACTCCTGAATTCGTTCATCGAGCATCATGATTTCTGTCAACCTGATTTTAGGGCTTTACAGTTTTCGGAGGCGTTTCGAGGGTGCGGTAGCGGATTTTTACCCTAACCATTAATCCTTCACCACTTGCAACGGCAGAAGTTCAATTTTCTTTTCCCACTGTCTTGGGATGTGCACAGCACAAAATTGCTGATACTGCCTTTAAATAATTCCATGATCCTTGAGATCCTTTTCACTGAGCCCCGTAATTCGAAAAACTACATCCGGACTCAAACCTTCCACAAACATTTTACGGGCGGATTCCAATTTTCCCTTCTCGATTCCCTTCTCAATTCCTTTCTCGATTCCTTTCTCGATTCCTTTCTCGATTCCTTTCTCAATTCCTTTCTCAATTCCTTTCTCAATTCCTTTCTCGATTCCTTTCTCGATTCCTTTCTCAATTCCTTGACGTTCACCCGCTTCGAAACGTGCCGCTAAATCATACACGTAGTCACGATCCGTTTTCAGTCGATCTTCTATCTCTTTACGTTTCTTAGGATCATTCGAATACTGCTCCAAAATCGTAAACGCTTTCGATAAATCGGGGGTCTTGTCCACTAAGATGCTCATCTCTTCCTCCTTCAATTCCGACGTATGTTTGATCACATAAAGCCAACTCTCTAAATCACTTCGTAAATCATTCACATTTTCCGTAAGAAACTTGCCCAGTTCTAAGAAATGAATTTCCACTTCGTCCGTTAACGTGATCTCAGGATTACTCTCTTCTCGAAATTTAAACTTACTGTGATAATTTTCCATCGGGATCAAGTTAAAGTCAACTATGTTTATCTGATAAACAGGCTTCAAATCGCTATATCCGTCTCCGGGTTGTAACTGATCCCGGATCAAACCGGAAAGATAAAACAAACTCCTTTTCACAAAAGAACTCTGGTTCGCAACTTGAACTTCCACATGAAATATCTTGCCGCTCTCGTCCTTCGCTCGTATGTCCAGGTACGAACGTTTTTCGTCCGGAGACGTTCCGGGTAGTTCCGGGTTTAAGATCGTAATTTCCCGGACTCGGTGTTCTTTTTCCGGAAAAAGAACGCTGTTCAAGATCGATATCAATAACTTCGGCTCTTTCACGAAAAGTATCTTAAACATCCAATCGAACGTTAACGGAAAGAAATTGGGATTCGACATCGGCTTGTTTACTCCGGGTTTGTTTTTAAACGGTAAATTCTTACTTCTTGGAAAGGTATAGATATCGACACGATCGGACGACAACAAATATCCGACCTTAGTTTTTATATAGTTTATAATTTAACGTGAGTTCGGTATAACCAATGCGAAAACGATTCTATGTTGCGACCGATCTCACGACCCATAGGAAAGCTCTGCGTTGAGTTACTCTAACGACCAATGGCACTGCTCCCTAAGGGTCGCAGCGCCAGGACTGGATTCGCCCAAATTTTCAACCGTCGAACTCACGTTAATTTAGAGCCTGAAATTAAATAAAACTACTTTTCGATGATTCAAAGATTCTATTTCATGGATTTGTTTCGAAATGGATTCTCTATTTTAGCCGATCACAAATCATAAACGAACCTACATAAAACAAGAATATAATAAAATTGGATTGTAGGGAATCAGAGGCTCTTATTTTTAAATCAGCTTCTTTAAAAACGATAAAAAAATATTACGCGAGAGAATGTCTTTGCGAACAAGTCGGGAAAATTTTGAAATTGGAGAGAACGAATGAAACAACTTCAACTTGCGGTTTTTTTAATGCCGGACGGTCATTTTTGCGAATTTGCGGGAATAACGGCAAACGGTCGTGTATTTTCTTTTTTGCAACTCTTTCAAGAAAATCCGAATCCGGATAGGTTCCAAAAACTATTCCCCGAAGGACAACGAGCGGCAAGTCTTCGAGTGTTATTTTATTCATCTATGGGCACATCCAGAATTATGAATTTGCAGGAGAGTTCGATCTGGAACACCTGCGAACCGAAAATTCGAATTTATACCAACGACGGCAGGTCGGCCTATTTTGCCGGACGGATTTCGTATGACCTTCGTCTTTTCAAAAATGAGGACGGATTGTACACACTCTTAAGAGAAAACGCCGACGTTGTCGAAAATACTTGGTTGGAACGATTCATCTGGGAAAACCCGTCTCAAAACGACATTCCGGATATCATTTCGGTTTCCGACAACGAACCGCTTCCCGTATGGTTCGACGGACCGAGCCCCGAACAAAGAACAATGTTAAATCGATTGGGAGGAAGAGAACGGATTCGACCTGCGGATTTGGTGAAATATAAGAATTCTCTAAAATTGAACGGAGTTCAGGGACTGGAACTCATTCCCGAAATTTATCAAGCGGGACCGGCTCTTTGTATCTTCTTGGAACCTTTTTATAACGAATCGGAAGAATTGGGTATTCATGGAAAAATTTGTTTTGTTTACGCCGAACGGAAACAAGATCTATCTCCTTTAAAAAGAAAAAAACAATCCGATTCTATGGAAGAACCCACGGAAACAGAACCGAGTTTATATGAGTTCACTATCAAACAACATCGGACTTCCGCCCGCAACGCCGTTACGTATTCGGAACATCCGAGCGGCGTAGTCGTCAAACGATCCGTTAAAAAAGAAAACGCGCTTTTTTCCTTAGATCTCCCCATTCGGTATTCGCGATCAACGGGGGAATTTAAGATTTCTCCCAAAAAAGTTTCCTCGTTTTTTACGGAAATTCTCCCCGAGGTACTTAAGAAAAACGTAATACTAAGACTACATGCCGATTTGGACGGAATTACGATCCGCAGAAAAGCCTCTTTTCAAATTCGAGAATCCTCCGGAGTGGATTGGTTCGGCGGAGGAATCCAAGTCGACGGTTTGGATTCCAAGGAAAGTTCCGCGGTTTACGCTGCGTGGAAAGCGGGACGAAAATTTGTACGTTTACAAAAGTTCGGCATGATCGACTTAAAAAATCTCGAGTTCGAATCCTTGGATAAAACTTTGGATAGCGCCGGGATCGAATTGGACAAAAACGGAAATTCGTCCCGATTGAATAAGGGACAAATGATGGCATTGGATTTAAACGGAGATTTAAGAGCGGCTAAATCCATCCAAAAATTAAAAAAATCACTGAAAGACATATTCGAAAATGAGAATATACAAAACAACTTTTTTCCAGGACCGGACTTTCGAGGAGAACTTAGGGACTATCAGAAAAAGGGGGCGCAATTTCTTTTCAATCTCCATTCTTTAAAAATCGGCGGAATTCTGGCGGACGAAATGGGACTGGGTAAGACGATCCAATGTCTCGCTTTCTTTTCTAAAATTTTCAAAGATACTCCCAAAACAAAAATTCTTGTAATCGCTCCTTTGGCGGCGATAGGCGTCTGGGAAGAAGAATCTACACGTTTTTTACCGGACGTTTCCGTTCAAGTCTGGCACGGTTCCTCGCGAAAAGAATCAAAACCGGCCCGAGCCGGGATCATTTTAACCACATACCAAACCTTAACTCGGGACATGGAAATATTCCATAAACTTAAATTTGCAACCATGGTTTTAGACGAGGCCCAAAATGTGAAAAACGTCGCAACCGATTCCGCAAGATCCGTTCGTAAAATCAAAGCGGGTTCGGTGTTTTGCCTAACGGGGACGCCGATGGAAAATCGTTTGGATGAATTTTGGTCCCTCTTCGACCTTTCCTTTCCGGGACTCTTGGGAAACTTACGTTCGTTTCAAAGAAGTTTTTCACCCGCAAATATTCAAGAACTTCAAAAACGAACGGAAAAGTTTTTGCTTCGAAGAAGAAAATCGGAAGTGCTAACGGATCTTCCTCCCAAAACGGAAATTAGAGTGTCCACACCGATGGAAATCCGTCAGGCGAAACTTTATGAGAAAGCGAGACAGGAAGCGATTCTTATTTTAAAGTCGGCGGGATCGAATTACATCTTCGAACTTCTACCCCAGCTTACGAGATTGAGAAGACTGGCCTGTCATCCGGATATTGGAATGGATAAAGTCGACCCGACACAATCGGGAAAGATCAATCGTTTTCTTACGATGATTCAAGAAGAAATTCCCAAAGGATCCGCCGCGCTCGTTTTCAGTCAATTTACGGATTCATTATCCATCGTCAAAAACGCGCTCGATCTTCTCAAAATCGAATACTTTTATTTGGATGGAAAAACTTCGCCGACTCAAAGAGTTTCTTACGTAAAACGATTTCAAAGAGGGGAAAGACGTTTCTTTTTGATTAGCCTAAAAGCGGGCGGCGTGGCGCTTACTCTTACGAGAGCCGATACGGTGTTTCATCTGGATCCTTGGTGGAACCCCGCCGTGGAAAATCAAGCCAGTGATCGCGCGCATCGTTTCGGCCAGAAACAACCGGTTTTCATTTATAAACTTTTTTCGGAAGGTTCCATTGAGGAACGGGTTCTCGAGCTCCAGGAAAAGAAACGTAAATTGTTTGCATCTCTCTTTGATTCCGAAAAAGGTTGGACGGAATCCGATATCAGCAGGGAAGAATTGCGAGAATTGATCGGATAGTATTTAACGTGTAGAAATACAAGACCGGATGACTTCGATCGTTGTAGTAATTCAACTCTACTCGCCTATCCGACCTTTTTTCGCTCGGAACGGATCCCCGTTTCGCTTATATAGGCTTCATCATTTCTTTTTCGACGGTTTCGTTACGATCTCACGAACGGGAGTTCCTTCCACTTTGATACACCCAAAAAAAACGTATTGATACGATTGAGCCGTCACTTCTGCGTCTTTCAAACCGGTGGCGCCCGGAGCCTGCGCCAATGCCTCGCGCGTTGCCTCGGCTATACTGTTCGTATACCAGCGAGTAGGTAAAAAACTACAACTACGACCGCTGACCGGCGAACCGACTACCTCTAAATCCGCAGGAACCTCGATCGAGTATCTTTTAAACTGTCCCCAATTGTAAGAACAATTCGCCAAAAATAAAATTAAAACTAAGGTTACTAATTTTACGATTGTTTTCATGTTATTTTAAACCCCTGGCTTGAGCGCAATTTCCGTTTGTAAATTTCAAACCTACGTTCGTAAGATCCGACTTGCCCTTGTTTACCAAATTACGATTCATATCGTTCAATATATTCGTAACTACAAATGCGCAATCCTCGCCTATAACTTCATCCGAAAGCTCGCGCGTATCGTCCGGCGCCGGAACCATGTATCCTACTTTACCGATGCTAAAGCAGCCTACCGTTAAAATCAAAATCGTGATCAAACACAAAATCTTTTTCATTTTTTACCTCTTGAAAGTGAATCGAAAATCAATCGATTCCGAAATAAAGCGCGCGCTTTGGACTCGGGCTTTTTGAAATCGATTCGGAACTCACCTATCGGTTTCAGAGTCTTTCTATATTTATTTTTGCGTATATTCCTATACTGAAAGTGTCTTTTTTGTATTTCCCGTCATTGACGCAAATCGAACTCGTCCTTCCACTTCCCCAAATTTCATTCGGATCCGTTTTTTTGGAACCGGTTGTCGCTCGAAAAATCCAGCCGATCGAATTCGCGACGGCCTCGCTTCAGATTCGAATCATATGTTCCGTAAAATACTCATATTTGCAAAACTGGGAACTAATGTGATCTTTGTAAATAACTAAAATCACATTATTTAAAAAAAACGAAAAATTGTGAAACAAATTATTTGATTTTATCCCAAAAATGGGCGTTTTACCGAGTCGGATTTGAAAAATGAGCGTCTTTCCATACGCCGAATTAAAAAAGCATGGATTAAATCGAAAGGTCCGTTAGACTTGCAGATATGGAAATATGCAAGGATTGGAATGTTGAGGACTATTTAAAAACGAATGAGCGCAAAAAGATTCCGTTTTTAATCAGAAAACACCTGAACGAATGTCAAAAATGCCAAGCGGAAATTCTAGAATATTCCGAATCCAATACGATACCGGAATATCTTTTCGGTCGACCTTTTGCTAAACAGAAACTTCTTTGGTTTGGAGCCGAGCTGGCCAATCTTGAAAACGTTCCTTCTACAAAAGAAAAGAAAAAGAAGATTCGTTCGAACGTCGAAAATTCAACGGAAGAATTTCATGTCTCAAATCTAATCCTACTTCAAGACCATTCAAAGTTTCTTGCGTTTTGCCATCGTTATAAAAAAGCCATTTTTATATTCGGTTATCTTGCTTTGCTCGCGCCTATGTTACAACTTGCATTTCAAATTTTTTAGAGGGAGTTTATGATCCATTTAGTTCGACTTTTTGTACGGAATCGATTCCGGATCCTTGTTGTTTCGCTCGTCGTCGGTTTATCATTCGGCGGATACTTTTTCTTTTTAAAGGGATCCTGTACCGGCAATTGTAAAAACGGATTCGGTTCCAAAGTTTATTGGGACGGAAAAAAATACGTAGGCCAATGGAAAAACGGAGACGCGGACGGATACGGCGTACTGGTCGGAAAAGATCAAAAGATTCTTTACAGCGGCCAATGGAAGGAAGGGGAACAAATTTCGAAAGAAACGATCCTACCGAAAAAAAAATAACCGAATCTTACGAGGGGAATTTTTCGGGGATCGATGGAAGTTTCGATTCCTGTAGAAGATAGGCAAAGGAGGAGAACAATAAGACGCACAAATAAGATCGAAAAATCGCCGAACATTCCCTTTTTCGGGATTTGGATACTACACGAATCCGTTTTCCGTCGGTTTTGTATTTATGCTTCATCCTATCGGTTCGATACTCCGCTCTTTCGATTTTTGCGAGACCCGCGATCATTCGGATTCAAACGAAACGACGCGAAATATTTTCCTTCAACAACGATCGAATCGAAACAAAAATCGCGTAGAACCCTTCCTGAATTCGTTCAACCGAACCAGATTTGAATCAAAAATTTTATCGAAAAGGCGTTCATAAATAATAAACTCGGCGTTAGCCAAATTAAGATCGCTCTTCCTAAATTCTGATCGTATTGTCCCGTAAAGGCGCGATAACATAATTTTCCCTCCCAAATCCAAGCCAACGATAAGGTTAACAAACCGATCGAAAAAAATAATTTCAAAACATCTATACTCATATCATTTAAAGAAATCAAATCGTATCCGGCCGATACGATAAAACTAGACAATAAAAGAGGAAGGGAAGTTGCAAGAGTTGTAATGAAGAATTGTTTGAACCCGACTTTATGTTCTCCGATAAAATAAAGAATCGGAAGTCGAATCAACGTAAGTAAAATCGGAATTAAAATCCAGATCGAAACGTAGATGATTTTGGCAAATAAAGTAAAAAGGAATCCTCGCTCCTGCCCGTAATTCTTTCGGTTTTCCTCCACTTTAGCCGAAGCCTCTTGGGCGACTTTAACCTTTACCGGAGTAAACAAGGTTTCGTGTAACGTTCTTGTGAACATTAAAATCATCGCGAGGCCGATCAGAACGATTAGGAAATTTCTAATCGATCGGTTTGATTTAGATACATCCGGTTGCAGCGGATAAATCTTAAAGTAGTACTCCGGCTTAAATAAGACGTTCTTTAAATAGTTCCATACGGTCATCGTACATCTCTCCTAAATTTGCCGACTGCGAACCTCGTCCAAAAAACTCCGGTTCGATAGGCGTTGTTTAATTCTTTTTTGATTGTGATCGGGTATAAATATAACGTGATCAATACGATCGGAGTAAAAAAACAAATTCCGATTAAACCGAGGATTAAAGTGATGGAAACGGTTCTAAGCATTGCCGAACCCGTTCCGAAACTGAAAGCGGACGGCAAATAAAATAAAGCGATTAAAAACCAGAGTTGAAAAAACTTCGTCAACAAAGTTTTGATCTTCTCCCTTAAATCGTACGGCATCGAATCGGATTCGAATTTTTCTCCCCTATTTTTCCAAGGCGCCAATTCTTTTCTGAGTATAAACGCTTCCAAAATTCCCAAGGCGCTGATGATAATCATGCCGATATAAACCGGGATTGTCAGAGGAAGGTCGACCAGATACATAACTACTATGATGGAGGATAACGGAAGCGGGAGTATGGATAATAAAAGGAAAGGTTCTTTCAAAGATTCCAAATAAGATGCAAGAATCATAAATAAGATCAAAGCCGCAAAACCGAGGATGAAATTCATTTTCTTTTGATGTTCCAAAACTTTTTGTAGGCTGTCGCTAAATTCGATTCTATATTGTTTTGGTAGTTCGATTTGTTTCAACTTTTCGAGTTTCGGAATGATTTCGGTTAGGCTCATATCGGCGACTCGAAGGCTAAACGATAAAACCCTTCTTTTATTTTTTCTATAGATCCTCACCGGAGTTGTGTCTCGTGTCAAAGAGGCTAATTCCAAAAGCGGAACGGATCTTCCTTTTCCTATGTCGATTTTGTATTCTTTCAGGTCGGAAAACTGATCCCGGTCTTTCGAATCGTATCGGATCCGAACGTCCACTTCCCGTTCGTCCTCTATAAATTTTGTAGCGACTCCCCCTTGAATTCCGTAACGGACCATCCTTCCGATGTCCTGAGAACTGATCCCTAAGGATTCGCTTTTTTCCTTATCGATTAGAACTCGAACTTCTTCCCTGGGAGGTTTATACCTCAGTAAAACGTGTCTAACGTTAGGAAGTAATCCTTGCGCGACCGAAGAAATTTCTCTCGTGATCTTATCGATCGTATTCAAGTCGTCTCCGATTACGTCGATTGTCACTTCTTTCAATAAAGCCTCGTCGTTACTTCCGGAGAAATAAATAAAGGCGGGTTTGATGTCTCCGACTATTTCTTCCAATTCTTTTCCGATTTCATCCACATCCCCGACGCTTTCGTTAAACTTCACAACGATCGTGGATTTTCCGTTTTCCACTCTCGCGTTTACTTCCTTGATACTATACAATTCCGAAAGATTTTTTTCGATTCTTTCGGTCGTAGAGTTGATTCTTGCAAAACTGGTTCCGGAAGGAAATTCCACGTTCCCTATCAGTTGTTTTTCCTCGACTTTGTTGATGAACTCGTGTTTAGATATTAAATAAACGTAAATTCCGATTAAAATGGATAAAATATAAACCGACAAAAATATACGCGGATTTTTTCCGAAATAGTCGACGGACGACGACGTTCTTTGAACGACGTTGTCTTTGAACCGATGGATATAAAAAGACAAAACACCCGCTTTGGCGACCGATGTTTTTACGAATTGCGGAAGAGTGATTTCAAACTTCGATCCGATCCGAAACGTCGGTAGTATCGTGATCGAAATCAAAAAGCTGATAAAAAAATTCCCGGATAAAACGAAACCTAACCCTCCGTAGATGCTCTTGAGTTCCTTTGTGGCGAATAGGATCGGAAGAAATACTCCGGATACCAAAAGGATCGCGGTAAATATCTCTCCCGTGATCGATATTTTGTTTTTTTCGTAATCGGAAAACAGTCGATTTGCGATAAAAACGCACAAACAACACCCGCAACTCAAAATCAAACCCACGATCGTAACGAGATTATAATCGATCTTTAGGAAATACATAAAAATCGAACCGATAAAAAATTGACATACGAGTAAAAACGAGAATAAACAAGAGAATTTAAACTCTTGGAATATTATGGAAGATGCAATAACGAAAAGGAAAAATCCGAGGAACGAGGCTATAGAAAAATTTCCGATCGCGTTGGTGATAGTTTCGGCCTGGTCGTACGAAATTTCAAAGTTCAAACTTTCGCTTTCGGCCTTTTTTAATTCTTTTTTAAGTTCCTCGGAAACCACAAGAAGATTGGCGGTTCCCGCCCGATAAACGTATATGCTTACCGTATTTTCTCCGTTTATTCTAGCGGCCGAATGTTCGTCTCTATAAGAAAAGCCGACTTTCGCAACGTCTTCCACTCGGACGAGTTTACCGGAATCGTCCTTTCGCAAAGACAAGGATTCTATCTCCTTTAAATTCCTCATTCTTCCTTTTACATACACCGGAATTTGAACCGAACCTTCCGTAACTTCTCCGGGATTCTCGTTATAATTCGCCTCTTGAAGCACCGATAACATCAGGTTCATATCCACGCCGTATACGAGCATCTTCTGCGCGTCGCAAGAAACCAAAATCTCTCTCGGTTTTCCACCGGCGACAACGACTTCGCTGACGCCCGGAATCCCTTCTATGATTTTTTTGATTTCACGATCCGACCTTTCGCGTATTTCCATGATGTTTAAGGACGCGCTCTTGGGAACGATGATGAACGCGGGTTTTTGTGTGGGATCGTATTGAAGAACGACCGGCTTTTGCGTTTCGCGAGGAAATTTATAGGAAACTTGTTCCACCTTATCCCTAATTTCCAAAGACTTAACTTCCAAATCCGCGTTTTGATCGAATTGAATATGTACTTTCGATTTTCCCTCCTCGGAAACGGAAAAAAGATGCTCGATTCCGCCTAACGTAGATACGGACTCCTCGATCGGTTTTGTGATGATTTCCTCGATCTTTTCGGGTCCCACGCCGAAGTATTCCGTTTCCACGGTCAGACCGGGGTACGCCGCTTCCGGAAAAAGGGATATCGGAATCAATCGAAATGCGATCGTTCCCAAGAGTATCAAACTCAGGAAAATCATCGCCGTTCCCGTTTTATGATCGTCTACCCAACGAGTAAGAACGGACGGTTCCCGCCGCGGCTCCGGAACGGTCGTGTATTCCCTTAGATCGTTTTTTTTCTTGTTCTTTGCCATTTTAGAATATAATAAAATGCGATTGGAATGAGGAAAAGGGAAAGGACAACCGAAGCGGCCAAACCGCTGATCACGGTTACGGCCATAGGAGATTGAAATTCAGTGCCTTCGCCCAACTCAAGCGCGACCGGAAGTAAACCCAAAAGTGTGGTCCCGTTGTTCATGATAATCGGACGGAGTACGATTTGTCCGCTTCCTATGATCGCTTCCTTTAAAGAGACTCCGTCGTGTTCGAGAATTTCAACGTACTCGTAAAATAAGGCCGCGTTATCCACCACGATTCCCACAAGAAGTATGATTCCGGTAAACGAACTGATATTAAAACTATTACCCGTTAATAACAACGCGGGAATGATCCCGATGAGGATCAGAGGAATCGTACACAACATAATTAGGGGAATCACGAGGGATTCGAATTGACCCGCGAGCAACATGTAAATGAGAACAACCGCCAGGATAAAAGCGAACAACAGTTCTTTCATGGACGCGTCTATGTTTTCCTTTTCCCCTCCGAAATGCACTTTGTAACCGGCGGGCAACTTCAACCGTTCGATATAATCCTCGATTTCGGAAAGAACCACGGACTGTTTTACGTTTTCCACGTTAGCCGTAATCCGGTTCACCCTGCTTTGGCCGATTCTAAGTATCGACGCGTATCCTTTACCTTCCCGAATTTCGGCGGCCTGATTGAGGGATATAGCGTCTCCCGACGGAGTGCGTATTAGAATTCTGGAAATATCCTCCTTATGTTTTCGATCGGATTGTCTATAACGGAGTCTAACGTCGAATTCCTCGTCGTTGATTCGGAGGCGTGTGGCGATCGTTCCTTTGAGTGCGGTTTTTAAAATACCGGCGAGATATTGATGCGACAATCCGTAAACGGACATCTTATCCTCGTCGAATCGAATTTGAAACTCCCTGTTTTCGGATTCGAGACTACTTTTGGAATCCGTGATACCTCGGATTTTGGCGATTTCATTTTTGATGTTCTCGCCGATAAAAGCCAACGTGGTAAGATCGTTTCCTTCCACTTCCAAAGTGACCGCCTTGGAATCCGGAGAAAGAATCTTGGACAACATGTCCTCTTCCGGATAAAAGTGAACGCCTACGGTCGATCCGAATCGGATTTTCTCTCTAAACCTTTGAATGAAATTTTTCGTTTTTTCGGATCGTTCCGAAGAAAGGACCACACGCACCTGCGCTTGATGAGTTCCGACCTCTCCTCCCGAACGAGATAAGATTTGTTCTTCGTCGTAGCCGATATTCGAAATAATGTGTTTTACTTCCTTCTCTTTCAGAAGTTTCATTTCCAACTCTTCGACAAGTTTCGATGTGGAGGAAAGAGAGGAACCTTTTACGTTGAGTATTTCGACCTTAAACTCGCCCGTATCCACCTTCGGAATAAATTCCTTATCTACGTACGAAATCAGAATCAGAACCACTACAAAACAAACGGCGATCCCCGTAAAAAAACGTTTCGGTTTTCCGAGCCATTCCGTTAATCCTTTTACAAACCGAACGTCTATCGTATTTTCCCAAATCGCTACTTTTTTAAAAAAGGACCACTGATCGAATTTTCGGGACCAGACCTTATTTCCGCGAAGAGCGGATAACATCGGTATCAAAGTCAAAGAAACGGCCAAACTGACTAACAACGAAAAGGTGATCGTGAGAGCCATTTCGCCGAAAACGACTCCGATGATTCCCTTTAAAAATACGATCGGTAAAAAAATGATCACCGTAGTCAACACGGCTGAAGTGATCGATCCGGCGACTTCGTTCGCTCCGGTTAGGGAAGCCTCCTTTACCGAAAGTCCGTTTCTAACGTGCCTTTCGATCGCGGCCAGAACCACGTTCCCCGAGTCGAACAACATTCCGATTCCCAACGAAAGGCCGCCTAACGTCATAACGTTGAGCGTCAGATCTTTGAGATACATCAGCAAAAAAGTCGTGATAATCGATATCGGAAGTACGGTCAAAAGAATAAGCGGACTTTCCATATTACGAAGTATGAATATAAGAGAAAGAAACGCCAATATACCGCCGGAAATCAACTCGCCCGTTATGTTATCGACGGATTGTTTTACGAATCTGGACTCCTCATATACGATGTCGGCTTTGATTACGTTTTTATATTGTTCCTTGAGACGTTCCAATTCCGTACGAACGGATTCCGAAACCGTTACCGTGTTTTTTCCGGATTCCTTATAGATGGATACGGTGACACATTCCTCTCCGTTGTATCTTGCTAGTCCCTTTCTTTCCTTATATCCTTCGCTGATCAACGCGATGTTGCCCAATCGAACCGGAATGTTCTTGTCGTTTTTGGATACGTTGGTTTTTTCGATTTCGCGAAAATCGCGGTATTCTCCCATCGTTCGGATCAACACGTCTCGGGAACCCTCTTCGATATGACCCGCGGGATAATTGATGTTCGAACTTTCGACAGAACCTTGGATATCTTTGATCGATATTTGATGGGCAAACATGGAAGCGGGATCGACGTCGATCAGAATTTCCTTTTTAAATCCTCCCGAAATTTGCGCTAAGGCGACTCCGTCCACACGATCCAAATAACTTTTAATTTCCCTTTTGATAAATCCTCTGAGTTCGTGGGTTCTGGATTTATCCACCGGAAAAAAAACGATTTCCTGAATCGCCGATTGGCTCGGATCGAATTTCGTAACGATCGGTTTGCCCGCGTCTTCGGGGAGAATCCCTCGAATCAGATCGATTTTTTCCCTCACTTCCATCGCGGAATAATCGATTTTGGTTCCCCAACCGAATTGTAGAGTGACGAAAGAAACTCCTTCCATGGATTCCGAAGAGATTTTTTCGATCCCTTTCACCGTGCCGACGGCTTCGGTTAAGGGTTTTGTAATCAAATTTTCCACTTCCTCGGGCGCCGCGTTTTGAAAGTTTGTAATCACTGTTAGGCGGGGAAACTCCATATCCGGAAGCAGATTCACCTCCAAGTCCTTCAGAGAAATCAGACCGAGCAGAATCAAAAGCAGATAAAACATAGCCGTTGTCACCGGCCTGTCGATGGCTATCCTTTGAAGAAACTTCACTTTTATTTAAGACCGTTTTCTATTTCGGGGCGAACCTTCATTCCGTCTTTCAGTTGGGTGAGTTTTTCCACGGCGACGATACTTCCCGGATTTAAACCTTCCACTATTTCGGTCTTATCTTCGAACTGGGCTCCGGTTTTTATTTTCGACCTTAAGGCGATTCCGTCGTTGAGGACGTAAATCCAAGCGGCTTCGTTATCCTTTGCAAACAACGCCTCCGAAGGAATCAAAAGCGACATCCTCTTTTCTCCGGTAAAAATCGAACTTCTTACGAACATCCCAGGGGTTAGGGATCGATCCTCGTTTTTGATTAGGGCCTTAACTTCCATCGTGTGGGTTTTAGGGTCGACGATCGGATTGACGATCCCCACCTTCGCGTAAAATTTTCTTTCCGGATAAACGTCCGCGGTAAACTCAAGATCCATATTTTTACGGATCGAAATCATATCCGTTTCTCTAATATTCAATTTTACGAATACTTTACTGATGTTCACGAGAACGAGTATCGCCTGATCCGGGCTATTCACCGCTCCGGGATTTACGTATTCACCGACGTGTTTGTTTACGTAAGCGACTACGCCGTCGATCGGGGATCGAATCGTCGCCGCACGGATCAATTCCTCGGTGGAAGTTAAAGCCGCCTTAGCCGATTCCACTTGAGATCGCGCGACGTCCACTTCCGCCTTGTCGATACGAGTGTTGATATCTACGAATAATTTCAATTTTTCCTTGGGATCGTCGGGGAGTTTTATATTTTTCGAGGTAATGTCCTCGTTTCGAAAGCCGACCATGCCCATTTCCAAATCCTTAAGGCTCATGCGATATTTGGCTTCCGCCGTGATCAGCGCCGTTTGAGAATGTTCGATCTCTTCCTTACTGATACCACCCTCTTGATAAAGGGTTTCCTTACCCGCAAACGTCATTTTCATCTTAGCCAATTCGGCTTTGGCTTCTTTGGTTTGAGTCCTTCTTTTTTCGATGTCCAACATTCTGACTTCCACGCTTTCTCTGGCTTTTGCGTATTTTTCCTCGCTCAAACTCAACGAAGAGAAGGCGCTTTGTAAGGCGGCTTGATTTTTTTTTCTTTCCAACTCCAATTGAAGGGTATCAATGTGAAGCAGTATGTCTCCTTTTTTAACCTTTTCCCCCTCTTTCGCTTTGATCTCCAGGATGTTTCCCGCGGTTTTGGAAACGATATCCACCTTATCCAAAAAATCGACGGAACCCAAGGCGTGAATCGCCGGATTGATCATTTCCGGATGAACGGCGATCGCCTTTACGATCACCGAATCCATATCCGTGGTATAACCTTTGTCTTTTTTTTTGAAAAAATTCAGAATGAACTCGAATTTCCCCTCCTTCTTTTTGTCCCTAATCGACGATTTCGGATCCGAGTATATAAATGTTTTATAAAGTACGAATATACAAAAAATCAATAATACCGTTTTTACGATTTTTGATTTGAAAAGATTTCTGAAAATCTGAAATTTGGAGTCGGACATATTGCTCTCTTATTTATTGTATTTTGTTTATTTCCGACTCGATCATTTTAAACGAGCTCGGATTTTCTTCGGAGAGGAATTTCGCTTTCTGAAAATAGCGGTCCGCCATATCTTCTCTCTGCGCCTTCCGATATATTTTTCCCAATCGCAGATATACAAGAGCGAGTTTTGCGGATTCTGCTTTCGCTTGGTCGTATAAGGAAAGGGCCTCGGGTATTTTCCCTTCCGATTCCAACACGGCGCCGAGTGTGTATTGAACTTCCCATCGATCGGGAATACGATTGATAATCGATTGGAGACTTTCTTTTACTTCCGTCCTATTCTCCTTTTGTAAACTTTGAACTCTGGAAAGCCAGTACGCGGCGTTGGCGTTACATTGATCCTTGTTTACCGCATCCTCGAACATCTCTTCGGCTTTTTCAAAATTCCTCTTATAATAATGAATTTTACCCAACATGATCATCGTCTTCGTCGAGTCCGAATCCATTTTCAACGCCTGCGAATAAAGCGAAAGCGCGCCGTTTAAATCCTGTTTGGCGTAGGCCATATCGGCGTCCCTTTGTAACGACTTGAACTTTTCCGAATCCTTATCGCAGGAATAGGTCGTCGCGGCAACGAGCACTAAGAAGGGAATTAGAAAATTCTTATGCGAAGTTGTGTTACGTGTATTCATTGTTTTACGAGAGCGCCCATCCTATTGGAAATATTTCGACAGACTTCTTTTAAAAGATTCGCTTCGTTTAAGGATCTTCCGTTAACGACGTAAGTGATTCCCCCTTTCAAAATACCGTTCGAATCGTAAACTTTGAGAAATACCAACGAATTGAAATCCTCTTCCAATAAACTTCCCGAGTCGTTGTTGCCCACCGCTCCTTGAACGAAGTAACGAATCCCCAATCGTTCGGATAAAAGTTTGATCTCGTCGCTGGAAAGAAAATCGCCGAATTGTACATCCTTGGATATATTAGAAAATCCTACTACTGTTCCTTTGTCCAAAACCTGACGGAGATTTTCGGGAAGTAATTCCTTTAAATTCGTCGTGTTATCGGCGCTTCGAGTTTCGTTTGCAATCGGATTCGTTTCTTTTTTTTCGGTCGCTTCCGGGGGTTCGACGGATTCGGAACTTGAGTTCGTTTTAGAAAGTAATTTTCTAAGGGATTTTTCCTCCGGCATCTCCTTAACGGAATATCCTTCCGCCATAAAATGCAGTTGAAGCATATCCTTGAAATTTTCCATAAGATACGGC
Source organism: Leptospira weilii serovar Ranarum str. ICFT (assembly GCF_000332415.1). GTDB lineage: Bacteria > Spirochaetota > Leptospiria > Leptospirales > Leptospiraceae > Leptospira > Leptospira weilii_A. Next base: position 18,685 of record NZ_AOHC02000056.1, read on the forward strand.
GAAAATCTCGCGTCCCTACTGACTATTTTTCCTATGGCTAAGGGAAAATTTTCTTCGGACTTCATTACATAAACTTGATACGCTCCGGAAGAACGGAATAGTTTCGATATGGTCGAACAATCGTAGAAAACCGCCGCGAGTGAGAGTAATACGATCGATAAGGAAATTTTTTTCATAGTATCCTCTTTTAATTGCTTTCGAAGAAAAAACTGAACTGAGCGGATAAGGCGGTCCCGTTCGCATTCGTGGCCGACTGGTCTATCTGAATCAAATAAAGAGGATAGTTGGCCCCGCCGATACCGGTATTGAATAGAATGTCGAACCCGCACGCTAAACTCACGTCCGTCATCGAAATCGTCAAGACCCGATCGCTGTCGCTCCAAACCCATCTCCCCTTATAAACGGAGGAAGCGCTGTTCGGAACTTGGGAGATCGCGCTTATGTTCACTGCGTTTACCGCACTTACCGTGTTCATCGATTGGTTGAAAACGATTACGATGTTATCCGAAGTGGAATCCGCCGGACAGGCCTGCAATCCCGGAGTGAACGAATAAGAGGACGCCGGAAGAAAAGGAGTTCCGGCCTGCCACCAACATCCCGTCGTAACGGCCATACTGTTGCAGTTGGCTTGATTCCCTCTACCGATCGCGATCACCTGCGGAGAATTATTCTCGGTTCTGAATATTAGAGAAAATGAATTTTGCAGGGAGTTCCCGGCCAAGTCCTTGGCCGAAGTGGAAATCGTTAGAGTGTAATTCTGCCTGCCGCTTAAGGCGATCAAAGGGGTCAGAGTCATGTCGTTCCCCGCGAAGGTGATCGCAAAATTCGCGGACGGAGAAACGGATAACGCGTTTTGAGTGGAGGCCGGATCCATCGGTTCGTTGAAGTGAATCACGATCGGAACGCCCGTGCATACGTTATTCGTAAGTGTACCGTTTTGGGAATTGAGAACGTCGTTGGGCGCCGCGCCGCAATTGTCTCCGTCCCCGTCGACTTCAAAATCGATTCCGGTTACGGCGGGTTGGTTCGAATCCAACGCACCCACGACAAACGTCGCGTTGACCGGATTCCTCAGCCCCTTACCCGAAGTGTTCGTTACGGAAGTCGCAAGAGAAATATTGTATCTCCTCCCGTACTGAAAGGCTACGTCCGGAGTGAAAACCATCTGGTTAGCGGTTGGAAATGTAAACTGTCCCGTCACCGAAGGGGAAATCGAAAATCCGGATCGGAGAGAGGACGAATTCATCGGCTCGGAAAAAGTGACCACGATCGGATTGATGGCCGGGTTTCCCGTACATCCGTTGTTCACGGTCGCCGCTAGAACGTTAGCGACAATACCCAGACCTGCTTGGCAATTCGCGGGCGTTCCAGAGAACACGTCAATGGAATTAACCGCCGGAAAACCTCCGAGTGCGGAGGTAAGAAAATAAAGAACGTATCCGTTCTGCATCTGAATTCCACCGGAGTCCGCCGCGTTCTGACTGATAGAAATCACGTATTGAGTGTTCGGATTGAGAGATTGAGCGGCGATGAATCGAAGTGTGGTCGGAGAGGTCCAAGAGATCAGTCCCGAAACGTTCGGGCTGATCGAAAACGCCTGAGAGGTTACGTTTTGATTCATGTTTTTGCTGAAAATGATTTCAAATGAGGCGCCTTGACCCGTTCCCACGTTGTCCGTACAAACGTTGGTGACGAAAGACGCGGACAAGGAATCGTCCATTCCCCCGTCACAACCTCCGGGTCCGGTCGCGACGTCGGATAACACGTTCAACACCGTAGGAGGTGTACCGTTTACGGGGCCTCCGTTTCCGGTGGTAAAGAAACTGATAAACTCGGAAATCATCGCGTTACCCGCAAGATCCTTAGCCGCGGTGCTGATCGTGAGTTTGTACTGTGCGAACAAATTCAAATTTTGAGAAGGAGTAAATAACAACTCGGTAGGCGTAGGCCAAGTGATCAGTCCCGTAACCGACGGGGTCAATGAAAACGCATTCGTAGTGGCGGCTTGATCCATCGGTTCGTTAAAACGAACTCTAAACTTGGTTCCGTTCGTTTGACTGCATATATTGGTGGTAAGATTCGGAATCGGCGTAAGTCCTAAATTCCCGCAGGCGGGAGCCAAGTCGCTTAACAACGGACCGGTCGTAAAGTCCATTCTAGGCGGAAGGAGATCGATTCCGAACGTAAAAGAAAACGAATAAGAGGCGCCTAACGTATTACCGTCCAGATCCATCCCGGAACCCGGAATCGAAAGCGTGTAAGTAGTGTTTTGCCAATCTTGGCTCGGAGTGAAAACCAAAAGACTGCCGTTCCCACAGGGACCGGTAGAACCGCATAACGCGTTCCCGCTTGTAAGCCAGGTTTTTGTTCCCAGAATATTCGGAGAAATATTCAACGAGTTTTCGATCGTGGATTGAATCATGGATTCGCTAAAATGAATGAATATCGGAGTGTTCGCAGAAGCCGGTGAAAGACCCGAACAAGCTCCCATCTTATCTCGGATTCCGTTGATCGGATCGAGCAAGGACGCAAGGGTTCCGGGCGCACAACCCGCTCCGGTGTTTACAAAACCGTCCTGAAAAATCACTCTGGGGATTTGAAAATCCTGACCGACCGTAAACGAAAAGGAATAATTTTGACCGACCGGATTGCCCGCGACGTCCGTAGAATTGCCGGAGATAGAGACGGTGTAGGTAACGGAATGTTGCCAAGGAGTTACGGGTGTGAACGTGAGTCTGCTCGTAGTTCCGCAGGGACCTGTGGAACCGCAGGCGCCGTTCGGACTTGCGGACCAAGTTTTGATACCGTTGATGTTAGGCGATATATTGATGTTCGAATCCGTCGTCGCTAAATTCATCGACTCCGAAAAATCAATGATGATCGGAGAGGATTGAAAACCCGGAACGATGCCGGAACACAAACCGACCGCGTTAAAAAGACCGCCCGGAAATAACGTGGAAGCAAGTGTACCCGGAGAACAACCGCCCGCGTTTTGTATAAAGCCGTCCTGCATCAGCACCTGGGGTTTCACGATTTCCGTCCCGACGGTAAAACTTGCGGAGACGTTTTTACCCAAAGGATTTTCCGACGTATCCTGCGCCGTTTGGGAAATGGTTAAAACGTACGTAAGACCGGTCGTAAGGGCTTCCCTAGGCGTAAAAGTCAAAATCGTATTGTTATTACTCCAAACATACGATCCGACCATTTGAGGAACGGTGAGAAAATTCGATTCGACCGTACCTCTGTCCATCGGTTTGGTGAATTTCACAACGATCGGAGTATTGATACAAACGTCCGTCGTACTGTAAAAGTTATTTGGAAAATTAACAAAATCTAATATGGGATCGGTGATAAGGCAACCGGTCGTGTTTTTTCGTCCGCCGATCGAAATCACGTCGGGAGGCAAAACGTCCGTGCTAACCGAAAAGCTGATACTGTAAGGTTTTTCCAAATCGCGGCCTTCCTGGTCCTCGCATCGATTGGAAAGATTCACCAAATACGTTATACCGCCTTGCCATCTTTTATTCGGCGTGAACGTCAAAGTGCTTCCGTTGACTTCGAAAAGTCCGGTCACTCCGGGTTGAACCGAAAACGCTCCGATACAACTCTGTTCGTCGATCGGTTTGTTAAAGGTCATTACGATTTTTTGATCCCTTAAAACGCCCGTTTGTCCGGGAGAGGGAATGGAATACAACACCTTCGGGGAGGCGGGATTATTATCCAAGGGAATCCAGTTTTTGAATTTATTTTCGAGTTTACTACAATCGATCAGAAACGAACCGATCCAGGATAAGAATATTAGAAAAATGATATGTTTGAATTGTTTGTTCTGTTTCATAGGTTTACTTCTTTTTGAGGGGGTCGTATGCGTCCAATAAACTCCCGTCCGGTTCGAGATCGGTATCCGAGGAGTTGAAATATTCTTCGATGTCCTTAACTTTGAAATTTTCGCTCACTTTCGATTTGGGAATAGGTCTGTTTTGTAAGATCAACGGAAGAATCGTATTTCCGTGATTCGGCTTATAATTGAACAACTTCAACGAATCGGGTTGTAAACCCGATACCCATTCCAATTCGTAAACGGAGGTGCAGTATTTTCCGATCGCATCCACGAGTTTTTCCTGAGCGCCCACAAGTTCGGTTTCGGCGAAAAGTATGTCCGACCTTTTCGCTTCCCCGACTTGGATTTTGGTACTCATCAAACGCATGCTCTCGTAACGAAAATAAACCATTCCGCTTCCGATCGTAATTAAATCGTAGGATTCTTTGACAACGTCGCTCGCCTTCTCGACTTCGATCGCGATGGATTGTTCCAAACGTTTTTTTTCGGCGATGGAATCACCCATCTTAATCTTACTTTCCATAACCTTTCTCGAATAACTCATGTTATCGAGAACCTGTAGATTATTGGATGTGGCGGCGTTAAAATTAGGATTGACCGTACCGGCAAAACCGCTGCTCGCTTGGTTGTTATAACGCATACCGAGATTTTCAGTCGTCGTATTTGTGGAGCCGCCCAAAGGAAATACGACCTTTACGTTCACGTTCCACGTATCGTTTTGTAGAGGATACGTAACGCCGGTTCTTCCATAGGAACCACCGACCGAAATCTGAGGAATCCATGCGTTTTCGGCCAGCTCGCGTTCCTTCGCTAATTTTTTATTGTTAATTTTGATTCTGACGATTTCCGATCTTTGGTTTTGCGCGTTTGCTATCAGCGTATCTTTTTTGAAATCGGGATAGGAAATATAAAAGTCCGTCAGTAAGTCCCCTTCTATTACAAGATCCGATAGATGGTCCAAACTCATGGCCAGCTTCAAATCGTTCTTCGCCTTCAGATATTCGTTTACGGATTTCACTAAGGAGAATTCGATTTCCTGAAGACGCGAGGCGATGCTTAAAACCTGAATCTGCGTCGTAAAACCGAGTTTCGCCTCCAATTTCGCGAGCCTTAACTGTTCTTTGGCCCGTTCCACCGACTTCTTATTGAGTGCGACCTTGGCAAGAGCGACTAACGTGTTTATGAAAGTCTTTTCAACCTCCAGCCTCACTTTCGAAGACGTAATCTTAAAATCCTCCCTGGATAATATTTCCTCCAATTGGGCGATATCGAGATCCAGCTTCTTTTTACCGCCGTCGTAAACGATCTGATCCACGTTCAGTAAGATAGCGTTGTATATGTAGTCGCTCGAATCCTGAATGATGTATCTCTGTCTCGTCATATTGACGCCCAGAGTAGGCAACATATCCCTCCATCTTTCCGATATCAGTTCCTTTATCGCGGCATTTTTGTTTTTGAGGGACAATAAGAGGTAGTAGTTCGTTAAAGCGATTTGAGTCGCGGTTTCCAAGTTGATCCTTAAGGTTTTTTTTTCGGAAGCTTCGATTCCTGTAGAAGATAGGCAAAGGAGGAGAACAATAAGACGCGCAAATAAGATCGAAAAATCGCCGAACATTCCCTTTTTCGGCATTTGGATGCTACACGAATCCGTTTTCCGTCGGTTTTTAAGAAAAAAAACGCACTCGAAACTGAGTGCCGAATGTAAGGATGTCCAGAAAAATGGAAAATATTTCTTAAAATTTGTTTGCGGCTCTCGGATATTCCGAAACCACATATTGTGATCGGAAAAATAATGAGATATCACAATGCACATTTGAACCCAAGTACTTCGGTGTAATATTTCAGTCAATATAAATTCAATTGTGGTATAAATTTATTGGATTTTAGTATTTTCTAAAAACGATACGAGACACGTCCAAAATCTTTCGCACATTCAATCAATGAGAAGGCCTTTTCCGATTTTAGAAATCGGATCTTAGTAAGAGGGAAGATTTACTTGGAATCGTCAAGCGACAACGCTGGAAGGAAATGATTCAGATTCTTGCAAAAAGAATCGATCGGACTTAAACGACATTTTAAATCAAGAGAGGTTTTTTTTGAGGAAAATCATTTTAATTATTTTCGATTTCTTTTTTTGCCAGACTAAAAATCAATTTTTGTGCGATTTCAAATTCTTTTTTAGGTAAAATTGCCAATATTTCGATCATTTTAGATAATCCCTCTTTCGAAGTTATCTTTTTCAATAAGATCGCTTCAAATTCAATTTCTTTCTTTTTTGTCCGCAATATCTGCTGTTGACGCGCCACCTTTTCCGGTAATTTACCTTCAAGAAGCCATTCTCTTCGATATCCATGTACCATTTCTATCGTGATGGCGGCGTCTTCCGGTATCGGAAATCTTCCGCTGATCCAACCGCTGATCGTCTGTTTCGACTTGCCGATCGTGTTTCCGAACTCTTTTTGATTCCCTTTGAAACTCAAGAGTATGGTTTTTAATCTTTTTTTTTGCTCGCTCAAAACATGTCCTAGAATAATACTTTTTTGTTGACACTGGTATTAAAATAATACCAACATGTCTTTGGAAAATCCATTAATAGTACAACTTTCAAAAAATCAATTCAAATGTCAGTTCAGTCGCTGCTCATGGGTCATAATTTCCAAAAAAATAAATATAGTAACTTCTTTTGCCTTGTTTTAGGTCATAGAAAAGAGATCAGTGGATAAAGATATGTTTTTACCGCCAAAAAAGAGATTCTCGGTAAAGCCTTTTATTTTTTCGATCCTCTCTCCAGAGCGCATTTCCCTTCTCAAAAAATTTTCCGACGCGAATCCGGTTGTCCGATTTCGTATCGAATTGAAAAGGAAATCGATACCGTAGGAATTTTATCGGAAAAAGAAAGAACACGCCGAAAAGAAAAGACCGCCGTCTTTCTTTCGAAGGGTAACGTGTGCGCAAGTTTAAGATCCGGTTCGTTTTGACCGGATACACTTAACGTGCACCTACCCGCGCGTGAAATTTATCCGATTTTAGCTACAGTCGAGAAGTGAAGACCAATATTAAACTTTAGTGAAGAATAGCTTATGAACCTTAACCATTTAATTCCAGTCTTAACGGGATTTCTCCATTTGTTTTTCGGGATTTATGTCTTTAGTTTAAAACCAAGACAAAAACTGCAAAGTTTATTCCTGCTTTTGAATCTATGTATGGCGCTCTGGCTCTGCATTCAAGGTCTTCGAGGTACACTTCCTCTTGAATACCGTAACTTCGGATTGAACATAACGTTCCTTCCGATGTCCATCGCGACTTTCATTCTGTATCTTCTTTGTAAAAAGATGGAGAACGTAGGTCAGAAAATTCCGATTTGGTCGCGGATCCTGGGTATCGTAGGATTTTCCTATTTCGCTTGGGCTTCTTTTAGCCAGAGAATGGTGGTATTGGGAGATCCGAATACTTTCGTTTTCGATTTCAGTTTGAATTACCATTTGATCATCGGTTTTTCCATCTTTTGGGTTCTGTTGTCTCTTCTGGCGATTCTGAAAAGAATGCGGCTTAAAAGAGGAAACGATAAGGTAAGACTCTTTTTCTTACTTTTTGGTTCATTGTTTGCATTGCCGGTTACTTTGATGTTCATTTATTTTCTTCCGTTTTTGGGGATTTACAAAGCTTATCTGTCGTCTCTTGGACTTTCCATAGGCTCACTCTGCTGGGCGGTTGCGATTTTGCACTATGATGCTTTTGAAATTAAGGCCAGCCTAATCCAAGGCCAGAGAATTTCTATGATCAATCGACTTGCATCCAAACCCTTTTTGAAACTCATGGGAAAATTGGATCCGATGAGATTCGTTCAAAAAAGTTCGAAGGAAAAACAGGAAATCACGAAACAAATTCTCATCCAAGATTTCTATTTAGCCGAAAATACCGGTGAAATATCTGTGGACGAAAGAGCAAAAATCCTTTCAAAAAGATTCGGAAAGTATTTTAAATAGTTCGCACGTCGGAGGATTCGAAAAAACTCAAACTGTGATAATATTCATTGACATAAATCACCAATGAACGTAAATGTTGCACGTGAGTATTTTTCGAATCCGAATCGAGTCGATTTTTTTACCCGAATTCGGATTTATTTCGAACAGCCGACCGATTTGAATCGGTATAAAACCCACACTACTTTGTGTTTTATACGGACGGAAAAGGGCGGCGGCGTTCCTCACACAATAACGGGGGCGATATGTCGAAGTGGTATGATCCAGCAGAATTGGAAGCTTTTTTAGGCTCGTTGCCGAAATTCAGAAACCTACTTCGACTCGCCACGGAATATAAAAACCTCAGAAGAAAAACCCCGAAAGAGCTTCGATACAACATTCTGATTCAAAGATTGTATCTACAAAAGAAAATCCTATTAAGACGAAATGAATGGATGAAAAGGGAACTAAGAAGTATCTTTTCGGAAAAAGTACATCTTGAAAGCGAATTGGAATCTCTTGAAAAGCGTCTGAAAGAAATACGAGACGAAAATACGAATTTAATTAGAGGTTAGGAATTAATAATATTAGGGATCGGTTTTAAAGTTAAACCGGCGATCTCGAATGGATTCGAATATTTTCCCGGCCGTTTTTTGAAAAGAATATTCTAAAATTAGAATATTCTTGTTCTAATATATTCATTCGACAAACTTAGGAACGGGAGTTTTTAGCACTTTATTCAAAAAACCTATGATAGCCCCGAAAATCAAACTCGCTATGATCAAAGGAACCAGATGGGAATATTGTTTCGGAATGACGACTAACGCTATATACCAAGGCAAATTCAATAATTCCGTGAGCAGGATCGAGCCGATCATCTTAGGCAATCCGGTTTCCGCAAGAGTCACGATACATCCGCAGGAAAACCAAAACAACATCGATTGAATTAAAACCCATCGGGAAACCGTAGGGTCCCCGAAAAAAACGAGCAGGCCTTCTAAAACCGCACAAACGGTTCCAATTGATAAAGCGTTTCTAAAACGAATTCCATTTTGATTCATAAAGTTACCTTCCGTAATACTTGTATTCTTTCAAAATCGAAGAGCCGTTGGAAAGGTAAAGTCAAAATACTTTTCAATATTGTATTTAATAAATATTGAATATGACTTTCACGTCATCGATTTACAGGCCCGGTTGAAACCTGTCATATATTCCCGACTTATTTCTCAAAGGGCCTTCTGTCTGCTACTGCTTTTAGAACACGATCCCGTTGATAGATCCGCCTTTTGTCCCGTCTCTCTTACTTAAACCAAGAATTACATTGATTGCCAGGTCCTTATGTCGAATCGTTTTAAGAACCGGGAAAAATCCATTGAAGGAGGTGTAGTATTCTATGAGTTGGAAGTCTTTTTCGGATTACGCGCGCATTCGATATTTTAAAAAAATCCGCAAAAAAAGTTTCTAAAATGGGCCTCATGAGCAAGAATTTGATTTCTTGGATAATTTTTTGATATGAAAAAGAATTCGGTTTTTTACATGGATTATTTTGAAAAAATCGTGGATCGATACGGTGGATGGGAACTTTGGAATCGTTTGGATTCCGTAGAGTTTTATTTTCAAAGTTTGGGAGGCCCGCTTCCGTTTCTGAAAGGACTCGGTAAAACTTTTAACAAACACGGTCTCGTGCGAATTTTTCCAAAGGACTTTACGGCCGAATTTTTGGAATATCCCGTTCCCGGGAAAAAAATAGTATTCAAAAATGGTAAAGTAGGAATTTTTAATATGGACGAAGATCCGATTTCGTTCGAATTTCTCAATTACAGGGACAGCTTTTACGGCTTGAAAAAATACAGAAGTTGGAGCCCTCTGGATGTTTCGTATTTTTTCGGTTATGCGATCACTCAATATTCAAGCGTTCCCTTTATTTTAAAAGAATATGCCGTTCGAAAAGTCGAACTTGCCGACGGTAGGTTTCGCATCGATGCGGAGTTCCCGAAACATCTCCACACACATTGTAAAAAACAATCTTATCTTTTCGACAAAGACGGACTTCTGGTTCGCAACGATTATACCGCCGACATTGTCGGGCCTTGGGCCAAGGGAGCGCACTTTACGTCTCATTTTCAAGAACTCGATCGTTTCCCAATCGCGACAAAACGAAACGTGTTTGTTCGCCTGGGAAGTCTGGCGACTCCGATTCCCGTTTTGTCGGCTGAACTTAAACCTTTGAAGATTCATTTTCGCTAATGTATTTAACGTGAGTTCGACGGTTGAAATCTTGGGCGAATAAGAAACTCAATGCGTTCGCTCCCTGAACGCCGACCCATAGGAAGGCGTTCACTGAGTTTCCTGGGTCGCTCCGCAGCTCGCGAATTTCATAGCTAAAATAGCTCGCGACCCGTCGAGCGACCGTAGAAGCGAGACGTTGAGTTGTTCGCTTGAACTAAAGTGTTGCTGCCTGCGGTCACAACATAATGTTCCAATTCCTTCGGAATTTCCACTACAATCGCTTTCGCATTTGTTATACCGAATTCACGTTATTTAGGGATCTTAAGGATCGGATGTTACATTAACGTGAATTGGCAGAGAAAGTTTGAGTGAATATGAAACTCGACTCCCTGGACGCCGATTCATAGAGAGGCGTCCGCTTGAGTTTCCTGGGTTGCAACATAATAATCGTATTCGTACTCACTCACGTTAGGCCAGGTCAATCTGCTAACCCCTAAAGTCTGTCTCGCCACTGGAAACGTGGGACTACTCTGTTTTTAAACGAAGAGTAAACTCCGTGCCGTTATGGATAAAATCGGAAAAACTTTAACCCTGACATATAGTTCCTAACCCCTTGAAATGTGGGAACTCCCGCAAATTTCCTTCCTGATTTGGAATAACTTTTATTGAAAACGTTGGAGTTCCCACATTTTAGGGATCTGATAAGAGATTCGGAACCGACACGGCAATCAATTATGTCATCAAACGGCGTTTTCAAAACCAAAAGAATATTTATGAGACAATACCGGGATGGACTCATCTCAACGCGACATAACCTAAATTAAAAACAAAATGAGAGAATTTGTTCCGACGGAATTCTAAAATAAAGAGTTGTTTACGATTCGCCAGTAAGTCTCGCAGCGCAATTTTCTCTTACAAAAGAAAAATAGATCATAAAAAGTTCCGTAATTTAAAAAACCTTCAAGGAATTTCGGGAAAGATCGATTTTAAATACTACGGAGCGCAGCATGAATATTTCCGGTGATCTATCATTCAAAGCACGACAACATAACGAACCGAATCCCATACCCAGTTTGGGAGGACTCATCGGAAAAAATTCCTTTCTCGATCTGATGAAATCTTTACAAGGTTCCGCACAGAAGGGATTGGATGCAACTCTGACCGGAATTCAAAACACATTCTCAAAAACGGAAACTTCCGAGACAGTAGAAGAGAATGAAGAAGTAGTCGATGAAAAAAAAACCGAGTCTACAAGATCCAAGGAAGAAGTCGGAACGGATACGGAAGAGCCGAAAATAGAAGGGGAAGAATTGGAAGTCGTCGAAGAAGCCACTAACGTAAGCGCGCTACCTTGGTTTCTCGTTGCGGAAGCCCCCAAACCGAACGAGACCGTCGATCCGGAAATCGAATCCGCGATCGTAGAGGAACTTCAAACCGAAATGATGGAAGAAAATCCGGTTGAAATCTTCAAACAACCGGTTTCCACAAGTGAACTGATCGAAAATCACTTTTCAAAAGAAGAAAGTTTTAAATTGTTAAGCGAAGTCTCCTTTGAGGAAGAATCCGAAAGTTTCCTCGAAACGGAAAAAGGATCTTTGGTTACTCTTGAAAATTCCAAGGAAATCAAACCTCAATCCTCAAAAAAAGAACACTTAGACCAAGAATCGAAATCATCCGAATCCAAAACTGCATCCGAAATGGTCCGTTTCAACGAAACCGACATTAAAGAATTCAAAGAGAACGGCAAAGGAGTTTCCAACACTTCTTTCAAAGGTATGGACGAAACCAAAACGGACGTTTCCAAAGAACCGGCGCTCGATTCGGAAAAGTGGAAGATCAGCCGGGATAAAAAAACGGATTCTTATCTAAATCTAAAATCCTCCGGAAGAGAAGAGATTAAAACCGCAATCTTAAGTCAATTCTCCGAAAATTCGTCCGGAAGATCGGGACAGGAACAATCGTTTCGTTCCGGCGGAGGGGATTCCTATGCCTCTCTCGTAAAAGGTATCGGAACTCCTGTATCTTCGGGAAAAGAACCGGGAACTCTTGGAAAAGACTTTTCCCTTTCCAAGGAGACTAACGTTCTTTCCAGAAAGGACATTCAACAAAACTTTCAAAACCTGATTCGTTCGGCGCGAGTTTCCATTCTTGAGAATGGAAAAACGGAAGCGAGCATTCGGATGAACCCGAAAGACTTGGGTCAGATGTCTCTTTCCATTTCTACGGACAAGGATATCGTTCGAGGTAAACTTCTCGTGGAGTCCGATTCCGTTAAACAGCTGTTAGTCGCCGAACTCGCAAGTTTAAAACAGGATCTCAAAGCAAACGGACTCGAACTTGAGTCTCTCGTAATCGAGGTAAAGGAAAGAGACGAGGCGTTCGCTTTCAACAGCGATTCCGATAAAAACGGAAAAGATTCACATTCTTTCCAAACCGCGTTCGCGGAGGAATGGAACAATGATTTTAAAAATTCTTCTTATGAAGAAGACGAACTTTCTTTTGAAGAAAATTCTTCAGAGTCTCACGGTTTTGCGGAAAAAACCGATGGGAAAACCGAGAAACTGCTCGATCTGAAAGTATAGGACTCGGAGGAAATCATGCCGGAAACAACAGGCGTTAGCCAACAAGCGACCAGAGATCGTTATCTCGAAGGAGACAGAAGTTTCAAAATCCGGAACCACATGGAAAATCTGGAGAAGGAAGAAAAGAACGGTCTCAAAGGAATCGAAATTCGTTCCACGGTTAAATCCCTCGGTAAGGATGATTTTCTCAAGCTGCTCATAACGCAGCTTTCTTCCCAAGATCCGACCAACCCGGTTAAGGACCAGGACTTCATCGCGCAGATGGCGCAGTTCTCTTCTCTCGAACAGATGAACAATATCTCCACAGGGATTCAAAAGATGGGTAACCGTCAGAGTTTTTCTCTCGTTGGTAAACTCGTTTCCGGTCCCGACTTCGTAAACGGCGAAAGTATCGCGGGTATCGCGGGCGCTCTTTTTTTCGACGGAGAAGGGAAAACGTTCGTTCGCGTCAACGGAAGATCCATCGACGTGGAACAAATCTCTCTCGTGAGCGATCCGACCGTTCTCAAAGAACAGGAAGCGGCTTTCCATCAAGCGCAGGCTCAGCCCGGCCCCGCTCCAACGACGGTTCCGGCTCCTCAAGCAGCGTCTAACGTGTCTTCTATAACTTCGGCTTCTTCTTCCGAGATGACACCTAACGTATCTCCGAACGTACAAACAACGCCTAACGCCCCTTTACGGGAAGAAACGATCGCTCCCCCTAACGTATCGCGGATAAAGGCCGAAAAAAAAGAAATAAAGTCCGCAATCGCGGAACAAGCTCCCGAGTTAAAAGATAAAACGACGGCCGAAGAAAAAATTTCGGACTGGAAATTTCCGGGAAAAAACAAAAGCAATTCATACGAATAAACAAAGGATAATCGAGGTAACAGCTTTATGATGAGGTCACTCTATTCCGGTGTATCCGGACTTAAGAACCACCAGGTCCGAATGGATGTCATTGGAAATAACATCTCCAACGTGAACACACACGGTTTTAAAACGGAACGTGTTACGTTTCAGGATATGATTTCTCAGGAGCTCAGAGGAGCTTCCGAACCGAAAGAGAATATCGGAGGTGTCAACCCTCAACAAGTCGGTTTGGGTTCTTTGATCGCCGCGATCGATAAGATCATGACACAAGGTTCTCTTCAAACCACGGGTAAAAATACGGACGTTGCGATGTCCGGAGAAGGTTTTTTCATCGTTAAAGACGGAGACAAACAATTTTATACGAGGGCCGGCGCATTTAACCTCGATAAAAACGGTTACTACGTAAACCCCGCAAACGGTCTCAAGGTTCAGGGTTGGAATTCAAGACTGGACGATAAAGGAAATAAGTTCATCAATTCTTCGGCCTCGATCGAAGACATTATAATTCCTGTATATTCTAAAGAACCTGCGAGGGCGACTTCTCAGATCGATTTCAAATCGAACTTGAATTCCTCCGCGCCCGCGGTTCCGCCTGACGCGACTCAGGACGAGATCACGGCGATGATCAACGATCCGGACCCTAAGATGAGAAGAGGTCACGTAACGACGATTAAAACCTTCGACGACCAAGGGATTCAGAGGGAATTCAAAATGGAATTTTATAAGGTTCGAGATAACACTTGGAAAGCTCGCGTGAGTATGACGGACGCGACTCAACTTTCCGCGGACGTTTCCGGAACCGGGGGACAGAACACACAACTGCCGGGAAACACCGAGTTGGAATTCGGTTTTACTCCCGATGGAAAACTCGTCTACGTCTCCGACGGAGTGGACTCGATGAACAGCGGTAAGCTGAACGCAAAGATGTCTTTTAAAATCGCGGGCAATCCTGCGATTCAAAGTTTCGATCTGAATCTCGGTGAAGCGGGAATGGTGGACGGGATCACTCAGTTCTCCTCCGACTTTACCACAAAAGCCGTTAAACAAGACGGTTACACGATGGGTTATCTGGAATCTTTTTCGATCGATAACTCCGGAACCGTTACCGGAGTATTTTCAAACGGAGTCCGTCAACCTCTTGCAAGAATCGCGACCGCGGTTTTTAACAACCCTGCGGGTTTGGACAAAGCGGGAGATACCATGTTCGCGTATTCCATGAACTCGGGAGAACCTAACATCGGTGAGGCGGGCGTACAAGGGCGAGGTAAAATCAACGCGGGACTTTTGGAGATGTCTAACGTGGATCTTTCCGATCAGTTCACGGATATGATCGTAACTCAAAGAGGGTTTCAAGCCAATTCAAGAACCATTACAACTTCCGATCAGATGATCCAGGAAGTCTTGGGACTCAAACGTTAATCTTCTTTTTCAATGATTTCCTCTTCGACCTACTGATATGAGTCGAAGAGGAATCTAAATTTCATACATCTCAAGTTATAGATTCATTCCACTTTTTTACAAAGTTCGGAGAAAAATTCTCTTTCCTATATCTTTCTAATATGGTTTCATTGATTCCTAGTAGATGAGTCAGAAGTTTCCTAAATACATAGTCACGGACTTCGGTTCCATAGTTAAAAGGTTAGATCCGATCGCTCTTCGTTTAGATGTGCGATTTTTAGATTTTAAAGAATTCTTTCAGTCCGAATCCATCCGTAAATCCGTCGGATTTTTAAACATCGTCTTCTATTTGACCGCTTCCAATCTCAAAGAAACTCAAAGAAAAATTCATAAACAATTTCAGAGAAACCCTCTGATCCTAAGTCGTTTTATTTTGAACGAAAACTTGGATTACGTTCATTCAAAAGATCTAAAAATCGAAGAAGATCTGATTTTTTCGGTCCTACCGGAATCGTCTTCGGATATGATCTTAAACAAAACCTTTCTCAACGCGTTCACTCAGCTTCAAATGATCACGGATCAGTTCGATCTTCAGCATAAAATCAACACGACCAAGTATGAAATTTCGAAACTGACTCGGATCGGAATCAGCCTTGCGGACGAAAAGGATTTCAACAAACTCCTCCGAGAAATTATTTTCAGCGCGCGGGAAATCGCAATCGCCGATTCGGGATCCTTATACCTCGTAGAAAAGGACGAGTTGGGATTCGTTCGCAATCTTAGATTTAAAATTTCGTCCATGCATATCGATACGGAGGAATTTTTACTTCCGATCAACAAATCCAGCGTTGCCGGTTACGTAGCCGACACCGGAAAAATTTTAAACATCCCTAACGTTTATGATTTGCCCAAAGACGCCGAATATAAATTCAACGGCAACTTCGACGTCCTTTCCAATTATCATACGAAATCCATGTTGGTAGTTCCTATGAAAAATCATAGGGACGAAGTTGTGGGTGTCATTCAACTCATAAACAAAAAAAGAAATTTCAATCAAAAACTGACCGTCGAGCAGATGAAAGGAGAGGACGTTTTCGCCTTCGACGATTATTCCGCTCAACTCGTGATGAGCGTTGCGGGACAGGCCGCGGTTGCGATTCAGAATAATAATCTTCTAAAGGAGATTGAAACCCTTTTTGAAGGTTTTGTGACCGCCTCCGTAAACGCAATCGAATCCAGGGATCCCACTACGAGCGGTCATTCGTTTCGAGTCGCTCTTCTTACGGTGGGTTTGGCGGAAACGGTAGATTCCGTCGAAGACGGTAAATACAAGGACGCTAAGTTTTCGAAAGAGCAAATCAAAGAAATACGTTATGCGTCCTTGCTTCACGATTTCGGAAAGGTGGGAGTTCGGGAAAAAGTTTTGGTCAAATCCAAAAAACTGGAAGACTACGAACTCGAACTGATACGTTGGAGATTCGAATACGTCAAAAAAGACATCGAATCCAAAATTCTTCAGAAAAAGACGGACTTTTTAAAAAAACACGGAAGCGCCGGTTTTTCCGATTACGAAACCTCCCTCGAATTCGAACTTAAGGTGGAATACCAAAAACTCGATCAGATGTATCGGATCGTGATCGATTCCAACGAACCTTCCATATTAGAAGAATCTAATTTTCAAATATTGGAAGAAATTGCGAAAGTGAATTATTTTACTACGGGCGGGGACAAGCTGCGTTTGATCTCTCCGTATGAATTCGGTTTTTTAACGATCAAAAAAGGATCCTTGGATTTTGCGGAAAGAAAGGAAATCGAATCCCACGTGGAACATACGTTTCAGTTTTTGAGTAAGATTCCTTGGACGGGGGATCTGAAAATGATTCCCTCCATCGCGCACGCGCATCACGAAAAGTTGGACGGCACCGGTTACCCGAGAGGGCTCGACGAAAATTCCATTCCGGTTCAATCGAAAATTATGACGATCTCCGATATCTTCGACGCGCTTACCGACAAGGATCGACCTTATAAAAGGGCCGTTCCTTTGGAAAGGGCATTGGATATTCTGCAAATGGAAGCGAAGGAAAATCACGTGGATCGGGATCTTCTCAAAATTTTTATCGAAGGAAGGGTCTACGAACGACTTTTCAACGCAAGTCAGCTTCGTTAAGTAACGTGATTCCTTTTTTGTTTTTCAAAAATTTTTCCGACGGTCAATTCTCGAGAAACATAGAGAAATCTGAAACCTGGGTGGAATTGCAAGTTAAACGTCATTCATTAAAAATTACTAAAGAACGAAACTAAGACGAATTATCCGGATTTTCAAAATGCGACGGCGCCGATTTTAAAAGTTCTCAGTGAAAAAGGAAAATCGAACCATACAACGTCGTTGTCTCGACTAAACAAATCTACGAAATATAACGAATTGATTTAGAAGTTTTTAATGAAGACTCAAAACCCACCTCGGGGAATGAGAAGGATAGATTAAAATATTCTATTGACAATAATGACCACAGTGGTTATAAATAAAAAATGATTTCTGTTGGAATTCGCGAACTCAAATCTCATTTAAGTCAATATATTGATTTAGTTAAGAAAGGTGAAAATGTACTAATCACCGAGCACAATAAAGTCGTAGCAGTACTTAAGATACCGGATTTAAATTCTTACTCGGATGATAAAATAAAGGAAACATTTGATAAATTAATACAAGAAGGCAGCTTAGTTCCGGCTAAACGCAAAACCTCCATCGTCAATAAGTCGACGAATCAATCTAAGAAAAGAGGTTTACCTGATTGGTGGCGAATTTATCAAGAATCAAAGAACGATTAATTCGGCATGGTTCAATATATAGAAACAAGCGTGATTCTTTCCTTAGTTTTTGAAGACAATTTTTATGATAAGGCGGCATTCATTTGGAATAAACCGGCGGAAAAAACGAGCTCTATATTGACTTCTATTGAAGGGCTAATTGTATTGAGACGCTACTTTAAAAACCAAAGGAAATCGCTACCAAGTAATTGGATTTCCAAACAAGAGAAAAAATTAAAGGAACTTCTTTCTGAATGCAATTTAGTCAGAGTTGATGAACGAATTGAGTCGATTATAACAATCAAAAAAGATATTTCCGATTGCCGTTCTTTAGATGGAATTCACGTTGCCACCGCGATATACTTAAAAGAGATATTTCGATTACCAAATTTTATATTTAATAGTTTTGACAATCGGGTAATCAAGGTTGCCGAAAAACTGGGCTTAAAACAATACACCGTCTAATTCCCGATATCGAATTCAATTACGGGAAATGTTTCCATTTTGAGATTATGGAAAGAAAAGTAAACCCGGCTTTGAACTTTGTTTTTAGAGTCTGTCGTTTGGTCGAACCCAATAAAATCCGAAACGAAATTCGCGAGCTGCAACGCGCCCCTTAGATTAGTATGATTCTTGGACGTAAGGCAGTTCGAAGTGTGATATTCTTGATTCGACGGAGTCAAGAAGGCCGGTGGCAGATTGATCGCTCCCTTGGGGTTTAGACCCCGACCCATAGATGAATCTAAATCGGCCACCGCAAACCAAAGTGTGGCGGCTTAAACAAAGTCGACCGCGAATAGGAGTGCTGGTGATATCACCCGGCTTTGTTAAGACCTTCCGCCTCTGTCATTTTAGGAGAAAAGAAATGAACAGTCAAGAAGTCAAGTATGTAGGAATTGATTATGGTAAAAAAAGTTTAGAGGTAGTTCGAATCAATTCGGAGAACTCGCTCGAACGTCGACAATTCAGCACAACGGAAAGCGGAATTAACAATTTATTAAAATGGTTAACGTCGAACGATATCGTAGGCCTGGAAGCAGGATCTCAATCTTTTAGAATTGCAAAATCAATACTAAACAAAGGAGTTCAAGTAATTGTTTTGAATCCCGGAGACTTAGCAACATTTATCAATCTTTGAAAAAGACTGATACTAGGTGT
>NZ_AOHC02000055.1 GCF_000332415.1 Leptospira weilii serovar Ranarum str. ICFT
TAATATTTCGTTTAATGATTCAAACACTTGCGGATTTAATTTCTCCCGCGCTAAGGAAAACGCTTGTTTCGTCACAGCTTTCTTTCCTAAATTCTTAAAATATCTATATAACTCGACCGCTAAGCTTTTGTTTAATAAGTTTATCATGGCTATAAGCAACCTCGGTAGGGTTAGTTGACGATTCCGAGTAAAAGCACTCGGTTTCATTCGCGCGATTTCCAGAATCTTTCTGGAATATATCCAAGCTTCTAATTCGCCTATGACTGTTATTCTTTCTTGCCCATGTCTTCTTGTCGTACTAAATTCTTTAATCTTTAGTCTTTTTTCTTAAATTGACAGCATTGCCCCATAGGAAGTGTTGTGTTGAGTTTTCCCCTGATTTTGGGAAGACTCGGAGGTTTTTCTCTATCAGAAAATCATACTTTTTGCAAGTAAAAAGTATGATTCTTGTCGGAACACTTGCATTTTTGTGAAACTCGGGCGTCTCGCTTCTATTGGCGCTCGAAGAAAACTAAAGCGTCTCGCTTCTATTGGCGCTCGCGGAAAACTAAAGCGTCTCGCTTCTATTGGCGCTCGAAGAAAACTAAAGCGTCTCGCTTCTATTGGCGCTCGACGGGGTTGCGACAAGTTTTTAGAAAAATGATTTCCTATCGATTGCGATCCAAACGTTTTCTTTTTTCTTTGATCGCGCTTTTCTGTGCAATATCTCTCTTTTTTGCGTTCTACTTGATCGAAGGAAACAAGATTCTTTTCAAACAGCAGGAAAGAAATTCTTTCCACTCCGGATTTAAAAGATTATCGGTCGTTTGGCCCGGCGACTGCGAATATTCCGCACGTCCTCCGGAAGACAAAGAAAAACATCCGGAAGAAATTTGTGCGGAGGCGTTGGATACTTTACGAAAACAACTTCCGAAGGACTGCGAATACAACGAACTTGCGTTAGGCGAGGATGGTCTTATGAGCTATCGCCTATATGCAGATTTTCTAGGCCGTTCACCGGTTCAATTTTTTCCGCTTTCCGAAGGTAAATTTTTAGGAGAGTTATTATGTTTATCCGCGCCTTACAATCATTATAACGTTTATTTTATATACGATGAAAGATCCGTTCCTGCAAAAACTAAAATTCTAACGTTTCCGGCCTTTAACTTTGAAGAGAAAAACGGATTTGTTCATATGGAAAGTTTTGAGAGTGAAAGGATCGTTCGGTTTTATAAACCTGAGACCAAAGAGTTTATAGCTTTTATCAAATACAGAGGGATGGGGGATTGCGGAGAATATTTTCGTTATCGACTTTCCGAAAAAAATCGACCGATTCTTGTAGAGATCCGCGCAAAGCTGGAATGCGACGGGAAACATTCGTATTCAGCGGAAGAAATTCCTGTGGAATGGACTCGATACGCGGAACCTTTTCGTTTTTCACAGCTTTTGAAAACGCAAGTTTGGTGGGAAGGTTTTTGGAATTTACGGTAGAACGTTTGTCGGAGTTCCGACATCCTCGTAATACTTTTCCCGCTTCATAATGCGATTTAGAGCTTGTCTCAAAACTTTGATAGAACTTGAGATAAGCTGGAATTGAGAAACAATCTACCAGTTTTGAGACCGGCTCTTAGTGGGAGGGTCGGGAAGAAAATTTGATAAATTTTTGTATATTATAAAATCATAATTTCTTAAAGTATAATTTTCCGCCGCTTTTTTATCCGGTCCTTCCGACAAATTCGATTCTTCTACAAAATATTAGATTCCTAAAATGTTCACTTATCTTTCAGAATGATCACTCTACAATTTTTCAAAGCCGTTTTGGTTTTCGGAGAAGCCAGGATTTTTCTCGCGTCCTCACCCGCGATCACGGGGTTGACCGGATAATGACCTGTGACGCTTAACGCGGTAACGAAATACGGTTTGGTTCCGGCCATCCGAGAACGAAACGCTTCTTCCGGGGTTTTCATATAACTCACGTAACCGTTTTTGACCACATTCTCCTTGGAAACGAAATAAGGAGAATAAAGACTGTTTCCTTCTTCCGAAAGAATTTCCGGAAACAAAGCCGTATCCAACTTCAGATGTCTCGCGTCCACGATCAGGGAAGTGAATTCCGCGCTTAACGTAGGAGCCGGATATTCCGGAAAATTTTCAGACTCGAAGGAAAGAAAAACGTAATTTAGAATTCCTCGTTTCCCTTTGAATGGAACGAGACCCTTGGCGACCGCCTGATTTTCGATAAAGTCGACGTTGAAAAAAATCGGTTCGATTTCGTAAATCTGGTTGAAAACTTCCCGAAACATCGAATCTTCTTTGATCTTTTCACGAAGAGTAAATTCCGAATCCAACTTGAGGGTGTCGATCTTTCGAAAAAGAAATTTCTTGAGTTCCTCTTCCGCGTAGGAGGAAGCTTTTTTTCTCGCTTCGGTCAGATTTTTTGCCGTGTTTTCCGCGCCCCAATCCGGATCTTCCACGGAGTAGGTCAGTTTCGGAAGTTTGAAGGAAAGAATTTTCTGAATCTCCCCTTTTTTCCAGTCGATCACCGTATCGGTAAAATCCCTGCTTTCAAAGGAGAATGAGTTTTGGATCGGAATCCAAAGGAGGAGAATTAAAAAAAATCGAAATGTAAAATTCATCTGCGTACTCAAAAAAAATAGAAATGCGTCTTCTATTTATTTCGGCAGATTGACGAATTCTCTTCTCAAATCTTCCCGATTCTGAATCAGTTTGGCGGGAGGAAGGGAACGCAAAAGATCCTTTCCGTACGTTTTTGTGAACATTCTCGGGTCCAAAATGGAAACGATCCCCGTGTCGGTTCCGGAGCGAATCAAACGACCGAATCCTTGTTTGAGCACCGTACAAGCATAAGGAAGTTGTAATTCCGCAAACGGATTTCCGCCGGATTCTTTTAACTTTTCGCTTTTGGTTTCCAGGACCGGATCGTTCGGAACCTGAAACGGAAGTTTGGCGATGATCACCGATTTGAGTTTGTCTCCTCGAATATCGATTCCCTGCCAAAACGTAGAAACTCCGAAAAGAACGCTGTCGGGAGTTTCGAGATACATCTGTTTGGCCCCGTCCGGTCCCAGGTCGGATTGAGAGAAGAGTGGAAGATCCGTGTGGGGACGAATCGCTTCGTAGACCAGTTTCAAAGACTTAAAAGAAGTAAAAAGTACGAATGTGTTTCCGCGAGTCAGTTCGACGAGCCAGAGGATTTGTTTTGCAAGATCGGCGTGATAACCGTCCGGATCTCCCACCGGATCCCGGATTTCTTTCGGAACGTACAGAAGCGCATTCTTCTGATACGGAAAGGGGGAAGGAACGGTAAGATTGGAAGTAGGGAGGTTGCCGATTTTTTTTTGAAAGTATTTAAAATCGTTTCCGGAAGTGGAAAGAGTCGCGGAGGTGAAAACGACCGATTGTATTCTGGAAACGAACAAGTCCCGGATGATCTCGTCCGGACTCAAAGGTTCCATACAAATTTTGTAATATATTTCCTTCGAATTTTGGTCGGGAGGTTCGATCCAATATACAAGACCCGGATCATCCACTTGGCGAAAGGTTTCGAGACCCGTCGCGATTTCGTTCGTCCTTCCGCCTAACATCTCTAAGACGAGAGCGGATTCTTTTTCGGAAACGTCCTCGCTGTCCTTGGATAGTTTGGAAAGGTGTTTCTGGAGAATTTCGGCGATTTCGGAGAGTATCGCGGCAAACGCTCCCCGATCCAACTTCAGAGGTCTTTTGATTCTCTGAGGACTGTAAAAATTGAGAGGAACTTCTCCGGAAAGCGCGTTGAAAAAAACGGTCAGCGCGTCTGCGGCCTTGGTCACGAGTTCTTTCAGAGCGTTCGAACCGATCGAAACCGCAACCCCCGTGTTTTTATTCGGGAGCCAGATTTGTTGCAGAAGTTTTTGAATTTCCTGAGAACGAATTTCCTGACGAAAGGAAGAACCGATGATGTTCGGAAAGTTATGCGCCTCGTCTAAAATCACGCGACTGAATTCGGGAAGAATGTTGAAATCGCTCGCGATATGCGCCGCCAAAAGATGATGATTGACGATCAAAATGTTACAACGTTTCCACTTCTCTCGTTCTAAAAAATAATATGAATGAGAAAAGTTGGGACAATTTCTTCCGAGGCAGTTATCCGCTTCTCTCGTGACTCGGCTCCAAAAATCATACGATGCCGTTCCGGTAAATTCCTGCTTTCTTCCGGACTCGGTGGTTTGAATCCATCGGTTGAAAGAATCCAAATGAGGAATCATCTCCGGACCGAAGGTCCCGTCTCGTAACACGTGATTCATCTTTCGTTTACAAACGTAATTGGACGCGCCCATCGCAACTTCCGCTTTTAGATCCGTTCCTAAGATTTTGGAAACCATCGGAATATCTTTTAAAAGAAGCTGTTGTTGAAGGGATTTTGTTTCCGTGGAAATGACGACCGGCTCTTCTCTTTCGATCGAGGCGAGGGCCGCGGGAATCAAATACGCAAGCGACTTACCGACTCCGGTGCCCGCTTCTGCGATCAAATGAGTTCCGTTAAAGAGAGAATCCTCTATCTTTTGAGAAAGTTGGATCTGTCCTTCTCTCGGTTCGAAATCGTCCCAGATCGAAGAAAGTTTATCAAAGTATTCTGTGGAACGGTTCAATGGTTTCGAGTTTTAAAAAGTTTGAAAATGCAAAATACGGAAAGACCGGTCACTAAAAACAGGGAAAGGGTCATGATCGAAATTCCCTGCCAGCTCAGACTTTCTTGCGCTAAGAACATCATTTCGAATGTACTCTCTTTTCTTTATATTCCAAAGCATAGTGTACGAGAAGCACAATCAAACTGAAAACGAGTAGGATTCCGAAAAAAACGGATTTGGAAATCAGCGCGCGTATTCGAAGTGCATTTGCGATTTCGGCGGTGATCGCTCTTCCTTTTGCGATTTCTTTTGCAATCAACGCATCTCCGTTCATCTTTACAAAATATTCCGGCAAGTTTTGAATGAGGAACGCGACGAAGATAACGAGTAAAAAAGCCGGAGTGACATACTGAATTACGAACCAAAAGAATTTCGGAAGTTCGAGATGGGAACCTTCGTTTCCTTCTTCCAGACCTTTTTTGGCTCCGACCTTCCAACCGAAGATGAAAATTTGAATACTCGCCAGAATAAAAATCAAAATGGTTCCGATCCAAAAGTCAGCGAGTTCGAGCGCCTGAAAGTTTTGATTGAAGTAAAGAATCGGAAAACAAAGACTCGCGGTGAATAAAAATAAGATCAAACAGGAAGTGCGTCTTCTGAGTCCGAAGGATTCTTCCAAAAAGATGATCCCCGGTTGTAACATCGTAACCGAAGAAGTGATCGCTGCGAGAAAAAGAACGAAGAACCAAATGGCGCCGAACCATTGTCCGCCCGGCATCAAGGAAAAAACGGAAGGAAGCGCGATAAATCCCATTCCGAACATACCGAAGTCGTTGATCGAAGGACCTAAGAATAAAAAGGCGACCGGGATCGTAACCATTCCTCCGATTGCAACTTCCACGAATTCGTTTAAGGAAGCGGCGGAAAGAGAAGAGAGAACTACGTCGTTATCCCGTTTGAGATAACTCGAAAAAACGAGCGCGATTCCGAAACCCGCAGACAAAGTAAAAAAGATCTGACCCGCCGCCGCGATCCAAACCTGAGATTTTAAAAGTGCGGACCAATCCGGATTCCACATCTTCCCGAGACCTAACTCGATGTTGTCTAACGTAAGAACCCGAACGAGAATGACCGCCGAAGAGACCAACATCAAAGGAACCGCGATTTTAGCGAAGGTTTCGATTCCCTTGGAAATTCCGCGGTAGACTAAAGAGAAGTTGAGAGCGAAACAAGCGATCGTGGCGTAAAAGATTTTTCCGGAAATTGCATCCCCGTTTTGTCTGGCCCCGGTAATATCCAAATAATAATTTCCCGCGGATTGGATGATTTCAGACTGAGGAGTGTTTCCGTTTGCGTTGAACTGAATTTGTCCGGTCAAAAATTCAAATGAGTAGGCGAGGCACCAGGCTTCAATAAAAACGTAATATACGTATATAAGAATCGGGATCGTAATTCCGATGGCTCCGACGATTCTAAGAGGAAATCCGGATAAAAAACTCTTGAATAAAAAAGGTGCGCTGTGACCGGTGCGACCTCCCATTCTTCCCATGATCCATTCGGTGATACAGACCGGTATTCCGACCAGAATGAAACTGATGATGTAGGGAACCATAAAGGCCCCGCCGCCGTTTGCAACCGCTTGTCCTGGAAATCGGATGAAATTTCCGAGACCGATGGCCCCGCTCGCCACGGTGAGGATGAGTCCGGTTCTGGATTTCCAGCTTTCTTTCGGGGTTTCCTGTTTCATGATGTTTTCTTGCAAAACACAGTCCAAACCCCTCTCTGTCAAAGGAAAAGCGGCGGATTTCGTAAAAAATGGGACATAGTGTATACTAGTGGCTAGGTTTTAGGAGTTAGGGTTAGGAGTTAGAGGGAAATTAATAGTGTCAATATGGCAGAAAAAATGAGAGCTTTTCAAGATGGGGGAGTCTAAATTCTACATTGAGAAAGTGGGGAATTGAAAAATGAAACTAGATAAACTGACTGGAAAATTAAACGAGGCCTTGCACGATGCGCAAGTTTCTGCGGAAAAATCGGGTAATCCGGAAATCAGCGAGGAACATATTCTCAAGGAAGTTTTGGCGCAGTCGGACGGACTCGTTCCCCTTTTGATTTCAAAACTCAATTTGAATCCTCAATCCTTTCTTGGCAGGACCGAGGAAGTGTTAAAACGACTTCCAAAAGTCGGAGGAACCGCTTCTGCCGACGTAGGATTTTCCCGTTCGGCGGTTTCACTCTTAAAAGCCGCGGACGAACTTCGAAAAGAACTCAAAGACGAATATTTATCCACGGACCATATCCTTCTCGGACTCATGAAAAACGGCTCCGGACCTCTGAAGGAGGAATTTTTAAAATTAGGATTAGAATATTCTAAATTACTCAAGATTACTTTGGAAAATAGAAAAGGAAAAACGATCATGGACGATTCACCGGAAGGAAAAACGGACGCACTTGCAAAATATTCAAAAAATTTAAACGAACTCGCCAAACAAGGAAAACTCGATCCGGTTATCGGTAGGGACGAAGAGATTCGAAGAACGATTCAAGTTCTTTCCAGAAGAACGAAAAACAATCCGGTTCTCATCGGAGAACCGGGTGTGGGTAAAACCGCAATCGTGGAAGGACTTGCGAATAAGATCGTTCAAGGAGAGGTTCCGGAAGGAATCAAAAACAAAATCATTTATACCTTGGATCTCGGTTCCATGATCGCAGGCGCCAAATACAGAGGAGAATTCGAAGACAGGTTGAAAGCGCTGTTAGACGAGGTCAAGGCTTCGGACGGAGAAGTCATTCTGTTTATAGACGAGATTCATACTCTTGTGGGAGCGGGTGCGACGGAAGGAGCATTAGATGCTTCTAATATGCTCAAGCCCATGCTTGCCAGAGGTGAACTGCGTTGTATAGGCGCCACCACTCTCAAAGAATACCAGAAATACATAGAAAAAGACGCGGCCTTGGAAAGAAGATTTCAGCCCGTTTACGTAAAAGAACCTTCGGTGGAAGAGACTGTGACGATTTTACGAGGACTCAAAGGACGTTATGAACTCCATCACGGAATTCGAATACTCGATTCGGCTTTGATCGCGGCGGCCACACTTTCCAATCGATACATCGCGGATCGTTTTCTTCCGGATAAGGCCGTCGATTTGATCGACGAGGCGTCCTCCAAGATGAGGATCGAGATCGATTCCATGCCGGAAGAATTGGATCGCGCGAGCAAACGGATTCAATCCTTAAAGATTGAAAGGGAAGCTTTGAAAAAGGAACAAGATCCCGCTTCGAAAGAAAGATTGAAAACGCTCGAGAAAGATCTTTCGGAACAAGAACAAAATTTTCAAATCTTAAAAGCGAGATGGGATTTGGAAAAATCCAAAATCGGTCGTTTGAAACAAATCAAGGAAGAGATCGAAAAATACAAGAACTTGGAAGCGGACGCCGAAAGAAGAGGGGAAATCAACCGAGTCGCAGAGATCCGATACGGAAAGTTAGTCGATCTTCAGAAGGAATTTGAAGCCGCAAACGAAGAGTTAAAAAAACAGGAAGGTGCGTCTCGACTTTTGAAAGAGGAAGTCTCCGAAGAAGACATCGCAAACATCGTCTCTCGTTGGACCGGAATTCCCGTTTCCAAAATGCTTCAAGGAGAAAGAGCAAAACTTCTACTGATGGAGGATGTTTTAAAGACAAAGGTGATCGGACAGGATCACGCACTCCGGCTCGTATCCGAAGCGATACAAAGGTCAAGGGCCGGAATCGCGGACCCGAAACGTCCGATTGGAACCTTCTTGTTCCTCGGACCTACGGGAGTTGGGAAGACGGAAACCGCAAAGGCTCTCGCCGAATTCCTGTTCGACGACGTGAACGCGATGTATCGGATCGATATGAGCGAATATATGGAAGCACACTCCGTGGCGCGATTGATCGGCGCTCCCCCCGGTTACGTCGGATATGACGAGGGAGGACAACTCACAGAAGCGGTAAGGAGAAGACCGTATTCTTTGATTCTTTTCGACGAAGTCGAAAAGGCGAACCCGGACGTGTTCAATATCTTTCTTCAGATTTTGGACGAAGGTAGATTGACCGATGGAAAGGGGCGTAACGTTGATTTTAAGAACACAGTGATCATTCTCACTTCCAATATCGGATCGGATGTTTTGGGTTCTTCCGATTACAGTTCCGAAGAGAAAGAGAGATTGGTTGAACAACGTTTGAAAAAACATTTCAAGCCGGAGTTCTTAAATCGAATCGACGAAGTGATTCTATTTCATTCGATTACGGATTCCGTCATTCACAAGATCGCGGACATTCAGTTGGAAGGATTGAAACATAAAGCTAGGGAGAACGGTTTAAACGTTCGGTTTACGAACAACCTCAGAGATTATGTTTCCAGAGCCGGTTTCGACGCGGAGTATGGAGCCAGACCTCTCAAACGTTTGATCCAAAGAGAAGTAGGAAACGCTCTTAGTCGTTACATCTTGGACGGAAAGTTTTCCGACGGTCAAAATGTGACCGTGGATTACAAACAGGGTAAAGTTGTTCTTGTTTAAACCGAACTCACGTTATCTGAGCACTTCGTTAATCAATTTGCCCAATAAGCTGTCTTGAGTCTGAACCGTTTTTTGATTGGCTTCATAAGAGCGGTTGACTTCGATCATCTCAACCATTTCGGTAACGACGCTCACGTTAGACGCTTCTAGATAACCTTGAAGGACTGAAGGCTCGTCTTTGAGTTCAAAGGGAATGGGTTCTCCGGATTCCGGGGTATCTGCATAAAAAGAGTCGCCTTCTTTGTCAAGATGACGTGGGTTTTCAACGGTACGAATTTTGATTCTATCTAAAAGGACGGGAGTTTCAAAACGATTCTTATCCAGAGAAGTTCCGTTTACGGGATCATTGCCGATTTCTCCGTTGATCCAAACCTCGCCGTTTTCTTTAATCAAAAAATTTCCTCTCGCGACTCGGATCGGTCCATTCTCACCCATCAAAGGAAAACCTTGCGGGGTGACAAGATAACCGTTCGTATCCATGACAAAAGCGCCGCTTCGAGAAAGTCTTTCGCCTCGGTTTGTTATAACGCTAAAAAATGCAGGATGTTCGTTCCCGGGTTTGTCCTGGAGCATGATGTCGAATGGATTTTCCGTCTTCTTAACGGCGCCTTGTTCAAAACGAGTATAGACTTCGTTGACCTCGCCGCCTAATCCGAGTTTGCCGACTACCGGAGCTGTGTCGAAAGATCCCATGGGAACCTTCCCGACTCCGTCTTCGTCGAATCGATGAAGCAAAAGCTCCGGAAATGTTTTAAATACGGTCGTGTCTCGTTTGAATGCGGTTTTATCAACGTTGGCAAGATTGTTCGAAATCACGTCCATCCGGGTTTGTTGGATAATCATCCCGTTCGCGCCCGTGTACATTCCTCTAAGCATGTTTCACTCCTGATCCTTTTTTAAGATCGGTGATTTTCGGAATTTTCATAACGATTTTGAAGATAGAATGGGTGTTTCCAGATTTTTTTTTACGCCAAACTTGCGTTACTCAGAACTATATAATAGAGGGGCCAAAATTCCGCCTTTAAAACGAGGATTCGTCTCAAAATTCATAATACTCCATTATTAGAGATTTTTAATACACGTAAAATCCTATCCATTAACCGCTCCAAAGTTTGCGTTTTATTTCTTTTTTCCCTTGAGAGTGATCAGAAGATTACAATTTTCGAGAGAACTGCCCGTTTTTGCCTCGAAGTCTTTCCTAAGTTCCGAAAGGATTCTTTCCTGGAGTTTCGAGTCCAAATTTACATCGTAGATAATTCCCGTCTCTTCGTCGATCGCGTGATGGTGGTGACTTACGTTAGAATCATACAAAGTGATTCCGGATTTGAGTTCCAGAAGGTTAACAATTCCCTTTTCCGCAAACAGTTTCAAATTATTGAATATGGTTGCGCGAGAAGCGTTTGGTATGTGTTCGTTTATCAACTGAAAGACTTGGTCGGCCGTTAAATGCTGAGGTTTTGAGAGTAAAAGATTAGCCATCTGTAACCTTTGAACCGTAACGTTGATTCCGGCCTCCTCCAGAATTTTTTTGCTTCTTTCATAAGAATCTTTCATGTGATCAATCTTTCACGAGAGTCCATTTTTGTCTATAATTTAGACTTATTCTAAAAAAAGACTCGGGCTAATTTTTTCAAAATTTATAATTAGTCTAAATCTATAGTTAATTTAAAAATGAAGGATTTTGGAGGATTTATAAACTAACGGAGTTCGGCCTAAGGAGCGAGTAAGAACTGGCAATTGTCTTTAGATTTCAAATTCAGAGATGATTTTTTTGGGAAAAAGGAATATAACTAAACCGCTTAAAAGATTAACGGCCCCTTTGAAAAAGCTGCGATGTCTGGTATGTTGAATCTGGCAGATATTTTTAAGCTCATCATGAACCGATTCAATGATCGCTTTTTTTCTTAAAACAATTTTGTCGACCAAGGGCATTCACTGATTCTTCATATTCTTTTTTAATTTTGTAATGAGTTGAATTCCCTTTTCATAAAGACTTTCAAAAAGAGATTGGCTAATGTAACCTCCTGACTATGGGTCGTTCGGAACTCAATCTCACTTCCTAAACTCAATCTCACTCCCGATGGGTCGTGAGATAGGTCGTTCGATAGATCGCGTTGATTTCACAACTACGTTGTGAGCTACTCGCAACAGTCCGTTGCTCGTTCGCTGAAACGCTCTCGGAAGTCTTTTTGAAAACGATTGCGAACAACGGCGCACGTTGAAAGAAATAAAAAAACGCCTCCTCAACAAAAAAAGCTTGTACTTTCATCCGTACTTCCGGAACATTCTTTCAACAATTTTAAAGGATGTTTTCATGCAAGAACAAGGTGCAAAGTTTAAGAGTCAGTTAGAAAGATACATTAACTATCGCGGGATCGATATCGTCCTGCATCTCAAAGACGGTTCTCGTGTGGAATTAGATCGCAATCGTAAAATGGTAGGCGAACGGATCGTCTATTTTCCTGCAAAAAATCTTACCGGCGCCGTTGAACTTGCAAACATCAGTCGTGCGGAATTTTTTGTCGCTTAATATAAGTTTGCTGTAACTTCCGAATAAAATGGTCCCGCAGCGATCCTTTGCGGGGCTTTTTTGAAAAATCAAAGTTAGGTTTTTTATAAAAACCGAAAGATATTCGAATTGGGAACGAATGAAAATCGAACTTCCGTTTTCGAATATTCTAATTTTATAATTTAACGATCCAGGTAGAGAACAGCTCCACGACCAAGTCTCCATCTTCGTCAAAGGCTTGAGAGGTCAGCTTTACGATGGAACGTTTTTGTTCGGTGATTTCCGTTCGGATTCTTATCTTACCTTTCGTAAGGCTTTTTCGATATTTGATTTCAGCGGTCGCAGTCGCAGCAAACTTATATTTTAAATCGGAGGATCGAATCCAAGCGGCCATGGCGGCTCCTGCGGAACTGTCCATCGCGCAAAAAAGCGCGCCTCCATGAACGATTTTAAGCGGATTGTAAAAGGATTCATCGACTGAAATTTCGTATTCGCTCTTTCCGGGACTTACGGAAAGAACGTTATATCCGATTTTGTAAGAGAACCTGTCTTGCTTTTGAAAATACTCTGCAAATTCTTTTGAATTCGCCTCCGGCATTGAGGAGAATGGATTCATAAAGATTAGGATTTTTTTATGAATTCCTTTGTCAATCCGCTGTTCTTGAAATGTTCGTTAAGAAAGATCCCGGATCAAATCTTCAATTTCCTGAATCTTGTTGAAATCCCTTTCCGTATAGTTCAAGTAGAGATCGTACTCCGAATCCGAAATTTTTTCGCAACGAATCACTTTGACCGGAATTTGAATCCCTCCGGAAAGACTGATGGTTCCGAGTTTGAGCTCTAAAACCGTACCCGGTTCAACGGGAGAATCGGTTCTATGAAGCAGACCTTTCAGAATATTTTCAGCCAGCCGAATGCTTTGATCGGCCAATTTGCTCAGATACACGGTGACTGTGTTTGGAATTCTGTTATAGTGCATGGCACGATCCTATGGAAAGGAAATCGATTCAATCAAGCAAAATTCGAAAATTTCTTTTAAGGAGGGATGTTTTTTATATTAAATTTCCATTATGTTTTGGTTTTGGCAAATTGCTTTGTGCAAAGACAATTTGTTCAATAAAGGATCCGAGTTTTAATCGAAAACGGATGTTTTTCGATTTTTTCCTTCAGTTCGTCTCCTACCGATTTGTCGATCACCATCGACAGATAACCGATCTCCGCGCTGGTGCCCAAGTGCTGAGAGCTGATATTGGCGCCGATTGCGGAGACCATAGAGTTGATGTCCTTCAAAAAGCCCGGCTGGTTCCTATGGACGTTCAAAATTCTATACTGACCCGTAGGCAAGGGAGTGATTTCCAAGTTCGGAAAATTCACCGAAAAAGTAGTGGAACCGTTGTTTACGAATTTCAAAAGTTTGCTCGCGACCTCGGAGCCGATGTTTCTCTGGGCTTCTTCCGTACTGCCTCCGATATGCGGAGTAAGAATCACGTTAGGCAGGTTTTGCATCGGAGTTAGGAAAGGATCGTTGTTCGATTCGGGTTCTTCCGGAAATACGTCGATTCCCGCACCGGCGATATGACCCGCCTTAATTCCTTCCGCAAGCGCTTCCAGATCCACGACTTTTCCTCTGGAAAGATTGATCATGTACGCGCCTTTTTTGGTGATTTCGATTTCATTCTTTCCGTAGAGATTCATCGTCTGAGGAGTTTCCGGAACGTGAAAGGAAATGAAATCGGAATTTTTTAAAAGTTCTTCGTAACTTTCAACGGGAGTTGCGTTTCCAAGAGGAAGAACCGCCTGAACGTCGAAATAAATGACCTTCATTCCCATCGCTTCGGCGAGAACGGAAACTTGACTTCCGATATGACCGTAACCGACGATCCCGATCGTTTTGCCTCGAACCTCGAAACAATTTTTGGAAATTTTATTCCAAATTCCGGAATGGGTGTTTCGAATATGATCGGGAACTCTTCTCGCAAGCATGATAACTTCGGAGATCACGAGCTCGGCAACGGAACGAGTGTTGGAATAGGGAGCGTTGAAGACCGGAACCCCTTTTTTTTCCGCACCGGAAAGATCCACCTGATTGGTCCCGATACAAAAACATCCGATTGTAAGAAGTCTTTTGGCTTTTTCTAAAACGATCGGAGTCACATTGGTTTTACTTCGAATTCCCAGAACGTGGATATTTTCGATTTCATTCAGAAGTTCTTTTTCCGAAAAAGCGGCGGGAAGAAGACGGACATTAAAGCCGTCCTTCTTGAACATATCAAACGCGTCTTGGTGGACGTTTTCGAGAAGAAGAACATTGATCTTATCTTTTGGAAATGAAATCATAGTACCTACCAAGGTTTCAAGAGTGTAGTTCTCTGAAAATTGAATTTTTGTTTTGACTTTCCCTCTAGGGAGAATCTTAGCCTTTACCTCCCTTGTGGTTATCAACATAAAGATAGGAAGTAAAAAATCCGAAAGAAAAAGT
Organism: Leptospira weilii serovar Ranarum str. ICFT; assembly: GCF_000332415.1. GTDB lineage: Bacteria > Spirochaetota > Leptospiria > Leptospirales > Leptospiraceae > Leptospira > Leptospira weilii_A. The sequence goes on from NZ_AOHC02000055.1 coordinate 14,140, forward strand.
GAGAAGGAAATCGATTGGAAAAACAATTTCGGTTTCACGAATCGGATTCGGATTTATCCTCAAATCTTGCGGATCGACTTCGAGGGTTTCTAAAAAAATTCACGGGAATATTCTTTCAAATCCAAGAGACTCCGAAAAAACTGGGGGAAAATTTTCGGGGGAACTTTTGAAGATCTTATTTTTTACAACTCTTCTTTGTGTCGGTTTGTTTTCGGGAATCGGTTGTTCCGGCGATACGATTCGTCAAACTCCCGAACCGGCTCTCGAACAGGTTTTATTCCATTCGGCTCCTCTTTGTCCGGGTTTTTATCTTTTTTGTTCCTTTGGAGATACAAAGTCCCTGAATTTTCGAGGTGTTTTTAAAAATCTAAATTCGGAAAAGACGATCTACTTGGATTATTATCCCAGTTCCTTCGAGGCCAGTTTTCCGATCGGAGTTTCCATAAAACTCGACGGAACCTGGTTCAATCTTCGTAAAACGGGAACCGATTATTCGGATTCGATTCGAATTACTTCTTCGGTTCCGACGGATGTCGCCGATAAGATCGCCCAAACAAAGGAAATCACTTTCAGTTTCTCTTCCAGGGAAAAAACGACGAACCAACTTCTTTCCTCCGGAGAGGTCGCAAAGTTCCAATTTCTATTAAAATCGCTTCGGGAAAAGTTAGACGCTCAATCGAAACTGAATATTCTGAATCCTTAACGTTTTGATTTTGGAATGTATTGTCGGTTTCCTATGTTTTGTTTACTCTGAAACGTGTTCGAGTCTATCTAATCATTCCTATAAAATAGTAGCGGATGTTTTTATGGAATCGGAAATGATCGCGCAGTTCGAGTTTGAAAATTTTTTTTATTAGAGTTCTTGAAAAATTTCTTTATTCGGATTAACAAAATAACTTCGATCGTCCGTTTCAATGAAGTGGAACAGACAGGGAATCATTTTTCAACAACTCTATCAAAAAAATATTATATACAAAATCCAGAATTTTACAAATCTATTAAGTCTTTTAAAATGCCTGAAATGGAATATAGGATTTCCCTAAATCCGTTTTAACTCGGGCGAGATTTCTCGGAATTTACTTTTAACGGACCTGAAGTCCGCCGTCAAAAAGTTCTTACTCCCTCGCCAACTTCTTAACGCTGTCCAAGGTAGGGGAGAGCCAGTCTTCCAGAAGAGGATCTTGACCGATGGCTTCTTTTTTAAACATAAGGTCCTTGTTGGACATCGCGATTTCGGAAACCTCGTTGATCTTTCTAGCGGTTTCGATCGCTTTCCAGTAGTGTTTCAGAGCTTCCGAAGTATTGCCTTGTTTTTCATAAACGGCGCCTATATTATTGTAAGCGGCAATTAACGTCTGGTAGACTTCCTGATGGTACGGATCGTCGGGTTTCGGAAGCCCCATATTCAAAAGTTTCTCTTCCATATCGTCTTGAACCTTGAGGTAGTTTCCCAAACTCGCCTTATACTGACCCGTATAAAAAAAGGCGTTCGCTTTACCCATCAGTAACGTGGGATGATTGTATTCGTCCTCGTCTTCAAAGCCGGACCATTCGTTCAAGGAAGTCGCAAAATCCCCGCTCATATAATCCACCCAACCTTTGAAATAACGAAGTTCTCTTTGGATTCCGGCGGGAAGAGGGGTTCTCCATCTGCGGATCAAAGTGAATTCGTTTTCGTCGGCTTGAACCGATTCCGCTTTGGAAAATCCTTCCAGGGAATTTTTGAGTTCCATGGATCTCGTTTTAGCGGCCGTATTCATAGCGGCTCTTGCTCGGAACGGATAAATCTTACGGCCCGGAAATTCGGTGATTTTATCTTTTTCATGAATTCCCGCCGCGGATAAATACTGAATTCTCGCCTTATCAAAATAGATCCGACCGACGTTTCCTTGGATGAGCGTTTCGTCTTCTTCTCTCGCTCCGTAACTTTGTTTGTAGTTTTCAAAACGTTTGAGGGATTCGTTTAACAATTTATCCGCTTCGGAAAAGTTTGCCTGACGGATCGCGTTTTCCGCAAGTTCCACGGACGCGAGAAAATGCGCCGGATCCAGAGCGGCTGCTTTTTCAAAAAATCTTCTGGCTTGGATCGATTCCTTGATCGAAGCAAAATATCTGCCTCTTTGATAGTATCCTTCGGCGTAATCGGAACCTTCGATTTTAGTTCCGGTAACCGGATCTTCTTCCGTTTTATGATAGATGAGATCCAGAATTTGAAGGGCGTTGTCGTTGACTTCCATACCGGAAACCTGATCCATCGGATTGATATTATAACGAATTCTTAATTCTTTTTTATTCAAGTCCGTGTAAAACGAAGCGAGTTTGGAAAGAACGTGAAGAGAAAGTTTTTTTTCGATATCCAGATTGTTTTTGATCTGTCTGTGATGATTGATCACGAACTGAGGGTTTCCGTCTTCCTTCCACATTTCGATGTAAGTGGAGAGAAGGCCGCCTTCTCCGACCGGACTGGAAGGATCGATCTCAACGATCTTATTGTAAAACGAAGCGGCCTTACCGAATTCCCTTCGATTGTAATAGATCTTTGCGATTCCCGCAGTGGATTCCTCTTCGTAAGGTTCGTTTCCGTCCGTAAAAACTTGTTTAAAAAAGTTGATCGCGAGTTGATCGTTTTTATACTTTCCTCCTCCGAGAGAGGATTCCGTAAAGGAAGGCATGATGGAAGAATGAAATCTTCCCAGATTCTTATATGTCGGATGATCGTGTGTTTGTTTTTCCAAACGCATCACGATATAGGCTCCGGCCTTTAAAATCTTTCTTTGGATTCCGTCTTGAGCGAAAAGAATCATACGATTTTCGTTTCCGATTTTACCCGCGATCGGAAGTTTACCGTTATCCCAGGTTTGCCCTTTGGCAAAAGCGATGATGGGAACCTTTTCCCGTTTGTCCCAAGAGTTGGAAGCGGGTTCTTCCGTACCCGCGCCGAAATCGGGACTGACCTTGCCGAATAATTTTTCAAAGGCGCGATCGTATTCTTCGACTCTCGTGTATTCCACGCCGTATAGGTTCAAATATTTGAGATGATTCGGAAGAATGTTTTCCCCTCTGGCAAAGGATTCTTCCGCTTCTAGAAATTTTTTCTTCCTGGCCTCGCTGTTTTTCGGATACGCTCCCGCCTCACGAATCAAAGTAAGACCTTGATCGTAATACTGAGCCGCTTGATTCGGGATGATAAAGTTTCTGTAAAATAAGGTTCCGCCGACTACAAAGAAAAGCGTAGCGGCGATCGTGATGATCGTCCTTCGGATCGCCTTTTTTTGTCTTTGAAGTCCTTCTTTTGTATAAAGAGGATCCGTCGAGATGATCGGAACCCCGTCTTTGGAAAAACCGCTCATTCTTTGGGAAACGGAAACGGTTTCTCCGAGAACTCCCGAGAGGAAGTCCGCGATTTCTTCCGGAGAACTTTCGATCTTGATTAATTCTAAGAGCCCTTTTTGATCTCTGGGAGTAAGTCGATCTTGAACGATCGCGTCGATCACCGCACGACGAAGGGAAGGCGGATATCTGAGAATTTCCTTTTGGATGATAGCAAGTTCTTCGTCTTTGAGTCCCTTGTCGATTTCCTGTTTTTCTTCGGTCGCAAGTCCTTGTAGGTCCGCTTCCAGACCTCCGGAATCAAAATCTTCTCCGCCTGCATCCGAGTCGGAACTGAAAGAATCGAAAGAGGGGTCTGCGTCAGCCGGTATGTCGGATAACGTGTCTTCGGAAGGAGTAAAGTCCGCGAAAGGATCTTCGGAAACCGTGGCGGATGGGGAAAGATCCGAAAAAGGATCCTGACCGGCGGGAGAACCTAAATCGCCGAAGTCCGCAAACGGATCGGAAGGGGAGTCTGCGGGAGAACTGAAAAAATCGTCGTCTCCCCCGCCGGTCGTCGGCTCCGAGGACATAAAGTCATCAAAGGAATCTTCGCCTCCCGAAGTCTGCGAATCGGAAAGACCGAAATCGTCTTCCCCGGCGGGTTTTTCCGTTTCTTCCATTCCCGCAAATGGGTCGGAATCATCCGCAGAAGTTTCCGGCGTAGAAGTAAACGTGTCGAACGGATCCGTTTCGGAAGACGGAGTGGGTGAAAAGGCATCCTCCGCTCCAAAACCACTTCCAGCAAACGGATCCGCTTCCGTTGTTTCTCCCGTTCCTGCAAAAGGATCCTCGGCAGAAGGGGCGCCCAAATCGGCAAACGGGTCCGCTGCGGTTTCTTCTCCGAAAGAGAAGTCATCCGTCGGCGCGGGTTGTTCCTCGGAAAGTCCGAAATCTTCCAGTGCGTCCGTTTCTTCCGACGTCGTAGGAGAGGGTTCGGAGTCAAAATTCGCAAATGGATCGGCTTCACCGGAATCGGCGATTGGGGGAACAGGTTCTTCATCAAATGAAAAATCATCCGTAGGAGTTTGTGTAGGCTCCGCTAAGAGTTCGTCTAAATCGATGTCATCGTCTTCGAAAACTTTGGTAGGAGGTCTTTTCGGGCTTTCGGGCTCGGAAGATTCATCCTCGAAATCTTCTTCTTCGTCCGTGTCTCGGTTGGGTTCTTGGAATTGTGTTTCTTCTTCCTCTTCTTCTTGAGAAGGTTTTTGAGTTCCGTATCCCATCTTCTGACGAAATACGGAAAGCATCGGATTGAGTTCTTCCGAAATGTCCGGGTTTTTGGATAGAGGCTCTAAAATAGAACGAATTTGCTCTAATTCAGCTTCGTTCAGTGGGGTAGAATTCGCCTCAGCCATGATATCCTGCTAAATTATATCGGTAGGCTCGTAAATTCTCCAAGGAAAAAACTCATTTCAAAACCGAGTAAACCCGATCCGAATCGAAAAAAAAATTTATGTCCTCTATCGAACTCGACTCGATTTCTGCGGAAGAGATTTCGGATTTGCCTCATGCTTTTTTGAAAACTGATCGAACTTGTATCCAGAATGAGATCGATCCCAATCACTAAAATTTTATTAACATTACTTTTAACGATTAGCGTGGCCATCGGCGCCGATGACGCGGGGAATTGGATCGGATCCTTTTCATCGGAAGACTACGAAGATTTTTTAGAACCCGTGGAAAAGGAAAAGATCTACTACTACTGGCAGATGGAAAAATTAAAAAAGGCGGTGGCTCCTCGATACATTCGTTACATGGATTCTTCCTTATCTTTGGAAACGGGAAAACTTCTCAACCGGGGGATTTTATTCACCTTTGAAGGAATCGAAAACGAGGACGTTTCCGTTTGCGGAAACTTTTCCCTTTGGAGATGTATTCCACTGAAGAAAAACGATCACGGAGTTTTTTATACTGTGTTCGATCCGGAGAGTAGGGATACGATTCGGGAAGAACTCAAAATACTGGAATACAAATTCAGAGTGGACGGTTTATTCACGCACGATCCGTCTAACTCCGATTCGGTGGAAGACGGAGACGGTTCCTTAGTTTCTAGATTGATCGCCATATCCTCGAGACAGGACAAACTCGTAACCACTCGGATTTTGGAAGATTCTCCCTATGAGGAATTGGAATACAGAACCGTCGAGTTTAGAATTTATGCGCCCGAAGCGGAGACGGTTGCTCTCGTCGGCGACTTCAATCATTGGGATCCGGAAGAGGACGTTTTAAAAAAAGATAAGGAAGTTTTTACTCTCATCAAAAAAATGAAACCCGGAAATTATCTTTATAACTTTGTTCGAGATGGAAAGATCATTCTAGATACCTTCAATCAGAACACGAGGCATCGGGAAGATACGGGTGAAATTTCCTCTTATCTGACCGTCCCGGAACGTTCTTACGCCTTAGAGACGAAATAGCTTTTTTTCATTGACCTGGTCTTTTCCCGAGCTTTTTTCTACTCATGGAAAAAATCCGGCTGGGAGTCTACACGTTCGGGATCATCGTCCTAGGGATTTTGGTTTTTACTCTTTCCAAAAGCTGGTTCATTTTAGATAGAGGTGTGGAGTTAGTCGAGCCGGGTTCTTCCAAAGAAGAACCTCCGACTCCCGCGGATCGAAGCGGGGATTTGCTCGATCATTCCGTGGTACTTTGGGAACGTTATCTCTTTTATCCGTTTGAACTTTCCAGAGAAACGGTCGCGGGTCACAGAAAAATCCTGAATCACGCTCGAAACCTTACCGTAATCGATTTAACATCCGGGACTTCCCGTAAGTTGTTTCATCGAAACGTCTATATCTGGGATTATTTTACGGGTACGGACGGGGAAATCGGAGAAACGACCGAAGAGTCGGAATCGGTTTCGGTTTTAGCTCCGGGAATTTCCACGGGAAAAAATCTCATCCTGGTCGGAATGACGGAAGATACAAACAAGGACGGATTTTTAAATCAAAAAGATCGCAGACAGGTTTTTGTTTATAAACCCGGAACCGCCACTCTCGTGGGTGTTCTTCCGAGAAAATACTCCTTGGAAAAAATTCTGCCTTCCACCGGTAAGGAACGATTGGTGATGATCGTTTCTTTGGAAGAGGAAAAGGAAGAATCCAAAAAGAAAAAAGCGGTTAACTCGAAACTTCCCGAAATCACATTCTATATTTATGATATTCGAAACGCAAGAGGGATTTTGGTCGATAAACCGTAAGAATTTTGATTTTTGAAACTCGTTTTGTCGCCGGTAAAGTGGACGTAAGAATCGTCTCCCGTTAAAATCCGCGTTATACGTCCTTTTCTAACGATCGTGAAAGTTTTCTCTTTCCAAATTTTTTCCGGCTTTCTCTAACGATAAACACTATAAAAAGGAGAACTCAATTTTTAAAGATCATGTCCGAGATCACTAATCCACACGACAGATTTGTCCGGGAGATGTTTCAAGAAACAACGGAGGCGATTTCTTTTTTAGACTGCGAGTTGCCCCTTAAGGTAAAAAACGTATTAGATCTATCTAAATTAGAGCTTTCATCTTCTAATTTTATCTCGGAAAAACTCAAAGAGGAACAAACGGACCTTCTTTTTAAGATCCCGTTAAAATCGGGCGGTTTTGCCAACGTTTATCTTTTGTTCGAACACAAGAGTTATTTGGACGAATCCGTTTTCAGTCAGCTTTTGGGTTATATCGCGGCCATTTACAAGTCTCAGTATAAAAACGAGAAAAAATACTCGGTTATTTTGCCGTTCGTTTTTTATCACGGTCAAAAAGGTTGGACCTTAGGAAATCGTTTTTCGGGGAGATTTTCCCTGACACCGGAGGAGAGTTTGGCTTTGGGGGAATACATTCCCGATTTCAAACTGGATCTATTGGATCTTTCTAAAACGGATTTGGACAAGTTGGAAAGTGTGGCCTTACGCGTGGTTTTTGGAGTGATCCAAAAGATTTGGGAAGGGGACGACGAGTTTTTAGAACATTTGAGTGAATCGTTGGATTTACTGGGGAGTCTTCAAAACGAATCGAAAAGGGTTGAAATTCTCAAAAAACTGTTTTTATATATCTATAACGTCCGAGAAATTCAACCACAGGAAATTTCCAAGGTTTTAAACAGATCTAAATTAGAGAAATACGAGGATTTGAGCATGACTACCGCTGAAAAACTGAGAGAAGAGGGTAAAATCGAAGGTAAAATCGAAGGTAAAATCGAAGGTAAAATCGAAGGTAAAATCGAAGGTAAAATCGAAGGTAAAATCGAAGGTAAAATCGAAGGTAAAATCGAAATGGTACGCAATATGCTTTCGGAAGGAATCACGTTGGAAGTGATTCTCCGAATCACTGGGCTCAGTGAAAAGGATCTCAAAGATCGCGGGATTACCGAATCCATTGATGGCCTGTAATGAAAACTAACGCGTGTTTGACGTTGAGCTTTTTTCTAACGTCATTTACACAGATCCGCATGGCCGATGACTGACAACGCCCATTGACTCAATATCCCTGACATATCTCTGTTTTTTAAATTTGACGCAATGCAATTTGTAGAATTGAGAGATTTGTGGAACCGAGCGCACCTTGCGATCCAATGTTTTCACGCTGAAAATCGGATAAACTCCCAAAACCCGAAAAGAAAAACGCGGGAGGTTCCCACGGAAACCTGTCAATCTTTTACGGTTTTGAACCGTTTTTTCACCGAAAATCTCCGTAAGTCCCGTCCCACACCGAACGAACTTCTGATTCGATGAGTAAATCGATTGTATTTTGCAAAAACTTACGGGGAACTTTTTACGGATCATTCGGATTCACAAAAGAATAAGAATATTCTAAAATTCTTATTCTTCTTGGGATTCGAGCCAACGTTCCGCGTCGAGGGCCGCCATACAACCGGACCCCGCAGCGGAGACCGCTTGACGGTAGATCTTGTCTTGAACGTCTCCAGCGGCGAAAACTCCTTCGATGCTCGTTTTTGTAGAACCGGGAATCGTTTTGATATAACCGCTTTCGTCCAAATCCAGAATTCCTTGGAAAATATCCGTATTGGGTTTGTGACCGATCGCGTAAAAAAGCCCTCCGACGGAAAGTTCCTTTTTTTGACCGTTTACCGTGTCTTCCAGAGTCAGGGTAGTGAGATTTTTCCCGTCTCCTTTGGCTTCCTTGACTTGAGAGTTCCAAATGATTTCGATCTTAGGATGAGTGGTCGCTCTCTTTTGCATGATTTTGGACGCTCGAAGGGAATCTCTTCTGTGAACTAGATATACCTTCGATGCGAACTTAGTGAGGTGAGAAGCCTCTTCCACGGCCGAGTCCCCTCCGCCCACGACGGCGAGTTCTTTGTTTCTATAAATCGGAAGGGCTCCGTCGCAAACCGCACAGGCGGAAATTCCTCTTTGCCAATAGGAATCTTCACCCGTTACGTTCATTCTTTTGGCGGTCGCTCCGGTCGCGATGATGACCGCTTCGGCTTCTATGAGTTCGTCTTCCGACCAGAGTCGAAACGGTCTGGAGGAAAAGTCCACCTTGGTGATCGTTTGGGTCAGGATCTTGGTGCCGTATTTGACGGATTGGTCCCGGAAGAGTTGGGTCAATTGGGTTCCGTCGATTCCGTTTGGAAACCCGGGAAAGTTCTCGACTTCGGTCGTGGTCGTGAGCTGTCCGCCCGCAGCGATTCCACCCGCCATAAAACCTTCGTACATCAACGGGTTTAAGTTGGCTCTTGCAGCGTAGATCGCTGCCGTATGTCCGGCTGGTCCGGAACCTATGATAACAATTTTGTGGGCCATGTTTCCTCGAATTAGAATGATTCTAAACTTGATCTCTTTTTAGACTCTTCGGTTGTAAAGTAGATCCTTTTTTCCTGGGAGAATTTTGAAAGTTTTTCTCTGATTCTTTTTTCGAGGTCGTTTTGAGAAATTTTTTACGCACAGTGAGTCATCGGAACATAAATTTGAACTTCTCTAAACCCGCGATGGAAGTTGTGAGTTTTCTAGTTTTTCGTTACGAGCGAGATACGAGGAAGCAAGGGTTTGGTATTCAATTCCTAACAAACTAAAATCCGATATGAGGTTTTTGACCCGGAAGGAGAAAAGGGAGAATTCGCTTGCCAGACAAGCCTTGTATTCCAATCTCTCCTCTATCCATGAAAGGATTTTTCTCCTGGGCAGGGTCCATCCTTGCATTTTTCATCCTCGTTTTTTTGGGAACGGAAATTCTTCTCAACGTCCTCAGGTCTCCTTCCCTTCAATTTTATAGAGACCAAAAGATTCTTCACAGATACAATCCGGTTTATTACGTAGACTTGGCGCCCAACCAGGACATTTACATCCGACATTTTGCGGGAAAATGGGAAGGCAGATTCAGAACCAATTCCCTCGGAATGAGAGGTTTGGAAGAGCCGGATCCGAAAAAATCCCAGCTCGCCTGTTTAGGGGACAGCCTTGTAATGGGATTCGGAGTTTCCGACGAAGATACGTTTTGTCATCAGTTGAACGGGATCGAGTTGAAAGGTGGAGCGAGACAAACGATGAATTTGGCCGTGGACGCCTACGGTTCCTTAGGTGCGGTTCGAAGGCTGAAAGACATGGCTCCCAAGTTAAAGAACTTGAAGGAAGTTCTTTTTTTCGTTTCCGGAAACGATTTTACGATTCCGGAGGAACTCAGGGCCAAGGGAATGCTTTCGGACGACGAGGTGGACGAGATCCGAAATCAGGACCCGAGTTTTAACCGAAATTTTCGGATTCAATTCGAACTTTCCCGCGCCTCTTATACACTTCAGGCTTTGAAACTGGCATTGGAACAGTTGAAGGTCCAGATTGCGTTCACGACGTTTCGTATGAGATCGGAATGGAATTCCACGGGACTTTCCTCCGAATCGACCGTCGAACAAACTCCCGCAAAATATATGAAGGATTCCTTCTTTAGAACCCCGGAAAATAAATGTGATCCGAACGCGCAAAAAACATTCGAAAAACGGAATATATCTTCCGCTCCCAATCCGGATATCATGAGCCGAGAGGAATATAAAAGTCGATATTGTCCCGAACCGATCCCGGATTATTTTTCTTGTCAGGATAAAGAACCCTCCCTCGATTCTCTCGAACCTCTTCCGAAAATCACACAACAAGCGTACGACGAAATGGTGGAATACACTCGGTCGAACGGAATTCGGCTGATTGTGATTCTGATGCCGATCCAGGTGGAAGAAATTTTTTGTAGAAACCGAGGTCTTTATCATCCTTTGGAAAACTACGCGCTACGTGCAGCCGCTTACTTTGAAAGGAAAAAAGTTCCCGTACTCAAACTCAGAAAAGAAACCGGAGAGATGTGCGGGGAAACGATCGAAACTCGGGGAGGAAAAAAGTTTTCGGGGATTCGGGATTATTTCATACCGGAAGACGGACATTTGACCGTGTTCGGGAATCGATGGGCAAAACGGGCTTTGGAAAAGCAGCTCAAGGAATTGGAAAAAAATGCTCTTTAATTCGGTTCAATACTTCATCTTTGCTCCTCTCGTAATTGTACTCTATTTTTGGCTTCCGGCTAAATTTCAACGGTTTTGGCTTTTGGTTGTGAGTTTGTATTTTTACGCCATATTCAAAATTCCTTTTGTTCTTCTTTTGATCTATTCGATCGTATTGACGTATTACGCGGTCAAAGGGATGGAAAACGCACATTCAAAATTTATAAAATTATTATTTTTGAATGTAGCGGTTTGGGGAAATTTAGCGTTACTTTACGTGTTCAAATATATGGATTTTTCCATTCACGCTTGGAACGTATTTACGGACTCGAAACCTTGCGATCCTTCCTATCTTTCTTCAACGGGCGCCATCCTTCCGATGGGAATTTCCTTTTTTACGCTGCAGGCTATTTCCTACGCGGTGGACGTGTACCGCGGAACCGTACCTCGAGCGAAAAGTCTGTTTCAGTTCGGACTTTTTCTTTCGTTTTTCCCTCAGCTTGTAGCCGGGCCGATCATCCGCGCCCAGGATATGCTCCATCAATTTTTGGAAAATTATACCTATAAAAAAGAAAATCTCCTGCCCGGAATCAGACAACTTGTTTGGGGACTTTTTAAAAAGACGTTCGTCGCCGATCCGATTTCTCTGGCTATCGACCCGGTGTTCGCCAATCCGGGAGTTTACGATTCCCTTTCCTTGGTTATAGCGGCGTTTTTATTTTCCTTTCAGATCTACTGCGATTTTTCCGGATACTCGGACGTTGCGATCGGAACCGGAAGAATTTTGGGATATTCCATACCCGAAAACTTTACGAGACCGTTTCTCGCGCAAACCATCACCGAACTCTGGAGAAGATGGCATATTTCCTTCTCCTCCTGGCTCAGAGATTATATCTACATTTCTTTGGGCGGAAATCGAGTGAGTGTTTTCCGAGCTTACTTTAACGTGTTCTTCACAACGTTTGTGAGCGGAATCTGGCACGGGGCGGATTGGAATTTTATTTTCTGGGGAGCTTGTCACGCATTCGTGATGGTGTTGGAAAGATTTGTTTTTTCCTTTTCCACTTTAAAACGAGGTTGGGATAAAGTTCCGGAATGGTTCAAATACTCGTATTCGTTTTTGATCTTTTCCTTCTCTATGTTTTTTTTCCGAGCCAAACCGTCACCCGAATACGGATACAATACGAGTTTGGAACTTGCGTTTGCGATGATGAAGCGGACTTTCGCCTTGGAAAACGGTCAGGCCATTCAAGTTCCGTTTGCGGTTTTTTCCGCGGTCGTCGTTTTATTCGGAGCGGATTACCTTCAAGAAACGAGGCCGACTTGGATGGAGGGTCTTCAAAGTAAACCCTGGGTCGTTTATCCTTTGGCGGGAATGATGCTGCTCGTCGGTTTTATTCTCTACAGCGTGACCGTAAGTCAGCCGTTTCTTTATTTTCAGTTTTGATTTTTTATTTTGACGCAAGATCGGCGGTTTTGTATCGAACTACATCAATCGCTTTCGCATTCGTTATACCGAACTACGTTATTTTAGAATATTCTAAAATACTTTTTTGAAGGGACTGCGCCTTTTTCATGGAAAACTCGTTGGAATGTTTTATCGCATTCTATTTTCAACAGAGACCTCAAAAGACGGAATTTACGGAACGGAAATTCTTTCTAATATTTTTTTTGCGATCAGTTTCGCGGAAGTTGGGTTCGGATGACCGTCGTTCTGGAGATAAAAGTCCGTTTTGTTTCGATCGTATTCCCGTATAAAATCGGGTCTTGTGTCTAAAACCGGAATTCCTTTTTGGTTTGCGATCGTGGCGACCCGATCCAGCAAAGGAGTGTAAACAAGAGGCATCGACAAGGAATGGGTTCCGTTCGGATACAAAACCACGGTCAATGGAATATTCAGTTTTTTGCAAACGTCAAAGAAGGTCCTCATTTCTTGGAAAGACGGATGATCGTCCGGATAATCGGTAAGGGTTTCCGGAATCGTTTCGGGACCGTTCTCACGGAGTTTTTTCAATCTTCCGTTTTCGTTTTGGATTTTGAAGTAATTGTAAAGGGCGCTGTATCTGGATAAAAAAACCGAACCTCGAAAGAGCCATCTACCATATGCGGAATTTCTTAAATAGAATTCTCTGTGAACGTCCTGTAAATCCGAAGGATGATAGATCCAAAAAACCGCTTTCGGTAAAATACAATCCTTCTTCGAAAAATCCTTACAAAAAATCGTTCTTTCCATTTTTCTTTGAACTCCGCCTGTGCCGAGAGAATCCACTCCTAGGTTTCGAACTTGGAATCCGGTGAGAGCCTCCTGCAATTTCCAGGCGATCGTGTCCGAATCGTTTTGTCCGAAACCGTAGGCGATCGAATCTCCCATCAACCAAACCTCGGGTTTGGCTCCCGGTATCGTCTTTTCCTCCGAGACGATTCTTTCCGCGCGTTCGTTCACCCTAACTCGGAACGTAAAACCTGCGGGATGGGGTAGGGTCGTGTCGGAATCCGGACAAAGCATGATTTCCGGAATTTCCCTTTCTTCGATGCAGTGGACTTGTTTGTCTCTCAGTTTGTAAACGAGACCGTTCGGAGGAACCATTCTCATCAGAATTTCGCCTAACGCGATGCAAACAAAAATCGAAAGAATGATTTTAGGATACAATTTCATGAAGGAGGATCGGCGTAGAGGGAAAGTTCACATTTTAAAAACAACCGTCTTGCCGGAGGTAACAGAGAAGGGATCATACTCGTTTTGTATCGATTGAATTCAGATCCGTTTTTCTTTTTTTCAAGGAGACAGTCCTTTAGAAAAATCGCATAACTTTCCATTTCTTTGTCTTTCGCTTTGGAAAATTTTTCTAGGATTCGTTTTGTTTTGTCCCTGTCTTTTTCTTGTAAATGAATTTCAAGGAGATAGAGTAAAAGGAAGGAATCTCCCGGAAGAGAAGATTCGGCTCGTTCCAGATAAAACGCGGCGGAATTGAGGGCGAGCCCGCTGTCTGCGAGAATCATTCCGAGAGTGCGGTTCGCTTCCAAATGAGTCGGATTTTTTTTCAAAACCGTTTCGTAAAGACGCATCGCTTCCGCCGTATTTCCCCTGGAAAGTGAATCTCTCGCGTCCCAAATCATTTCTTCGTCGGAGGAACAGAATACGCAGAAGAACAAAAGGAAAAAAGAGAAAAAAACATATCGGATATTTAGTCTCATAAATACAGAAGTTTTTACTCTCATCATTCGAAAAAAAGAAAACCTAGGAGGTTTTTGTCCGAGGTTTCGATTAGAATTTTCCAATAAAGCCTTTAGGCAACATAAAAAAGTTTAATTCTCCTGAGGGGAAATGTCCGAAGGATTTAGTACTTGTTAAACATTTCAGACGGGACTAAAAACAGTGACATCTTCACATAACAACCTACTTCAAAATTTCCAGGAATATCTTTCCGTAGAAAAGGGACTAAGCGATAACTCGATTTATTCCTACGGTTACGATTTGAACAAGTTTAAGAACTTTCTGGAAAAGGAACATATCGACTTCTTAAAAGTTCAGGCGAATGATATCATGCGGTTTTTGAACGAGGAAAAGGATCGAAAGATCAGTTCGAAAACGATCGCGAGAGAAGTGGTAGCGATCCGACAATTTTACAAGTTTTTAAAGGACGAAAAAAAACTCGATACGAACCCCACTGAAAAGATAGAAACTCCGGAAGTGATGCGGAGTATTCCGGATTACCTGACTCAAGATGAAATCGAGGAATTGTTCGTAGCCATACGGGAAGATAATCTCTATGAACTCAGAGACAAATGTATTTTCGAATTACTCTATTCTTCCGGCCTTAGAATTTCGGAGGCCTGCAACTTAAGATTAAGCGACATGGATTTGGATGGAATGACGCTGACCGTGGAAGGAAAGGGAGGTCGTCAAAGACTGGTTCCGTTCGGAGAAAAGTCCTTGGATATCATGAATCGTTATCTGAAACAGAGCCGTCCTTTTATTCTCAAAACGAGAAGCTGCGAATATCTATTCGTTTCCAAAAAAGGTTCTTATATCAACCGCAAGTCGGTTTGGAGACTTCTCAATCACTATATCAAAAGAACGTCCATCGCTAAAAAAGTAACCCCTCATACTCTCAGACACTCATTTGCGACTCACTTATTGGAAAATCACGCGGATTTGAAATCGGTTCAGGAACTTTTGGGCCACATCGATATTTCCACGACTCAGATTTATACGCATATGGCGAATAAAACCTTGAAAGAAGTTCATAAGAAATTTCATCCGAGAGGTTGAGTCGAATTGTAAAAATTGAAATTGCGTTTGATCTTTCAAGCCGAAAGGATCGTGTTGCGGGTCGCTCCCATAAACTCGACTAACGTGCCTCGCGGGTTGAGTCGTTTTTATTTAAGGTGGGTTAGGATTTATCTTTTTTACTTGCCTGGGATTTATCGTCGGATCGAAGTAAGAGGATGTGATTTTCTAGATTACAAAAATTGAATTGAACTCGAAATGGATTCCGGAAAAAAGAAAAGTTTAGAAAACCTGTTTCGATTACAGATCCCTTCTCATCCACGTTATTTGTCCATTGTTCGAAGTTTGATCTATAATCTGGCGTTCGAGAACGGATTTACCGCAGGCGATTCCGCCGATCTAAAACTTGCAGTCGGAGAATGTCTCCTCAACGTCATCAAACATTCCTACGGCGGCAAAAAAAATTTACCGATTTTCATAGAAATCAATCTTTTTGACAATCGTATGGAAATTCGAATTCGTGATTTCGGAAGTCAGAAAAATCTTTCCGAAATCAGAGGATATGAGCCGAATGATTATCGGGAGGAAGGAATCGGTCTTTATCTCGTGAAAAAACTCACGGATCATTTTTATCTGGATCAATCCCTACCGGAAGGAAACAGACTGATTCTTACTAAACTAAAATGAATTCGTTGCAGCGATCTATATTCTGTTTTTTTATATTAGCTTTTTCGATTATTTTTGTTTTTACCTGTAAAAAAGGTCCTTCCATTTCCAAAGAAGAAGTTCAAAAACTCAGTAAGGATTATTTCACCCGCCTTTGTACGAAAACGGCCGAATGCGCGAGTCGTTATCTGGAAACCTTACCCGCTTCCGAAAAGTCTTCGGAGAACACAGCGTATTCCGTGGATCAGTGTATGGAAGAACAGAAGGATCAGAACATTCTGCCCGACGAATACGAAAAAGTCACGGACGCGCAGATTGCCAAAGTGAAAGTCTGCATGGAGGATCTTCTCAAAGTTCCTTGTGAGGAAATGGAGGGCGGGGGGATTTCTTCCTGTCAGGAACTGTTTCAGCCGTCGAAAGACGAATAGAGTATATTCAATTTTCAGAATGATTCAGGGCGCGATTTAACGAACCTAATTTTTGTTAGGCGGATCTTGGTAAGAACAGGAGAAGCAAAATGTCTTCAGATTCAAGTTTCGTAGATTTTATTGTAGATCAAATGGAGAATGCAGGGCACATCACATCCAAAAAGATGTTCGGAGAATATGCGATTTATTGCGGCGGTAAAATTGTAGCCCTGATTTGTGATAATCGCCTTTTTGTTAAACCGACCGAGGGTGGTAGGAAATGGATCGGAAACGTACAGGAAGCGCCAGCCTATCCGGGTGCAAAACCGAGTTTTTTGATTCCGGATCAATTTGAAAACAAAGAATGGATCAGCGCTTTGATCAAAATTACCGCTGAGGAACTTCCCGAACCAAAACCAAAAAGTAAACCTAAGAAAAAAAGCGTATCGTCGCGGAAAAAAAATAAGAATTAATGTAAAAGGGAGTTTTGTAGGCGATATATGTTGCTTGATTGAAAAAATTCGAAAGAAGATGAATTTGGTAGGAATCGTAAAGGTAATTTTCTATGGATATAAATAAACATATCGTCGAACAACGGCTGAAAAAAATCACTCAGGATTATCCTCATTGGTTTGAAAAAATAGTTCAAGAAAAACTGAAAATTTCTCAGGCATTTACAATTTTATCCACTTCGACTTATCTTGGAATTGAATTGGAAGAAGCCAATAATTTATTAACGGATGGCGGAAATGATGCAGGGGTAGATTCGATATACATAGACGATATAAATGATATAGAATTCTCAGTCACTGTTTTTCAATCTAAGTATGTTTCCGATTTAGAAAAAGATTCTAATTTCCCAGCGACTGCGATTCAGAAATTAATTAGCGCAGTTGGATCCATATTTGATCCTTCAAAACCAATCTTAATGAATGACGATTTAAAACCTCGGGTTCAAGAAATTAGATCCTTAGTCGCCGACGGATACATACCTTTAGTAAAATGTGTATGCACCAATAATGGATTGTCTTGGACTCAGGAGGGGGATAACCATATTCGTAATTCCGGATTTCCAACGAATCAAGTTCAATTTGAACATTTTAACCATAATGACATTATTGAATTCTTACAAAATAAGAAGGGTGTTAAAGCGTCTTTGCATTTTTCAGGGAAGAGCGTTGTAGGCGATTTTAATTATAAGAGAGTCTTGATAGGAAAAGTAAATGTTTTGGAATTTGCAAATCTTTTCCAAATGTACGGAGATTCGCTTTTGGAACGTAATATTAGAAGATACTTGGGGTTGAATAAAAACAGAGTCAATGAATCTATAAAAGAAACCTTAATTGGAAACAAAAAAGAGAACTTTTATTTTTATAATAACGGGGTTACGATTGTTTGCAGTAAATTTTCATACAATGCATTGCAAGGTGACGACTGGAATGTTAGTGTTGAGGATATGCAGATCATCAACGGGGGGCAGTCATGTAAAACAATTCAAAATACTATAAAAGAAAACCCAAATCTTGATTATTCTCAGGTTTTTATTTTAGTTCGATTATATGAACTTTCCGGGCAGGATATCGATGAGTTAATTAATGATATCACGATTGCAACGAATAGTCAGAATCCGGTGGATTTAAGAGATTTAAGAGCCAATGACGCTGTTCAAAAAAAATTAGAATTTGATTTTAAAGAATTAGGTTATAATTATAAAAGAAAAAAGGAAACGGTAAGTTCGATTGATACGATTCCTTCTTCAGTTGTAGCTGAATCGGTTTTTTCGATTTGGAGAAAGAGGCCGCACCAGGCAAAATTTAAGAGAACCGAACTGTTTGGGAAATTTTATGATGATATTTTCATGAATCTTAATTCTGCACAAGCTGTTATTGCAGTTTTAGTTTATCGTTATTGTGATAGTCAGAGAAAGCGAATCGATCTATACACAAAACACCCTCATTTGCCTTATAGCAATTATTTTTTAGGAATGATGATGGGAACTGCAATTTTAGAAAAATTTAATATTTCTTTGAAAGATATTACGCATAAAAATTTTGAAACGATTAAACTTTTTTTTGAAACGAATAGAGATCGATTATATTTGGATGCGATGGCGAAATTAGAAAACGCGCTACAGAATTTGTTTCCAAGTGGATTGGATAATATAGATCCAAGGAGGTTGTCTGCAATATTCAGGAGAGGGGATTTGCTGGATTACTTATAACTTTTAATTCTCTTCTTGTAATATTCCCAATCGTTTGGGCCTTACTTTTGTGATTTGGGGATTTCCGTCGTTTCCTAAAAATACAAAGGACGGTCCCGGAATTTCTTTCAGACGGACTTTGAAGTTTTTACCCTTGCCCGGATAGATATCGACTCCCGGAAAAATTTCGTGTTCCACTTCCACATAAGAATCCTTGTCCGGTTCAAATCCCATAATTACGGATTGTTCCTGCCCTAAAAGGTTGTTTAAAATTCCTGAATATTTCTGTTTGATCGAGGAGAGTTTGGGAATACTTTCCTTTTCCTCGGCTGTGAGTTGTCTTCTTTGAGAATCTTCGTTTAATTTTACGAGACTCAGTTCCACTTTTTTTAAAATGTCCTGATTTTTTTGAACTTCGGACCGTAACTTTTCCAAGTCTTCTAAAAGTTCGGGACGGATTCCGACTGAGACCGACGTTTTGGTTTCGGCGATTGCACCTAACTTAGTGCAGATGACGGATTTACCGGCGACACAACTTCCACCGATCAATTCTCCTCTTCCTCCTCGAATTACCACCGATTCTCCGGCGACAAGTTCCGAGTGCATCGAGGCTTCTTCTATAAAGATCGCGTTTTTTGCGATCAGTTTTCCTTGTTCCACAAAACGTGTATAGATGTCGGCTCCGGATTCGATGAGGCCCCCGTTTCTTCCCATAAATCCGCCGGATAAAACGACGTCTCCTCCGGCTTTGAGAAAAACTTTTCCAACTGATTTTTTAACGATGATGGAACCTTCCGTTTCTAAGGTAAAACCGTCCGCGATCGAACCTTCTACGATGATGGTTCCCGGAAAATTAACGTTTCCCGTGGAAAAATCCACGTTCTCCAAATGACAGATTTCATCGACTCGAATCGTTCCTTGGCGATCCAGGATCGGTCTTCCGTCGATCAGAGAATGAACCGAAGTTCCTTCCGATGATAGTCTAACGTTGGCTCCGAGTTTCCACTCCGCTTCCTTTCCCGAATCATAAGGGAGAATTTCTCCCAACACGTTTTTTCCTTCCTTACCGGGTAGGGGAGAAGTTTTTTCCGCAAGTTTTTGGTCCTTGGCAACACTTTGTATAATTTGAATATTCTTAAAATCTACTCTACCGAACTCGTCTTCTTCCAGATTGGGAGCCGCGGGATGAATGAATAAAATCCGTATGTCCCCGTTCTTTCCGGGAACGGGAGGAACACCTTCCGCGATTAGGATTTTTTTCCCGTATTCCGGTTCCTCGGAAAGCTGATGGACGGTTTCGTTTCGAATTCCGAATTGAATTCCTCTTTGAAAAATCGATTCTTGAATCTGTTCGGAGCTTAAGATTCTACCGCCGTATTTGGGAGGAAAAAAAATGAGATAAGCCTTCATACGTTCTTCGGAGATCTCGATTTCTATGCGGGAGCTTTCGGGTTTGCCGGGCCATTTTCCGATGAGATGCGAAAGTCCGTCGGATTTCAGGACGAGATCCTTCACTACCGTGGGAGAGGTTTCCGAGATTTGAAAGAGTTCGATTCTCCTGAGGATCTCTTTGGAATCGACCGGTTTCCCTTTTTTACCTGCTGGAAAAACGGAAAGATAGGCAAGCCCGTCCTCGTTTTCTATTTTAAAGAATCCGTTTTCGTTTTCTTCCAGATCCTTTAAGAGAGAATCTGTGAAATTCTTAAGGGAGTCGCTCATTCGGGGTTTCAGTGTAGAAATCATTCTCCCTTTTACAATCGAAATCTCCGGAAAAAACTTGAATGTTTGGAAAGAATTTTCAGCAGAGTTGTACGATTTTACGCGAGTTCTATATAAGATCTGATTTCTGAAATCTATCCACTAGAACGTCCGAACGAGAAAAACGAGGATCAAAAAAAACCGATCGAGAATTTTCTCTCTGTCGGTAGAATTGGGAAAACAACCGAAATTAAAGATAGATTAGAAACCTGGTTCCGAATAGGATGAATGGGAAAATAAAACGATGGATCTCAATGTAAAAGATAAACTTCAGTCAGGATTTTCCTCGATCGACAGCCTATCCCGCAATTTGCCGCCTCAGGTTCAGAAAACGCTTTTATATACCGGAATCTCTTTGGCCGCGTTGGGAGTTTCCTTGGCGGTTCTCATCGGGATTCAAAGAGGAAAGGAAGGAGCGGCGTACGACGATCAGGCGAAAGAATTGGATCGTAAGGCATTGTTTTTGGAAGACATAGAGCGAAATTATAATCGCAAACGAAGATCGATTCGTTTCAGCGACCCGGATCTTTCCCTAACGGGAGAATCGTCCCAACTTGAAATCGATCGTTACGAGAGAGAAAAACCTAAGAGCGGACTTTTACCGGAATCGAACCTCCCCGAAGGAAAAGATCCTTTGCGGGATGGGAGAAGGGAAGGAGTCGGAACTCCGAAACTTCCGACCGAATCGGACACACTACCGGACGAAGATCGGAGAAAAACACCCGAAGCAAATCGGAATCCGGACGATCCCGGAATGATTTCATCGGAGCGGGGAAATGGAAATTCATCCGACAAAGATCGTCCGAGTTTGGCGAAACCGCCTAAAAGTAAAAGCGCCCTCGAACCTCGATGAAACTTTCGATTTTCCAGATCCTACCGATCTTTTTTATTTTGGTCATCACGAGTTCCTTGTTTGCGGACATGCCCCTTCCTTTTCCGGAAGAATCGGGTGTTTCTGAAATTGAAAGTAATACGACCGACTTATCCCGGAAAAAAAATTTCAAAATCGTAAAACCGGACGAAACAAAAACGGACGGGCCGGAATCGAAAGACATTTCTACGGAGGCTTCCACGTTTTCAAAGAAGGATTCTTTGACCCAGGACTTATCTTCCGAAGAACCTTCAAACAAGGATTCCTTACCGATGGACGGCTCAAAGACGACTAACGTTTCTTCTTCCGAAACTTCGCAATCCTTACAAAATCCGTCCGGCGATCCCGACGCAAAACTTCCGGCAAAAACGCTTCTTCCGAATACGTCAAAAACAAGTCTGAAAAAAAAGAAGGACAAAAAAAAAGAGGATCCGTCCGAAAGCGGATATAAAAAGGGACTTTTACGTCTGAGAGAAAATCAGAGAAACAACGCAAAAAGCGAATTCAACCAATCTTCCGGACAAGGAAAATCGGCGAACGCGTCCCGGTTGGAAGACGCAAGATTGACTGCAGAAAATTCGAACGACACGAATTCGATCACGGAGCAGATCGATTCCGAAGATGAAAAATGGAAGGCCGTTTTCGAGGTCGCTCGCGTTCTACGAGGAAACGGAAAAACTTCGGAAGCGGAAACACAGTATCTCAAAATCATTACGGAGGCTCCTGAGAACTTCCAATCGATTTCCCTTCTTTCTTTGGGAGAGATGCTTTCGTCTACGGATCGAAAAGATTCCGCAAAAAGATATCTTTTGCAACTCGTAAAACTTTTGCGGAAAAAACCGGAACTCGATCCCCGAAAGGATCAGTTGGAAAAGGCCGTAACTTTGATCGCGAGAATCTACGGGGATCAGGGAAAATACGAGGAAGCGGAGAATTGGGCCAAAACGTATTTAAACCGGCTGAATCCGGGAGCTTCGGAAGATTCTCCCTTTGTCAAAGAACTCGGAAGAATTTTGAAACGTAGGTATTATTAACGTGAGTTCCAACCCCTTACTTCGTCCGGAAACGAAGTTTCAAAAGGTTGTAGGTCATCTTTGAGATAACTTCTTCAAAAATCGGGATAAATCCATACTGCAACGAAAGGGGACTCAATGGAACCGGTCCAAACGTTATACTTTCTGCTTTCAAAGCTTTCTTTTACTTCATAAAAACATTTGATTTTAACAGGATCGTTTTTTGGATTCGATCGATTCCATTCGCGGGGTTTCGGCCAGGTCTTTACGTCGAAGTTTACATTCAAGATTACGAATTCGTTCGGCTTGATGCTCCAGTAATCGGGAAAGTTTTTATTCCATTCCCGATCTTTCGTTTTGTATATCCTTAAACTTTCCCGATTCGTTTGTATTTGAAAAGAAAGATTATGAAAACCCCAGCTATTCCAATCCTTCCAAATTCGGACTTCCTGATCGGAAACGTTTTTTACTAAAACATGAAAGGTGATTTGATCGCTCGATTCATAAAGTAGGAGTCTTTTTTCATTGTCGTTTCCAGGTATTACGACCGAAACTTCCAAGGAATTTTTTTGGGTCGCAAAAAGTCCTTTCCACTTTAAAAAAAAGATTCCCAAACAAATCAAAACAGTCGCGAACAGAAGTAGGAAGGTTTTGTTTTTCATTCTAGAATCCTTAAAATTAACGTGAGTTCGATATAACAAATGCGAAAGCGATTATATATTTCGACCTATCTCACGACTCATAGGGAGTGAGATTGAGTTTAGGAAAGCTCTGCGTTGAGTTACTCGAACGACTTGGGTAACTAAAGTGGCACTGCTCCCTAAGGGTCGCAGCACCAGGGAGAAATATTGAGTTTAATTCCGAAGGAATTGGAACATTATGTTGCGACCGCAGGCAGCAACACTTTAGTTCAAGCGAACAACTCAGCGTCTCGCTTCTACGGTCGCTCGGGAAACTCAAAACGTTGCTGCCCGCTGTCGCAACGTTAGGTCGCGAGCCCATTTTAGCTAT
The DNA here is from genome assembly GCF_000332415.1 of Leptospira weilii serovar Ranarum str. ICFT. GTDB lineage: Bacteria > Spirochaetota > Leptospiria > Leptospirales > Leptospiraceae > Leptospira > Leptospira weilii_A. The sequence continues at coordinate 37,102 of NZ_AOHC02000055.1, forward strand.
GAAATTCGCGAGCTGCGGAGCGACCCGGGAAACTCAGTGAACGCCTTCCTATGGGTCGGCGTTCAGGGAGCGAACGCACTCGAGTTTCTTATTCGCCCAAGATTTCAACCGTCGAACTCACGTTAAAATTATATCGTAACGGATTCGGGCAGGTATTTCATCCGAAACTTCGAGAAAGTCTAAAAAATCCTACAATCATGATTCTCGTAAATTCTTATAA
>NZ_AOHC02000054.1 GCF_000332415.1 Leptospira weilii serovar Ranarum str. ICFT
ACACCTAGTATAAATCGGCGCTTCCCCGTCTTTCCGATTGGGAACTCGTGATCAAAAATTCCGGAGACGATATCGTAAAAACTTTTAGAGCGGATCATAGAAGAAAAAGAGGATTTTCATTGTTTCCTTTTTTGCAGGACGATACGAAACTGTCTCCTCTCGAAATTGCAATTCCGGAATCGATCTTATGGTTCGGAGAAGATTCCAAAGGGTTTTTACTTCCCGATGGAGAATACAAATACAGACTCAGATTGGTAACGGAAAACAAAGAGAATCTTTTATCCGAGGAAAAAACGATTCTTTTGGATTCGCATTCGCCGAGTTCCGAGATCGGCGCCAAAACGCGGGTTCTTTTTTTAACCGGAGATCGAACATCTTCTCGGATCAATATCTCTCAAAAAGTTTCGGGAGAATCTTCGGACGTTTTTACCGGAGAGTTTGTGGATTCGGAAGGACGAATCGTAAAATCTTACTCTTGGAAATTCAAAGACGTTCCGTCCGTTCTCAGTTGGGACGGAACCGATTTTTCCAATAAACAATTATCAAACGGACTTTATACTTACAGATTGATCGGAAGCGACAAAGGAAAAAACGAATCGGTTTCCGTTCTTTCCGATCTTACGATTCGAAACGAAACGATCGGCGTGGACATGTTTTGCGATTCCAAACTTTATTCTTATCTTCCCGGCAGTTTAAAAAACTTTGCGAAATTTTCTTTTTACATTTCTCCCAAACTCAAATCCGATTCCTACGAAATCGAAATCTTTCAGAAAAAAGGAAACGAGGAAAAAAACGTATTCCGTTTGCGAGATACAGGAGAACCGAACGCGGAATGGAAATGGGATTTAAAAAATCAAACGGGCGATCTCGTTGCGGCGGGAACGTATTTTTACAGACTTACGGTACACAGTCGGTACGAACGTTATCAATCCTTGATTTCATCCTTTGAAATTTCCAAAGAATCCTTCGATTTGGATCTATCGGTTTCAACGAAAGAATTTTCACCGGACAACGACGGAAAAAACGATCTCTTAAAAATTTCCATGTCTCATCGTGGAATTCCCATTCAATCTTGGGAAATCACGTTATACGAAACACCACCTTATACGTCTCTTAAACGCAAAATCAAAACTTGGACGGGCGAAGGTCGACCGAGTGCGGAAATTTTTTGGGAAGGTTTGGACCAATTCGGCGTTCGAGTCGGTTCCTTAAGCGAATTCTACTTCGAATGGAAATATACGGACGTATTCGGAAGGGAATCGAACGGAAAAGGCTCCGACTTCAAAACGGAAATTTTGGTCGTGGAAGAAGACGATTCCTTACGGATTTCCGTTCCGGAATCTCAAGTGGAAGCGAGATGGTGGAGTTTACCCGGAAAAATCGGATCGGTGTTAAACGAATTTCCGGGATACAAAATAGAATTACAATCTCATTCCTCTCACCAAGGAGACGAAGAAGTCAATCAAGTGGGAACCGAAGAAAGGGCTCGAAACGCGTTGGAATATTTTTTTTCAAAGTCGGTTCCGTTCGGCAGAATTCGTTTCCGAGGTTATGGAGAAACATTACCTCTGATTCCGGGTTCAGGAAATTACGAAGCGGATAAAAATCAAAGAATCGATTTTTATCTTTTCCCTTAAGGAAAATATGTGCACCGCGATCATCTACAGAAACCCGGATCGAAAAATTTTCGGCATAGGATTTAATAGGGACGAATCCGTAAAAAGAAAATCTTCACTCGCGCCTACAAAGTTAGGAAGCGGTCCGGTCTTCGCAATGGCTCCGTTAGACGGCGATTACGGCGGTACTTGGATCGGGGCCAATTCTTCGAGAGAAATTTTTTGCCTTTTGAATTTTTACGAGGCAACCCTCAAACTTTTAAGAAATCCAACGAGCAGAGGTTTACTCGTCCGCTCCTGTTTGTTAAACGAAGTCGAACCGGAACTCCTCAAATCGGAGGATCTCGCAAACTTTTATCCGTTTAAACTTTTGAAAATCACTTTGGAAAAAACGGAAATTTTCGTATGGAACGGAAAAGAATTTTCAGTTACGTCTAACGCAGACACATTTCAAATTCTCGGAAGTTCCTTCACGCAAGGACTTAAGGCACAGGTTTCCAGAGAAACGATCTTTCAAAAGAATTATCTTCCGGACCGTCCTCTCGACGCGAAACAATTTCTAAACGTATCCAAAACTTTTCTCACGTCTCATCTGCCCGAAAAAGGTGCGCTTTCGCCTTGTATGCACAGAAGGGACGCTCATACGGTTTCCAAAACGGAAATCGTTCTGCAAGACAACGAGTTGACGATTACCTACCAGGAAGGACAACCTTGTGAATCTCCCGAACCGAAGGTTTTGAATGTAACTTTGACGGATTTTTCGGTATTCGAATAGTCTAATATGGCCGATCCGAAGTCTTTTATTCGATGATTCCTTAGACCAAGTAAAGATATATTCGCGAAGTATTGTTAAGTTTTATGATATGCGCTTATAAATTTTTGAGGAAATTTTTTCGGCTTGAAGGATGTATGTTTTGAAAATCCATAAATAAAATAAGCAGCTTATAAATTATTTCTTTTATATGCTCAGGAAGAATCAATGTGTTAAAAACCGAATATAGTTTGCTTTCTATTTTTCCTTCTTGAAGAGCCAGAAAAAAATAAGATGTACGATCTTGTTCTGTTATTAGTTCGTAAGTACCATTATCGATTTTCAAACAGTCGTTGAGGAGTGATTTGTATGCTTCTCGATTAAAGAGAGAATAAGCGCCATTTTGCCTAGGATAATTTTGGGGATACTGATCTATGCTTTTTTTAAAAATCCCAAACGACTTGCGTTCGAATTCGTCACGATTCATATTTAGAATATTAATGCCTCAATCGGGCTCTTAATCGTTCGCGACCTGCTTGTGTAAAAAGTGGAGATATATCTTCAGATAGTTTGTTAGATTGTTTCTGATAACGTAAAAAATCTTTATCTTTAATTAATACCTTATCAATCAGCGGTGTGCTGGTATATCTTTCGAATAGAATTTCCTCTTTGAATTTCGTTTCTATAAAAGGTAATGTATTATATGCGTACCCGAGCAAGCCACCAGCGTTATGTGGATCTTCTTTATCAGAAAATTTATAAAGATAAAATTCCTTAGCAAAGGAGCTGATTAGCTGCACATCTTTAGAAGAAATTTGCGTTTCTAATTCTTTAAGACTTTTTTTAACTGAGTAAAATGTTTTACCATTTTCAGTTTCGATTTTAAATAGCTTATCGTTATTAAGAATTAATTCGATCTCCGGAACATTCGGTCCATAATGGTCATGGATAAAACGTATATTTGTAATACGCTTTTCCTTTTCCGCCAAGCTTTTAAGTTCCAATGCGTAAAGCATTTTCACTAAATGTGTGACTAGTATTCTCCCGTCAGGAGAATGACTTACTAAAAGTGCAATCTTCGCAGAATCCCCTATTAGGTCGGACATACTATTAAAGGTAATTTTATGTCTCATTCAGTCAATACCTTTTATATGTCTTTTCCATGATTGTAAATTTCGGTCTTTTCCCCAGAAATGTTAGAGTTCCGCATTTTAAGGACAGTTGTCACGAGTAAATCTGAGGTTTGTGGAAACCTTAAGATTCTATAAAACCACCTTAAAGATCAGTAGCCCGCAAAGACTAGCGGATCGTTTGAGCCGAATTACCTTCCACGATTACGGAATGCCTTGTAGCACAAAAGACCGGCATCAAAGGAAGCAAACAAAAACCCGGTCTCATGATAACGTCGACGTTTCTTAAAACCGAACTCCCGCTTTTTGTTTCCGCTTCTTTTAGATACGGATACACTCCGACCGGTGGAATATAAAAAATTCCGAATCGAAATTTTCCGAACTCGGCGGATTGATTCCCTTCGGAAAGAATCCCATCCTTGGGCTTATCCAAGGAAACATAAGAAATTCGTTTTGCATCCCGAGAGCAGTTCATTAGAATCAACGGGATCAAAACCATAAATAAAAAAACTTTCATTGTCCGCCCTCCTTGGGAACTTCGGAACTATCAAACGCAAAACCTTGAATCGCAATACAATTCAAAGGGATCAACATGTTTGCCGACTGAGTAATCTCCGCGTCGAGAATCGTATCGTATTTCGTATCTTTTAACGCGTTCTCAAACGCCTTAGAAAGACTGTATCGGAAACCGCAGTCTTCCCCTCGCTTCAATTCTCCTTTTACGTTTCCAACTTCGGGAAGTTTTTTTCCCTTCCAATTTCCATGAGACAAAAGATAAACCTTTTGTCCGGCGGAACAGGACAAAACCAAAAACACAATACATCCTAAAACCGAAAGTTGTTTCACAAAAAAACTCTCTCTACGATCATTTTCATTCGGATTCCCCCAATATTCTTCTTTTTGAATTTAAAAAGAAGGTCGATTTTTGCAAACGGATTCCGGGCCCAACAAGAATTTACGATGTTATATTCCATTTTTTGAATTCGATTTCTCCCGATTTTTCAAAGAAAACAAAATCAAAAACATCGTTTTAATTTCATTCTAATTATAATTCCAAGAACTTTTCCGGGATTTAAAATAAAGGTCGCTTAAAACGCTCTCTTCAATTTGTAAGATGACTTACAGACATAACTCACTTAAAAGGGAAACTCCTATTATTCACGACCTGATTGAAGTCTTCAAGTTCGTTTCCCGAAAATATACGTATGAAGGCGTTATTCGGAATCACGATCTGTATTGTTGTATCGATTCCGTTTTCCGTTTCCGCGGACTATGCAAGCAACGGGGCGACTCATCTCATTCGGGTGGAAAGAGGACTCAAGACGAACGATTTCCTCATTCGAGCCTTGAACAGTTCCATCTCGAATCTGGGTTCGGAAACGGACAAGGCTCTTTATAAACGGATCATTCAACATCACGTTGAAACCAACGAATTGTATTTTCAATTCGATCTGGAAAAATCTTATTTCGAACTCAAACGCACTCAGAATTTACTTTTGATTCTTTATTCCGACCTGATCGAAACGAGTAAAAAAACAATCCGAGGCGAATTGAATTCTCTCGGCCAAAAAACGATCCGAGGGACCGAAACCAAACCGAAAAAACATCTCGAACTGGCTTTTCGAGAATTGGCGGCCGCCGAACAAAAAAAAACGATCGCGGACAATACGAGACCGTATTTGCAACCCATCAAATTGGAACTGCTTTACGAATCCTTAAAATTACTCAAACAATCCAGAAAATATGTGGTCCTTCTTTCCATGGAATATCTTTCCGATTTTCCTCCCGATCCAGAATCCGAAGATTTTTTGGGAATCCTGAACGAAATCAACCGAGCCATGTTCTCCCGCAAAGACGAGTTCGCAAAAATTCACTTTGACAATCACTTTCACGCGTATTCCGGTGAAAATCTCTACGATATCTACTGGCAGAACCCCGCCTTGGAAGAATTGGAAAAACCCCTAGGTGATGTGGACGCCGCCTATCTGCGTTTAAGACGTCACGCCAAACGTTAAACGACCGGTCCTGATTGTTTTGCCCGCGCCCAATTTCTTTTTTCCGATCGCTTTTTTAGAAATTCAGATGACAAGGATTTCTTACCTAGATACAACCGATCTTTGTGTTAGAACTGAGTTGTCCCAATTGTGGCGCACCCGTCCCGTTTCAAAGTAAGGTTTCAATTTACGGAGTCTGTCCGAACTGCAAAACTTTAACCCTTCAAAAAAACCAATCTCTCGAAAACCTCGGTAAAGCCGGAGATCTTGTGCCGGATCTTTCTCCGATTCAAATCGGAACTTCCGGCAAAACAAAAGACGGAATCTCCTTTCAAGTCGTCGGAAGAATTCAACAAAAGTACAGTCTCGGAACTTGGAACGAATGGTACGCGCTCACTTCGGACGGCGACTCGATTTGGCTCGCGGAAGCGCAGGGCCAGTTTATGATCACACGACTTCGGCCTACTTCTCAAAACGATACGTTCCCGGAACACGATCCGATTCAAAATCCGGATTCTCCCCCGGACGTTTATTTTATCTCCTCTAAAACTTCCAAACAACTTCTGAGAGCGGGTGACACTCTCAAACTCGACGACGAACTCTGGATGCTTCGGGAAATCGGATTGGCAACCTGCATCGGCGGAGAGGGTGAATTACCCGTCGGTTTTCAAACCGGTTCCACTTCCGTTCTTTTGGATCTCGCCACGGACGAGGGTTGGTTTGCTACATTAGATTATTCTCATACTCCTCCTTTGTATTTTAAGGGAACGGTTTATAGTTTCGATCAGATTCAATTCGTCAATCTCAGAGATCCGAAAGCGTTCACAGGTTTTCAAAAACTTCAGGAGGCGAAAGCGATCCAATGTTTGGGTTGCGGCGCTTCCTTAAATCAAAGGAGCCCGGATTTTTCCAAGTCCATCGCTTGCGAATATTGCGGAACCGTGATGGACACGAGTCGGGATGAACTGACCGTTCTATCCAAGTTTCAAGAAATCATCAAGGACAGGATTTTCCTTCCTCCCGGAACCAAACTTTCTCTCAAAGGTAAAGAATGCGAGGTTCTCGGAGTTGTCAAAAAATCGGTTCACGCAGACGGACAAATTTTTCCTTGGACCGAATATCTGCTTCATTTTACCGGCGGTTATTATTGGTTGAACGAAACCGCCGGGCACTGGACCGTTTTCGAACCCGTTCCGTTCATTCCGAGAACCGTAGTCGGCTCTTATCCGCCTAAAAAGAACTTTCAAAAAGAAGAATATAAACTCTTCAATTCTTCGAACGCCGGAATCGATTTCGCATTCGGTGAATTCTATTATAAAATTCACGCGGGAGACAACGCGGAGCTCGCGGATTTTATCGCGCCTCCAAAGATGCTTTCTTCGGAAAAAACCCAAAACGAACTCTTTTGGTCTATCGGCGAATACGTTCCGGTCGACGAACTCAAAAAATCGATTCAAGGAGAAGTGGAACTTCCCGTCCCGGAAGGGATCGGTACGGCCGAACCGAATCCGTTTACAAAGATTCGAAAACGAAACGTAAAAATCGCCGCTTGGATTTCCTCAATCATGCTCGTCGTTCAAATCGGTTTTTGTTGGAACGCTCAGGATAAGGAGGTTTTTAAAAAGGATTTTTCTTACGTTCGAGATCCGGCTCCGGGTGGAACGACCGATCCCTCTTTTGTGACGGAAACATTTCAGTTGGAAGGAAGCGAAAGACAAAACGTTCAAATCAAGATGAACGTTCCCGATCTTTCCAATCACTACATTTATTATTCTTTAGCGTTGATCAACACAAAGACGGACATCGCCTACGATACCGGCCTCGAAATCAGTTATTACGAAGGCGTTGACGACGGAGAGAGTTGGACGGAAGGTGATAAGTCCGCGGATATCATCATCGGCGAGGTTCCCGGCGGAGAATATTATCTCAGGTTGGAATCCGAATCCGATTTTCCGCGAGGAAGCGGAGCTAACGTGTCTCTGAGTATTAAAAGAGACGTGGATCAATCGGTGTATTACTTTCTCTTTTTACTCGCGATCTGGTTGCCCGTACCTTATTCTCTTTTCAGAAGTTATTCGTTCGAGGCTTCCAGAAATGAAAACAGCGATTTTGCTCCGGCCGGTTCGGGAGATTCCGATTACGGCGACGATAATGATTGAAAACGATAAAAGGCTCGGCAAAACTATGAATCAAAATCAAAACCCATTACAATCCCGTAATGAAATCAAAAGGATAACTCTATGAATTTTATAAAAAAACTTTTATATCCCGCCTACGCCCTGGGAATCACGGGTTATCTCACGTATTCCAACTTTTACGGAGGCGGTTCGAAAGAAGTCGACGAGATCGAAAACGTTCCCAAAACCGTCCGGGAAAATCCGGGTGTATATCGTTCTCATTATACAAACTTTATGAGATATTCCGGAGGGAAATAAAACCGTTTGCAGACCGCGCTTTATATTTCGGTTCTTATCATTTCTTCCTGCGGTCTCGTCTACGAACTGTTAGCCGGAACAATCGCCTCCTACCTACTCGGAGAAACGGTCACTCAATTTTCGCTCATCATAGGAACCTATTTGTTTTCGATGGGAGTCGGTTCCTGGTTGTCGAAATACGTGGAAAAGGATCTGATTCCTAAGTTTTTGGAAATAGAACTTGCGATCGGTTTTGTGGGCGGTTTCAGCTCTGCGATTCTTTATCTGAGTTTCGGTCAGATTCGATTCTTTCAAATTCCTTTGTTCCTGCTCGTGATCTTGATCGGAATTTTAGTGGGACTCGAAATTCCGGTTCTGTTGAGAATCCTAAAAAAAGAACTTCAATTTAAGGAACTCGTTTCTAGGGTTTTGAGTTTGGATTACGTGGGCGCGTTACTCGCATCGATTTTGTTTCCGATCTTTTTTGCGCCTAAGTTAGGATTGATACGAACCGGATTTTTGTTCGGAATTTTGAATGCGGGTGTGGCGCTCTGGGGAACCTGGGCCTTGCCGCTCAAACATTCCAAAATGATTTTCCTTAGGGCGCAATCGGTTGTCGTATTAACGTTTTTAATTTTGGGTTTTTCGTTTTCGGATCTGATCACTTATTACAGCGAGGAATCCTTATACACGGACGAAATCATTCTCTCCAAACAATCCCAATTTCAGAGAATCATCGTTACACGTTGGAAAAACGAGATCCGGCTTTTTTTAAACGGACATCTTCAGTTTTCATCCAGAGACGAATATCGTTATCATGAAACCTTGGTTCATCCCGCGTTACTCTCTCATCCGGCTCCGAAACAAGTGTTGGTCCTCGGCGGAGGAGACGGTCTTGCCGTAAGGGAAATTCTAAAACACAAAAACGTCGAATCGGTTACGTTAGTCGATTTAGACCCCGCAGTTACGAACTTATTTACCGATCACGGAGTTTTAAAGGAACTGAACGACGAAAGTTTAAAAAATCCTAAAGTGAAAGTGATCAACACGGATGCGTTTGTTTGGTTGGAAGAATCCGAACAAATCTTCGACGTGGTCGTCATCGACTTTCCCGATCCGAGCAATTTTTCTTTGGGTAAACTTTATACCACGGCTTTCTTCCACGTTCTCAAAAGACGAATGAACGAATTTTCCGTTTTGGAAATCCAATCCACCTCCCCTCTTTTTGCGCGGTCTTCGTTTTGGTGTATCGAAAGAACGATCGCTTCGTTGGGATTTCATACGCTTCCTCTGCACGTTTATGTTCCTTCTTTCGGAGAATGGGGGTTTGTTCTCGCGGGTCAAAAACCGATTCGGTTCAAAAAAGAATTTCCGGATCATCTCCGATTTTTGAATCCTCAAGAGCTCGAATCGATCCAGGTTTTTCCGCAGGACATGTCTCGAATTCCGGTAGACGTCAATCGATTGGATAACCAGGCCCTCGTTCGGTATTACGATCGGGAATGGAATCGCATCTTGGATTAACGGGAGCAGGGCCGTAACCAATGCGAAAGCGATTGAAGCGGAGTCAATAAATTGAAACTAAAGGCGATATATTGTATCACGTTTCTTTCATGCAATTTATTGACTATAGCTGAAAGCGCGGTCCGGCCTGCCAAGGCCGGATTCGCCCAAACTTTCTTAGACCGAATCCGATTTTTTAAAAGAACGTTTTGAAAATTTTTTCTTTTTTTCTACCGAATCCGATCCGCATGAAACCTTCCCGGAACCGTATGAGGTATGGGAACTTTGTTGCTTAACTCCGATTGTAAAATCAGTTCGATTCTTGCGGAAGATCGTGCAGAAACGATCACTCTTTTGATCCCGGAAGATACTTGGAGGCGCTTTTCCGAAAAAGATGTAAAAATGCTTCCAAGGAAAATCCGGAACTTTTGAGAACGTATGGAAAATATCT
>NZ_AOHC02000053.1 GCF_000332415.1 Leptospira weilii serovar Ranarum str. ICFT
ACACCTAGTATGAGACGATAGTTTCAATCGAGACAATGAAAAGAGAGTGATACTTCAGTATCTCCTTTTGCCTCCGACCGATCCGATCCAGTCTTGTATCAACTCTTTGCAGGCGGCTCAGTCTTGTTTGAACCAGGCTCCCGATTTGCCCACCCCGCTTTCCGAGGCCGCGATCGTTGCCTTGTTCAGCGGAGGAGTCGCTTCGGTCGAATCGTATCAGAATTATTGCAACGTTTTGATGAATTCCCCAACGTTTGCAAAAGTTACAAATCGTGCAAAGGCTTGTGTGATGGATTGCAATCGTTCGTATTGGGTAAATAAAAATTCCGCGGGAACCTGCGGACAGGACGGGCTTTCTCAGATTACGGGACTGTCGACAGGAACATTCGGTTGTACAAAAGTTTGCACAAGCGTTTCAGGACAATGATGGTGTGTAAAAGAAAAGGATCGGAAAACTGAGTGACTTCGAGACGTCGGTTTTTAAAAATAAAGAATATTAGAGGATTCAGATTATGACAATGTTTTTGGTTGAATACGGCGAGACTTTCATTTTTGTCGTGATGCTCGTAGCCAGTATAGTAGCTCTCGCAGTAGGAACTGAAAGAATTCTGATTTTTCGTAGAAGTCTGAAGAACACGGAAGTGATACTTCCCGTTTTAACTTCCGAAATCAGAAAAGGCGACTTTGCCGCCGTGAAGTCGATTAGCGCCGAAAATTCCGGAAACATCTACGCAAAATTTTCTCACTTTTCCGTGGAGCATTACGATGCCGGTCACGACGCGCTTTCCGAATTACAAGAAGGAAAAATCATCGGAGAAAGAGTGGAACTTGAAAATCATCTTCCGATTCTCAATACCTTAGGCAACAACGCTCCTTTTATCGGACTTCTCGGGACGGTTCTCGGCGTGATCAAAGCGTTTTACGGACTCGGAACGTTAGGAAGTACAGGAGCGGAGTTCGTGATGAGAAGTATTTCCACCGCTCTTCTTGCAACGGCCGCCGGTCTCGGTGTGGCTATTCCGGTCGTAATGGCGAACAACTATTTTACTCGTAAGTTGAAAGTGATTCAGGCAAATTTGGAGATTCTTTCCAGAGAGTTTCTTGCCAGTCTTTCTCGCAAGAAGTAGACTTTTAAAGGAGAATGTGAATATGGCAGGCTCTGCTCCCTCCGGCGACGGAGAAGAAATAGGCAATATAAATATCACTCCGATGGTGGATGTGATTCTGGTTCTTCTGGTGATTTTTATGGTGACCGCGAACTTCTTAAAAAAAGAATCCATCAACATCAATCTTCCGAAAGTTGCGGCCGCAGATCCGAACGTGGCCCAATCGGTCCAGGTGGCTTTGACCAAGGACGGAAAAATTCTTTTGGAAGGATCGGATATATCCATTGAAAAACTGAAGGCGCATCTCGAAAGAGACTCTAAGATCAGACCGAATATGCGTTTGACGCTCTCCGCCGATTCTTCCCTACCTTATGGAAAAATTGCGGAGGCCATGGGTGTAATCCGCAAAGCCGGAGTCACTAAGATTGCGCTTTCGGTGAAACGTTAGGCGAAATAGGTAAGGCGAAGAATGGTAAACGTTCCTGAAATTAAACAAAAGATTTTAAAATTCGGACTTTTTCGTTTCTGTCTGATCGCTTCTTTTGTTTTGCATTCTTTAACGATCGGAACTTATTTCATAGCGACTTATATTCCCGAGGCTGAACTTTCCTCGGATGATTTGGAAGCGCAAGACGTGGAAGTCGATCTGGAAGACATTCCGCCCGAGTTGATCGGCGGAACTTCTTCTCCCGCTCCCGTTGAAAAACAGGAATGGGTGGAAGGTTCCAATCAGAACGCGGACGATCCGATCGACGAGGATCTCAATCCGAACGCTCTTTCCGGAAACGGAACCGATAAGGACGGATTCTTATTCTCTTATAACGGAGATAAAACTCCGACTCCGATCATCGATTTCGATTTGAGGGATTTTTTCCCGGCTCAGGCAAAGTCCGCCGGGATCGTTTCCAAACAGGTTGTGGTAATCGTTCAAATCGACGAACAGGGAAATCTGCAAGGAGCAAAAATCGCATCGGGTAAAGCGGGATTCGGTTTTGACGAGGCGGCGATTAAGATCGTAAAACTCGCTCGTTGGAGTCCGGGATACCTGCAAGGACGACCCACAAAGATGTCTCATCGGGTTCCGATTTCTTTCAATCTCGAAGACTGAATCCTGGGAGGATGAAATCGAAAAGGCCCGATTTTACCCGATTTCGATCCGGTTCGTTTGCCGGAATCAGTAAACGCGAGATCGATCATTCCCTGCCCGCTTTTGCATTGTGCCGTAAAAAATTTCTTGCGGCGACGGTTTGAAAATTCATACTTCATCCTTGGCTGTAAAGACGGCCAGATGGAGACAAAAATGAATTGGAAAGCGTTTGTTTGGATCGGTTTATTTCTATTTACTTTACCGCTTCTTTCGGTGCCTACCCCTCCCACACTGGAAAATCAAATCAAGAATTCCGATTACATCGCGTTGACCCGAATCACAAATGTCCGCGAGAAAAAAATTTCCGATACTTCGATTTCAGTCACTGCGACCGTTGAAATCCTAAAACCTTGGAAGGGTGCGGAGAAACTTCCCACGAAGTTTGAAATCGGTTTTATGATCTTTCCGGAACTTTTAGGGAAATGGCTAAAGGCCGCTCCACCGGAAGGAGATTATATTCTTTTCTTAAATCAAAAAACGGTAAAGGACAGCAAAGGAAACGAATCCTCTTTGATCGTTCTCTACGAACCGCATCCTTTTGCGTTTAAGGAATATTCCAGAGAAACGGAAGACAAAATCCGAGAAACGGTTCAGTCCCAAAAAGGAAATTAAAAGGAAAGTATATGAGAATTTTAAAATATTCTGTCCTAACATCGGTTCTTTTTTTACTCGCTCAGACTTCTATTCTTTCACAACCTTCCATACGTTCTTTGGGAATGCAACGGGAATCCTCCGAACTTCTTTCCTCCTTAAAGGAAACCAATCCTTACGGAATTTCACACAGAGGGCTTGCCTCGAAAGTCGATCTTTCTTCTTCGATGCCGCCCGTAGGGAATCAGGGAGAACAAGGCAGTTGTGTCGCCTGGTCCACCGCTTACGCGACTAAAAGTTTTCAGGAATATATAGAAAGAAAAGGTTCCAAAAATTGGTCCCTGAAAACCGCCGAAGGAACCCCGAACTACAGCCAGGTATTCTCGCCCGCGTTTATCTACAATCAGATCAACGGAGGAAGGGACAACGGATCTTTGATCTCGGACGCGATGCGTGTAATGGTGGAAATCGGAGCGGCTCCTTGGGACGTTATGCCCTACAATTCGGCGGATTACAGAACCCGTCCTTCTCAAGCCGCGATCGACTCCGCTTCTAAATACAAGGCCAAAGAATTCTTAAGAGTGAAAACGACCGACATGAACGAAGTGAAAGCTCAGCTCGCGGAAGGAAAGCCGGTTGTTGCGGGAATTTTGGTCTATGAAAATTTTTTCAATATGAAAGGGGATCAGATTTACAAAGAAGGTCTGGGCAAAACCTACGGAGGACACGCGATTGCTCTGGTCGGTTACGACGATTCTAAAAACGCCGTGAAGTTCATCAATTCTTGGGGAACGAATTGGGGCGAAGAAGGTTACGGATACATTGATTATCGTTGGTTTACAAGAATCTGCCAAGGCGCTTTCGTAATGATCGATCAGGTGGAAACCGTCGGCGATCAAGGTAAACCCGATTCGAACACTCCCGAACCTAGTTCCGTTGCGAGCGATTCCAATGCCACGGCGCCTTCTTCGATCAGCGCTTCGCAAGGAAGTTTTGCCGACAAGGTTTTGATCAATTGGGAAGTTGTGCCGGGTGCGATCGGTTATGAAATTCATAGAAAGGGTCCGGGTGATTCCGGTTTTGCAAAGGTAGGACTTTCCGGTACGAACAGCTTTAACGACGACGGAGTTCAACCGAATCTCGCTTATAGATATAAGATTCTCACTTTGACGGATTCTTCCGCTTCCGATTTATCGCAAGGCGACGTGGTCGGATTTGCAAAAACGGAAGAATTAAAACCTCCTCCCAAAGTTTTGGGAGTGAAAGCGACCCAGGGACAATACGATAACAAAATCGAACTCGCTTGGGAAAACGCGGACACTTCCGCGGAATATCAGATTTTTAAATGGAACAAAACTCAAAAAAGATATAACCCGATCGGGAACTCCAAGATCAACGGTTACGTGGATAATTCTGCAGCGAGAAAGGGAGTTGTAGAATACTACGTAGTCTCCGCAAAACTCGGCGGTAAAACCGGAGAACCATCGGATGCGGCGAGCGGTTTTACGGCTCAACCCAAAACTCCTCCGGCAAAACCGTTAGGGTTGGTCGCGAGTAGGGGCTCTTATCAAAACAAAGTGGAATTGAAATGGCAGAAAGTTTCGGGAGCCTCCAAATACTTCGTGTTTCGATATGTAAAATCCGGTTGGATCGGCGGAGGAGCCTGGGAAAAAATTTCCGAAACGGGTGCGGAAGAATTCATCGATGAAAATATTCCCGCTCGTTACGCTTACTATTCCGTGACGGCGGTGAATCCGGAAGGAAAGAACGGTCCGTTTTCGAGTTTCGCATACGGTTATACGGATCCCAATAAACAAAGAGGCGTTAAACTCGCTTCCCCCGAAAATCTCAAAGGGGTTTTGAACGCAAAGGCGGCTAAGATCGATCTCACTTGGGATAAGATGAAAGAAGCATCAGAATATTATGTTTTTCGTAAAAAGAGAGGAGAATCCAAATGGACTTTTCTCGGTTCCGCAGGAAATAAAAACGCTTACGTAGCCGACGTTCCGGAAAAGGAAACGTTATTCCTTTATTCGGTGACTTCCAAAACCGATCTCGGAGGAGAAAGCGGAAATTCACTTCCCGTGTCGGCGGTAATTTCCACGGCTGTTACCGCTCCTAAAAAAAGAACCTTCGGCGGGGATTCCACTCTTGAAAAATTCAAGGGGCCTTGGACCGCCATGGCCTGGGACGGAAGTAACGGAGTTAGTCAGGTTCTTCTGGAAATCGAAAGTCAGGATAACGTCAATTACACGGTTAAGTTCAATAAGAAAAAGATTTTCGAGGGAAAATACGTGGAAGAATCCCCGATCATCGACAAGGACGGAAAGTTTAAAATCGAAATCGAAAAAACGGGGGACGCCCTTTCGGTTACGATGAAAGACGGTTCGATCGTAAGTCAAAAATCCAACCTGTCCTTTCTGAAAGAATAAGGAAGTCGGTTTTAGGTTCTAGTGGATAGGAGGAGTTTACAAGAAATCAGGGTTCAGAGGGATTTTCCTAAAACATGGATTGGGTTTTAACAAGGTAAAATTCCCTGACTCTGTAAATATTGGATCCACTGATTTCTAACCATTGTCCACTAGAACCTATCCACAAGTTACTTGGATCGCAAGATAAATCTGTCGGAATTACGACAATCTACTGTGAAACAAGCAAACCCCACCCTGATTTTGGGTGGCGGGGTGTGGAGGTGGGAAGATTCGGGAAGTTTTTCTCTATCAGAAAATCATACTTTTTGCAAGTAAAAAGTATGATTCCTGTCGGAACACTTGAAAAATCTGCATTTTTGATCCTCCTTATTCCAAAAACCTACTTAACTTGTGGATAAGGTCAACCTAACGCCTAACAACACCGATTCCTAGAACGCGAGTTCCAGTTCCTTTGCGAGTTTAAAGATATTTCCTTTTTCCTTCAGTTTAAAAAGAAGTTCTTCCGAACTCAAAACCTGATTTACGATCGTTTCCGGAAGATCCTGCATGTCGTTAAAGATTTCCTTATATTCTTCGATGGAAATTTTCTTACAGAAAAGATTGGCTTGAAAATAATAAACTTGATGTGTAATTAGGAAGTTCAGGGAATCGATGTCTTCCAAAGCTTCCGCCGTGATGATCGCTTCCCGGTTATCGGAAAGTCTCCTGCAATAATCGATAAACGCCAAGTTATCCAAAAATTTGGTAAGATCCTGGTCTGCCTTAAATTTAAAGCTGATCGGATCGAGTTTAAATTCTTTGATCATCTCGCCCAGATCCAAAACGATCTGGTGACTTTGACTTTTAACTCCGAAATCGTCCGCCGCAAAACTGATTCCGAAATTCCAAAATCTTTTGCATACGCTTTTGAGAGTGATATCCGCTTCTTCGTACGGTTTTTCAATCAGTTCCATTCTCACCAAGGCCGGATTCAGATTTTGATTGAGAAGAAGATTATGAAAACGAGTCACCTTTTCGTCGGTATCGAACGTATCGATGAGAGTCTGCGGGGAAATGTTGAACTTTAAAAGACCCGGGGCTCCGTTGCAACACATCGTCAACTTTTCCAAAATCAAAAGTTCGATTCGATTCAGATCCTGATCGTGAGGAATATCCCGAATGAGGTCCGCATAACCCGCGTAAGCTTCCCCACCGACGAACACTTCTCCTCCTTTCATGGAGTACGTATGTTTCTTGTGATTGTAATGAATGATCGGTTGAATGACCGCGTCCGCTTTTTCGCCCGCAAAGTAATCGTTGACCCGATTGAGATAGGTCCAACTCCAACGGATGAGGTTATCTTGCAAATTTTTGAGCGAAGAAACTTCCAACTCGTGGAAGATTTCATCCACATAAGAGATGTAATTACACTGGGTTCTTGCGATTCCGAAATCGAAATTTATGGAACCGCTTTTGATAGAAACCTCTCTGAATTTTCCGAGGAGAGAATCAAAGTTCAAAAATCCGTTCGAGTCGCTCATTTGAATCTGAGCGACTCCGATGAGGAGATTCTTTTTATCTCCGTAGCAGTAATAAGAATAGTGGTTTTCCGCGCCCGGATATAACTCCGAAACTTTGACCGGAACGAGTTGTAGGAAATCGAGAAAGGATAAGGATTTTATATCTTGAAAACGAAGAAGAACGATCGGTTTACCTCGGTTTTCGTTGATAAATACGTTCTTAAATTGTTCGATTTCTCCTTCGTCAAAGGATCGGATCTTCGGACTTTTAGAAGTTGTCATTTTAGCCTTTGTGATTCAAAAAAACCGTCGGGGTTTAAGCCGGTACGTTCAAACAAGCCCAAATAAAAGATCCGATGAAGGATTTTCTTTGTAAAGCCTAAAAGGAATATTTTCCGGGCCCTAAAACCCCCGATTTCAAATCCGATATTTTCCGAAGCCCCGGACCGTCGTTTTGAATCAACACATCGCCTACGAACGAGACTTTTTGATCGAATAAAACCTCGCCTTGAACGGTAAGAGAAGTGCAACGCGCTAAAGAAGGGATTTCCGGAAAAAGTCGATTGAAACCTTGGATTTTTTTATAGTGTTTTTCATCCAGAGAGATCAATACTTCTCCGAATCCGGATTGTTTTCTTATATCGGACATCGTAATCGAATAGTTTTCTAAAAGACGATACGCGTCGGATCTGCGAACGAGATAGTCCTCGCATTTTTTTACGGGAGCAAATCGGTCCCTCGGAATGATGATTCCTTTGACTTTGTTAAAGTTTCGGATCGCGGAACCCATCGCGGTTTCGAGTTGGAGAACTTCCTTTCCTTCGATCGTTTTTGGGTTTACGATCAGAGAGAGTTCAAAATCATCTCGAAGGATTTTTTCTCTAAGCGCCTTTAAATCGATCCAGAGATTGTTCGTAGAAAAAGTTCTGAACTTGCCTAAACCTTCAAATTCCTGCATATGATCCGGTGGAACCTGAGCCGTTTCAAGAAGTTGATAGCTCTCCGATTTTCCCCGAACGATCCTTTTGTAGATCGCCCCGCCCTTTTTATCCGCAAGGGTTTTTGGAGTCATCTCCATACAAAATTCCAGTTTTTCTTTCAACATATACGAAAGAATTCCGGGATGCACCGTAGCGCCTAAATTATCCCCGTTGGATACGAACGCGATTTTGTATCCGTTTGCGATGAGAGTGTCTAAAAGTCCTGTCTCCAGAAGGGAAATCCAGATATCTCCGTGGCCCGGCGGACACCACTCGTCGTCCGGATTTTTACAGCTAATCGGCGTTAGGTCCTCTTTCAAAAGACGAGGCACCTTATGTTGTAAAAAGGAGGTCGGAAATTTTTGGTCGAACCCGATTTTTTTCAGCTCCTCTTGACTTTCCTTTTGTGTATTGAAGCTGTCCATCAGAATCAACGGAACGGATACGTTATACTTCTTTTCAATGACCTCGGATTGTTTTGCTACGATTTCCAAAAAGGACATTCCGTCTTTCAGTTCAATTAAGGATTTAGGACCGGAAAGTCCCATCGAAGTTCCGAGTCCTCCGTTCAGTTTGATGACGACCAGATTTTTGAGGATCGACGGATCCGGCGAATTCTCCCTTTCGATTTGTTCGAGAGTGATCTCGTCCGCAGTCGGATCCAAATCGCCTACTTCTTCCCAACGAACCATTCCGGTTTCTCCGTTTTGCACCAGATTCTTTTTTTTCAAAAAGTCCTGGATGAAAGCGGAAGACATTCCTTCGGACGCCATTTTCTTTTGGATCAGTTCATCCGATTTTGATTTTATCGAATCCATCGCACCACCGATCTGCCGTTGTATTGTTCGTCGAACTCTGTAAACTCAATCGAAAATTTTTCGGCTGGGTTCGAGGGTTCGTAAAAAAGTTTTGCTCTTACTTCTTTTCCTTTGCCCGGAACTTCTTTGGGAGTTTCTTCGTTTTCCGCATATAAGGGAAGAAAAACAAGATACGTGTAGATATAAACGATTCTTGCAGGAGTTATTTTATAAACCAGAACTCCCTTGCCGGTTAGATCCCGTTTCAAAATTTTCGTATAAGGCACCGGAAATAATTTTTTCCAGGTTTCTTTGAAATTTTTCTCCATACCCGAATGTGTCGGTATATTTGAATGGACAACGGAAGGTAGGATGAAAAAGATCCATAGGAAAAGAATCAGCTTCTTTGTTTTCATGAAAGACTCTGACAGTCTTGTCTTTTCACTCCATAACTTCAAGCCATTCTCATGAAAAAAATCGTATCCTCTTTTAGAACGTTCCTTTACTTTCTTTCCGAAATTTTTGAATTTACTCTTTCCTTAACCTCTTCGTTGTTTCCTTCCAGTACGAATCTTTCCGGAGGAGACATTTACGTCGTAACGGGTTATCTTTCAGGGCCCTTGTTTTATTCCAAGTTGTGTAAGGCTTTGGAATCGAAGGGTTATCGGCCTAGGATTTTGAGAATTCCCACTTTCCTCTTTCGTACGAAAAAGGCGGTGGAAGTTCTCGCAAAACAGATGGATCGGATTCCTTCCAAGTCTATTTTGCTCGCGCACAATACGGGCGGACTTTTGACTTTGTTGCTCCCGGATCGAAGTCGTCAAAAAATCCGAGGGCTTGTAACTTTGGGAACTCCGTTTCGAGGAAGTTATTTGTTTTCGATTTTGCCCGTAAGCGGTTTACGTTACGACTCCGCGTACTTGAAAGAACTTTTTAAAACTTTCTTGTTTATGGATCGTTTTCATCCCCTTTCCCCTTTGAAAGAATTTATTTTTCTTCCGGCTTCTTCTTCCGTTTATGGCGAGGGAAGAGACCTTTGGTTCGATATCCCGGGCAACTACAATCAGGTTCGTAAAGCGGAGAATATTCGAACGATCCTTGAGTTTCTTTTGTTTCATTATCCGAGTGCGGCTGCGTTAGAATCCGAAAAAGCGGCGATGCTCGTTGAAACGAAAGGAAGATCGCAATCTTCCTCGCAATCGAGTATTGGAAAAGGAAATCTTTCGGCTAAGAAAACGGTTGCCGCAAAAAAGAAATCAGTGAATAGTCCTTCGAAAGGAAAACAAACTTCCGTGAAAGCGACGAAGAAGCCTATCGCTAAACCTCAAAGCGCCGTTTCTAAAACGAAGAACGTCGCAAAGAAGAAATCGGTTTCTTTAGTGAGCAAAAGTAAATCCGCTCCGAAAAAAAAGAAACGTTAAGCGAAACCGTTTCTTCGTTTAACAAACTTGGGGTTATAGGCCGTTTGGGATTTTCTTTTTAGAAAATCCTTTGTCAAAACCGATCCACGAATTTAAGGTTTGTTTAAAGTTCGATATTGATTGTAAAGTGTGTCGTCCGAATCGAAAACGGATTCGGATAACGCTAGAATTTCTCCGGAACGAAGAGAAACAACCCTCAGTTGAAGTAAAAAAGTCTGATCACTAAATTGCACCGTTCCCAAAAGAAGAAGATCCGCTCCCGATAGTTTCCCGATTTCCAGATTTTGATCCGAAAGTACGAGTCCGGATTTTTGAAAACTTTGTTCGTCAATGAGCCGGCCCAATTGGGATTTTTCCACGAGTAAAATTTTTCCAGGATCGTACATCTGCGATAGAAGTTGAGAAGAAATCGTAGTTCCCAAAAGTGTCGCCGAACCGTTTTCGTTTAACAAAGGAAAAACGGCGAGTTTTAACACGCTCCTCTTTTCGGGAAAAGAAATTTCTCGGTTGAGGTCGATCTGTTTTTTCAATGCCGAGGAAACTTCCTGCAAAACAACGCCTAAAGGTTTCGGAAGATTTCTTTTCGAACGTCCGTTGTTTGCACAGTCGGCGGCGAAAACTACAAAAAAGAATATGAAAAAAATGGAATGTTTCATTTAACAATACTTGACCAGGGTAACTCGGTTATACGGAGCGGCGACACTCCGGAAAAAGCCAAAATCAAAAAGAAAATGATTTTCCGGAGTCTCCAAATCACATCAGTCCCTTCAGAACTCGGAATAAGTCCGCGGTTACGATAAACGTACCGATGCTACTTCCGATTTGAGGAAGCATAAACACGAGAAAGATTCGGATCACGTTATTTTTCCAATATCCTTTCCAGTGTTCCGAATCCTGAGCGATTTTTTCAAAGTCTTCCACGAGCGGTTTACGCAACCAAGACTCGCATAACGCGGCAATCCAACCCGGTTTGACGATAGGATTAAAGTTACCGATGGGGGCCGCAAAAAACGCAAGAACTACGGACAACGGGTGTGCGAGAGAGACAATGGCGCCTAACGCGGCGAGTCCGCCTTTGACCAGGATCCAACGAAGAATGAATTCTTGACCTTGTTGTTTTCCTCCGAAATAAAAAACGGTCAGGATCAGACCGAGAAAAATTCCCGGAACCAAAAAACCTTTCCAACGATCCAAAGTCGTTTTGCGAGGAAGAAGATCGAGATCGGAAATATTCTTCTCTTCCCGGACGTGATTCATAATTCCTTGCAGGTGCCCCGCTCCGACAACGGCAAAAACTTTTTTTCCTTCTTTTGCGGATTCTCGGATCTTTTGCGCGAGATAAGAATCTCTTTCGTCTATGATCACGTTCTTAATCGACTCGTAACGTTTCGGAAGTTGGGAAAAAAGATCCTTGAGGACGTCCTCCGATTTCATCTCTTCGATTTTTTCTTCGGAGATATCCTCTTTCACAAAAAGAGAAGTCAATAACGCCGAAAGAAGAAACAACCGACTGAAAATTCCGATGTTCCACCAGGCTCTTTTGAGAGTTGTCGAAACTTCCCGATCGATCGGAACGATTTTGGCGCCGATTTTTTCACCTTCTCCGATCGCCATTCTCATTTCGTCGCCGGGACGAATGGAACCTTTCCCGAGTTTTTTTTGGAACGCGGATAGGATGAGACTGGAAAGAAGAAGATACATCTTTCTTTCTTTAAAAACTTTGAATATGTCCAATTTATTCCAGTGTTCGCTGTCCTGAACGGATCGCATTCTGGAGTTGCAGAGTTCGACGCAGACCGTGTCCGGTTTTTCTTCCCGGATGATTCTTTGTACCTCGTTTATACTTTTTTGACTGATATGTGCGGTCCCGAGAATCGTTACGGTGGTTTTACCGAGTTTGAATGTTTCGATCGGTTCCGAGCCGGGAACGTTTTTTTTTCGTTCGGATTTCGTCTTATCTTTAAGCGTAGTTTTTGCCATTCCAAAAACAGCGTATGAAATCGAGACCCGAGAGTAAAATGAAATTCTGCCTTTTTCAAATTCAAGTTTCACTTCTTCGAGTCGTCTCAAAAAAGTATTGAAGAATTCGAGACCATCTTGTAATGTCTGGTTACTTTTTTGGAATTAAAACGAACACCGGGATAACTGGAACCAAATGCTGGCAAAAGGATCGAAAGTAGTCAACGTAGGAATCGCAGATATACAGGGAGCGCAGTCTCCCGAAATCTTGAGAACCACCTTGGGTTCCTGTATCGGAGTGGTCTTTTACGCTCCCGATAAAAAGATAGGAGCCATGGCTCACTTTATGCTTGCTAAAGATCCGAGCGGAAAGGATTCGCAAAAGAATCCCTTCAAATACGCGGAAACTGCAATTCCTCTCTTAATCAAAAAAATGAACGAAATGGGCTGTAATCCCGGAGAATATGCGGTAAGACTTTTCGGGGGCGCCTCCATGTTTAAAGGAGTTCAATCCAGCTTTCTACAAAACATAGGCGAGCAAAACATTCTTACCGCTAGAGCCATTTTAGAACAAAGTAAAATCCCTTTGATCGTAGAGGACGTCGGAGGAAACGACGGTAGAACCATCAGCTTATATTTGGACGACGGACGAGTTCTTTTAAAAAAAGGCGGGTTTGAAAAGTATCTCTACAAGGTCAGGTAAGGAAAGATGAAAGAAAAAATAGACCAACTTTTTTTAAACGACGCTCAGCTCCCCAGAATTTCATCCGTAGTTACTAAAGTGATGCAGATGGTTCAAAAACAGGACGTTGGAATTCCCGATCTGGCAAAGGAAATTTCAAACGATCCGGGTTTGACGGCCGATGTGATTAAACTTTCCAATTCGGCTTACTATCGAGCTTCAAAACCGATCAAAACCGTACAAGAATCTCTGATGACCTTGGGAATCAAAACGGTAAAGGATATCATCCTGTTGACCGCGGCGAGAGGAATTCTTAAAAAAGATCTGAAAGGTTATCAGGTCGAAGCGGAAGATAACTGGATTCAATCTCTCACCGTAGCCGAACTTTCCAAAAGAATCTGCGAACAAAAAAAACTCAAAATCGGATCGGACCTTGCGTTTACCGGCGGACTTTTGCACAATATAGGAAAAGTGATTCTTGCCGATTTTTTCCCAGCCGTAATCGCCAATCTTAGGGAAGAATTAAAAACTCATTCCGTTTCATTTGGGGAATTGGAAAGAAAACATTTCGGATATTCTCACGAGGAAGCGGGGGAAAAATTATTGGAGAAATGGAATTTTCCAAAAGAGTTGGTTCACGTCGTACGAAACTACAGCCAACCCGAAAAAGAAAAAGAATTTCCGGAGTTGGTTTCCGTGGTTCACGTAGCTCATTCGATTTCCATAGCGGCCGGAGTGGGAATCGATATCGCGGGTTTATCCAACCCGATTTCCACCCAGGCTTTGCAGATTTTAGGAATTACCGACTCTGAAGTACAAATGTATTATACGGTCCTTCCGGAGATACAGAAACATATCCGCGAGTTAATTCAGGCTTGAAAAAAAATTTCGCTCTGATCGGCCCGAGAGGGGTCGGAAAATCTAAAATTTCTCGTAAACTTTCTAAAATGACGGGGATGCCGGTTGTGTCCACCGATATGATCGCCGTGTATGAAATCGGGGGAATTGGAATCCCCGAATTCATTCAAAAGAATGAGGGGGACTGGAGATCATTTCGAGATTTGGAATTTCAAATCTTAATGAAACTAAAAAATTCTCAAGGAATCATTCTAGACTGCGGGGGTGGAATTGTATTTGATTTGGATCCCAGAGGAAAAGAAATCCTGAGTGATCGCAAAATGGAACTTTTAAAATCCATGGCGACCGTTTTTGGCCTTTCCCGACCCACGGAAGTTTTAGTGGAAAAAATTCAAAATGACCCTACTCGTCCTCCGTTAAGCGCGATCGACTCGTATCGGAGCGTATTGGAGAATCGGTTGCCGCATTACAGAAGCATTTCGGATTATTATTTTGAAATCGATGATTTGAGGGTCGAAGAGGTTTGTTCTAGAATTCTGCAGAAAATCGAATATTGAATTGACACACTTTGGCTATATTTGGTTCCTTTTCTTCAAAGCTTTTAGAAAAAGAATATCAAAACCGTATAAAGGCAACTAACGAGCCCGCTACGGAATAAAAAGGGAAGAAAGATGTCAGAATTGGAAGTTCCAAAAAAAAACAAACACTCGATCGAAAGACTGATCAAAATTATCCGCCAGAGAAACTATAAAAAAGCCACGGCTTATACCTATATGAAATACAATTTGGATTTTCTCCATTTCACGGATAAACCCGCGGAAAAGATCACCGTCAAGGATTTGAACCGTTATATGGATCATTTGAAGAAGAGAAAAGTGTCTTCTTCCACAATTCAGATTAACGTAAGTTCCTTGAAAATGTTTTTCGAAGACGTGATGAAAATGAACGTATTTCAGGATTTTCAAAGACCTGTACGGGAATATAATAATCCGAACGCGATCACTTATAAAGAAATGCAGAATATCTTAAAAACCGCCTCTCCGAACGCCAGACACGAGTTGATGTGCGGCCTGGTTTACTTTGGAGGTCTTCGTGTCGGAGAATTGATTTCTCTTCGATGGGCGCATTTGGATACAAAAAGAAAATCGATTCAAATCAAGTCCTCGATTCTTTCCCAATCTAGAACGGTTGAAATTCCGGCGGAACTAGGAGTTCTGATTAAAAAATACGAAAGAGAAATTCTCGTTTCTTCGAACGCCTATTTGTTTCCGGGAAAAAGTTCGGGATCTCACACGACTTCTAGAAATGTAGAAAGGATCATTTCCGAAATCGGCAGAAACTCCGGAATTTCAAGTCCCGTAACCGTTTTTACCCTCAGACATAGCAGAGCCTTACATCTGATCGCGGACGGCTCTTCCTTAAATCACGTAAAGGATTTTCTAGGACACAAAACCCTCGCGAGCACCGAGTCCTATTTACCGGTGAAAAAAAATCTGAGAGCGGCGGTTCGGGAAAAATCAAGACAAGACGCTCTTAAGAATATTCGTAAAAGATTTAGAACCGGTTGAAAAATAGATTCAAAATTTTGAATGAACTTCAACGTCGATGGCGACCTCTCCTAGTTCTTAAAAGAAGGGTTTTCAATCGCCCTTTTGTAGAGAGGTCCTACCGATATCCACAGAATCGAGTACCGTGAATTTTAAGACGAATTCCCGTTTTAAAGGCAGAATCCGGACACTCTATTCAATAACGTGAGTTTCGAGTAAAAGACAATACTCGGGGAAATCTCTTAACCTTTGGTATAAACGATTTGTTTCTTGAGTCCTTTTTTTCGGAGCATCGGGCCTAAGATGGCCGCCGTTCCGGGAAATGCGTTTCCGATTTTGGCAAGAATGCCGCGACTCCTTGGAATCAAAATTTCAAGCGGTCTTTCGGTAAGAACCTTACCGAGAATGATTTTGGAAACTTCTTCGACCGTTAAGACCTTACCTCCCGAAAAAGTCATCGAAGCCTGTTCGTAATCCTTTTGCAGATCGAGCATCGGAGTTTTGATCGCGTCCGGACAAACGACCGTGACAAAAACGTTCTTGTCTTTGAGTTCTTGAGCGATCGCAAGTGAAAAACCCCTCACCGCAAACTTAGAGGTGGAATACAAAGAGATCCCGGAAATCGGAGCCACTCCCGCGAGCGACGCTATGTTTACGATATGTCCGGCTCCGGCCGCAACCATTCTTGTCGCCGCTTCCCTCGTTCCGTACATCACACCCTTTGCGTTGATGTCCATATGTCGATCGATATGAGTCGCCGGAACTTCGTAGATATAACCCGGCAACAGATAACCCGCCACGTTTAGAAGCGCATCGATCTTACCCCATTTTTTGATCGCAAGGTCCGTTACTTTTTTCCAATCGCCGGGAGAAGTTACGTCGAGTTTGGAAACAAGGACGCGATCTTTTTCATTCTTCCAAGGGGCGGCGAATTTTTTGAGTTCCTTCTCGTTGATATCCGTGATTAAAATCGAATGTCCCGCGGCAAAAGCGTCTTCCGCTAATTTTTTTCCAAGACCGCCCGCGCACCCTGTAATGAATAAAATCATATTCTATTTCCTTAAATTACGGGAGAACCGAAGGACAATCTTCCGAAACTGAACGTAGGCGCGGTTCCCGGAAACAGCCAGTAGCTCGTCATCTCCGAAGAGGGCATAACGTTGTAAAAGTTCGGATTTCTGGAAGAAACTCCCGCCATTTCCTTTTCCTGAACCATGGAGATATATTGTTCCAATCCGATCTCGAGAGTGTTTCCGTTTAAGATCACTTCCATTCCGGTGGCCTTCGCGTATTTTTTCACTCCGGGAATTCGAGAATGTAACGGAGAATAACTGTCGGCGCTGACTCCGTTTTCGCTCGAAACAAAAATTCCCTCGGGAGTACGCGCCACGAGAGAATGGTTCCCTACGGTATGTCCCGGTGTGCGAATCAAAGCGATTCCCTCTCCCAACGACGTGTCTCCGTCTAAGGTCAGGATCCGATCGTTTGCCACTCCTCCGGTTCCGTTCGGACAATACCAATCGGCTTGGGGCGGGAGAAGCCCTTGAACGGAATCCCATTCTTGTCTCATCACTAAAAGTTTCGCGTTCGGAAAGTAGCCTTTTTCTCCGTTGGCCCCCAACCATTTGCGAATGTCCTGCGTATGAAGATGATCGTAAGAAATATAATCCACTTTTTCGGGAGAAATTCCCGCGTCTTTCAGACATTCTTCGACCGTGTTTAAAATCGGAGCGATGATCTTTTTACCGATGGATTGGAACGGTCCGAAACCGCCCGCGAGTCTTTTAAAAAACGGGGTTTCCGCGTTGTTATCTATATCGGAAGGAGAAAACAAAAGCGTTTTGATTCCGCTCGAAGTTTTGTACTGAACGATGAACAATCGGTTGAGAATGTGCATATACGGAGTCGGAAGTGCGTAGGCGTTCAAGAGCGCATAACGTGTAGGATACGGAACCCTGACTAAATCGTAAGATCTGTAAAAAATTACCTGGGGACCCGAGAGCATTTTTTCCCGAAATTTGCGGGCCCTTCTTCGAACGTCCTCCAGACGATCCACCGGATGCGGCAGATCTCTAGAACCTAAGAAGTCGTGGATGGGTTGAATCGAAGAATCCTTCTTCGTTTTGGAAACGCTTTTGACTGTGGACGCTTTTTTTGCCATCTCTTTTAATTTCCTCGGATTGTATTTTCTCTCTTAATTTTTGAAAGTGAATGGAAACGATCAAAACGGTTTGTAGATTACGATATAGACCACAACAAGGCCGAGCAAAGGAAAGCCGAACCAAAATGTTTTTCCCAACGTAGGTTTTTTATAAACCATCGTCAAAAGTCCGCCGTAGGCCAACCAGATCGCAAATTTTGCGATCACCCAGCCGGGCCAAGGCCAGATCAGTCCGAGTCTTGCAAGCATTCCAAATCCGCCTAACAAAATGAAAAAGAGGCCGATTCCGTGTGTGATCGCTACGATTTTACGATTGGAGAATTCTTTGGTGCCACCGTTCAGAACATGAAGTGTGACTCCTCCCAGCGCGGTAAAAAGTAGAAAAATTCCGAAGATATGGATCATTTTATAGACCGCGTAAGAAATCATATGCCGGTTCCCTTATGAAACGGTTTTAGGTTTGCTCCGAAACCGTTGTTTTGTTTTTGAAAATTTTGTCGTGTAGCCCAAAGTATAAACTTACCCACAAATTACTCAGTAAGATTATGACCCGAAAAGATTGCACGTCCGATCCAGTCTCCACGGAAGAATGAACTTTGGCAACGATTGTTTATGGGAACTTTCCTTACTTTTCCAAAAGATGTTGGACTCCGATCCAATTTCCGTTAGGCGGGGAAGCGATGTATTCCTGACATCGTTTGCGGTAAAGAATCGAAACGATGTCCTCCGGAAAAACCTTAAGCGCCTGTTCGAAGTTGATGAGAGCTTCTTGAAAATCCGCGACCTTATACAGAATGATTCCTCTTGTGATCAAAGGAAGAGTCGCGTCTTTCAGTTTTCGCATAGGAGGTACGTCCGCTTCGTAAACCTCGTAAATGATGATCGGATCCGTTTTTCCTTTTACTACGACGGAATCGATTTCACGAATCGCAAGATCGTCCGCGATCGTCATGGAAGAAAGAGTATTTTTTGTAATCAGAATGTCGGCGCGATAAAGATTGGTCAGACTTTCCAAACGAGAAGCGACGTTTACGGTATCTCCGATCACGGTCGTATCCAATCGGGAACGACTTCCTACGGTTCCGAGCATCAGGTTTCCCGTATTGATCCCGATTCCGATTTTTAAACCTCGAAAGTGAGAATCCTTTGCTTCCGCGTTAATCGCCTGGACCGCTTTTTTCATTTCGATCGCCGCAAGAATCGCCTTATCCGCGGAAGTTTTACCGCGAAGACGAGATTGTATCGCTTCCCCTTCTCCCGAAAATAAGGCGAGAATTCCGTCGCCCATAAACTTATCCACGAAACCTTCGTGTTTTTGTACCACCGGCTCCATACTTGCGAGGTAGTCGTTGATAAAACGAAAATTTTCCTCCGGGGTCATCTGTTCCGAAATCGTAGTGAACGAACGAATGTCCGTGAATAAAACGCTCATCTCTTTGAGAACCGAATCGCCTAGATTTACTTCCACGGCGGAATTTTTTCCAAGAACGTTTAAGAATTGAACCGGAACAAAACGAAAGAACGCGTTTTTTTGTCTGGCGAGTTCCAACTTCTGTTGACTGAGTTCTATGTTTAAGTCTTCCGATTGGCGATACAAAGAAATGAATCGATTGGCGAGAATGACGGTTAACGCGACCACGAAAAGAAAATACGCGAACTGAGTGAAACGAATTCCGGATTGAAAGAAAACCGAATCGATCACGTCGTAAACCGCGATAAAAACGACCGTAAACATACTCGTCGCCAAAAGAATCGCGTCTTTTTTGCGGAGATAAACCGCCTTACTCATAAAGTAAAGAAGATAAACAAGCGTAGGAAGAATGGAAATCTGCCAGATTCTCAAACTTGTCATCGTATATCGAAACGGTTCCGTGAGAGTCGCGACCGCGATCATCACGTTCAAAATCAAAATTCCGAACAACACTTTCGAAAACTTGGCTCTTCCGTAAAAGTAATCCTGCATGAACAGCAGAAACAAGGGTGAAAGAAGCGAAACCGAAGAATATTCAATTCTTGTAATCCAGGTCGTATCGTGAATCACGTCGAACGCGATGTTGGATCTCGAAAGGGAATACAAAGCCATAAAAACGCTGAAAATTCCGAAATAGAGATTGTACAAGTCCTCTCTTCTTTTTGCGTAAATGAGAAGATGATAAAGTCCGAAGAAGACGTAAATCGTGTTCAGGCAAAGGTTGACTAACGTGGAAATCTCACCGGAAAGTTTCGGTTCGGTAGTGAGGGAATAATCTCCGTCGATGTAAAAACCGAGATCCACGTTTTTGGAAAATGCCGAGGCCGGAGCGTCTCCGATCAAACGGAAAGTCAAAAGATTTTCCCCGGATCTAAGTAAGCTGGAATCGACGGGAAGACGAAAACTTCGGATCGTCCTTCGGACAAACATTTCTTTTCCGGAAGAATCCAAATGGATTTCCCGAACCAAAGAATGACCGTTTAAAAATATTTCCCAGTTTTCTCCGATCGATTCCAGATACAAAAAGATCGGTCTGTAAATCTTTGTGTTCCGGAGATCTCCTTCGATGTGAAATCGAGTCTGCAACGTGTATTCTTTCAAACCCGTTCCGATCGGAGTTTCGAAAATTTCGTTTAAAACGATCGGGAAGGTCGAAATTTTTTTCACTTCGGGAAAAGTCGGATCGATTCCGTTCGGATATTCTTTTTGAAAATCGTCCGTCGCGATCCAATTTCCTTTTCTCAAATCGATCGGTTTCCAAAACTCTTGATTTTCTGAAAAAATCAAAGAAGGAATGAGTGTACAAAGGAAGAATAGAATCGTTTTCAAAGTTGATGTTTTCCGTTTGAGAAAATATGAATTTTAATGCAGAAGTATATGAATTAGAAGTTTAGATTGTCTAATTTTCAACATTTTTATTCGGTTCAAATCTTTCGTTTCGTACGGAAAAGCGGTTGCATCTCTTTTAAAATCCTGATTCTTACATTCATCCGGAATTCAAATCAACGAGGAAATTGAAATGTCAGATTCAGTGTTGGGAACCGATCTTCCCGCAATCAGTTTGGAAAGTACGGAAGGTAAGAACGTAAACCTTCCCCAAGATATCGCGGGTTCTTGGACTCTTCTTTATTTTTATCCCAAAGACGATACTCCGGGTTGTACCAAACAAGCCTGTAGTTATCGGGACAATATCGGAGAATTCAAAAAAATCGGAGCGAAAGTTTACGGAGTGAGTTTGGATAATTTGGATTCTCACGGAAACTTCATTCAAAAATACTCCTTGAACTTCCCTCTGTTGTCCGATCCGGATCATAAACTCAGCGAAGCCTTGGGAGCTTACGGAGATCAGGAATGGAAAGGTCGAGTTTTCAAAGGTCTTTCCAGAGACTCTTTTTTAATTTCTCCGGAGGGAAAGATTCAAAAGGTTTGGAGAAAAGTCGACCCGACAACAACCGTGGAAGAAACTCTCCAAGAGATTTCCAAAGTCAGCGGTAAATGATTGTCTAAACTTCACTTTGTAATTCAAGAATATCAACTTACGGGACACTATCTTCAAGTGGAATTGGAGGTAGAGTCCGCCCCAAAAGAAACGATTCTTTCTTTGCCCGTTTGGTCGCCCGGATCTTATATGGTTCGGGATTATTCCAGACATATTCACAAATTTGAAACCTTTGCGTTAGGGAAAAACGAAAAGAATCCGGAAGTTTTGCAAATCGGTTTAGACTCTTGGAGCGTCCGCTCCGAAGGCCAATCCTTTCGTGTGCGTTACGTGGTCTACGGTTACGACTATTCGGTTCGTTCCAACTATTTTACGACCGAGTTTTGTCTTTTGCATCCTCCCGCTTTGTTTTTATATCCGAAGGACGTGGAAGTTTCCGAAATCACATTAGAAATTTCAAATACTCTTCCTTTTGAATTTTGCCATACGGGTTTAAACGGCAAAGGAAAAAAACGTTTTTCCGAAAATTTGGACGAATTTTTGGACGCTCCCGTTCTTTTATCCAATCGCGCGGCCGTTTTGTTTCGTTCGGGAGAATACGATCACGAAATCGTACTCGAGGGGGAATTACCCAAATCCGTTCGGAAAACTTTGATCCCCGATCTGCAAAAAATCACGGAAGAACAGATTCGTTCTTTGGGAGGTTCGCCAAACGCGCGTTATCTGTTTATCCTGATTTTATCCGAAGGCGCCTACGGCGGTTTGGAACATCTCAACTCTTCCGTAAATATGTACGATCCCTTGAAGGTTATTTCGAAAGACGGATATCTAAAACTTTTGGAACTTTTATCCCACGAATATTTTCATCTCTGGAACGTGAAACGAATTCGTCCGATCGCTTTGGGTCCTTTCGATTATCAAAAGCCGAGTTTAACGAAAGAATTATGGATCGCGGAGGGAATCACTTCCTTTTACGACGCGTATTTTTTAGTTAAAACCAAACATCTCAACGCGGAATCGTATCTTGCAAAAGTGATGGAAGATTTACAGAGTTTGGAAAAGTCGGAAGGAGAATCTTGGATGAGCCTCGAGGATTCTTCGTTTACGGCTTGGACCAAATTCTACAATCGTCCGAACGACCCGAACGCGAACAACACCGGAATTTCGTATTACGTCAAGGGCGGAATTTTGGCTCTCGCAATGGATCTTCATCTTTTGTCCGAATCCTCCGGAAAACATTCCTTGTTGGATGTGATGAACGAAGTTTATCAAACCTTTCATATCGGAAAAAATCGAGGGTTTACAAAAATCGAATTTTTCGAAGCGGCAAAAAAACGCACCGGAGTCGACCTCAAATCGGAATTCGGCGATTATCTGGTTAAACCGATTCCGATTCCGATCGAAAAATACTTACACAAAATCGGCGTTAAACGATCGGATTCCGGTCCCGGAGTGGAGCTCGGTTTCGCAACGAGAGAGGAAAGGGGAAATCTTTTCGTCCATAAAGTCGATTGGAAAGTTTTGGATTCTTCCGTGGATTTGAGTCAGGGAGACGAATGGATCGCTTTGAACGGGACTCGGATTCATTCCGGAAATCGTAAGGATCTTTTGAAACAATTTAAGCCGGGTGAAAAGGTGGAACTTTTGATTTCAAGAAGGGGGAAAATTCTCAAACGAAAGTTGAAACTTTCCAAACGTTTTCAAACGAGCCAATTTCGATTTGAGGAACATCCTTCGGAAGAACAAAAGAATTTGCGGAATCTTTTTTTCGGGTTAAATTAGTATTTTATGTAATTTTAATATTTCATCCAAACCCATTTTATGAGAGTTGTCGAAAAATTAATTCTCCATCTGTTTCTGTTTCATTGAAATGGACGATTGAAGCAGTTTTGTTAATCGGCCACTATGGAATTTTTCAACAACTCTATTATGCAGGCTCGGCAATTTTTCGGGAAACCGTTCGTTTCCTTTTATTTCATTGTCCTTAATTATTTAAACCGACGTGATGCCGCCGTCCACGGTCCAGTTGGCGCCGTTGATATACGAAGATTCTTCGTTTAACAAAAAGGAAACGACCCTCGCCACTTCAAAAGGAGATGCGATCTTACGAGACGGAGTCATCCGGATGATTTTTTTTCTGTGATCGGAAACTTGATCTTCCTGAATTCCCATCGAGGTTTCCATATAACCCGGGCTGATCGCGTTCACGGTGATTCCGAAAGAACCCCATTCGTCCGCGAGAGATTTTACAAAACCGATCAAAGCGTGTTTGGAAGAGGAATACGCGACCGAATTTGCCGAACCGACGACCGACAAGGAGGAAGCGATGAACAACAATCTTCCTAGTTGCAATTTTTTGAATTTAGGAAGAAGGAACTTCGCAATCTGAAAAGCGGAGCGGATGTTTACCGAAAAAATACGATCCCATTCTTCCAAACCGACTTCGGTGATTTTATGATAAGGGCCTCCGTATCCGGCGCAGTGAACAAAACCGTACGGAATCTGATTTTGGGAAGAAACCAAGTTCTCCCATTCGGAGAGCGAAGAAAAAAGTTCCTCACTTCTTGTAAGATCCGTATTCAGAAAAGACTCTCCCGAAAAAATTTCTTTCGGAGATTGAACGTCCAAATTGGTTACGGAGTAACCTTCGGATACAAGGGATTCCACAACGGCTCTTCCCAAACCGCCGCTGCCTCCGGTCAGAATTACGTTTTTCTTTTGGTTTGTTTCCCGATTTTGTGAAGACAACTCTATAACCTACTCTCCCGTATTTCTAGATGACAGAGTAAGACACAAGGATTCTTTTGTTTCTCATGGAAAAACTTTTGGAAAGAGTCAATCATATCCTCGAAGCCCTTCCTTATATCACCAAGTATTCGGGCAAAACGGTTGTGATCAAATACGGCGGAGCCGCAATGGCCAAGGCCGATCTAAAAGAATCTTTTGCAAAAGACATCGTTCTTTTAAAATACGTAGGCATTCATCCCGTAATCGTTCACGGAGGCGGACCTGAAATCAATCGACTCTTGGAGAGTTTGAAAATCCCCACCGAATTCGTTCACGGACATCGAGTTACGGACGCTCGGACGATGGAAGTTGTGGAAATGGTTCTTACCGGAAAGGTGAACAAACAAATCGTTTCTATGATCAATTCTCAGGGAGGTAAGGCCGTCGGAATTTCCGGCAAAGACGGGAACCTTGCAAAGGCGATCAAAACTCCGATCGAGATCGAACTGGAAGGAAAAGAAAAACAACTCTTCGATGCGGGACTTGTCGGAAAAATCGAATCCGTTAATCCTGAGATTCTTCACAACCTTCAAAAGGAAGGATTTATACCCGTCATTTCTCCGGTTGCGGAAAACGAGGAAGGAGAAAGTTTAAACATCAACGCGGATACGTTTGCCGGTGAAATCGCGGGCGCGCTCCAGGCGGAGAAATTAATTTTACTTACCGACACGGAAGGAATTTTGATCGACGGAAAATTGGCAACGGGTCTCAGCCGAAAGACTGTGAAGGAATACATTCGAAAGGGAGAAATTTCAGGAGGAATGATTCCCAAGGTGGAATGTTGTCTAAATGCGATCGATCACGGAGTACGAAGAACTCATATCATCGACGGAAGAGTTTCCCATTCCATACTGATCGAAATTTTCACGGATCAAGGAATCGGTTCTTTGATCGAATCCTGATTCGTTTCTTTTTTAAAAAGGTTCCTTTATTCAATCCGCCGACAATCTCCGGTTTTCTTTCTCGGTTCCGTTTTTCCCGAAGTTCTCGATTCGTTGAAACTCCTTGACAGGGAGAACTTTCTTGTGTCCAATGATTGAATTCTCCTTGGAGAATCATCTATTAATTTCCCTTATGAGTGAAAGGCAACTATCCTTATCTTTAATTTCCGATATAACGGCGAGAATCAACTCGACCGACGACTTGGATGAACTCCTCGGCATCATCATAGAAACCACAAAAGACGTACTCAATACGGAAGGTTGTTCCCTTCTTTTATACGATCCGAACGAAGACTGTCTCGTATTTAACGTCGCCAAAGGCACAAAGGGAGATTCTTTGGCGGAGCTGAAAGTTCCGAGAGGAAAAGGAATCGCCGGGATAGTTCTGGAAACGTTACAACCGGTGATCGTAAACGACGCCGCGAACGATCCGCGAATTTACAGAAACATCGACGAAACCGTGGGATTCGTCACCAACAATCTGATCTGCGTTCCGATGAGTACTCAAGGAGAAATCCAGGGAGTTTTGGAAGCGGTCAATTCCCTGGAAAGAAACGAGTTTACGAACAAAGACATTAAGGTTCTTCAATATCTTTCCGATCTCGCAGCGATCGCGATTCGAAATCGAAGATTGATTCGAGATTTAAAAAGTCGAGCGAACGAACTCGATTGTTTGTTTCAA
Organism: Leptospira weilii serovar Ranarum str. ICFT; assembly: GCF_000332415.1. Lineage (GTDB taxonomy): Bacteria > Spirochaetota > Leptospiria > Leptospirales > Leptospiraceae > Leptospira > Leptospira weilii_A. Next base: position 25,001 of record NZ_AOHC02000053.1, read on the forward strand.
CTCAGTCAGGCGATCTCGAATATATCGGAGATGGATCAGTTTTTAAATCTCACCGTACATTCCATTTCGGAAGTGATGGGAGCGGAAAGGGTTTCTCTGATCTTTTTCAATTCGAAAAACGGAAAATACGAACTCAAAAAAAGCATCGGTTTCAGTCTCAGTGACGAAGAATATTTCATCAATGAAAAGGAAGGAGTGATCCGCAGGATCATCGAAACCGGCGCTCCGATACTCGTTCAAAACACCACGTCGATCCTATACGACTGGATTCGCCCCGAAAGATACAGAACCAAATCCTTCATTTCGGTTCCGATTCGTCAGGACGGAAAGATCATCGGAATCTTAAGTTCCGCGGATAAAAAATCGGGAAACAGTTTCGACAATGCGGATCAAAATATTTTGAGCACGATCTCCAATCAAATTGCGGAGGCCTACAACTCTCTGCTTTCCAAGGAACAAAAGGAAAAACTCAATTCGATTCATAGGGACATGCAGATCGCTTCCCAAATTCAGGTCAATTCTCTGCCGAACATTCCGAAGAAGATTCAAGGATTGGAATTGGAAACGAGTTATATCGCTTCGAAAGAAATCGGAGGAGACTTTTACGATCTGATCTATCACAATCCGGACGAAGTCAGCGTTCTCATCGCCGACGTTTCCGGAAAAGGAATCGCAGCCGCCCTTTTTATGGAATTTTCCAAAACGATCATCTCGGGAGAAGTTTCCAGAAATTCTTCGACTAGCATCAGTTTGATGAGCGCCAACCGAATCATTCAGGAAAAATCCGGATACTTTATGTTCGTCACCGTGATGCTCGCAAGAATCAATATGGCAAAACGAAAAATTCGTTATTCCAGCGCGGGACACAACGAACAAGTTCTTTATAAGGCCGAAGAAAAAAAGGTCGTTAGTCTTTCCGGTAAAGGGATGCCTCTCGGAATCAAAGAATCCGAGATCGACGAGCACGAGATCGATTATTCTCCCGGAGATCTTTTGCTTCTTTATACGGACGGAGTCAGCGAAGCGATGAACGAATCGAACGAAATGTACGGCCTTGAAAATCTCACCAAACTCATCGAACGAAACGGAGATATGCCTCTCGGAGCCTTAAAGGAACTTATCATCGATACAACCGATGCGTTTCGAGGAGACGCGGATCCGCACGACGACTACACGTTGTTTATGGTTCGCCTTCCGTAATTCCGACAACTTTTTATAGGACGTATACTCGGATTCAGTGGATAGAATTCAGAGGGATTTTTTCCTAAAAGGACGATCAGACTTTAGCAAAGTATGATTTTCTGATTCTGTAAAATCTCTGAAATCTAAACCCTAACTCCTAGCCCCTAACTCCTAACAAGTGCGCCGGTTGTCCGGTCGAAGCCAAAAGCGATCTCCACAACGTACTTCGATCCGGTTGTAATACCTTTCTTTCCTGAATCGCAATGGAAATCGGAAGATGAGTGAACACGTTGTTCCACATGCCGACGACCATATCCGTTTTGCCGGCCATCGCCGCATGAACCGCGTTCTGAGCCAAAAAACCGCAGAAGACGGAATCTTCCGCGTTAGCCGGAATCGATCGAATGATATAACTCGGATCGATGTATTTGATGTTCACCGGAATGTTTTCTTTTTTGAAAAACTCGATCATCGTATCTTTGAGAAAAAGTCCGATGTCCTTGAGTTTCAAATTTCCGGAAGGATCTCTTTCCTCGGTCGAATCGAAAAATTTCTGACCGGCTCCTTCCGCCACGATGATCACCGCGTGTTTCTTTTTTTGGATTCTCTTTTTGAGATCGTCCAAAAAGGCCCCGTTTCCGTAGAGATCGAAGTTCACTTCCGGGATCAGACAGTAGTTTACGTTTCTGGAAGCGAGAGCCGCGTTGACCGCAATGAATCCCGAATGACGTCCCATCAGTTTGACCAAGCCGATTCCGTTCGGCGTTCCTTTCGCTTCCACGTGCGCGCATTCGACCGATTCCATCGCTTTGGAAAACGCAGTAGAAAAACCGAATGTCTTTTGTACGTAATTGATGTCGTTGTCGATCGTCTTCGGAATTCCGATGATGGAAATTTTTTCTTTTCTTTTTGCGATTTCACCCACGATCTCCCTCGCACCTCTGAGAGTTCCGTCTCCTCCGATACAAAAAAGCATTTTTACTCCGTAGGAAAGGAGACAATCCACCATCTCCGAGGAGGATTGATTTCCTCGAGAAGAAGCGAGCATGGACCCGCCTTCTTCCACGATATGCGCTACTTTTTCCGGTGTGAGTTCGATCGGTTCGTGAGAATATTTTTTTACAAGTCCTTGATAACCGTACGGAAATCCGAGGATGCGCGAAACACCGTATCGATAATAAAGTTCCATCACGATTCCACGGATCACGTCGTTGATTCCGGGACAAAGACCGCCGCAGGTTACGATCCCGGCCGTTACTTCCTCGGGACGGAAATATATTTTTTCCCTGGGTCCGGCCTGCTCGAAAAAATCGGGATCGTTTTGGACATAAGAGTCCCAATCTTCTTTCGATTGAAACACGGTTTGGAATATCAATCTGGCAGAATCGCTCGTATAATACTCGTAATCTGCGGGAGACGGTATCGAACAAGCGCCGAAATTTTGAATCAGTGTTTCCATAGTCGGTTCCTCACATAGATCCTCCTGGAATTCCCGGAAAAATCACCTCATTTTGCAATTTTATACTGACAGTTCTGTTCTATTTCCATAGTCTTACAGATGGAACTTTTTATGAACAAAAAGAGATCTTTCATTCTATCTTTATTTTTGTTTCTATTCGGAGTTTCGATTTTTTCGGTCGAGGACCCTTCCCTGAGTCCGTTTTCACCCTACCATCTTTCTCGTGACTTCGATCTCAATCGTCAAAAATATCTACAGGTAATTGCAATTCCCTATAAGGATCCGATGGAACTCAAACTCGGACCGGAAGACGATTCGATTCCCGAGCAAAAAGCGCCCGAAACTACTTTTATCAAAACTCCGGGACTTTCTTTTTCCGGAATGTTTCAACCTTTTTTATTTTCCGTGGTTCCACACGGAAGCGTTCAATTTTTACCCGTTTCCGAAACGGTTTTTGTAAACGACGTTTCCTCCGGAAACGGCAAACTTGTATCGGGCGCTTTTTCCGAAAAAAGAACCATGGATCGGATCACCGATTCCAGAAACCAAATTCCCGGTTGGGGTTTACAAAATTGGAATACGAATTCTCTGCAAAACGGAAGTAGTTCCGGAGTAATGTTTCTTTATATGAAACGTCACGCGGGTTTGGAAATGGATTTTAACGCGAGAATGATCGGTAACCAAGCGGGACTTTCCGTTTTGGAATCTGCAAAATCCACGATCGCATTCAATTATTCTGTTTTTCCGGAAGTCGGAGAAAGTTCCAAGATGAACTTCTTTGTTCAATTCTCGAGTATCAAACGTTTCCAGGATAATAGGAGTTACGTCGTCGGAGAACCCGGAAATAATTTTCGCGGCATGAAATCATACGAATACTATTTGAATCCCGGAATTTCCTTTTCTTCCCGAAACCTAAGTTTGGAAGGGATGGTAAGAGTTCCCGTTCCCACTGCGGCGCAGCTTTCCGGTGAACAACACCAGTGGATGCAAGACGTGCAAGGTATCTTAGGAATCAAATACAGCTTTTCCGAAACTTCTTCTAAATGATTCCCACAACGCGCCCTTCAGGAAGAGTTGTGTTGAGTTTTTCATTGCGGGTCACTCTATAATTCCTTGCTTTTTTAGGGAGAATGCAAGATCCATCTTGCTGATCAAATGTTTTGCCCTTCCAAAACGAATCATTCGTTCCGGTGAAGAATCCTGTTCAGACTTATAAATTTCCAAACAAGTTTCGATCACGGGACAAGAGTTATCCGTACAACCGATTTCGGTGAGTTTGAGAATTTCGTTTCCAGTCAGATTCAAGGAAACTTTGAGCCAAGAAATCAACGTAGGATGAAACGAAAATTCTTCGGTAGCATTTCGTGTCTCCGAATATACGGGACCGTGATTGTGAACCGAAGAATGATTGGGAACCGCCGGTTTCATAACTTCAAATTAGACGAAAAAAATCGAATTCTAAATTCAATCTTCTTGGAACTCTTTTTAGCGCGCGACTGAAACCGCCAACGGATCATACGCAAGATTCGGAGCCAACCAACGTTCCACTTCTTCGATGCTCATTCCTTTTCGGATCGCGTATTCTTCGATTTGATCCCGGTTGATCTTTGCCACCGCGAAATACTTGGACTGAGGATGCGCAAAGTAGAGACCGCTTACGGAACTCGCAGGCCACATCGCAAAATGTTCCGTAAGAGTGATCCCGGTATTTTTCTCCGCTTGTAAGAGATCGAATAAAACTCTTTTTTCGGTATGATCCGGAGACGCGGGATAACCGGCCGCAGGACGAATTCCTCTGTACCGTTCCCGAATCAGATCCTCCGGAGAAAGATTTTCGTCTTTGTCGTATCCCCAGTATTCTTTCCGAACCTTGTAGTGCATGTATTCCGCAAACGCTTCGGCAAAACGATCGCCTAACGCTTTCGCCATGATGGAATTGTAGTCGTCTAAGTTGTTTTCGAATTCTTTTGCAAATTCTTCCACGCCGTGACCCGCGGTGACCGCAAATCCTCCGATATAATCGATCCTTCCCGAATCTTTCGGAGCGACGTAGTCCGCCAAACAGTAGTTAGGTTCTGTTTCGTCTTCTTTTTGAATTTGTTGGCGCAACGTATGGAACACAGTGAGCAACTTGGAACGAGTTTCGTCTTCGTAAACTTCGATATCATCTCCGACCGCGTTGGCAGGAAAAATTCCGATGACACCCTTCGTCTTAAAGATTTTTCCGTCCGTGATCGTCTTCATCAGTTTTTGCGCGTCCGTGAAAAGTTCTCTGGCTTGTTTTCCGGTGGTTTCACTTTCTAGAATCGCGGGATATCTTCCTTTGAGTTCCCACGCGGTAAAGAATGGGGTCCAGTCGATGAACGGAATCAACGTTTCCAAGGAAATTTCTTGATCGAAAACTTTGACGCCTGTAAACGCTGGTTTGTCGATCGTCGTAGTCGCCCAATCGATTTCATCTCGATTTTCCCGGGCGCGTTCCAAAGAAATTAATTTTCTTTCCGCTCTTGTGTTGAAATAATTTTCCCGAGCCGCTTTTTGATCTTCTTTGATCTTCCTGGAATACGCCTCGTTCAGATCCGGATGTAAGAGTTGATTGACTACGTTTACAACTCGAGACGCGTCCACTACGTGAACCACGGGTTGATCGTATACGGGCGCGATTTTTACGGCGGTATGCGCGGAACTCGTGGTCGCTCCTCCGATCAATAAGGGAACGTGAAAGCCGGTTCGTTTCATTTCGGCCGCTACGTGAACCATTTCGTCGAGGGACGGCGTGATGAGTCCGGAAAGACCGATGATGCTCGCGTTGTGTTTCCTTGCTTCTTCCAAAATTTTATCGGAAGGAACCATAACACCTAAGTCGATCACTTCGTAGTTGTTACACGCAAGAACGACTCCTACGATATTCTTACCGATGTCGTGAACGTCGCCCTTTACGGTCGCGATCAAAAACTTTGGACGAGAAGAAGTGTCCGCGGAGTTTTTCTTTTCTTCTTCCATGAAAGGTAAAAGATAAGCCACTGATTTTTTCATCACTCTCGCGCTTTTTACAACTTGAGGAAGAAACATTTTTCCCGCGCCGAAAAGTTCTCCCACGATTTTCATTCCGTCCATCAGAGGGCCTTCGATGACGGTTAACGGACGTCCGTACTTAACGCGAGCTTCTTCCGTGTCCTGGTCGATGTATTCTACGATTCCTTTTACGAGCGCGTGGGAAAGTCTTTCTTCGACGGTAGTTCCCTCTCTCCAAGTCTCTTCTTTTTTTTCGGCCTTGTCTCCGGCCTTCACACTTTCCGCAAATTCAACGAGACGTTCGGTTGCGTCCGGTCTTCTATTTAATATTACATCTTCCACATATTCTAATAGATCTTTCGGAATTTCTTCATACACCGCGAGCATCCCGGCGTTTACGATCGCCATGTCCATCCCGGCTTGAATCGCGTAGTATAAGAACACCGAGTGCATCGCTTCTCTTACCGGATTGTTTCCTCGAAAAGAAAAAGATACGTTGGATAAGCCGCCGGAGATCTTTGCGCCCGGGCAGATTTTTTTGATTTCTCGAATCGCTTCGATAAAGTCCATCGCGTAGTTGTTATGTTCTTCGATTCCGGTCGCAACGGTAAGAATGTTCGGATCAAAGATAATATCGGTTGGACTGAAGTTCGCTTTTGTAACAAGGAGGTCGTATGCTCTTTTGCAAATACGAACCTTCTCGTCCTTGGTTGCGGCCTGTCCTTGTTCGTCGAATGCCATGACGATCGCGGAAGCCCCGTATCTTTGAATTTTACGAGCGTGTTCTAAAAATTTTTCTTCACCCTCTTTGAGAGAGATAGAGTTTACGATCGGTTTTCCTTGGATACATTTCAGACCTTCTTCTAGGACCGTCCATTTGGAAGAATCGATCATAAACGGAACCTTTGCGATGTCGGGTTCGCCCGCGATGAGATTCAAGAAATGTCTCATCGAAGCCTCGCCGTCTAACAACGCTTCGTCGAAGTTGATGTCGATGATATTGGCTCCCGCTTCCACTTGTTGCAACGCGACGGAAACGGCTTCTTCGAAATTTCCTTCGATGATGAGTTTTTTAAATCTGGGAGAACCGGTTACGTTGGTCCTTTCACCCACGAGTAAAAATCCCTTATCCGGTGTAACGTTTAAAGGTTCCAAACCGGAAAGACGCGTTAACTCGGGGATCTGAGGAAGAACCCTCGGTTTTTTCCCTTGGACCGCTTTTGCCGCCGCGGCGATATGTTCCGGGGTGGTTCCGCAACAGCCGCCCGCGATGTTCAACCAACCGGAACTTGCAAATTCTTGAATGTATTTTCCGAATTCTTCCGGAGTTTGATCGTAACCTCCGAATGCGTTCGGAAGTCCGGCGTTCGGATAACAGCTAATTAAGCAGGAAGAAACTCTGGAAAGTTCTTCGATATACGGACGCATTTCATCCGCACCGAGCGCGCAGTTGATTCCCACCGAAAGAGGGTTACAGTGTGCGATGGAATTGTAGAACGCTTCCACCGTTTGTCCGGAAAGAGTTCTTCCGGAAGCGTCGGTAATCGTTACGGAAAGACAAACCGGAATTCGAACCTGAAGGTCTTCGAAAACTTGTTCGATCGCGAAGATCGCGGCCTTTAAGTTCAGAGTATCGATGTTCGTTTCGGGAAGAAGAAGATCCACTCCCGCTTCCACGAGCGCGCGCACTTGTTCGTAAAACGTCGCGACTAAATCGTCGAACGTCACCGCGCGAAACGCCGGATTGTTTACATCCGGAGAAAGGGTCGCAGTACGAGTCGTAGGACCGATCGCTCCCGCTAAAAAACAAGGCTGAGTCGGATTCGTTTTTTGAAATTTCTCGATCGCGTTACGCGCGCATGTAACCGCCGCTTTGTTCAAGTCAGCGACCAGAAACTCCGTTTTATAATCGCCTTGAGAAACCTGGTTCGAACTGAACGTGTTGGTTTCTAAGATATTGGCGCCCGCTTCCAAAAATTTAACGTGGATCGCTTCGATTACGTCCGGTCTTGTCAAACAAAGAAGTTCGTTGTTCCCTTTGAGAGGATGTGCGTGATTTTTAAGAACCTCTCCCCGGAAATCGTCTTCGGTAAGAGGAAATCTTTGGATCATCGTTCCCATCGCTCCGTCGATGACTAAGATTTGTTTTTCGAGGAGAGCAAGTAGTTCTTTTGCTTTTGGATTTGTATAGTTCTGAGCTTTCTGAGTCATGAGTAGTTTCTTTGATGATTCTAAAAAATATAATTGCAAATATTCTAATATTCTGAATTGATACATCCCTCTTTTTTCAGAGGAATTTTCACGTCCAAAATTACGGGAGAATGTTTTGATTCTCTTGCGTTCTCCGCAATCCAACTATGCCAGATCGAAGGAACTTCGTAATCCGGATAAATCGCCTCTACCGGACATTCCGGTCTGCACTTATTACAATCGATGCAGACGGAAGGTTCTATATAAAGACAATCGGTTCCTTCTCGGAAAGCTTCCACCGGACAGACCGCCGCACAGTATGTGTATTTACAATTCCTGCAGGGCTCCGTGACTACGTAGGCCATGGTTTTCCAAGAAGACCGATTTTTTCCGGGACTCTAACATCCCGGAAAAAGGTTCAGATCAATATCTGTAGTTCTCCGGTTTGAAAGGACCAGTTACAGGAACTCCCAAATAGTCGGCTTGTTTTTGGTTTAGTTTTGTTAAACGAACTCCCAATTGTTCGAGGTGAAGAGCCGCCACTTTTTCATCCAAATGTTTTGGAAGAGTGTAAACTCCCAACTCGTACTTCGTATTGTAAAGTTCGATCTGAGCCAATACTTGGTTCGTGAAAGAACAAGACATTACGAAGGAAGGGTGACCGGTTGCACAACCTAAGTTTACAAGACGTCCTTCCGCGAGAACGATAATGGATTTACCGTCCGCAAACGTATATTTGTCTACTTGAGGTTTGATTTCCTTTTTAGTTACGCCTTTTTCTCCGTTCAATCTGGACATTTGGATTTCAGTATCGAAGTGTCCGATGTTACAAAGAATCGCTCCGTCTTTCATCGCTTTCATGTGTTCGAGAGTGATGATGTCGTCGTTACCGGTTGCGGTTACTACGATGTCCACTTGCTCGATGATGTCTTCCACGCGAAGAACTTGGTAACCTTCCATAGAAGCTTGAAGAGCGCAGATCGGATCGATTTCGGTAACGATGACTCTCGCGCCGAAGTTACGAAGAGAAGCAGCGGAACCTTTTCCAACGTCTCCAAAACCGCAAACGAGAGCCACTTTACCGGCGAGCATAACGTCTGTCGCTCTTTTGATTCCGTCTGCGAGAGACTCGCGGCATCCGTAGAGGTTGTCGAACTTGGATTTAGTAACGGAATCGTTTACGTTAAACGCAGGAACTTTCAATTCTCCTTTTTTAAGAAGTTTGTAAAGACTCTTAACACCCGTAGTAGTCTCTTCCGAGATACCGCGGATTTCGCTTAACAATTGAGGATACTTTTCGTGAACGTATGCGGTAAGATCTCCGCCGTCGTCCAGAATCATGTTCGGACCTTTGTCTCCGAAGAAAATGGTTTGTTCGATACACCACCAGTATTCTTCTTCGCTTTCACCTTTCCATGCGAAAACGGGAACACCCGCTTTTGCAACGGCTGCGGCTGCGTGATCCTGAGTGGAAAAGATATTACAAGAAGACCATCTCACTTCAGCGCCGAGTTCGATCAGTGTTTCGATCAAAACCGCGGTCTGAATTGTCATGTGAAGAGATCCGGCAATTCTCGCTCCCGCCAAAGGTTTTTTACCTTTGTATTCTTGTCTTAGAGCCATAAGTCCCGGCATTTCTTTTTCTGCCAGAATGATCTCTTGTCTTCCCCATTCTGCTTGGGAGAGATCCTTTACTTTATAGCTTAAACCTTTTTCTTGTGTTGTTGCGGACATTTTAGTCCTCCTTTTTTGTTGCTTGAATGATCAAAATTTTGAAAACGTTACCAGTATCGAATTCTTCATGAGCGCTGATTGTAAAACCCGAAAGTTCCAACCAGTCTTGCAGAAGAGAATAATCAAAGCCCAGCCAGAGATCGGCGAAGTTATCTCTCATAAATTCTTGATTGTGTTTTTTTAAATCGACAAGACAGAAGACTCCACCCGGCTTTAGAATTTTATAAATTTCGCGAATGACCGCAGGCGGATTGGAAAGGTGATGCAGAACCATCGACGCTACCACGGCGTCCGCTTCTTGTGTTGCGGATGCGGCCACATTCTCCAGTTGAGAATGAATCAAAGAAACGTGAGTGTTTCCGGCAAACGTTATCTGCGCCTCTTCCACCATTTTAGGAGACGAGTCCACACCGATCACCTGATCCGATTTTGTTAAAAGGTAAGGAATCAAACCGCCCGGACCGCAGCCCAAATCATAAATCACGGAAGAAAAATCGGGCAGATAGGAAAGAATTTTTTTGCGATAGAGCGCGGGATCGAGGACGTCCTTTTGGATCGATTCCCAGTCCTGGGCTACATTATTAAAATAGAATGTGTTTTTCTGATCGCGTCTGGAAAGAATTTCGGAGATTTGCGTTTGATCCGAATTGCGAAACGGAAGGTCTTCCTTATAAGACAAAAGAAGTTCCGTAACCTCGGAAGAAAAATCGGGATCTTTCTTTTCTTCCGGAATTCTGTAATAGACCCAGGAACCTTCTCTTTCCGGAGTTAGAAAACCGGCGTCGGTTAAGATTTTGAGATGTCGGGAGACCCGAGATTGTCCCATTCTTAAAACTTCCGTGATTTCCTGAACGTTCAAAGGGGATAGGGAAAGAATGTGGAGAATTCGAATTCTCGTTTCGTCGGAAAGGGCTTTTAGCGCGGAAAGAATTTGCTTGGAACTATTTCCGGAAGTAACTTTGGCCTCTAAAAGCTCCATCCAGGATAGGATATCAAGATATCTTGATATCTGCAAGGCTTTTTATGCGGGCCGGTGAAAAAGTTTTTGGGAATTTTGTGGGAGTTCCCACATTTTCGTTCCAGCCCGGAATTTTGAAGAAACTCATATTTCATCACGGTTTATAACTCTCCTAAAAGCTCAGGTATTTACTCAGTTTATAGAATTCTGGAAATTCGCAGGAGTTCCCACAAAAATTCAGAATGCAAAGTAAAATCTCCCCTCTTTTGAAAGGCCCCTTCCATTGAATCTGTGGTAGTTCCCACAAAATTCCGGGAAATCAAGATTCACCGTGGGTACGTTTCTTCCCCAAGAATTTTTTCTTAAATTTGGCTTGCATTTAATATGACCAGTCGCTTTAATGCTATATAAAAAATCTCAGACTTCCAAGCAAAAAGAGATTCATTCAAAGAGAAAGAAACTCGCTCAAAGAACAAAATGAAGATCTCAGCTATAGAATCCGAAACAAAACGACAGAAGATCCTACAAACTGGGATTTATCTCATTCGACAAAATGGACCCGATGGGATCGGAATCCAAGAAATCGCCGACGGGGCAAAAATTCCAAAAGGATCCTTTTACAACTACTTTGCTTCCAAGGATCAGTTTCTTCTCGAAGCTCTCGAAGACTATACTCAAAATGCGATCCGTTGGAACGAACAAACCCTGGAAAAAGGGGGGCGCGGTCTTTCTGCACTACTCTATCTCTACGAGCAAAAGGTGAAATTAGAAAAGGAATTTATCCAAGACGGACTTTCTTGTCTGATCAACGTGCTTTCTCAACATTCTTCTTCAAAAAAGAAGGAACTCAGAAACAAACTGAGTCTTTCTTTAAACGCGATCGCAAATGGGATTTTGAATTCTCTCCAACTCTCCCAAAACGAGGGGGAATCGAAACGGATTCTTTCGCACATTCAAACTTTAGAATCTTCTTGGAGAGGCGCGATGTTACTTGCAAGAGCAACCGGCGACGAATCCTACCTGGAAAATTTTTTATCTATGTATCGAAATTTTACGGCGGGTCTCAAAATAGAACTTTAGGAAAATTGAATGAAAACACAAGAGTTGACTGAAATCCAAAAAGGACATTCTACACAAATTGCGATTCGTTGGGACGAACTGGATCCAAACAATCACGTAAACAATAAGAATTTTCAGGGTTATTTGGACGAGGCTCGAATGAGAGCGATGCGGGACTGGGGGTTTTCCATGGAAAAACTAAAGGCCCAAGATTTCGGACCTGTGATTCTTTCGATTTGTCTCGAATTCAAGCGCGAAATCAATTATCCGGAAACGATTACGATCGAATCGGATCTATTTCTGAAAACTCCTACTCGCGCCGTATTCGAACAAAGAATTATCTGCGGAAGCAATCAGACGCTTTCCTGTAATGCGAGCACTGACTGGGTGATTCTGAATCTGAATTCAAAACGACCCGCAAAATTCCTAGAAGCGATCGGTTTTCATCAAACGGTTTGAAGTTTTTTTCAAATCGTTTGGATCCGTTTGGGAGACAGGTTAAACGTGAGTTCGGTATAAGAAAAATCTGGGCAAATCAAAACTCGAGTGCAACGACTCCCTGAACGCCGACCCATAGGAGATGTTCAAGGAGTTTCCCTGGATCGTCGTTGCAGCTCGCGAATTTCATAGTTAAAATAGCTCGCGATCGCGTTAGTCGCAATATCCGAACATTCGTTCGCATTTTCGAACCTTTTATTTGGAATTTTGCAGGAACGGAATCAATGAACTTATATTTTCCCAAACCGCTTGGGGACGAATATTCGAATTTTTTAATATTTCATCCCGATACTTCCCGGTTTTTACGAGAACTCCCCGAATCCCGCAGGTTTGCGCTCCTCCCACGTCCGAATCAAGATCGTCCCCGACCATAATCGTGTTAGACGCTTCCGCAGAAATCATCGCCAAAGCGGCGTTAAAGAACGCGGGAGAAGGTTTGCCGATGATCTCGGCTTTGACGCCGGTGGAGTATTCGATCGCGGATACGAACGCTCCTATATCCAACATCAATCCTTCTTTTGTCTGCCAAAACTTACCTTTATGAAGAGCGATCAATCTCGCTCCGTTCTTCACCTTTTGAAAGATATCGTTTAAGATCGTATAATTCCATTCCTTTCCGATATCCCCGATTAAAACCGCTTTCGGAGTTTCGAGCTCCGACTGAATTCCTTCCAAATCCTTTTTGACTTCTTCTCGAATGACCATAAAAGTTTTCGGATTTCCGGTTTCTCGGATGTATTCGCGGGCGGCCCGAGGTGAGTTGAGAATTCTTTCTTCCTCCGCGGGAATTCCTAGATCGTTTAAAAATTCGGAAAGTCCCTTCCTCGATTTTGTAGTCGTATTCGTCAAAAACAGATGCGGTATATGATTCTTTTTTAAATAAGAAACAGTCTCACAGGCTCCGGGCAGTAAGGAGTTTCCGGTATATAATACCCCGTCCAAATCCAATAAAACGTTTTGGATCGGAGCTTGTGCAGGAACGGCCATAAAATGTGATTGTAACGCATCTTTTAAAATTTGCGATTCTCTATTTTGTGAGCCGTCCAAAACTTTCTCAGTTCGACAACTTTCCCTTTTACATGCAGGAAAGGAAACGGGATTCGTTTCAAAATTTATGGTATTTCTATTGTATAAGGATCCGTGAAAAGTATATAGTCTTAGTCGGAATCGATCCTTTAAAATTTTCGTTCCGAGATGAAAGGTTGATTCCCACAGTTCTTCCGAATATAGAAATTTTAAAGAAGGTCGTTTCTTTTTAACGTGAGTTCCAATGCGAAAGCGATTGAAACGAGAAACGAATGCGCAGAGTTTTCAATGAATTACACTCCGAACTCAGTGAAACGGTCTACTGATCGCTCATTTAGCTACGCTGAGAAACAACATTATGTTTCGACCCATAGGGAGAAACATTGAGTTTCCCGCTTCGCGGCTTTTGTTTGTCTCCTCTCTATGGATCGCTCATCTCAGCTACGCTGAGAAACAACGCTTCCGCTTCGCGGCTTTTGTTTGTCTCGCTCTCTATGGATCGCTCGACATCCAAATTTTTTCCACGAATTACGTTTTTAAGAATAAAAGTCGCCAACTCGGCGTTAAACGCAGAACGGGGACATTTCCATCGATACACAATTCGAACTCGATAACAAACGCAGTTACTAAATGCAATTTTTCATTTCGCTTATCAGGGAAAAACGACAGTTGTATATCCGGAAGTTTCAAGTGATCCGATCGATTCCGGATTTATAAAAGAAGTTGGTAAGTATTCAATTACTTCAGTGTACTTTTGGGGACGATAAATACATTCGAGAAATTCTTTTCAAATTAGGAAAAATGTTTTCAAGTTAACCGTATTGTGGTAAGTATTGTTCTTAAGTTTGGCGAGTCTACACTCTTCAAACAGATTAAATGAGCGTAAAACAATATGGAAATCTACGAAAAAGAAAAACGGAAACTACTTTCAGCATCGACACCGGAGCAGTACATCGAGTTATCAATCAAATCGAAACTGACCGGACCCAAAAAATCCAGTATCACTTCGGAGTGGCTTACGTCCACCGGGTATACAATTGACGACATCAAGTACGCAAGAAACCGACATCCCTTCTGGAGAAAGAAGAGGAATCAAGGTTCTTACGAACGTAACAGCAAACGTCTAGAACAACACAATTATTACCGAACGGATCAGAAGATCGTTTGGGACAAAGACAAGTTAGCGAAGTTCTTCGAACTCAACTCGAAAGGTTTAACCGATCACGAGTTGGCGAGAAACTTTAAAACCTCGATTCCCGCCGTAAATCATATACGCAGGAAGTTTCGCTTTGCTTCCGAACTTCTGAGACTCGAAAAACAAAAACCGGCAAAGGGCGGAATTTTGAAACTTTGCAGCCACAGTGAATCGGTCTTAAAGAGATTGATCCGAGAGAAGGAAGAAAACTAAACTTCTTTCGGAGACTTTTAAGATGGTCCCGGATCTTAGATCGAGACTTACTTCGATTTTTACTTTTTGGCTAACCATGACTCTGTTTTCTTTCTGTTCTTCCGAACAGAAGAAAACGGAAGGCCCGGTTTCTCCCAATTTGAATCCCTTTCAACAAGGGAATTCTAAATTCAAGAACGGGGAATTTTTGGAAGCGATCGAGTTTTATTCCAGAGATCTGGACGTAAATCCGGACAATCCGACTTCTCTCAACAACAGAGGACTTGCCAAAAGCAAATCCGGCAACACAACGGGGGCGATTTCCGATTACGACCAGGCGATTGAAAAACGAGAAAACTATACGATCGCTTTCAACAACCGAGGTTGTGCAAAAATGAAAACCTCCGACTATCAGGGTGCGATCGAAGATTTTTCCTCGGCGATTCGACGGGACCCTACCTATGCGAATGCGTTGAATAACCGCGCTTTAACAAACTGGGCGATGAAAGAACGGCAAAACGCTTGTGAGGATTGGAAAAAAGCGGAAAACCTGGGACACGTCGAAGCCGGAAAATCTTTCGCACAATTCTGCACTGGATAAGCTCCGGGAATCGCTTGCCGGGGAAAGAGGTATTAAAACACTAACCGAAGACTTCTTTTCCCGGATCTCTCATGCAAACAAAACTATTTACAACCATTTTTAAAACGCCGATTTTCTTTTATCCTAAGAACCGAACCGAGGACGGAACACAAAAACATAAGAACGTTATGCGAAATTCTTTCGCGGCTCTTGCGATTTTTTGCATACTCGTTTCTTCGGTTCTCACGGCTGCACCCGTGGACGATTTCCTCAATCCCGAAAAAAAGAAAAAAACAACGGCTCCTAAAAAAGATACGGAACAAAAACGTTCGGAAACTCCGAAAGTTACCGAAGATTCTTCGCAAAAAACCGTTTCTAAAAAAAATTCCAAAAAGAAAAAATACGAGGACGCACTTCCGACCGTAAAAGACGATACTCCGCCTACTCCGAGTTATACGATTCAGGAGTCGGTTTCCGGAGGTGGAGTTCCCGTTCTGTGTTATCACCATTTAGCCGCAGAAGGCGGACCGATGGGCGGTTACAATCTACATCCGAAACTTTTGGAAGAACAGTTTCGATTTTTGAAAGCCGCCGGTTACAAAACCGTTCGTTTGGATCAATTTTACGCTTATATCAACGGCCAAAAACCTTCGGACTTTCCGGACAAACCGATCCTTTTGACCTTTGACGACGGCTCCAAAACACATGCGGAAGTTTTGGTTCCTCTTTTGAAGAAATACGGTTTTACCGCCGCCGTCTTTATCTACCCTTCGATCATCTCTTCGGGTAAGAAGTATTACATGACCTGGGATCAGTTAAAAGGCGCTTTGGATAGCGGCGTTTTGGATTTAGGTTCTCATACCCTGTATCATCCGAAACTTCCTACGATGAGCCGCGCGTTCATCCGAAAACAACTTTTGGAATCCAAACAGATCTTAGAAACAAAAACCGGTAGAAAGGTAATCGATCTCGCGTATCCTTTCGGCCTTTTCGATCCGAGAGTCATCGAAGAAGCCAAATCGATCGGTTACAGAATGGCGTTTACGGTCAATCCGGGAAAAAATCTTCCGGGAACTCCCGTTTACAACGTTCATAGATCCTTGGTTCCTTGGGGTCAGTCTCAGTCTGCGTTTAACTCCATTTTGACGATGGCTCCTCCTTCTAAAATTTCCATTTCCATTCAAGACGGAGCCTGGGTAAAACCCGGTCAGGAATTTAAGATCCATCTCGAAGGGGTTCAACCCGAATCGGTAACGATTACGATCAAAAGTAAGAACGTGATCTCGGAAAATTTATCTCCGGATTATACCGTGAAAATTCCGGACTTTTCCAGAAAATCGACCTTCCTTCCTTTGATGGTACAAGCCAAAACAAAAGACGGAAAACAAATCCAATATCAGTATCTTTTTATCAATCAAAAAGAATTTAAGAAACATCCGGACGGTAGTTTCTAAATTCCGACTTGAGTTTATATAATGATTTCTGAAAGTATCTGAGTATGAGTTTCAGAGATCATTTTTCCTCCCACTCCTCTTCTTACTCCGAATTCAGACCGGGTTATCCGAAAGAACTTTTTTTATATCTCAAAAGCCTGGTTCCAAACGGAAAAGTAGTTTGGGATTGCGGAACCGGAACGGGCCAGGCCGCGGTTGCCCTCGGAGAAGTTTTTGAAAAAGTCATCGCGACTGATCCCAGCGCCAATCAAATCGCAAACGCGGAACCACGTCAAAACGTGGAATACAGAGTCTGCAAAGCCGAAAATTCTACATTAGAAAATCATGAAGTAGATTTGATCGCGGCGGCGCAGGCGTTTCACTGGTTCGACTTTGAACCTTTTTACAAAGAGGCGGTTCGGGTCGGTAAAAAAAACGGAATTCTTGCGATCTGGGGTTACGGTCTACACGGAATCAGTCCGGAAATCGACAAAACCGTGGGAAAACTCTACGGCGAAATCGTAGGTTCGTATTGGCCGCCGGAAAGAAAATACGTGGAAGATAAATACGAAACGATCCCCTTCCCTTTCGAAGAAATTTTTCCTCCGCCTTTCGGCATGAAAGAAGAATGGACCGTGGATCAAGTATTGGGTTATCTCAGGACTTGGTCCAGCGTACAAAAATACATTCAAAAAAATGAATCCGATCCAGTGTTGCAAGTCGAACCCGATATCAGAAAGTTTTGGGGAGCCGCAGCGACGAGGTCGGTGGAATGGCCTTTGTTCTTTAAAATCGGGAGACTTCCGGGTTGATTCCTTCTTTTGGAGAATCCCTTCTTTTTTGGTTCGGACTTGGTTGGTTGAGTTTTGGCGGACCCGCCGGACAAATCAGTCTGATGCACAAAACTCTAGTGGAGGAAAAAAAATGGATCTCCGAAGATAAATTCTCTCACGCTCTCAACTATTGTATGCTTCTTCCCGGTCCGGAAGCGCAGCAACTCGCGACCTATCTCGGATGGATTTTACACGGAACCAAGGGAGGAATTTTCGCCGGTCTTTTGTTTATCCTTCCTTCCGTTCTGATTTTTATCGGAATTAGCACATTCTACTTTTCTTATGGTTCGCTTCCGTTCGTAATTTCGTTTTTAAACGGGGTCAAACCGGCGATCCTTGCGATCATCCTCGTCGCCTTCGGCAATTTGGTTCAAAAGAACCTAAAGTCGAACGGACATATTCTTTGTTTTATTTTAACCGCGATCGGAATCTTATTCTTTTCGATTGGCTATCCGACTCTTCTTTTGTTTTCAATGTTTTTCGGCGCAGTCTCCTTTTATGCGAGTAAAAAGAATTCTTTAGTGATCGACTTGCCGTTTTGGAAACGGAAAGGTTTGATTCTTTCTAAGGGAAACGATTCTCTTTTTAAACAAACACACAATGACACAGAAGAAAATCTTTTCTCTTTGGAACGATCTTTAAAAAAGTCCGACGTTTCCACTTTTTCTTTGGAGCAAATCGACCTTCAGACGACTTTGGATACCCGAAGAGAAACGAATTCAGAAATTCTAAAGAACATCAGCAGAATCGGAAGTATCGGCCTGGTTCTTTGGGCTTTGCCGATTTTTGGAATCTTATTCTTTTTGAAATCTGAATTTTTATTTTGGAAGGAGATGATTTTGTTTTTTACCAAGACCGCCTTTCTCACGTTTGGCGGGGCGTATGCGATTCTTCCCACGGTCGCCGACTTTGCAACAAGACAAGCCGGTTGGATCAGCGCCAACGAAATGATAGACGGTCTCGCGTTCGGCGAAAGCACACCCGGACCTCTGGTGATGATTTTGACGTTTATCGGATTTCTCGCGGGCGCGCATAAATTCGGTGGAATTGGTTCGGGCATTTTCGGTTTGTTACTAACGGCATATTATACGTTTCTTCCCTCCTTTATCTTCATTTTAGGAGGAGCAAGTCTTGTGGAAAAAACCAAAGAATCTCCATTCTTACGAGTTACTTTCAACTATGTAACGGCTTGTGTCTGCGGAGTGATTTTGTATCTGGGAATTTTCTTTGCGAAGTCGATCGTATTGGAATCCGCAAGCGACTGGGGACTTTGGATTCAAAATCCCCTCGCCCGGACAAAATGGTTTTCTTTGTCCTGGACCTTGCTCAGTGTTTTGTTTTTAAAACTCAAAAAAGAATATTCCATTTTTTGGATATTCTTCAGCGGAGTTTTTTTTCTCGGAATCGATTTACTGTTTCATTTATGAGTTCTGGTATAAACTCCGTCCCAGGTTTTTTCAGGAGGATTGTTTTTGTATTCCTCACAACGATCGATGAGAAGAACCGCGGCCTTATCTCTGATTCCTCTCGTGATCTGAGAACTTTCGAGAAGTTCCTGGGCTAAGGACCATTCCCGGTTGAGATACGCTTCGAAACCTTTGGAAAATTCCAACACGGAAGCCTCCACTCTTTCGGGAACGTTATCCGGCTTTCCGATGAGTTCGTAGAGATAAACGGGTTCGTTTTTCCCTTTGACTCGAACCACGTCCAAAAGTCTCGTAAAGAATTCGTCCTTGATCTCGCGTTGAACGATCTCGCTGACCAAAATGCTGACGCCGTAATCCTTACCGGCGGCTTCGAGTCTCGCCGCGAGATTTACCGTGTCTCCCATCATCGTATAAGCCGAAATGGAATCGGTTCCCATAAATCCCACTTTGGCGAGACCCGTGTTGAGTCCGATCCGAATCTGCATCGCTTGTGCTTCCGGAATATAAGCTTTTTTCCCTTTCCATTCTTGTCTGAGTTGTTCGAGGGTTTCGATCATCTCGACCGAGGCTCGCGCCGCCTTGATACAATGTCCGTCCACTTCGACGGGCGCGTTGAAAATTCCCACGATCGCGTCCCCGATGTATTTATCCAAAACTCCTTCGTGTTTTTTCAGGATCAACGTCATCGCCGAAAGATATTCGTTTAACAACAAAGCCAATTCTACGGAAGTTAACTTTTCGCTAATATTCGAAAAATCTGCTACATCCGAAAAAAAAGCGGTGATTCTTTTTTCGCTCCCCCGTTTGAGGGCGGCCAAATCGACCATGGCCTCGCGAACAACCACCGGATCGATCATCGTCCCGAGAATGTTTTTGATCTTTTCTCGTTCCTTCAGACCGGTAACCATAGAGTTTAGGGCCACCGTAAGAGTTCCGAATTCATCCTTGCCGCCTTGTTCAAATTGAACTTCCAAATTTCCCTGACCGACTTCCCTCGCGTGAAAGATGATTCGTTTGATCTTTTGAACCACAAAACCGGAAATCAAAATCGCAAATACGAGCGCCGCCGCGCAGATGAGGAAAGCGGTTACGATCGCCGAGTTCTTATTTTTTTGTACCATCTCCAGACCTTCCGTACGATCCACGAGAGTCCTTGAAATTCCGGAAAGATTTGCGGATAAAATCACGGAACTAACCGCGTCTCCCGATTCGGCAATAAGAGGTTTGGAATCCAAGTTCCAAAGAATCTCTTCGGCTTCCCCTCTTGAGTTCGCGATAATTCCGTGAGAAATTAATTTTTTGAGTTGAGGGGTCGGCGCTTCGCTTTTACCCGAATAGATCCATTCCCGGATCGCCTTCCATCGTTGTTTGGATAAATTCTGTTCTTTCGGATATCTCAAATAATCGAAGTAAGTTCCGGAATTCTGACTGAACCGCAATACGATCAGATCTTCGAGTCCCGCATTCCTAAGCTCGCCTAACGCGTCGATGAGAAGGTCCGTCTCGCTTCGGATCGGAAAGGAAACTTCCGTTTTGATCGGATTTTTTTGTTTTCCTATTTTAATTTTTTGCGGGGTTTCCTTAAGATCCTTTTTGTCTTCGGAGTATTGGTTTCGAAACGTTTCAAACCCGGCTTCTCTTTCCACGATCAGTTTGGAATAACGAACGTAAAGATCGTTGAACGTTTTATCCTTAAAAGGAGGAACCGGCGGTTTTTTCGCTTTCAGTTCCTGGATCCTTTTTTTCAAAGGAACTACCAAATCCCGAATCTGCGCCGAGATGTTTGCGTCCTGTTGCAGATAACGTTCCGCGAAGTCCGGCAATTCCTTTCTAAGTCGATCGGCTCGTTCGGTGGAACTTTGATTTCTAAAAATCGGGGAATACAAGGTTTGTAGTTCCATCTTACCGATCGTGTACGAATTTTTATCCGTATCCTGAGAGAAATCCAACGAAAGAATTTTTGCGATCGAATCCTTCAGATTCGCGTCGATATCCAATAAAAAAATGTTCGAGTTGATCGAAACGTCCGGTTTAAAAATTTTCGTATCGAAAGAAGGAGTCAGGTTCTCCTTGGTCTGATTGGAGATCACCGGAAAAGTCTGAATTCTATACTGAGACATGTTGAGTCCGAGTTCTTCGATTTTTTTATGTTGTTTCGGAAGTGCAAGTTCGAGAATGGAATGATCCAGTTGATTTCTGGCTTTTTCGGTTCCGGTTTTCAGATTGTCCAGTCCGTGTTCCAAATCCAGCTTTTCCTTTTCGGAAGTTTTTTCTAGGGAATGTAACTCGTCCCATTTTTGTTTTTGTTCGTTCAGATCCGCCTCCAAAACCGCAACTTGATGTGCGATGTTTTTGAGTTTGGAATACATCGCATCCGAAATGGCAAGCCCGTTCGGATTTTTGAGTAAGGATTTCGTATTCTTTTCGAGTTCGTTGATGTCGGCTTTGGAAAGATAAACGGAATAGTAAGTATCCCTAATGGACGACTTACGTTCTTTTCCCAGAACTCCGAAAAGTTTCGTTTTGAATCCGAAAAAACTGACTTCTTTCGTTTCCTGGGTGACCACTTTCGTTCTATATTTACGTAACGCTTGGCTTTGACGTTTGACCCTTTCGCGAAAGGATTCCACTCGGATCAGACTACTGGAAAGATTTTCCAATTCGAGCACCAAGTCCGAAATATAACGTCTGGAGATCGCGGCTTCCTTTTCGTAATTCCGAGTGAGAATTTCGGTTTGTTGATGAACGTCTATCGCGGAAAGGATCATAACCGTAAATGCGATCAAGGTCCCCGTAAAAAGGGCAAGTTTGGCTCGGATTCCCAAGTAAAAAAGATTCTTAAAGTCGATCAGAAACCCGAACTTTTGCCCGATCTTTTTCAGGAGAGACTGCATTTTTGATTCTTCCGGTCGGATTTGATTTGTAACCACTGGCGCGTCCTTGTTATCGTACGTTCTCGGTATTCTAAAAAACCTCAAACTGGCGAGTTACGAAATGGATCTTTGAGTATAATGAATTTTCAGAGAGAGGTAAATTCGATTTTTTAAAAAGGAATGAATCCAGATTCAAAAATTTTCTCGACTGAATGAAAGGTTTTCATAAAATTCTCCCGCTATGAAAACCGCCAACATCCCCAAAATCCAATCCAGAACCTTATACAACGTCATGAAAGCTTCCGCAGAAACCTTTGCAGATTCGACGGCGCAATACTACAAACCGGACGGTAAAAAATATCAGGCGAACAGTTTCAAAAATCTTTATGAAACCGTACAACAAATCGGTTGTGGACTGATCTCTTTAGGATTGGAACCCGGAACTCCGATCGGTTTGATCGCCGACTCGGGCGCGCGTTGGCTCTGGTGTAGTATGGGAATCACGAACATCGGTTGTGTGGACGTTCCGAGAGGAACGGATTCCACTGCGGACGATCTTCGTTACATACTCAATCACGCGGAATGTTCGATCGCGTTTTTAGAAAACGAAGTCGCTTTAAAAAAAGTATCCGGCCGAAAGTCCGAATTTCCTCATCTCAAAAAAATAATTTTATTCGATCAAAAAGGTTCTCTTTCCGACACGGAACCTTTCGAAATCATTTTGTTAAACGACTTAATCCAAAAAGGAAAAACCTGGATTCAGGACAAGGGAAAGGACGAATTTCACAAAAGAGGTTCCTCGATCCGGGAAGACGATCTTGCTACGATCGTTTATACTTCCGGAACCACGGGAAAACCCAAAGGTGTTATGCTGACTCACAAAAACATCGTGTTTAACGTGGACAGCGCTCTACAGGGAGAAGATCTGAACGTATATCCCACCGATAGAAGTATGGCGTATCTTCCTCCTTGGCATATCGCGGAAAGATTGGTCGAAACGGTTTGTATCCGCGCGGGAGGCGCGGAAGCGTTCACTTCCATCTCCACTTTGAGTCAGGATCTTTCGGATATTAAACCGACATTACTTCTTTCGGTTCCCCGAGTTTGGGAAAGTCTCTACAACAAAATTCACGATAAGGCGAGAAATGCATCACCCGTTCAACAGGTTCTATTCGGGGCGTTTAAGGAAATCGCGATCACATATTATAAACATATTTCCAGATTGCAAGATTTGGAATATTCTTTAACGGAACGATCCACGTTCGCTTCCTTGTGGCAAAAATTGATTTCACTTTGGATCGTGATCCTTCTCTGGATTCCGAATCAGATCGCACAACTCGCTTTCAAAAAGATCAAACAAGGATTAGGCGGAGAATTGAGATTTGCACTTTCAGGAGCCGGAGCTTTGCCTCAGTACATAGATACGTTTTTCAACGCGATCGGGATTCCGATCTTGGAAGGTTACGGGATGACCGAGTTATCCGGCATTTCGACGAGACGCATTCTGGGAGAAATCACGGTCGGAACTTTAGGACGTTGTATTCCCGGAGTTCGGATCAAACTGATGGACGAAAAAGGTAATGAAATCACAAAACCGGGTATCAAAGGAATCGCTTGGCATAAGGGCGATCACGTGATGAAGGGTTATTACAAGGAGCCGGAAAAGACGAAGGAAATTTTGAGTTCGGACGGGTGGTTGAACTCGGGAGATCTTTTGGCTTGGACGACGTCGGGAGAATTGAAATATTCCGGAAGGGCCAAGGATACGATCGTTCTTTTAGGCGGGGAGAATTTAGAGCCCGAACCGATCGAGTTTGCGCTCGTTCGAAGCCGATTCATTCATCAAGCGATGGTGGTCGGACACGATCAGAAAACACTCGGAGCCTTGATCGTTCCGGACGAAGAAGTCTTGGAAAAATATCTGAAGGAACTTAAATCCAAAATGTTAAGCGAAGTGCAAAATCTAAACGGTGATCCGGATGTTCTCGCGCTTTTTAAGAACGAAATCAAAAGTCTGGTTTCGAGCGAAAACGGTTTTAAGAATTTCGAAAAGGTTTCGAGTTTTAGAATTCTCGAAAAAAAATTCGAACCCGGAGACGAACTCACTCAAACGATGAAAATCAGACGAAACGTAGTTGCGGATAAGTATAAAAAAGAGATCGACGAAATGTATCGGTAAGTATTAGGAGAAGTTTCTTGTTTTATGCCCAACTTTTCCAAAAAGGAATTTTTTCTATATTGTCTTCGCGGGGTTGTAGCCTTCATATTCCTGCAAACTCTTTTTTATAAGTTTACCGGAGCTCCCGAGTCGGTTGCGATTTTTTCCAAACTCGGGATGGAACCTTGGGGAAGAATCGGAACCGGAATTTTGGAACTCCTCACCTCGATCCTTTTGTTTGTTCCGGGTTGGAATTGGTTCGGTTCCTTACTCGGACTCGGACTCATGTCGGGCGCCGTTCTGGCCCATTTATTCGTAATCGGAATCGAGCAGGAAAACGACGGTGGATTGTTATTCTTTATGGCTCTGGGAAACGCGTTGATTTGCATCGTACTTCTTTGGTTGGAAAGGAAAACACTAACGGCCGTTCTGCGGAAACGAATTCAAAAATAAGCTTTCCTATAATTGTAAACCGGTTAAACTTCTCTAAAAGAAGGAGGGTTTTATGGGAGCAGAACAGGCAAAAATTCACGCGTTGAATAAGATCGTTTCCATCATCGACGAAAAAGCTTCCATTTACAAAAACGAAAGAAAGTCCATGCCTTCCGCACGCGCAATCGCCGAGAAAAAGTTGATTCTCGATCTGATCGACGACGGAATGAAACTCGCCAAAACGATTCAACCGAAACCGACGGACCTGATTCAGGATTTGGAAAAACTCAACAAACAGTTTATGAATTTGTAATGTTTTGAAAAATGGAATCTGAAAATTATTTTAAAGAGTATAATTCCTGTCGGAACCGAAGCGCGTAGTTCTAACCGGATCGAAAAAAAATCTTACCCGTTCGCCAAAACGCAGGCGTTTGCGGATCGAATCCCGTCCATCGCCGCCGATACGATTCCGCCCGCGTAACCCGCTCCTTCTCCACAAGGATAAAGACCTTGGATCCGAATATGTTGCAACGTATTTGGATCCCTAGGAATACAAACGGGTGAAGAAGTTCTCGTTTCGGGAGCGTGAACGATCGCTTCGTTCGTTAGATACCCTTTCATAGTACGTTCGAATTCCTGAAATCCTTTCCTCAGTGATTGATAAACGAAATGCGGAAGAACGTCGCCTAACATGACTGAGGTGATCCCGGGAGTATAAGAGGTTTTCGGAAGTTCGGAAGATATCTTTCCTTGAACAAAGTCCGTTAACTTTTGCGCCGGGACCTTTTGTGTGCGTCCTCCCGCAATCCAAGCCTTTCGTTCGATTTCTTTTTGAAACTCCATCGCGGCGAGAGGGCCGTATTTGGAAAAAGGTTTGAAGTCTTCCATTCTCAACTCGACAACAATTCCGGAATTTGCGGAAGGTCTCGCCCTTTTCGAAGAAGACCATCCGTTTGTGACGACCTCTTCCGGTTTTGTGGCGCAGGCCGCGATCACTCCTCCCGGACACATACAAAAAGAATACACACCTCTTCCATCCACTTGTTTTACGATACCGTAAGGAGAAGGCGGAAGATAAGGACTTCGAACTTCACATCCGTACTGAATGGAATCGATCAGAGATTGGCGATGTTCAACCCGAACGCCTACCGCAATCGGCTTGAGTTCAAGTTCGATTCCTTTTTGATGTAATAATTCGAAGATGTCCCTCGCCGAATGTCCGGCGGCAAGAATTACATTTTTTGCATGGATTTTATCTCCGTCTTTCGTAATAACTCCTCGAATGGAACTTCCGTTTAATAAAAAATCGGTCACCCTTTTTTCAAAGCGAACCTCTCCTCCCGTTTCCAAAATTTTTTCTCGGATGTTTTTTACGATCTTGGGAAGTTTATTGGTTCCTATATGAGGATGTGCTTCTACGAGAATGTCTCTGTTTGCGCCGAATGCCACGAGCATTTCGAGAATCTGACGGACGTTCCCTCTTTTTTTGGATCTTGTATAAAGTTTTCCGTCCGAGTATGTTCCGGCTCCTCCCTCTCCGAAACAATAGTTGGAATCTTCGTTTACGTTATGATGAATGTTGATTTCTTTCAGGTCGAAAGGACGTTTCATCACGTCCTTACCCCTTTCCAAAAGAATCGGCTTGAATCCGGATAAGATCAGTTGAAGAGATGCAAAAAGACCCGCCGGTCCGGCGCCGATTACGACGACCTCCTCTGCGTTAGACACATCGGGGAAATCCGGTAGAACGATCTGCCTTTCGACAAAATCTTCCCGGATAAAAACCAAAACCTTGAGATTGTAGTAGACCGCTTTTTGTCTTGCATCTATAGAACGATTCAAAACTTCAATATGACGAATTTCTTGCGCGTTGATCTTTAAATTTTTAGAAACATACGTTTTGAGCGCCTCGTCCTGACCGGCTATCTCCGGAACGACGCGAAGCTGAAGTTCTTGTATCATAAATACACTTGTTTTTAAGAAAAGGATCTAAGAACAATCGTAATTTCCAGGTCTGAGGCGAACGACGAATAGGTCTCTCGACGCTGCGAACCCGAGCGTTTTTGCTCAATGGGGACGACTAAGTTCGCTCTTCCTTAAACTTCAAAGTGAACTGCAGAGCGATCCTTAGAGAGCGAACACAATCGAGTTTCTGATTCGCCCGGATTTTCTTATACCGAACTCACGTTCATTTAGAAAATAAACGGATCCATTATCTTTTGGATCTTCGGGATTGACGGAGGCGGTCAGCAACATTGTTAGCTTTTCGTCGTTAAGTTATTGCACGTATAGCACCGCCTTTTTGTGTCTAACCCTTTGTATAACATCTTTAAAAAGTTGGTAGTACCGTCGTATTTCAGCCTCCATCCCCATGATGAAACAATTTTTTTCTCATTTTATTTCTCTTTAAACTCCAACAGTACCTGTTTTAACTTTTCCGGCTCTCTCGTAATTGGCAATAATTACTCCACTTGGTGTAACAGAACTTTCTATTAATGTAAATGCCGCCGGAATGGTCCCATCACCAAACAAACGTTTGCCGGCGCCGAGCGTAACGGGAAATATTTTAAGCCATAACTCATCCACTAAATCATTCTTAAGTAACAGCTGAACGAGCTTACCGCTACCCCAAACTTGAATGTCAGAACCTTCTGAATTTTTGAGCTTTTCGATATCCGACAAACTTTCGAGGAAGACTGAGTTTTTCCAATCTGACTTTTTCATGGTCTTGGACAGGACGTATTTTGTGCCATCATTGATGCCGGGCCAAAAGTCAGCGTGTTCAGGCCAATAATCGGCCCAAATCTCAAATGTTTTTCTGCCCAAAAGATAATCTGTAGGTTTCATCTGTTTTTCCATGACCTTACCAGAAACTTCGTCAAAATACGGCGCAGTCCAACCGCCATATTGGAAACCGTCTGAGGTATCTTCCTCAGGTCCACCGGGCGCTTGCATGACTCCATCTAATGTAATAAATGATAAAACAATTATTTTTCTCATTTTATTTCACCTCTTCTAATAATTTATAAAAGCTTTGAATGAAGGTCAATTAATAACAAAATAAATCATTCCGCATCGCCCCCTTCGTAAAAAGAGAAAGATAATACGGGCCTTATTTAAAAACGAACAACAATATCTTTCTCCAATATACAACCCTTACTCATAACTATATAATAAATACCTAATGTTTTGCATTGAAACAGTATTTTGCGATAAAAACTAACGGTACTCAATTTTATAGAGATCAGTAGCACATTTCCGCCAAGCATAGATGGATGTCGGACGATCCTAAAATCCTCGCTGGCTATGTCATATAACAAAAGAAAGTTCTCGACGTTGTGTCCGCAAGGGCGCCGACTTGGAACGAGTCGCCTTAGTCGTGTCTTACGAACCAAAGCGACAAAAAAATGTGTCCAGTGTCCGAGCGGGACCGTGAGTGACGAACGAAGCGCCGCGAGGAGACGTTGTTTCTGCGGGGGAAAAGAAAATAAAAGTCATTTAATCGGCTGCGGCCTTAAGCGCCGCAATATCAATTTTCTGCATCTTCAGCATCGCCTGTGTTGCGCGCTCGGCCTTCGCGCGATCTTTATGCGAAATAAGTTGCAAGAGAATTTTAGGCGTCACCTGCCACCACATGCCGAATTTATCCTGAAGCCAGCCGCACATATGTTCTTTTCCGCCGTCTGCAAGAAGGGCGTTCCAGTAATAATCGACCTCTTTTTGCGTTTCTACGCTGATCATAAAGGAGACGCCCCAGCTGAACTGAAACTCAGGTCCGCCATTGTAGGCAAAAAACTTTTGGCCGTTCAGAATGAAATCCGCCTGCATTGAGTTTGCCCTGAGAATTTTGGATTTCTTGAAGATCGATACATAGAATTTCGCCGCTTCTTCGGTGTTCGCGTTGAACATGAGAAAGGGCGTAATGCTGTGCGACGGAGCGCCCACAAATTTAATTTTCGTTCCGTCGGATTTCGAGTTTTTCGGACTGCTTTTCTTCTTTGAATTTACCATGTTTTTCTCCCTTTTTGAAAACGATTTCTTGACTGTTTTACAAATATTATATTGATAGCCGTATTTGTGCGAACGATCAATACTTTTTACCGGAATATGGTAATTGTCTAATTTCCTTTGTCCATTCTAAATAATCGATAATACAAATTCGAAAATATTTCATAGTATATCCTCGCAAGAAAAAATGTCGCTTAACGAAAGAGACTTCTCGACGTTTGCATTCCCGGAACGCTTGTGCGTGACGCGGTTGACGGAGGTTTGAGATGCCTTAGCGCCGACCCGCAAGCTGAACTGCAAAGCGAATGTGCCGGGGGCCGGAGTGAGTCCGAGCGGGAACGGGAACCGTGAGTGACGAACGGAGCGAGAAGTCGACGTTAGGCGATCGTGCTATCTGTAGGTTATAAACTTATCTTTTGAAACTGTTTTATTAGTTTGCCTTTTGGCGCGTACAAAAAAATGACTTATGAAGCTCTCGTTTTATTCTTTGATATCGAATCTTTGATTTTATAATCTTTTATAAGAATTTCAGTAGAGATCCCTAAATTTTTATTGATCTTTCGTATCATATCTAAAGTTAATTTTCTTTTCTTGTTAAGAATCTCAGTTGCCCGACTGCGACCACCAATCCAATTACCTAAATCAACGTTCTTTAAATTTTTCTCTTCCATAACAGATTTTATCGCTTCAATTGGATCTGGATTCTCAATAGGAAAATGTTTATTTTCGTACGCGTCAACAAGCATTATTAAAATATCTAATTTATCATACTCGAGTGTATTTTTCTTTGCATCCCAAAGTCTTTCTATTTCTTTGAGAGCGAAATCGTAATCCTTTGTAGATTTTATTGGTTTAATTTCCATTTAAATATCCTCAGCACTAATTTTATCATATTGCTCATGTGTCCCAATAAAACGTATGAATATGGTCTGTAGATTATAATGTATTTTTACGATTAATCTATACTTGTTTCCATGAATATTAAAAACTACCCTACTATTTTTTAGAATACTTGCGTTCCTATATTTCTCTTTAATTACGGTTGGAGAAGTCCATATTGATTTTGAAGCTTCTTTATACCAGACTTCAATGGCTGTTTTTGAATCTGTGTGTTTTGGATTTTCATAGAAATCACGTAAGATTTTTCTGGAAATTATCCTCACATTGACAATCCTTACATGTTCCCACCATGGGAACAATCTTTTTTGGGTCATTATTTAATTTAGATTTCAAATAATGATGTGAGGTAAAAAGCGCCCAAAATTTTCGTCTAACGAAAGAGGCTTCTCGACGTTGCGGCAGCAAGCGCTTGTGCGCGACGCGGTTGGTACGAGGTTCGAGCGACCTTAGTCGCGTCTCGCGAACCGAGTGACAAAGCAAATGTGCCGGAGGCAGGAGTGAGTCCGAGCGGGAACCGTGAGTGACGAACGAAGCGAGAAGTCGAAGTTAGCCGAAGTGTGGCGTTTTGAGATCAGTAATTTCTTTTTCTAAAGCTCTCTGAACTAATTGATTCAAAGAGATCCCTTCTCTCAAAGATTTTCTATAGACGCGTCTATGAAGCTCTGTCGGTATGCGAACATTAAATGAACCTTTAAAAGATTTCTCTGGACTTTTTTTAGCTTTTTGACATAAAATTAAATAATCATCTACTGATTCTTGAAATGCCTTCTTTAATTGTTTAACTGATTCACCTTCAAAGGAAACTAAATCTTCGATTCCTTCTATTCTTCCAAAAAATATTTCATCATCTGCATCAAAATGAACAGAGCCTAAAAAGCCGTTATATTCGATAATATCTTTCATTTTACATAGCCCTCCGATTTTAATTCGTCTAAAATTTGATTTATCTGGTACGACTTCAAAATATTTTTAGGATGAGGTTTATGAAGTCTTATTATATGTTTGGTTTCTGAATGAATCCAAGCGACCCTTGAACCAGAGGATTTGCCGGAATTGTTTTCATTATATCCATAACTAGAGAGTAGTTTTCTAAGCTCATCGTAAGAGAAATCTCTTGGTTTTCCTTTGAATCTTTCTACTAACTTTTCGCCCTTCGACACAGTCCTATTTTAAAGTAAATTCTCAGAATTGCAACTAATTTTTAGTGGCATCTTCATTCCGATTTCAAATGCAAAATTCAGCCACATTTCGTCTAACGAAAGAGGCTTCTCGACGTTGCGTCTCCGAGCGGGAACCGCGAGTGACGAACGGAGCAAGAAGCCGTAGTTGGCCATTCGACTTCAAAAAGTCATTTTCTAATTAAAACTTCTGCCCAATCGAAAGCTTGTTGTGCTAAAGAAATAGCCTTTTCATATTCAGGCAAAAGAATCTCTTCATAATCACCAGGATATCTCGTGGACACGGCATAATCTGTAAGTATTGTTAAGTCTTTAAAAAAATCTGGTCTTTCGATTTGCTTAGGTAGAGACGAAATAAGATTTTTTATATTGTGGGTAAATTCAAAATCTATGTTATATTTTATTAAGACCGCTTTGAGAGACTTTTCAGCGGATTGCTGTGCATGAAAACATAACTGATTAAAAAGAATTTCCTCGCGATCACCAAGTTTAGATAATAATAAATCGCTTTTATCATGAATCAGCCAAGTATTTGGTGAGCTTGGATCATCAAGCGGCATATAGCTCGATCCCGTCCTTAAGTGCATGAAAGTAAATAAGGTGGTGCGAATTAGAATATTTTTCTAGCGTTTCTTCAGTTACCACAACGAAGTCGTAAGGTCTTTCTATATTTTCAATATTTTGATAAAGGAATTGTGCTGTTTTTCTTTTATTCGTTCCTTTGGGCATAACTACTAAAATATCGTAATCGCTGTGGTCATTAAATAAGCCTCTAGCTCTTGATCCAAAAAGAATTATTTTTAAAGGATTTACGAGAGTAATAACTTGCGTTTTTAAATTTTCTAAATCTCGGTCCATGAACCATAGAATGCAGACGCAATCCAAAAAATCAAGCAAATGCTTTGAATCAATTTTTAAGAATTTTCTTCAAAATGAGAGCTCCCCTTTTCAGCCTTCTTCAGGATTTTGCTTTTTGTTCAATTGTAGCTTTGGGCAATTACGTCTAACGAAAGAGACTTCTCGACGTTGCGTGTCCAAGCGCTTGTGCGCGACGGAGTTGGCACGAGGTTCGAGTGAGCCTTAGCGAACGTCCCGCGAACCTAAGTGACAAAGCAATGTGCCGAAGGCCGGAGTGAGCGCGAGCGGGAACCGTGAGTCGCGAACGCAGTGAGAAGCCGAAGTTAGACGAAGTGCAAAGTTCTTCAAGTCCCTATTTTAATCCTTCTTGATAACATTGAAATAACTTTCATCAATTGTGAGCTTTCTATTTTTACTCTTTCGAGATCTGTAGTTGTTTCACCTTTTTTTAATATTTTATTCCGTTCAATTTTGACAATCTCTAAAGCAATGGCATCAAATGAAGTCCCTTTTTCATGAAATATTGAAGCATAAAGTGAAATAATTTTAAGTTCAATATTCGTTAATTCATTTAAGTAGTATTTTTTAAGATCGATATTGCTTCGATAGAGTTTTAAAAAATAGAAAGCAAATGATTCGATAAATATTATTAGCATTAGTTTTCCAATTATTGGGTAAAGGTTATTTAAAATAAAAATTGCCGACCCAAAGCCGATTGATGGATCTGTCGTAGTGGACAAGTTGATTGATTTATTTATTATGTCAGAGATAAAATAAAATAAAGCACCTCCCGCGAAAACCGTAATCCCAGAGCCGATAATTAAATAAATAGTTGACGTTTTCGACAAATATTCTACTTCCATCTCCAATCTTCTGACGGAAGAATCTGCTAATGGACTAATATGATCATAAGTAGCGTTCTCATCATCTTCACTCGCATTCGAAGCAATTCTTCGTGCTTGCCTTTCCGCCATTTCTTTTTGGATCCTTGATAAGGATCGCTTAAGATAATTTATAAAAATATCAATTGATTCCTTTTTCGAAAAATTAACTGCTTTTGGCTCTATATAAGGCTCTATTAAATATTCATCATAAATTAGTTCAAAACACTCTTTTATTCTACGAATATGAAACCTACCTGTATCTTCATCATCTGATGGCAACTCGCTTGCGTCCAATATCATTTCTTCGATTTTAATTAAAGCATCTTCCATTTCATACGAATTTTTGCGAATTGGTTTTTTGTATTGATAATTTGAATCTTCGTAATCTGAATCTTTAACTTGGATATACCAATACAGAATCAATACAATAAATGTAAGAATTAGAAAAAACGAAAATAGTTCAAGCCCCAAAAAAAGAAAATACAAACGATTAATTATGAAAATAAACGCCGCGAGTATTCCAGAAATCATACTTAAGAATAGAAATTTTTTTTTAGAATCCATTTGTGTCCTTTCCCGGTTAGTTATTGAATGGCGCATAACGAAAGAGGCTTCTCGACGTTGCGTGTCCAAGCGCCTGTGCGCGAGGCGGTTGGCACGAGGTTCGAGCGTCCTTAGCGAACGTCTTGCAAACCGAGTGACAAAGCAATGTGGCTTTAGCCCGGAGTGAGTCCGAGCGGGAACCGTGAGTCCCGAACGGAGCGAGGAGACGAAGTTAAGCGACGTTGTGATTTTAAGTTAGTCAAAAAGTGTTTTTTCTTTTGATATAATTGAATTAATTTGAGTTTCTAAAGTGGGAATTTTATTTATTACTAAATCCCAAACAATATCGTAATCTACTACAAAGTAACCGTGAATCAACCGATTCCGGGTAGCCGACAGTTTTTTCCAATCCACTTCGGAATATTTTTTCTTAAATGGATCTGATAATTTATTAGAAGCCTCTCCTATTATCTCTATACTTCTAACGAAAGCTCTTTTCATTAAATCATCAGAAACGAATTTGATCGCGATTTAATTTTTTCGATTCTATCTGTAAGAAAATGACTTCTTCTTTAATATGATTTATATAACCTAAGTCAGATTTCAATAAGAATTGCCTCAGAAAGTATAGAATCTCGTAAATCTTTAGTAAGAGATTCTTCAGTTAATAGATCAACGTGCGTATTTAAAAGATCTTCTAATCGAAAGGAGAGATCCATGAAGCTATCAAAATTTTTTTTACCGGAACGAAATTGAACAAGAATATCAACATCGCTACCTTCGCGATTTTCATTTCTTGCAACGGAACCAAAAAGTAAAAGCTTATGAACTCCTAAATTTAGGAATTCTTGCTTATGCTCGACTAAAATATCTTGGACTTCGACTGAATTCATACTAACTAATAATTTGTTCAATGGACTTCCCCCGAATTAGTGGACACGGTCGTGCATCAAAAAAGGAAAAAAGTATGGCTCGTAAAACACGATATGACGAAGAATTTAAGAAGAACACGGTTGAACTTCTGATAAAGTCCAGGAAATCAATGACTCAGATCTCAAAAGATTTGGGAGTCTCGTTGAATACCTTGATAAATTGGAAGCAGAAGTATCTCACAGATGACGGCCCTTTCAGAGACGCACTACAAGAAAAAGTCGATCGTTTGGAAAAACAATTAGCCGAAGTAACGGAGGAGAGGGAGATCTTAAAAAAGTCCGTGGCCATCTTCTTGAAACCCCGCAAATGAAATATTCGTTTATTGAAAAGAATCGTATTTTTTTTCGAATCGAGAAGATGTGCAAAATACACAATGTATCTAAGAGCGGTTACTATGATTGGTTGAAGAGAGCGGATAGCAAAAACATTTAAAGCGAATCAAGAATTGGATAAACATATCCAACGCCTTTATGGAGAGAATGAAAGTCGAGCTGGTTATTTACGAATTCATAAAGACCTCAGAGCAGAGCGGATCCTCGTTTCAAAAAATCGAGTTTACAAGAGAATGCGTATAATGGGTTTAAAAGCCGATCGGAAGCGTTCCTTTCGCCCTGTGACCACTGATTCAAAACACAAGCTTCTGGTAGCTCCAAACATTTTGAATCAGGACTTTAAGGTATTAGGTTTGGATAAGATCTGGTTGTCGGATATCACGTATATACCAGTTGCAGGAAGATGGTCTTATCTATTTGCAATCAAGGATCTCTTTAATCGAGAAATCATTGGATGGGAATTAGGACCAACTCTTGAAACTCGCTGTCTCCTTAACGCTTTTGAAAAGGCTTTGATTCGAAGAAGGCATCCAAAAGGAATCATATTCCATTCGGATAGAGGAGTCCAGTATGCCAGTGAAGACTTTAGGAAATCGTTAAATACGAATGAGTTCATTCAGAGCATGAGCAGGAAAGGTAACTGTTACGATAATGCTCCGATGGAATCATTCTTTAAAACATTGAAAGTTGAGGAAGTTTACAGAAGAAAATTCTACACAATTAAGGAAGCAAAATATTTTCTGTTTGACTACATCGAAAGATATTACAACAGAAGGAGAAGGCACTCGGCTTTAGGATATCTTAGCCCGGTCGAGTTCAGACAACAAATTACTGCATAATCCTGTCCGTTTTTTCGGGGGAACTCCAATTTTATTAATTGCAGCAATTCAATTGAGGCGTTGATCTCTTCTTTTCTAATTGAGACACTTTCGATATTACATCCAATAGGAATACCTTTTTCAGAAGCATAACTTTGCAATTCAAGCCAGATATTTTTTAAAAGATCAACTGATTTGGAAAGAATATCTTTTGAATTTACTAAATCGTTTTCCAAATATTTTGGAAAGCTAATTCCTAACCATTTCAGGAATTGAAGAGTTTTTAAGGATCCGCAAGGAGTTAAAGTGAATATGATTGGTACCAGCGGAATGTTATTCTCTAATCCATAATAGTAATAATCTGATAGGAAATCCTTAGAGGCAATTGTATTATAGACACCTTGTGAAATAAAGAAACTGCAGCCATTCGAGATTTTATCGAAAACTCTTAAATGCTCATCCTTTTTTATTGTGTGGCGTTCTGGAATAACTACACCTCCTGAAAGTATTTTTTCGTTTACTTTGTTCTTCAGATTATATGCTTCTTTCAATGTTAAAGTTAATTGTTGAGATTTTGAAGATGCGCCAACAAAGACAGAAAGATATTTGTCGGGATTAATATTTTTTAAGAATTCCATAAAATTAGATTCATTGTATTTCCAGACTGCTTTATAAACTATTTTTGGTACTTCCAATTTATTTAAATATATTTCAGCAAATTCATAAGGATCCAACATTTCCATATATGGAAAAGGCCTCTCGTCTGAAATTCTCGCCGTTTCATCTTGGATATCATAAAGAATCAGACCATCAACATTTAATGGATTTATTCGATTAATATGGGCATGAGAAATTTCTTCAAGTTTTTCTAAAGGAGTTGATTTCCGGGGAGGAGTTAATCCATAAAGGACGATTCCATCAGTTTTGTTTGTGATTTTGTCTATAAGCATATTGGTTTATTCGTATTTCTAAAATTATTGAGCTATGGCGCTTAACGAAAGAGGCTTCTCGACGTTGCGTCTCCGAAGGGATTGACGGAGGCTTGAGCGAACCTTAGTGAGCGATCACAAGCCGAACGTCAAAGCAATGTGGCGAACGAAGCGAGAAGCCGAAGTTAGACGGCGTCTGCTTTTAAGCTCAAGCAATATTCTTGCGAGATCTTACCTTTACTTCTAGATCTAATGCGTGACATACTTTCAAAAAAGTTGCGAGATTGCAATTTATACCATTTTCAATTTTCGAAAGTTGTTGTTGAGTTACATGAGCCATTTTTGCAAGCTCAGACTGAGAAAGACCTTTCTTTTCCCGTAAATCATGCAATTCTAAGGATAAATTGATTAGTTCCTTTTCTTCTTGAAACTTTTCTTTGAATTTCTCGTTTTTAAGTTTAGATTTTAAATGTGTTCTAAATGATTTCATGATAATAACTTCCCTATTTCTTTTTCCGGATATTTCTTAAGAAATTTTTCTCTCCTCTTTACAGCTTTGTCTATTTCAGACTTCGGAACTTTATCAGATCGTTTAATAAATTGATTTGTTAGTATTACGTAGTCTTTATAACAGAAAAAATATAAAATACGAACCTGATCTCCGGAAAGCTTAATTCGTAATTCATGAATACCGTCTTTTAATATATCAGCGTAAGGCCTTGGTAAATTTGGTCCTAATTCCTCAAGTTTCTCGATCCAAGCCAATATTTTCGCTTGATTTCTATCATCTTTCGAATTGATAAAAGTTTCGATTTCACTTTCTTCGTTCTCGGATTCCGAATAATAGTAAACTTTCCATTTTCTCACCGCAAATCAGCTTACATCACATATGACGTATTGTCAATTCCAAAAATAGCCAAAACTGTCTTAAATATCAAACCAAGTTGCAAAATTCATTTTTAGCAGATGCCGTCTAACGAAAGAGACTTCTCGACGTTTGCGATCCTGAAGCGCTTGTGCGCGAAGGGATTGTCGGAGGCTTGAGCGAACCTTAGTGAGCGATCACAAGCCGAACGTCAAAGCGAATGTGGCGAAGCCCGGAGTGAGCCTGAGCGGGAACCGTGAATGGCGAACGAAGCGAGAAGTCGAAGTTAGACGCAGTTTCAAGGAAATATTTGTCCTTTCATGTCTTTGATTTCAGAATTGTAGTAGTCATTAAGCATATTAAAATATTCGTCAACGAATTTTGCGTTAACTATATCAATCCAAAATCCAAAATACGGATCTGCTTTTTCTTCATACAATCGGATCCAACTAATTTCCTTTAAATCATTATTTGAGCTAACCTTCCATAGAGTAGACTCTATTATTAAAATAGGATGATATACATTTAAACTGGCTAAACCTGAGTCATGATTATATTTTGCCAAATATTGAATAACGTCTTCATCTTTATCTAAACCGTAAATCCCTAACTGGTGTGTTAGAATATTTCTTTCAAATTCTTTTAGATCAATTTCTAATAAGTTCTTTTTAATGCCTTCCGAAGCAGACTGCAAGGATTGAAAAGCTTTCCACACTACCGCGGATTCCAATCCACGTTCTATTTTTGAATTTGTTTCTCTGAAAGTTGAAGATATGTCTATTGGGAACGGACGAATATGCAAATCTAAAATATGGGACTCTTCACCATTATTATAGAAATGCAGATTATTAAGCTTATTAATAAAACGTGTTACATCACGTTTAGAAAGTCCGTGCCGTAGTAGCACATCCGTATATGGCTGATAATTAGGTGCATATTCTCCTTTCCACGCGATATTGTTGAAAGAAACTGAATATCTATTTACGTACGGCGGAAAAAGTAAATGATAATCTGATAGACTTTTTACTTCTATTAGTAGATTAATAGTACTAGAAGCGTTTTCGGATAAAAAGTATCTCTGGCAAAAAATATCAAGTTCACGTTTTTTATTGATAGTCGGATCCGGATAATAAACTCCATGAGAAACATTCCATTTTAAATTCTTTAGTAAATCTGCAATTGTCTTTTCTTGAACTAAAGATTTATATGACTCGCTTTTCAGTAATTTATTTTTTAGTTCATCTAACATATCTTTTGAAATTGCGTATAACGAAAGAGACTTCTCGACGTTTGCGTTCCCGAAGCGCTTGTGCGCGAAGGGATTGACGGAGGCTTGAGGGGCCTTAGCGCCGACTCGCAAGCCGAGTGACAAAGCAAATGTGCCGAAGGCCGAAGTGAGCGCGAGCGGGAACCGTGAGTCGCGAACGAAGCGAGAAGACGAAGTTAGACGCGGAAGCCCCTCCTCTATTAAAAAACAGAATTAAAGTTTTAGCTTTTCGAAAGTCTTTATAACGCCCTCTAATGAAACACTTCCATCAGCTACTCCGATCGTGACTTCATACAATGAATCTTCTTGATTTTCCATCTCGACTCCGTTTAAATCTAGAAAAATCAGAGCTGAGGCAAGTACTACTCGCTTATTCCCATCTATAAAGGAGTGATTTTTGCAAAGGTAGAATAAATATGCTGCTGCCTTTTGTATTAAACCAGTATGGAATTCTTGATTGTCAAATCCAGAAAACGGCTGAGCAATGGCCGATTCAAGAAGACTCTTATCTCTAATTCCGAAAGAGCCACCGTATTCTTCTATTTGGTTCTTATGTATATAAAGAATCTCTTCGTAAGATAAATATCTAATAGAAGTTAACTCATTCAGCAAGTCGTTTTAGTGTCTTGCCATGTTTCCTATTTATTTTCCCAAGACTTGTTTCTAATTTTCTATCGATAGGGGTGATAATTAAACTTTTACCATCGGTGCTTATATCCAAAGAAGTATCTGAAGTAATATGTAAAAGTTCAAGAATAGGTTTTTCTATAATTAATGCAGAACTGTTACCGTGTTGAATTAGTTTTTTAACCATGCCTTAGCTCGTTACAACATGGTATACACACCAGTGTTACCGGAGTCAAACTATATTTGGGCAAATAATTTAAAGTCCTCCCCTCGCGTTTTAATTTTGTGCTCAAAAATACTTTGGGGACTTTCGCCTAACGAAAGAGTCTCCTCGACGTTCGCGTTCCCGAAGGGATTGGCACGAGGTTCGAGGCGCCTTCGCGCCGTCTTGCAAACCGAGTGACAAAGCAAATGTGCCGAAGACCGAAGTGAGTCCGAGCGGGAACCGCGAGTGGCGAACGGAGCGAGAAGCCGAAGTTAGGCGTAGTCGCTTTGATGCTAAAATTCTAAATAAAAACGGCAGGAGAAATATTAAATCTTTTAGACAACGCTTTAACTTGTCTTACATTTAATTCCCTTTTACCATTTAAAATTTCCGATACCACGCCTTGACTACCAAGCTCTTTCATGTCTTTTTGAGAAAGTCCATGCTCTTCCATTAAAGACTTTAAAATTTCAATCGGATCAGAATCAATCTCTCGAAAATGATCAGATTCATATGATTCAACAACGTTCCCAATGGTTTCCATCAATGGAGCCAATGGATGTTTTTCGTTGTTTCCCACTTCATCAATTAAGTTATCTAGTATTTCTACAAGTTTCTTATATTGCTTCTGAGTCCTCGGATAAGAAATGACTTCTTTAATCTCAGGCCACACGTTCTTTACTTTTTCTAATTCAACGATCATTTCACACCTTCCATTTTACTTTGTCATACTCAGTATGAGTTAGAATGTCCCGGATATAAACTTTCTTTCTATTAAAGTGAATGGCGGCAATAAGTCTGAAATTATTGCCGGAAATATTAAAAACAAATAGATTTTGTACAATATCTGTGGAAGGAAAAGCGTTTCGTAAATCAGGAATGTTATCAAAATCCGTTTTACTTAGGACTTTATACCACAACTCCAATGAGGATCTGGATTTCGGATATTGTTCAATAAATTCTGTAATTTTCCGCTTACTGATTACATGCACAAATATAATAATATCTCACAATGAGATATTAGCAAGTCATATTTTATTCTCATTAGAATTTAAGCGATTTCGCCTAACGAAAGAGACTTCTCGACGTTCGCGTTCCCGAAGCGCCTGTGCGCGAAGGGATTGACGGAGGCTTGAGCGAACCTTAGTGAGCGATTACAAGCCGAACGTCAAAGCGAATGTGCGAAGCCGTAGTGAGTCCGAGCGGGAACCGCGAATGTCGAAGCGCCGCGAGAAGCCGTAGTTAGGCGAAGGTTTCGTTTACAAAGTCTTAAAGCTTAATTCTTGCGCTATCTTATTGAAATCTTTGTCATAGGAAAAAATAAGTAACTCTTCCCCGAGTTCATTGCGAAACTCAATAGCCGTTGACAAATGTAAAGCATCTAAAGTCCTGCAAGCAGAAAGTACATCTTCGTTATTCAGATTTTCCATTGTAGAAGAATCTAAATTTTTGAGATTTATCTCCTCGAGCAGTTTATCGAGTTCCGTTAATTTTCTCTCTTTCCAACCTGTGCCAAGTTTCTTTTTATTATGAAAGTAAGCCCTTTTAATACTTATTTTACATTCTGCTTCCAATAATATCGAACTTACTCTGAGTTCCGTTGCCTTCCAGATTGAAATCGATTTATCTAAAGCTGGTTCTTGAAAGATAATTGATAACAAAACGCTTGAATCTATATAGACTATCATCTCATACACGATCAGAGCGAGATTCTTTGTGAATAGCTTCCCATTCTATTTTTGACATACTTTTAATATGCTTTTTGACTATTGAATCAATCTGCGACTTATTTCTTTTAGCAAGCTTAATCTTTCCTATTCGATTCTGCTCTTCCAAATATAGGTATAAACGTTTCTTTGAATCTTCTAAAAATTCAGACGGTTTTTTAATCTCCGCTATTACTTGCTCATGCTCTGTAATAACGATTGTTTCCCCGGCTTTTACCAAGTGTAGATATTTACTTAGATTATTTTTAAGATCCCTAATTCCAACAGATTTCATACTCTAATTATAGCCACAGTGGCTCTTTTTCAAGCCGTTTTTATCTCAAATAGAATTTTGCGAAACTTTCGCATAACGAAAGAGGCTTCTCGACGTTTGCGGTTCTGGAGCGCGCTAAACGCGCGGAAGAGTTGGAACGAGGCTTGAGCAAACCTTAGTGAGCGATAACAAGCCGAACGGCAAAGCGAATGTAGCGAAGCCCGTAGTGAGCGCGAGCGGGAACCGCGAGTGACGAACGAAGCGAGAAGTCGAAGTTAGGCGATCGGTTTGGCTATATTAGAAATAGATCCTAAGCAGAGATTGGAAATTTAATCACATTTTTAGGTTTATCTTGTAATGCATTCCATAAATCTAATTTAATCTGCATGTTAAGCCAACTTTCAGGAGAAGTATTAGTCGCTAATGCAATCCTAATTGCCGTTTCAGGAGTAATTGAACTTTTGGCATTAACTATCTCTG
>NZ_AOHC02000052.1:0-235000 GCF_000332415.1 Leptospira weilii serovar Ranarum str. ICFT
ACACCTAGTATGAAAAAAACTAAAAAACTTTTTCTCTAGATCGTGTCCCCAATGAAACAAAGTAAAAGTTGTGGCGGATTCCGTCGACGAATCCCGATTCCAGTAGAGTAAGGGGAGAAACATCGTAAAACTCGATCCGACTCCGTGGATAGAATCCGTTTTATGGATCAACAAAGGAAAAAAACCGGGAAACATATGGAAACTTTTTTCAAATCCCGGACCGGAAGAACTGGAATTGTATCCCAACCAATAAAAGTTCGTAAACTCTTTGGTTCCTTCCCCTCCATCGACGGGTTGTACGATGTTACGATAATAAATCGGCGAAAGGAAAGTTTTTTCTTCCATTCCGTTCGTTTCCACCCTGCGATAACTGAAAATAGGAAAAAGATAATTTAGGTCGGCCTTTCCGGATTTAGCTTCGATAGAATTATAAAACGGGAATATTCTAAATTGCTTAAATTTAGGATAATCCGTTCTTCGTAAAAACCAAAACGCGTGCCAGGATTTATGTCCGGGCCATTGTTCAACGTCCACAAAAAACATTCTGACGGGATATTTTTCGAACTTTTCGCTTCCGAAGATTTCCTTCTTCTCCTTAACGAGTTCGTCAAAAGGATCCCCCGATTGTGTCTGCGCCGTTAAAATTCCGGGAAGGAGAAACAGAATTGTAAGTAGGATTCGATTTCGCATTCTGAATGACGTTTAACGTTTATGGATCGATTTCGATCGTTTTCTTTTTATCTTTTTCAAATACGGTTTCACGCGGACAATCGACTTCCTATTCTCGTTCAAACGATTCGGTTTTTCCTGCGAAATTTCCCGACTAAAAGGTAGATCCCATCCACCCTAAAAACGAGACTGAAAACGAAAAAAATCAGAACCGCCGGAAGGATTACGACGCTCAGATTGATTCTCGCGGCCTGCACGTAATCGATTCCGATCGATTCCAAATAATTTACGAGCGGGGAATACAAGAATAATCGGTGAAAAAAAAGATAACTTCCTAATAACAAAAACGGAACCGACATTTTGGAAATTTTTTTTATCAGTTCGGCCCAAGGAAATCCGATCCTGTGTTTTTTCAAAAGGGTTCCCAAAAGAAAAAACGTGATCATCGCGGAAATTGCGGAAGAAAGCGCGATCGCGGAATGTTTTAAAAACCAAACCAAAGACAAGTTCAGAAGGATATTGATCGTAAACGATACGGACTGAATTTGCAGAGGCGTTTTCGTGTCTTGAAAGGCGTAATAGGAAGAAATCAATATTTTATTGATACTGAAAAAAGGAATCGCAAGGGAATAAAAGACCAAGGGCAAAGTCGCGGTATGAGTCGCAAGATGATCCCATTTTCCTCCGAAGTAAATAGAATCCAAAATCGGTCCCGCAAGGAGCGCCATTCCGATAGCCGCAGGAACCGTTAAAAATAATGCGAACTCGACGGCGGAGGCAAGCTCTCCGCTCACCGCGGACCATTCTTCTTTTTTTAAGGATTGTAAAAGCGCGGGAAGAATGGTGGTAGCGAGAGCGACTCCGATGATACCGGTTGGCAATTGTACGAGTCTTTGGGAATAATCCAAACTTACGACCGCACCGAGCCCGGGGTTATGGTTCTGCACCCAGTTTGCCAAAAAAATATCCACAAGAAGACTCAGTTGATAAAAACCTCCTCCGAGCGCGGCGGGAAGCATGAGTTTGAAAATCTTTCGAATGGAAGGATGTTTCCAATTCCAGTTGATCTTGGGCATGTCCTTCTTTTTCCAAACGTACCAGACCTGAATCGCAAGTTGTAAAAATCCTCCGGTTACGATCGCGGAACAAAGAACAATCACCCGATCGTGTAAGTCGCTAACGAACGGAAACAAACAGATAAAAACGAACAGATAACTCAGGTTCAAAACGATAGGAGAAAGAGAAGGAACAAAAAAACGATTCTTGGAATTGGAGATCGCCATGAAGATGGCCGACAAACTCGCCGTAACGATTAAGAAAAACAGAATATACGTGAGTTCTATCACCAAATCCGAATATTCTTTCGTTCCACCCACGAGCGCCGGAAGTAAGAAAGGAGCCAAAAGAAAAACGATTCCCACAAGAAGCGATAGAACGAAAAACAAAAAGGACAAAACCGCTCCACTCATCACCTTCGCTTCTTCCTCCCCGATTTTTCCGGACTCCGCGTAAAGAGGCAAAAAGGATTGGGAAAGAGTCCCTTCGGCGAGAAGGTTTCGAAACATATTCGGAAGTCGATAGGCCACCGAAAACGCGGAAGCGATCATACCAGTCCCGAAGGAAACGGCCATAAAATGATCTCGAATCAAACCGAGAATTCTGGATAAGAACGTATAAAAAGAAAGTGCGATACTTCGCGATGCTGCGTTGGACAACTCTCAAGTTCCTAGAAGTTTTTCTAGGTATCGAACTCCGTCCATGGCATTTAGGTCAAACTGAATCTGACAGGCCGGACATTGGTATCTTCCCGGTTTCGAAATCCGAATTCTGGAAGAACAAGCCCCGCAATAGATGATTCTTTTGGGAAAATTCTTTTGGGTCCGAATCGCTTTTTCAAACGCGGACTTTGCCGAATATTGATCGGAAGCGGAAGACTTCGGGATGGAAGGCGTATCGGACAAAGAAGAGGTTTCGGAAGAAGTCGATGATTCTTTCCGAGGAGTAAGAACGCTATTCTCTTCCTTTTCTTTGTTCTCTTCGTTTAAGGACGCCTGCGATCTAAGAGGTCCGCCTACAAGTCCGGAACTTACCGGTTCCGATTTTACTTCCTCCGATTCGGGAACGGTTCGAATTTCGGGAACGTAAACGGAAGAAGAAGCCGAAGCTCCGGAGCCCGCGTTTTTCAAAGAAGAGCCGGAAGAATAAAATTGTACCGGAGAATTTTTTTTGATCTTAGAGATCGGAGTCGATACGGATCTTTGATCCTGAATTTTGATCGAAGAAAGATATTCCTCGGCGCGATGCGGATCTTCAAAGAAGGCGATCGATCTTCCGAAACCTAAAAAACTCAAAAGTGTTTTGCATTCTTCGTTGAACGCGCAATAGGCGGAAGAGGCTCCCCTGTTTTTCAGGAAATTTTCGAACCTTGCCAAAACGGAAATACCCTCCGATTCGATATATTCCAATTCTTCGCAAGAGAATAAGAATTTACGAATTCCTTCTTCCCATTTCGATTTCAGATAAGAATAAAAATCCTCCGCGCTCTCGGAGTCCAAACGCCCTTTAAGTTTGAGCCTGAGAATGTTTTCGGAAAGTCTGGATCTGATTTCCACTTCTGTATCTTATCCTAAGTAAATCGCGTCCAAGACTTCTTCCGGAGAAGAGGCGATCCCTTGCGAAATAACCGGCGCCGTTGGAAGGATCGCGGGCTGAGTCGATCCGACCGGAACCGTTTCCATTGGCGCCGGAAACTGAGGTCCCCGTTCGATCTGAGTTTGAAGAATTGCGGACACGGGCGCCGTTTGTATCGATTCCGCTGCCGACGTCGATACGGAAGTTGTCGTCTCTACGTTTGGAACGAAACTTTCCGAACTTCCGGGAAAAACGATCGAATCCAAGGGACTGGATTGTTTTGCAAGAACCGGAACGTGCGTCTCTTTGGAATGAGAAACTTTTTCCACGAAAGGTCTGGAACTCAAATCCGGAACCGATTCCTTTTTGGAATTACCCAAAGTTAAAAGAAGATAGATGAATTCCAAAAACAAAGCCGCGCCGAGAGCGATCAGAGAATAATTGCGCAACAACCATTCTAAAAGTTCCGTCTGCCGGAAAACGAACTTACGAAAATTCCCCCGATCGTAGATCATGTGAATCGCCGCCACTCTCTCCAATTTTACGGGATGATAGACCGCAGCGGAAAGAAGGATTTCGGGTTCGCTGATTTCCGGAAAAAAACTTTCGAACTTGGAAAAGAAAACGCTCTTGGAAAGAACTTCCTT
Organism: Leptospira weilii serovar Ranarum str. ICFT; assembly: GCF_000332415.1. GTDB lineage: Bacteria > Spirochaetota > Leptospiria > Leptospirales > Leptospiraceae > Leptospira > Leptospira weilii_A. The sequence goes on from NZ_AOHC02000052.1 coordinate 3,948, forward strand.
CTTTTGTCCTAAAAGAACCGGAATTCCGATCTGCCATTTACGAAGACGAAAGGCCCTCGTGTACAAAACGTCCTGATATAAGGCGACGGGTTTTCTTTTTTTCAAGGATTCCCCGAGATACTCCGAATTGGAATGAGCGAGAACGATTCCTTCCTCGCTCGTGAGGAAAATTTCCCGGATCGTATAACCGTCCGTATCCCGATCGGAAACCTGGGTCATTCTGGAAAAGACGAAGTTCATGTCGTCGTAAGAACCGCCCACACCGGAATTTTCCGCCGTCTTAGCAAGAGCGCCTAACGTGTCTCTCGCTCGATTGTCCGAACCGATTTTCAAAAGTTCAAAGGAGGCCAAGGAAGATTCCAAAAAGGACCAAGCGACGGCTCCGAGTGCGATCGATTCGCAGACGATCAGCAGTAAAAGAAAATAGAATATACTTTTGAAAATCTTCACTCGAGACCTCTACCCTACAAATCGGTAAAAAGTGAGTTTTCTCTTGAGGAGAAAAAAGGATTCTAGCTCACTTTTCGCCGAAAACGAACGATTTTAAAGGATTGAGTAGAATACTCTCAAAAATTGTCTCGGAAGATCAACGGATCGTATTGTGAGTTATTTTTGAAATCGGCCCTAAAAAAGAATTCAGATTTTCCCGAATGTGGAAAATCAATTCTTTCTTCTTTTCCAGATCACAGTCCAAACCGAGTTTTTTTACGCTCGTCATATCCGTCCAACTTCTACCGCAGGGATGGATACGACAAAAGGTTGTAAAATCGTTATCAAAATTGAAAGCAATTCCGTGACTCGTAAAAAAAGATTTAAAGTTCACGCCGATGGAACAGATCTTTTGGGAAAGATCGGACTCTACATACAAACCCGGAGAATCGGAATCGGCGACAAGACGCAGATCCCAGGTCGCAAGGGACGCATCGATGACGGACTGCAATAAATTCTCCAGATAAGAACGGATGGAAAGATTTCTCTTTTTTAAGTCCACGTGGGAATAAATGACGAGTTGGCCGGGTTCGTGAGCGGTGAAATCCCCTCCTCTTTGGATGAAGTGGAGCTGAATTCCCTGAGATTCCAGAAATTCCTTTCCAAAAAGAAGATTCTCAGGATTATAATTGATTCCGCCGGTGATTGTAGGAGCGTGTTCCAAAAAAAGAATACATTCCTTCCGGCACTTTCGCAGTGTTTCCTGCATTTCCAAGTAACGGAGGTACGGAATTTTTTTTCGAAATTCGATCATTCTCACAAGATTCTTTATATGGAAAAACTCTTAGAAGTCATCTCTTTTATCCTTCAAAAGTCTCCGAACGGGAGAGATCGCTTGTCCCTTTCTAAACTCATCTATTACGCGGACGGGGTTTACTTCCAAAAGAACGCAAAACTCATCACAAATCAGACCTATATCCATTCGGAGGATTCTCCGTGTGCTCTGGATTTTCAATCCGCCTTGCTTCATTTGAGAAAAAACGGTCTAATTGATATCCAACCCAAACTGACTGAAAAGGGAATCTCCGGATTTCAAATCGTCTGGAAGGGAGAACGGGGAGAAGAGGCCGTGGACCTGAACCGACAAGAAAAAAGAATCATCCGTAAGATTTTGGAAAACTTCAAAAATGCGGTTTATGATGAAAATAGAGTTTATCCCAACCTCTATGAAAATTACATCATTTCTCCTCTTTTTGCGGAAATTCCGTTCAGTATGGATACCTTAAATACCAAAATTCATTTTTTTAAGAGGAAAACGCTTTTAAATATCTCCGGTAAAATTTTTAAGGTACTATTTAGCGAGTAGCGGGGTCCTAAAATGCAAATAACCGTAATGAAAGGTAAAATCCACCGAGCTACGGTAACGGACGCCGATCTAAACTACGAAGGCAGTCTGACCGTGGATATGGATCTCGTGGACGCGGCCGGAATGCGCGTTTATGAGAAGGTTTCGGTGGTAAACGTAAACAATGGGGCTCGTTTTGAAACCTATATCATAGAAGGAAAACGCGGTTCCGGAGATATTTGCCTGAACGGAGCGGCCGCCAGACTCGGGATGAAAGGCGACAAAGTTATCATCATCACTTATGCTCAAGTGGAGGAAAAAGAACTTCCTTCCAACTACTCCCCAAAAGTAGTTCACGTTGACGAAAATAACCGAAAACGTTAATTTTTACCAAAAAACGATTTTCCCAACCTAAGTTCCGGCTTCCAAAGGCCGATATAAATTAGTAAGAATTCCATCGGACCAGAATAACTATGAAATCTTTTTTAAGAATCTCTGTTTGCCTGCTACTTCTTTTCGTTGGCCAAACGACCTTTAGCCAGAACGCAGAAAAACCCGATCCGAACAAAAAGGACGGAGGAACAGAATACTATCCCTTATCCTACTACGACGAACGGCTTGCGGTTAAGAACATTTCCTTTTTTCGCAGACATTCCGACAACGGTAAGGGAGAATTTCTGGATGTAATGGTGGAGATGGAAAACCGAGTTTTCGATCCCGCGAAATTTTCCATTTACATTTTAGCCATAAACGAAAGCTCCGCGATCAATCCCGAAAAAAGAGAGCTCGTTCCTTTTCCTAAGTGGAGAGAATACGACTTGGAAAACAGTACGTTTGTGATTAACTTTCAAAACTTAATGCCTCTGAAGTTGGAATCCAAATCCGTTTGGGGAGAGGAAAGGTACAATAAGGCAAAAAAAGATTACGACGATCGGATCGCTCGCGGAGAAGTCGTAAAAATGTCGATTCCGGCGCTGACCGAAATCGTTACCTACCTTACCAATCACTCGGAAAACGCTCTCGAATTTACGATTTACGGGGAACAAGGTCCGAAAAAAGATCAAGTGCTCATCAGTAACTTCGTGGATCAAACCGAAGAAGAAAAGAAAAAACAAGCTCACGAATCCCTGAACAAACATACTTATACGATCTACAGCGCGAAGTATAAAACAACCCTAATGTCTCACCACTTTACGGAATACAGACCCGGTTATGTAACGTATAATAAAGTCGTGATTTTGATTTTCAATCCTTTGAAAGAAAAGAATAAATTGGTCTATAGAAAATTTATCGACATTAGCGGAATCAAACTTCTCAATTAAGAATTTTTTATAGGGCGGAGAATCTTCCGCCCGTCCTCCACTCGACTTCGACCTCCCAATGTAATTCTTCTTTCATCCTAGAATACGATAACGTTGGAAGAAATCGTAAAAAATCTAATCGAAAATACCTTTTTTGAATAACGCGGGTTTTGGCTAAGAAAGTTAGAAAATCTTTTTCTTTCTGACAATAAAACGACGCCAGCGATTTCGGCACTCAATGGTAGCGTTGATAACGACGGTGTTAGAAAATCGGAATTTCCACGTTTCCAGTGGCGAGCCTAACAAACCCGCAAGTTAGCCGGCTTCGGGTGGAGAGGATTTAGATTTCAGCGTTAGGGCATTCGAACCGGGGAGGATTAGGAAAAGATTAGAACTTGATTCAACGGATTTTCTTCCATCGAACTCAAAATAAAATGAAAAATAAAAGGTTTCAGAGGAATACAAAATACGTTTTCTACGATGACTTACGAGAGGGTTTTGACCGTTTTTGATAACGTTCTATACTCTCGGGAACATAACGTGTCGACCAATCGACCTCGCTCATATTCTTTTCCATCCAGCCGGTACCATGATCCCAGCGCCCATCCGAAAGAAAATCGAAGAAATAGGAAGAATTCATATACCGATACGAATCCATGATATCAAGAATGTCCCGTTTTACCGGAAAACTCTGGATGTTTTCGCTTTCTGAAAAGAAGCTGTTGTCCATTGGTTCAATCCTAAGAATCTCTTCCAGGATTGTCCATCTTTTTATTATGTTCGCATATTGATCTGAGATTAAACCTCACCCCATAACGTCAATTGAACCTCCGCACTTATGCAGTCGACTTGGGCAGTGTTCGTTTCTTCCTTTTCGTTTTTTTTAGGATGAAAAACTTCCTGGCGCCGTTTTTTTACTTTCCGAGCCTCATCCAAAAGTCCTTCCAATTTCTCCTCTAAAAAATAACGAATTTGTCGATCGATTTCGTTTTGCGTTTCTCTGATCAAAGCCATCTTGAACCCTCCAACATCCGATCGGATACTTGGAAAGAATACTCGGAACCCCGGACAAAGATTTTCGGAAAGACTGGGTTTATTTGCGAAACGTGGAAAAAATTGTTCCGAAACGGACAAAGTAAATGTTAAACATACCCGAACTCACAGAGACTCTCCTCGGCGGAAAAGACATAGATATCGAATACAAATTCGTTTCGGAGGAAGATCATCAGCAACTCTATAATTTATTGCTCAATATCCTCGGAAAAATAGACAGACTTTTTTTAACGGAAGTCATTTCAACGATCCTAAAGGAAATTCTGATGAACGCGAACAAAGCAAACGCAAAACGAATTTTCTTTCTCAAAAAGAATTTAGACATTTATAATGCGGATCATTATACGAAAGGAATGAGAACCTTTCAAGAGGAGATAACGCATCATTGGGACGAACAAAAGGAGATTTTGCTGAATAGCAGTTTTCAAATTCATTTTCGCGCAAAGATGGTGAATAACAGTCTCGCGATTTTGGTGGAAAACGACTCTTCGCTTCTCCCGCAGGAATTGGATCGAATCAAAAAAAGGATAGAGTCCGCCAAAAAATACAACGATCTTTCCGACGCGTTCATGGACATATCCGATTCCCAGGAAAGCGCGGGACTCGGTTTGGTACTCATCCAACTCCTTTTAAAAAACTCGGGGATCGGCTCCGATAAATTCAAGATCGATACGGACGGAAAATTGACGAGAGTCACCCTTGTTGTGCCGCAACAAATCGTTCCGATCGAAATCACCACCAAACTCAAAGAAAAAATTCTGGTCGAAATAGAAGGACTTCCTCCTCTTCCGAACACACTTACTAAAATCATTTCGTTGTGCAACAATCCGGATTCCGATCTCGGAATCATAGCAAACGAAATCGAAAAAAATCCGGCGCTCAGCGTAGACTTGTTGAAACTTTCCAACTCGGCCGGTTTTGCGAGTAGAAACAAGGTCAATACGATCGTACAGGCCGTCAAGGTTGTCGGTTTGAAAAACGTCAGGAACCTTCTTTATGTTTCCGGAGTGAGGAAGATCATGGATGGACGTTATGCGAAATTGCAGGAGGTTTGGAATCATTCCAATATGTGCAGTTTTTTCATCCGTCAAATCGCGGGCAGAGGCGGAATGACGAGGGTCGCCGATATCGCGGCGGCCGGGGCGCTTCTTCACGACCTCGGAAAATTCATTCTACTTTCACTCAATCAGAGGTTATTCATTAAACTCACGAACTACCAAAAAGATCGGGACTTCGGAAGTTCCACGATTTTGGAGGAAATTTCGATCGGAATTTCCCATCCTACGTTAGGCGCTCTTCTCGCGAAAAAATGGGATTTTCCTCCCGATCTCGTTCAGATGATCGAATTTCACCACAGACCTTTTATGAGTGTGGGCAGCGTTTATCACGATTTGGTGGAACTCGTTTATCTCGCCAATATGATGATGGATTGTATCGATAAAAAAGCGTCCTTTTTCACGATAGACGAAACCATACTTCGTAAGTACGATCTCTCGGATAAAAAGTTATTCGAGGAAACCTGCGAGAAACTCAGAAAGTTGTATGACATCGCGAGAATGGAGAACTAAAAAATCGTTTGAAAACCGATTCTTTATTATCCGTCCGGGAAATCAGCTACAGACCCGACGGAAAAACGATTTTGGACTCGGTGAGTTTTGAAATCAAAGAAAACGAACACTACGTTCTTTTAGGAAGAAACGGAGCCGGAAAAAGCACTCTTGTAAATCTCATCTACGGAATGATCTGGGCGACCTCGGGAAAAATCCGTTTGTTTCAAGAAACCTACGGAGAAACTCCGATTCAAGACTTAAGAAAACGAATCGGAATCCTCGACTCTTCCCAACAAGAAAATTCCCTTCAAAAAAAACTAACCGTGACGGATGTCGTATTAACGGGATTCTTTCATACGATCGGTTATTATCGCGACCCGTCCCCCGAAGAAAAATCCCAAACGCTTCGAATCTTAAAAGAGGCGGATTTGTTTTCCAAAAAAGATCAGTTTTATACGACCCTTTCTTCCGGAGAAAAAAAGAAAATTCTATTCTTACGAAGTCTTGTAAATGAACCGGACTTTCTCATTTTGGACGAACCCTGCTCCTCTTTGGATCTAACCGCAAGAGAGGATTTTTTAGGATTTCTAAAGGAATATCATTCGAAAAAAAAATTCACTTCCCTCTACATCACGCATAAACCGGAGGAAATTCCGGAATTCTATTCCAAGGCGGTCTTATTGAAGGAAGGAAAGGTGATCCGTTTCGGTTCGATCGAAGAATGTTTTACTGAAAAAAATCTGGAAGATCTCTACGAGATTCCTCTTCAGGTTCAAAAAATCGACGGCACATGGTCCGTGATTCCGAAACGAAGATGAAAACCGACTTTGATCCGTCTTTTCCGCAAAACATTTCAATCCGTCCAAAATCCTTTCCGGAAATTTAATTTTTTAGTATATATAAATTCTAAAATATTCTTTTTATTGAAATCGATTTTAAAACGAGCTCCTCAAAAACGTAGACATATACTCGGAACATAATAGAGTTGTCTCAAAATTCAAAACTCCTTATTGCGGAGTTTGACGATTTTTATAAAACCGAGTACCGTTAACTTTTATCGCAAAATACCGTTTTAATTCAAAATATTAGGTACTGATTATATAGTTATGATCAGTAGCGAAATCTTCTATGCTAAAGTTCGGGGGAGTTCGTAACTTGCGTATTCACAATCCGGAAAACGGCTACACTGATAAAATTCTTTCTTTCGAGAAGTTTTCTTTTTTTGAAGGGAACCTTTTTTACAAAGCGGGCAGATTCCCCAGCCGGTCTCCTTTTTAGTTTTTAGAACCACAACCCATTCTTTACGAAACTTAGAAACAACGGATTTGCTGCCCTGAATTTGGGTTTGCAGATCGGACCAAAGTCGGTTTAATATGGAAAGAGAATCGGTTTCGTTTTTTTCGATCCTGTCCAAATCGGATTCGAGTTCCGCGGTGAACTTCTCCCGAAAAAGATCCCCGAAACCCGATTGAAGAAAAAAATTGACCTTTTCTCCCAAAGGAAGCGGATAAAAAAATTTCTTTTCCTGATCTACATATTTTCTTTTAACGAGGGTTTCCGAAACCGTTGCATACGTGGAAGGTCGACCGATTCCTTCCTTTTCCAGTTTTGCGACGAGGGTTCCTTCCGAATATCGAGAAGGCGGTTCCGTTTGTTTTTTATCACATTCCACTTTTTGAATGGATAAAAGCTCCCCTTTTTCCCAAGTTGGAATCGATTTTGTATCCGCTTCGTTTAATATTTTAAAACCCGGAAAAAGAGTTTTTTTGGTTTCAAGACGGAAATAGTTTTCGGCAACAAAAATAGAATATTCGGTTTTTAGAAACTCTTCCGGAGGCAGGAGAGAAGAAATCGTTCGTTTCCAGATCAGTTCGTAAAGAATCGCGTCTTCCTTTCCTAAAAACTTTTTCGCTTTTTCGGGGATTAAAAACGGATCTGTGATACGAATCGCTTCGTGAGCGTCCTGAATTTTTTTTCCCGACTTTCTAACCTTACGTTCGGATCGGTTCGTAAATTTCTCACCCAACTCGGAAACGATCCAAGAGTTTGCACGTTCTACAAAATCCGGACTCAAACGAACGGAATCCGTTCTCATGTATGTGATCAATCCCTCTCTTTTACCGTTTCCGAGATCCATTCCTTCGTAGAGTTTCTGAGCGATGTTCATCGTTTTTTTAGATGGAAACTGAAATCTTCGAAAGGCTTCCTGTTGTAAGCTCGCAGTTTGAAACGGAGGCGGGGGCGAATTTTTTCCCGGAGATTCTTTTTTTTCCGAAATGCGGAGGTTCTTTTCTTTTTGAACTGCCTTTAGAATTTGATTCGCTTTTTCTTCGGAAAAAATCCGATCACCCGTTCTTTGAAAAACGCCTTCGATCCCCTTTTTGTCCCGAACATACAATAGTATATTATAATATACTTCCGATTTAAAATTCCGAATTTCCTCTTCTCTGTTACAGATCCATTTTAATGCGACGGATTGGACTCTTCCCGCAGACAACCCCGGACCGATTTCCTTCCAGAGAACGGGACTTACAAAATATCCGATCAATCTATCTCCGATCCTTCTCGTTTTTTGGGCGTCGACCAAGGATTCGTTGATCGTATCCGGATTTTGTAAAGAATCAAGAACCGAGTTTTGTGTGATTTCCGTAAAACGAATCCGAAAGACATTCGATTTTTTTTTCAGACGATCTCGGATGTAGGCGCTGATAAATTCTCCCTCTCGATCCGGATCGGTCGCAAGAAAGATCCTTTGGGATTCCTTGGCCGCTTTTATGATTTCGGAAAGAATCTTTTTTTTTCCGGGGAGAACTACGTATTCCGGTTCGAAACGATTTTTCAGATCCAATCCGAGGGTTGTTTTGGGAAGATCGGCGACGTGTCCGAGAGTGGCGAGGACTCTAAATTCTTTTCCTAAATAACCGCCGATCGTTTTTGCTTTGGATGGAGATTCAACGATGATAAGAGAGGACACCGATCTTACGGTTTAGTTTTGTCCCAAGTTTTCAATCAAATATCGTTTTTGTCGTTCCGGTTTTTTGTTTTTGTCGCCGGAGACTCAATCTTCGATCAAAACGTTCCTAACGAAAACGATGATTTTTGATTTCGGAGGAAATGGGTTCTCGTTGTAAAACGCGTGAATGTTCGTTTCAAGGTTTAACTCTACAAACTTTGATGGATTGAACCTCCAAAAAGAAAAACCCCGGGTTTGTAAGCTCCGGGGTTTTTAGCGAAAAGAAATTTAGATTCAAAAACTTTTTACGCGTTCGCAGGAACCGGAAAAAGTCCTTCGATCGAAAGATATCTTTCTCCGGTATCATAAGAGAAAGTTAATATTTTAGATCCTTCCGGAATCTCCGGTAATTTTTTTGCAACGGCCGCAAGCGCCGCGCCGGAGGAAACTCCGATAAAAAGACCTTCTTCTTTTGCGGCTCTCTGTGCGTACTCGAACGCTTCGTCTTTACTGATTTGTATGGTTCCGTCCAAAAGATCCACATGGAGGTTTTTAGGAATGAATCCGGCTCCAATCCCTTGGATCGGATGTGGTCCGGGTTTTCCTCCGGAAATTACCGGAGAAGCTTCCGGTTCGACCGCGAACACTTTCAGTTTAGGAAATTTTTTTTTCAAAACCTGAGCAACCCCGGTGATATGTCCGCCTGTTCCTACTCCGGTAATTACGTAGTCGAGTCCGTCCGGAAAGTCTTTTGCAATTTCTTGTGCGGTTGTTTCAACGTGAACTTTTATGTTCGCTTCGTTTTCGAACTGCTGCGGCATCCAAGCTTTGGGGTTTTCAGCAACGATTTGTTTTGCCTTTTCAATCGCGCCGGGCATTCCTTTTTCTCTCGGAGTCAGTTCGAATTCCGCTCCGTAAGCCGCCATGATTCTTCTTCTTTCAACACTCATGGATTCGGGCATAACTAAAAGCAATTTGTAACCCTTAACGGCGGCAACGAGCGCCAATCCGATTCCGGTATTTCCGGAAGTGGGTTCTACGATGATACTGTCTTTGGTGAGTTTTCCGGTTTTTTCCGCGTCTTCAATCATGGAAAGGGCGATACGATCCTTGATGGATCCGCCTGGATTCGATCTTTCTAATTTTGCATAAACCTCGCTCTTTGTGTTAAACAAGCGATTGATTTTTACATGGGGTGTGTTTCCGATCGTTTCTAAAATATTCTGAGCTTTCATTTCTGTTTTCCTGCCTCTTACAAGGGTTCTTTGAGTTTAGATGTTGTTATATTAGACATTTATTTCAATATAACAAATGGATTCAAGAAAAAAAATCCTTTCCCAAGAACTCTTTTTGTAAAACCGGGGAAAATTTTTGAAACTTCAAGATTGTCCCGAAATGTGGGAACTCCCACGGATTTCCGTAAGAATTTTCAACTGCGTCGTGGGATTGGCTCCGGGTTTTGGAACACGAAAGAATGGCCCGGAGAGGGGGTGAGCGGAGACCTTGGCTCCGCTCAGGGGGAAACTTCCCCCGCCTAACATCTAATTCCTCCTACTGGAAACGTCCGAACTTCCGCAATTTTCTAGGAACTCCTAGATTTCCTGCAAAACAATACTTTGCAAAAAAGATTCCGCTTCCGGCCCGAATGCGATTTCCAGCCCACGAAAAACCGCATAAATCGTCGAGATATGCACGTTGGAGTCGCCGGGAGTCGCCGCATAACCTCGGATCTCTTTTTCCAAAACTTCCAAAGAACCGAGAGGAATCACCGCGTGAGAGAAAATTCTTCCGTAAAGCCCGCGATCTCTTCCCGAGGAAAAAATCGAGTTGGTAGAAATCAATTCGGTCGTCGACAAATACGGATCGTTTTGCAATCTCCTCAGGACGATTTCTTTCGGAATCGTTTTTTTCAACCGAAAACGAAATCGAACCAAGTGCATATACGGAGAATTGATCGTAACCGAGGAAGAAGTCAAAGGCAGTTGGATCCGAATCTGAGAATAGAGTTCGTTTAACAATCGGCTGTGGTGTGTTCCCCACTCCGCCTCGGGTTTGACAAGCAGCGGCCCGGTTACGTGCGGATCATCCTTTGCCATGTCCGCATCCCTTCGGATCACTAAAAAGTCCGCCTCTTCTAAAATCGATTCCAGTTCTTTTGGAGATTCTTCGATCAATAAACGAAGCGAACCCGCTAACGTATGCGTATTGCAGGTGGAAACGTGCAAGAATCTCGGAAGTTCTTTTTTTTCCAGAAACGTTCTCGTATCCGGATACAAAAACTGAGGTCCGAATTTGTGTTCGCTTCCCTGAGCGATAAACATACGAATTTTAGAATATTCTGAAGTATTGTACTCTTCGATTCTCGAATCGGCCACACCCGACGGGGAACAGTCGCAAAGAACTTCCGAACGATCCAACGCTTCTTTTTTTGAGATAAACTCGGGGAAGAATTCTTTGACCCCGTTATCTCCCGTATCGACTACGATTCCTCCCTTTTCCACAAGGGAAAGAATTGCCGGAATTTCGGATTTTTTAAGTAGATACGGCTCTATGTAAACCTGAAATTTGCCGAGTTTTCCTTGGAGTAAAAGCAACAAAGACGCAAGAGGCCAGCCGATGACCCCGATTCCTCGAACGTATACGCCCGGAAGTGATCGAGTCATGTGTAAATCCTTTTTGCGCGAGAGGGTTTTGTCGGAGATACGACCGATTTTTTACTACAAAACAAGTCTCGATTCCTCCTACTCATAACTATATAATAAAGATCTAATCTTTTAGATTGAAACTGTATTTCACGATAAAAGTAAACGGGAATCAATTTTATAGAGATCCGTATCGGACCGATTCGATTCCCTACTTTTAAGTATAAAACGAATCTTGCAGATAATTTTCTTTGTATCGGATATAATTTCCGGTCGTTCGAGTGATGATTTCTCTTTCCTTGTCTGTGATATCTCGAACGATTTTGCCGGGTGATCCCATAACGAGAACTCCGGGAGGAATTTTTTTTCCGGGTGTGACCAAGGCCCCGGCTCCGATAAAAGCAAATTCCCCTACTTCCACGTCGTCCATCAAAGTCGCACACATTCCCACGAACGCGTTGTCTTTGAGTTTACATCCGTGAAGCGTCGCTCTGTGTCCGATGGATACGTTATTTCCGATCTCAACCGGATACACGTCCCTTGCGACATGAATGATCGTGAGATCTTGAATATTCACATTTTCCCCGATCCGGATGTAATTGACGTCCCCTCGGACCAACGTCTGAAACCAAACGGAAGAATTTTTTCCGATCACAACGTCTCCGACTACTTGAGAACCCGGAGCCAAAAAAACGGACTCGTGAATTTGAGGTTTTTTCCCCATATACTCCAGGATTTGATAATTTGATTTCATGGATTCTTTCTCTCTTTCTACTTCCAGATATTTTTCCTTAGAGACGAAGGAACAAGTCTAAAAAAAAGATTTTCTTTTGACCCAATTCCGATCGGAAAAAGAATGCACGCATGGGTAGAAGTTCTTCCAACCAGGAAAAAGAAAAAAGGGAAAAAATAAAATCTCTTCTCAAACAAATCGGAATCGGACTTTCGATCGGTTTGGTTACGGCGATCCTGATTCGATCTTTTCTTTTTTTTCCGTTCACGTTGGAAACGAAAGAGATGCTTCCCGCTTATTCTCCCGGAAAAAGAATTTATTTCTCCCGCTTTGTGAATCGATCCAATCTTTATCTTGGCGATTTGGTTTTGGTCAAACATCCGACTCAAGAAGATAAGGTTGTTTTTTCAAGAATCTCCGGCAAACCGGGCGATACGGTTCAGATGAAAAATAAAATTCTCTATCGCAATCACAACCCGGAAGATTTTTCCGGCAGCGGCAACGGATTCGTTCTTCAGTTCGAAGATAAACGAGGACCGTTTCCCTCAAGTTTTTCCGGTCGGGACAATAGCGAACCCTGGATCCTCAAAGACCGGGATTATTTTCTTCTCTGCGACAATCGGGATTCTTGTTCCGATTCCAGAGACTTCGGTCCGGTTCCCATTGAAAATATTCTGGGAAAGGCGTTCTAAAGGGAACCTCCAAAAACCCGCATTTTTTAAAAATCTATATTATAGAATTCTTTAGAAGAGTATTTTACGTCTGCCCAAAGATCGAAACGAAAGTTTTTAAAGATTCTCTAAAATTTTCTTTCGAATTTCGGATTTTTTCCTTTTCGATTTCCGATCTCGTCTTTTCTATGTCCAATCGCTCCAATATTGTAAATTCGAATATTCTAATTTACGATTTGACACGAATTTATCATTATGATACCTTTATCCAATTCTATTTTTCTTTTTAACGTTCTTACTCAACTCATTGGATAAACAAAAAAATCTCAAATGATGAAACATTCGGAACTTACATTCCAGTTGATGGTCGAATCCGTTCCGAATGCGATTGTATTGCTGAATCGGGACGGTAAAATCGTTTATATCAATAGCCAAGCCGAAAAGTTATTCGGATACGAACGAATCGAATTGATCGGACAAGTTGTGGAAGAACTACTTCCGGTTCGATACCGTCAAAATCATCCCGCGTTTAGAGATTCTTTTTTTCTTTCTCCGAAAGTTCGACCGATGGGCGCCGGTCGGGAGCTTTTCGGTCTCAGAAAAGATAAGTCCGAGTTTCCGATCGAGATCGGATTGAATCCGCTCGTAACCGCGGACGGAACCCTTGTCTTAGCTTCCATCATCGACATCACGGAAAGAAAAAAGGCGGAACAAAGATTTCGTCTCGTTGTAGAATCCGCGCCGAACGCGATGGTCCTCGTAAACGAAGAAGGTACGATTTCTCTTGTAAACGCACAAACCGAAAAACTTTTCGGTTACGGAAGAGATGAGTTGATCGGAATTAAATTGGAAATCCTATTGCCGGAACGTTTCCGAGAGGAACATCCCGATCGAAGAAATCAATTCTTTCAGTCCCCTTCCGTTCGATCGATGGGCGCGGGCCGAGATTTATTCGCGCGCAGAAAAAATGGAACCGAAATTCAAGTCGAAATCGGTCTGAATCCGATCGATACCGACGAAGGTCTAATGGTTCTTGCTTCCATTATAGACATTACGGAAAGAAAAAATCAAGAAGCCACGTTAATCCGAAAGAACGAATTGGAAGTTAAGAATAAGGAACTGGAACAGTTCGCGTTTCTCGCCTCACACGATCTACAAGAACCTCTGAGAACCGTTTCCAATTACATTCAAATTTTGGAAGAGGACTACGGAAACACACTCGACGTAAACGCGACCCATCACCTCAAAACGATCGATCAAGCCACCAAAAGGATGAGCATTCTCGTAAAAGCGCTTCTGATGTATGCAAGAATCGGAAGGGATCAAAAATTAGCTCTTACGGATTTAAATCGAATTCTTTCGGAAGTTCTTTCCGATCTCGAAAATCTGATTCTCAGCTCCAATGCAAAAATCATTTCCGATCCTCTTCCGAGTCTGAACGTTTACGAAGTGGAATTCAGACAACTTCTTCAAAATTTAATTTCGAACGCGATCAAATTCTCTAAAAAAGGAATCGATCCGGAAGTTCGGATTCGTTGCGAAAAAGAGGATGCCTTCTGCCATTTTTTAGTCCAAGACAACGGGATCGGAATCGATCTCAAATATTTGGATAGAATTTTCTTTATCTTTCAAAGGCTTCATCTCAAAGAAGAATACGAAGGTCATGGAATCGGTTTGGCTCATTGTAAAAAAATTATAGAATTACACAACGGTCGGATTTGGGTCGAATCCGATCCGGAAGTAGGAAGTAAGTTCCACTTTATCATTCCTGATTTAAATTAAATTTATGAAATATCCAAAATTGAAATGTATCCTTCTCATTGACGACAACAAGGATGATAATTTTTTTCATGAAAGAGTGATCCGTAAAGGTGAATATGCGGAAACCGTAATCGCAAAACAATCCGGTCAGGAAGCTCTGGACTTTTTAAAAAACAAATCGAAGAACGAATTCCCCTTTCCCGATCTCATTTTCCTAGATATCAATATGCCCGGGATGAACGGTTGGGAATTTTTGGAAGAATATAAAAATTTGGACCCGGAACTCCAAACCAGCACGATCATAGTGATGTTGACTACTTCGGACAATCCGGACGATAAAAATAAATTCAATCAATTCGGTTCCCCATCGGATTTTAAAACAAAACCTCTTACGAATGTGATGATGGATGAAATTTTAGCACGATACTTCGCCGAATCCGATTCCATTTGAACTCTACGGAATTTAGCTCCCTTCTCTTGGATCCGGAACGTATTTGGTAAAGAATTTATTTCCAAGAAGGTTGTAATCTTTTACAACCTTCTACTTTTATTTTCTTTCGAAATGGAATCGAATCCTGTTAAGAAACAATTAGGATGAATTCCGGAATAAGCCTAATTCGATAACCTTCCTCACAAATTAACGTTTCTTTATTTTGCAGCCTGTAAAGCTGGTGCGGGACTATCCAATTAACGCACGAATCTCTTGGAAAAAATCGGAACTCATTCCCGAATTCTCCGGAAAAAACGGATTTTCAAGAGAATGTTCCAAGAAAATACTGTATTCAATCTTAAAAAAATTCTCTCTTCGAGCGTTCGCTGAAACGGGAGATCTTAAAATAAGAACTTTGTTCTCAAAGGACAAAAAATCTTGCGACTTTGGACCTTTTATAAAGAAAATTTGAATTTTGGGACAAGCCGTAAATCTAAAACAACAAAGGGAAAAAAATGACTAGAATAGCCATCAACGGATTTGGAAGAATCGGAAGACTCGTTTTCCGCGCAGGAATCAAAGACCCCAATCTGGAATTTGTCGCAATCAATGATTTAGTTACTCCTGATAACCTGGCTTACTTACTCAAATACGATTCTACTCACGGAAGATTTCAAGGAACCGTAGAACATACCGAAAATGAACTCATCGTAGATGGAAAAAAAGTTCTCTGCGTTTCGGAAAGGGATCCTGAAAAACTCCCTTGGAAAGATCTGAAAGTGGACTACGTGATCGAATCGACGGGTCTTTTCACAGACAGAGCCGGAGCCGAAAAGCACCTGAAAGCCGGAGCCAAAAAAGTGGTTATCTCCGCTCCCGCAAAAGATAAGGACATCCCTACCTTCGTAATGGGAGTCAACAATGAGAAATACAACGCGGCGTCCGATCACATCGTGTCTAACGCGTCCTGCACCACGAACTGTCTCGCTCCGATCGTAAAAGTCGTTCTGGATCATTTTGGAATCGAAGAAGGTCTGATGACCACCATTCACGCTACAACCGCGACACAACCGACCGTAGACGGACCTTCTAAAAAGGACTTCCGAGGCGGTAGAGGAGCGATGCAGAATATCATTCCCGCGTCGACCGGAGCCGCAAAAGCGGTCGGACTTTGTATTCCCGAAGTCAACGGAAAACTCACAGGGATGTCGTTCCGAGTTCCGACTCCGGACGTTTCCGTTGTCGACTTAACCGTAAGAACTACAAAAGAAACTTCTCTCAAAGAAATTTCCGCAAAAATGAAAGCGGCTTCCGAAGGTGCGATGAAAGGCATCCTCGGTTATACCGAAGACATGGTTGTATCCAACGACTTCATAGGTTCCACTCTTTCTTCCATCTTCGATATGGACGCTTGTATCGAACTCAACTCCAGATTTTTCAAATTGGTTTCCTGGTATGACAACGAGATGGGATACTCCAACCGAGTTCTCGATCTGATCCGTTATATGGCGAAGAAAGGTTAATTCATGGAATTACCCAGACTCGAAAACGTCGACCTCTCTGGAAAACGCGTTTTCCTGAGAGTGGACTTTAACGTCCCCGTTGAAAACGGTAAAGTCACCGATACAACCAGAATCGAAAAAACTCTGCCTACAATCGAGTTGCTTCTGAAAAAAGGAGCGCGGATCGTAATTGCAAGTCACCTCGGAAGACCGAAGGGACAAGTGAATCCTGAATTCTCACTGGTCCCCGTTGTGGAAACTTTCAAAGGACTTGTAAAGGCAAACGTTCTTTTTTCAAAAACCGTGATCGGAGACGAGGCGGTCAAACTTTCCAAGGAACTGAAAAACGGAGAAATCCTAGTCATTGAGAACGTTCGTTTCCATAAGGAAGAAGAAGAGAACGATCCCGGTTTTTCTAAAAAACTAGCCGCGCTCGCAGACGTTTATGTAAACGACGCTTTCGGTGCGGCGCATAGAGCGCACGCTTCGACCGAAGGAATCGCGCATCTTCTTCCATCGTATGCAGGACTTCTAATGCACAAGGAAATCGTGGAACTTTCCGCTCTACTTTCCAAACCGGCCCGTCCGTTTGTGGCGATCATCGGCGGTTCCAAGGTTTCTTCCAAAATCAAGGTTCTGACCAATCTGTTTGATAAGGTAAATCACCTTCTCATCGGCGGAGGAATGGCTTACACATTCCTAAAGTCCAGAGCGGTTCCCGTTGGAAATTCTCTTGTGGAAAAAGAATTCGAAGTCCAGGCGTTTCAGTTGATCGAAAAAGCGGGAGTTGCGGGAGTCGATCTTCAACTTCCGGTGGATCATATCATCGCGGATCAGTTCAGCGAAAAAGCAAAAACAAAGTCGGTGGATAAGATGGGAATTTTGGACGGTTGGATGGGAATGGACATCGGTTCCAAAACCGTTTCCAATTACGAAAAAATCATCAAGAACGCGGGAACCATTTTTTGGAACGGTCCGATGGGAGTTTTTGAGATGGATAAGTTTGCGGGCGGCACCATGGCTCTTGCCAAAGCGATCGCGAAGTCCAAGGCCAAAACCGTCGTAGGCGGAGGAGATTCCATCGCTGCGATCAACAAGGCCGGAGTCGCGGATAAGATCACTCATATCTCAACCGGCGGAGGCGCTTCTCTCGAATTTATGGAAGGAAGAAAACTTCCAGGCGTGGAAGCGCTGAAGAAAAAAGAATCCGAGTAAACCAGATTCAACGTTTCTTGCAAAGCTTATGAACCGGGCATTCGCTCGGTTTTTTGTTTTAAGAACAAGAACGCGGTAAAAGTTTCCATGAACGAAAAACGACCCAAATTCAAGATACGACCGCCGTGGATCGAGTATCCAGAGAGCTACCCAAGTTGGGGCGGATGGAGACAAGGCGAGAGCGAAAGTTGGTTCTGCAACACATGGTTGCCTTTCTGGAAAGGATTAGGACCGGAGGAACGAAGTTTGTATCTCGAAGATTGGGCGCCTCCGGATGAAGACTGGAATCTTTATTTGACTCATTACTGGTAAGTTCGGTTCCCCTCCCCCGATTCCACGCCTTGAATTGCAAAAGAGTATCTAAGGAATCAGATCGAACTTTCAAAATTCAAAATATTCTAAAATTTGTATATTATTCAGTCCTATAACTTTTCATTCCCCGCCCGCCCTATCGTCTACCGAATCGCCTATCGATACAAAGGCCCGTCCAAATCGTAAGTACATCGTAAAATATCCGGAAATTCCGATCCGAACTGAAAACGGAATACTCTTTTATCGGACCGGGCGGAAGAATGCTCCGGATTCAATTCTTTTGTTTTATAATCGTTTTTCCCTAAGTCAAAACAAGTTAGGTTACGCCTCCCCCAAAAAAAGAACCTCCGATTTTCCGGAAGGCTCATTTCAAACGTAAGACGAAAATTTTTAGAGATCCATTCCTTAGCCGGCCAAAGATCGTATTCGATCACCCCCCAAAAATCAGGATCTCCGAAAGATAAATATCCAAAACCGGTTTCATTCTGCCCAGGACGCATAACGTATCCGATTTCGACTTCTTGAATTCCTTTTTCCAAATTCAATTGAAACTCCGCAACATGAGGAGTGTCATAGACCTTATGCTCCGGATATTTCTTTTGTTCTTTCATAGAATCGGCGAGTTCTTTCAGATAAGGAGAAAGTTCTTTAATGGATTTTTCCGCCTTGGATACGGATGATATTCCATTTCGATTGTGAAGAATTTCCAAAGTAGCGGAGGCAGGAAGAACAAAGTAGAAAAGATAACGTCCTTTTTGTTCCGAATGGATCCGATACACCGCCTTGATCGAACACAGATTCTCGCAGTGTATAAATAATTTTTCCTCTTCTAAACGAACTTCTTTCGATTTGGAAAAAAGAACACTTCCCGGAGCCGCGTTAACCGCCCTCGGAGCCCTACTGTTCGATTGAAGAGAAAGAATCGGGGTCAGAAAACAGATCCAAAAAAATACTCCGACTCGATTGAATGCTAAGAGTAGATCGGAAAAAAACGACTCCGTATTTCGGTTTGTAGAAATTTTCAATCCAAACATAAAAGCCCTTATCCGTTTCAAAAATGTAAATTCTTCGCAAAGAATCGAATTTTTACAGTCAAAAAAATCAATGAAAAATAACGATATAAAAAATCGGATCAAATGATCGAGCGTAACCTCTGGAAAACTGGAATCCGATCGGTCTCAACCTTTTCCTAAAAGATGGATTGTTTATCTTTATGAGTTGGAACCGGTGTGTGGGAACTCTATAAAATCCGGAAACCGTTACTGAAATTCAAATCGTTTACAAAACGTAAAACTTGCGGGTAAAAACGCATGTAAAAAAGCGGAGGGTTTGAGTAGATCGAAGCGCGACGTAAGACAGATCTTTGCGAAAAAATCCTTGTAGTCATTTCCCTTTCCTCCAAACTCTTCCCATCTTTCATGAAATCATCAACGAGGAACGCATGCGTAAGACAGTGATCGCCGGAAATTGGAAAATGAATCTCTCCGAAAAGGAAGCGATTTCCCTGGCACAATCGATCCGAGAAAAAATCCCGTCCATCTCCAAAAACAAAATCTCGATGGTCTTTCCTTCGACACTCCATTTAACGAAAGTTGCAAACATTCTAGAAGGAAGCGGGATCATCGTCGGAGCGCAAAACTGTTATCCCTCCGGACTCGCCGCCTTTACGGGAGAAACCTCTCCCGATCAACTGCGAGAAATCGGAGTCAAAGTGGTGATGATCGGTCACTCCGAAAGAAGACAATTTTTAGGGGAGTCCAGTTTTTTCTGTAATGAAAAGATCCGTTTTCTTTTGAAGAACGGTTTTACGGCTCTTTACTGCGTAGGGGAAACTCTTTCGGAAAGAGAATCCGGAAAAACATTCGAAGTCATTTCTTCTCAAATCAAAGAGGGCCTCAAAGAAATCGAAAGCAACTCATTCTCCAATTTAATCCTGGCTTACGAACCCGTTTGGGCGATCGGAACCGGAAAGGTAGCCACTCCCGCAGAGGCCCAGGATGTACACGCTTTCATTCGCAAAGAAGTGGCGGGACTTTTTGTGGGCGCGTCTTTGGTGGCCGAATCTCTTTCGATCCTTTACGGCGGCTCGGTAAAACCCGACAATATTCAAGATCTCTTAAAACAAAAGGACATAGACGGCGGTCTCGTAGGAGGAGCCAGTCAGAAAATCGATTCGTATGCGGGACTTTTCTAAAACAACGGGACCCGATCGGTAGACCCTTAAGATGAGTATTTTAATTGTCAACCCTCACAGGCTCCATAATCTGGCAAAGGATTCAATTTTTTTTCAGGAACTGATATGTTAAACGGAGCGATTCTTACCCTTTTTGTTTTTGTTTCTCTCTTTCTGGTTCTACTCGTTATGATTCAGACCGGCAAAGGAGGAGGACTTTTAGGAGGAGGCTCCAGCCAATCCGTTTTCGGTTCTTCCACTGCGGATGTTCTTACCAAGGCGACGCGTGTAACGGCGATTTTATTCATCGCTCTTTCTCTGGTTCTTTCTTTCCTCTTTGCTAAAAAAGAAGACAGACTGATGCCGGAAACAACCCCGAATCTGACCGCACCGCCTGAGGAGACCAAAAGTGAAACAACCACACCGACTACGACTCCCGTTCCTACGACGCCGGCTCCTACCACCAATCCTTAATTTCAAATCGGGAAACAACGAAGAAGAATTTTTCTTTCACCGGGAAAACTCTTCTTCCAATCGAAAATCGGTTTCCTTTTTTTTAAACTTCCTGATTTTCCTTCTCGCATTCATAAACGTTTCCGTATTTTCCCAAAACGACGACAAACATCAGAACCGGTCCTCGGATACGGCTTCCATTTTAAACCGAAGAATCTTAAAAATCTACGAAGAACTGGGAGTCGCTCGGGAGTTGTTGAAATTGGAAAAAATGGAATCCGTTCCAAGCGGAACCTACGTTAGTTTCCTCGGAGCCTACCCGAATCGAAAGGGAATCAAGGTCGTAAAACATTCGATTCAGGAAGGAAAAAACGGAATCGAAAAAGCGGAAAGTAAATCGATTCTTTTGGAATTTACCGGGACCACTCTTTCCAAAGTTGTAACGGAAGTAAAAGCCGAGAACGCGGACGGTTCCGATTCGACTGTGATCCGTTTAACGGACGAAACTCCCTTGGATCAAAATGTAGACGATATTCTTCTACAAGCGGATCGAAACGGAAAGGAAGTTCGATATCCCATTCAACTTCTTCCGGATGATCGAGAGAGATCCGACTTTAAGCAGGGATTTTACTTAAAACTTCTGGAAGATTTTCTGATCCAACTCTTAAGGCTTCAAGAGATGCAAAGCCAGGAATCTGCAAAAAATAAAAAAAAGTTACTGCAAACTTTTAAAGATTCTCTACAATATTGAATCTTCATGTCCTCGTTGCAGGAAAATCTCTTAGAAAGAGCCGGTGAACTTCAATCCATCTTGGATGGGATTACCGAGCCGTTGGTATTGATCGATCCGGGATTTCGGATTCGCCGCGTCAATCGGTCTACTCTAGAATTTTCCGGTCAATCTTCGTTTTCTTCCATTATAGGAAAAAAATGTTACGAGGTTCTATACAATCGCGGCGACATTTGTCCTTATTGTCCGATGAAAGAAATGCAACCGGAAGAGGAGAATTTCAATCGATATTTTGAATATCCGAAATCGGACTTGAATCGTGAAATTTTTCATTCGGTCAAAGGTCAGAAAGAAACTTTTTATCTGGACTTTTATCCGATCGAGAAGGACGGAATGATCGGTTCCGTTCTCGAAAAGGTAAGTAATATCACTCGGATCAAGGAAAAGGAAGAGGAAAATCTGAGGATTCGTAACCTCGCCTCTTTGGGAATTTTTATTTCCGGAATCGCACACGAACTCAACAATCCTCTCACCGGAATGAGTTTAACTCTTCAAAGCCTTTTGAACAACCTGACTTCGATCGACCCGGAATTTTTCCGCAAACGTTTGGACATGATGAAAGAGGATCTAACGCGAGCCGCGATGATCGTTACGGACATCATCAGTTTTGCCAAACCGGATCGATTGGTGACCACAACCGCCGACATATACGATACCATTCAAAAGGCGAAAGAGAACGTGATCTGGGTATATCCGGTCCTTTCCAAAAACATTACTTGGGAAATTCTCAGCGAACCCGGAACCATGTTTCAGTTTAATCCCGTAAAGATGGAACGTCTTTTTATCAATTTATTTAAGAATTCCCTGCAAGCCTTAGACTACGGAGAGGGAAAAATCCGAGTGGAAGTCCGTAAAACAAAAAACAGGGTACATATCATCGTGGAAGATAACGCGGGTGGAATTCCGGACAATCTGATCGATAAGATATTTTCCCCGTTTTTTACGAAGAATAAAACCGGAATCGGAACCGGACTCGGACTTTCCATCTGTCATTCCATCGTCAGAGAACACGGCGGCGAACTATCCGTGAAGTCTTTCGAAAGAAAAACCAGATTTCGAGTTTCTCTTCCCTTCTCACAAAATCACGGATATTCCTCCTGATGTATCATATTCTTATCGTGGAAGACATTCATTCGATCCGAGAGGCGATCAAGGATTTACTTTCCGCTCAATATAAAATTTTCGACGCGGAAAACTACGACGAGGCGATTCGTATATTAAACAGCGAAGAGATTCATTTGGTCATCACGGATATTCGAATGCCGGGAAAAACCGGACTCGATCTGATCAAAACGATCCAAAACGAATTTCCGCACATACTTTATACGCTGATGACGGCTTACAACATCAACGACTATATCAACTTCGCCTACAAACACGGAATCTGGAATATCATCCCTAAGTATTCTTTTCTGGATATAAAATTGATCTCAGTGATGGTCCATAAACTTCTCACCGGAAATATTTTCGGCGTGGAAAAATATTTCGGACCCGGTTTTACCATTGAAGAATCCGGAGCCGAAGACAAGGACTTTTCGGTTCCTCACGCGGAAGGAATCGTTTTCAAAAGGATCTATTCGGACGAACAAAGAAATTTTCTCTGCAATCGAATCGCAAAGTTTTTGGTGGAAAAAGGAGCTCCTAACGCGATCAATCAAATCCTGGAAGAATTGACTTCCAACGCGATGATTCGAGCCCCCAGAGATTCCAAAGGAAATTATAAATACCAGTACGAACTCCCTTCCCGAGATCTTGTCATCCCTCTGGAAAACATCCAACTCGCGGAATCGGATTTTTTCGAGATCGGTTATGGAATCGCCGAAAATACGTTCATCATCGTGATTCGAGATCATTTCGGTTCCTTAGATAAGAAGGAAATTCTAAAACGACTGGATCGTCATATTACCGTGGACGAAAACACGGGATTTCCTCCGGGACTTGCCGACTCACACGGTAGAGGTTTGTATATTTGTAGGGAGATTTCGGATCAGTTGATCTTTAATATCGAAAAGGAAAGAAGAACCGAAATCATCGCTCTCCTCGATAAACAAGCGAACAAAAGTTATAAGTCCCTTTCGATTTACGAAGTTTAAACGGTTCGAAAAGATTCCGATTTTCGAAAATCGTAGACCGGTAAAATTTATCGGATCGTTCGATCTTAGATCCGTAGAATCGACTGAAATTCATTTTTCAAATCTCGACGTTCCCAAAAAAAAATCAACCCATCTCCGGAGGCGTAAGAACGTTATGCGGTTCTTTATCCGTACGTTTTGCCGTTCCTTAAGCGATACAAAACCGGAACCTGAACTGCTATATTAGAATAGGCTAAATTACCCTATTCCTAGTTAAATTTCTATCTCCGATAGTTTCGTAAGGATTCAGTGGACCTCGAAACCTTACGGAGAAAAAATATCGTGAACCGCTTTTTAATTTTTGTTTTTATTTTTCTTTCGGCTTGTGCGCCGGCTAAGATATTCAACGTAGCGGATCCCGGAACCGGCGATTTCTGGATTCAATTTTTACTTCGAGGAACCGCCGATCACGATCCGTTTTTACACGAAACGTTTCGCGAAGATTCGCCGCGCTCCTTGGAACTGGACTGGACCTTGTTGATCGGAGCTGTAAACGCGACCACGCGCAATCAAGGTTTTGTCGTGGATCAAAACGGTTTTATCTACGTCGTCGGAAACACAGAAGGAGGCGTTTATAACGCGGGACCGATCGGAACCAGGGATCTCATTCTTGGAAAGTATGATTCGAAAAAAAATACGGTCTGGACGCAACAAATCGGGTCCGCAGGCGTAGACTTAAAGGTTGTAAATTTAGCGGTCGATTCGAACGGAAACGTCTACGTAACCGGCAGCACGGATAATAACGGTTTTTTCACCGCCGCCCTCGCCGGTTCGGAAGATATGTTCGTAATCAAATTCAATCCGGACGGAACCAGAGCTTGGACGACTCAAGCCGGTCCGGCCGGTCCCGATTCCAGAACGATTCCCTCCGGTATTTCCGTAGATACATTCGGAAATTCTTATGTAGTCGGAGAGTCGTCCGGACCCTTCGGAGGTCCGGAGCTTGGGTTTAACGGATTTATCGTTAAGTTTGACTCGAACGGAAACCAGGTTTGGGTCCGTCAACTTTCAATCCCAAACGCTCGCATTCAATCGAATGGAATAACCTTTGACAAAGTTACCGGAAATCTTTATTTGGCCGGCTGGGGAAACGCGAATTTTGAGACGGATACAATTCCGGGCATCGGAACCGAAGACCTTTTTATTCTCAAATACGACTGCAACAACGGAAATAAACGATTTTTCGCCCAACTCGGTTTGCCCTTAAGGACAACTCAGAGCCATTCCGTAGCGGTGGATCCATTCGGAAACGTTTTTGTAAGCGGAGAGAGCGACGGTGATTTCGGATCCGGAGCGGACGGAACCACTGCACTCGGAACCGTAGTAAAATACGATTCGTTCGGCGTTCGGCAATGGATCCGGCAACTCGGTCCGATCCGCAATCGGAGGCACACCTCAATCCAGGCAATGGTAACGGATACGGCCGGGAACGTTTATACGACCGGCTTTACCGCCGGAAATATAGAGAATGAAAGCGACGCTTCCATAGGAACACAAGACGTTTTTCTGACAAAACACAATCCTTCCGGGCAAAGGGAATGGGTCCGGCAGTTTGGCGTTCCCGGAGGAAGTATGTTCGGCAAAGGAATCGGAGTCGATCTTGAAGGAAATCTCTATGTAGCCGGGAATACGGAGGACGGTTTGAACGGCCTTCCATTTCGAGGAGATATCGATCTATTCGTTGTTAAATACAAATAACTATGGGATCCGTATTTTAAAATATTATAATTTATAAAATTATAAATTTCGATAAAGAAACAATTCCTTTTTCGTTTCCAATAAGACCGATCCGTTTTTACCGGAAGGAAAAAAACGGATCGGCAATTCGGAACCTCGGATTTTTTCTTTTTTTAAGATTTTTCCGTCTTCATCGATGAAAAGAATTTCCTGATTTAACTCGGCGGTAAACCAACTTCCGTTGTGATACGCAGTCTGATAAACGCCGTTGTTCGAAGTTCGTTTTAGATCCAGAATTTTCTTTCCGGAAATATCGTGGAACTCGATCCGATTGGGCGCCGCAACGAGCACCTCTCCCGTATTAGAAATCGCTAAATAAAGTTTATGAGGATAAATCGTATCCAAATCAAAAGTGGAAATCTCCTCACCCTTCTCCCCTAAAACGAGAATCTTATCCTTACCCGCATTCAAAAGATGAACGGCGGTTTTGGTTCCGTCGGGAGAAATCGAAATACTCTTTGCAAATACGGGATTTTTTTCGGAACCGAGACCTTTTTTGATTTGAATCGCCCCCTTTGGATCGAGAACGAACAATTCCCCTCCCGAAAAAAGAACCCCCGTTATGAGAGAGGAAGAAGCGAACGTATAATCGGTCAAAAATCGTCCGTCTATTTTTTCGGCCCCGGTCGTGTTCCCGTTGATATCGGATAAGATTACCTGATTATGATCCCCGGCGATGAGTAACACAAGATTTCCGGAAGGGGAAATACGAGGATAACTTCTGTATTCCTTCGTCCAAAACATTTCTCCGGAGGGGGAATAAAAATTCACTTCGGAGCCTATCTTTTTGTATTCAAGATATCCTTTCGCGTTCAACGGATATTCGATCCTCCTTGTGTCGTCTAACGCGATTCCGTTTGAAGAGAGGATCGTATAATACGAATTTTCGAATTTATATCCGTTGATCGTGTCCTCCGAATTCCATAAAAATCTGGGATCGGGCGCCATTCCCGCGTGCGCCGATTTGGAAAAGGCCCATACTTTTTGGATTCCGATCGCGGTGGGATACGGATTCCCTAAAAGATAAAAAAACAAAACGGAAAAAAATAAGCCGAATCCCGTTATGGAAATGAGTTTCATACCGACCTCTTCAAACGATTGTATAACAAATACATTCCGGTATGAGCCGCAAATTCGCGGAAAGAACTTCTAGGAAACGGAAAGTAATGTTCGTGAATTTCCGTTTCTCCGTTTTTTTGTCCGATCCCGAAATAGACTAGTCCCACTTTTTTTTGAGGAGTTCCACCTCCCGGCCCCGCGATTCCGGTTACACTGATCGAATAATCGACTCCAAGAGCGACTAACGCGCCCTCTGCCATTTCTTTCGCCGTCTCCGCACTCACGGCTCCGAACTCGTCCAACGTACCGCGTTTGACTCCGAGAAGTCCGGACTTTACTTCGTTATCGTAGGAGACAACTCCCCCGTAAAAATACGCGGAGGATCCGGGGACATCCGTAAACGTTTTGGCGATCAAACCGCCGGTACAACTTTCGGCCGTCCCTACTTTGATTTTTCTTTCCACCAATAATTTGGGAAGTTCCTCGAATACGTCCGGTGTGGATTTGAGTCCGTAGACCGTGTCCAGTTTTTGGAGCAGATCCTCGACTAACGCGCGATCGGCGGATTGAAAACTTACTCGGATGTATCCCCTTTTGGCCGCTACACCCCATATCACCTTTCCGGTCGTTATCGTCTCCTCTTTAGAAATAAATTCTTTCTGAAATTGGGATTCGCTCATCCACCATATAAATCGAAATCCTGAATACAATTCCTGCGCGGAGAATGTTTTTGTCATCCAAGGTGCAAGTTCGTCCCGAAACATTTCGGTCATTTCTCCCGGAACCCCCGGCATACAAACCAAGTGCGTGTTTTCTCCCAAGGCAACGATAAAACCCGGAGCGATTCCGACGCCGTTATTTAGGATCGTAGAACCTTCCGGAACGGAAACTTGGCGGATCGCGGTTTGCATCGCTTCCTCAAAATTCTTTCCCCGAAGTCTGTACAACGTTTCGATCCTTTTCCTTGCGACCGAACTTTCTTGGGAAACGACTTCTTTTAATTTACAAACCACTTCCAGAGTATAGTCGTCTTCCGTGGGTCCAAGTCCGCCCGTCATCACGATAAGAACCGGGGTTTCCTTCGTCGCAAGAGCGGCTAACGTTCTTAATTCCTCGTCGATCGCGACCGGATCGTCCGGTAAAACTACGAACTTGGAAACCGTAAATCCCATCCCGAAAAGTTCGTTTGCAATCCAGGAGGAATTCGTATCCCGGCTTCTTCCCGCCGTAAGTTCCGAACCTGTGGACAAAACGACGATCCTAGGCGAAAACATCAACTTTCCTTTTCCATTCTTTCCGGCGCGGAAACTCCGATCAACCCGAGCCCTTCCGCAAGTACGTTCTTAGTCGCAAGACAAATTCTTGCAAGCCCGAGACGCACCTCCGGAGACGCATCCTTTAGTTTATTATTCTTTCCTAAATAAAAACCGGTAAAGGCTTTTGCAAAACTCTGCAGATAATTTGTGACACGATGGGGTTCCATCGCATTAGCAGAATCGAATATTTCCTCCGGGAACCTGGCGATCCAAAATAAAAGCCTTTTCCTTTCTTCAGACATTTCTAATATAGCAGCCGCCTCTTTCGAAGTTTCGTTTCCTACTTCCCGAAAAATGGAACAGATCCTTGCGTGTGCGTATTGCAGATAAAAGACCGGATTTTTATCCGATTCGTCTTTTGCAAGATCGAGATCAAAATCCAAAGGAGCGTCGAGCGATCGCATTACGAAAAAGTAACGTCCCACGTCCTTTCCGTGTTTTCCCAAATACCCGATGAGATCGCTCATCGTTTGAAAAGAACCGGCGCGTTTGCTCATTTTTACTTTCTGTCCCGATTCGAGGAGATTGACTTGTTGTGCGACGACCACTTTAAAATTCTCTTTTTTATATCCCAAAGATTGCACCGCTCCGGAAAGCCTCGCGATATAACCGTGATGATCGGGTCCCCAAATATCGTAGATTCTATCGTATCCGCGTTCGATCTTATCCTTATGATAGGCGATATCCGCCAAAAGATACGTGGGCCTTCCGTCGTCGCGAACGACAACCCTATCTTTGTCGTCTCCGTATTCCGTGGAACGAAATACTTTTTTTCCCTCCTCTTCGAAGATCTTTCCGGATTTTTCCAAATCCTTCATCACTTCGAGAACTTTGTCGGCCTCGTGTAACGTGCGTTCGCTGAAATAATTGTCGAACTCGACTCCGAACGAATCCAAATCCTTTCTTTGCCAAACGAGATTGTTTTCCACGGTCCACACCGAACAAAGTTCAGCCAGTTCACGGTATTTTTTTTCCTTCAACAACGTTTCGATTTTAGGGGATTTAACCGGATCTTTTAAGAGAGTATTTGCAATATCTTTAATATACTCCCCCCGATAACCCTCCGCCGGAAGTATGTTCCTTTCCAGGATCGTCTCGATCGGCGTGGAATCGTCCGTTTCCTGCCGGGCGCCGGATTCGCCTTTTAATTCGCGAATCCGAACCAGGGTCGAGACACCGAGCAGAAAAACCTGGTTCCCATAATCGTTAATGTAAAATTCCTTATCCACCTTATGACCGATCGCTTTCAAAAGGGAAGCCATCGCATCTCCGTTGGCGGCTGCGCGTGCGGATACGATATTGAGCGGGCCCGTCGGATTTGCGGACACAAATTCCAAATTGATTTTGAGAGGACGATCGACTTTCGGAAAATAATTTCCCGATAGGATAGACGATTCTATAAACCTTAAAAGAAACGTCGACGAGATCCGGAAATTCACGAAACCGGGAGGGGTGAAATCCACAGTTTCGAACAGATCCGTTCGTTTTTGCAGTATCGCGACCAAATCGCCGGAAACCTGAATCGGATTCTTTTTTAGAATTTTAGAATTTTCTAATGCAAACGAAGTGGAATAATCCCCGAACCTTTCCTCTCTGGAATATTCGATTTTGATCCGGAGCGTTTTTTTTTCAACGTCCGGAAATGCGACCATCAGGGAATCCACCCCTTCTTCCAATGCTTTTAGTACGATTTGTTTGAGTGTTTCATTTTCTTTCATAGAACACATTTTTCTTTCTAGACGTTTCCCAACTGATTTCCAATTCCTGAAATGCCATTTTTTTAAAATTCATCATGGAAACAAGTATTGATCTTTTTCCGCTTTCTTTCGTTTCCGCAACGACCGGAATTTGCACCGGATTTTTTTGATCCCACCGGATATCTAAAATTACGAGAAAAAGTAAAACGCAGAAATAAAACGTAAAAAGTATCGTTTTAAAAAAATTTTCCAAGATTTTCTCCCAAAGCCTCGTAGAGCGTAAGCGCCGATTTCAGCTTCTTTCTTAAGATGGGTTCGAGCATCCGATTACAAATTCTGTCCAGGTCCAGGATGTTTTCAACGGATATTTTTCTTTCCTTTAACTCCCGAAATCGGAGCATCAAAAACGTCTGAATCCACTGCACCAAACCCAGATCGTTCCGATCCCCATGAAGACAATTTCCGCAGATCAGTTCCAAAGGAGAAGTTTGTAAAGTGACGGATATCATCTCCTTCAACTCCGTCCCGCAGGAATGACACAGAAGTTCCTTGGAAAGAAATCCTCCGGAAACGAGAAGACGTAATTTGAAAAAAGGAATGAGTAAAGCGGATGGGCCGTTTTCCTCCAATTCTTCCAAAGCCCCGAAAAGAAGACGAAATTCTCCGGGATGTTCCCCTCCGTCCGGAGTAAAGGAAGAAGCCAACTCCACAAGATACGATACGAGTACGGTACCCAAATAACCCGACTTCGCTTTATCAAAACGATTGATAAGCGAAATCTCTTTTACGTTATGCGTCTCTTTGTTTTTGGAATGATAATAGTCCACGTCGGAAAGCGAACCCGGCTCCACGGACGCCATCGGTCTCGTTTTGCTTTTTTTTATTCCCCGGACACGAAAATTCTCCACTTGACCCGTCTCCGGCAAAAGCCGAATGATTGCGTCTCCGTCTTGAATCGTCTTCGATTCCAAAACGATTCCTCGCGTTTTTCTCAAAGCCCCCGGAGTATTTCCAGACATTCGTCTTCCTTCGATTTCATGATTTTTTCCTCTTCCTCTCCCCGTTCGTGATCGTAGCCGAGAAGATGCAAAAATCCGTGAACGAGAAGTCGATAAAACTCTTCCTTTGACGAATGTCCGATCTCGGCGGCCTGTCTTTCGAGCGTATCGACGGAGATAACAATTTCGCCTAACGCAATCGGCGGGAAAGAATCGGAATCGAAACGTTTTATTCCTTGAAGAACGTTTCGTAAAGGGGAAAAATCGAACTCCAACGGAAAGGAAAGTACATCCGTAGTTTTATCCTTCCCTCTTCTCAAAAGATTGATTTCCTTCATATCGAAATCGTCCACGAGCAAAAGGCTGAGTTCGCAGGGAGAATTTTCGAATTCTTTGCGG
This sequence comes from Leptospira weilii serovar Ranarum str. ICFT, assembly GCF_000332415.1. Lineage (GTDB taxonomy): Bacteria > Spirochaetota > Leptospiria > Leptospirales > Leptospiraceae > Leptospira > Leptospira weilii_A. The sequence goes on from NZ_AOHC02000052.1 coordinate 34,599, forward strand.
AAAAGAATTCCGCAGTTCAAAAGAACCTCTTCTTCGTTCCACCACGAAATATTTCCGTAATCGTTCGAAATGGAGACGATCGATTTCATTTCCCCGAAGCGGTTTTGGTTTGTTTGTGTCCGTTAGCGGAATGCGCCGCATTCTTTTTTTCTAATGCTTTGGTCGCTTCCATACTCGGATATTTCGGTCTGGAATGTAGACTGGACAACAAAACTTCCTTAAACGAAGCTTTGATTACTTCAAGATCGCCTAACGTTAGTCCGCATTCGTCCAGTTGATTTTCGGCAAGTTTGATTCCGATGATTTTCGTGATGAGGTTGTCCAAGGATTCAAGCGTGATTTCATCCAGAGAACGGGAAGCCGCTTCGAGAGAATCCGCGATCATTACGATGGCGGTTTCCTTTCTCTGAGGTTTCGGACCCGGATATTGAAAGTCCCGTTTGTTCAACTTTTTCTTTTGTGTCGGAGAAAGTTCGGACAATGCTTTATGATAAAAAAAAGCCATCGTGGACGTTCCGTGGTGTTCGGGTATGAAGTCGATCACCTCTCTCGGCAGTCTGGCTTTTTTCGCCATCTCGATTCCGTCTAACACGTGATCGATGACGATCTTTGCGGCAAGAGCCGGATTGTTCTTATCGATGTTTTCTTTTTTGGGAATCAAATGCTGGTTTTCCACAAAAAAACCCGCGTTCGGAATTTTACCGATATCGTGAAAATAAACTCCGACTCTTGTGAGGAGCCAATCGAGTCCGAGGTTTTGGCACGCACGTTCCGAAAGAGCCGCAACCAAAAACGTATGTGTGTATGTGGAAGGGGCCTTGGTTAAAAGATCCTGCAACAACGGATGTCCCGTATCCGCGAGTTCCATCAGTTTAAAACGAGTGGGAACGTTAAAAAGATATTCGTAGATCGGAAGCAAAAACTGAGCCGCGGTTGAACAGGCAAATCCGTTGATCAGACAAAGAACGTATAACTTAAAAATATTGGATTCGATCAAATCTTTGAGCCAGGAACCGCTCGGAATCGCGACCCAATAATTGCGGGAATCGAAAAGATAACCGCTGGAAGCGATGATGATCTGAACGCCCGCGATATACAAACCCGCTTTGATGAAGTCGATTCGTTTCCTGAGATTTCTTCCGTAACTCGCCGAAACGATGCAGGAAACAAATCCGAGCATAAACGAAGTCGGATTGTAATGCGAAGCCATAAATACGAAAAACGAAAGATAAAATCCGATCGCGATGGAAAGTTGTTCGTCGTAGATAAAACTGACGATCAGACAGACCATTCCCACGGGAACGAACAAGGCGAAATAAAAGATGGAATCGTATTTGGTTTCGAAGTTGAAAAAGATCCTGGAAGCGACAGTACAACTTAAAACCAAAAACCAAATCAAAGAGAACACGATCACGTTACTCGAAACGTCGTTCAACCGTTTCGGATTGTATTTTTTCAAAAAAATATAAATGATAACCACAAAAACGGTTTGAATGAGCAGAATCGATACGATCGATGCAATGTTCGCGCGAGTGGCGTACGTGTTTACAATTTGCAATTTTTTGAATATTTCCGGAGTGATGATCTCTCCGGACTTTACGATATTCTCCCCCGCTAAAATCCGCGAATTGATCGGCTCGGCTCGGTCCGCCGCAAACTTCTTAGCGGCAAGAGTTTCCTCGGCATTATAAGAACAGGAAGGATTGGAATAGATATAACTTAAGGAAATTTTTTGAATGATCGGAAGAACCGCCGGATCCATTCGGGAAAGTTTTTCCTGAGCCATCCGATTGAGAATATTAACCGTGTCCGGATCCCGATACAAAAACGACCTGGGAACGATATATGCGCCTTCCAAGTTCGAAATCTGTTCCTTGATCCCCTGATTACGGACGCGCGCACCCGAAACTTTCAGAGTCGCTTAATCGGGCGGCAAATCCCGCAATATGCAAAAAGAAGAAAATACTAAATTAGAATATTGTTGAACGAGGTCCTTGAGTTTTCCCTTCCCCGGTGTTTTGTATAAAAGTTCGATCTCTTCTTTGGAACGATTCTTCCATCGGGGAACAACACTCAAAAGTTCGGGATACGCTCTTCCCTCCGCACTCGGTTTGAAGGAACGAAAGTTTTCCATATCCTCTTGAATGGCGTTATTGATCTGATCTTGAAGAGGTGTATAGTCGCGATCGAAAACGAAAGGAGCCGATTGATAAGCGGAAAGTTTTTTGGCCTTGGTCTTATCCTCGTCTTCGTAGACGATCTCTTTTGCGGAAACGATCTTTTCGGGAGCGGTTTTACCTTCGGAATACAATCCGTCCGGAGAAAGGTCCATCTTATCCTGACCGAAAAAAGGAATGGCGAGCATCCAAGTCACCATGAACAAAGTGATGACGACTAGAACGACCTGAAGTCTGCGAACGAATAAAATCGGACGGACTCTCGTAAGAGTATCCGTAATCCAAGCCATAGCGGATTCGATCTGTTCTCCCGGACTGGGCATACGATCACAACTCCTCGAACTTACGAACGATTACTTCCACAAGCGGGTGTCTGGTGATATCTTCTTTGCCGAAAAACACCATTCCGATTTGATCCGTGTTTTTGAATAAAGTCACCACTTTTTCAAGACCCGAACGTCCGTGATCCAAGTCGATCTGAGTCGAGTCTCCGGAAATACACATTCTCGAATTACGTCCCAAACGAGTCATAATCATTTTGAGTTGCGCCAAGGTACAATTTTGCGCTTCATCCAAAATGATAAACGCATTGGAAAGAGTTCTGCCTCGCATAAACGCAACGGGAGCGATTTCGATTTTTGTAAGTGCGATGTGTTCCTGCGTTTTTTCGGCGCCTATACATTCGTTTAAAGCGTCGTAAACCGGACGTAAATAAGGATCCACCTTCTGGTTGAGATCCCCCGGCAAAAAACCCAGATTTTCTCCCGCCTCGACGGCAGGTCTTGTAAGAATGATTTTATCGATCGCGCCGCTCTGCAAAAGACGGCAAGCGGTCGCCACGGAAAGGAAGGTCTTTCCGGTTCCGGCGGGACCGAGTGCGAACGTGATCAGATTCTCCTGAAAGGATCGGAAATAAATTTCCTGATTTCTGGTTCGAGGAAATATCTGTTTTCCACGATATGTGGTGAGAATTTTTTCGCTCGGTTTCCAAGGAGTGGGTTCCGTTTCCCTCGCCCTTTTTTTGCGAAGTTCCTTACCTGCGTCTTTTAGAATATAAGAAAAATCGAATGAATCGATAAAATCCCGGTCCGGACGTTCCCTGTAGTTCGCCTCGAGTTTTTTAAAGAAGTCTAATGCGAATTCCACCTTGGCGGGATCGCCCTCGATCTGAAAACCGTTTCCCCTCGGGAGGATATCCATCTCGAGTTGTTTTTCGAGAGTTTTGACCCCGTCGTCGTTGATCCCGCAGATCTTACGATACAGATCCTGATTCTCGAAGTTAAACTGTTCTTTGCGCAATTTATACCTTTACCAGTTTGATCTTCAACTCTTGAAGTTGTTTTTCCTCGACGGGAGAAGGACATTCGCTCATGAGACAAATTCCTTTTTGCGTTTTCGGGAAAGCGATCACGTCCCGGATCGACTTGCCTCCCGTAAGGAGCATGAGTATTCTATCGATTCCAAACGCCAAACCTCCGTGAGGCGGAGCTCCGAACTCAAGCGCCTCGAGCAAAAACCCGAATTTTTCCTTGGCCTCTTCTTCTTCGATTCCGAGAACTTTAAAAACTTGATTTTGAATGTCGCGGGAATGAATCCGTATCGAACCGCCTCCGATCTCGACTCCGTTCATCACGAGGTCGTAGGCTTTCGCAGTCGTGTTACCCGCGTTCTTTTGAAGGGTCTCCATAGATTCAAAATACGGAATACTATCGTCCGAAGGAGAAGTGAACGGGTGATGCAAAGCGTCCCAACGTTTGTGGTCCTTGTTCCACTCGAACATGGGAAAGTCCACGATCCAAGTGATATTGATCTCCCCTTCTTTCGGAGTTTCAAAACGTTCGGAAAGTTTGAGACGAAGAGCGCCTAACGAGTGATTGACGATCTCCCTTTCGTCCGCGCCGAAGAACAACATGTCCCCTTCTTTCGAACCGCAGGCCTTGGAAATCGCGTCCAACTCTTCTTTTTTAAAACGTTTCGTGATTGTGGATTCGAGACCTTCCGCGCCGTGTTTCATGTAGGCGAGACCTTTCGCTTTGTAGTCCCGATTCAGCCATGCCGTGTAGTCTTCGATTTCCTTTCTGGAAATTGTAGAACCGCCGGGAACACAAACAACTTTTACTTTTCCACCGCCTTTTACGGCGCCGGAGAATACGTTGAAGTCGCAGTCCTGAACGATTTCGGAAACGTCCACGAGTTTCATACCGAAACGAAGATCCGGTTTATCGGAGCCGTATTCTTCCATCGCGGTTTTATAAGTCATTCTCGGAAACGGAGTCATCAGAGGAATATTAAAAACTTCCTTATAAACTGCGGAAATCAGTCCTTCCATTTCCGCGAGAATTTCTTCCTGACTGACAAAGGAGAATTCCATATCGAGCTGAGTAAACTCGGGTTGTCTGTCCGCGCGTAAGTCTTCGTCCCGGAAACACTTTACGATCTGAAAGTAACGTTCCATTCCTCCGACCATCAAAATCTGTTTGAAGATCTGAGGAGATTGAGGAAGCGCGTAAAACTGATTCGGATTGAGACGGGAGGGAACTAAAAAGTCCCGTGCTCCTTCGGGAGTGGATTTGTTTAAGATCGGAGTTTCGATTTCCATGAACTTGCGTTTGTTAAGATAATTACGAATTGCGAATATGAACTCGTGCCGTTTGAGCATCCGGTTTTTGAGTTCTTCCCTTCTGAAATCCAGATAACGGTATTTTAACTTTAGTTCTTCCGAAACGTCGTCGAACTCGTCCAAAGAAAACGGAGGAGTTTTGGAAACATTCAAAATTTCTAATTGATCCAAAACGACTTCGATCGTTCCGGTTTGCATTCTGGGATTGATGGATTCTGCGTCTCTTTTTTTGAGGGTTCCGGTGACTGCCAAAACGTATTCGGAACGAACCTTCTCGGCAAGGATAAACGCGTCGCCCAAAAGTTCCTTACGCGCCACAACTTGGATGATCCCGGTTCTATCTCTAAGATCGATGAAGATCACCCCGCCTTGATCCCTAAAACGAAACGACCAGCCGTAAAGAACGATCTTTTTACCTTCTTGGGATTCGTTCAATTCTCCCGCCCAAGAACGATGTTTATAATTTTCCTGAATCCACTGTTTCAATGATTTCCGTTTCCTATAAAAGACCTTAAAACCGGTCTATGATTAATCTATATTATCAAATCTGCTAAGCTCGGGCCTAAAGGCAAGATGAAAAGAACCGATAGGGCCCGAGCGGTTTTTAGCGATGATGATTTCCGCCTTACCTCGCATCTCCGGACTGATCTCGTCTTCTCCCTTTACCTTTTCTTCCCGATAAATAAACGAAACGATATCGGCGTCCTGCTCGATCGCACCCGATTCCCTAAGGTCGGAGAGTTGAGGTTTTTGGTCCTTGGATCTTTGTTCCACCGCGCGGGACATCTGCGAAAGTGCGATGATCGGACATCGCGCTTCCTTTGCCATCTGTTTGAGAGAACGGGAAATCGAAGCGACCTCTTGCTGACGACCCCCGTCCTTGTTTTTCGGATCGCTCATAAGCTGAAGATAATCCACGACAATCAGACCGATCTTTTCTGTGGTGAGAAGTTTACGCACTCTGCCTTTGAAGTCGTCTATCGTCAAACCTCCGGAGTCGTCGATGTAGATCGGAGCCGCGGTAACCCGAACGATGGACTCCAAAAGTTTGGGAGCGTCCGCGCGAGTGAGTTCCGATTTTTTGAGTTTCATCGATTCCACTTGAGAATCGGCGCAGACCATCTTGAGAAGGAGTTCGATCCGACTCATTTCGAGGGAAAAGATGACCACGGGTTGATTGTAGACCAAGGCCACGTTAGACGCTATGTTGAGAGCGAACGTGGTCTTACCGTTTCCGGGACGAGCCGCGAGGATCATGAGTTCGTGTTCTTTGAGACCGGAGGTCGCCTCGTCGAGTTTGGTAAAGTTGGTGCGAAGACCGGTGATCTGTCCCCGATTCTTCATGATTTCCATGATGTAATCGGAAAGAGCAACCTTGTCCGAAGAAACGGGAAGCAGACCTTTCGCGTCTATGTTTCTCGAAATTTCGGTGAGATTTTTTTCAACCGTATTGAAAACGGATTCGTTGTCGCCGGGTTCCTTGCGGATGAGTTCCAAAGATTCCTGAAGAATCTTGGCGTACATTCTCCGTTCCGAAAAACGTTTGATTCGGGTCGCGTAATACGCAAGAGGTTGAGTGACTACCGTATCCCGGTAAAGAGAATAGATATAATTGAATTCTTTTTCCTCGTCTTTGAGGAGAGAATTTTCTTTGAGAAAGTTCAGGACGGAAACAGGATCGATTGTGATCCGTTTGTCCACAAGATCGGCGATCCCCCGATAGACCCTTCTGTGGAGATCCACATAAAAATCTTCGGGAGCGACCGGAATGTCGATGAGATTGTCCGCTCCTTTGAGAAGCAGGAATCCTAAAAAGGCCCTTTCGGATTCCGGTTCGTATAAGGAGTCGGACTGCATGGTCCCTTAAAGAAAAATCACTCTTCTTCTTTTTTGACGTGGAGAGTAATTACAGGCTGAATTCCTTCCGCAAGACGAATCTTGATTTTATAAGAACCCAAGCTGCGAATCGGCTCCGCGATTTCGATCTTTCTTTTATCCAATTCGAAACCGTTCTTTTTCAGGATGGAAGCGACGTCCATCGGAGTTACGGCTCCGAATAATTTTTCACCCCCGCCGGTTTTAACGAGGATATCGTATTCTTTCCCGTTCAGGTTTGAAGAAAAACCTTCCATCGATTTCTTACGTTTTTCTTTTTTGAGTTCACCCAATTTCTTTTGGTGAAGAGCGGCTTTTGTGTTTCCTTCGTTGGCGCGAACCGCGAGCCGTTTCGGAAATAAGAAATTTCTGGCGTAACCGTCGGCTACTTCCTTCAGGTCGCCTGCATCTCCGAGGTTGATAACGTCTTTTTGTAAGATCACTCTCATGTTGGTACCTCAGTTCACCTTGTAAGGAAGAAGACCGATACTTCTTGCTTTGCGAATTTCGCGGGCAAGAACTCTTTGATAACGAGCGCTGGTTCCCGTGATTCTTCTCGGGATGATTTTACCGCGATTGGTAATGAATCTTTCCAAAAGTTCGATGTTCTTATAATTGATTTGTTTTGCAAGTTCCGGATCGGCCGTAAAACGGCAGACTTTTTTCTTGTATTTGTTCTGTTTTCTCTGCGGTTTCCCTTCCATTTCTCCGGAAGATGATTCGCTGGGTTCCGGTCTTTCGGAACGTTCTTCTTTGATTTCATTCTCGCTCATAAATTACCTCATTAAAACGGTATGTCGTCGTCGCCATCCGGCGCAGGGCTGTAGTATTCCGGAGAGGATGGATAAGAATTTCCTCCGGAAGAAGAGGATTCTCTCGGAGAGGAAGAAGAATCGTCTCTCGAACCGAGGAATTGAAAATTCTCCACGACGATTCGAATCCGAGACGCTTTTTTTCCTTCGGGCGTTTCCCATGTATCCTGTTTCAATCTTCCTTCAATGGCAATCTGCTTTCCTTTTTTGCAGTATTGTTGCATGATATCGGCCGGTTTTCCCCAGACCTCACAATCGAAGAAATGAGACTCTTCCCTTTTTTCTCCGTTAGACACATAGGTCCGGCCATTCGCCAGGGAGAAGTTTACGAGAGAAGTCCCGTTGATCGATTTGAACTCCGGGTCCCGCGTTAGGCGGCCGACCAGAGTCACTCTGTTGATATCATTAGCCATTGAGGCGCACAACCATGGAACGCAAAATGTTCTGGTTGATTAGGAATTCCTTTTCCACTTTTTCAATGGCGTTCGGATCCGCGCTGCATTTGTAGTGGTGGAAAATTCCCTGCTCTTCGTGTTGGATCGGATGCCAGAGTTTTCTTTGGCCCCAATCTTCGTCGGAGGTGACACTCACGGAAAATTTCTTCAAAGTATCCTGAACTTCGGACTTTGCAACTTCCCTAGAGCTCACGCGTGTAATGGTGGTGAGTTCGTAATTTCTCAAAAGTTTCCCCTATGGTTAAAGCCCGCCTACGTTTGCGACGAGCAGAAGAACCGATAATTTAGCCTATTTTTGGCGCTGAGAGGCCGGGGTCAAGGGAGAATTTGTCGGAAGATCGAGAAAGGCCCGATCCCCTTCCACTCGGAGTTGGGTGCCTAACTCCGCAGAAAGAACCGCAACCTCGTGTAGGAACTCCTGCGCCTCCGGACCCGTTACGGGACGGATTTTATGATCTTCTTTTTGGAACTTTCCGAAAATCGGAACCAATTCCAACCGTTCCAAACGATTACGACGGATATGGAGAATGGCGATCAGGTTGTGATTGAGATAGGAGTTCCTACTTCCGAAAATCAAATTTCCCAAAGAATAGAGAATCACCCCTCCTCTATAAATCTCCACTCCCTGCGGAATGTGAGGATGATGGCCGATCACGATCTTTACGCCGGAATCGATAAGCGCTCTTGCGATCTTTCTTTGATCGACGGTCGGAACGGGGGAATATTCCACTCCCCAGTGCAAAGAAACGATTCGAACGGGAGGAAAATGATTTTTAGAACGGATAGGACGTTTTTCAAAAAACGCAGACTGCAAAGAAGGAAGCAAAAAAGGAGCCACGCCGGACTTCGTCGGAGTCGCATAATGAGCCTGTTCCGCAATGGCCGTTACGGAATGGATCCGCAGGTCGGTGCCTTTCAGGTTTAAATTCAGAGGATCCAAAACGTCCGGAAGTTTTTTTCCGGCGCCTACGTTTAGAATATTATTTTTATTTAATATATCTAACGTCTCGTTCATTCCCTGATGTCCGTGATCGAAGGAATGATTGTTTCCGAGAAAAACCATATCCACTCCCAAAAATTTGAGAGAATCCAAATCCTTTTCGTGAGCGGTAAAGATATAAGCCTTTTTGGATTCTTCCGTTTTGGAAGCGACGACGGGAGTTTCGAGATTGACCATTCTAAAATCCGCTTCTCCGAAAAGGGATTTCAGACCTTCTACGGGTGCGATTTCTCCGTGTTTCTGAATCGTATCTCGAATCCCCCAATTGAACATTACATCCCCGCCCGCGAGGACCTTGAGTAACTCAGGATCGTGATTGTGTTCGGGATGTAAAACGGAATCGATCTTGTCTTGAAGAATGGAAAAAGCGGAAGTAGACTCGGAAGTTGTGTCTTCGGAAGAAGAATTTTTTAAAAAGGAAAATTGGCAGGAGAAAAAAAGAAAACCTATCCAGAAAAAAAGAATTCTGTATTTCCGATGATAAGAAAAAGACACTGAAGGTAAAGTATTCAATTTGTCCGAGATTGGAAAGATCTTTTTTTTGGATCGTAATTGGGTAAGATCGAAAAGAAGAACACTTTAGGAAGAATCATGCAAGTTTGGAATCAAGCTCTTCCGGGTCCAATGTAAAAAGATAAATTTCTCCGATCCGAACTCGGTGTTAAATGAAAGATCGCAGTTTCTAATTTTTATTTCCGATATCACTCACATCAGAATGGGAAATGGTTTCACATTCCTCTCTTTGGTTACGGATTTGTTTTCCGGAAAAATCGCTGGGTTCAAACTTCACGACGACAAAGTGAGGAACTTGTTTTATGAATTTGATCCCCATAAAATCAATAAACCGTTTCTTTTCGTTTTAACATATTCAAAAATTCTTTCATAAAGAGGAAAAATTCGCGCTCGGATAGTTTCATTGACACAGAAATGCCGACACTCCAAATGGGAAGAATCAAAAAAACAGATTTTTAAATTAAGAGCCTGTTCCAAAACTCAAAACAATCGCAGAGATTTGCGGCCATTCCGATAAAATCGGACGGTTGGCGGACAAACTCTAAAACAAAATCTTTCGACTTGTGTTCGATCGAAAATTCATTCCCTAAATCGCACTCCGCGGGAACAAAAAAAAATAACGATAGAGAAATTACATACAATTCCTATAATATTTTATTTTTAGAATATTCCATTGATTGAATATTTATAACTCGATCGGTCCGCGTCCACGGGATTAAGAGCCGGAATCAGATCGATAGCGGGGACAAATAGAATATTTTCCCGTAGAAGCCTAATTCGCGAATTCGTCTACAAAACAACGACTAAGCCGCGATCCATTCCAAATGTTCCTTTCCCCGATCGATCGCATCGTAAGGAATCTTAGAATCGAAAGTGGCTAATTTTATCTTATGGTTAGCGCTCAAAGCCAAAAGATAAATATCCGTAAGTTGTTTGGAACTTACGGAAACGACGTTGAGATAAAACGAAGGAGAATCGATCGAAATGTTATCCGGAATAAATCGATGCCCTTTTACTTTTAAGAGGGAATGTAAAATCGCAGAAGCGACCTCGACTCCTCCCGGACTTCCCGGATAGGAGGAATGACTCATAATTCGAACCAAAGCGTTTTGAGTGATCGGACAAGTCGACCAACCGTTTTTCGCTTTTCGATCGAACCATTGCCAAGCCTTTTCATGAAAGGTATGATTGGAATCGCTCAGAGCGATCAAAACGTTTACATCCAAAAGATATCCCATTCTAATTTTCTTCCTCCATGATTGTATTGATGATTTCGTTGGTTACTTTTACGCCTTTCTTTTTGGAAAGCACGGGCCATCCGTAACTGTTGGTTGCGAGTTTAGACGCCGCCTTTTCTCTTTTGACCGCCTCTTCCACTTTAAGATTGTGCTCCAAAGCCTCAATAAACAAGGCCCTCATGGAGATTCCCCTTTCTGCGGCTTTCACTTTCGCTTTTTTATACAATAGATCCGGTATTTCCAACGTAGTTTTCATCACATCATTATTGTCCCGTAAATATGGGGATTTTTCAAGCAAATTTATCCGGCGTATTGACTTTTTTAGGTCCGATTTTTAAAAATTTTTACTCAAAAACCGATCCATCCACGATTCGATTTTTCAAAAACTTTGAGTAAAGAGGGGGTAAAGGGGGACTTTAAAGGAGGGGTTTGTGAAACAAATCAAAGAAAAATAAATTACAAAAATATAAAATATCCCGCGAGGACTACAATCAAACCGAAAATTCCGACGGGCAAGCCGGCTCGAATCATATCTTTGATTTCAAAACCGCCAACCGCGTAAGCGATCGCGTTCGGAGGAGTACTTACCGGAAGGGACATGGCAAGAGATGCAGAAAGAGCGATTCCCAAACAAACCTCCAAGAGGTAAAGGTTCGATCCGGGAAGAACGAGCGCCGAAAGCGGAAATGCGAGCGGAACGAGTAGATTCGTAGCCGCCGTATTGGACATGAACGTGCTCAAAAGAAGCGCTAAAATACAGAGAAGAAACAACATACTTACTGCATATTCCGGTTTTGTAATGGGTTTCAAAATTTCTGAAAACCAGAGATCCAACCCGCTTTGTTGAAAACCGATTCCGATTCCGATCCCGCCCGCGATCAAAAGTAAAACCGACCAATCCAAGGAATTGATGTCCTTTTCATTCAAAATTCCGAATGCGGGAAATAGTATCAACGGTAATAACGCGGTCACCCCCGCAGGAATCCCGTGTAAATTTTCGGTGAACCAAAGAGCGACGGTTCCTAAAAAAATCGCGGAAGTCGTCCTGAACGGAAAGGATTGGCTCCCGCCTGCCGGTTCCGGAAATTCTACAATCAAATCCAAGGAACCGTTTTCAGGAAAAAGTTTTAAAAGAAGAACCCAAGCAAACCCTATCAATACGACTACGAGAGGAACCGCAAAAAGCATCCAGGTTCCGAAAGAAACAACGATTCCTTGTTGTCTAAGAATTCCCATCGCAATGATATTCGGCGGAGAACCGATCGGCGTTCCGATTCCTCCTATGTTCGCCGCAAATGGAATTCCGAGGATCAAAGCCTTTCTAAACGGTTCTTTTTCCGGTAGGATTTGAAACAACGGAAAACAAAGAGCGATCATCATCGAAGTGGTCGCGGTGTTACTCATCCACATGGAAATAAAGCCGGTCGTTATCATAAAACCCAGAAGCACTCGGTGACTCTTAACGCCAAATTTACGAATGATTCGATTTGCCAGAAATCGATCCAACCCGGTTTTTATACAGGCCTTTGCCAATATAAAACCGCCTAAAAAAAGAATAATCGAAGAGTCCGCTAAGGAAGAAAGAAAAACGATCGGACTTGGATTTTTATTTCGAGAAAACGTTAGTTCCGCAATTCCGAGCGGATTTGCAAAAAAAAGAATTTCAAGGAAAATGACGAGGATCGAAACGGCGTAACTCGGAATCGGTTCGGTCACCCAGAAAACGGCGGCCAAAACGAAAATACAAATCATAATAGCGACGTTCAAAGGAACTGAAAAACGAATTTGAATTAAAAATAAAATCCCTATAAATAACGTTGTCCATAAAATCGAAATTAAATTACGTGCATTTTGATTTCCTAAATTTCGCATAATTTTATAATATTCTAAATTACTTTCCAACCGAATTTCATGAAGAAACGTATCGCCGAAGTTACAAATAAGCGAATATGTAAAAAACCTTTTTTAGAAGAATTTCCGCCCTTATGAAAAATTCGGATCCTCGGAAAATAATCCTTCCGATGCAAACGCATCGAAAGATCAAAATCCTCGAAATACAAAAAGAATTTTTCGTCAAACCCTCCGATTTTCTTTAAGGATTCCGTTTTTGCGAAAATAAAACAACCGCTCACCAAAGGAACGGATTCTTGAATTTGATTCCAATCCCTTTCTTTGAGGTCGTATTTGTCCAAATGTTTTTGAAACGTTTTTTTAAGAATATTCGGGGCAAAAGATCTCAGAAAAAGTACGGAAACGGTCGGATAGGATTTAACCAAAAACTGCATGTTTCGTTCCTCGTCTTCCCAATCCCAAACGGAGGGAACAACCGCGTCGCAATCCGGATGTTCGTCCAGATAATGAGCGCATAACGTCAAGGTTTCCGGAATCATCTTAATATCCGGATTGAGAACCAGATGAAATACATTATCCGACTTTAATATAGAACGATTGTTGGCGGCGCCGTAACCCGGGTTTTCGGGAAAATGCGAATACTGAAATTCTACGCGTTTATCGGATAAAAACCTCTTCGATAAGTCGTCCAAGATCGCCTTTACATTCTCTCCGTAAAAAGGGGAATTATCCAATACGTCGATTTTATATCGAATCGATTGCGAAGTACGGGAAATTTGATAAGAGACGGAGTCCAAAAGGGACTCGAATGATTCTTTAAAAATCGTTAAATTAGGTTTATATAATACGATCGAGACGGTTATGCCGAAATTCAAAATACGATCCTCATTCAGATTTTAATTCCAAACCGCGCAACTCTAAATTTCAATTTTTCCTTTCCGACAAAAATAAAACCGGAAAAAATTAAATTTCATCCTCTTACGGCAGGCCCAATAATTTTTTATAAAAAGAAGATTCTTTTTTTGTGATTCCGTCCCGGATTCCCCGGAAGATATGACGATAGGTTTGATAAATCGAATTCGAAAAAAAAGGGAGGATCAGAAAACGAAAACACGTTTTCAAAATCACCTCTAATTTAAACCGAAAAGGGACATGCGGCATTTTACACATCAAGATCCCGTTTCGAAAAAGGAAATACCAGCGAAAGGGGGAATGAATTGCTACTTTAAAAAATCCTAATATATTTCTGGAATCGTTTCCGATCGAATGATCCATCTTGGTTTCGGAGACGATTTTGTGAACGTAACCTTTGTGATTCGCCCGAAAACACCATTCGTAATCCAAATAATCGATAAAAAAATCCTCGTAAATCGGACCTACGTCGTTCAAAACCTTCAGCGAATAAAAACTTCCGGATGTAATGATAAATTCAGCGTTCAAAATTCCGTTTTCATTTTCTTGAATGCCGTAAATATTACGGTTTTTGATCGTATCGAAAATGTTCGGGCCGAAGGAAGCGATTTTCCCCGTATCGTTTTCGGACTTGTATCCTTCGATTCTTCGTGTGTCGTTTTCTTTGACTTCATACTCTTTGACTCTTTGTAAAAAAACGCGTATCCCGGACGATTCCAAAAGACTATCCTGATCAAACAACCAAACGTGAGAATATCGATTGATTTGTGCGTATTCGATTCCTTGATTGAGCGCGGTTCCCAATCCGAAATTTCCGCCGTTCTCCATCAGAATATTCTGTTTCCCTGTTGAAGAACGAATTTCGGATACGTTTTTGGAATGATTGTCCACGATTAAAACGGGAACGCCGTTTGAATTCAAATTTCCAATATTTTTCAGAGTTGTGGAAAAATTCGGATTATACGTTACGATGACGGCTAACGGAGAAAAATTTTCGGACATGAAGTTTATTTTCTACGGAAAGGAGAAAACCATTTCCGATCCATCAACTTTACGATTTCCTCATACCGACCCGCGCGAATTTTAGCGATCTCCCGCCTTTTACGAATCAATCCCGGGAACATCCGTAAAAATCCGAAAGGAACTCCCAAAATTTTCGGACTCGTAAAAATAGAATGATAGAGAATACTCGCTCCGAAAAAAAGAAAATGATGAAAGAAGTAATACAAGCTATAACTCAATGGCATATTTTTCCAATAAACGACTAACGCGTTTCTTAAACCGAAATAGAGGGAGAAAGAACTTCGTTCTTTCGTGGATCCGAATCCGTGGTGATAAACCCTTATATTCGGCGTAAAAAGCGCCTTTTCTCCGATCAGTCTCGCGCGAAAACTCAAGTCCACGTCTTCCATGTAACAAAAAAAATCGGAATCGAACCCCCCCAACCTTTCAAAAACGGAGGTCTTAATCGCCATCGCACCGCCGCACGCGGAAAAGATTTCCTTTTCCTTCAAATATTCTTCCGAAAGAATTTGTTTGTAACCTCTCCTCCAGGCGGCTCCCGAAACGTGATACACATCGCCCGCTCCGTCTATAAGCTTGTCTTGATTTTCTTTGAGCATCAAAAACGATACGATGGAATAGTCCTTTCCCTTGGACTCCAAGGTCCGCTCGCATTCTTTGAAGAAATCGTCGCTCAAACGGGAATCAGGATTGATGAATAAAATCCAATCCCCTTTAGGCGCGATCTTGACCGCTTCGTTGTTTCCACCCGCAAAACCTAAATTCCTATCTCCACAATGAATGAATTTACGATCATTCTTTGGAAGTTGTTTCAACAAAAGAGGGGTATTGTCTTGAGAATGATTGTCCCAGATCACCCAATTCCAATTGGAAGGGAGTCTTACGGAAGCGTCCAGAGAGGATATATATTTTTCGGAATTGTATGTGATTGTTATAATATTATAATTTTCCATTGAATAAAAAAACGAATTTCAAAAAAGGAAACCGATCCAACGTCGAATAGGAAACGGATTTTTTCCTTTTTTTAAAACGATTACGCTTACGAATCGATTTCATTTTGTTAGACGAAAACTCCGATCGATCGCAGGTTTTCCGATTTCAAGAATTTGAATGTTAAACCCTTTTCCTCCCGGAAATCAAATGAATCTTTTAATTTGAATAGAGTTGTTGAAAAACGGTTATTCCCTGAGAATAAAAATCGCCTGAATCGCCCGATCCACACAATACAAGCCGATTCAAGAATTTATTTTTCAACAACTCTAATGTTTAACAACGACCTTCAATAGATCTTTTCGTGAAGCACCTTGGTCAGATATTCTCCGTAGCCGTTCTTCCTAAGAGGGGCAATCAATCGTTCAAGCTGATTTGCGTCGATAAATCCCTTTCGAAAGGCGATTTCTTCCGGACACGCCACCTTAAGACCCTGTCTTTTTTCGATCGTTTCTATGAACACGGAGGCCTCTAAAAGAGATTCGTGAGTTCCCGTATCCAACCACGCAAACCCGCGACCCATCACTTGAACGTTCAACGTTCCGCGTTCCAGATAAACTTTGTTTACGTCCGTGATTTCCAATTCTCCACGCGCAGAGGGTTGGATGGACTTGGCTATACTTACGACTTCTTCGTCATAAAAATACAATCCTGTTACCGCGTAATTGGATTTCGGTTTAACGGGTTTCTCTTCGAGCGAAATCGCACGTCGATCGGAATCAAATTCGACGACTCCGTATCGCTGCGGGTCGTGAACGGGATACGCAAATACGGTTGAACCGGAAGTTTTTTCCGAGGCGGATTTTAATAAGGGAGAAAGATCGTGACCGAAATAAATATTATCTCCGAGAATCAAAACGGAAGGATGACCTTGGACGAAATTTTCTCCGATCCAGTACGCTTGCGCCAATCCTCCCGGATCGGGTTGAACCGCATACTCGATGTCGATTCCCCACTGCTTTCCGTCCCCCAAAAGTTCCTTGTACATCGGGGTCGCCTGAGGCGTTGAAATCACCAATATCTCTCGAACACCCGCTAGCATAAGCGTTGTTAGGGGGTAATAGATCATCGGTTTATCATAAACCGGTAAAAGTTGTTTGGATACGACCTGTGTAACCGGATAAAGCCTGGTTCCGGAACCGCCCGCCAATATAATTCCTTTTCTAGATTTCATCTAACGTTTCTCGTACTGAGTTTCATAATATTCCTTATACTGGCCGGAGAGAATTTCCTTCCACCAGGATTCGTTGTCCAAATACCACCGAACGGTTTCTCTAAGGGCCGATTCAAAAGCGAATTTCGGTTTCCAGCCGAGTTCTTTTTCGATTTTGGAAGGATCGATCGCATAACGAAAATCATGTCCCGGTCTGTCTTTTACATATTGAATCAATCGGGAATGAGGCGCTCCGGCAACATGCAACTCGTCCATAATCGAACAGATGGAATTTACGATGTCGATATTCTTCTTCTCGTTTCGTGTTCCGATGTTATACGTTTCGCCGGGCGTTCCTTGGAACAAAGCGGCACGTAAGGCGTCACAGTGGTCCTTAACATACAACCAATCCCTAATATTCTTTCCGTCTCCGTAAATCGGAAGAGGTTTTCCGTGCAGACAATTTAAAATCATCAGGGGAATCAACTTTTCCGGAAAATGATAAGGACCGTAGTTATTGGAACAATTCGTCGTTACGACCGGCATATGATACGTATGAAAATAAGATCGTACGATATGATCGCTACCGGCCTTGGATGCCGAATAAGGAGAGTTGGGCGCATAGGGAGTTTCTTCGGTGAAATATCCAGTATCGCCTAACGTGCCAAATACTTCATCCGTTGAAACGTGAAGGAATTTCTTTCCTTCGTAAGAACCTTTCCATTGCAAACGAGCCGCGTCCAAAAGATAAAAAGTTCCGAGAACATTCGTCTTGATGAATTCCTCCGGACCCGAAATGGAACGATCCACATGACTTTCGGCCGCAAAATGCGCGACGTAATCGAATGTATGTTCCTTAAAGATCGAAAATACATCCTCTTTGTTTGCGATGTCCGCTTTTACAAAAATAAATCGAGGATCCTTTTTCCAAACATCCAGACTTTTCAGATTTCCCGCATAAGTAAGCTTATCAAATACGATGACCCGATATTCTTCGGTATCGTTTAAGATAAGATGTGCGAAATTGGAACCGATAAAACCGGCCCCTCCAGTGATCAATATTTTCTTCATATCATTTTTCCGGAATTTGCAGCGAGTTCTTTCAGACAAAGGTTTAGGTCTTCCTTCCAATGCGGAACAGAACCGAAAATTTTTCGAGTTTCATCCAAATCTAAAATCGAATATCTAGGCCTTGGCGCGGGTGTGGGATAACTTTCCGTAGGAATCGGAAAGATCGGTTTTAAATTTTCAATCAACGACAAGGAAAACGAAATATCCCGAACCGCAACCGCAAAATCGTACCAACTCGCGATTCCCGAATTCGAAAAATGCAGGACTTGAGGATACGACTCCCCTTTTAGAATTCCATGAATTAGGAATATTATAAAGTCGGCAAGTCTTCCGGCCCAAGTCGGTCGGCCCAATTGATCTTCGATCACCCTTAATTCGGGTCGATCGGAGTCGTTCAAAAGCCTTAGAATCGTTTTCGGAAAATTATTTCCGTGCGCGGAATAAACCCAACTTGTACGAATGATGTTCGTTTGAATAGAATCGGTAAAAATTTTTCGAATCCATTCTTCTCCTTCCGCCTTCGATAAACCGTAAATGCCTTTCGGAGAAAGGGGCGAATTCGGTTTCCAAAAACCGATCGGATCTCCTATCGTTTTAGAATTCGCATCGAACACAAAATCGGTGGATACATAAATCAGATGAATCTTTTTTTTACGGCATTCTTCCGCGATCCTTTTCACCGATAAGGAATTGATCTTATATGCGTTTTCCGAATCCGATTCGGCCTTGTCCACGGCGGTATAAGCCCCGCAATGGATCAGGATTTTGGGAGCTTTTTCCAAAATCCGCTCGACCGCGCTCAGATCCGCTAGATCCCATTCCTCCCGACCGAAACCCGTCGATTCCATCGGAACGGATTGGAGGCGTTTGGCTAACTCCCAACCTACCTGTCCGTTTTTTCCGGTGTAATAAATCATATTCTAATATACGAATGGACTTTTGAAGTCCGCAAAAAGAGGGGTTTCCTGATCCCTCCCGGATAAGATGAGTTCCCCGTCAGGCAACCATGTTTGCCAAGGAATGCCTAACGTGGGATCGTTCCAACGAATGCCCACTTCCTTCGTCGGATTGTATTCGCTCGTTACCTTATATAAGAAATCCGTGTTATCTTCCAAGGTGATAAAGCCGTGAGCAAATCCGGGCGGAACCCAAAAGATATTTTTATTCTCTTCGGAAAGTTCGACGGAAACCCATTTTCCGTAACTTGGAGAACCGACTCGAATGTCGATTACTACGTCCACGACTTTACCTCTCACCACACGCACCAACTTACCTTGTTCGTAAGGAGGAATTTGCATGTGCATTCCTCTCAAAACTCCGCGAGAAGATCGTGAATGGTTGTCTTGGGAAAAGTGAGTCGGTATGTTTTCCCTTTCAAAAACGGAGGACTTAAAGGTTTCAAAGAAGAAGCCCCGTTCGTCTCCGTACACTTTCGGTTCGATCAGAACCGGACCTTCGATTGGAAATCTTTTAAATAACATGGATTTTTAATTTTAAAGAAAACAAGAAACCTATAATTCAAACTCTACGATTACCATGAAATCTTACTTTCCAATGTTCGCGATCAAAATTTTATCGCTTCTCATAGAGACACGAGAAATTCAAATGGACGAACTTTCGTATTAGAGCTGTTGAAAAATTAATTCTCGATTTGTTTCCGTTCCATTGAAATGGACGACTGAAGCGGTTTTGTTAATCGCGACTATTGAATTTTTCGACAACTCGATTGAATTCCTCTTCTAACTTCGCGTCCATCTCTTCCGCCAAATCTTGTACTCAAAAAGATGAATTAAATTCTTGGGCCTCATATCACGACCAATCAAATCACTATGGGGAGAATAGAATCGATCCGATTCCAAAACATTTCCCCATTTTTTGATTAGGAACTCGCGATCCAATCGACCGGTTTTATACTTGGGATTATACTCTTGAAAAGATTTTTTGGGCGTGAAGGAAGAGACAAAACTTGAAAAAGGATTACTTACGATTCTGAAACCTTTCTCCAAAAGTCTTAAAGAGAGATCCACGTCCCAATAGTCGTTTTGAAAGGATTCGTCAAGTCCGTTTAATAAATCCCAATTTTTTCGAGAAATCAGAAACACGTTACGCGAAATCGCCGAAACGTTCTTTTCGATAAATTCACCCGACCAAATTTTAGCTTCGGTCGCAGAGATTCCGTTACCCGCAACACCGATAAATCCTTTTTTTCCGAGAAGTAGGGAGGAATAGATAAGTTCATTCTTTTGATTCAAAATGATCGGACAAACCGCGCCTATCCTCTCAGCCTGCGCGTGTTGTTGCAACTCGTACAACCAATTTTCGTTCTTCGGTTTAAAAAAAGGATTCCAAAATAAAATATAGGAGCCTTTCGTATCGGACACAATCGAATTGATGTTCTTAGCGGAAAAATCGGAATCGATTCGCTCAAGGATTTTAAATTGAACGCGATCTTGGAATTCTTTCAAAACGAATTTAGGAATTTCAAAACTCGCCCGTTTTTTTTCAACACACAAAAGAATTTCCAATCGAAAATCCGGAACCGATCGAATCATATTATAAATATCTTCAAAACCGTTTACTAATGTAGATTCGATATCGAACACGAAAACGGAAATCAGTTTAACCGGTTTTAACTTCCGGATCGGATGATAGGTGAACGGATAATAACCCGGAACGATTTTTTCCAGAACCTCGGAAGAATCTTTATAAAATTCGGTGATCGCTTTTTTCGAACTTCTCTCGCAAATTTCAGCTTTTGTTTTGGAAAAACTTTCTCCATGCAATCTCCATTCGTATAAAAAATAAGGTATCCTTCGAATCCGATCCGTATACCTACACGCACGAAGCGCAAATTCGTGGTCCTGACTGCCGTCGTAACCTTCCCGATACCCGCCCATCTTTCGAATCAAATTCCTCGAGACGACTACGAAATGACAGATATAATTGTGGGAAATTAATTTCTCCACGGAAAAATCCGGTTTTGTGGAAAGGGAAAATATACCTGGAATTTTAGATTGAAAAATTTCATCGGAATAAAGAAATTCAGGCCGATTTTTTTCCCCTTGCAAAGCATTCACGATTACGGTTAACGCATGTTTTGTAAGCGTATCGTCGTGATCTAAAAAGCCGATATAATCTCCGGTCGCATATTCCAAAGCCCTGCTTGTAGCGATGCTAATCCCGCCGTTCTTCTCGGTCCGAAAATAACGAATTTTAGGATTGGTCTTACTGATCTGTTTTAAGAATTCACCGGGCTCAAGTTTCGGAGAGGCGTCGTCCAGAAGGATCAGCTCCCAGTTTTCGTAAGATTGCCGCAAAACCGAGCGAACCATTTCCTCCAAATGATTTATTTTTGTGTTATAAACGGGTACAATTACGCTGATCAAAGGTTGATACGAATATTTTGATTTTTGAATATCGTTTCTTGAGGAATAGAGAAAAAAATAATATTGATACTGCCTTAGTAAATAAAAGATTTTTTGAATCAATATCTTCATATAAAATTTATAAATTACTCAGTTTTTCCCGTCTTTGAAATTTCCGACGAGGGATTGGTTGAGAACCGAACGGCACCGATATCCATCCGAAAAGAAAACCGTTTGGAATCGATTTAGAACTTGTTCCAATGCCTCAAAATGAGCTCAGCGTCGAAAGAATTCGGAAATTTTGGAACCCAATTCAGAATTTATCCGCAAAAACCGTTTTTTATTTTAGAACCGATAATCTCCGGAACGGAAGTTTCAAAAGATCATTAGGGAATTTGAATTCGTTCCGAATTAGGACCCGAAAAATTTATTCTTGAGTAAAAAGAAATACTTCAGCAAGTTGATCCATACTTTTGTAAAACCATAAACGAAAGAATTTTCGGTTAAAATTGCGAATTTATCCTCCAATTCTTTCGCCCTCAAGTGCCTTTGAAATAAAAATTGAATATTCTCGGAATATAATCCTTTATGATTTTCATATAACTGCATATACAAAGGTAGAAAATGATCGACGGATCGTCGGGAACGGGACGAATGTCCGATCCGATAATAAAACAAAACCTTGGGGATTCTATAAACTTTACGTCCTCTTTCGATTAGAGAAAGCCAAAAATCGAAATCCTCCCACTCGTTTTTCATATTCGGATTAAATCCGCCGACTTCCTTCCAATCGGATTTCCTAAAAACCGCCGATACGAAAATACAATTGTCCAAAAGTATTTCCGGAAACCGATAGTCGGGAAGATTCCATCTTCCTTTTGTGGAACCGAAAAATTCGGCCTCGCAATACACGATTCCGAAAGAAGGATCTTTCGCGTAAACCGACATCGCTTCCAAAAGATAATCCTTATGAATGATATCGTCGGAATCAAGAGGAAGTATAAACTCTCCATTGGCCCGGTTGATTCCTATATTTCTCGCCGCAGCCGGGCCGGATTGATCGATTCTGATTACGGTATATGTTTTTTCGAGTTTTTTGAGGATATCAATCGTGAACTCGTCGTTCGATCCGTCGTCTACGATGATGATTTCCCAATTCTTATAAGTCTGTTCCTGAATGCTTTGGATTGTTTGATCGATGTATTTTCCATAATTGTAACACGGGATGATTATGGAAACGAGGGGATTCATTTTATTATAATCTATATTCAAATAAGGTAAAATGCTAAACGTCTTCCCAGTTTATGGTAGACGGTTGAAAACTAAGAAAATGCGGACGAAAATCAGAAAGTATTTTTACTTGATTTCGGAAATTTAGAAAATCTTCAACTCAATCCAAAAAACGATCGTACGTCTACGAGTTTTATTGCTCGTCGACTTTAAGGTATTTTTGAATTCTCCTCTCCTCAGAGTTATATAATAGACTGTCCGGAATGCCGTCTTTAAAACGAGGATTCGTTTCAAAATTCATGATACTCTATTATATAAAGATCAGTAATCACTGAAAAAAACTTTTCGTAGTTTTTCTCAAAAGAAGTTCCATAAAAAAAAACATTGTATTGATTGTCTTAGGAATATCTCTATATAAGAATAAAGTTATACGATTAAAATAAAAAGACTGGGCCTTTTTTCTCTCTTGGCGAAGATAATTTTGATTTTGAGGCGCGGAACTCAATCCTTCCAAATTAAATCGAGAGAACGGCACGGGAATATATTTTGTTGAAACGCCGAATGAAAAAACTTTTAACCAAAATTCGTAATCCGCAGCAATTCTAAAATTAAGATCGTATAATCCATGTCGTTCAAATAACTCCTTTTTGATTAAACAAGCCGGATGCCAAATCGTATCGAGCAAAAGATGTCTTAACGTCATTGTAGAAGGTTGTCTACCTAAACGATGACGACCGTCTTTTGATTCAATATACATATCTCCATAAATCAAGTCGGCATTTAATTCGTGTGAAAGGATTTTAGAAAGAGTATGTTCGTCTGCAAGAACGTCTCCTGAATTTATAAAAAGAATATAATCACCTTTCGAATTTAAAATTCCTTTATTTTGGCCGTCGTAAATACCTTTATCCGGTTCGCTAATCCAAAATGAAAACTGATCGGCATACTTTAAAATCACATCCAAACTCCCGTCCTTGGAAGCTGCATCGATTATAATATGCTCGCATCGATCCAAACCCGTTTGACTCCGCACGGATTGGATGGTTTTTTCCAAACCGACACGATCGTTATAATTAATGGTCACAATCGAAATTTTCGGTTCTTGTTTAGTCATGTATCGAAGCTTATTGAAAATACGTTTTGAAATTCTTTTATAAAATATTCAAATTTTATAATGTAATATCTTAAAAATTTGCAACTTTATTTTTGTAAAGACGCTTCATTCGTTTTTTATCGAAGCCCTTTCTTAAAATTTTTATCCAACTTAAAATTTGTTTATAATCTCTACGACCTTATAAATTTCATCCGCAGTATGGAAAGATGAAATCGGAAGACTTAACGTTGTTCTGTGGATTTCCTCGGATATCGGAAATTCTCCTTCTTCCAACATTCCCCTCATCGCGACTTGTTGATGAGGCGGAATCGGATAATGAATTTCCGTTTTTACCCCGTTTTTCAACAGATATTCCCTTAAAACATCTCGTTTCGTATGGCGAATATTAAAGATATGATATACGTCGTACGTCTCTTCCGTTACGAACGGTTTGATAAAATCTTCCTTTAGATTTTCAAGATAAATCCGAGCTAAAGATCTTTTATGTTCGTTCATCGTATCCAAATACTTAATTTTGATACTTAGGATTGCCGCCTGCAATTCGTCCAAACGGGAATTGTATCCCGGTAAATCGTTTTTATATTTGATCGACGAACCGTAATTTCTCAATTTTTGAATAGCTTCCGCATATTGGTCGTTATCCGTCACAACGGCGCCTGCGTCCCCGATCGCTCCTAAATTTTTAGTAGGATAAAAACTAAATCCGTTTATTTCCCCGAAGGTTCCCGTTTTCTTGCCTTTATACAAAGCTCCGTGCGCCTGCGCACAATCCTCTACTAAAAATAAATTATTTCTTTCCTTTATCGTTAAAATCAAATCCATTTCACACGGCTTGCCGTACAGATGGACGATCAGAATCCCTTTTGTTCTAATATTGATTTTCTCTTCAATTTTTTTAGGATCAATATTATAAGTTTTTAAATTAGGTTCGACTAAAATCGGTTTCAAACCTGCGTGTAAAATCGCCAGGATCGAAGCGATATAAGTATTCGATGGTACGATGATTTCGGAACCTTTCTCTAAGTTTAACGCTTTCAGGGCGAGTATCAACGCATCCAGTCCGTTTCCGACTCCGATACAATGTCGGTTTCCGTTGTATTCGGTAAATTGATTTTCAAAGTCGGAGACTTCCCGCCCTAATATATACCACCCGCTTTCAATGACTTTCGAAAGCCGCGTTTTATATTCTTCAAAGTACGGCGCATTCGCTAAACGTAAATTTTCGTATTCGATCATACGGGACTTTTACCGACTAATTGAATAAAATCGGAATAATTTCGAATATAATCGTCTTCCCTATAATAATCGGAAGCCACAACCAAAAGGACACAACCCGAAGAAAATCCCTCCATGGAATGCCAAAGCATTTTTCCCAAAATCACTCCCAAATTATCTTTATTCATAAAGATTTTTTGTTTCGTCAGTCCGTCGTCTAGTTTCAAAGTAAAACTTCCACTAACGCAAAAAATAACCTGCTCAATTTCTTTATGAGCATGGAGACCTCGCATGCTCACTGAATTTTCCAGATTATTAATATAATATATACGTTTGATCTCGAAAGGAATATCGCGCAAAGATTCCATGATGACCAAGTTCCCGTCTCGATCATCGTGAATTTTTTTCAAATGAACGTAACCTGAATTTTTTACTGTGATTTCATCCATATAAATTTAAAAAGTATAATCCTCAATGATCCGTCCGTTCTCGCAAAGGAATCAAAAAACGTAAAAAGTTGCGACTCTTTATTTAACGTTTACAGAATATCCTGTGCGAATCGAACTCGAGGCAATTTAAAAGTCCACTCGCCCGCAAAATCCGGTTATCGTAAAAATTTACTCTGAATTTTTCGGAAACGATTCCGCCCAGACAAAAACATTCTTTTTGCAAGCACAAGACCGAAAAAGAAAACTTTCCAAAAAACCTCGATCCAAACGGAAGGGGAGTAAAAATTCCTTGCCTCCACCATATTATAGATTTCCATAATATTCAAACTTTTTAATTTTAGATCAAAACGATAAACGACTTCCCTCAATTGAGTCACGTATGTGTCGTATATTACCTTCAACTTTGTATATTCCAAATTGTAAGTTGAAATTCCGGTTCCGTAAATTTGTCCCGAATAGAATTTAAACATATGAAAATGATAAAATATAAGCGGACTTCCATTGATTTGAATCTTTCCGTCTCTCAATCGAACCGTATATTTTTCCACGTTCCAAAGAGCTACGCCGGATCGTTCGTTTTTTAATACACACACGTTTTCATACGTCCGAGGCCAAACATCCAGATATTTTTGATCTCCCAAACGACCGTCCTCAACTCTATTATAACACCATTCTAAACATTGTTCCCTCCAACGATTGAGGCATTTCATTCCGATTTCATCCCGATTGAAATAAACCATCTGCACGTTGTAAATTCCGTTTGCCTCGAGATGTTTGAGACGATCCGGAAATCGATGCGGGATAATCATGACGGAATGTTTTCCAATCTCATCGTAAATCGGAGTCACATCGGAAAAAAAATATATATCCGAATCCAAATAAGTGATGTGATTGATGTTCGGATTTTTTGCCAAGACGTAAGACGGTAAAACCGGAGAAAGTGTCCAACAATACTCCTGCCAAGTTCGGTTTCCTTTTGCGACCAAAACATCCCCCGACTCGACTTCGTTCAAGGAAAGCGCCGTAACGTGTTCGAGTGGATGCGTTTTAAGAAAGTCGTAAGTTTTATCATCCATTGCAAGAATCCAAAGATGAAAATCCCCGAAATGACGACCGATGGAGTCATACAAAGATAGTCCCAAAGGTAGATAATTAAAATCGAATAGAGTACAAAGATATTTCATTTTCCGATATCTTTGATTTCAAAAATCATTCCCATTTCTCTAGTCGGTATTCCGTCTAACGTTTCTACGGCTTGTAAATAACTGTTAAAGTCGGCCGCCAGCTTATATTTTTTATCGAACAAAGAAACAAATTCTTCAAAGTTAAAAAACCAAGCCGGATACGACGCTTCGTAAATTTCGGGAGAAACTCGTTGAGCGGACACGACGGACTTCGGCAAATCGATAAAATAAGTTCTATCTATTATAATATAAGGAAATTCGTAATCGATTATCTTTTTGATTAAGGCAAACGGATCCTTGATATACGGAAAGGAGCTCGAAGCTAAAAATGCGTTAATTTTTCGATCCCTTACACAAGCTTCGATTGAATCGTAAAAATGAAGGATATCGTCCTTAAAAAACGCATTGCCCACTTGTACAAAATTCGATTGTTCCACGATATTCCAAGACAACGCTCTCATCCCTTGCAAGAAAATTCGATTCTGATAGTAGCTGCTACCGAAAGAACCTCCAAAATCCAAAACGTTCAACTCGTCGTTTGTCATCGTTCCCGCATAAAGTAATGCGGATGTTAAGGGCCAAGAATACTGGATCTTATCGAATAGGACCGAATCCCTCTCATAAGCGGCATGACCTTGTTTCACTTTTAAAACGGACTGTTTACACTTTTCTATGATTTTCTCCGAATCGTAAGATCCGCATAATTTCGCCGCCTCCTCCCAAGTTTCGTAGATGCCGTTAAAGCCGATGCGAAGAGACCCGGGTTGTTTCCCGAACTTTACTCGTGTATTCAATCGAGTTCGAGCAAACTTCAGTAAATCGAAAAAAATCGGAGGTAAAAGTTTATAGATCAGTTTTTTTAAGTATATTCGTAAATTTGAATTCATCAGGGATATTTAAAAATTTGCATTGAACGTATTTCGGTTATAGTTTAAAATTTCGAATTCTAAATCGATTCGAAAAACAAAAGCTAAATTTACACGGTTTAAAAACCTTTAAGTAGTCGCATGATTCGATTGAGAATTCGATTTTTAAGACCGGACCTACGTAGTCTACGAAAATGATCTCGATACAAATCCCTCGCTTTTCTATTTTCCTCGATTTCAATTTTTTCGATTTTGATCGGCGACGAACTCAAATCGACGTCGTATTCATTCGTAATATCGCAATGTGTCCCCGAGGCGTCCAATCCGATATTGTGCACAAGGGATCTCGCGGGATACAACGTCAATCGATTCAGTAAAAACGCGGAAGCATGCCACCTGATCGCCCAAGAATCGTTTTTGGAGGAAACCTGATCCATTAGCATTTGTGTGTAAGGATACGATCCCTGCATATCAAATTCATACGTTAGTTTTCTTGATACCAAGTCGTCCAAAAGTTTTTGTCCATCCGGCTCGAATAAATCCCACGCCCTTTTCCAAGTCGCCCATCCCCAGCAATCAGCCCCTCTTAAAAAATAAGTTTCAGGGATTTTAGCGTTAAACGGAAGGCGATAGGCGTGTATGGAAGCGACTCGATCAACGTTTTCATAATATTCTAAAGCTTGATTTAAGTAAGTTAAAAAATATTTCGAAGTGATCATATCGTCTTCTAAGACGACAATTCTGCCGTATTCGGCTATAAGTTCGGTCACTCCCGAGATGATAGAGTTTGCCAAACCTAAATTCGTTTCCCTTTCAAGGACCGTAACTTTTTTAAATCCTACGGTTTTTTTGGCGATTGACCTGACTTCCTCGATCTTATCCGAATTCAGATTCGATTTAGGCCCGTCGCAAAAAACAAATAATTCGGATTGATCCGCATAATCATTTTTTAATAAAGAATCGATGGTCCTTCTTGTATGTTCCGGTCTATTATAAACAAAAAGTGCGATTGGAGCCAAATTCATCGTAAATTTCCTACGTTATCGACTTCCGAAAATCGTTAAACCGATATATCAATCTCCAAAAACGAACGGAGTCCAACTGTATAAAAAATATTTCACGCGTACGTTTAAAGAAAAGATTAAATAAAGTACTCGCGATAAACTGTGAAATTACGGTCGCAACGGCTGCTCCCTTAATTCCATAAAGCGGAATTAGAAAGTAATTTAATAATATATTCGTCAAACAACCCGATATACTTTTATACAATTCCCCCCTCGGTAAATTCTCCGTTAAATAATAACGGCTACTCGCCACGCCTAAAAAAACAAAAATTCCGGCCCAAATGTGGATCGCCAATATGGCGCCCGCCTCCGAAAATTTTTCCCCGAAAAATAAACGGATAATCGGATCGGATAAGAATGTCATCGGTATCGCTATCAATAACGCCAATAAAAACATAAAGGAATGAAGAAGACCCAAACGTTCTAAGTACAATTTTTGACTGAACTCTTTCGCTTTTAAAATCGCAGGAAAGATCGACGAAGCGATCGTCATCGGTATAAAATACCAAACCTCGCTGATTTTGACCGCAGCCGTATAAACTCCGACCGCTTCGTCTCCCAACATTTGTCCGATCATAATCTGATCGATCCGCATATAAACGATAACGGCAAGCCCCGAAAGCAACAACATCCAACTGTCCCTCAACAATGCACGAGCCCTCTTCCAATTGGCATGGATTACGGATAACGTTCCATCATGATACTTATATAATAAATAATATCCGAATAAACTAATAAATGATTCCACGAGACCGACCCAAATGAACGCGAATACTCCCAAACCATTCAGTATCAACAGGATCCTTATTCCGGAAAATATAAAGAACAGTCCGTTTTCAAGCCAGACAAAGTATTTAGAAAGTACCTGTGCTTCGTACCAATACTTTACGACTCCGAAGGCCCGGAAAACCAGCGTAAATCCTACGAGAAATACCATCCAGAATAGGTCCGGCTCGTCGGGTCGAAGAAACGGTATTAAAATAATTGCACCACCGAAGGCAAACACACCGGCGATGAACTGCAGTAAAAACGAGGTGGAAATGATTTCTTCTTTATGAGTTTTTTCTTTGATGAGTTCTCTGACGGCCACTCCGTCAAGACCAAGATTCGTAAAACTACCGATCAACGCCGTATATGCGATCACATAATTTAGTTTTCCGTAATTATCCGGACCTAAATATCGGGCGATCCATACCCCTAAAAACATTCCCATTCCCATTCGGAAAATTTTATCGAAAAACAGCCAACCGCTGTTATGCAATATATTTTTCAGATTCGGATATCGAGTATATAATTTATTGAGTAATTCCAATGGGTGTTGTCTTTTGATTGATGAAACGAGTTCAGCAAAGATCTTCCGTATTTTCATCATCGGCTACGGTCGTAATCAAAGCTCCCAATCCAGAGAACAATGCCATCATCTGCGGTTCCGAAGATTCCCATGGAATCGTAGTAACCAGATACGGAATCAAACAAACGTAGAAATGAAAATACCGAACGGATCTTCGATTTCCCTTGAAAGAATTAATGACGGCGATGACAAAAATGAAAAACGAATAGATGTAGAGTAGTAACGCCGTTATCGGGCCGGATGTCTTATGCGAATCAAAGAACACATTGTGATACCAAAAAGTTCCGTTGTTTTCGATCGAAATCTGAGGATATATAAAAAAACCGTTTTTAATCGTGTTCCAATAATCGATATAATGTTTCAACTTTATGGAATATTCGCCATGTAGAATCCTCTGACCTATTTTTGTATCTTGCAAAAACATATAAAAAATGAAACTTAGAAACAAAATACTTAACAGTGCGATGGTAACTTTATAAACTTTGTTTAAAGACGAAGCAAAAAACAACCTCCGAAGTTGAATCGTCGTCATAAAAAATACGTTAAGAATGATAATGTAAAAGAAAGTCCGGGCATTGAATAAAAATGAAATTGAAATACTAACGGTTAGTATCATTAAAAAAAATAAATGCTTCCATCTTGATTTTTTCTTTATATCAAAAAGATAACCGTTAAGACAAAAGAGAACAATAGGAAGTATACTAGCAAGAATGGTAATCCCCGGAGAATTATATTCCGCCTTATTAAAAAGATGAAACGCTTTCCCGTAATACGGAGGATCCAAGTAAACAAAGGTCGCAATTGAATTTATGATTGCGAACAAAAACATACCGAAAGCGATTCCTATAAAAAAAAACTCTTTTTGTTTTGCATTCGGAAGCGCGAAAATAATAAAAAATGAAAACAGAACGGGAAACGCCTTAAATGCGTAACTGATAGGATACAATTTACCGTCTATATGTTCGGGCATAAACGGGGTTTTATAAAAAAAGAAATAAGCTAATAAAAAAGAAAGGATCAACGGCAAAGCCAAAGCCGAAGGAATACTCCACTTAACTTGTCTCATTAATAAAATACTGATTATAAAACATAACCCGATCGTCAGCAAGGAAAGACGTCCGTGTACCGTTCCAAAGCCGATTGAAATCGAACAAATCCAAAGAACGATGGGAAAAGAAAAAACTCGGGGCTTAAACAAATAATCGATCACCGACAATACCTTTTTAAATGAAAAACAAATCAAATAGGCTCTCCCCAAATAATAACCTACCCGGCGCTTGCCTGTAGAGAGCGAGATGCTCAGTTTCCCTGACGAGCCATATATTTTTGATAAGCTGAACGGGATTTGGAAACACTCTGTAAATTTTATCGAGCCCCGAAGCCCGTAAAAATCGTTTTAAAGGTTTTAAACGTAATTAACATATCCAGCCAAAATGAAAAATTCTTTATATAATAAAAATCGTATTCTAATTTTACATTCATCCCGTCCACTTCCGCCGCATATCCTTGTTCCACCTGCGCCCAACCGGATATACCGGGTCTAACGATATGCCGATATGCGAAAAATGGTACGTCTTTTTCATACCATTCTGAAAGTTCCATAGATTCCGGCCTAGGACCAATAAAACTCATATCTCCTTTCAACACATTTAAAATTTGTAATGTTTCGTCAAAACGATATTTTCGTAATATTTTTCCGATCTTAGTGATCCTAATATCATTTTCTCCCTGGGTAAATCCTTTCCCTCTTTTTTCAACGTACATGGTTCTAAATTTATACATGGTGAAAGTTCTTCCTCGATAACCCATTCTTTTCTGCGAGAATACGATCTTCCCTTTGCTTTCGAAGCGTATAAGTATCCCTATTAGAAACATAAAAGGCAGAAAAGCGGGCAGAAAGATTAATGCCGTTATAAAATCAATCATCCGTTTTATTTTTTCATAAGCCCGAGAAGGTAACAACGAGCCGAATTCATTTTCTGATAGGTGTCTAATTTTTACTCGTCCGGTTAAAGACTCTATAATTTGTTTCGTATGATACACGGGTACTCGCGATAAAGTACAACGTGCTAAAAATTTTTCCCACTCGGGAGTTAAACCCTCTGCACGAAGATCCGCTACTACCGCATCAAATCTTTCCTTTCCTAAATCTGGTTGTTTTAAAAAAACAAACTGGGTTCCATGAGTCTCTCGAAATTCTAACGCTTCCCCAAAAGGCACTAACGCGAACCTTTGTAAACGATATCTATGCCCTATAAAATATCCTAT
This sequence comes from Leptospira weilii serovar Ranarum str. ICFT, assembly GCF_000332415.1. GTDB lineage: Bacteria > Spirochaetota > Leptospiria > Leptospirales > Leptospiraceae > Leptospira > Leptospira weilii_A. The sequence goes on from NZ_AOHC02000052.1 coordinate 66,395, forward strand.
ATAACACCAAGATAATGTAGTAAAAGAACCTAATAGGATGACTTGAACGCTATAGTTTAGTCTATTCATCAAATAGAAAGCAATCAAAATGCCGAATACGATTGCAGTCGTAGGTAAAATGTAAGCGGAAGACTGAGTCCCAGGATACTTTAATAATCTCCTTAAGGAAATAAAAGTAATATTAAAAGCAATTAAAACGCCGATGGCCGAGTTTAAACTGTTCTTGTCTATATGATTCCAAAAATCCCATCCCCATCGAGGAATTATGGTAATACAAGTAACCAATAGACTGCCGACCGTTAACTGAAAAAGAGTGCTTAATAGCACTTGCTCATGCATTCTTGAATGGCGTCGGACATACATAATAAGTTACGAAAAAATTTTCAAGATAGTATCAGAGGCGTTATCAATGGAAAATTTACTTTTAAGTAATAAATTTGCGTTTCTACCCATTTGCTTTCTGATCTTATCGTCTAGTAAAATAAGTGCGTTTTTATAAAAACCGTCGTCATCTCCGGAAGTCGTAACCAAACCGGATCCGGAATCTTCCAATATTTGTTTAAGATCGTTTCCCATATTTACAGATCCTAAAATGGGTTTTCCCTGAACCATATAACCAAGAATTTTGCCCGGAAAATTATGCGTCTTATGATTAAAATGCAAAGTAAAAAGCCCAACGTCAAACTCTGCTAGCATGATTTTAAATTCCTCTTGCGGCACGGAACCAAGTAGAATCATATTACTTAATTTCAAATCCTGAATAGATTTTCGAACTAACTCTACTTCATCCCCCGCCCCAACCAATAGAAATGAAACATTTGTATGAGATTGCATCCTCGCTGCCAAACGAACAATATTCATCATATCCTGGGCCTGGCCGATATTTCCTCCGTAAAAAAAAACGACTTTCCCCTCTAAATTCAACTTTTTACGATAAAGGTTACTTTGATTCAATACCGGTAAATCGGTTGCCCAATTATAGAGGAGTTGAATGTTTTTAAATTCAGGAAATGTTTTAGAAAACCATTCGATATTACCGGGCGATTGAATACCGATTCTATCCGCAGCTTTGTAATTTAGTCTTTCATAATATTTGAAAAAATACGCTATTAAAGATTTTTCGCGAATCATGCCGTTGTCGATGATCCATTGTGGAAAAAAATCTCTTAAAATTAAATAGGAAGGAGCTTGCCAAAGTTTTTTCAGTCGAAACACCAAGTTTCCCCAAAAAATAGAAGGAGAATAATAGATAATCAGATTATGGTGATTTTGAATAAAATATTCTTTTAAATATCTCCATGCTTTTTGGGAAAGCATCCACTCATTGATAAGGCGTCTTATTTTTGAAACGTTCTTAATTTGACCCGATGAAAATTGTAAAATAGAAATTCCATTTAAACTTGTTTTCTTATAATTTTGACTCAATCCGATCCCAGGCGTAATGACAGTAATCTCATGCCCTTTCTCTTTGAGTTTTATAGCCAACTCATGCATCATTTTAGCTGCGACTTTCGTACTTCCGGGCATATAATCATCGACGACGATGCAAATTTTCAAAATAGGATCCTAATATTTTTTCCAGACCACTCGGTTTATATAATCAGTATAACTATGAATGATTCGAACAACTTTCTCCGAAACATTTGGCATACTATAATCACTCACGTTTCTTAAAAGTCTAAGTTCTCCTCTAGGTTGCTTTTCCAGAACTTGAAGAGCCTGTAATATTCTTTCTTTTTCCAAACCAACCATCATTACAATCGCCTCTTCCATTCCTTCCGGTCTTTCATGCGCCTCTCTAATATTCAAAGCGGGAAAATTAAGTATCGAAGATTCTTCCGTAATCGTGCCGCTATCGGAAAGAACGGCCTTTGATGATAGCTGGAGTTTATTATAATCTTTAAAACCCAAGGGCCTTAAAAGTTGAACGAGCGGATGAAACGAGACATTCAATACATCGATTTTTTTCTGCGTTCTAGGATGTGTCGAAATAATAACTGGAAATTTAAATACTTCCGCTATGGTATTAATGATATCTATTAGTTTAGTGAAATTTTTGTCCGAATCTATGTTTTCTTCCCTATGCGCGCTTACAACAAAGTATCTCCCTTCTGTAACATTCAATTTCTCTAAAATATTGGATTTTTGGATTCCTTCCGAATAGTAATTTAACACTTCAAACATTGGGCTTCCCGTTTTAATGACCGTTTCGGAAGGTAAACCTTCTCTCAAAAGATACTCCCTAGCGATACTACTGTAAGTCAGATTGATATCGGCAGTATGATCGACAATACGCCTGTTAATCTCTTCGGGTACACGTTGGTCGAAGCAGCGATTCCCAGCCTCCATATGGAAAATAGGTATTTTTCTTCTTTTCGCGGGAATGACCGCCATACAACTATTTGTATCTCCTAAAACTAAAACCGCATCCGGACGCACCCGAGAAAGTAATTCATCAACTTTAATAATAACGTTTCCGATCGTTTCCGCACCCGATGCGCCTGCGGCATTCAGAAAATGATCCGGCTTTCTAAGTTCCAAATCATTAAAAAAAATCTCATTGAGTTCGTAGTCATAATTTTGACCGGTATGAATTATCATATGATCACAATATTGATCCAGTTTTACAAGAACGCGAGATAACCTGATAATCTCCGGTCTTGTGCCTATAATTGTGGAAACTTTTAATTTTTTCATATATCGATTTTACAAGAATACGTATCCGGTCGAGATCTATCGAAAATCTCACTTGCCCAAAGCATTACTATCATTTCACTTTGGCCGATATTGGTAATATCATGCGTCCATCCCGGTATAGACTCAACGATTTGAGGAGATTCCGATCGGGTTATAATTTCAAAATATTCATTTGTTAGAATATGCCGAAAACGAAACTTTGCCGTTCCAGTCAGAACAAGAAATTTTTCAATTTTACTGTGATGATAATGCTCTCCGCGTGTTATACCCGGATGGGCTGTAAAAAAAGAAAATTGACCCGCATCCTTGGTCTTCAACATTTCTACAAAAACGCCTCTTTGATCTTCATATTGAGGGACTGAATAAGAAAACGAATCGGTATCTAAATAACTAGTAAACGTTGCATATAAAGCTCGTTCTAAACCAGTCCCTACATTAGGAATTATTAAATCTTTACGACTTTGTTTAAATGACTGCAATCGTTCATAGAGCTGCTGTAAAGTTATTTCATATGAATGAATATTAGGATCGAAACTAGGAGACGAATTTTTTAAGATACTGAAGAATTTATCGATCACGTCGTCGATATACACTAAAGTAAGGGTTGTATCAGGATCGTTAATTTTGACGGGCAGATCTCTAATGATATTATAACAAAAAGTAGCCACAACAGAATTGTAATTAGGACGACTCCATTTTCCAAAAACATTTGGCAATCGGAGGATAAAAACCGGATTTCCATTTTCAGATTGTAAACGATTGAGTAAATGTTCGGCTTCTAATTTACTTTTACCATATTCATTATCCGAAGTAGCTTGGATTGAAGACGAGTAAAGAACGGGAGTTTTTTTATTTTTCTTTTTTAATAAACTACAAATATATTCCGTTAAATCCGTATTTACTTTTTTGAATTCCGATAACTCTTTAGGACGATTGACTCCAGCTAAGTGAAAAATAAAATCCGCTTCGGAAATCAATCGGGATAATTCCTCCTCGGTAGTTTCTTTGACATAAGAAAGGATCTTAAACTCTTTTGTTTCAAACAATTGAGAAGTTAAATTTTTTCCGATAAAACCGTTTGCGCCCGTTATTAAAACATTCATAATTCAATCAATGATTTCGGCTATCTTTCCTTCGATTGTATTTCTAATAAACTGCAACTTTAATAACATTTTCTTCATTCCGTCTAAGTTGAGTCTTTCCGTGTTATGAGAATTATAATCTTCCAAAGAAGAAATTTTTTTCTCCCCTTGATCAATAAACTTTCCATAATTCAAATCTCTTAAATCAGGGGGAACTCTATAATAATCATCGGCCATATCCTCCGCGCTCGCCATTTCTTCACGACTTAAGAGAGTTTCGTAGAGCTTTTCCCCGTGACGAGTACCTATAATTTCAATAGGATAATTAACATGATCCAACAATTCCAACAATGCTTTCGATAAAGTTTCAATCGTCGCAGCAGGAGCTTTTTGTACAAAAATATCGCCGTTATTTCCATTTAGAAACGCGTACAACACGAGTTCCACCGCATCCTCTAAAGACATCATAAATCGAGTCATATTCGGATCCGTTATAGTTAGCGGTTTATTATTTTTAATCTGCTCTATAAAAAGCGGAATCACAGATCCGCGAGAAGCCATTACATTTCCATAACGAGTCCCACAGACTACCATCTCGGAGTTTTCGATACTTCTAGATTTAGCAACCATGACTTTCTCCATCATTGCTTTGGATATTCCCATTGCATTGATAGGATAAACCGCTTTGTCGGTACTTAAACATACCACTTTTTTAATATTGCATTGAATAGCTGCCTCGATCACATTTTCAGTTCCTAATATGTTTGTTTTGACGGCTTCTAAAGGATGAAATTCGCAGGATGGAACTTGTTTCAAGGCAGCTGCGTGAAATACATAGTCAACGCCGCGGAAAGCGCTCCGAACCGAATCCAAATCCCTGACATCTCCGATAAAAAACTTCAATTTAGAATTGTTATATTTCTTTCTTAAATCATCTTGTTTTTTTTCGTCTCTACTAAAAATTCTAATTTCTTTAATATCGCTATTCAAAAATCGATCTAAAACCGCTTTTCCAAAAGAGCCGGTTCCTCCTGTTATCAAAAGAGATTTGTTTTTAAACATTTATTTAAACTCCAGGTACTTTGTTTTTATCTACTAAAACATCATGAAAAAAACCGAACGTAGAATGTGCGGTTTTTTTCCAATTATAGATTTTACTTTTTTTATAGGCGTTCTGCGCTAATTTCGTTCTTAACTTAGGAGACTCAATGAGTTGGACCAAAGACTCCGCTATACTCATAGGATCCTCAGGATTAAAATACAAAGCATTATCTAGACGTTCCTGAAAAAAATGAAACACTGCCTTGAACGAAAGACCAAACGATCACATTTTCATACGAAGGATATCGAATAGATACGTTCAAAGGACAAAGCAATCAAAGGTAAATAACGGAGAATTCACTTTACCTATCTCTAATTTTCTTTATTTTGAATATAAATATCTTTCTTTGCAAAACCCGTCGGCTTTACAAGACGAACCAAATTTCTCAATCGATTGTCAAGATTACTTATCATCCGTCTTAAATGTTGTTCAGGGCGCGCGATAAAACTCGTAACATTAAAGTATTCTTTACCGATTGGAGATTTTTGAGAAAAATAATAATTAGAAACACAGTTACGATTTTCATCGACCACGATTGGACTTACAGAATGCCAGGACCAAGGATTTGTTTCCATGATCGCCAAACGGTTGAACGTACTCTCAATCGTTACTCGTTTTTTGACTTTCTTATCCCATAGTTCTAAGTTTCCACCTCGTTCGAGAGACCATTCGGGAGTCACGTAATACAAAAGGTTCAAGGTACGATATCGAGTTCTTGTCATTTCATGAGAGTTATCAATATGGGGATTGAGAAAATTTCCCTTCCCCATCAAGCTTAAACCGCCCGCATAAAGGGTCCGGTCCGGTGTTTGCTCAACGATTCCTGTGATCTCTTCTACTACGCGAATTATTTTCTCATCTTGAATCGCAAAGGTTATATCTTTTAAGATAGGATCGAATTGATCGAAATTTTTTGAAGTATATCTTTTCTCTCGAAAACTATTCATCAAACGCATCTCGTTTTTCTTTGGAAAAACAGAGTAGATTTTTTTTGCAATTTCTTCCGGAAGTACATCATCCAGATAACAATAACGAACTCCTACTTCGTTAATAGAGTTTTGAAAGTTTTTTTTCAATTCCTCTAACTTTGATGATAACTTGGATTGAATTAAAGAAACTAATTCTTCTCTACTTGGCATTTTTGTCATTTTCCTAATTTACCTTTTGTATTTTGTAAGAATGCAAATGTTTCGTCCGCCGCCTTATCCCAAGAAAATTCCTTGGCTAACTGAAAAGACTTTTGAGAAAGCTTACCGCGCATCTCTTCGGAATCGATCATTGAAGTTAAAGTTTCCACAATTGACGACACATTGAGCGGGTTAAAGTATCCACCGGCGTCTTTCAATATTTCGGGCATAGCGGAAAGATTCGAACATGCTACCGGAAGCCCCGAAGCCATTGCTTCAGTTAGAACCTGACCGAAAGTTTCACAAGAAGATAAAAAAACGAATAGGTCCGCTTCTTTGTATTTTTTTTCAATCTCCGAATATGCGATCCTATCATGATATTGAATGTATTCACCCTTCGGATCCTCGCTTTGCATTGCGCGGGTTAATTTTTTTAACGGCCTGACTTCATCGGGATTACCGATTAAATCTAACGCAACCGGATACCCGACATTCCTAAGTTTTCCAACCGCATATACTAAGTTCCATTGATGTTTGTATTCTCCGAGAAAAGATACATAAAGAATCCGAAATGGAGTTTCAATTGAACAAGACTGAATGCTTCTTTGCTTTTTTGGTTCTCGAAAGAATTTTTTATTAATCCCATGATTCACAATTTTGATTCGCTCGATTGGAATCTTTACTCTTTTTAAAACGGCATCTCTCGCAAATTTGGTCAAAAAGATCACTCCATCCGCTTTTCGAAATGTGTATGATTGAATAAAATAAAGCATAATGAAACGAAAAGTATTTTTTGAAAAACCGTACCTCTTAATCTCATTCCACTCGAATGGTAGTAAGTTCTGGCTCATCGTTACAAACGGTCTAAAATTACCCGAATAGGTGCCGCCGGGAACAAAAAGGAGATCCAATTTGGTTTCTTTCAATCTTTTACTCAATATAAACCGGTTCCAAAAGAACCTATATAAAAAAGATTTATCTAATAAAGATTCATAAACCTTTTCAAGCCAAGGTTTGTCTTTGATACTATTTAATGTGTCCGTTCCACCCCAAATATAAACTTGATGAAAACCATATCTATTCGGTTGCGCGGCATTCAAGAACTCAATCAAATGAGTCACTCCACCGCCGCCTCGTATGTTGGATGCGTCGATTCCTAAGATCATTGTTTGGATTGATACAACCTTATAAAAATAAACTTTTGGAAGAATTTAAAAGTCCAACTATCAAAAGTTCTTTGAATAAAAACAAAGTTGTCGAAAATTAATTTTTCAATAATTCTAATATGATGTAACATTGAAATTTTAAGAATCGAAGGTAATATAAAAGCCTGAAATCAAAAATCATCTTTATTCATGATTCAGCGAAGTTTTCTTCTGAACTTTTTGAATCATTAAGCTAATGTAATATAATAAAGCACTTTGTATTACGGTAAACTCAAGTATATATTTAATGAGCGTATTCGGAAGGTCTCTAAAAAAGAAAAAAGGCAAAAAGGAACAGACTGCTATATAAACACCGGACAAACTTTTTTTTCTCTTTAAAAAATTTAAACCTAAAGATAAAAAAAACATAAATATCATGGCTCCGATCAATCCGAAATTGACCACTAACTCCACATAATTGTGGGTTGTACCTTGAAATGAGCTTATACTGTTTCCCAGCTCCTTTGCAGCTTGAATGTATTTAAATTTTTCCGGAAATATAACAGAGGGAATGATGCCAATTAGGTTGCTCAATAAAGGAGTAGGAAAATGAAACAGTTGAAGCTCATTTTCTGTTAAATGAGAAAGCAGGGTCATCCCTACATAACCCGGTTCCATAAATAAATTTTGCATAATTCTGAAAGAAGTCACCGGTATGCCTACACGAATATTGCCCCATATCGAGTTAATGATTGCTACAATCACTAAGATAAAAACAATTACAGTTAGTTTAAAATTTTTAAATAGTCTCTGTAATATCAAAAGTATGGAAATTATCGACAAAGTCAAATATCCGCGATCCCCGGTTGAATACATTAAAAGCCCAAATGACAAGGAGGCTATTAAATACTTATTGAAAAATATCTTGAAGAACTTTTGCTTCCACCCGTATCCTTGCATAGCATCTATTTCTAAAGAAGCATTTATACAAAATAAAACAATCAAAGCAATATTCGCAGAAATGAACCAACCCCTTTGAAGCGGCCATTCCGAAACTGCGGAATACCCTCTGAATAAAACGGGGAGCATGTATTTCAGAGCTATCATTCCAAATATAACTAAACCGTAAAAAAACAAATCCATGGATATTTTAGAAAAATTGAATTCCGTCTTCAAAAAATTCCACTGGCGAGCTTTCTTTTTAGCAACAATCTCTCCAAGTACGAAAGAAACAACTAAAAGCAAAGAAGTAACTAAATAGTATATTTTAGCTTCTAAACTTACTCGTTCATACAATTCAACGACATCAATGCTTAAAAATAGTCTGTTTTTGTTTCCGATTTCATAGGCAATAAAGGGCAAATACCAATAATAAATAAATCCTAACATAATTAGAAAGTTATGATCTATGATCAATTTCCATTCTTTAATATTTACCTTAATTATGTATAAAAAAAGAAGCGCTATTATAAAAAGAATCAATTCAATAATCATTTAATCTTCTCCCAATTTCGATCGATACACGGCAAAGTTTCTTTACATGTTAAATTAAAAAAATTTAAAATTCACGATAGATCTCCTATGAGAGATTTTCAATGTAGGAACTTACGAGCGCCGTCGTTTTACAATTGTTTTAATGTTTTCAACTGCTCAAAGAACAAATCAACTTTCATTGTAAAAAGAAAATGATTTGTCAAGTCAGAGTGTAGAATTCGCACATTGGGGCAACTTACCGGACTGAAACTCTACAAGCATAGCTGTAAAAAAATCTTTCTGCCCAAAAGGATTCCGAGTAGCATGTCGACTACTGTGAATACTACCGATTGGATTCCCCAAACAGTCCGAAAACGGAGTATTTTTGATCGTATCGCCTAAAATCAAGATGTGAGTAACGTTTTCATTTTTGATTTGTTTTAAGTAAGTGTTTGCATCTGCAGAATTAAAATCCACAAACTTAGACCAATCTAAGGATAAGGTCTTCCTTTGGGAAAGTGCAATCGATCGATGCTGAGACAATAAGACTGCATCCTTAGGCAAGACGGCATCGACCCATTTCATCAGATCATATCCATTTGCATTTTGATTCATAACTTTTTCTCGCAGTTGAATAGAAAAAGTTCCAGGAAATAACTGATAAATACCAAAAAGAAGAATGCCAAAAGTAATCAAAGTTTGTAAAACAATTCCCAAACTTACAGCCTCTTTAACGAATCCAGTATTCCATATTTTAAACGAGTTTAAACCGACTAAAGAGATCAATACCCAAATGAACGGTTCCAAAAAAAATCTAGAAGCTTTTTGCCCCATCAGGCTTCCGAAAATTACAAAAATTACCGCCATTGCGCTCAATACAAGTGTTTGTAAACTAGCATTCGGTTTTATGAATATTATCAAAAATAATCCAAAACCGATGACAGTTGTAATCACTCCAAAGGTATTGGGAATTACCAAAGACATTGGAAAACTCAATGTGCTGTCTCTATAATTCCGAAGGGCTGATTCAAATAACGTCGTGCCTGGCCATGAACCGGGTAAAGGGGAAACAATCGCATCGACAATGGAGCTATTAAAATTTTCCATCTTCCAAAACGCAGAAGGAAAAATGATTAAAACAAAGAAAAATATCCCGATCAAAGTTCCATAAATAAATAACCTTGCAGAACCCAACAAAATTATAGAAAAAAAACCGATTAAGAACGCCGATAAAAAGAACGAAAATTTTGCCTGAGTAACGGATAGAATCAACATACAAATAAGACTAAAAATCGATAATTTATTTTTATCGGATTTTACTTTAGAGCCAATTTCTAAAAGTAATACTACGGCAAACGAAGTCATTCCGATTTGAAGTAATTGAGGTTTGGGTGAACTTACTAAAAAAACCAAAACCGGAGACGAAAGAAATGCAAGAACGATAATCTTTCTCCATGTCTCATCATTTTCAGAAATTGTTTTGGAAAAAGTATAAAAAGCTAATATTCCATATATTCCCAAAAGACCGCAAAATTGAAGTAAAGGACCAAATTGTTCGGCCCCTAAGCTTAAACCAAACGCATTCAAAACTTCCCCGTTTCCGGCCAATCTTCCATGAAACCAGCCGGGAAATACCGGCATTTTTCCTTGGTTTAAAATTTCAATGGCAACTCCAATATGGTAATCTAAAGAGTCGGCGTTTGTAACGGGCCCAAGGGAAAGAAACCCATAACCAATCATCAACAAGGTTATGAATAGATCTAACAACTTATTTTTTTCAAACAAGTCAAACTTAGTTTTAACGAAGAGATATTTTATTTTGAAAAAGCGAATCAGAGAATCCTCTCTATATGCAAAACCTCGTTCCGATTCTAGATTAGAGTGAGTTACTTTATCGCGAGTATATTCCTTTTTTTTAAAAAGATTTTTATAAAAATTACTAAATGTTACTTTGTTTATATTTTCTCTCAGAAAAAAAAATATATCTATAAGACCAAAAACTATAAAAAGAAATGCGACACTTTTCATAAAAGTGCGAGAAGTAAAACCGAATAATACCAAAGGATATAATACAATGCTCAATAATAAAGCGCCCATCAAGGGGGCTTGCCACCGGATCCAAGTATTCTTGATTTGTCCCAAACTACTTTGGAATAATTTTAGAGTGTGAAACCCTAAAAAATCACAGCCAAATATTAATAAAATCGAATATACTGCGGACAAAGGGGGATAGACGATATTCGTATCCAAGCCAAATTTCATACTTTCCAGAACTCTCCAGCGAGATCGTATTTATCCCCATTCATACCCAATTTAAACTCTGCTACACCGGGAGTGCGCTCTTGATCAATCCCTCCTAAATCAAAACGAAGATAACCCATTTTTTTCAACTGAACAACAGAATTCCATAATAGAAAATGAGTCGCTCTTAATTTTCTACCCAATTCTCCATTCCACCCAATGAGATAAGTTGCGGCCGATCCATGAATTGCAATACATACGCCGGCAATCGGTTCATTCTCATGGATCGCTCTTAAAATTAAAAAAGCATCTTTTCCGTTCGGACTTTTTTTCATTTGTAATAGCATACTTTGAGAAATTCCGGAAAAATTTTTACTTGAGGTCAATTCTTGATACCTCTGAAGCATCCACTTAAACAGTAAACCACTAGATCCAGTTTCCAAAATTAAGTTATCTTTTTCAGAACCAGTCAGCATATTTCTCCATTTTGCGTCCAATTTTTGTCTCAAAAAATTTAAATCTTTTGTAAGATCTATAAATGAAGAAGACCACGGTTTAGATCTAGTTTCATTAAATCCAATCTGATTCATAAAAATTAAAAACTTTCCGTCCAAACTAACTTCTGGGTTAAAGAATAATACAGAACCTTTTAATAAATTGCCGAATTTTGATAATTCATTAAACACTAGTTCTTTAAGATCAAAATTCACTTCGTTAAAAAATAGAGGACCTCTGTTGATTCTATATACTTTAAAAATTCCCAAAACGGATTTTTCCAGCATTTGAACAATCGCAATTTCGCGATTTTCGAAAGTAAAAATACCTCGATGAACTTTCCATCCTTCGCATAACCCTTTACTTTCTCCATATATCCATGATTGTAAAAGGTTTGAATTAGGAATTTGTTCGAATAAACTATCCCAATTTTCACGAGCAATGGAATTCCACCTTACCTTTAATTTTATAACATCTTTACCAGTATCATGTAAAACGATCTTATATTTAACTATATCATAAATTGGTAAAGTTTGATGTATAGATAGAAATAATCTTGAATTTCTCAATCTAATTGCATTTGAATAATAATAAGGATTATCATATATCTCCGAAGGAAGATCCGGCCATGTTGAAACAGGCAATTCATCTTTTAATAAGGTCTGAAACATTGACTTTGCCGTATCGATTTCGTCAAAGGAATATTCTGATAAGTATGGAGCCCAACCTGCCGATTTTCTATCGATATGAAGTTGATAGCGATTTGACAAAATTTCGTCCCAAATTTTCTGAATCCGAATTTTTGTTCTCGCGATCTCATTGAGTCGTGGGGCTAATTCGTTTAACATTTTCTTCGCAAACGAAGAAAAAAAAGGATAGGAGACGATCTGCGTGGATATTTCATTCAAAAAATCTAAATTAGAATTTTTACGATTTCGAAATCCTAATTTCTGAAGCAGACGTTTCAAAAACCATTTGATCAAAAAGAATCTCGTATTGCCGTTTTGCTCGTAATGTTTCTTCAAAACCTCGTTGATTCGATCTTCATCTTGTTGATCCCAAACAATTTTCGAAGGGCCTGAGTTTCGAACAACTAAGATCGCTCCGTCTGGAATCGGAAGATGTTTATGAGGACTATATAATATAAAATCGCCCTTTTCACCCACTCCCTTAATCGGTTTCAGCACGTGCGCGGCGTCTTCAATCAAAACCGCATTTCTTAATCGACAAAATTCAAAGGCTCGGTTTGTATCACTCGGTTTACCGAAATAGTGAACCAATACAAAAACATCCATCGTATTGTTCTTAGCTAATTCTTTGCAAGCAGCGTAATCGGGTTCGCGGTTTTCTTGAATCGGATAAAAAACAAACTTAACTCCCTTAGAGCGAAGGAGAAACAAAGAAGAATTACAAAAATAGTCGGGCAACCAAAAGGTAATTTCTTTCCGGTCTGAATGAATTTGCTTCCAAACTGCAATCGCCAATAAGGACCAAGCGGATTTTGAAAACCATACGGAGACATCTGAAGGGCCCATCCATGTTTTTGAAAGGGACTTTTCATCAATTCTTTTTAAAGAAAATGCGGAGATTAAACTTTTCCAACTCGGCAACGGAGCCAACAAAAACATCAATGCCGTCCCCAAGATTCATAGATTCGAAGTTTTCCCGTGTAAAGAATATCGGCTCCGCCCTCTAAGATCGCTCCTATCAAACGATCTGAATCCGACGGTGAAATACTTTCTCGTCGAATAACCCAATTTTGTAAAACTTTGTTTTTCCCTCTCAACCCCGTATGCACGAATTCATAATTTTCTCTCGCGATTTTTAAAGCATCCCTGCTGAAACTTCCCAAATCTCCGAACGTATATGCAAAATGTCTAACGTTAATTCCTAGTTTGTTTTCCAATTTTTTTTTCGATGCGACGATTTCATCTCGGAGTCGATCCGTTGAATCGATTCCAGAAAGCCTTGCATGAGTTCTCGTGTGGCTTCCTATAGAATGACCTTTGTCTAATAATATTTCCAGATCTTTCCAATTCATGGGAATCCAAAAGTCGGGCACTTGTTCCGGTGTAAAACTGGGAAAAATATTCTCCGATATAAAATTCTTTCTCTCTTCCGTTTTTTGAACGTCAACGAAATCGGAAATGATGAAGAATAAAGCTTTGATCCCAAGAAGTTCAAGAATTTCTTCTGCAACAATTCTATTCGAAAGATAACCGTCATCAAACGTAAGCAAAAGATTTCGACCTACGATTTCTCTTTCTCCACTGATCATTTCGCAGAAAACTTCAGGGGAGACAAACTTCCAATCTTTAGAAATTCTTTCCAGTTGTGAACGGAAACGAGGACGTTCTTCCGAAGTTATATCATGATAAAGCAAAACCCTTAATTCGGAATTCTTCTTAATTTTTAAAGAACGTAACAGCGTATTGAAAATTTTCAAAGGAAGATAGGACGCCGCTAAAATATTATGAAAAAAAGACATTCGATTCTAAATTATCTACGAGTAGCCTTAAAACTTTTCTGGCGAGCCAAGAACGCATTGAATCCGTAAATTTTGGAATAATAGTAATCCAAAATCCCGAAGAAATTATTTTTTCTTCCGCTAAAGGTTAATCTAAGATCGGGATGAAAAAAACATTCGGAATAACCTTCTCTAACGTTTCGTGTACCGTAGAGGCGAACTACTATTTCTTTTTGAGCTTTATTCGCTCTATTCAAAAGAAAACTTCCTTCTATTTTCCCCTCTTTGTGATAGTTTTTACCCGCCAAAAAACATATGATACGATTCAGCGGAGTCGCATTTAAAGAATAGTTGATAAACGTTCCATTCAGTTTTAAAACACGATAGGCTTCATTACAGGCTTTTGCAAAATCGGGAATATGCTGAAACGTTTGAACGGTCCAGACCCCGTCAAAAACCTGATCTTGAAACGGCAAAGAAGTAGCATCCGCATGGAGAAGATAAACGTTCTTTCCGATTGAATCTCCTAAAAACTTCTTTGCATGATTTAAGTTTTCCCTTAGAAAATCCACGACGATCACCTTTACATCCGGTCTTTCGTTAGGAATATTTCTCCAATGCCAACCCCAGCAACCTCCTATATCCAAAATGATTCCGTTCGGTTTTATCTTCTTTAAGAATCGTTTTATTTCCCGATCCATTACCGGAATTGAATGATTCTTCGAAATGACTTCGGAATAATCCGAATATTCTTTGGAAGCTACCTCACTTCGCATCTTCAATTCAACTTCCTGTTCCGAAACGGGAATCTCAGCGGAATAAATTCCGTCCTTTGCAAGTTTTAACGATTTTAATATTGTATCCATTGTATTCTACAAACAGTAACTTCAGTTTATTTTAATATTCTTCTTAACTAACGTGAATTCGGTCTAAGAAAATTTGGGCGAATAAGAAACTCAATGCAACGACTCATAGGAAGGCGTTTCCTGGGTCGTCGTTGCAGCTCGCGAATTTTATAGCGGACTGGCTCGCGACCTAACGTTGCGACAGCAGGCAGCAACGTTTTGAGTTTCCCGAGCGACCGTAGAAGCGCAACATTGAGTTGTTCGCTTGAACTCAATGTTGCTCCTAAACTCAATGAAACGGGCTTCCTAAGGGGCGCCGTTTCAGGTCGCAACATAATACTACAATCGCTTTCGCATTGTTTACATCGAACTCACATTAACTAAAAAATCAATCCGAGTGAAAAGTTCGTATTTGCGTAAGATCTTTTCATACTTTATCGAATCGATTTTTAAATTTAGCCGCCAACAAAGAGATAAAAGTAATCGGCGACTGAAAAAACGATCGAACCAACGAATTACAAGCGGCAATCCATTTCCTCTCCCGAAGATATACAAGCCCTCTGTCGAATTTAAGTCTCACCTTGAATCGTCTCCAAAGACTTTCTTTATTCGATTCGAAATCCTGAATTTCAAATACGTGATGTCGAATCAAATTCTCAAGATGATTCAAATGTCTTTCTAAAGAAGCCGACTGATTGGAACCATGAATCGTATATTCTCCTAAAACTTCCGGGATGAACAAAAATCTTGCTTTTGCCTTTGCCAACCTTAACCAAAGGTCATAGTCTTCAACGGTAATGAATTCCGGGGTTTCGCTGAATAACAAACTTTTATCCGTTAAAAACATTCTCCTAACCGTCGTAGCCGAGGTAGAAAGTCGGTTTCCATAAAAGAGCATCTTTCTATAAAAATCGTTTTCATAGGGGCCATAATTTAAAAGCATCCGCTCTTTCGTCTCGAACTGAACCATGTTTTCATTGTTACAAACGACGTCGATTTGGTTCTCTAATTTTTGTATTTCCGAAACAATTCTTCCCAATTTGTGAAGCGACCACAAATCATCCGAATCTAAAAAAGAAACCCATTCTCCCTTTGCTTCTTGAATTCCCTTATTTCGGGACGCGGCGATCACTCCATTATTGTGTATTTTTGTTAAGCGAATTCGAGAATCCAGAAAGGAAGCCACGACTTCGTCCGTATTATCAATAGAATGATTGTCGATTACGATCGCTTCCCAATTCTGATACGTTTGATTGACGACCGAAGATAGAGACAGTTTTAAGAAATGTGCGTGATTGTAAGTAGGAATAACGATTGAAACGAGGGGATTCATAAGAAATAAGTTTTAATTCTTGAAATGTAAATTACAAAAAACTAATAGTTCATCGACCTCCGAAGTAAATGTATCGGAATATCGAAATCCTGACGAAAGAAGTTTTGTAATATCAAAATCCAAATCGAGCGAAGCCTCATTTTCCCCCGGAGATACCCTTTCCAGTTCCGGTAAAAAACCGAGAACCGATTTACAACG
This sequence comes from Leptospira weilii serovar Ranarum str. ICFT, assembly GCF_000332415.1. Classification (GTDB taxonomy): domain Bacteria; phylum Spirochaetota; class Leptospiria; order Leptospirales; family Leptospiraceae; genus Leptospira; species Leptospira weilii_A. The sequence continues at coordinate 82,600 of NZ_AOHC02000052.1, forward strand.
TTTTCGAACGAAGTTAGCCATCTCCCAAACAGTCAATGATCTTTTCCCACCGACGTTATACGTATTATTTTCACTATGTGGTGTTATATGGAGAAGATGATAAGTTACGCGACATACCTCTTGAATGGAAATAAAATCCCTTTTTTGCAACCCAGATGTTTTCAGTACCATTTTTTGAGTCATAACTGCTTGTTTACAAAGATCGTTTACGAGCAACATCCAGCAATTGACATTCGGATCAACCGGCGCTCCAAAGGCGTTTGACAAACGAAGGTTAATTCCGAAAATTTCACCCGATGTAGTACGATCGTTAACTTCCTTTTCACCCGCCGCATTACTAAGAGCGTAAGGATGTTGATTTGTTAATGGAGAATTTTCCGTAATGTTCCCTTCCAAAGGGCTTCCATAAACATGAGCAGTTGAAAAATATAAGAATTTTGAAATATGATTTTTGATCGCAGCATCCAGTAAACGCCCTGTAGCTTTTCCGTTAAACTCGAGCGCCCCTTGCGGATCTTTTACTACATCTTGTGCATTCATTCCTGCACAGTGTACAATTGTATCTACTTCCTCACAGATAGTTTCCAATGAAGATTGAGAATTCCAATCCATTGGAATGACTTTTCCATACCGGATATAACCTGGTAAGGGAAAATTTTTTGTAGTTCCTAAATGAATTTCAGATTCTCCTAATTCTCCCAAATACTTAGAAATTCTTCCGCCTAAGAGGCCAGACGAACCTGTTATTAAAATTTTCTTCTTGGTCATGAACCCCAAATGAATGGAATAGATAAATCGTCTTCCGACAAACGATCGGACTCCGTCGGATCGTGAGGGATATCCGTAAAATTTGCGACAAAAGCTTTTTCATCGGATATGCAAGTAAATCCGTACCAAATTCGAGGAGGTATTTTAATTCTTTGATAGTGTCCGGGTCTCCCCAAAATGAATTCACGAATTTGTCCTTTTGTTTTGGACCCTTCCCTATTATCATATAGAACCAACTGAATCCTTCCGATCGGTACCGCAAAGTTTTGCGTTTGTCTTTTGTGAAACTTCCAAGCTTTCACTGCTCCTGGATTGACTTCGGAAAAATAACACTCTCCAAAACTTGAATATTCTGGATCATCGCAACGCATCATATGCAATACGGAACCTTTCGGGTCGAAGATCTCTTTCAAAGGGATCACAACAACTCCTTCCAACATTTCTTGGCTCATATTCATATTACTTTATCCAAACATAATTCTTCTTCGATGCCAATTCACAATAAAGATGAATTTGAGAAAGTGTAAAGGTGTAGATCTCTTCTTTTTTTTCCAACCAATTGCGATACCAACTTACGGTAAAATCAACAGTTTCGGAAAATCCGAGAACCGCCTGCCATTTTAAATGAAACAATACCTTGTCACAGGAAAGCTTGAGAAGATTCGCTTCTTTCCCTCCGCCTTCATAACCTTGTGGAACATACCACTTGACTCCGGGCCATCTTTCTACCATCGCATTCAATAATTCTGATACAGTTTGATTGACGCTCGCTTCCGGTCCGAAGTTAAACGCTTCTCCATTCAATCCGTCTTGTCCAAGATACAGTTTTGCACCTAACAGCAAATAACCGCTCAGAGGTTCTAAAACATGCTGCCAAGGTCGTGTCGCCAAGGGACTTCGAATGGATACGGATTCCCCTTTTGACCAAGCTTTTATACTATCCGGAACAATTCGGTCATTCGCCCAATCTCCACCGCCGATCACGTTCCCTGCTCTGGTGATACCTATCCTCGTTTTAGAATCTTTTAAAAAGGAATGGTAAAACGATTGAGCAACCAAGTCAGCACAACTTTTGGATCCGCTATATGGATCATGACCGCCTAACGCGTCCGTTTCTCTAAATCCCCAGCACCATTCGTCGTTTCTATAGGCTTTATCGCTAGTAATCAAAACCGCGACCTCAATCCAATCTCTTGTTCGGATCAAATCCAAAAGGTTCACCATTCCCATTACGTTAGTTTCAAAAGTAGACGCAGGATCCTGATACGATTTACGAACGAGAGCCTGAGCGGCCATATGAAATATGATTTGCGGCTTGAACTCATCGATCGCATTGGAAAGTGATTTTCGATCTCGAATGTCCCCTCTAAAATCCTTAATTTTTTGATCTAATCCCAACAGATCAAAATGATTGGGTGAAGTCGGCGAGTCGAGAGAGAATCCCGCCACTTCTGCTCCTAAGGAATGCAACCAGACCGCAAGCCAAGATCCTTTAAAACCGGTATGTCCGGTAATCAAAACTTTTTTATTCTGATAAATATTTTGAAACATGCTTACGTTAATTTCCAAGGAGCTTTATTGTGGATCCACAATTCTTCCAACGTCTGTTTATCTCGGAGCGTATCCATACACTGCCAATAACCGGCATGATGAAACGCCATCAGTTGACCCGCTTTCGCAAGAGACTCCAAAGGCGCTCTTTCCAACATCGTCGATTCATCTTGAATATAATTTAAGATCTCCGGTTCAAAAACAAAAAAGCCTCCGTTGATCCAACCTTCTTCTGCTTGCGGTTTCTCTTGGAATTGAGTTACCTGATTTCCAGATATCGAAAGTTCTCCAAAACGAACCGGAGGACGAACTGCAGTAACTGTAGCAAGTTTTCCGTGAGATTTGTGAAAGCTCACAAGTTTTTGAATGTCTACATTGGAAACGCCGTCTCCATACGTAACCATGAAAGTTTCTTTTGATAATTGATCCTTTAAACGCAACAATCTTCCGCCAGTCATTGTTAGAGCGCCGGTATCGATCAACTGCACGTTCCAATCTTCCGCAGTAGGATTCGAATAATCCACCGTTCCCGATTTTAAACTTACGGTAAGATCGCTCATTCTCGCATGATAATTGAGAAAATAGTCTTTGATAACTTCTCCTTTATAACCCAATGCCAAAATGAACTCTCCAAATCCGTAATATTCATAAATCTTCATAATATGCCAGAGGATTGGTTTTCCGGCAATTTCCACCATCGGTTTGGGCTTTACCGTAGTCTCTTCGCTCAAACGAGTTCCCAGACCACCGCAAAGTATCACTGTTTTCATTACAACTCGCCTTGCTGTTTTATCATAGAATCAATAAGTGCATTCCATCTAGGAATGTCCTCTTCCAAATTAAAAAAGGAATCTAAATCGTCGGCACTCAATTTTTTTACGGACTCAAAAACTTCTATTAGTTCAGAAGCATTCGATACAAAAAAAACATTTCGTCTTCCGCGCAACGGACTCATATTCAAGGTTTCTCCGTCCAAAAAAGATATCACCGGGAGTCCTGCGCTATAAGCGTCTACAGCGGCAAATGTAATATTACTAGTATATACGAAATCATACTGATCTAATACAGAAACCAGAGGAGAATCAATTATATTAAATTCAACATCCTCATAATCTCTTTTAGATACAGGGCAGACCGGATGTGGTTTGACGGTAAAAGTACAGTTCGAGTTCATTTTAGAATATGCTTCAGAAAATACTTGCATCCGCCTGAAAGTAGCTAAGGGAAGATAATCTCCCAAAATTAACATTCGATATCCTTGGGAATCCTTGATCTCTTTACTTTTTTTTTATGAGAAATCTGATTTAAAAACATATATCTCAGAGCTTCCACGTCAACGATTCGATCCGAAGGAAAATCGGATTCGAGCAGAGCCGATTTCGCTCCAGGTCCGTTGATCGCAACCTGATCCGGAAATGGTAGGAAACAATTTGAATCTTTGTGGTAGGAACGAGGATCGTAAAAGTATCTCAAATCCCAATATCGAATCGTGGCATGTGGCACGCCAAAAACATTTAAATTTCGCGTCTTCATCGCGTGAACCAACGCGATTTCCCAGGATTGATTTTCCTGAAGATAGAATACAGTTTTTGATTCGGATAAGTCCTTTGAAACTTGATAAAAAAGATTGATATAAAGACAATTCAGCATAGCTGCACGACCCCGTAAAGAATCGATCAAATCGTTTTCATAAAGATATCGTAGATCAGCATTTTGATATTTCAAAAATTCCCGTATCTTACGTATCCGAAAAGAAACAACATTCATTTTTAAGAAATCAAAGATACTTTGTATTATGACTTTGAGCGAAAGATATTCTTCGATCAAAGAATGAAATTGGTTTGTTTCCGTATCATTGAAAGACTCAATTAGATTCTTTGCATCAGAGATCGTTGGTAACACTTCGTAATCTACGTAAAAGTGAAACCAACGAGTCAAAATGTTTTCTTTTTTTAACAAAACGACGAGTTTTCCCCAATAATCCGAAGAGAAAATACTCTGTTTCGCCAGGTCTCTGTCAAAATTAAAAAATAACTAAAAAAAACTAACTTCGAAGAATTCGTATTCTTTTTTTTGGAAAAAAAAGTCCACCTACCTATTGCAAAATGAAAAAGGAAAATAAATGATTGAAAGAATAAAGGTAAAAAACGACGAATTTTATGAACTATTGAAACGTTAACTTCTTTTTTGTCGATTTTGTATTTTATCTTTCGAGTCTTACAATACTGTTTTATAGATTTTGCAAGAACTCGGCTTTCCGTAAAAAATCGTATGGAGTCGATCTTTAACGGATTTAAAAAATCTAAAAGGGCAAAAAATTTGATCCGATTTGGAATCTCCGACGATTTTCCGTAGTTATTTTCAACAAGTAAAGACATCCACCAAAAACTAAGTCCTGGTCTGATTTCCAACCAATCTACAACCCTACGATTTTGAATCTTAGCCTCACCAATTTCATATGCAAGAGAAAGATATTCCTTTCTATACAAATCGGATTTCGATTCGACTAATCTCGGTATAGAATGAATATTTAGTTTCTGATCTTCATAAAAACTATTCCAGAGTAGAATAATTCCATCGAAGTTTGGAATCGGATCGTTGACATCCCATATCAAAATAGAGACTTTAGAATTTTTTAAATCTGGCATAATAGAATATGAATACCTAAAGTTGATTTAAATATTCATCTTCCGGAACTTCATTACGAAGAGATTCGCCTTTAAAAAATCGAATGATTTCTTCGGCGGCCCCTCTTTCCATTAAAAGTCTACAATCATAAGAACAAGAACCCATATGCTGAGTCAATAATACGTTCTCCAATTCACGTAAGTTACCCTTATAAGGTTCTTCCTCGAATACGTCGATCGCTGCCCCACCGATTGTTTCATTTTTTAACGCTTCGTAGAGAGCGGTTTCATTGACAATTCCGCCTCTTGCAGTATTGATCAAAAAAGAATCTTTTTTAAAAATTCTTAATTCTTTGGAATCGATTAGGTTTTTCGTGTATTTCGTAAGAGGAACGTGAAGAGATACGACGTCAGAGTTAGCATAAATCTCTTCTTTTTCCACAAAGGAAAATGGAATCCCGAGCTGATTTAGAATACGTTCAGCTTCTGAGGATTTGTCTGCGAGATCATTGATTAGAATTTTCTTGGGACGAAAGCTGGAAAGAATTTTTAAAACATTCATTCCGACTCTTCCCAGCCCGATCAAACCGATCACACTTTCACCCAATCTTTTTCCAGTAAACCTTGACCAATTTCCTTTTCTCAATTCACGATCGGCATTGGGAATATAGCGAGTAATCGAAACCATTAAACCGATTGTCAATTCTACAACCGCTTTGGTTACCGCGTCAGGCGTATAAGAAACTCGGATCTTTCTTTCTTTACAAAGAGAAAGCGGTACGGAATCCAACCCAATCCCAACTCTTGAAATAAATTTCAAACCCGGATTCGCCTCAATCAAAGGAGTTAAGTCTTCGGTTCCTGCAATAATCCCATCCGCATCTTTTGCAATTTCAGCGACTTCCGTAGATTTCAATTTCCTTTTCAAAGGATTGGTAGTGATCTCCCAGCCGGTTTGATTCAACAAATCCAACGGTTCCGGATCGTGGTTTCCGAAAGGATACGTGGAAATAAAAATTTTCTTTTTCATCTAAATTATCTGATATATTCTTTGGAAAAATATTCTGAGATTAAGTTCCTGTTTTTCGAATTCAATTCCATCTCATAAACTTCCAACTTTCCCATACCTCTACTCAAGATACAGGTTAAATTGGCATTCACATTCTTTTTATCCTTTTGAAGAAGGTTACAATACTCATCGATTGAAAAATTCGAAAACTGAAAGTCTGGAAAATTTGCTTTTAATAAAGTTCTCATCGATCGATAGTCTGCCTCTGTAGCCAAACCAAATCGATAGGAAAGAAAATTTGCAAGGTCCATCCCGATGGTAACCGCCTGTCCGTGATTGATCCCGTAGTTGGTCAACGCCTCGATGGCGTGGCCAAAAGTATGCCCATAATTAAACTTACGCCTTTCTCCTCGATCAAATTCGTCGATTTCAATCACTTTCTTTTTAATAGTAAGGCTTTCGTAGATAAAACGAACCAAGTTGTTACGATTCGAAAAAATCTCCTGTCTTTTGGAATGTAAATCTTCAGTTAAATTAGAGGCGCTATGCAAGTAGTAATGATACATTTCGCCGATTCCGGATTTGATATCGTCTTCGGTTAGAGAGTTCAGAAAAACGGGATCTATATAAATCATATCGGGAGGATTAAACGTTCCGATCAAATTTTTAACATTTTGAAAATTGATCGAAGATTTTCCTCCGATACAACTATCGGCTTGTGCCAGTAAGGTGGTTGGTATAAAAATCCAAGGAACTCCTCTAAACAAAATGGATGCAGTAAAACAAACGATGTCTTGGGTGATACCACCGCCGATCGCTACAATTTTACTATTTCTTTTTACTCCGTTCGCAATCAAACTCTCGATCAACTTTTGTGAAGATTCGATATTTTTATTTTGTTCTTCCGCCTCGATGAAGAACATTTTTTTGCCAATGACGGTAGAATCGATTCGATCCTTCAGATATAGGGAATATATTTTGCTGTCTACGACAAAGAAAGCCCCCTCTTCGAAAAGACCGCGTAAAACATCGTAAATGTCGTTTGTAAATAGGACTTCGTAATTCTTATGAGATGATTTGATTCGGATTGTTTCAGACATTTACAAACCCTCCATCAACTATGATGTTCTGACCGGTCAGATACGTATTCAAGTCGCTACTTAAAAATAAAACTACTTTTGCGATTTCTTCTGGTTTCGCCAATCTTCCGATGGGAATCTGAGCTTCTAACTGCCTTATTTCAGATTCACTGAGATTTTTTTTTGTCAAGTCCGTCATCACAAAACCGGGAGAAACTGTATTGATAAGTATATTAAATTTTGCTAATTCATTTGAAGTCGACACGGTAAGACCACGAATTGCGTATTTTGTCATCGTATAAATACTTCGTTTTTCCCTGCTTATCGAACCGAAAATGGAAGCGATATTTACAATCCTTCCATATGCATTCTTTTTCATTATTTTCGAGACAGCCCTTGTTATAAAAAATGGAGCGTTGACGTTTACATTCTGCATGTCGTCCCAGTCTTTATCCAAAGTATTTTCGATAAAGTTAATGCGATTGATTCCCGCGTTGTTGACGCAAACATCGAGTCTTTCCAAACCTTCCAAATATTTGATAAAATCGTTCAGATTTTCCCTATTCCGAAAGTCCACGGATCGATAAGTTGAATTCGGATGTCTAAAATTTTCCCCCCGCTCAGCAGAAGTCCCCGTAACGATCACGTTTCCGCCTAACGCGAGAAATTCGGTCGCAATTTGCCTTCCGATTCCCCTTGTTCCTCCCGTTACAAGAATTGTCTTATTTTTAAATAGAATTTGCATTGGTTTATGATAGAACGAATAAAACTACTTTTGGTCAGGGTTGGGAATGGAATAATTTTTTCTCCATTCCGGATCGGCATAATAAATCCGATATACCAATCTCATAGTTTGATATGCTTCTTGGTAAGAACCGCTTTTAATTTCTTTGTTTTGTAAAACCGCATCTGCAAAGTATGAAATTTCTTCATCCCAGGATAAATCCTTATTGTAACGAGTTGTTTGCTCAATAGGGTCTCCGTTGTCGTTATCGGGATCCGCGGTTACGATCGTCATAGTTTCCGCTCCGTAACTTTTCGAGCCGGAAAGTATACCGCCCAAGATGATACTCCCCCGTTCCAGATTGATATCCAGATTAAAGCGGTGTCTCCACTGTGTAGCGGAGGAATTTAACATTCCCACGATCCCATCGGACGTTCTCATGATAGCGTAAGCATTATCCTCTACGTCATATCTCCAAAAGCTATTCGAAATAAAACTATGAACGTCTATAAAATCACCCGCAAATAATCTCATCAAATCGACAATATGAATTCCTTGGTCTAATAATACTCCACCGCCAGCAATTTCTCTCTTCGTTCTCCAATCCGGTTGGTTGAACGTGATCAATTTCGATTTGCCGTAAACTCCTCTTAAATTGATGATTCTTCCTAATTTTCCGGAAGCAATCATCTGTAAGGCTTCTTTAACGGATTCATGATACCTGTGATTGAAACCATACATTAGCTTGAGTGTGGGATTTTTTTCAGCGACAAGAATCACCCTTTCAATGTCGTTCATGTTTCTTCCCGGCGGTTTTTCACAAAACACATTCAAACCTCGGTTCAAACCAGCTATCGTAGCGTCAGGTGCAATGTCATTCGTCAGACAAACAAGAAGAACATCCAATTCCTCTTGGAGAAGTCGATTGTAATCGGAATAATAACGAACTTGGTCTGGAAACTGACCTTCTTCCTTAAAATTTTTATCGCATACAGCCACAACTTTCATATGTGGATGACGATCGATACAATCTCTCCGTCTTTTGCCTACGACACCGTAGCCTGCAATCCCTACCCTCAGTTCTTTCATATGATTTAAGTTTTTTAAAACAATTAGTAAAGATTATAATATTTGTCTTTCTGAATATGATTTTCGACTAGACCAATATCGGAAGGACTATCGACCGAATAGGATTGAACGTAAGGATAAGGCGCTATGTACTGCGTAAAGTTCATATCCAGAATTCTATTGCTATCGCACGCTTCCAACTGTTCCAGTCTGGTTTCAGGATGTTTCGTAAATTCTTGTAGATATTTCCACCGGAATGCAAAAATTCCGTAAATTCTACGAGCTCCTAATTCGGGCGAAAAATTACCCTTACAATAAGGTAAAGGCATTCTGGATGTATATAAAACCTCTCCTTTGGCATTGTGGATAATTTTAACAGTATCGGGATTTCTCCAAATTTCTTCTTCCGTTATGTGCATTGCGAGTACGGTAGCCGGTATAGACTTATCATTTTTCAAAGGAGCAATGACCGCATCCATCATGTCTGGCGCAAGCATTGGTTCGTCGCCTTGGACACAAACGACGACATCCTCATCTTCTAACTTTTGTGTAAACATCGTCCCCGCTTCCGCGACACGATCCAACGCTCTTGTGTGATGGGAACCCGTCATAAAGACGGGAAAGTTTTTACTCTTTGCAAAGTTGAAGATTTCCTGGTCACAAGTCGCGATCACGAGTTCATCCCAATGTGAATACAACTTTGCACGATGATATACGTGCTCCAGCATAGGTCTCCCTAAAATAGGAAACATGGGCTTTCCCGGAAAGCGAGACGCGGCCATTCTTGCAGGTATAATTCCAATGGTTCTCATTCTATGCTCCTAAAATCTCTAAATATTCTAATTTACTAATAATATGAATAGCCAGGCTCTTCATTTGTAATTTCCGAATATTCCTATAAATTATTTTTATCCCACTCTTCGATATACGCACTGCTTTCAAATTTTCACGATATGATATCGAAAGAATGAATTTAATTTATATTCCTTTGTTTATTAGAACATTATTCGCTATATCCAACTTAGCAATCATCCTGAAATAGAATCGTTATTTTGAAACGAGATGGAATAATTCCACTCAGGATGAAATCTATGTGTTTTTATATTTAAAGAATTCATAATATCATCGGAAATTTTAATACCTGTTTTGTATTTTCTTTTATCCATCTTCGCAAAGACTTTTAAACCTTTCTTAGTTTTAGTTGAACCGATAAGGCCTACGACGATCTTATAACTGAAAAGGGGTCTTTCTCGTCAATTCTTTGCAATATATGAAAAGCGCCTATGTTCAATTTTATTCCATCTGCTTGTTCCGGACGGAAAATGACAAACCGTGATTTTTTTGATTTCATTTGTCAATTTTTGAAGAGAAACTTTCCAAAGTTTGATTCTGTAACCGCTGCTAAAATACAAAGTTTGTAAATCGTTCCAGTGAAAAGGAATCCAGCTTAGTAAAACTTTCCTTTTTAATTCTTTTAGCTATATGTTGAAAATGATCATAATCATAACCCGCGGAAAAACGATGTATTTCTTTCATTACATCTAGCTCATCATAACATAAGGCCCAAATTTCTTTCGTAATATTCTCAGAAAATGGCAAATGCGTTACACCATCATTGGATGTCACGACTAAAACTGGAATACCTGAAGCCATACTTTCCAGGCAAGTGCTAGAAGTGGAGCTTATTAATAGATGTTTCCCTTGCAAACATTCCCCAACGTTACCTTCCAAAATCGGAAATTCTAAAAAATTATTTTTTTTTAAAAAATTTTCGATGTTATTCATGGAGTAAACAGGATGAAATTTTAAATAAAATTTAAAACCAGTAGTCAATGATATCTGAATATTCTTAACTATTCTAAGAATTTTTAAAATTTGATTCAATTCAATCGGTAGCGTCACTAAAATCTCGAACCTTCCTGAATTTGTAACTTCTTTCAAATGTTTCTCACCATTCTCGCAAAACAAATGAGTGTATCTAAAGGCTGGCATAGTATCCAATTTTAAATTTTTACAATATTCAGAATAATCCGATATAAAGCTTTGACCAACAAGGAATATATAGCCAGGAACCATTTTTTTCTCGAATTCCTTTTCCGTCGGAAACAAATGAAATTGGCTTGCAATCGGGACGCTACCCAAGCATCCGTAATATGGAGAATCTTCATAAAATTTCTTGAGGCCCAAAGCAAAACCTCTATCAATTTGCTGATTTTCAAACCAATCGATGAATTTTTCAATACCTACTTTCTTTTGCTTCAGTCGATAAATAAATCTATAATTTAGCATCGAATTCAATATTGAACTTAAAACGGAAGTTCTTATCAATTCATAACGAAAACTTTTCGTAATATTGATATTTTGAAATACAAGATTTTGCTTATACAGATGCTTCAACAAAGTTAGAGGCAGAATAACGACAATCCATAAGTCAAATAATTTCAGAAATTGAAATCGATGTATAAACTTAACATTTGAATTTCTAAGCTTGAGAAGGCTTACCCTATATTTTTTCACTAAGATTGTGAATAAATAAAATACTTTTGGTTTATTTTGAATCGAATCTTGAAGGCCAGGGTAATATAAATCCGTAAACTCGCCTTCCAAAAAAGACGATTCGACCAGAAAAGAATCGAGTAAAATGAGATCATTAGGAATTTCATGTTTGGTAACATAAAAACGCACCAATATAAATTCCTTAATCATTCGGTAAATACTTAGTGTATATAACGCCGGTATTGAAACGATTTCCTTTATTACTTGTTTGATCGGAAAAATTACCCTAATATCCTTCAATTCTGGATCGCCTTTAAGCACTTTTGCGATCGTTAAATTTTTTATTATGACCGTTCGTACGCCTTCGCCTTCCTCTTCCTCTCGTTTAATTTTTCTTAAAAACTTAATATAGCAAATAGATTCATAAATTTTATTTAGATAAACGTCTCTAGTCGCCGCCCCGGAAAGTAGATAGTTTAGATCGTTAGAGTATTGTAAAATTTCAGAATCGTAAAACTCATTAAAATCATTTATACCGTCTTCCCAAATTTGATTTAAAATTTTAGAATGTTCTTTTGATAAATTATTGAAATTTATTTCCATTTGATAAGAGTCGCTCTACAAGGAGCAGCATACAACATTAAAGTATATTTTCGTAATAGCTTTCGTTCAAAATACGGAAGAATATGTATTTACAAACTAAAGATAGACAAGTCTTTTCCTTCAACCGAAAACTACATGTAAATTCCGTGATACACTTTTAATTCTTTTTTATCCGTTGTTTACCAGTTTTCGTCTTTTTTCCAAAATCCACGTAAAAGATCCCCATAGAGTTTTTCATCAATACTTTCCTGCAAATATGCAAGTAACTTATCCGGAATAATGACGTTACTTTCTTTAAATATAGTATCTACATCCAGGCCATTGGTCTGTAAGTGAATTTTTTTAAAGCCATTTCTTTCATGAAGGGCTTTATAAGCTTCCGTTGAATAAAGAACTATATGCTGTTCCCCCATAAGAATTCTTTTAGGATCCAGTCCCGTTTTCCTGAATATATCAATTAATAAAGATTGACCGTGCGGTACTTCCGAAACAAACAGACCTCCGGGAACAAGCAAATCAAAAACTCGTTTCAAGAACACATCAGGGTTTAATACGTGCTCGACTACCCCCCAAGCCATAATTACATCAAATTTTTCCGTGGTTTCATAGTCGTTCAAAGGACCATGAAAAACATTTTTATATCCTCTCGTTTGTAGCCAAGAGACCGCAACTTTATTCATTTCGATCGTATGGGATTCCCAACCTTCTTCTCTAAAAACATCAATTACTTCTCCGATACCGGCGCCTATATCAAGAACTTTCCCCTTACGATCGTTAGACCGATGGTTCATTATTTGCAAATATTTACTACGGCCAATCCATTGTTTTCTTTTTTCAAAAATAGGCAACATAGAACGAGTATACATTTCACTGTAATATTCATCGCTATATAGCTCTTCAATACAAACGTCCAATAATCTTGGACTCACGTATAATGTCTTACATTCGATACATGTAATATGATGAAAACCGTTTAGATTAAAAGAATGATCGATTTTCTTCGAGTTACAAAATGGACAAGGAACTTCCATAGTATATTTTGGATTTAAAGTTTGAGAATTTATATAGTATTTTCCTAACATCGCTTCCCATTTATTTTTTAAACCTTCAAAATCCGGCTTAATCTCAGCTGCTCTTAAAATTTTTGCCATATGCTTTCTTCCTACATTTTTATTTTTAACAATCTATTAGTATTTCAATTTATAGCCATATCTCAATTTACTAAAGCAGGAGTACGATACAAATTCGCAAGTTCCTCATTCGCGATACCCAAACGATTGCTTTCATTCGATTCATCCGCTCTAGCCCAACCTCTTCTTTCATCCGCCAAGTAGAATGCGTTTAATAATTGAATGGTAGACTTTGCATCTTCATAACTCACGGAAAAAAGTATATTCTTCTGATAGAAGTCGACGATCTCTTGATATAGTTTTCCATGTCCCTTTCCATAGACATTCCCGGAAAAATCTTCAGAATTTTGTGTACAAGCGGAAGGATCTGGTGTATAAATTTGAAGTTCGTTTACAGCTATACCGCCTATTTGTGCCAAACCGTTTTCACAGACGATTGACAAACTCGCTTCAAAATCGATCGGCCTTGCCGCTGTTGTCACTTCGACAGAACCTAAAGCGCCATTGTTAAAAAGCACCGAAGCTACCACAGTATCTTCTACTTCGATGTTTGCGCCCATCGTTTTCATTTTTGAACATACTTCGTTCACGTTTCCACCGAAATAACGCATCAAATCGATATGATGAATTCCTTGATTGGTCAAACAGCCTCCATCCATAGCAAAAGTTCCTCTCCAAGCGGCGAGGTCATAATAATGCTGAGGGCGGCACCAACGAACACGAACTGATATAATTCTGATTTTTCCCAATTCCCCTGATAACAATCCTTTCTTTACCCTCTGGACCGCAAGATTATGTCGATTTTGAAAAACCGGGAATATGCTCAGTCCCTTCCGCTTAGCAGCTTCGAAAACCTGATCGAGCTGAGAGGGCTTCATAAAAGTCGGCTTTTCCACGATCAGATTCTTATTATATTTTTCTAATATTTCCAAAGCATGCTCGTAGTGCATTCCGGAAGGAGTAATTACGGCTACAGTGTTTATCTCCGGATTTTCGATTAACATTTTGTGATAATTTGTATAAGCTTTCGCCCCATATTGATCTCTATATGCGTTAGATTTCTTTTCGTCCAAATCACAAACAGCAACCAATTCCGCACCTTCGGTCTCGATGATAGATTTACAATGATGTCCCGATACCCGACCGCATCCGATGATAGCCACCTTTGCATTCTTTTGATTTAAAATATTTTTTTTATCCATTCTTCATTTCCATACGAATTAGTTCTATGATTGGTTTAAAATTTTCTTTTGTAGTGATTGAAAAACGACTATATCCCCGAAGACAGTCTTCTTTAAAGTCTTCCCTATAAAGGACGCGATCCTTGAGAACCTTATGAATTTTTTCTGCGTGTTCACCGAAACTTACGTGCTGAAAATTCCCATTTGTTTTTAGCACTTTAAATCCGAAAGAAGTCATTTCGTCAGAGAAGTATTTTTTGCCTTCGTTTAATCTTTTTACGGAAGCATACATCGCGTCAGAATGATCTATCATTTTCTCCATAAAAGCAATGCTAATCGTGCTAACTTCATACATCGGTCTCAGCTTATGATAAAATTTTATAATTTCAGGATCACCTATCGCATAACCAATCCTGAGTCCGGCAAGTCCCCAAGCTTTCGCAAACGTTCTCGCGATTATCAGATTCTTAAATTCTTTAGTCAGTTCAACGCAAGTATCCTCGTAAAAAGGATGGTATGCCTCATCCACAAGAATGATTGTATTTAGCTTTTCGCAGAGTTGGATAATTTCCTGTAATTCTTTTACGGATAATACCGTACCGGTTGGACTATCCGGATTTGGAATAGAGAACAACTTCGGCTTTACTTGAGCGATGTGTTCTAAAATTTTTTCTAAAGTAAGAACAGGTCCATTCTCACCTTTTTCATAGAGAAGTGGAAACGTCTTAGCGCCGAACATTTTGGAATATACCGGATACATTGCAAAGGTAGGCAAAGTATGAACGACTAGATCTCCTTCGTTGATAAAAGCCTCGAAAGTCAAACGAATAGCACCGTCACTTCCAGGAGTAAGGATGATCGATTCAGGAGAAGTATTTGTCCAGTTTGCAATCTTACGATACAACTCTCCGCACTCCGGATATGTTGACAATGTTATAGGATTCAGTTCGGATAACAATGAGGAAGTCACCTTAGAGAGTTCCGGATCTAAATTTTCGTTCTTATCAAGCCAGAGTTTTTGATTAGATCGAGGAATTGACAATTGCCAATCGGGTCTTTCTAAACTTGGATCTAATAATGGCTTTCTCAAATTAGCGTTCATATTCATCGCTTGTTTTAATAGAGTTCTTAAGATAAAGATGCCATTGCTTGCGCAATTTCAGCTGGAAGTAAAAATTCTCGTTTGAACTGAGTAATTTCTTTTTTTGATTTTTTAACCGCTAAAACGCCGAAACACAATTGGTTATAAGGAGTTCGAGCCGTTTTACTCGGAGCGCCATAATAGCCGTAAGCAAAAATATCACCCGCACCTAACTTTTCAAAATATTTAATCAATTCCTTTGAATTTAAGATCACATACGGCGCGATTTCACCTTCAGAAAGACCTTCATAATTGATGTATTGGTATGACTTTTTTATATCATTCACAGTTTCGGAATTTGTGATCCGAAAACTCGCGATAAAGATTCCGTCATCTTTTACCATAGACCAAGCTTTTTGTAAGAGTGTTTCGAAATTCAACTGCCAATCAATACAGCTCAGGGAGAAAACTATATCGAAACTATTTTCTCGAATCGAGGGATGATTTAGCAAAAGAAAATCCTCTTCTAAGATTAACGCATCGGGATAAATCTCTTTCGCAATCACTGCAGCTTGTGAATTGATTTCAATTCCGATATAATTGCTATGATCGAAACGTTCTTTTAGAGCCAAACCCAATCCTGCACAGCCACAACCGATATCCAATACTTTAGGATTTCCTTGTGGCCAAACTTTTTCTATAACTTCTTTTTCAGATTTATAAAATTGGTTCCATCTTATTCGATTTTCTCTAAAATATTTACTTATATCATCGTTATTATACTTAATGCTCTTCGCCATCGCTATAACCTATTTTAATTTTTTAGTTCTGCTAAAACTGTGACCGGAGCGCCGTCCGCTTTCTCAAAAAGAAAGGGAGAGACGATCAGTTTGTTAAGAGTTTTCCCGAGTTCGGATAGTTTCATATCTTCGATTAATAAAATCGGGTCACCTTCTATACTTACACCGCCCAGAGTTTCGGAAAGAAAAGCGCGATGAGATTCTTTTCCCATATTTCTATGAGCTCGGCTGCTTAGAGAAATGTAATCGAAACCAAAAAACTTCAATTTCCGATTCTTTCTTAGCCATAAACCAACGTTTGGTTCTATTGCAGGGTTTTGAAAACAATAATATTCCAGATTGGTTGTTCTGTATTTTTCGAAGCCGGTTTTCAAAATCAAAATATCCGCATTCTTCGGAATCTTTTCCAAAAAAGGAAACAATACTTCCAAACTTAGTATTTCTTCCGGAGCTGCAAAGTATTCGATTGTGTATGGAACTTCACAAATCCAAAAATCGGGAGGATATTCGTCCAAGGCTTTTCCATCGTCTCCGAAATGAAAAGGAGCATCGATATGTGTACCCATATGATTTGAAAAGAGGAGTTCCGTTTCGTTCGACGTATCTCCATTTTTAATGGAACGAGTTCGATTGATTTCTAACTTACCATTGTTTGCATAAGACGGTGTGTCCGATTTCAATAAATGATTTAAGTAGATATGACTCATTTTATTAAAGTTTAATCAAAGAAACACATAACAACATTTACAGAACATTAAGATATAACCATTCCTCTCAATACAATTTTAAGAAATACTTTAATTTATCTATGGACAGAAACAGAAGCTTAAACTTTTGCCTATTTAACAAACTTACGATTTTATAGATTAAAGTTTTAAAAAACGATCTCCGAGTAAACTAAATTTGACAGGTAATTAAATTTCACAAAACACCTAACTTTCCATCGTTCAGAATATTGCCTTTTAAAAATTCAATTATATAATCACTACAATTCTTAGAATATCTACATAATAAAGTTTTTATAGCCGAAATTGAATTATTAAGAAATATTCGATCTTTAAAAATCAACTTTATTGAAAATAGAATTTTTATTATTTTACTTCAAAAATCGTAAACGAATAGTTCGATTGAATTAAAAGCAAAGATTTCAAACAAAATTCATATGAGACAAAAAATGAAAGTTCTATTCTTCTTTCATAGAATAGAAAGTATATAGAGACCATAAGATCGTTTTTTAAATATTAACTAGCCCTGCAAGAAATTGCTTCCATTCACCTTGCCACTCAGAAGAAATTTTCGCATGATTTAAAAGAAATTTATCCCTTACTATCTGAATTCGATCCTGAAACCACCATTTTTCTATTCCTATCTTCAAAATTTCATCCAACTTATTAGCTGCCGCCTTCCAATCATCAAAGAGAATTTCGACTTCTCTCAATAAGTCTAAAAAAATTTTAAATTCAGAAGATTCCTTGAAATGGTTAGGGTTCCAAAACAAAAGCGTCGGTACGTTCATTGCTAGAGCCTGCAAATAGGCCGTACCTAAATGATCAAATACACTGAGAGATGAATTTTTCATTCTCTTCACGATATCAAAACTATCAGGATTTAAAATTTCGACTCCTTTTGGTAATTTATTCTTTAAATAATTATGGTTTGCCCAACTCATATTAGTTGTCTTAACCTTATATTCATAAGCATCGTTTTGATTAATATGATTACAAAAGCTAATTAAATTATCTGTATAATCTAATATCATTTCGGGTAGCATGATACTTTGTAACCTTATCAAATATACGAAGTAAGTATGAGTAACAATCAAAATCTCATTATTCCTTTTTTCGTGTTTCCCCAATATAGATAGACTCGGAGATGATAGAGGAATAATATTATTCTTATAACCGGATTGATCATATTTCCAACCCCAGGATATAAAGCCATCGGAGAGGCAATACTCTATCTTCCCCAAAGGAAAATTAGAAATTTGTCCATAACCACCACCGTGTTGAACCGAATACCAGCTACCTCCTCTTTCAAGTGTATCCGCCACCAAAAAGCGATTCGAATTATATACATCCATACCAATCCATATTTTGTAGGGATTCCTTTTTGCCATTTTGAGAACTTTAAATTCATCTGGTAGGTATCTAAAAAAATTTTTTTTAAATACCGTTTCAAACTCACTTTGAGTATCAAATTTTAAGGTTTCTACAAAAGACTGATTCTTATTGGGAAAAATGGATTCAATTTGTATTTCATCTTTAGATTTATTATAAATTCTACTTAGCTTATTAGACGGTAATAAAGACAATTTTTGCTTTTCAGATAGTCCATATACCAAACCCAGCCGAATGGAATCTATTGCATTATAACGATATTTTAATAGTGCAAAATATTTGTTTTTAAGTATGCCCTTTCCTTTTTGTTTAATTTTTCTCCAAAATGGAACAACTGCATTAGCTCTTTCAGAAGGAGCCTTGACATCAAAACGAAGAACATTGTTTCCGTATTCATTTTCCCTGATAAAATCAGACAATAAATTTAAATTGTAATGGTGAGAATCTGTTGCCTGATTAAAAAAATAATCCTCATTTGGAATGAAGACTTCATTATAATTTAAAATTTTTATTCTAAATTTCGACCGTTGTTCTCTTAACGAAAGCAATCTAAGATAGCGATCATAATAAATATGAATGAAGCTATGTAAATAACGTATTAAAACAATTGACCAATATTTTTCGCTCTTATCAACCTTAAATATTTCATTCATTCTTTCACAAATTGCAGGTAGAACTCTGTCATAGAACGAATCAATGTATGAAGACGCCTTTTCGACGTCTGTCCAATTTTTGTAAGGAGAATCTATAAATCTAAATTTTCTATGATCTTCAAAATTAACACTGGGATTATTTAAAAAACAAAAATTTGCAAGATAAACGGCATCTACTCTCTGCTTTTCATCTGGGAAAAAATCAGTAAAACCTGTAAGTATCAGATCTTGCATTTTATAACAAGTATTTTAGAGAACAATATAACTTACATTTGAATCAAAAGAATTTCTAAATATATAATGATCTTTAATTCCTAAGCTGTCTAACAACGCAATTGTTTCTCCCGGCGCCTTACCATCATTGATTTCATCAAACGCAATAATCCCTCCCTTGGGCATCCTAATTATAAAATTTTCAAGGGCGATTTTGGAGGGGGCATAAATGTCGAAATCAATGTGCAATAAAGCCACTATTAAATGCTTATTCTTATCGATGTAATTTGGTATTGTAACAGCTGCATCGCCGGGTATGAGTTCCATTTTAGGAATTTCCGATAAAGTTCTATTTTCGTTATGAATTTTACAAGAACTCAAAATTTCTTCATAAGATTGCTTTTTCGCGAATTCCTTCCAGTTATTCTGATCAAAATAATCGCCTGCCCGGTCTTCTTCGGAAATATTTTGAAAACCTTCAAATGTATCGAAACCAATGATTCTTCTATTGTGATTATATGGTTCCAGAATTGTACTAAAATGTAACCAGCTAAAAAATCCCGCCCCAAGATTTACGCCGCATTCAATAACAGAACCGTGAACATTAATTATCTTTTTATAAATTTCGTACCTATTTAAAAATTTGGCAACATCTCTTCTATTGACAAATCTTGGAAAATTAGACAACCTATCTTCCACTGGCAATTTGGAATCATTATATAAACTTGCTAGTTTAGACTGAAATGGTAATTTTTCTAAATCATTCATTATTTGTGTTTTCCTTGCTTTGAAGCAATTTTTCTCTTCTACGTTTTTCTTCCGGCCAATTTATTTTTGGTAATTGTGAAAGAAAGTGTCTAATTTTCGGTAATATTTCTTCATTCAATCGCTTTAAGGTAAAAGGAGTATATTTTTCATACTTTGTTTTTTCAGAATACATCGCATTTCCTGATATATTATCATAACGCACCAAAACAGTCCAACGGGCATACAATTGATCTTCAAACTTGGGAGATGAATGGAACACTAACCTATTTAAAGCAATTAAATCACCATCCGTAACAGAAGCCTTAGAGACGTCAGGATATTTACCCTGATATGTGTTTGGAACACACACATTATACAATCCCCATTCTTCTTCAATTTGTTCTTCATGATTCACAGGACCTTCGTTATGAGACTTCTTCCAGTAACTAACCGCGCTTTTTTCCTCTACTAAATGTAGAGGTAGCCAATATGTGACACTGTTTTCAGAATCCAAGGAGTTGATGTCTTGATGACATCCCTGGAAAAAACATTTTTCCCAGGGCAGATACATTTGAATTTTTAATTCTCTAACACTAGGTTTATCTATATTTATCCCTAAAGCAAAACTATTTAAAATCTCTAAACTAGCTAATTCATAGAAAGCAGGAATTCTTTGTATATATTGATATAATAAGTTTCTTTTTTCCGGGTTTTTACTCAGAATCTCCCAAATCAAATCTGACGTTATTTTATGAAATTCATCTGGATTATCTTCATATTTGATCTTCTCTCCGCTGATTTCCTCAATTACTCCTATTATACTATGTCTAATTTTCGATAGAATCTCTTTAGGAATTACGGAGTGAATTATTACTAATCCATCATTTAGATACTTTTTTTTTCATCTTCTAAATTCATAAATTTCCTTTTATATCAAAATAAGATAATTTTCCTTCTCCATGTAACCTGAAAAAACAATTTCTAACGATTTTGGCATCGTATAAAGCATCGTGTTTTTTAAATGATTTTTTATCTCCTACAAAAGCCTCTCTATCGATAACATCGGGATCATAACCGGACAAATAAAAAATAGTATCTAAATCGAAGTGCTTACGATGCCTAAGATAGTTGGGCAAATATCTTTCATAACTAAAATACTTTAATTCCGGGTGTAAGAGATGCCAGAGCTGAAAAATGAGTAATAAATCAAGAGACTTTCCTGCGGATATAAAACAAATTGCCTCTCCTTGAGAGTATTCACGAAGGAATGTATCCAGTATTATAAACGATTCATAAGTTGATAATGATTTTTTTTCATCTATATGCACTAGTACATTTTCTTTTACCCAATTTGTAAGTTGCTCCTTATCATAATCGTTAAAAGTTAAATACAATTCTTTTCCTTCTATTGTTACGAACCCAGCCGAGATTAAAGTGGTTTTAATATGGGAACTTGTATATTCACAATCTAAAAATACAATTTTCATTACATTAGTTTTTCATTTTTAAATAAGGTAGACTTTTAATTTTCTGAATTGTTAATTAAATTTCTTACACGCTCGGACTTAATCGAGCCATCCAGACCATATCATAAAATATGTTATCAAAGCAACGGGCTTTATGCCAAGTTCCTTCTATTTCGTAACCTGCAGCTAAAAAAGTTTTTATAGAAGCCGGATTTTCAGAAAAAGCCGCTGCTTGTAATCTCACTAAATTCAAACCGATCGAACTTAATGCCCAGTCTCCCACTTTTTGAAGACTTCGGCGAGATATTCCACGGTTCCTCATTTTTTCCTCGCCCAATAAAATCCCTACAGTTGCATGTCGATGTGGTATTGAAATAGAAGTTAGAGTTATATTCCCAATGTGACTACCTTGATAGCGAATAGCAAACAAGATGTCAGTCTCGGCAGACTCCATTCTTTGCCAGTATTGACTTAAGTCGTCATGATTATAAGAGTGCATTCGAGGCCCTTCCAGCCACTGAATCGTATCAAAATCCTTTAGCCATGAAAGCCAAGGACCTGAAAGATCTTTTTCTTTGACACAATCAATCCAAAGACCTTCATCAATATCCAACCGAAACGAATTAGTAACTATCTGCTTTAAAAGCATATTGTTAAATTTACAAAACTATAAGAGTATTATTCTATTGAGCTATAATTCTAAGAATATAAATCACAGTCGAATGATTTAAATAATCCAATGCGATGTTTTAAGTATATTTTTTAAGAACTAAAAAATGATTCAAAATTAATCCATCTAAACCTGAATTTAGTAATACATCAATTGCTTCCGAAGGAGTATTTACGATTGGAAAACCGTGCAAATTGAAAGAGGTATTTAAAAGGGCGCCTCTACCGGTTATCTGTTGAAATGCTTCAAGCAAAGAATATAACTCAAGATTATCTTTCTTTTTTAGTATTTGTGCTCTAGCTGTTTTATCAGCTGGATGACAAGCTGCATTCATTGCATTATAACCTTCATCTGTTGTATCAAAACTAAGGGTCATATGAGGCGATTCGAGATTTTTCGGATTTATAAGGTATCGTTCTGCAAATCCATCCAGAACAACGGGTGCAAATGGCATCCAAAAATCTCTACTCTTAATAGCGGAATTAATTTTTTCTTTAATTTTTAAATGAATAGGATCTGCTAAAATAGAACGATTTCCTAAAGCTCTTTGGCCAAATTCCATTCTACCAGCAGCCCTAGCAAAAATTTTGCCGTCAAAAAGTAACTGAGCAATTTTACTGTTTTCTGGATTTTCAATAATATCAAACTTTGTTTTGTCGAGTCCACTGACTGCTTT
This sequence comes from Leptospira weilii serovar Ranarum str. ICFT, assembly GCF_000332415.1. Taxonomy (GTDB): domain Bacteria; phylum Spirochaetota; class Leptospiria; order Leptospirales; family Leptospiraceae; genus Leptospira; species Leptospira weilii_A. The sequence continues at coordinate 105,259 of NZ_AOHC02000052.1, forward strand.
ATTCTCATCTTTTAAATTAGATAATGGACCTAAATACAAACGCGTCAGAGGCTCTACGCTATTTGAATTCCATCGGACGGAAGATTCATTTGTTAGATCTTCTGCTAAGCAGATTCCGGCGCTAATTGCCATTGACTCGTCACCCGATGAACCTCCAATAAATAGACTCGCAACTTCTGGCATATCAGCAATCTTACCCATCGCCTTAATATTCATTGCGACTCCTCCGCTGATTACAATATCATGTATTTTATATTTCTTAATTGCATTCCGCACCCATTCAACGATTAATTCTTCGGTCCACTTTTGTAATGCAAAAGCGATATTATCGAAACGAACGCCTTCAAATCTCTCTTTAAACCAAAAATAACTATCTACGGGTTTCTCTTTCCATTTAAATTCTTCTCCATCTACATAGAGGGTATTCCTCAAAATATCTAACGCTTTTTTTGCATGCGTTTCCTTTCCATATGGAGCCAAACCCATCACTTTAAATTCATGCTCATTCGGTTTCATTCCCAGGAGTAAGGTCATATAACGATAAATTCTTCCAATAGCGCATTGGTCACTTTCATAAAGTCTTGAATACGTACCGGTTTCATCAAAAAGACCAATCGTAGCATTTTTCCCATCTCCCCAACCATCTATGGTAAGAGCCAATACCGGTTTATTACGATATGCTGATGCATAATAGGAATAGGCTGCATGGCATCTATGATGCTCGATTCTTCTCACTTTTGTTTTTTCAATTGATAGGAAATCAGCAAGAATTTGCTCTCTATCGACATCATATCTTTTTTGTCTTTCTTCAAAAGTAAGACTTTCAAGATTTTTAAAATAATTAGTATTTATACTTATCTCCGCTTTTTTCTTTTCTGGAAATGTCTCCAAAACAGATTTAAGCTTCTTATCTCCATTTACTAAAAACGGCTTCCATCTTAAGTGCTGCTCTCTTAAATAATCGTCTATTGTCCATTGGCTTTTAAGTAGCATTATATCATCGATAGGACTGCTAATACTCGCAATTGCTGCGCCGTCCAAATCTGAAGATTTAATTTTAGCTTCTTCTAAACAATATTTGATAGAGTTAGCCGGAAATGAGTCTTCGTTTTTAGATCGCGTAAATCTCTCTTCGTGAACGGCAGCTACAACTTTTCCATCTATAAATAAAGAGGCGCTAGAGCAGATCCCCCAATAGATTGATAATATTTTCATTTCCTTTATTTTCTTCTTAGTGAAATTTATTTGAAATAAATTTCAAAAATTACGAATTCTCCTTTTGAAATTTTACAAACACTGAAAGATAAATTTTGAGTTTTCTGGCAAGATGATAGTAATTCGAACAGATGCGAATTGAGAGAACCGCTCGATAAATATTCTAATTTTTATTTAAAGAAACACTTACAATAATTGTATCACATAGGCCAAGTGAGGCAAGTTGCGATTCGTAAATCTGGTGAACCATTTCATTTTCCAAAAAAGACCACTTCACGTGACCGCCGGGCTTTTCTTTAGAAAGCCAATAAAGATGATTGGAAAGAGGATATCTTTGAATTTGCTTAATCCAATTTAATTTCAAACCCGTCTGCTGAATTAATTTAGTCAAGGTAATATTATTAAATAAATAAAGATGCTGGCTCCAATAAGTAAATTTAGAGAATGCATCCGATTGATAAAGAACAAGCAAGGCATCGTTGGAATTTGGCACTTCAATAACTAACTCTCCGTCATCAGAAAGCATGGAAGCCAATTCTAAGATTGTTTTTTTGGGGTCAGTAAGATGCTCAATCACATGAAATGCTGTAATAATATCAAATCGTCTTCCTTCATCGAATATTTTTTGTAAGTTCGTCCACACTTTCAACCCGTTCTCTTTATAATATTCTTGAAGCCTTAATTCTAACTCAACACCTTCTGAAAGTGAGGTGTCTTTTAAAGATTTTAAAAGAAATCCGCCTGCACCGCAACCGAAATCCAAAAGCTTTTTATTTAGTAATTTGGTTTTCAGAAATTCATATCTTCGAGTATCGTCAGCATCCGATTCCCTTACCCAATTTTGTATAGATATCATTTCTTCACCATGCATACCTGAGTTTACATAATGTTCTTCAGAAATATGCTTTGAGTTAGATAAAAATACAAGTCCACATTCAGCACATTCCAAAACTTCCAAATCTGGATTGTCTCGAACAACGCCATCTCTTCTCATGTTCGACATTGATTTGCATAAATAACATTCCATTAATATTGCATTATCCTTAAAATAATATGCCGGGCTGATCTATTTTATATACATTATAAATGCAAAAAAATTGATGATTTTGATTTTTATTAACCAGACATTTTGGAACATTTTAAGCATATAGGGTTCTCATGATACCGACCCTCTTTATGCAACTTTCGTAAGTCTTTTGCTTCCTTACTATTCCACAGATCTACAAGATTTAAATTTGATGTATTACCCAATTTCAAATAACTGCTAAACATGGCGCAACAAGGAGTAACGTCTCCGTTCCCACGAATATACAACCTCTGCCAAGGTTGATTACATTTAAAGTTATAGTTATTAGATTTTTCTTTTCCAGCAAGTTTTTGAAAATCCCCTTCTATATCCGGCGTCATAAAATCTTGAATTACTATGAAATCAACTTTATCATTCCAATATTTAATAAATTCATCCATCTCCGCTTCATTTTCTTTCATTCGTACGAAATTGACTCCGACAATTGGAAGCTCAGAATTTAATTCTTTACGAATTCGAAGAAAATTATCTATATTTTTCATCACTTGATCAAATTTTCCTCCAATGCGAATTTTTTTATACGTATCTTCATTAATCGCATCTAAACTAAATCTAATTCGAGTCAGTCCAGATTTAATAATCTTTTCAGCTAGATCCTCTGTTACAAGCGAACCATTTGTATTTACCATTACATCAAGATATCCGAATTCAATAGCAAGTCCGAACCAGTCGGTAATTTCTTTATTTAAAAATGGCTCATTATCACCTTGAAAAGAAACGGATGGGGTATTATATTTTTTCCCCTCCAGCAAAATCTTAGTAATACTCTCGGTAGTCATTTTTTCTTTATAACCGAATTTCTCTTTCAGTTCAGGTACGCCTTGCACACACATAGGACATTTAAAATTACATTTAAAACTTGTTTCTATATGGAGAAACATTGGGAACTCAGTTTCCAACTCAAAACTGTTCACTAAGTCCCATTTCTTTCTATATTCTTCGAACTCAGTCCCCTTGACACGGATTAAAGTTTTTAATGCATCCGACTCTTTTTTGTAACTTTCCATTTACATCCTCTCGTATAAGCTAACTATTTTTTCTGGTGTCATTTTATCTTTCCAATTGTCACCAAGTGCATTAGTTAGAGGTCTTTCCATTTTAAGAGTCATATTTACCATTCGTTCCATAGCAGGCTTATCCAAGGAGCTACACACGTTTGTCGGCAATTGTATCTTATGAATTTTTAACATTTCCCGAAAACGATTCACCCATTGACCGTAATATTCATCTAATACATTAAAAGCTACACAATTTGCAAAGCCATGCCTAAAGCCTAATTCAAGACTAAGGCCGTATGACAACGCATGGCAAACTCCAACTTCGGAATTAACAATAGACACTCCTCCCATATACGAAGCTGTAAGTAGCATATCATCGTCACCATTTGATAGAAAAACATTTTCACAAAGTTCTAATGCTTTGCTTGCATTTCCCTTGGCAAGTTCGTTAATCATTGTTCCTTGTAAACTTTCGACACAGTGAATATAACAATCCATACCTGTATAAAATCTTTGAGTAATAGGAACATCCTTTATCAAAGAACTATCTAATATAATTGCATCAAACATGCTATGATCACTATTGATTCCAAACTTACGTTCTCTACCCATTAGCACGGCCGTACGACTAGCCTCTGCTCCAGAGCCTGCTATGGTCGGAATTCCAATCTTAAAAATTCCAGGATTTGGAACAAGATCCCAACCTTGGTATTGAGAAGCAGAACCTTCGTTGCACATCATCACGGATAAAGCTTTCGCCACATCCATAGTACTGCCCCCACCTATTCCAATGATGGCAGTAGGTAATTTATGATTTCGGATTTGAAGAAATTTATCCTTCAATGCATCGATTTGAAGCGTTGAAGGTTCTTTAGCACTAGCTGGAAACCATTCAACTGCATCTTCATTTCCTTTCTTCAATCTGCTAAGTAAAATTCCTTTTTGATGTACATCATCTATTATATAAATATAATAATCGTCCGTCGTATTTTTCTTAGGCAATAATTCATTGATTCGATCAATCGTATTACTACCAAAAAGCAAACGAGGCACTTGTTTAAAAATTCTAACAGGGGTCATTAAATTATCCTTACTTAGTTGCGAACTGATCCATATTTATTCAATAAAGCTTCTAAAATAACAAAATCGATTTCGTCATCTATCTCAAAATTTTGATGTCTTGCAATAACATGCCTGCATATATTATCACCAAACCAAAGCCCTTTTGAAACTAGGTTTTGAGATAAAATATAGACATTGCCGTCATCATAAAAAAAACCTTTATAATCTTGACGACGCATGTTATTATGCTTTCCAAATTCCTGATATTTACACCAAAATCCAGTGGCCAGGTTAGAAAAATTACCTTTTTCATATATATCCAGGCACTCATCAATTAACCCAACGTCTCTAATTGGCGATGTCGGTTGCAAGAGAATGAAGTTTTCAGCTTCTGGAATTTCTTTTGAGATTTGTCCAAGGACGGCAATCGTCTTCGCTTCATCGGTCGCTAACTCGGCAGATCTTTTTAAAACTGCACAATTCCAATCCTTTGCAATAGCAGCTATTTCTTCACTGTCGGTCGAAACAATAATTTGATCAATTCTTTTCGCTTGTTTAGCGGCTTCAATAGACCAGGCGATTAATGGTTTACCGCATAAGTTCTTAATATTTTTTCCAGGGAGTCCCTTACTACCGCCTCTAGCAGGAATTACAGCCAAATTCATTTTAAGATTAACCTCGAAGCTCGATTAAGGCTTGTTTAATTGAGGTAATCATATAATCAAAATCCGATTCACTCATCCATATATGAAACGGGAAGGAAATCATGTTATCAAAAAATTCATCGGTTTCCGGACAAGCCGCTTGTCCAAAACCCATTTTTTTGAATAGATCGTATCTATATAATGGGTAATATTGAACAATAACTTGAATTTTATATTTTTTGCTCAAAATAGAAATCAAATCGTTTCTATCCTTTCCTTTATTTTTCGCTTTATACTTAGCAACTAATAAATGATGGCTATGAGAGTTATGGCCATTTTGTTTTTGAAAAATTAGCTCCTCAAAGTCTTTAAATGAATTAATAAATTTTTGCGCTCTCTTCTTTCGATTTTCCGTCAGATCCACAATTCGTTTTAGTAAAACAGATCCTAATGCCGCCTGAGCCTCCGTTAGGCTAAAGTTATGCGGCCAAATTTTATCCAAATCCAAATCCACGTTAGACATAGCTGGAAGCCAATATTCGGTCTTATTTAAAAAGGGAGCATGTCCATTATGTCTTAAACCGGGAACTTTCCCTGCAAGAGGATCATTATTCTTCAAGGTAAGAATTCCACCTTCACCCATAGTAGTAATATTCTTTTGACCATGTAGACTAAAGGCCGCAAAATTTCCGAATGTGCCGCAAGGCTTCCCTTCTAAGGTCGCCCCCAGTGATTGGGCACAATCTTCAATTAGTAAAATATTCTTAGATTTTGCAAATTTAGCAATTTCGTCAATGTTTGGAATTATCATTCCATATAAATGAACAACTACAATTGCCTTAGTTTTACTCGTAACTAATTTTTGAATCGATCCAAACGATATTAAAAAAGTTTCCGGATCGATATCTGCCCATACTAAAGTAGCTCCGGTTCTCCCGAACGGGATTGCTGACGCACAATACGTATGCCCAGGAATAATTACCTCATCGCCTTTTTTCAATCCTGAAAGATCCGCAATGAGTTCTAGAGCATGCGTAGCATTTGTCACTCCAAAGCAAGTCTGTCCGCCAAGGTAACTTGAAAAATCACTTTCAAACTGCTGCAAATACCTTCCTTGTGTCTGAGGATCGGCAGTCTTCATCACATTCACCACAGTATCAATCTCTTCTTGAGTATAATCAATAGAACGACCCGACCACTTAATTTTGAAATCCACTTTAAACCTCTAAAATTATTTCTATAAATAAAATTTTTCTAAACGTGTTAGAGAAACGAGAAAACCTTCGCCATTATTCTTATGCCCCTGCCAAATTTCAGGTATAAAAGAGGCCTTAGGACTTTTGTCTTTAAGAATTTTTGCAAGCATATGAAAATCAATTTCTCCTTCTCCTACTTGTAATCCTTCACCATCCACACCTTTTGCATCTACTATATGCAAGTGTGCAGCAAAAGGAGAAACTTGTTCTACAAATTTACTAAACGACCAGTGGTAATGGTTACAAGCTAATTTAGAATGAGAGGCATCGAGACAAATTCGAACAGAATAACGTTCACAGAATTCTATGATTTCCTCAGCCGATAGAAAAAGATTATGATACCTTTGACCGCCAAAAAGCCACGGAAACGGAGGCATCGTCTGTGGAATAATCTCCACTCCTTCTGAATCCAATTCACTTAAAGATTGAGCTAAATTTTTATACAATCTTTCACGTATCGTTATATCTAACGGTTTATTTAATGAAAAGCCGCCCACATTCGTAACGATTAAGGGCTTTTTATTTGAGTTTGGAAAAAATTCTTTTAATTTCCTTGTTACATGAATAACTTTTTGAATCTCAATTAAAGACTTTCTTCTATAATTTTCATCGTCTGTGCAGAGATCCAACAAATGATCATTCTCAAAAAGTTCGGGGCAATGTACTATAAAATCAATGTTCAATGGCTTTTCAATATATTCGGAAATCTCAAGATTTAAGTCTTTATAGCTAAAATGAAATTCAACTAAGTCCATTTCAACCGTAGACAACATTTGCTTCAGGTCATGATAACGAACGGGCAATCCCCAAGGTCTTGAAAAAGTGAATGTCTTTTTAAATTCAACAATGTCGTCGGCTATATCCGATTTATAGAAAAAATCACCTTTTTTAAGATCTCTTTTTGCCGATTTTCCAATTAACCTTTCCTTAAAATAAGGCGGTAAACCTTTACCTGGACTTCTAATATCAATCATATCTGAAGTAATAATTTCACCGAACTTTAAATTTCGATTAATTAGCAAACTTTTACCTAATGTTTCCCGATTCATCAATTCGCCTTGAGTTATTTGGCGAAAATTTTTATTACCTAAAGATTCTTCTATTTGCCGAATACCTTCGACCATATCTTTAAATTCATTCGGCAGGAGACTTACCTTATGATCATTGCCTTCCATTTCCCGATCTAACGTAAAGTGTTTCTCTATTACTTTCGCGTCCAAAGAAATTGCAGCCAATGCAACTAGGTATCCACGTTCATGACCGGAATATCCGACCAAACAATCTCCGATCTTTTTCAAATGTTCGATATATCTTAGATTTATATCCTTAAAAGGAGCGGGATAAGTAGAATTACAATGTAATAAGATATATTGAGCACCTAAATCCTGCAAAATATGAATTGAATCTAATATCTCATCCTCTGTTGTCATACCTGTTGAACAAATAATTGGCTTACCCGACTTAGCAACCAATCGAAGCAATTCATGGTTCGTAAAATCCGCCGAAGCAATTTTATATGCGGGTATTCCATATTTTTCTAATTTTAAAAAACTCTCTTCATCCCAAGGAGTACACAGCGGTATCAACGACTCTTCACGGCAATAATCGAAAATACGAAATAATTCATCGTCCGAAAGCTGAAATTTATTCAATAGATCCAGAGTATATTGAGAACCTAAATCCTCTTCCACATCATTCGCATTTCCAGAGTTTCTATATAACGCATTTAAATTTCGCATTTGAAATTTGGCGCAGTCGGCACCGGCAAGTTTAGCCTCACGAACCAATTTTTTAGCTAATGCAAAATCTCCATTATGATTATTACCGATTTCCGCAATTATGAAGGCCGGAGAATTAGCACTTAATGACATTCCTTCGATTAATATCTCTTCCGAGGTTTCTCTCGCAATTGCTTCTAAAACACCATTTTCATTGATGAGCGGAATGATTGAAATTCTACTACTGAATGAATTTCGAATCCTTCTTGAACTTTCATTAATATATAAATACTTAAAATTTGTATTAACAATATTTTTTACATCTTGATCCAAACTACGATCGAGTATACCATCGTTAAGCAACCACCTACGGAAGTCCCCGTCAGTAATGACCCCAGCTAGCTTATTTCCCTCAGAAACAGCAAAAATAGTCTTAGACTTATTTGCTTCAATTTTTTTGAGAGCATTCTTAATGCTATCTTCAAGAAAAACGACATACTTTGAAATATTTTTATCAATAATCATAGGTGAGATCAGAACCAGTATCCATTATATATTTTCTTTCAAAGGAACGTTTAACTCTTTCATTAAAGCTATAAACTGAGAATTTCCCGGATCATATTCCATCAAATCTCTTACATATTTCGAGCGAGTTGTTTCCCATTCCGAGTCGGTTGTTTGGGTTATATAGTCCATCACACGTTCAAATTCAAACTCATCCATTTCATTTGTCCAAAAGGGGCCACGCTCAGGATAATCAGCCGGCCATGCAAATTTTCGGGATCGATCAAATACGCTTCTTAGAGTAAAAAAAGCAGTGCGGTGTCCCCTTGCGATAGATTCATAAACCAAAGTAGAATCAATTCCTACGACAATTTGCGCTTGGTCTATTATCTCATAACCGTTCAGGGAGTAACCCTTAGTTAAAAAAGTAAAATTTTCATTACTTATTTTACTTTTAAAAAATTGATATTGATCTTCAGTATCTCGAGAATTGGAAGCTGCAATTTCAAATCGAAAATCATTTTGATCACAATAATTACTCAATTTGTTCAATAAAAAATCTTCTGCTAAATAGAACTCATCGTAAGAAATTGGTCGGCCATCTACAAAAGAAAAAGCTACAGAATTTTCTCTTGGTCGATACTGAGAAATGAATAGAACGTTTTTTTTTTTATCCTTCGATGAAATTGAATTGTAATTATTTAAAAAACTACCGCTTCCAAATGTGATTCCTTTCAGATACTTAGAATAGACCGTACCGATATTTTTGTTAAAAAGAAACATATAATCGACGAAATAATCCTTAGCGTCCTCCCATCCAAACTGCTCATTTAAGTTACCTCTCCAACCGTTCTGAACAAGCACAGTTTGTATATTCGGGAACTTATTTTTAAAGCTGTAGAACTGCCAATTATTATCAATAAAAGTTACAACAACCTTAGGCTGCACGACACTTATATAATAAGCATAATAAAATTTCACAGAAATCTTTAGTGTTAATAAACATTTTAAAAGGATATAAAAATTAAAACTCTCTCCTCTAATATCAAGAATTGAAAATAGCTTTTCATCAAAATAATAAAAGAAATTATTTGATCCATTCCTATCGAATATTAAAACTTGTGCCCGTTTTGGCTTAGTCCATACTTTTTGAGCATTCCAAACAAATAACAACCTTCTAAACATTACTTTCATTTTAAAATAGCTCTCAATCATTTGAAAATCAATATAACTCGATATACTAAGATACTATAAATTCTGTATCTATAAATTTTCCGTATAAAAAACCATTAAAGTAATTAAAAGTGAACAAGAGAATATCTTTAAATGACCCTTTAATGAAATATGCTACTTTAATAGTTCGCTTACTTTTAAAAATATTATTCATTAAATAACTTTACCCAATCTCCTTGCGCACGCTCAAACTCCTCCATCCTCCCAATATCCAACCAGTATTCATGGATTGGAAAAATATTTACTTGTTTTGAAGATTTTAATTCATTTTCTATAAGAGTAGGCATATCGATCTTGCTACCTCTATCCACTGTCCTTACGAAATCAGGATCTAACAGATATATACCTGCATTGATGTTAAAACGTTGTACAGGCTTTTCAATAATTCCTACTGCACGATGACCGTCAGTCTCGACTACACCATAAGGAACTTGATAATCAAATTCTCTAACGCAAATTGTAGCTATTCCACCCTCCCTTTCATGAAACTCTAATAAAGACAGATAATTGAGATTAGTTAATAAATCTCCATTCATCATAAACATCGGTAGATCAATTTGACTATGCGGCAACAACCCGAGGGCTCCACCTGTTCCTAATGGATCTTCTTCATGAATATATTCAATGCTTGCATCCCATCGCTTACCGTCCTCAAAATAATTTCGAATCATTTCCGGCATATAGTGAGTAGAAATGAAAAAGCGATGAAAACCGGCTGCTGCAAATCCCTCTAAAATCAATTCTAAAATTGGTTTATTTCCTATCTTCAGCATTGGCTTAGGACAATTATTAGTTAAAGGATATAATCTAGTTCCAAATCCCCCTGCCATCAGAAAAACAGGGTTATCAAGCTTTGGTTTCTCCAAAAGCCCGTGTACGGTTTCTAAACCGAACACAATACCTTGCTGATCTATAATCGGTAAATGTAAAAGTTCGTATTTCTCCATTTCCAAAAGCATGCGCTCTTTGGTCCAGTTAATATAAGCAACTTTCGGCTTCGAGGTCATAACCTCAGTTACTAAAATGGAAAGTTTTTTGTTTTTTAACAAAGCACGCCGAATGTCACCGTCAGTTAACGTTCCTAAAAGCTTATTGCTATCGTCTACGATTAGGACAATACGCAGCGCGCCTTTGTCTAAAACATGAATCGCCTCTTGGAGATTTAAATTCGGATGAATAAGAACATTTTTCCAATTTTTCATATCAGATTTTTAATTTAAAAAGACCGCAAAATTGTAAAGAATAGGTTAACATATTTTTGTATGGAGAGACAATAAAGAAAACACTTTACGTTTTTTAAAGAGAGGTAGCCCATAAAATTAAAATAAAAGGATACGCACTTCTTTTATCCGCTGTGATTATAATTTCCCCGCTTCGCTACCTTCTCAAATATTCGCATTTTTTTATTTAATTATTTTTTAAATCAACTTGATCAATAACGCAAAATAAAATTAGAAATTCCTAATAAGAATATCTGTTGTCATTGCAACTTCAGAAAAAATCTAATCAATTAATGACTCTGATTATTTTAATTCCGAATACTTCGCGAATTTTCGGTGCGCAGATTTGAAAACTAACAAACCTCTATCATTTTTAGATTACATTGGAAGATCAAAGAATCTCTTTTTTAACATTCCTTCAACTTCCGCCGTTTCCAATATCTGAACGATCTTTTCACTTGCCCCACCCTCTCCGTACGGATTTACTGTTTTAGCCAGCTTATTTTGAAAATCAGTAGAATAAAGTTTTTCGAGCGCATTCAGAATACTATTTCTATCGGGGGCACAATCGATGATGCTACTTGCTTTTAATCTTCCTTTCTGTCTATCACCGATATTGATCGTTCCAATTTTAAAACTCGGTGCTTCGAGAATTCCACTGGAAGAATTTCCAACAACAGCATCCACAAATTGCAAACAAGATAAATAGCGTGTCTGCCCAAGGGAAGTAAAATAGCGCACATTCGGATGTGCTGTGGTAAATTCTTTAACCAATTCAAAAATTGCTCTACCATCTGTATCGGCATTTGGCATTGTAAATATCAGACCAGTATCCTTAGTTAAAACTTCTAAAGCCAAAAGCAACTCTCTCATCTGGCTACTTGCAATTGATTTTTCAAGGGTAACAGGATGGAATGTAATTAAAAGGTTCTTCTGATTTAGTTTAAAATCGAGAGACGATTCTAACTCTTTTTTATTTAAAAGATTCGATCTTTTAATTCCGTCAATCCCCAAGCCACCTACTAAAAAAACATGAGAAGGATCTTCGCCCAACTGAATCACTCGATTTCTATATTCTTTTGCTGCAACAAAGTGTAGATGTGACATTTTTGTAATTGAATGTCGAATACTTTCATCAAAAGCCCCTTCTGTTGTCTCTCCACCGTGTAGATGCGCTACCGGAATTTTAGAAATTAATGCAGATGAAACTGCTGAAAGAATTTCGAATCGATCGCCTAAGACCAATACAAGATCGGGTTTCAAATCAGCAAAGACTTCCGAAAAACTAATCAAACCCAAGCCCATGGATTTAGAAATTCCGATCGATGTATCCGAGCTTAAAAGAATTTCTATTTTTTTATCAATAATAAAGCCGTCATTCTCGATCTCTTTATATGTGAGGCCGAATTCAGGGGCAAGATGCATACCTGTCGCTATGATTTGTAACTCCAAGCTCGCCGACTCGGTAATCCCCCGCATCAACCATCGCAACAATCCGTAATCGGCACGAGTACCGGTCACTACGCAAATTTTTCTTTTCATAGTTCGATCAATTCGTCGGAGTTGAAATCTCTTTTAGCAACTTTACCGATCACTAAATTCCAACTCATGGGAGATAGACCATCACCAGGTCTCTTCGTTGTTAAATTCGATTCAGAGAAAATTTCGTCTTTTTTAATATTCCTAGATGCTACGATTGATTTTCTCGCGATTGGAATGTTCTTCTGCTCACTCTTACTCGGTCTTTTAATTCCGTCACCCATCGCTTGTTCGATATTTCGAATAGAGGACACCATGCGCTTTAATTCACTGGGTTCAAGAGAAGCTTTATGATCAGGGCCGGACATATTTCTATCAAGAGTAAAGTGCTTTTCAATTACGGTGGCGCCGAGCGCAACGGCAGCAATCGCAACCTCTATACCCGAAGTATGATCCGAATAGCCCACCTTTGTATGAAATGCAGAACGAATGGTATTCATTGCATTTAAATTCACGTCCTCAAAGGGCGTAGGGTATTCAGTATTGCAATGAAGAACGGTCATTTTTTCCCTCTTAGTTCCGTTCTTCTCCAAAGTATCAATGGCGTTTTCGATATCAGAAAGATTGGCCATTCCAGAAGACAGAATGATATCTTGATTAAAACTTCCTATTTTTTTTAAATATGGAAAATTTGTGATCTCTCCAGAAGGAATTTTCCAAAGAGATAACCCGAGAGATCTCAAAAATTCCAAACTCTCCAAGTCGAATGCTGTTGATAAAAATTGAATATTCTTTTTTTTTGAAATAGACATCAATTCTTCGTAGGAAACAGAACTCAACTCGAGTTTCTGGAGCATCGAAAGTTGAGAGTTTTCTTCTCCAATATTTACTTTTTGATACTCAGCCATCCTTGCTTTTTTCGAAACAAGAAGTTCGGATCGAAACGTTTGAAATTTAACAAAATCTGCTCCCGATTCGCTAGCTGCATAAATCAATTCTTTCGCAAGATTGAGATCTCCATTATGATTTACCCCGGCTTCGGCGATGATGATTGTTTTCATATTACAGCTACTGCTTAATCAACGTCTCATTATTTGAAAGATTTTTCAATACTTTCGAATTCATTCCGATAAAACATTCTTTACCGATATGAATACCTTCCCGAATAATACTTCCACTTCCCACAAAAGATTCGTCGCCAAGTTCAACTCCTCCATTTAAAACAGAAGCAGTGGCAACGTGACAATGATCTCCGACTTTGCAATCATGTTCTACGAGTGCTTTCGTATTTATAATTGAATTTACGCCTATCTTTACTCCGGAATTTACGATGGAGTGATGCATAAGAATTGTCCCTTCTCCGATACTTGCATGTTTTGAAAGATAAGCAAGTGGAGATTGAATAACGGGAAGATTATAATCTAATGATTTAAGAGTATTGTAAATTTCCTTTCGAATTTTAGAAGTTCTGATTTGACCCACAACTATCATAGCGTTTTCAACTATCTTTCGAATCTTAGACAGACGCGAATCGTCACCGAGAATTTCATAACCAAAAATAGACTTACCATTTTCTTCCAATGTACCAATGAGTCCTATAATGCGAAATTTATCCTCCAATTCAACTACATCGATACAAGCTTTCGAATGACCACCCGCTCCGATAAGAATGATATCCTTCTTATTCATTGTTAAGATTTGCGCTACTCGGAATATTGATGAGTCTTCTTTCCAACGATTCAGCTACAGGAAGTTCCATTCGAAAACAATCTTGATAAGGCTTCAGCTTATGAAGTAAAGTCCATGCTGGTCTTGTCATAAGACCGGAAGCATTCGTATCTGTAAGAACCGAGTCTTTCGCATCCATCACCGACGGATCCAATACCAGAGTCTGGAGCCAGTAGTTGCTTTTACAACCGCTCGGCTCAGATTGAATTTTCACTTCTTTCAAAATAGAAAAAGCATTTTTGTAACGATTATAAAGTCTTCTCTTGGAACTTAGAAACTCCGGAAGCAATTCCAGCTGCGCACAACCTAACGCAGCATTGATATTCGGTAGTCTAAAATTATAGCCGATCATATCGTGTGTGTATTCCCAAGGATGAGGAATTTTAGCCGTCGTCGTAATGTGTTTTGCCAGAGTCGCTAAATTCTTATCATTCGTGAGAATCGCGCCTCCCCCTCCGGTCGTAATCGTTTTATTTCCATTAAAACTGAGAGTCCCCAATAGGCCGAAAGTTCCGGTATGTTTTCCATGATAATAACTTCCGAGAGATTCTGCCGCATCTTCGATGACTATAAGATGAAAATCCTTCGCTACGCTTAATATTCCGTCCAAATCTACCGGATGTCCAAAAGTATGCATCGGAACGATAGCGCCGATTCTATTCCCCGTTTTTTTATTAATACAATTTCCAGATCTAATCTCAGCAATCGAATTTAGATGGTCTCGAAGAGCAAGAGGCGACATTCCCAAAGTATACTCTTCGCTATCCACAAAATGCGGAAGCGCTCCTAAATAGCTCACCGAATTAGCGGTAGCGATAAAAGTCAACGCAGGAATCAGAACTTCATCATTCGTTTTTATTCCCGCAAGCTTCAAGGCGATTTGTAAAGCGGCAGTTCCATTCACAACTGCGATCGCATATTCGGCTCCGGTAAATTGTGCAAGATCCTTTTCAAAACGATCTACAAACTTACCGACGGAAGATACAAAAGTCGTGTCCAAACAATCCTTTACATAGAGCCATTCATTTCCTCGAAAGATAGGCTCATGCAAAGGAACAAATTCTTTTTTGTCTGTAAGGACCGATTTTAAAACTGATACGATTTGTTCGCTTAACATTAAATGTTATATATATCTGATTTATAGAGGGAAAGATTGGCGGCATTACTAAACCAAACGATCGTCTCAGAAAGACCTTTTTTAAAACCTTCTTTTCCGCCGTATTCTGGAGACCAACCGACCAAATCTTTCGCTTTCTGATTGGAGGCCCATAATCTTTCGACTTCACTTCCTGCGGGGCGAATTCTTACGTCTTCGGATTCGATCGTTACTTCCGTCTTCATGATTTCAGCAATGAGCTGAACGGTCTCTCCGATCGACACTTCAAAATTACTTCCTATATTGATCACTTCTCCGATACTTTTTTCGGATTCCAAAACTTTTATAAATCCGTGGACGGTATCATCAACATAGTTAAAATCCCTCGTCGGATGTATGGAACCGAGTTTGATTTTTTTCATTCCCTTTGCAATCTGAGTGATGATGGTTGGAATGATCGCTCTCGCTGATTGTCTTGGACCATATGTATTGAACGGACGAATAATGGTTACCGGAGTTTTAAAGGATTGATAGAACGAAATCGCGAGCTGATCCGCTCCAATCTTACTCGCGGAATACGGAGACTGTCCTTGCAAAGGATGATCCTCTGTTATAGGAACAAATTTCGCAGTTCCATAAACCTCGCTCGTGGAAGTGACAACCACATGAGATATGTTTAATTCCTTAGCCGCTTGTAAGACATTCAGGGTTCCCTTGATATTTGTATCGATGTATGTGTCCGGTGAATGATAAGAATAAGGAATCGCAATCAATGCCGCAAGATGGAGAACTTCATTGCAGCCTTTCATCGCCGCACGAACTCCGTTCGGATCTCGAATGTCTCCGGAAAAAATTTCAAATTTACCTTTGACGTCTTCCGAGCATTGATCCAACCAACCCCAAGAATTAAAAGAATTATAAAGTACGAATGCTCTTACTTTTTTACCGTTCCTAACGAGAGCTTCTACAAGATGTGAACCGATAAAACCATCCGCGCCAGTCACTAAAATCATATTTATATTTTATCCAAAAGTAAAATCTCAGCTAATTTCCAATCCATCATATCATCAATATCCACTGAACTTTCTTTGCTCATAATAAAAGCGAGCGTGTCTTCGGTTATGAATTTTTTTCTCTCTCGAAAGTAGTCCACTTGGGATAAATACATCGAGCCGTTCAACGAATAAGTTTTGGGGCTATCCTGTCTACGGGATATGTCCTCTACGTTTAATAATTTGGACATTTTCAAAGAATCATCCAAGCGAAACATCCAGAATGGGTTCTCTTGAGATTCGCAAACCGAAACGACGCTATTCATTTTTTTTTGAATCGCAAATTCGATACAGTCGTCGATATCCAAGCTTGTTCGGAGCGGTGATGTAGGTTGCAAGAGCATTACATAATCGAATTCAGGTAAATTATCTAACGCGTGTAAGACGGGATCGATTCCGGAGGATTGATCCGTGGCGAGTTCCGGAGGCCTAAGAAATGGAACAGAAGCGCCTGCTTTTTTGGCAACTTCCGCGATCTCAGAATCATCCGTCGAGACGATAACCGAGGCCAAATACTTTGATTTCAAGGCGGCTTCGATCGTCCAAACGATTAAAGGTTTTCCCGCAATGGGTATTATATTCTTTCTAGGTATCCCTTTTGAGCCGCCGCGCGCCGGAATTAAGCCAAGGATTTTTTTGTCTGCGATCAAATTCAGTCGATAACGAATTGTATGAGCCAAATACAATTATTTCTTTTCAACTACACATCGAATCATCGGATCACGATCAGATTTCCAAAGAAACGTCTCTAATGTAACAATATTAAATCCCAAAAATGTCATCATCTTTTGAATTTTATTTTTAGAATAGCAATTTCTATGATACTGCCCCTCGCCATTTTGGCTGCCATAAATGGTTGCAATGATGTATCCCCAACGATTTTTATATTCGTAGGTATAAGTCCCAAACCAATGATTGTTTTTTATGTCCTTTTCAGAATCGCTGAAAAAATCCTTCCAATCGTCTTCCAGGCTCAACCAAATCTTACAAACTTCTTCAAAATCGGGAACGCTAAATTCAAAAATACCGCCCTTTTTCAATATTCTTTTAATTTCATATAAAAACCTAGGTTCATCCTTAAAAGAAAGATGCTCTAATAAGCCATCGGCCCTTACCTCATCAATGGAATTATCAGAATAAGGCAAATTAAATATATCGTGATTTTCAATAACCAAATTATCTTCAAAAATTTTATCGGGATATCTAAGCCGCATATCGTCCATCGAATCTTGGTCGATATTTATATAATCCTTTAATGGCCTACCCCCGCACCCTATATTGATTTTTTTCATCATTTACCTCTTAGAATTCCTTGAAATTTTAAAAACTTTTATAATTGAAATTCGTTTTGAGTTTCTACAAAATTAACATTCAATTTGAAAATAAGACAAATTAGATTCTTCAAAAAGAAAGATCCCAGATGCGTCCTACCTGGGATCTTTTTTAACCCATGCCCAAACTTTGAGATAAATTGAAAATAGAATTTGATCCCTTGTAATAAACATTCATATTGCATTCAGCAACTCCAACTCTGATTTGATACTTTGTTCTAAATCTTTAGCCAAAGGAATATTTATTTTGCTCAATACTTTTTGATTACTTACTTCATAACTCAACTGATTCATAATTGGATTATCTACGAATTCTACTTTCAATTTGGGGACATACTTCTGGATATTTTCGACTATTTGTCGAACGGTTGCATTGGTAGTAAGAACGTTATAAATCTCACCGTCAAAAATATCTTTCTTGATAAACTCTACGATCGTCCTACAAGCGTCATGGATTTCTAAATAAGGACGCATCTGATCATAAGCCGTTTTCCAAACGGTAATCGGCTTTCCAAAAGCCGCTTGCCAACAAAATTTATTTACCGCGGTATGAAAACGGATCCCCGGAGAAACTCCTACGATCGTTCCAAAACGAAACGTAACAACTTTTAGATTCTTCTCTAAAAACAAGGATCGAACCAACTTTTCTTCCTTTAGTTTTGTAGTTGCATAAGGACTTTGCGGTTTCAATTCAGACTCGGAACAATTCTCGTCCACTAAGTCGTTTTGAGTTCCATAAACGCTCGTTGAAGAAAGAGTCATCAACCTTGCGCCCGTTTTCAGACAAGCTTCCGCTACCTTTTGAGTCGAATTAAAATTATTGTTCTCAACGACGTCGGCTTTATCAAAACTTCCCGCCGCATCCGTGATAGCCGCAAGATGAATCACTACGTCAGCGCCGGAAAAAATTTCTTCCAAATTGATTTTTGTTATATCTCCTTCCACGAATTTATATCGAATATTCGAATTCAAATTAAAAAGAGAACAATATCTCTGTGTCATCAGATTATCGATCATTACAATTTCCGCATCCGGAAAGGAGTCGGGTAAACTTCTGACAACTAAGGAGCCGATATGCCCCAACGCACCGGTAACAACTATTTTCATTTTTGATTCTTCACCCATTCTAAGAATTTATCATAATTACGAATATAATCTTCCGCTTCATATCCTCTATCGCATAACACAAGCAAAACGGAATTAATGTTTAAATATTGTTGTGTGGACCAAATACCCGGCGGGATTAGAAGACCATCGCTCATATCTTCAAGTAAGTGTTCAGTAATTGCAGTTCCATTATCACAAGTAACCTTAATCTTTCCGTGTACACAAACTAACAATTGAGAACATTGCCGATGTGAATGTTCACCACGAATATCATTCACATTTGCGGTGACGGAAAATACCCTTTGGATTAAAAAAGGAACCTGTTTATTGGATTCAAAAACACTTAGAGAACCGTTATCATCTGTAAAAAAAGGAAATCGAATAAAATTAGGTTCGATCATGTATTTGTCTCTCTTTTGATATGTAAGAATGACGAAGACCCGATTCTAATGAAAATCGAGGGCACCACATTGCCGCGCTCTTAAAAGAACTTACGTCGTAAATGACACTTCTGTTATCGATCGGTGGACTATTTTTCGGAGGATCAACGTATTCGATATTCGATCGGATTCCGCCCATTTCGAAAGCAATGTTCACAGCGGTCTCAAAGGCTTCTTTGATGGAATGAGATTTTCCAGTACCGATCAGGAAGTGTTTGCCATTTGTTTTATCTATACGATCCGCTGCATTCACGAAGGCGGAAACCACATCGTCAATATGGATATAGTCTCTTAGAAACGAACCATCGCCGTAAATTTGGATCGTCTCCCCTCTTAACGCTCGATGAAAAACTTTATCTAAAATTCCGCGATCCTGTTCCTGACCGGGTTTAGTTCCGCCGTATACATTTGCTAAACGTAATATGCAACCAGAAACCCAACCTTCACGAACACATTGCTTTAGATAAAATTCTGCGGAAAGCTTGCTAATGTCGTAAAAAGTCAGCGGTTCGTCTCGGAAAGTCTCATCAATGAGGGCTGTATCGTGCAATCCAGTTTGAGTGGTAGTACCTGCTAAAATTACAACCGGTCTTTTTTTTTGTTTTTTTAAACATAGAAGTAGATTTAAAAAACCAAGCAAATTGATTTGGAGATCCGATATAGGATCTGATTTAGCGCGCGGAACACTTGTTTGTCCGGCCAAATGATAAACGACATCGAATTCAGGTAAATCCAGATTTGATAAACCAGGATTATTCAAATCAAATTGAATCCAATTTACTTGTTTATCTTTTTCTGCTTTATCACGACTTTGACAATAAACACTCACCTTCTCTCCGAGTAATTGTTCTTTTAGAGAATTACCGATAAAACCTTTAGCTCCCGTAATTAGTACATTCATAAAATATCCGTATTTACATTCTTATAGATAACATGATGGTAATAAGAAAAAATATCCATAGGACAATCGTGTAGAACAACAAAAAATTTCGAAGGTTTAAAGGATTCTATATGCTGCTTGCGAGCTTGTCTAAGTTCTCTTTCATTGAAAATATCAATTAACTGTGTGGACAAACCGAGTGAAAAAACCTCCGGCATTGGTTTCGAAATATCTGACTTAAGACCAATACTTTCCGGAGAATATTTACCAATCGGATTTTTAGAGTAAAAATATTTCGCCTTAGATACTATTTGTTCCATGTAACATTCAATCGTTTTCCTTGGCATTTCTTGAAAGGAATCAATATTAATCACTAGATCCTTATTTTTTATTGAGCCAATATTTTCTGCCGAAATAAATTCTACTTTTTTAAACTCTTCATCGGATAAAACTTTTTTTAAATAAGCGGAACTTAAATTCAACATTTCAGGCAAATCAATGATAGTATAAGATTTTATAGAGTTAGATAATTTAATTAAACCCTGACAAGTTCTTCCGAAACCAGCCCCTATTTCAAGAATATTTTGACAGGATTCTAAAGGTAGACTGGCCTCAAGAAATTCAAATTCTCCAACAGAAA
Organism: Leptospira weilii serovar Ranarum str. ICFT; assembly: GCF_000332415.1. Classification (GTDB taxonomy): domain Bacteria; phylum Spirochaetota; class Leptospiria; order Leptospirales; family Leptospiraceae; genus Leptospira; species Leptospira weilii_A. The sequence continues at coordinate 125,949 of NZ_AOHC02000052.1, forward strand.
AAAAATGATCCATATTTATTTCTGATACTACACCGAGATCCTCTCTCTCTATAGTAATAAAAATGGGACTACCCAAATTCACATCGCCTAATTTATTGTACTTTATGAAAAAGGAATTCGATTTGCTATTACATCCATTTAATAATAGAAATTTAAAAAATCGCATTGTTGGATCAAACGGATCCCAAACTGCTAAACAATTATTTGCGCTACCGGGCATCCTAAACGAATCTAAGAAATCATTATTGATATTCTGAAATTTTGACTCCACTAAGTTTTTCCAGAGATTTGAAATTTCCATAAATGGGTTTCCTTATTAGCAATTTGTATTTTTAGAAAAATAATAAACCTGATACAAATCCAATGAACGAGATCGCTTGTATCACACAGTAGATAATAGTAAAGATTAAGAAAGTAAACTTTTGAAATTATCTCTCAAAGTATTTACACTATTAAAGACGTTGATAAAATGAAAATCATTTGACTTCATTCCAGCTAAAAGGTGATCCGATAAAGTCGGAAGATTCTGTTCTTAAAATAAACATAGAAATAATTTAAACGAAATCTTTTAAATAAGGAAGGTTCTGATCTTTTTTGGAAACAATAGGATTTTGAATTGGCCAGGAAATTCCAACGATCGGATCGGCATAATTCAAACCTGCGTCGTCGCTAGGATCGTATTTTTCGCTAACTTTATAGTGTAGATCGACAAAATCCGACAGTGTACAAAATCCGTGAGCTAATCCAGGTGACATGTACACTTGGCGAATTCCATCATCGCTTAATTCTATGCCGAACCATTTTCCAAAGGTTGAAGAGTTTTTTCGAATATCAACAACAACGTCAAAAATTTTTCCGCTCATTACTGTCAAAATCTGCGCCTGGGGGGTTTTCTTTGTAAAGTGCATTCCTCGAATTACATTCTTAACTGAATGTGAATGATTGTCCTGTACGAATTCTTCCTTAATTCCAATCGATTTATATCGTTTCGTTTCATATGTTTCTAAAAAGAATCCTCTTTCGTCTTTGTGGATGCTTGGATAAAGAATTAACAGACCTTCTAAAGGAGTCTTTTCAAATTTCATTGATTACATGTAACCTAAGATAGAACTAATTTATTTTTTGAAAAACAACAGATAGAGAATATCTCAATCTATATTCTTTCGGAAAATGATCCATCGGTTTGGGCTGATACTGACCTAAAATAGGAGTATTGAAAGGCTGTTTCAAAATTAAGCGATATCCTTTTTTACTAACTTCCTTTCTAAACTTTTCAAAATTTAGAAATCGATGTGGAATTCTTTTTTCATAGCGAATTTGATTGGAAAAAAATTCTTCGTTGTTTCCAGCGTATAAATCATCTACCAAAATAAATTTCGGCTTAACTTGTCCTATTATTTCCAGAAGATATTCATTCGTGGGAAAGTATTGAATGACACTGTTCGTATAGAACAAATCACACGAACGAATTTTTTTATAATTTGTAAAGTATTGAACCTTACCTGAATGACCAAATCGTTTTGATCTGGATACAATATCAGGAACTTCTAAAATAGAATATTTCTTAATCTTACTAAAAAGAGTAATGGAATTCAAATAATCATAAATCCAGCCCGAAGAGCCGCCCAGGTCCACAATGGATTTCGAATTTGTCAAAGAAATAACCGTCGGTAAATTTGTCGGCCTTGGTGGAACCGCAATTCCGAATTCTTTGATTTCGGATCGAAATGAGTTCAATTGATCCAGGATTCTTTCGAACCATCTTTCGTTTGAGAAACCTTTTTCTCCATCTGTACCGCCCGCAGAACGAACGGCTTCTTCCCAAGATAAAAAAACACCATCCCAGATTAAGAGCGGTTTTGAAGTTTGAGACATTTTTTTATAAAGAACAATTCTTAAATTATTTAGGAAAGAAAAGTAGAGATCGAGGAAATGACTTTCTCCACGTCTTCCAGCGGTAATTCCGGATACATTGGAAGGGAAAGTACAGTTCTCGATAATTCCTCCGTCACTTTCATCGAAGACGCCGTTTTAATCTTTCCGACATAAGCGGGCTGCAAATGAATTGGGCTCGGATAATGCACTCCGGGAAAAATATTCTCCGATTTTAGACGAGCGATCAGCGCTTCCCTACTTTTCACTTGAAGAACGTAAAGATGATATACGTGCTCAGCATTCGGATTCTTCGCCGGAATTCGAACCGCACTCCCTTGCAGAGCTTGATCGTATTTCTTAGCAATGATTCTACGTTTTCCATTATCAGAATCTAAATTACGAAGTTTTACTCTCAAAATGGCCGCTTGCAATTCGTCCAACCTGGAATTACGGCCTGCAAATTCGCTAATATATCGATCTTTCCATCCGTATTCTCGAAGCATCTTCATCTTAGAGGCAAAGTGAAGATCATTGGTTGTTATAAGACCTGCGTCTCCAATGGCTCCTAAATTCTTAGTCGGATAACAACTAAAACAAGCGATGTCGCCTATACTACCCAATCGTTTTCCCTTCCACTTCGCCCCATGAGCTTGAGAAGTATCTTCAATTAAATAGATTCCTTTTTGCTTACAGAAAACTTGTATCGCATCCAAATCAATGGACTGACCGTAGAGATGAACGGCAATCAGAGCTTTCGTATTTTTCGTAAAAACCTCTTCCAATTGGGAAGGGTCCAATGTAAAAAAATTAGGATCAACATCGACTAAGACTACCTTTGCGCCTACCGCTTCGATTGCAGCTACTGTCGCGACCGCAGTATGGGAAACCGTAATTACCTCGGAACCCGGCCCAATTTCCAAAGCACGTAACGCAATTTCCAAAGCGTCTGTGCCATTGGCGACCCCAACAGAATGTTTTGTGCCTATGTAGGATGCAAACTCCGCTTCCAAAGCTTCCACTTCCGGTCCTAGGATATATCGATTGCTATCTAAAACGGATGAAATCGCCTTTTGGATTTCATCTTTATAAGAATTATTTTGAGCTAGGGGATTTGCGCAAAGAATCATTTTACCACTACTCTTACAGAAGGAACATGAGTGATCCACTTACCGCCGGATTGCATGAACGCCTGCTCGTTCGTCATAATTTCTTCCGAATGATTCCAAGCTAAAAGAAATGCATATTCCGGATAAGCGGATTTAAATTCAGAATATGCTTTTACCGGAATATGAACCCCTGGCGAATACTTTCCTTGTTTGATCGGAGTCGTATCAGATATGAAATCTATCAAATCGGGACCGATTCCACAATAATTGAATATAGTCGTGCTCTTCGAAGTTGCAGCATAACCGACGACTCGTTTCCCTTGCGATTTGATTTCCTTTAAAAGAGAAACCAGATCGGTTTTCGATTTTTCTACGTTCTTTCGAAATTGAGTGAATGTTTCCAGTTTATCAAGTCCTTGCTGCTTTTCTTTTTCTAAAATTCTATGAACCGCTTCATTAATCGGATAAACACCTTTGTGAGCCAAAACATATCTCATCGAACCGCCGTGCGTTTTTTGAGGCAATAAATCGATCAACTCGAGGCCATAAAGATTGAACAGATATTGAATGGAAAGGGCGGAAAATAAAAATACGTGCTCGTCATAAATCTGATCATAGGAAATTTTTTCAACGACGTCTCCTAAATAAGGGTCTTCAAACATCACTACGCCGGTCGGTTTTATAAGGGTCGCAATTCCTTTCACTACACTTTTAATATCGGGGATATGACACATAACGTTTGCAGCCAAAAACGCGTCCGCTTGCCCGTGTTTGTCTACAATTTTTTTCGCTACGTCAGCATCAAAGAATTCCGAAATCGTTCTTACTCCGTTCTGATTTGCGATCGCGGCCACATTTCGGGAAGGTTCTATGCCTAAGTGATCGATGTTCTTTTGTGCGAAATTCTTAAGCATGATTCCGTCATTACAACCCAATTCGACGACAAAGGGTTTCTCTTTTGATAGAAACTTTGATCCGAGTATCAAATCGGCGAATTCTTTAAAATGTTTTTCCATGTATTTTGAGGTACTGGAGAAGAAAGCGTATTCTTGATGAAACATCTTCTCTGGTTCCGGTTGCTCAAGCAATTGCAGCATTTTGCTTGTTTCCGAAAATCCTACTTCCATTTGAAAAAAGTATTCATTTTTAAATTTATCTTCCGATAAAAAGCCGTTTCCCAGGGGCTGACGACCCAAATCTAATATCTTTTGCAACGGTTCATTGCAAACTCTACAGTTTTTTTCTTTCATCTATAAACTCTTTAATTTTAAAGTTATTTAGTTTTCCATAATATTCATCTAATTGAATTCTAAAAATGCTTTCATTCTTAATAAAAAATCAGAAGTTATCTTACCTCGAATTTCTACTTTTTCTATAGAAATTGAAACAAAATTACTCCATTAAAAATTTTCAAATTTAACTTTAGCAAAACTTAAAACGATCATTTAACAAAAGCAAAGTTAGTCGTACTCTTTGAAGAGCAAAATATTTGCGTACAAATTCGAATGTTTTAAAGTTTGACGAACTTCATTTAATTCAGCCTTTACCCGCTCTATCTCTAAGTAATTTAAGCCTTTTGAAGTTAAAGTATTTAAAAGTTTTTTTTGCTTATATGTTCCGAACAAACGGCGAACGATAGAAAAATTTTTCGCCTTCATAATGATTCTTTTTAACCAAGAAGGCCGAGAAATACTTGTCATTGTTAGATAATTTTGAATAATATTTGGCATTGCGTCTACGTAAAGTTGCCGGAGCATTTTATTCAAATCAGAAGCAACCGGAGAAGTAGAAACTTTCTCAGCGCGACGTATTATTGCAGAAACCATAGATTGAAAGTCATTCATCCAGTCGGAAAAGAAAAGCCGATTGATCCAAGGAGAGACAAGCGCGTGAGCCTCTGAACTCCCCAATTGACGTAGATAAGATGGTTGAGGGGAAAATATAATTTTACCTTTGATAATAAGAGATAAGTAAATAAATCTTTCCCAAACATCAAAATTTTTAAAATTTATCTCTTTGACTTCTTTAAAAATATCAATCCAAGCCTCGGTACGAGTAACTGAGTAAAGAAAATAATATGACCGATTTAGAAATTGTTTGACTCGCGTCATCGTATCAATCGCATCGTAATTAATCCCGTATTGATAAGAAAAATTATACATATCTCCCATAATGGAATCGAAATCAGCACTTTTATCTCTAAGAGCAAAATTTAAAGAAGTAGAACAAACACTAATACAATCTGAATGAGTTTCAAAAAGCTTTTCCGCAGTATGTACGGCAGCAGGAAGTACAAAATCATCATTATCGGAAAACATCACATACGGGGTATCTATTTTTGTAATTATATCCGCCAACTTAAACCAATAGTCTTCTAATAAATTATCCTGATAACGAAAGTATTTATAGTTTAAATTTGGAAAGTTCTTAGGTTCAGAGAGTAAACGTTCAACTTTTAGATCAGTCCCTCCATCGGCAATTACTATCTTAAAAGGCAATCGAATCCGATTGTGATGCCACATCCAACGGAAGGTATGCAATGGCCTTCCCTTTAAAGTAAGTAAAATTGTAATATTCATACAGTTAAATTTTCTTTGATATACATAGGATTTGATAACAATTATAAAATAAAATAATTAATCATTTTTTTCAATGTCTTTCGAAGGGTTTTGTGTATTCAACATAGTATTTAGTAAGCCGCCAGCTTTGCGACTCAACGTTTTAAATGAGCCTTCTTCCACTAAATTTCCTTTTTGGAGAACATAAACTTGATCAGCCTTCGCAATTGTAGATAACCTATGCGCGATAACTACAATAGTCGTCTGATGAGCGACTCTTTCAATGGATTGTTGAATTAACTTTTCGGATTCCGAATCTAAAGCACTCGTTGCTTCATCCAAAATCAGTAACTCAGGCTTTCGCAACAACGCTCGCGCCAACGCAATCCTCTGCCTTTGTCCACCGGAAAGTTTTACACCACGATCCCCGACTATTGTTTCAAGTCCAAGCGGAAGTTCTTTAACAAAATTTTCGGCATTGGCAAGAGAGAGAATATCCCAAAGATCTTTATCCTTAGCATTTTCAAATGACCATAGCAAATTTTCTCGAATTGTAGCATTAAATAAAAACGGATCCTGCGGAACATAGCCGATTTTTTCTCGAAAGCTGTTTTGTTTCCATTGATCTAATGGCATACCATCCAACAAAACTTGCCCCTGATCAGGAATCTGTAGACCCAAAATGAGATCTATCACAGTAGACTTACCTGCGCCTGATTCACCGACGAAAGCTGTCATTTTACTTTTACTTACAAAAAGGTTAATATCGTTAAGGGTATCAATACGACCGGGATAAGAAAAACTGACATTCTTGAATTCTATCCCATTTTGTAATATACTAAAATACTTGTTTCCTTCTTTTTCTTCAAATTTAGCCGCTCTATTTTTTAATAGAATAAGCTGTTCGTAACTTGGAAGAAAATTGCTAATAGTAATATTACTTTGCAGTAAAGAAGAAAGAATGGGAAGTGAAGAGAGAAGACTCCACATAACAGCTGCCAGTTCTGATATTAAAACGCCTTTAGATAAAGCCAAGCCCATCGCAACAACCGCAGAAAGCATCGCAAAAGGTTGGTACAATTTCGGAATCGCCGTAGTAAGAATCTGGGAACGTAAGGTGGTGCTAACGTGTTCATCAAATCTATTTAGATAGAGGTCACGAGCGTGATTCTGTTTTCCAAAACCTAAGATTAACCTTGCTGCGCCTAAAATTTCACTTAAAGTACCCATAACTACATTGGCTGTTTCCGTATTTTGTTTTCCTAAGCTATAACTCAACCTATGAAAAAGCAAGAAAGGTAAACCAAAAAGAACGGATAAACCAATTGCGGAGACCGTTAGTTGAGCATTCAACCATAAAGGCACACTCAAATAAATAGCAAGTTGAATTATCTGAGCAAGCAAAGAAGCTAAATGACCTAAAGAATCTCCGATAGTATTTAACTCTTTATTCATAGTGTTAAGCAATAAGCCGTTCTCGGAGCTACTAAAAAACTCCCACCTGGCTCTAAAAAAAATATGTAAGGTTTCACTTATTAAACTACGAACGACGGAATATTTAATACGCAAGATTGCGTATCTGAGAACAACATCTAATATACCTTTAATTAGATTTGAAGAAAAGAATAGTAACCCGAAAGACCAAAATCCAATAGGAAGATTAGAATATCCGAATATAGAAGTGACAATTTTGGTAATTTGACTCGGTTTTTGCAAGGATTGATCTAATAAAAAATCCGCTAAGGGGACCAACGAAAATACTGACGCCGCCGCCATCGAACCTTCAATAATCAGAACGAAGAATAGCCATAAAAATTGTTTAAAATTTTTAATGATAAAGTCAGAGAAAATAAATATAATAGATTTTTTTTTCATTTTTCAATATAGTTTAATCAGATTAGGCGTCGGAAAAAGGCTTTTGAAGAATTTCATATTTCGTAAATATTTTCTTTTAAATTAAACATTATAATATCTTTTAGAAACCTCTGTAAATTGAATTTTAAAGAGTATTAACTGAACCGTTTCGTGATTAAAAATTTGGTATTCAATAGTGATTCTTTAATCAAAAAAAGCATCTCCCATTTTTCTTAAAAAATGAGCGCCTACTCTTGCTTCAGGATGTATCCAATTATGATAAGTAGAAAATTCTGGAAATGTTTTCAATATCTCCCAAAAACGTCTTTGCCTGTTTCGATCATCTTCAGTATCTATCCAAGATCCTGAAAGTCTCTGCTCTTGTTCCCAAGTAGCGTCTAAAATGTCCTGAGAAGTCAAATCTACAACTTGTATTCCTGCGTCTTCGTAAAATTGTGTTTCTAAATGATGATTGGATAAATGTTCTCTTAAAGTTAAATACTTTCCGGTGGATTTCCAGATCAAATATTTTGGAACCCAAGTCATATGATGTGAAGAGGACAAGTTAATCAAAGGTAATGCGTTTAAATAAAGTGAAACAGGTGTTTTATATACATTTGGTAATACATCAATTCCAGTCCCTGTACTTATAAAAAGTTTAGCGTTGAGAGACAACCAAATATCCATAAGATCTTCTTGATCATCTAAAAAAGGATAATCAATGAATTTTGAATTACGAATAGGGACAGGTTTTGCACAAATCTTTCCCATTCGAATCACCCAATAACCGCGCGCCAAAAAATATTCAATCCCTTCAATATAAGTTTCCACATCCGAATCTCGATAACTATGATAAGTCCAATTTTCCCTTGACTCGGCAAAACCTCTATTATTTGGGTCAGAAATAAGATATTCGGAGTCTCTCACTAATAAACAGACAAACGGCTCGTTATCAGTCCAACCGAACTTCCGCATCCAAGATTTTGCCGAATCATTTTCATACTTAGAAATAGAAAACCTTTCTATTTCTCCTTGAAATAATCCATCTTTATCTCTTGATGCAGATAACGAAGGAACAATATGAGATTCCCCACCCGGAAGTTTATTATTTATATAATCTAAATACTTTACCCAAGGACGAACAAATAGACTCCTTTGAACTAAAGAACTCCAATAAAAATTAGAAATACCTGGGCTGAACCAAAACCAATGATATATTTTAGGAAATCCCGAAGATTTTGGTAAAGTCGCTAAGTAAAAACTTGAATCAATCGTAAAATGGCCGATTCTAGAAGTTAGTATAGTAGTAAACTTAACCAAAATCAGTGGTTTTAAAATTCGTAAAATTAATAAAAAAGGAAAAGCCCAAATAAGATTAATACAAGTTATAAAAATTTGAAATGCTCGTTTTAAAATTTGAATCAATTTAACAACCAAATAAAAGGCTAAATACTCGCTCAAAATTGTTTGGCACAAATACATTCTTTAGCGAGAATCGTTCTTTATACAAAACCCAAAAAATATGTAAAAAAGAAAGCGATTCACAATTTTCAGTCAATTTTCATAAGACTTAAATATTGTTGTCCCCTTCCCCACCAATAAGGAAAATTAAGTAACGGCTTATCTACATCTCCTTCTTTTAACCATATGATAATCTCATTCAGTGCTTTCGCAGTTTCGGGCGCAGGTTCTAAAAGTAAGTTAAGAATGTCGGAAAGATTTGTATATAACCTACCCCAATCTCCATCTTCGTTCCTTTCTATTTCACACATAATATTCCATGTATCATTACACAATTCCTCTAACTTCATACCAAATTCCTTAGAATGCTCAACGAACGTGAAACGATAATCTAAGAAATTCAGATTTTTTCTAAAATAAGAATCCAATGCAATTTGGTTGTAACCTTTTACTTTAGAATTTATATCTTTATACCATCTCCAATCATCAATAAATTTCGGAGATGAAGAGAGAACCTCAAATCTGCCATCAACATGATTAATTACTTCTGGAATTGATAATAATCGAACCTCTTGCAAAGGTTGAATAATGCTGTCAAGTATCCAATCCTCAATCGGTCTACTCATATTAATCAAAGTTTTTAAATGCGATTCATAAATGGGCATTAATAGCCTTAACTGTTTTTCTGTAGGTTCATTTGTGGATAAAAATTTATCCCTAATTAATCTGCGAAGTGTTTCAGTCAGATATGAAATGCCATTTGCAGTTGTGATCAACAAAAGACCTCCTTCATCAACAGCATTACATATATGATCTAGCAAAAATAAAGGTTCTTTTTGATGAGGGAGGCATCCTTCAGCTATTACTAAATCATACTTTATTTCAGAATGAAAATCCTGAAATAAAGTATGAACAACTTCAATCTTATCTTGATGAATGAATCTTTGCTTAGTCGCCTCAAAGCCAACCTTGCTGCCATCTACAAGAGTATATATCTTTGGATTCAGACTCGCAGTATAGACTGCATTATGCCCGCTACCTGGTCCAAACTCTATAACTTTTCTATTAGCTATATATCCGGGTAAAATTCCTAAAGAAATATATAAGGATTCTCGTCTATAATAATGCATTTCCAAATCCGCTATGTTCTGACGAACTGGAGATATATTATTTTTATTATAAAAATCAACGAACGGTATTTCCATAAATTATTGATTTAATGAAGTTAATCTTCGCGCCAAAGATTCTTGACCTTCCAAAAATCGCCCTCCGTCTATATAGATTGATTGCCCTGTGATATAGCGTGACTTTTCACTAGAAAAAAAATCAACGGCATTTACAACGTCAGATGTCTCTCCTAATATTTGAAGCGGCGTAATTTGCTTTAATAAATTAACCACTTCTTCATTAGTCTGATAAAATTCCTTATTCGATTCCTTGATAATAGTACCTGGCATAATACAATTAAATGTTATACTTAATTTTCCAAAATTTACCGCATAATATTTTGTTAATTGTTCTAATGCTGCCTTACTTAAATGATATGAGAGTGGTTGCTCTTTTACAACAAATCTGCCGGCAGGCGAACCGATAAAAACAAAGCTTCCACTTTTCATCAAAGGAACAATCCCTTCTACAAGAATCTTAACCGACTTTAGCTGAATCATAAATTCGTAATCTAAGTCTATTGGATTAGATCTATTCTTTTGAGAAAACACTATATATTTAAACTGAATTTTTTTTTCCTGAATTAAACGAATCACTTTATTCAGATTTTCTTCATTCGACAAATCTGCTTCAATGTGTTTGCCGTCCCAGGCGCCTTTATTGCGAGATAAAACATAGGTATCGTCTCCGCGTTTAGCAAATGATCTAGCGATTTCTAAGCCGATTCCCTTTGAACCACCTACGATTAAAGACGAATCACTCATTATTTTGAACTTTGCTTTTTAAACTCTGGAAGTGGACATATCAAGGTTAGTTTATGATTTTTTAATTTAGATTGAATCAAATCAAAGTAGCGCCAAGCCAAGACAACCAAAATCGCATCCTCCTCGAAATTAAGAGCCTCCGGATGTTTTACCGGAATGTGCAGACCTGGACTATAAGTATCAATTTTTCCCGGGTTGTCATCAACGAGATAATCCAAATATTTATCCAATTCAAAATGATAGATCAATGTAGTCGAGGTAGCGGACGCGCCGTATCCGATGATCCTCTTTTTTCCCTTTGATCTTTCGAGTTCTTGTATCAACTCAGCTTTAACCTTGTCGATCCTATCTGCGTATTCTTTGAAATACAACTCGGTCATGTTCTTTTCTTTTTCAATCTCTATAAACTTAGAAACTTCCTCGGATACCGAGTGTATTGAATTTTTTCGCGCCCAATAATATCGAAACGATCCCCCTTTTGTATCCACGTGCTGCAAGTGAATCAACCTTAGACCAAAGGAATCGAAAAATCTTATCAGAGGTAATATTGAAAAATAAGACAAATGTTCGTGATAGATAAAATCAAAAACCATATTGTCCACCATATCACCTAGATAAGAAGATTCGATCACAACTACGCCGTTCGGCGATAAAAGATATTCCAAACCTTCGGTGAATGAATGCAGATCATCGATATTCGCATACAAATTATTAATGGTAATCAAATCTGCGGATCCGGCTTTCTCTTTTATCTTTCTTGCAAGATCGGGATCGAAAAATTCGGGCAGAGTTTCGATTCCGCGACTTGTTGCGTCTGCAGCAGTCTTCGTAGAAGGTTCAACTCCGAGTACTTTTGCGTTTCTTGCCTTAAAGTGACTCAACAAAGTGCCATCGTTACTCCCTATATCCACCACAAAACTGCCGGCAGCTAAATTCAGTTTTTCTAAAACGTCTTTCGCGTAATTTCCAAAGTGATTGCTCAGTCCAGAAGAACTAGTCGTCACATAGATATAATCCCTATATATAATTTCCGGATCAACCACACATTCGATTTGCACAAAAGCGCAGTTTTTACATTGAAAAAGATCCAGCGGATAGACTTCCTGATCTTTTTTCTCTTTTAAATACGCATCGCATAACGCAGTAGGAGTTAACGGTAAGACCTTGACCAAATCGGTGGATTTACAAAGTCTACAATCTTTTCTTAAGTAAAAATTATTCATTTTTTAATCTCTGATCTATCTTATTCATAAATTCTCGGACACTTTCCGTATCGTGATCTTCGGGACTCCAAGGGGCAAAGATCGTATCCTCTTTTCTAAACGGTCCTTTCGTTATTTCCAAAAAAACCAGCCATTCGGATCGAATCAGTAAAGTATGATAAGCGGAAGAACGCATACTGTCATAAAAAATTTTACCGGTATGATATGCTCCCATACTCATCCTATCTCCCACATTCCCATTTTCGTCGAACGTTATCAAATCGACTTCACCCTCTAGAATCATCATAGATTCAGGCTTATCGATATGTTTATGAGGTCTTACATATGTGCCTCTAGGATGAACGATAAACATCTCCTGAAGAAGTTCGCTACTATTCAAATGCGAACAAATTCTTGCTCTCTGACGTTTTGTTCCTTTTGCTATCTCGATTAAGTTATCAATGTCTTTTTTTTGAATTCCCAAAAGTCGATGTATAGAGTGAAATACTTCTTCGGAAACTTTGGTTTGTTGATTGTAGTCAATCATAGATCATTCGCTTCCAAAATTCCGGCAATAATTTACTAGGTGGCAGGATAGAGTGGAAGGTTAATGAACTTTTATCTAAACACTTTTTTCTGAGAACCTTAAACTCATTTTCAGTATTCACGCCGAGAAGAATATGTTTAGCTTTCTCAAAGAGATTTTCCGAGTTTAAAATTTCTAATTCGCAGCCCGGTACAAATGCATCCTGTTTTTCTCTTTGATCATCAATAAAAAATTTAATATTATTCTTTATCCCGAGGAAATTTACGAAGTTACAAGATCTGGCACCACAACCATAAATTGCTATATCTTGATAGGAATTTAAATATTTTTGTAGAGAGGATTTAAATTTTGGATAAATTTTACCGTAATTTATTATTTTATAATTATAAGAATTTTTTACTTTCATCACATTTCCAACGGATTTCTCGCAATACACAATAAGAGCTTTTCCCGAAAATAAAGTAGTTTCGCTATGTATGATTTGAAATCCATTCAAAGCTAATAAATTCTTAAGCGATTCAATCGTAAAATAATTCACATGTTCTTCCCAAAGAGCATAATCGAGATAATCGAGATTCCATTCGCTGTCAGGTATTTCAATGATGAGCCCTCCATCGTCTTTTAATGAAAAATGAATTGCCTGCATGAAGTCTTCTAAATCAGAAATATGCTCCAACACCTGACGAGTTACTATTATATCAAACTTTCCTTCCGCAGATGTAAAATCTTTAGCATATTCATGATTCCAAAATTTATGAAATACTTTGTGTCCCTTTTCCTTAGCAATCTTCGAAGAATCAAGTGTGGGCTCGATTCCTGTAAGATTTAAATATCCCTTCCCCTTTAAATAATCTAAAAAACTACCATCATTACAGCCGATTTCCAGAATTTTATCCGATTCATTTAAGTTAAAAATCGAACTCATGACTTCTACCAATCTAGGGACGTGCGGCTGGCTTTTCCAACCACTAACTGTGAAATAGTTTTCATACAGCACATTTGGATCAATCGGATTCTCAATTTGAACAAATCCACAATCAACACAATGAATCAAATGAAATGGATATAGATCATGCTCCTTTTTCTGGTCTCGAATCAGATTATGAACAATTGGTTGATTCCCGAAATCTATAAGAGAAAGCAAATCTTTACTTTTACAAAGTCGACATTGCATTTAAGCACCTCATCATTGATATCATTTGTTATTTTGTTTTACTGGCATCAATTTAATAAGAAACCAGTTTATTGAATAATCTTTATTGAATACTTCTATTTCTAATAAAAATAATTATAGATTAGATCTATATATCAGCGCAACATTAGGAATTACAATATATTCCTATCTACGTTATCAATACTAACACTTAGCACTTCCATTGCATTGGCTCATTCGACATGTTTAGAAAGATAAATATTCAATTTAGGAAAAATTTTTCTGATAAAAAACTCAGTGCCGACTTGGGTCAAATGTCCATGATCGAACGCGATCAAACTATCGGTCGTATCGCCAACACGGGTGATACAACCTTCCACATTGCAAAGATAGTCGATCGGAGAAATATAAACAATATCTAATTCTTTTGATAACTTTCTAAATTCTTTGTCAAGTTCCACTACTTTCTCGAATTTCTGAGGAATCATCCTTTCCGGAATGTCCGACTTTTTATCAAATACAATTCTTTTGATTAAAACATTCGGCAATCCACCTTCCCATTCCGGCAATGGTCCGATCAAAACAAGGTTTTCGGCCTGATCCCGTTTCAAAGAGATTATGGATTCTTTAAATCGACTTAAGTCCTTGGCAAAGGTAACCTCTCGCGGAAAAAAATACGCCGGCCAATAAGCTGAAAGAACGATCAAAGAAGGATTTAATTTCGGAATTAACTCCTTCCCAATATACTGATTTGTCGATCTGCAAAGCGGATGTCTGCTCGTCTCGAATTCGAAAATCGGAGGACAGGCTGCACTCGAATACTGTGCGATTCTAAATTTCTTTTCAGTTTTTAGAATTTTAAGCCCATGAATCAGTTGAGCAGCATAAGAGTCGCCCCATACAAAAAGAATCGAAGAATTTTGTTCTTCAGGATCCAAACAATCCTTAGAAAAAGAATTCTTATCCTGATCTTGAAGCAAACATGTCCCCGATCTAAATATCTCTTTAGTCTCATAGTGCTTATATTGATCCAACTCGAATACGATTTTCGGATAATTGTCGATGAACCCATTTTTATAATATATGAAGGTAGATATGGATAAAAACGAGATCATCAGCAGAACCAAAGATCGCACGATTAAGACGTTCTTTTCTTTTAGTCTTACGTTTCGGATTGGAATTTCAATCCATCTATACGTTATGAAAGAAAATATAAAACTGATTAGCACGGCAGAGACGCGGATCAGTTTTGCCTCATTAGAATTCTCATAATCCATCAAACCGGCTATAGTGAGCAAAGGCCAATGCCATAAATACAATGGATAGCTGATTAGTCCCATAATTACAAACAAGCGATTGCTCAATAAATATTTATTAACAATAGCCTGTTTTCCGGCTGAAATCAGCAAAAAGGAACCTGTAGTTGGCAACAAGGCCCACCAGCCCGGGAAGGACTGGTCCTGGTTGATCCAATAGAAGGCCAAACCGATCAAGACAAGACCAACGAAAGAATTTATATGATTCAACAAGCTGCTGAACTTATAATTTAAATATTCCTTTTTGAAGACGGTGACATAAGCGAGAATGCTGCCCGTCATCAACTCCCAAAACCTTCCTTGAGGAAGAAAAAACGCAGAGGTTAAGTCCTTGCCTGTCAATAGAAGATTCGTCAAAAAGGAAAACACCCAAAGAACACAAAGGACAGTTAGAGAGTTTATTCTATACTTATAGATAACAAATAGAATGACGGGCCATAAAATGTAAAACTGCTCCTCAATGCCCAAAGACCACAGATGCAGTAAATATTTAATTCCTGAATTGAAATATCCGGTTTCAGACCAATAAATAATATTCGATAAAAATAATACACCAGCAATGATGTGTTTACTTAAGGTTTTTAGATCGTTTGCTAAAAGATAGAAGTAACCGTAAGTCAAAATAAAAGCGAATAAAACGAGCAAAGCCGGAAAAATTCTTTTGATTCTTTTTAAATAAAAGTCCTTAAAACTAAAAGTATCCGATTCGAGACTCTTAAAAACAATATTCGAAATGAGATAACCCGAGATGACGAAAAATATATCAACTCCGATAAAACCTCCTTTAAACTTATAAGGGACTGTGTGGTAGGCTACAACCAGCAATATTGCGACTGCACGCAATCCGTCGATATCCGGTCGATACTCTTTGTTAGTCGGAATTTTAAAAAGGTTTTGTAAAAACTGGTTCATGAATTCAACGTTCACTCAAAAAAGATAAACTCATAATCTCCGCTATATCCAAATTCTTTATACAACCAAATCCATTCTGAAACTTCCAAAAGAGATTCTGCCGTTAGAGCCCAACATTCCAAATTGAAAAATTCTTGTTCATTTCTATAACTTTCAAGCATAAGATATCCGCTCTTTCCGACTCTTTCCATTTCTTTCAAGGCGGACTTCAACTCGAACAATTTCAAATTATGAAATGTAGTAAGCGATATCACTAAATCGAATTCTTTATCGCCGAACGGATAAGGATCCTGGGCTTTGTAGTTGAATAGATAAGGTTTTACTTCCTCTTTCGCGTTCTCAAGTCCGTAAACAGAAGAATCAAATCCCACGACATTCAATCCGGGTTCTATGAGTAACATTTCATGCAGTAGATAGCCTTTACCACAACCGATATCCAATACCTTCGATCCGGATTTTAAATTGTAGTCTTGAATCAATGCTTCCGCAACCGGCTTCCATCTACCTGGAATATATTTGTACCCACCATATCCGAATCGACGATCTCCGTCCCAATAATCAAAGCCGTATTCCTTTGCCTTGATCATACATCCGATTTTGTTATCCTGCATGCGTGCAAGATAGTCCCTCTGCGTGGCTTGGTGCAGAGGAGTTACTATATTTTTTAATTTTCCCATACTTTACTTTCTGATAAAAAAGGCTTTATCTAAAAATTCTTTAATTTGATTGAGATTAGCGACAACACCCGGTACCAAAGGAAGCCTTTCATGCAATTCTTCCAATAAAAACCAATTCATGGCCAGACCTTCATTTAGAACGAGAACGTCTTCCTTTACTTCTAGAAATACCGGCAAACAATGATTGCAAGTCGGAGATTCTCCCTTCCATTCCCATTGAAATAATTCCTCTCCAATGCTGCCCGGAACACATCCGAGTTCTTCTTGCAACTCGCGCGTTAACGCTTCTTTTAAATTTTCACCGGATTCCACCTGTCCGCCAAAAAAAGTCCAATAGCCTTGAAAGATAATTCCCGGAGTAAAATCGCGTTGTTGTAATAAAATACGACCGTCGTTTCTATATATTAAAGCCTTAACGGCATGACCGATCGAGTTGTCCATATTCTAATAATGTAAACAATAAGGTAAGATCAATTTGATTTTCCAGAGATCCTCAATACGCTCTGCGTCTTCTCTATCGTTTAGTTTCAGACCTTCCACCGCGAAATAACAGGTTTTCCGAGAGGAAAGAATCCGATCGTAAAAACGATTCCTACTTTCAAAATCCATCGGCAACTGAAATAAGCTGTATAAAATCATTCCATCTAGGTTAGCCAATTCATCCAAGACTTGTTGTAAAATCAAATGACAGTCTTCCATTGCGTATTCAGTCGCGCTGAGTAAATAGTGAAGACCGTTTTTCTGACAATAATCTCTGATTACAATATTCTGAACGTGCTGCGGCACCCTTTCACCGAGAAAGGGTCTGCTAAAGATATAACCTCTTACACCCTTCATTTCACTTTTGGAAACTGATATTCCATCCCAACTTTCGAAGTTGCGCGAAGTGTGATCGGCTCGAAAAATTCTCCAAGCTTCTTATCGCCATAGGGAGTAAAAACGGATTTAAATCTACAGTTCATGGACCACCTTGTATCGGATTCTTCATTTACGCGGTTTCCATGCGGATAACCTTGATCAAACAAAAGAACTTCTCCGTATTTAATTTCCAACCATTGAACTTCTTTAGAAATCGATTGAAATAAATCTTCGCTGCTCACTCCGGATTGATTTTTAAAATCTGTAATCAGCTTTTTGGAAGAATCGGGCGGAAGTAAATACATGGATTTTGTTTTATAACAATCCACGATCGGTAGCCAAACTACGATCTCATACGGAGAATCTCCCGACCACGTATCCGAATGAACCGGAAGAAGTGAACTGTAGTCGTTCGGAAATTGAATGCTAAGATTTACCCTTAGCTGCATGGACAACTCGTTTCCGACTAACGTTTCCAAATAAGGCTTGGCTACTTTATAATAATGATATCTAAAATCTTTTAGAGAATTCATGGATTGAATTACTTTCAAACGAAAAGAATTCAATTCGTTAATGGAGACTTTTTTATGAACTTGGTTCAAAAGAATATCGGAAGGTTCCTCTTTCGTAAGGCTCAAAATCTCCCTGACGATATTTGCGATGCTTTCTCTGATCCAATGTAAAGAATCAATGTCAGCCGCCTTTTGAATGGTATATCCGTTCTCAATATACTCATCTGTCATTTGTTTTTCATATTCAGATAAATACATATTCTTCTAGACTATTCTAATACTATTTTCGGGGCCTTGAGTCAAACATATGCAATATTTATAAAACTCTAAATATCATTTCACTTGTTTGATTTGATTCGGCCATGAATCGGTAGAGCAGGACCCATCTCACTTCTTTCAATTAAAAATCTAATTTTCCTTGGAAGTGGGACATCTTTGATTTTGAATATAAAGCTTCTATTTTACTTTCTTGTTTGAATAACTTCTTTCATTGTTTTCACCAAAGATTCTTGAGTGATTCCAAAATGATTCAACAAGGATTCTTGACTTCCGTATTTATCCGAGAAACGGTCCGGTAATCCGATCCTTCTAATTTTTCCGGACTCGTTCGGAATCTCTTCGTTACAAAATTCAAGCACGGCGCTGCCGAGGCCGCCAATTCGAGTGTGTTCTTCTACCGTAACAATCCCCGCAACTTTCGGGATCCATTTTTTTAGAATCTCTCCGTCCAGAGGTTTTATCGTATGCATGTGAATTACCCCACAACTTGTTCCTTCCGATTCCAGTTGTTGAACGGCCTCTAAAGCAAGCTGCGTCATAACTCCCGTAGTAATAAACATACCGTCTTTACCTTCTTTCAAAACGATCGCTTTTCCGATTTCAAAACCAAGCTCGGACTTACTGACTACCTTATCTCCACCTTTTGCGAGTCGGATGTAAATTGGATGAGGCCAGTCCACCGTGAGAGGCATCAGTCTTTTCATTTCTTCCGCATCACAGGGAGCGATGATCGTCATATTCGGTAGAGCGCGAAGAATAGCGATGTCTTCAACCGCTAAGTGAGTAGGACCGAGAGGCGCATAGACAACTCCCCCGCCGCTCGCAATCAATCGAACCGGAAGATTGTGCAAACATAAATCCAAAGCAACTTGTTCGTAACATCTTCTCGTAAGAAAAGTAGCGATGGTATTTATATAGGGAATGTATCCTTCCATCGCCATTCCAGCAGCCATTCCGATGATATGCTGTTCGCTTACCCCTTCCATAAAGAAACGATCGGGAAAGTTTTGTTTCATTTCTTCCAATACGCCCGGACCAAGATCGGATCCGATGAAAACAACTCTTTCGTCTTTCTCTGCTAATTGATTTACGATTTTTAAACTAGTATTGCGCATTTTGTTACCTATTATTGTAAGCAAGCATACATTGCTTCGATTTCTTCTTTTGAAAGTTTTGATTTATGATGCCAATGAGCATTCCCTTCCGCAAAAGGAAATCCCTTGCCTTTGATCGTATGACAAATGATTGCAGAAGGTTTATCCGGATGAAACGGAAGCTTATTTAAAACCGTTTTAATTTCTTCTATATTATGACCGTCGATTTCCACGGTTGCAAATCCGAAACTTTTCCATTTATCAACAAGAGGTTCTAAGTCCAAAACTTCTTTAGTCAGACCGTAAGATTGGAGTTTATTATAGTCAACCATCACGGTTAAATTGGAAAGTTTATGTTTGGCTGCGGACATCGCAGCTTCCCAAACGGAACCTTCATTGATTTCGCCGTCTCCGGTTAGAACTACAACTTTGTAATTTTTCTTTCTGATTTTTCCAGCGACTGCCATTCCTACTCCAATGGGAAGTCCATGGCCCAACGCTCCGGTCGAAGCTTCAACTCCCGGAATTTTTCCTCGTTCCGGATGTCCTCCTAAACGAGAATCGGACTTACAAAAAGTTTTTAATTCCTCGGTTGGAATAAAACCTTTATCGGCGAGGACCGCATACAGTGCAAGACAGCCGTGTCCTTTGCTCAAAATAAATCTGTCTCTATCGGGAGAAGAATAGTTATCTTTAGAAATATTTAAATAACCGTCATACAAGACGTGTAAAATTTCGATCATGGACATAGAAGAACCCAAATGACCTCGTCCTCCCCCCTCCAATGCTTCTACTACAAGCTTTCTCAAACGTTTCGAAACTAGTTCCATGAATATTTTCCTTTACGCGATCAATTTAATTTTATCTAACAATACTTTAGATTTTTCTAATTGAGTATTTTGTATGGAAGAAAGCCGCCCTCTTCTTTCCGGATTCGCATTGACTCTATTTTCTAATTTTATTTTAAGAAATTCGTTTAGAAGAATCAAACACCACCGAATGCCATATAAAGGGTGATAAAAGGAAAATCTCTTTTCGATTCCCTTGTCCTGATCAAAAATTTTTATGGATTTGTCGAGCCAGAGCGCCTTTTGTTTTTCGGTCAAATTCATGCCTGGATGCCAGAGAAAATCCGAAATCAATTTCACCGGATCGTCCCAACCAAAATATTCCAAATCGTAAACGTATAAGTTTCCGTTCTGATCCAGTTTAGAATTGTGAAATCCAAAGTCGGAAGGACTTAGGATCCTAAATTGGCCTTCCAATTCTTTAAAATAGTTTTCTTGATAGAATGACTTCGCCTTATCTAAAAAAGCGACGAACGCAGGTGCGAGATCGTTCGACAAAAATCGATTCAATTCAAAATTGTTTAAGGATTGCAGAGAGTCCAAACGCCTTCTGATCTGAGCCTCTAATTCCACACCCGAAAGGCAGGCTTCCGACGCCAAATCGAAATCTTCTTCCGAAAAACGAGGTTGGATTTCTTTTAATTTAGAAACGAATCGTAGAAGTTGAAGAATTAAATCTTCATTGTATTCTTTGATTTCATTTCCGTCGATCCAGCTATACAACCCCCAGTTCAAGTCATCGTCTTTTCGAACGGGTTTGGGAACCAAGAGTTTATATTCGAATAACTGAAAACAACTGTCATATTCCGTTTTCAACCTTTCTCTGGGATCCAACTGTAAATCGGGATAGACCTTTAGAATATAGGATTTTTTGTCCGAGTCGACCCTATAAACCCTACTGTTGCCGTTTGCTTTTATCGTTTGTATATTAAAAAAGCTTAAATCCTTCCATTTTTTGTTTAAAATAAAAAATATATTTTCGGACGTAAATTCGGGAAGAATGAAATCTGAGATTTTTTTCCAACTATTAAAACAAATTAACTTTTCGATCGTGTGATCCGAAAGCTCCGAATTTCCAAACAAAACCTTCTGCGTGTTTGAGGAAAAATCCTTCTCTTCAAATACTTCGATCAAATCATCTATAAAAAAAGAAAGTTTGAGTTCGTTTATTTTTTTTACTTTTTCAGCTCTAGTCTCTGCGAAAAAAACGTTCTCGGAAGGAATATTAAATTCTTCTAAATCAAAAAATCTCTTTTCATCCATCCAATCCAAGGCGGCGGACCTAAGATTTATTTTTTCTTCGTCAAAATGACCGTAAGACGTCTTATGACTTACAATGAAAACTTCCGCCTCATTGAATTTGCACTTCCATAAGAATTCTGCCACACCGGGAAAAAGCGTAGCCTGCCTCATGAACTTACCGTAGACTTTTCCTTGGATTTTTTGCCAAATCAGCTCTCCGTCATTTAAAGTTCGAATATAGTCTCTTAACTCTTTTTTGGAACCCGCCCAGTCTTCCGATATGAGCTTTTGCGCCTTTGCGGCCGAGGCAAAAACCTTATCATAACAAGCAAGAGTATTATCGAAATCTAATCCGATTCTCAGAGTCATTTCAAGCTTACGGACTGCATACGCTTTATATTAAAATATTTTTCATCGGTTAGAGAATCCGGAAGAAGTCCGGAATCAAAAGCTTTCTTTAGATCTTCTGCCGCCAACTTAATAGAGCGATTGGCTCTAAATCCCAGCTTATTGAATATTTTATCGGAAGAGATATGATAGGATCGATTGTCATTGGTCGGAGTTGTAACCAACTTTACGTCTTCTCCGATTACTTCCTTTACCATGTTTGCGATTTCAGAAACCGTAAAATTGAGATAGCCCGCGTTAAAAACGTCTCCTGCGATCTTTTCTTTCGGAGCGCGTAAAAGAACCAAATACGCGTCCACCATATCGTCGATATGGATGTTCGGACGAAGTTGCCCTCCTCCGAACACACTGATCTCTCGCTTATGATAAGCCAGATTGGTCAAAATATTTACTACGACATCCAGCCTTTGCCTAGGTGAATATCCGCAAACGGTAGCCGGACGAATCGTAACCGTTGTATAATCGTCAGACAAATATTGATTTAATATTTTCTCACAATCGGCTTTGAATTTAGAATAATCGGTAAGGGGCTCTAAAGTAAAATCTTCCGTAACATTCGGTTCTTCCTTAATTCCGTAAACGGAAGAAGAGGAAGCGTAAATGAATCGTTTCACTCCGTTCTTTTTGCTAATCTCTACGAGAGGTCTGAACGCGTCTAAGTTGATGGATTTTCCCAAATTAGGATTCAGCTCAAAGCTAGGATCGTTCGAGATACAAGCGAGGTGAATTACGGAGTCGTGACCCGGAATCGTTTTGTTCAATACATCCTGATCTCTGATATCTCCTTTAATCTTTGTTAGGTTATGATGATCCTTGAGTACGTCTTCTCCGTAAATCATAAGGTCCAGAACCGTAACCTTATATCCTTCTTCTAAAAGACGAGGAACGAGCATAGCTCCGACGTACCCGGCTCCTCCCGTTATATAAATACTTTTAATATTTTGAGCCATTCTTTACTCCAAATTTCTAATATAATTTTCTAATTTTTGATGAGAGATGGGTATATTGCCAACAGTTTGTACCGCCAATGCCGCCATACAAGTACCAATTACCGACGCTTCCATTAAGGTGGCTCCGGAGCACATGCTTGTGGCGATGGCTGCTAAGAGAGAATCTCCGGCGCCCGCAACGTCGACTGGATTCGAAACCAACGCAGGAAAATGTTCCTTCTTATTAAAACCGCCAGGAGTTTCGTTAGAGTATGCAATAAATCCGTCTGCACCTAACTTGACTAGAAGATTTTTTGAACGTGTTTTCTCCAAAAGAGTATTCGCAATCCAC
Organism: Leptospira weilii serovar Ranarum str. ICFT; assembly: GCF_000332415.1. Lineage (GTDB taxonomy): Bacteria > Spirochaetota > Leptospiria > Leptospirales > Leptospiraceae > Leptospira > Leptospira weilii_A. The sequence goes on from NZ_AOHC02000052.1 coordinate 149,063, forward strand.
TCTACTCCATCTTCGTGATTGCTCAACGCAATCCTTGCTTCTCGTTCTGTCGGACATAACAAATCAAAATCTTCGAACTTTGCAACATTACCGACCTGACTGCTGCATTGCAAATCGCCGAAAAGTAGAATATCATTCTCCCGAGCTATCGATTGGATCTCCGTAAGAATCCTCTGAGTAATAACTCCATACACAAAATCACAAATGAGAATCCCGTCATAGTCTTTTGCAATCTTTCTCAGTTTCTCAATGAATTGATCTTCAATCCCTTTCGAAAGCGAATGTTCCTTCAAACGACTGACTCGAAAAAGTTTTTGATTCTCAACCATATAACGAATTTTGAAAGTAGTTGGACGACTGCTGTCGCCGATCAACTGCACGTCGATCCCTTGTTCTTGTAAGTTTTTTCTTATTAAATTCGCGTTCTCATCCTCGCCGACTACGGATAAGAACGTGCAGTCTGCTCCCAAGGCTTTGACGTGAGCCGCAACAACGCCGGCGCCGCCTACAAATTCTTTGGTTTCCAATTCTCGAACCACAAGTACAGGAGCTTCCGCGCTCATTCCGATCGCATCGCAGGCAACGTATTGATCCACGATAGTATCGCCTATCACGAGAATTTTAGAATCTGAAAATTTACCGATGCGATCTAAAAGTTTTGGAAGATCAATTCCTTGTCGTTTACAAGTTTGAAGAAATAAATGTTTTCTTTCGGATTCAAGATCCTGCTGACTGCCATGAAGCAAATCCGCGCTTGCATAATGAACTTCACCGGCGTGAAAAACCACCTTTCCATTCTGTTTTTCAATGGCAGAGATCGCTTCTTTGATGTTTTCACGATCTGTATTCTCAAATTCTTTTCCTAAAACTAAAACAGAGGGTTTAATTCGAATCGATAAATCCTCCAGAGAAATTTTATCCAAAACGTAAACCAAATCCACAAAATGTAAAGACGCGACACCTTCCGCTCTCTCCATCTGATGAAAGTATTTATTTCTTTGAAGTTCCGGAATACTTTGATCCCCGAGAACGGCTACTTTTAGTTTTTTTCCAAGACTTTTAGCATATTGTAAAAATCGAATATGTCCCGGATGAATCACATTAAAATGTCCGTAACAAAGTATAAGCGAATCCTCAGATTGAGTTCCGTTTAACTGAGATACGTCCGTTATGGAAATAATTTTATGTGAATTTGGAATCATAGGATGGAATGAATCGATTGATGAATCGGGTTTTTTAAAAATTCAACTTGCCACTCGTCCAAATCGGACTCAACGGAAAACAAAACTTCTCTCTGAGCTTTTGCTAAAGAATCTGCATTTCCAATATCACGCATAATATCTTTGTTTTCCCAAGTTGCAATTTTTCCGAGAAACTCGGGTAGAACCTGATTGCTAAAGTCGTCGATATCTTTTCTCTCTTGAATCCAATCCAGCACTTCAGGTTCGATCAAGTAAATCGCCGCATTCGCAAGATTTCCAGGCGGGTTTTCCACTTTCTCATGGAATTTCTGAACGACTCCACTTTTGTCTAACTCCACAATTCCACAGGTTTTAGGAGAATCAGTTTGAAATGTCATCATCGTTATAAGAGAAAATTTCGGTCTTGTCGAAAAATGAAATTCGACGAAAGACTTAAAATCGCAAAGACAAAGATTATCGCCATGAATCAGAAGAGTGGTTTTACCTTTAAAAAAATCATAATTTTTCCGAAAAGTTCCCGCCGTGCCCAATAACTCAGACTCGTAAACGGATTCTACCCAATCCTTATATTTCGGTCTTTTTAAAAAGGAAACGACTACGTCGCTTAGGTAATGGAGGTTAACCAATACTTTAGAAATTTCTAATTTAGAAATCTGTTCCAGCCAAATTTCAAGCAAAGGTTTCCCTCCGATCGGCATAAGGCATTTTGGCCAGACATCCGTAAGAGGTTTCAGCCTAGTTCCAAGTCCCGCCGCAAGAATTAAGACGTTGATTTCGTTTTTAAGAATTGGATCCGCCAAGATACTTAAACCAATCGGAAGTCGCAGTTGCAATTTTGTCGGGCGTCCATACCGGAGCGTCTTTCCAATAATCTATGTTCTTTAACAATTCACCGATCCCGGTTTCGATGGAAATCTTAGGAGACCAGCCCAGGTCTTTTTTGATCTTTGCAATATCTGCAAAGGTACAGTCCGGTTCTCCGGGGCGTTTCGGAATGTAAGTGACTTCTCCTTTTAAAAGTTCTACGATTCGATTGACTGAAATTGTCGCACCGCTTCCTACGTTATAAATTTCTCCGACCTTCTCACTCTTAGCCGCCGCAAATATTGCTTCTGCAACGTCTCTCACATACGTGAAATCTCTGGTTTGTTTTCCGTCACCGACGACCGTATACGGTTTACTTGCTAATTTTTGCGCGAGGAAAACTCCAAAGACCGCTCCATAAGTTCCGGAAGTTCTCGATCTCGGTCCGTAAACATTAAAAAATCGTAATGATAGAGCGGGAAATTTATAAACCTGAGCCCAGTGCAGCACCAGCTCTTCTCCCATTCTTTTCGTAAGAGCGTAAGGATATTGAGGGAGAATCGGAGAAGTTTCGGGAGTTGGATAAACTTCCGGAATTCCGTAACAGGAAGAAGAGGCAGCGTAAACAAATCGTTTTACGTTCTGATGTCTGCTTGCTTGTAGAACGTTCAAAGTTCCGGTCACATTCGATTGAAAATATCCTTCCGGGTTCTGAATACTCGGAACAATATCCGCGAGCGCAGCAAGATGAAACACGTAATCGACGGATTTGAATTTTTGAATCCAATCTCCTTGAACTGACAAATCACATTCAACTAAATTGATTTTGCTTTTTACGTGATCTAAATTTAAAGCCCTGCCTGTACTGAAATTGTCCAATACGACGACTTCGAATTGATTCTCTAATAGAACGTCAACAAGGTGACTTCCGATAAATCCGGCGCCGCCGGTAACCAATGCTTTCATTTGATTTACTTAGCCTCGCACAACCATTGCATACACATATGACCGACGATCACTTGTAAATCTTCCGATATCTGCATATCATTGATCGGAAAGTGAATCGGATGTTTTGCCAACTCTTTACATTTACCGCCGGAAAATCCTAAAATCGCATAGGTAATCATACCGATACGATTTCCGACTTCGAGAGCCTTTACTACGTTAGGCGAATTACCGCTTCCGGAAAGAACGATCAATACGTCGCCCGGATTCGCTTTTACTTCCAACTGCTGAGAATAAATAGAGTCATATCCTTCGTCGTTCGCAAGACAAGTGATTACCGCCGCATTTGCGGGCAAGGCTTCGATCCTGAGTCCAAGTCCGTTTTTTTTATCGATACCATAATTGAAATCGTTGGCCAAGTGAATCGCATTTCCGGCGCTTCCGCCATTGCCACAGATAAAAACTTGTTTTTTATTTTCCCAAGCATCCTTTAAGGAAAGCGCAAGACGTTCAATCTCCGGTGCTCTCTCCGGAACAAGCGCCGATTGAAGACGAGCAATGTAAGCGTTATAATGATCCAGCATTTTTGATTCTCCTTTCAATAATAAAAACGAATCGGTGCAAATCCAATTAAATTAGAGATTGAACCAAACGAGAAACTTCTTCTCCAATGGACGGGGAAGAAGTAAGCCCCGGACTTTCGATTCCGAGTAAATGAATCCACGGCTTGTCTTCAGGATACTTTTTTATAACGAAATCCGTAACGGGATTATTATCAAAAAACAATCTCGGCCTCAGTCCCACGTAACCTTGTGTCAAATCGTCTTCCGTATAATAATTTGTAATATTTTTTAAGGAGTTAAAAAATACGTTTTTTGAAGTTTGAAACGTATAATCCGATTTGGAACTCGCCCAATTGGAATTCGGGCCGGCATAGGATTCCCCATTGAGATGAAATGTATAATGAACTCCTAACGCAGTACTCGAGTAAGAAGGAAGTGGATATACCAATTTTTTAAACGGAAGTTCTCTTTTCAAACGATAGTATTCGCCTTTATTGGGACGAATCTCGTATTTCAATTCCCCCAGTTGTTGAATCAGCTCGTCTGAATGGAGACCAGCCGCATTGACGATACAATCAGCATCGATTTTTTCCATAACACCGGTTTGAATATCACAAAGAAAAGAAACTTCCTCTTGAAAAACGAAACGTTTTCCTTTGATAAAAGTAACGCCGGAATTCTCGCATTCTCTCCAGAGCGTTTTTAGATAAAGTGGAACATCCACAACACCCGTTTTTCCGAGATGAATCGCATTTTCTCCCAAAAGAAAAGGATACTCTGAAGAAAGATTTTTTACAAAACTCGTATCCGTGATTCCGTATTTTACGGATTTATTATAGAGCTCTTCTAATTTTTCCTTCTTCTTCAATTCAAGGGAAACATCTTCCTTTATTCCGGTAGTGATGATCTTTCCGCAAATGCTATGAGGAACGTTGAATTGATCGAAAAACTCTAAAGATAATTCATAACCTCTGAGACAATGTTTTAATTTTTGAGAACCTTCCGAGTAATAAATTCCGGAATGCAAAACACCCGAGTTTCTTCCGCTGATACCGTCTCCTCGATTTTCCGAGGAATCGCACAGATAAATATCCGAACGAGTATTTTTGGAAAGTTGATAAGCGACCCAACTTCCAACGACACCTGAACCTATTACTAAAATCAAATGTTTACTTGATCCTTCGTAATATGATTTTTAAAATCCCCATACGCCAACCGAATCCCTTCCTTCAATTCCACCTGATGTTTCCAACCCATCTTGTGAAGTTTGGAAACGTCCAAAAGTTTGCGAGGGGTTCCGTCGGGTTTCGTAAGGTCGAAAGTCAAAAGCCCTTGGTAGCCGACGACTTCTTTCACGGTTTCGGCAAGTTCTCGAATGCTCACCTCGATCCCGCTTCCGACGTTGACGTGTTCTCCGCCTTTCGCATCTCCGGAAGCGTCGTAGTTTTTCATTAAAAAAACGCAGGCACGAGCCATATCGTCGGAATATAAGAATTCTCTTAAGGGCTTTCCGGTTCCCCAGACGACCACCTCGGGAAAGTTTTTCATTTTGGCTTCGTGAAAACGACGAATCAAAGCCGGAAGGACGTGGGAGTTTTCCGGATGGTAGTTATCTCCGGGACCGTAAAGATTCGTGGGCATCACGGAAATAAAATTCGTGCCGTACTGACGATTGTAACTCTGACACATTACAATTCCTGCAATCTTTGCGACCGCATAAGGTTCGTTCGTCGGTTCGAGTTTACCGTCCAACAACTGGCCTTCATCCATAGGTTGTTGCGCGAACTTCGGATAAATGCAAGAAGAACCCAAAAAGACGAGTTTCTTAACTTTAAAACGATAACAAGCATCTATGATATTATTTTGAATCTGTAAATTAGAAAAAATGAATTCAGCCGGATAGGTATTGTTCGCGTGAATTCCGCCGACTTTGGCCGCAGCCAGGAAAACATACTCGGGACGATTTGCCTCGAAGAACTGGTTCACTTTCGTTTGTTCCGTGAGATCCAATTCGGCGTGGGACTTTCCCAAAATATTATCGTAACCTTCCTTTCTTAGAACGCGCTCGATAGCGGAACCGACGAGACCTTTGTGACCGGCGATATAAATCTTAGCGTTCGTTTCCATCGCCTTACTTATTCTTCCCCGACTTCTTTCTTCAACTCTTCGATCTCTTTCCGAATCTGTTCGTATTCCTGCATTTTGATCTTCAGATAACGAACCGTAATGAGAGCCTTCTCTTCGATTCCCATAGGAGTTAAAAAATACGCGTATGCGAGTTTGTTCTTACTATTTTTAAAGTTCTTGGCTTTGATCCAGCCCTTGTCCATCAAAGCCTTTAAACAATAGTTCACCTTGCCTAAACTAATCCCTAAAATCTCGGAGAGTTCTCTCTGATTCACTTCCGGGTTCTCTTCCAAAATTCTCAGAAGTTTATGTCTTAAAGCGTCATCCATGGGTTTTAGGTTTTAAATGTCAGGGTTTTAAGAATCAGGAATCAGAGGCAAGATTACGATTCATACCAGGACCCAGCAAAGAAGGAAATTCAAAGAAAAACGGAATCGGACCGAAGTTTTGGCATAGCTTCGCCGGGTCAGTCCCAGAGTTGGAAAATCTGGATTCATAAAAAAATCGCAAAGATATCCTGTCAATAAAATTTGTTCAATCGTTGAACAGACATAGGACTTTTGAATCTTTACGGACATTGGAACAAACCTAGAGGGAATCTCTTTTAAAAAAAATGTCGGAGGAACAGGAGCCACTTTAGTTACTCGGGTCCGTTCGATTCACTAAAGCGCAGAGTTTTTCGGAACTCGAGTGCAACGACTCCTAAGAGGCGCGTTGTGGATCACAAATAACAATCGCTTTCGCATTGGTTACGCCGAACTTACGTTAGTTAACGTGAGTTCGACGGTTGAAATCTTGGGCGAATAAGAAACTCGAGTGCAACGACTCCGTAAACTCAATCTCACTCCCTCCTATGGGTCGTTCGATGGGGCGCGTTTCAAGGAGTTAGGAGTTAGTGTAGCGTCTAAACAAAACTGTGTCTTTAGTGAATAGAAAGTTTGTATGGAAAGAACTTCGATGAAACTCGAAGGCGAACGAAAAAATTCATCCTTGAAAATAAAAGACGGATATTATTGATCTCTATAAAATCGAGTGCCGTTGATTTTTATCGCAAAATACTATTTTACTGCAAAATATTGGTACTTTATTATATAGTTATGGAGTAAGATCCATTGTTGTTAGAGACCGAAAATAACGGGGAACCGCTTTACGGATATTGAAAGGTTTTAGTTGTAAATCTGAATATTTGAAAAATTTCCGAAACAAAATTCGAATCGGATCCAAGAGAAAAGTTCCAGGAACGAGATGATTGCAAAACGGAAATTTCCAATAAACCCGCGGACAAAAACATAAAGAGCGAAGTTGTCGAATTGTGAATGTGTTGGAACGAATTCGAAATGAAAACTTGTTTTAAAAATTTTCACCGAGTTTATCTCAAAATCGGACCTTCCTTTTTACGGGAACCGGTTTTACACCAAATCGGTGTTTTACGAAACTCGCTCGATTCGTATACGCGTTCCGTTCTTTATAAAAATGCGTCGAATTAAAAATCCGATCTTGAAGATCCCGTCTAAAACCTTCGCTTAAGGGATGAAACTATCTAAAACCTGGATCCGGGTTTTTTTAGTTTTTTCTTGCAGAAAGACTTCTTCCGGCAAACTATATCCAATTTCTGTCACATAATTTCAGGAGATTCTAACAATATGGCCGACTCTGTCATTGTCCAAAAATTGGACACAAGGCTTATCGAAGAAGGTGTTCTCGATAATACTTTCGAAAAAGATTATTCTTTAGTTCACCAAATGCTTAACGAAGAGATTCGTAAAACGGGAAAATTCACCAATTTCGAACTCGGAGAAAAGATTCTCAGAGATTGGTTAAACGGACTCGCCCGTCAAGGAGCCTCTCAAGACAAGCTAACGAATTATCTGCGTTGCGGGCTGGCCCATCTTTCTTACGAGTACATCGAGTCCGATAACGAGGGAACCGACGTAGAGACTCTGATCTTACGTGCTCTCGTTTCTTTTAGGGAACGCGATTTTGAAAAATCAATCTTTCGTTCGAATGACGGAGACAAAGCAGTTGCTCAAAAAGCCGTAGCGAAAGAGAAGGTTGCCGTTAAGAAAGCTGCGAAAAAAGCTGCAAAGAAAAAGGCTGCTAAAAAGAAAGTAGCAAAGAAGAAATCGGCTCCTAAGAAGAAAAAGGCCGCCAAAAAGAAAGTAGCAAAGAAAAAAACACCTAAGAAAACCGCAAAAAAGAAAACGACTAAAAAGAAAACTTCCAAGAAAAAAACGAAAAAAAGATAATTCTTTCACCGAAAACTCGATCCCAATTTCAAAAATCTTGGAGCCTGCAATTGTAATGTAGCTCCAAGATCGTAACTCCGATTTCGCCTTTCCTCTTAAAATGTAAGTCTCTTTTCCATCCTTTTTATCTTTCGGATGTATAAAACCCTCTCGGAAATTTTGATCGTAAAAATCTCCGTTAGATAGTACAGGGCCCATCTTAAGAAGTGTTTTTCTTTCTCATTCCTCTCTTCTTTCCTATAGGCTGAAACACCCTATCCTTACAAAAATTTCTATCTCTACAATTCCGAATGTTTTGAGTCGGATGTATCAGGAAAAAAATACGATGAATCGCTTCTACATTTTTCTTTTTATTTTCTTTCCGGTTTGTACCCCGGCGAAGATACTCAACGTGGCCGGTCCGGGGGCAAACGACTTTTGGATTCAATTTTTACTTCGAGGTAAATTCGAAACGATCGAGCCCGTCTTCCCCGAAACCGTTCGTGAAGATACAAAATCCTTGGAATTAGAATGGACTTTGTTAATCGGAGCGCCTAACGCCAATACTACGGGTAAAAATCTCGCAGTAGACAGGAACGGTTTTATCTATGTCGCCGGAGATACCAACCGCGGCGTTTACAGGGCGGCGGAGATCGGAACCAGGGATCTCATCCTAGGAAAGTATGATTCCTTGAAAAATACGATCTGGACGAAACAAGTCGGAGTCGCGGGCGTACGTTTGCAGGTTGCGGATATCGCAGTCGATCCGGACGGAAACGTGTATGTAACCGGTCAAACAAACGGTAATTATGCAAACCCTCTTGTCGGCGCAGACGATATGTTCTTAATCAAATTTAACTCCGCCGACGGAACCGAAGCCTGGGTCAGACAGATAGGTGTACCCGGAGTCAGGATTGGAGGCGGTGGATTTTCAATTTTACCCGAAAAAATCTCCGTGGATACATTCGGAAATTCTTATATTGTTGGAAACTCGACCGGTCCCTTCGGAGGCCCCGAAGCGGGAGCCAACGGATTTATGATTAAGTTTGATACAAACGGAAACCAGGAATGGGTTACACAACTTTCGATCCCAAGGGGTCAAAGTTTCCCAAAAGGAGTCGCTTTTGACAGGATTACGGGTGATATTTATATGACCGGCTCGGGAAACGCAAACTTTGAGACCGATACGACTCCCAGTATAGGCAACTCCGATCTTTTTATCCTTAGATACGACGGCAACAACGGCAATAAACAATTTTTCGCCCAACTCGGTTCCGCCTTAAGATCGTCCGAGGGCCGTTCCTTATCCGTGGATCCGTCCGGAAACGTCTTTGTGGGCGGAAACAGTAACGGTGATTTCGGATCGGGCGCCGACGGAACGAGTTGGCTCGGAACCTTAGTCAAATACGATTCGTTCGGCAATCAACAATGGATCCGACAATTCGGTCCGATCAGCGGTCGTCGAAAACAGACAGCCATCGAGGCAATCGTAACCGATGCGGATGGAAACGTTTTTACGACGGGCCATAGCAACGGAAATGTTCCGGATGGAACCGGTATTTCTATAGGTACGCTGGATGTTTTTCTGACAAAACACGATTCATCCGGACAAAACCGATGGATCCGACAAGTCGGAACTCCCGGAGCCACAATTTCCGGAAGCGGAATCGGGCGCGACCGAAATGGAAATCTTTATGGTATCGGAAATACAAACCACACCGTGAATGGGATTCCCATTCGAGGATTAAACGAGATATTCATCGTAAAATACAAATAACGCCTCGCCACTGGAAACGTGGGAACTCCCGCAGATTCGTAGGAATCAAGGGATTCGGACGTTACGTAGGTCCCTCAAATCCGCCCTGGCACTCTTAAAAAAAGACTGCTAATTTTTTAAAAAAATGCTGGAACTTTTTTAACATTTTGGCACTCTAAACTTTAGATTGCTAAAAAGGAAATAAGAACCATGAATGAATTTAGAATCTTTGAAGATCTTTATAAACTCCAGAATCAGTTTTCGGGCCTTTGGGACCCGTTTTCACTCAATGGCGGGAGCGCTTATCCGGCCTTGAACATCCATAAAGGAACCGATGTCGTGACGATCACGGCTCTGATTCCGGGAATCGGACCGGAAAATCTGGAAATCACCGTAAGCGGAAATCAGCTTCATCTGAGCGGGGAAACACCGGCAAACGTTCCCAAGCCGAACCAAGGAACCAATCGTGTGGAAAGATTTCATGGAAAGTTCCACAGAGCTTTGGAACTTCCCACGGAAGTGGACCCGGATAAAACCGTAGCGGAATTTAAAAACGGAGTTTTGGTTCTGACTCTCCCCATCCGGGAAAGTGTAAAACCGCGTAAGATCCAAATTCAAACCCATTAATATACTTTTAGGAGAAAAACCATGACAAGCGCAGTTCTGAACAAAGAAAATCATACCGCCGAAGACAAACAGACTTCTCGGGAAACAAAAAGGGAAAGAGTGAGAATTCTCACTCCCAGAGTCGATGTCTACTCCGACGAGGAAAATATCTATCTTCTTGCGGATCTTCCGGGTGTGGAAGAAAAGGACGTTCAAGTAAAATTAGAAAAGGATCAACTGACTATCTCCGGTAAAACTTCAGAGAAAGATATTTCCGGAGAACTCAGATATTCCGAGTTCCGCACCGGCGAATACAAAAGGGCGTTCACACTCGTCGAGTCCATAGAAGAGGATCGTATCTCTGCGGTTTATAAGAACGGGGTTTTGAATCTCACTCTCCCCAAAAGAAAACCTCTCACGAAAAAAATCGAGGTTCGTTCCGAATAATCGTTTCCTCCGTCGGCTCCGGATCATCAGGCTCTTAAACGATCGTTTGAGAGCCTGAAGGCAACTTCGCCGCTCTTGGGTTCGCCGACGGAAATTTCTCATCGAACCGAAGTAAACGAACGTTGATTTCTCGGTTGCATTGGAATTCCAACTCGAAAGATCCTATTCTAATGAAAACATTTCTCCTTCTCGTTTGTTCCAATCTCTTCATGACATTCGCTTGGTACGGTCATTTGAAATTCTTTCACGGTTGGAGTCTTCCGTTGACGATTTTCCTCAGTTGGGGAATCGCACTTTTTGAATATAGTCTGATGGTACCCGCAAATCGAATCGGTTACGGAGAAGAAGGTTACAGCGCGTTTCAACTCAAAATTTTGCAAGAGGTCATCACGATCGGTATTTTTATCGTATTCGCATCTTTTGTTTTAAAGGAAAAAATCAAGTGGAATCACGCGGTAAGTTTTGTTCTGATCTTAGCCGCGGTCGGTTTTGCATTTTACGATAAAACGAATTCATAATAAAACTTTGGACGCGTCTTGCACAATTTTTCACTGCAAGTACGTTGTTCCGGTAACCGTGAAAAATCGGTTCTAAAAAAGCAAAACCGCGCTCGAACTCAGTATTTCTCCCCAAGGGTCGAAATACAGTGCTTCCGTCAAGTTATTGTATTTTACTCTTAAAAAGATTCTGGATCGTATTTCCAATAACTTGACTCCGCATCGCTCGCGGATCGTTTTACAAAAAAAAATTTAGATAAGAAGGAAATTGCAGATCAAAGGAACTTCTTAATCTCTTTTGCAAGAGTTTTACCGTCGGTTCCACCCGGAAAGGTCGCAAGAATTCGGCTCCGATCATCCAGGACATACAGAAAAACCGTATGATCGACCGTGTAACCGCCTTCCAACTGCGGGGCGCTTACTTTTTTAGAAACGGCCCCGAACGCATTCTGAAGAGATTTCAATGTAGCATGGTCGCCTGTTAAAGCGACTAGTTTCCTCTCCGGAAACTGCTTTACATATTTTGCAAGTAGTTCCGGAGAATCCCTTTCCGGATCCACGCTGATAAAAACGGGAGTCAAATCCTTACCGTCGTTTCCGAGTTCCTTGACCGCGGCGGACATATCTAAGAGCGCCCTCGGGCACATATCCGGACAATGAGAAAATCCGAAATAGACGAGTTTCAGTTTTCCGGAAATCCGACTCAAAGGAATTTCCAGATTCTCCGTATTCTTAAGCGAAGAGGAAGACCATTCCCGAACCAAAACGGGTTCGAAACCGGATTGCAATTTGGATTTCCAAACTTTCCAACCGAAAAAACCGAGTCCGATCCCGATAAACAAAACGGTTATAAATAAAATTCTTTCCTTCAAAACGTTCTTCTCCCCACGGTTTACGACTTTCGCACGTTAGACGTCACACGGCGACGATCCAACCCATAGCCCCGTTCTCCGCCATCTTTGTCTGATGCGGATGAAACATATATCTTCCTCGTTTCGGAAGAGTAAATTCGACGATCGCCCTTTCGGTTTGTCCGAGAGTAATCACGTCCGTATGATCGTCGGGAACCAATCTCGTTCCGGTTCGAAACACGTCGAAGGTTTGAGCGTGTAAGTGAAACGAAGCCACCGGTTCGTACTCGCATAGATTTGCGATATACAACCTTACCTTTTGTCCGACCGGAACCTTGATCGGATATCGATCGTAAAAACCGGCCATCCCGTTCCAAGAAAAGATATCGTTCTTTCCCTTATCTTCCAAATCCCATCCGGAAAGGATCAACATAAACTCGTGCGCCGTCGGTCTTCCACCCGGAGGATCTACGATCAATCCGCCGTAAAGTCCCTTTGCCATGTGACTTGCAAGAGGAGGAACGTGACAGTGATACGGATGAAATCCGATCGGGCCCGCGGTGAGTTTATACGTTTTTTCGCCGCCGATAACGACGGGTTCCCAACCGTCTTCGTTCGGATCGTGACTTCCGTGAAAATGAATCGAGTGGGGATGTTCGGAATCGTTTCTTAAAGTGATTTCCATCTTCTGTCCGAGTGTGGCTCGAACCACCGGACCGGGAACCATACCGTTGAAAGTCCAGGCTTTGACGACCGTGTTATGCGCGACCGTCAGAGGCATTTCTACAATGCTCAAATGTTGTTTTAAAATCGGCCCGGAAGCAACTTCTACATTCTTCAATTCCATCCGAGCGAGCCAAGCCGGATCGGTTTGAAAGGGAGGATGCACCATACTCCCGTACGAATTGTTTCCGGGGTTTCCGGGAATCGTAACTTCCTGATTGGCTCCTACGATTCCGGGTCGGACTTTACAAAGTAAACCTCCATTGTCCTTTCCGTCTCCGATCGAACTGATCCCGGCGCCTGCGGCCAAACCGGCGCCTCCGATCCCGATCCATTTGAGAAATTGTTTACGGTTCACTCCTTTAGAATTTGGCGACCGATGTGATGATGATAATCAGCGCCAAAACCCCCACTCCCCCGTATACGAGAACGTTTTTCAACCAAGCAGGAACCTTAGATCCGCCCGCGATTAGATACGCGCCCGCTCCCACAATCGGAACGAGAAGAATCGTTCCCGTCCAAATCGATCCGATCTTGGAATCCACGTCCTCTCTTTTAACGAGATCCGCCAACGCCAAAGGAGCAAGAAGAGTATAGAGTATAAACGGAAAGTAATATCCGTAAAAGTTGAATAGTAAGGCTAAGAATCCGGGTCCGCCGACGACAGTTTGTTCCATAATTTTTCTCCTATGAGTTTTTTTGAATATTCTAAATTGATTAACTTACCGTTTTGGTTCCGACGCCGTTCATCAAAGAAATACCGGTATAGACCAACAACAGAAAGAATGCGATCAGTCCGCCCCAAACCAAGGTTCTTTTGAACCAAGTCGGGAATTTGTTTCCTCCTCCGAGGAGATAAACGGCCGGACTTAGGATCGGGATCAGGCCGATCGCCGCGATCCAAAACAACTTTCGACTTTGGTCCAGATCCGTTCTGTCTTTCAGATCGAACAGGGACAGGGAAGTCCAACAGATATAAATCGCAAACGGAAGTAAAAATCCCAACCAGTGATAGAAAAACGGGAAAAGGCTGATCGGTTTTACGAGAGTGAACGCGCCCGTAGTAGGAGCCGGTTTTCTCGGAACCGACTTTAAAACCTCTTCGGTTTCTTTCGGAAGTGTGATCCGGTTCAGATCCAGATGAAAGTCTTCAAAAGCGGTTAACGCAGGTCTCACCGGAGCCGAACTTCCTTGGGGGATGTTGATCTGGGGTTTCGGAATCGGTTGTTCTTTATAATTTCCGGAAGGGAACTTTCCACCGGAAGCCTGCACCATCAAACCGAGAGCGCCGAGCATCATGGAAAGATCTCCGCCCATCGGAAGTCGAATCCAAGAATTACAACCGTTCCCTATTTCCAAAAACGCGGGAAGTTCCGTTCTATATTCGTTTCCGGAAAAACAATTGCCCGTGCTCATCGGCCCGGCGAGGGCGATGTCCGCCCTCCCCGAATTATAGACGATGTTGTCTTGAACCACGTTGTTATGCGAAATCCAAAACTTCTCGTCCAAGTTGGGAAGAATTACGATTCCGTTATTTACGTGATCGATCACTACGTTCTTACGGATGACGTTGGAAAGACCGCCCGCAATCAGAATTCCGTTTCCAAACGAAGGATATTCCAGAGCGGCGATCGGAGCCTTGGGATTATTGTTGTTGTAGACCAAGTTCCCGATGATCGTCGTTTCCCTTTCGGGAGGAAGAAGTTCCCGATCGAGCGTGTTCGGCGCGAGACCCACGATGTTATTTTTCCAAACGGAACCGATCAGATAGAGCTCACCGCCCGAGTTCGTACCCGAATAACCGAGAGCGTTGTGTTCCGACACAACATCGTAAAGGATCGCCTTACAAGGATAACACTGACCGATATAAATTCCGGAGTCCGGAGAACCGGAAGCGTAGGAATGTTCGATCACACCGTTCATAGAATCGAACGCATAGATGCCGTAATCCCCGTTGTTATACGAGGTCAAATAAGAACCTCGGAAACCTTTGACTCCGGTCCAATAAAAGCCGTTTAACGTGGCGTTTCTTGCGGTTATGTTTTCAATCGCAACTCCGTCCGCGGCGACGACCATAATCCCGTTTCCTCTTTGAAACTGACCGTCGATGATAACCTGGTTCCGATCCACGCCTCGAATCGTAATCGAAGGAGTTGTAACGGTCACTTCTTCCAAATAAACACCTTTGTCGATCAAAACGAGATCGCCGGGACTCGCCGCATCCACAGCGTTTTGAATCGTAGGATAAGAAGAAGGAACCTTGCGAGTGGTTCCGGAAAATTGAGAAACGTTCTTCCAGGATTTACCGGATTTTGCGGCGGGATTGTAAGGAACATTTCCGACGACAACGTCTCCGACCATTCCGTTCAACCCGTCGGGAGTCGCGTGAAAAGAACAAAAGTAAGGGAACACACCTTCTTTGGAAAAGGTAACTTTGGTTTTGGTACCGCGAGGCATAACGATATTCCCGAAGGATTTTTCGGTGGACCAATTTTTATCCACAGAGATCGCGTTATGCGGATTGTTTCCCGAGTTGACAAACTCAACGATTCCACCCACGGGAATTCTCTGCATCGGAGGAGAAAAAGAGTTATCGATCATCAATACGTGAGCGAAACCTTCGATCTCATCCTTCTTTTCCCCGGAACAAGCGGAAACGAAAACTCCTAAACAAACTCCGACAAAAAGTAAAAGAAACAAATAAGCGGCTTTTTTAATTTTGAAACTCGGACTTTTCATTTTTGATGAACCTCCGGACTTTCCGGGATTTTATTGTATACTGAATCTGAGGATTGTTCTAAATGGGACTCATCTGCATTCAATCTGTGGAGTTGAATGCCGTAAAAAGAAACCTTCTTGATCTATAAACGACTCTAAATCTCTTCCATTCAGAATAATGAGCATCTGCTCACATATTTCAAAAAACTCAAGACAAAAATAAGATGAGAAAGATTTTTCCCGAATTGAAATGTTTGTTATTTTGTGATCGGAAGAATACATAGGTTCGAAAAAGATACGGAACAATCATGAGTTTTGTTTCCCATTTAAAAGACGTATTCAAAATTCCCTCTCACCATTCCGCACATCCTAACGTTTGGAAAAGATATATCATCCAAGTTCTTTTGGTTCTCACTTCTTGTTTCGGATTTTTGATTTATATCCCGAGCGTCTATTTAGCCTGGGAACAAGGACTCGGAGAAGTGGTGATACTGAACACCCTCGCGCTTCTTCTCGTATGGTTTCTTTTATTACTGCCGAACCGATTCTACAAACCTAAATCCTACTTTTTATTGTCCTTAATTTTCATCATGGGCTGTTTACTTTATACGAAGATAGGATTGGGAGGCGCGGGAATTCTTTGGTTTTTTTTAGTTCCGGTTTTGTGCGGAATCTTTTTAAGCCGGACTTTTGCGTTTTGGGGATGGGTCGTCGCATCGGTTTGCGTTTTTTCGGGAGCGGTTCTTGCTCATTATAAAATCTGGAAAGGAGGAGAAATTCCCTTTCAGATTCTAGTCATAGGAGCCAACTTCACTTTCTTATGCGGGATTCTAACGTTTTCGGTGATGTCCATTTTAAAAGGACTTGTAGACGGAATTAAAAAACAAAAACGACTTTTACTTCTCCAAAAAAAAACCAACAAAGAACTTCAAAACGAACTCTCGATCCGAGCGGTTACCGAAGCGAAACTCACGGAGTCTTTGCAGGATAAGGAAACTTTATTTCGAGAAATTCAACATAGAGTAAAAAATAATATCCTGTTGATTCTGGGAATGATGACCTTGGAACAGGAACAGGCCAAGTCGGATTCGGCTAAAAAAGCGATCGAGTCCGCAATCAATCGGATTCAATCCATGGGGATGGTTCAGGATTATTTATTTCTGAAAAATTCTTATACGATCGTCGATGCGAAAGATTATCTCGGTACGTTAGTGGATCATCTTTTTCTTTCTTACGGTCCGAGCGACGGAAGAATCAGATCCGATTGTAATATAGAAGAGATCGTTCTTCCCGTCGACAAAGCGATCCACTGCGGATTGCTCCTAAACGAAATCCTGTCCAATTCCTTCAAACACGCCTTTCCGGAAAATCGAGAAGGTAGGATTACGATCTTATTTCGAAAATCCGCCTCGGGTTATTTGATCTTGGAAATTGCGGATGACGGAGTCGGCGGAAAATCCGAAAAAAGCGAATCGTCGGAAGACGGTTCCCTCGGAATGAGCCTCGTCAAAGCGCTTAGTTTTCAATTGCGGGGGGAACTGGAAGTCGAACAAGGAAACGGTTTTCTGGTCCGAGTGCGTTTTTTTCCATAAAACTTATTTTTTGAATATTCAAAAAATAAGTTTTATCATGGGACAGACTACTACTACTACTACTACTACTACTACTACTACTACTACTACTACTACTACTACTACTACTACTACTCTTCCGGAAAGGATTCAAAACAAAGAGTACGTTCTTTCATAAAAGAATGAAACTGTTTATGAGAGGCGCAGTCCTCTTCCGTACTCACAAAGTAATCGAACCCTCCTCCCCTCATTTTGATCCTGCAACATCCTTGAGCGGTCGGCTTCGAAGTTTCCGCATTTCTCTCCGGTTCTTTTTTTTCCCTTTCCTTTGCAAACGAAGTTCCGTAAAGAAACAAAACGATCAGAAACGCGATCGATCTTTTAAACCCAACTCTTCTTTTCATCGTAATAATACCCGCGTGATGTAATTTCAAACGGCTTCCGTTTTTTTAAGACGACGTAACGCGTTCGAACGTGTACGAATCATTTTAGGATCCTATATTTTTGAGCAAATAAAATAGAAAGAATTCGGAAATAAATTGCAATTCTGAATTTCTTACTAATACTGAAATATTAATTTAAATCCACAGGAACCCTATTCTTATGAATTTTTTTACCCAAATTTTACGAAACTCCGCGCGATCCAAAGTTCGTTTTTTATTTTTTATACTTCTTTTACCCAACTGGATTTTTGCGGAAACGATCCTTTTTAAAACCGGAGAAAGGGCCTACGCGACCGTAATCGACCAAGACGCGGAAACGGTAACCGTCATTCGAGACGGAAAAAGGGGAAAATTAGCAAAATCTAAAATTCTTAAAATCATCTTTAAGGAAATCAAAGACGAACAGGAAATCAATAAAATCATCGAAGCCGAAAAAAAGAAACTGAACAAAGAAGGCAAAAAGAGCGATAAGGACGATCAACTCGATACGATCTATCTCGAACAGATGATTAAAGAGAACAGTTATAAGATCGTTCAGAAACGTCTATCTTTGGTGGAAAAATATTTGGAAGAAAGGGACGGAGATTGGGAAAGTTATATCACTTCCAAAAGAAATCCGTGGGAACCCGTATGGAAATCCGCGATTCTTCCCGGTTGGGGCCATAGTACGATGAGGCAGAGCGGATGGAGCACGACGTATTCCGCTTTGTTTTTTGTTTCTTTTCTTTCCTACTTCGGACTGGACGCGTCGGAAAAAGAAAGAGCCAAGGCTTACGATAAAAAAATCGAAAAAATCATCGAACAACAATTTACGATCGATGAACTTTTCGGTTCCGACGCCTCTTCTTCTACTTCGAATTTAAATCCGATTCTTCAGTTCAACACATTACGAAACTTGAATTCACTCAACTCGATCCGTACGGACGAATCGGATTACAAAAACGCAAAACATACGGCGGCCGGAGTCGCAATCGGAATCTATCTCATTCAGTTAAGCCACGCTTATTTTGCCGGAAAGACCTGGGCGCAAAACAACGTGATCCAAACTCCGGCGGGCGAAACCGTTTCGGAAGGTTTTGGAATCCGAGGAAACCCTTTGGTTTCTAAGGAAATTGCAGGCGGAGTAAGAAGTATCGACGTCGGCGGCCAAGTCCTATATACTCTCTTCTACTAAGAGTTCTTCCCAAAACCTGTCGAGTGCCAATAATAGCAGGAGGCTTTAGTTTCACAAAACGCGGGAGTTCCCGCATTTTCAGGTTTTGGGACAGCTTTTAAATTGTTTAGGGAAATTCATGCCCGCTTGTTTTTTAAGGATCGTTCGGAGGAAACTCGAACCTCCGCACTCCCTAAGAATGTTTAGGGCGGTTTTCGCAGAAAAAACGTTTCAGAATTTCATGATTTTCGTATATTCAACAAATATTAAAAAAGCCGCAATTCAAAACTTTGGAACGGAATGGCCTTTCGAAACCAACCATTCCGGATTGAAAATCCTAGATTGATACCTGGCTCCGGAATCGCATAACACGGTAACTACGGTATGACCGGGTCCGAGTTCTTTGGCGAGTTGTACGGCGGCGGCAACGTTGATTCCCGTGGAACCTCCTAGAAAAAGCCCGTCCTTATACAGAAGTTGATAAACGACCTTTAAACATTCCTCATCCGTAATTCGAATCGCGTCGTCCATCGGCGCGCCTTTCATGTTCTCTGTGATCCTTCCGTTTCCGATCCCTTCCGTAAACGAACTCCCTTCGGCGGAGATCTCTCCCTTCTTAACGAAATTATAAATCCCGGAACCGTACGGATCGGCGATCACGGTTTTGATCTTGGAATTTTTTTCCTTTAAAAAAAGGGAAACTCCCGCGTAGGTTCCTCCGGTTCCGAGAGAAGTGATCCAAGCGTCTACTTTGCCGTCGGTTTGTTCCCAGATTTCGGGCGCGGTCGTTTTGTAGTGTGCGTCCCGATTGGCGAGGTTATCGAATTGATTGGCCCAGATCGTATTGTCCATCTCTTGGGCGATTCTTCCGGACACCTTAACGTAGTGATTCGGATCCTTATAAGGAACCGCGGGAACGGTTCTCACTTCCGCGCCTAAGGTACGTAAGAGGTCGATTTTTTCCCGGGACTGCGTATCCGGAATGATAATCAGAGTTTTATAACCCTTAGAATTACAGATATGCGTGAGTCCGATCCCCGTGTTTCCGGCGGTACCTTCCACGACCGTTCCGCCTGTTTTCAGAAGTCCTTTTCTTTCCGCGTCTTCTACGATGTAAAGAGCGGCCCGATCCTTAACGGAACCTCCCGGATTTAAGAACTCGGCTTTTCCGTAGATATTACAACCGGTTTCCTCGCTAAAACTGCGGAGCAAAATGAGCGGGGTATTTCCCACCGCATCGGAAAAATCTTTTTTAACGTTCATAACACTTTCATCGATTCCGGTAGAATAAAAACGACTCGTCTCGTAATTCGAACTTAAAACGAAATACTCCGCAAAGACGCGGAGTATTTTTTCTATATTCTATTTTTGGAATAGTATCCAAAAGGAATATTCCACAATAGCGGAGCGTCGAACGGCGCGAGGTTCCGATTGAACAACGGCCGTTTCGAAACACGTTAGGCGACGGTGACGTCTTTGGAAAGATAAACGTCCTGAATCGCGTTCAAAAGAGCGACTCCGTCCTTCATCGATTTTTGGAACGCCTTTCTTCCGGAGATGAGTCCCATCCCGCCCGCTCTTTTGTTTACGACCGCCGCTTTTACCGCGTCGGAAAGATCGTTCTCGCCGGAGGCTCCACCCGAGTTGATCAGGCCGATTTTTCCCATATAACAATTCGCCACTTGGTATCTCGCCATGTCGATCGGGTTATCGGCGGTCAACTGAGTGTACATTCGATCGTCTTTTTTGCCGAATTTTAAATCCTTAAAGCCGCCCGCAAAAACTTCGGGAAGTTTTTGTTTTACGATGTCCGCTTGGATCGTCGCACCCAAGTGATTCGCCTGACCCGTAAGGTCGGTGGCGAGATGATAGTCGATTTTATCCGGTTTGAAGGAATCGTTTCTCAAATACGCCCAAAGAATGGTGACAAGTCCAAGCTCGTGCGCCCGATGAAACGCTTCGGAAATTTCTTGAATTTGACGGGAAGATTCATCCGACCCGAAATAAATCGTGGCTCCGACCGCAACCGCGCCCATATCGAACGCCTGTTCCACATTTGCGAACAAAATCTGGTCGAACTTGTTCGGATACGAAAGAAGTTCGTTGTGGTTGATCTTAACGATAAACGGAATTTTGT
This sequence comes from Leptospira weilii serovar Ranarum str. ICFT, assembly GCF_000332415.1. Lineage (GTDB taxonomy): Bacteria > Spirochaetota > Leptospiria > Leptospirales > Leptospiraceae > Leptospira > Leptospira weilii_A. Next base: position 169,831 of record NZ_AOHC02000052.1, read on the forward strand.
GAGCGTATTTTCTAGAAACGAGTCCTAAAACTCCGAGGGTGGAAGCGACGGCGTTGCAACCTCCTTCGATCGCGAGTTTTACGATATTTTCCGGATCAAAATAAGCCGGATTTTTCGCAAACGAAGCGCCCGCGCTGTGTTCGATTCCCTGATCTACGGGGAGAATGGAAGTATAACCGGTTCCGCCCAGTCTTCCTGTGTTCAGAATCGTTTGGTAATTTCTGAGAACGCTGTTGTTTCGATCGCTTTGGGAGAGAACTTCGCCAACGTAATTGGCTCCGGGAAGGCTTAAAGATTCTTTGGGAATCGTTTTACAAGTATGGTTTAAAAGAGAGTCCGCTTCTGCACCCAGGGCGGCTTTGATTTTATCAATCATTCCTAAGTTCCTTGCTCGATTTAAATGTTGGATACAGGTTTTTTCACTCCACCTGGTTTTTCCATCGATTTTCGTAGGCAAGTCAACGACAAAAGTTTCTCGAAATCCTAGTGGCCGTCGTATCCTCCCGCGGTCACAACGCGGGACCGAAGTCGTTAGGCGGAGCCGCGAAAAACTCGGATACTGGTTCCTATAAAATTAAGTGCCGTTTATTTTTATCGTAGAATCGGAAGCGATGCACTTTTTCGGATTCATTGTTAAACGGGAATTTGAATGATAAAATCCCAACCCGATTCCGATTTTTTGAGTAGAAGTTGTCCTCGGTTGGCTTGCAAAATTCCATAACAGACCGAAAGTCCCATCCCGATCCGAGCGTCGTTCGAGCGAAAATTTTCAAAGGGTTCAAATCTACTTTCTTCGCTCAAATTCAAGTTCAACTTTCCGGAAATTAAAATCTTCAAATAAGAAATGTCTCCGGAATCCAAAGCGGCCTTCAGATGGATCTGGGTTTTTTTCTGATTTTCGGAATAATAGTACAAAATGTTGTAAAGCACTTCTCGAATCTGATTCGGGCGAATGGAAACTTCCAAGTCTTCGGGGATTTGTTTTATCAAATGAATCTCTTGCGACTTCAACATCTCGGAGATCATATCTTCTACGGAGTTTACGAGTTGTTTAATGTTGCTTTGTACCGGTTGTTCCGGATCTTTTTTGGAAAATAAAACCAAATTGCGTATGATGGCTGCGATCCTTTCTCCCTGTTCGATGATGAGACGCGCGTAATTTTTCACGTCGGCGTCTCCCCCTTTGTGGTTTCGAATGATATGTCCGTAATTGATGATTCCCATCAAAGGATTGTTGATCTCGTGCGCGAGACCCGCCGAAAGTTTTTGAATCGAGTCCAATCTTCTTTCGGATTGGATCACTCTTTCCATTTCGGATTTTTCTTTTTCGGACACGGAAAGAGAGGTCAGTTCCGAAAGGATGATGATGGAACCTACGATATTTCCGTCTTCGTCTCTGACGGGAGAAACACGAAACGCAACTTGAATGCGGCTTCCGTCTTTACGAGTTAATAAAGCCGGAATGTATTTCAAGTGATCGGATTTTACACTTTCGATTTTTGCGCGAATATTTTCACCGTTGTCTGTGGAAAGCCTCAGAACTTTTTCCCCCTGTTCGCCCTGAACCTCGGACGGAACCCAACCGGTCAGATACTCCGCGGTTCGGTTCATAAATAAGATTTTTCCTTCCCGATCCAGAGAGATCGCACCCTCACCGATATTTTGGATGACGTCTCTGAATTCATTTCCTTCTTCTTTCGCCTTTCCGAATCTCTTTTGTTGTTTGAGCGCGATCTCGATGGAATTTTTCAACGCAGTCGGTTGAAACGGTTTTGAGATGTATCCGAACAGCGATGCTTTGTTCACGGCCCGATTGAAAGTTTCCTCGTCCGCAAACGCGGTCATAAAAATGACGGGAACGTCCATTTTCTTTTGGATTCTTTCCGCGGCTTGAATCCCATCCAATTCCCCCTCGATACGAATATCCATGAGGATCAAATCCGGCTTTGTCCGTTCCGCAAGTTCCATGGCCTCGTCCGCGGTCCTTGCAATTCCTGAAATCCGATACCCTAACTTTTGGAGAGAAACTTGAAGATTAAAAGCGATCAGCCATTCGTCGTCCACAATCAGAATCGAAGGAAAAAAATCGGTTTCGGAGGAGTTCATCTTGAGCTATTATGACCTTGGCAAAAAAGACGGATTCTACTTAAATTGAAAACCATTTTTCAATCTCAATTCGAGAATTCTACCCGGAACGAGACTTAAATTCAAAAGATATTAATCAATCCGTGGAAAAATTCTTGAACCTTATACCAAAGCTCTTAGGATATATTGAGCGAATGAAATAGCCCATAAATGATATCGATAACAACCGAAACGGAGAAGGGAATGTACATAAAACAGATTTTGGCAAAAAAAGATCGAAAACTTCTATCGGTGGAACCGGAGACCTCGGTGATGGAGGCGGTCAAGTTTATGACCAAATACGATATCGGATCGGTAATCATTTTGGCGGAAGGCAAACTAAAAGGAATTTTTACCGAAAGGGACGTGTTACATCTTTCCGCCGAATTGGGTCTGGACTTCTTTAAAAAATCGGTTTCGGAAGTGATGTCGACCTCTTTGACCACGATGACTCCGGAGGACGACGTGGACGAACTCCTTTCCATTATGCTCAAAAAAAGGATCCGTCACATGCCGATTTTAGAAGAAGGGCTGTTGATCGGAATCATCTCGATAGGAGACGCGGTCAAAGCGAAGATCGAAAAAACGGAAGAAGAAAACAAAAACCTCAAGCAGTACATGTACAACGAGAACGGATTTATCTAAAGTTCCGATTTTACCCAAACTCGGGAAAAAAATTTCCTTTTTTTCAGATTGCAAGAAACGAGAGCCGGGTCAAATTAGAAACGGTTCGAGCCGAAAGTTTACAGACTTTTTCTTTCAAAAAAAATTCGGCCGATAAAAATCGCAAACGTTATGAAACTGATTCTTTTCATTCTGATAACCTACTTGGTTTATCGTTTCCTTTCCCGTTTTTTTACACCTCACAGAGAACGCCCGAACACACAATGGAAAACGTTTTATACGAACGTTCCTCCGACGTATCCAACTCCGAAAGAAAAAGACATTTCGAGTAAGGCTCGTGTAATCGAGGAAGAAAAATGAAATCGCCTTCCGTCCTCCTGAAAATTACGATTTTCGCATTTATTTTCGGTCTTGCCTCGGCTTGTTTTAAACCTACCGGAGAATTCGGTTGGGCCTTACTCGATGAGGAAAAGTTCAATATTCTCGAAAAGAAAATTATGACCGTCGAAGAATATACGATCACAAGAAGGAATCTGATTTTTCCGGACGACAAAACCATCCGCTACATCTACCGATTTTCAGGGTCCGTTTCCGAAACTGCGGAGACTTACGTGAGTTTGAGCCGTTTTCAACTCGGATACAACGAAATGGACGTACTTCGAAAAAGACCGAATCCGATTTCCAAAACGATCGAAGGGTCTTTTCAAGATTTGAGTCCGGGAAAGTATCTTCTTAAAATCGCCTACGAAGGAGACGTGATCGACGAAGTCGAGTTTTTGATTCGTCCGGCGTCTACCGTCTACGCGGAAGAAACCCCTACTTCTCCCTCGGACGACGATATTGAAAGAGCGATGAAGTGAAAATCCGTTTGAAATTTCTTTCGATTTGAAGGATCGATTTCAAGAATCATTAGAAAAATTTAATTTCCTACTTTAGAAAATCCTAAAGTTACAGAGGTTCTCTTTTGATCCCGTCTTCCAGGATTTTATTGATTCGATCGATGTTCTTTAAGGAAAGGTTGATCTCGATCGAATTACCGATCTTAACGATGTCTTCGTAAATTTTTCTTGCGGAAAGAAAATCCTTTTCCTCTTCGAGGAGAATCGACAATTTCTTCATCGCCAAAGTCGCCGGAGTGGAATTCAATTTGGTTCGAACGACTTCGAGACGGCTCGTGGATTCCTGAAGATCCAAATCCTTCAGACGATACTGAGCCATGATCGAATCGTCCGTTTTATCCAAAAGATTTCTTTTGATCGCGAGAGTTTCTTTTTTTAAAACCGCGTTTTTGTTTTCTTCCGCTTTGTAAATTTCCTTTAAACGTTCGTACGAAAGGATCGCGGCGTTCAAAGAAGTTTTCTCCTCACGAGGTTTTTTATGATACGCGTACAATTTGGAAGTTCCGAACTGAGCCAGAAATTCTTGACGATGGAGTTCGCAAACTTCCGCAAACGGAAGATTTGTGTTTTCCGGATTCGAATGTTCTTTTAACCAGACCCCGTAATAAAAAGCGGCACGTTCCAGATTTCCGGTTCTATTTTCAAAAAAAGATCCGAGTTCGTACGTAAACGGAATTTTCCTTTTAGAATCGGTTTCCGCTTTGTAATAGAGTTCGTAAAAGGAAGAAGCCAAAACGTTCTGCTTGAGTTCCGTGTAAAGGGAAGCGATCGAAAAATACGTATCCGCGAGTTTTGACTCTTCCGTTTTTTCTTTGCGAGCGAGTTCGAGATACTTTTTATAAAAGTCGATCGCCTTCGCTTTTTTACCCGAAGCTTTCAGTTCTTTTGCGAGATCCAGAACCGGCTCCTTCATCGTAGGGTCGAGTTTGGTCGCAAGTTCCCAAAGAGCGGCGGTAGCAAAAAAATCGGTGTTCCGTTTATAGTCGAATAAAACGAAAATTCCGGTCCCCGCAATCCCGAGTTGGTTGACCACTTTCAATCTTTCCTTGTTTTCGCCCTCCGCCTGTTTAACGAGTCCCGCCAAATAGTAAACCAGCTCCGCGTCTTCCTTGGATTTTTTCCTTCTAAAAGTTTCGTAGGCACCGGATTTGGAATCGTTATATTCCTTTTCCTTAATTTTGAGATCGTCTTCGGACCGGACGATTTTTTCCTTAAACTCGGGAAGTTCGGTTGCGGTTAACGTTCTTTCGAAAGTTCCTCCGTTCGGATTTTGTTCGGTGATTTTTGTTTCCCTTCCGCGTACAAGATTGGATTGGAACAGATGATAGAAGTTTTTGGAGTTTTTCAGATCTTTTTCGGATTTTTCCAAATTTTCAAGGGATCGTTTGTGGGAAAGCGCCCCTTGTTTTTCAATCGGATCGAAAATTTCGGAAAGCCTTCTTTCATCCAGATATTCCTCTTCGGTATGACTGAAATCTCTGTAACGAATCGCGGCGAGAGCGGATTCGATCGCCTTTGCGTTTTGTTTTTTCCGATCGTATTCTTTGGAAAGAAGCCTGTGGAGTTCGAATAAAATCGGAGAATCCCTCATCATTCCGGACGGAGCGAGTTTGGAGAACATGCCGAGAATCAAAAGACGAATCGTGTTTCTGTTTGTTTTTTCGTCGAAAATTTTACCGAGCCGTTTTTCCTCTTCGATCCTTCGGGAATCGATAAACTGAGAATAATACTGCCCGAGTATTTTTTGTATTTCGGAAATGGAATCCTTGGATGGATCTTGCAAAACCTGACGAAGACCGGCTAAATCCTGTTCGGTGATCTTTACGGAAGGAGGATCGTAGAGATTTTTAGAATCGTATCGTCTATCTTGTTCGTCCGGATAAACGGACAAGGCCCCGAGGCATAACAAAAAAAGAATTTTGAATTTCTGAAAAGTAAAAACGTTTAAACGGAAACGGTTCCGAGTTTGAAAGGCCGTGGATTTTTGAAAGATTGCCGTATTTAAAAAATCGAAGCCGTTCCGATTTTGAAAGTTTCTTTTTTCATCCGACATTGCTTCCCAATTCGGCCAAGTCTTCCGCTCCCAAAATCTTTTCCACGTCTATGATGATGATAAACCGATCGTCTTTTTTTCCGATTCCGGTGATGTATCTTCCCGAAATTCCTTTTACGGAAGGCGGAGGGGGATTGATGGACTCGGGCGGAAACAAAACCACGTTAGCCACCTTGTCTACGATGATTCCTACGGATTGACCGCCCACTTTTACGACAATCGCTCGATCGTATGCGAGTTCCCCGTCCCTAGGAACCGTAAGTTTGACCGCGAGATCCACCATCTTGACCACTTTACCCCGAATGTCCATGATTCCCGCAAAATAACTTTTTGCCTTGGGAATTCGGATTAAATTATGGATCTTGATAATCTCATCCACCAGAGAAATGGGAATCGCGTATTCCTCGTCTCCCAAGCTAAAAAGAATGTATTGGTGATCGATTTCGGATGCCATGATTTGCCTCAATACCGGGTATATCCGACGTAGTAAAAGTAGGATCCAAGACTCATAAAGAGAAGGACTTTTACAAAGAGCGGATTTCTTTTTCTCAGCATCCAGTCTAAACCGCCAAAAAGCAAACCGAAAACGGCAAGTGAAAATCCCAGCAGATAGAAATCGGTATATGCGTAATAGATTCCGAGAGCCGAACAAGCTCCAAGGGTTAAATCTTGAAACTCGCTCCAAAATCTTTCCTTAACTCGAACGATCCAAGGTTTTTTATATTTTCGATCCCTTGAAAAAATTCTCTGCCAAAGAGTTTTCTCCCGGTTGATTCCGAAGATATGATCGTAACGACTGGAAGTTTCCCAAGGTCGTCGCGCGTTTTCTTCGACATGACCGAGAGGTTGTTTGGAAATTCCATAAAGCCCGCCGAGGGTGTTTAAAAGATCCGGGTCCGGTAAACAGGAAAATACTTCCTGAAACGGCGCGAGTTTCGCGTGGATGGGAACCATTCTCCCGTTGGAAAGATCTTTTTCCTGAATGATCTCTCCGTCTTTAACCGTGGCGATATAAATCTTTCCGTTCTCTCCCTCGATTTCGAGAGTCAAACGAACTTTTTTTTCGTGAAAGTTGAGATCCGCCTGTAAGATATCGCCGGACGGAGTTGTGGCGGAATAAGATTTCGTATAACCTCTCGCAGGTGGTGTTTCTTTTTTCCACCATCTGCGAAAAACGGAATAATCCTGAAATGAACCCATACCGATTGTATCGGTCGAATCGGAAACGGGCTTAACGGTCCTACGATGTCTCTGGCTTGATTCCGGGACGACTGCCCGGATAGGATCTACGGATTATTTTTTCTTCTTATGTCTGTTCGCTCTTCTCTTTTTCTTTCTTTTATGAGTAGCGATCTTTCTGCGCTTTCTTTTTTTACCTGAAGGCATTAAAGAACTCCTTAGATTTCCTTCCTGTCAGAAAACTATTCCGTGTACTTTTGTAAAGTTTTATTTTTACGAAGCTCCGCGACTAGGTTTTTGATATCGCCTACTCCGGATTTTGTACTGATAAACAGAACGTCGTCTTCTTCCACAACGATCAAATCGTTCACTCCTAAAATCGCCGTGAATTCTTTTCGAGTCTGAGTGATGTTTCCGGAAGACTTATGAAACAAAATCGTCTTTCCCATGTGCCTGTTTCCGGACGAATCTCCGGGCATCACCCTTTCCAAAGAAGTCCAAGAACCCACGTCGTCCCAACCGAAACTCGCTTCCACCATTCGGATCCGGGAACTCTTTTCCATAATCGCGATATCCACCGGATCGGAAGGAATGATTTTGAACGCGGCGGGAAGTTCTCCCGCTTTTTTAAACGGAAATCGTTCTTCGAGCGGGCCTATAATTTCGGGAGAATACGCTTTAAATTCTTCTAATATTATGGAAGTCTTCCAAAGAAAGATCCCCGGGTTCCAGTAAAAATTCTTTTTTTTGATATACTTGAGCGCGGTTTTTACGTCCGGTTTTTCGTAAAAGGATTTTACCGCAAAACAACCGTCAATCGCCTTTCCGGACTCGATATAACCGTAACCGACTTCGGGACGGTTCGGTTTGATTCCGAGAAGTACAAGATGATTTTCCGCTTGTTCGAGGGCTTTTGAAATCGTTTTAGTAAATTCCTTTACGGGCTGGATCCAAGCATCCGCGGACAATACGACTTGCAGAGGATCTCCGTACTGCGCCCGAAAATACAAGGATGCGAGCGCGATGATCGGAGCCGTGTTTTTTCCTTCGGGTTCGATGATAAAGTTTTTTTCCGGAAAGTTTTTTTCCTGAGAGAGAATCGATTTTTTCAGACTCGCGTTGGTTCCGATATAGATACGATCGATCGTAGTTACGGTGAGCGCTCTTTCCAAAGTTTCTCGCAAGAGAGTTTTGTTGGAATACACTTTTTGCAGTTGTTTCGGAGTGGATACTCTCGAACGAGGCCAGAAACGTTCCCCCTTGCCTCCCGCCATAATCAATACCACCGGTTTGTCCTGATTCATTCTACCTCTTTGGGTTTTTTAGAATTCTTTTTCTTTTTGGAAGACGGGATCTCTCCCAAAATCATCTCCGAAGGAAGTAGAATCACTTCCACGTTGTCGGATATACTTTCATAAAACAGAAATTCTTTCATGTCCGGATTTTTAGTTACGAAGTCCTTGGTTCTCTCCAAACGTTTGAGGAGCGCGGAAGTTTTCGCGTCGTCTTCTATTTTGTACACTTCCGCCTTTCCAAGAGCCGCGACAAGATCCGATTTTCTTTGCAGAAGAAGATTTTGATTCCTATAAATTCCGGTGATCATAGCGGGTTCGGGAACCTGCAGATCCAAAATCCTTACGTGTAAGGTTTGAAACGTTTTTTCGTCCGCGAGTACGTCGGCTGTGAAATTGTTCCGGAGATAACCGTCCAAATTGGACTTGAGGGAGTTCGGGTTGGCGAGAAATTCCTCCACCTTCTTGCGAAGAATGGAATACAATATTTTATGAATATACGAATCGATCTTTTCCGTTTTGATTCCGGCGGCTTCCAGAAATTCAAAAGTTTTGTTCGAATACAGGGAATACCGGACTTCGAGCCTAACCCTGACCTTACCCTCGGGAGAATTTTCGGGAAACATTCCCGAAGAAAGATCCACGTTTAAGCCGACTTCGGAAAGTCTGGAGTGAATCGGAAAACGAATTACGTCGTATTTCCAAGGAAGAATCGCCTTCCATTCGAATACGGTTCCGGGTCCGGATGTATAATCTAAAATCTCATCGGAACCGTCTACAACAAGAAGCGACTCCCGCTCTTTGAGAGCGTGGATACAAAAAAAGAGAAGAGCCGCAACGGATCCCGAAATCAGGACCCAGAATAACTTAGTCCAAAATCGCATTATCCTTGCGCTGCGTCTTTCGTTTCCTCGGTATAAAGCTTGATGATCTTAGCGGGAATGATCGTGGAAATCGCGTGTTTGTAAACGAGGCTCTGTTTGTTTTCCTGTTCGAGTACGATCGTAAAATTATCGAAACTTACTACCTTACCTTTCAAGGGAACCCCGTTCAAGAGATAAATCGTAAGATCCAATTTATCCTTTCGGGCAGTGTTTAAGAGTTGGTCCTGTATATTGTTTTTAGCAGACATCTTTTTTTGTTTCCGTTACTTTATATGTTTGATATGTTCCAGCGCCTCGGACCGATCCATCGATTGGATGTAGTTTTCCTTTCGAAACCAAGTGATCTGTCTTTTGGCATAATTCCTATGAGACTGACTTAAGTCCGCAAAGAATGTCTCTACATTGGAGTTTCCTTTTTTATTTTCAAGTGCAAAATTATAACCTAAGGATTTGAGCCCCGGACACGATTCCCCGTATCGTTCTCGAACCTTCCAAGCCTCGTCCGCCATTCCCAAATCGATCATCTGCTTGGCTCTCAGGTTGATTCTTTCATAAAGTTCTTTCCGATCCGGATTCAGAAAAATACCCAAACGAATGTCCAAATCGAATCTACGAATTGCGGAAGTACTCGGATCGATTTTCAAACGGGACCATCGTTCTCCCATGAGATTGACTTCCAAGGCCCTTCCCAATCTGTAATCGTCCTCTGAAAATATTTTATCCAAAGAATCCGGGTCCAATTCTTTCAGAAGATTTTTTTTTTCTTCCCGACTTAAGGAAAGAACTCGGTCCCGTACGGAAACGTCGATTTCCGGAACGGGAAACATTCCGAACAAAAACGCTTTCAGATAAAACCCCGTACCTGCGGTAAAGACCGGAATTTTATCCGCGTTCAAAACTTTTTGAAGCGCCTCTTGTGCAAGACGATTGTAGAGTCCCGCGTCGACGGTTTCAGAGGGAGAAAGGATTTCCACAAGATGATGGACCACCCGAGACTGCTGTTCCTTTGTGGGGGCGGCGGTTCCGATCGGCATATCTTTATAGATCTGCCTGGAATCGAAGGAAAGAATTTCGAACCGAGTCGGATCGAGTTCGGCGATGAGGGAGGTCTTACCCGCCCCGGTCGGAGCGGCAAGAATCACAATCGGAAAAGCCAAGGAAGAGATTACTCTTCCGGTTCTTCCGCGTCTTCACTTTCTTCATCCAAGGCCTCTTCCAGAGGTTCCTCGGTGAATTCCATTTCCTCATCTTCCACAAGTGTTTCTTCGTCGATGATCTCTTCTTCCTCGACGACTCTGGGACGAACGGTGCGGGTGCGGGTGACGGGACGTTTATTTTGATCCGCCCCGCATTTAGGACAGATCTTTTCTTCTTTGTTGAGATCGTAAAATTTGGTGGAGCAGGTATGACAGGTCCATTTTTTTCCAAGAGGATTTAAGGGCGCGCCTTTGGACCCGGAAACCTTTTTAGTCACTGCGGCTGACTTGGATTTTGTAGAAGGACTCGAAAGCGCCTTTTTGATGATCTCTACTTTCTTTTTTGCCGATGCGTTCCCTTTTTTGGGTGCAACTTTTTTTGCCGTCGCCTTTTTCTTAGCCGCGACCGTGGCAGTTTTTTTGGACTTAGTCTTTTTACTATTTGCCATCGGAATTGATCATGTTACGAGAGAAGTATCGACGTTCAAGCAGAAATAATTTAATCTCCTACTTGAAGGACGGGCGAAAACCTTAACCGATTTCTAAAAAAAACGCAAGGAAAGAATCTTTTGATTTTCGTTTTTTCGGGTTCCCCAAAAAACGAAAATTTTTCTTCTTAGTTTATCTCAAAGAATCGTTCCTTTCGTATTAGTTTCGTATTAGAATTTCGTTTCGTAACGAAAACCCGTTCCGATTGGATGAATTTCCGGGAGAAAGTTTTTGAAAGTAAAACTGAGCGTAAATATCAACAAAGTCGCAACCCTCCGAAATTCGAGAGGCGGAAACATTCCAAATCTTTTGTATTTCGCTAATTTGGTTCTGCAAGCGGGAGCGCAGGGAATCACAGTCCATCCGAGAGAAGACGAAAGACATATTCGAAAGGACGACGTGTTGGCCCTGAAGGAATTCATCGACGCCTACAACCAAAGGAACAAAACAAAAATCGAATACAATATCGAGGGGGAACCCTCTCCCCGTTTTTTGAATTTGCTCCTCGATACAAAACCGGATCAGGCGACTCTGGTTCCGGTGACTCCGGGAGAAATCACGTCGGATCACGGATTCGACTTCGACAAAGACATGGAAATCCTTCAAGAATATTCTAAAATTCTAAAGAAAGAAAAAATCCGCGTTTCGCTTTTCGTGGAAACGGATCTCGAAAATCTAAAACTCGCCTCTTTGTCCGGAGCGGACCGCGTGGAGTTTTATACGGGTCCTTTTGCACAGGAATTCGATCGTTCTCGGGAGGAAGGAAAAAAACGTTTCGAATCCTTCTATGTCCCTGCGGCCAAAATCATTCTGGATCAAAAAATGGAAATCAACGCGGGCCACGATTTGGATCACTTAAATTTGAGAGTTTTTTCAAAACTTCCCGGTCTTAAGGAAGTTTCCATCGGTCACAGGTTGATTTCCAGAGCCTTAGAAATCGGAATCGATCGAAGTGTTAAGGATTATCTTCAAGCTCTTTCGTAAGATGCCTGAATCCTTCGAAGTTCGGATCTCCTTGAATCAGATAAAAGGCCGCTTTTTTTAGATACAGAGCCAAGTTTCTCGTGTTATGATTTTTTTGTGAGACCGTTTCCAGACTTTCTTTGAACTTCTTTAGATGTTCCGCGGCTTGGACTTTGTTTTTGGACTTTACGGACTGACGAAATTCTTTCCAAGCCTTTGTAACTTCCCGGTTCGGAAACTGCATCTTTTCCAAGTCCTGTTTACGCACCGCTCCGCTTACGTCCCAGACTTCCCGATACGGATGAGAATTCTCAAGAAATTTATAATATTCTTTCGTATAGTTCGTTTCGTTCGATCCTACGGGAACGAGCGCGTTCGATTCCCCGACACATTCCGCAAAAATTCCTTTTTTTAAGGATTCGCTTCCGATCTCCTTTAAGGCCGCAAGTACGATCAGATCCGCGAGTGTTTCGTTCTTTTTTCCGTCCTTACAGTTTTTGATCGCTCGGAAATATCTTTTTTCCACTTCGTCCAAAGCCAGGACTTCACCCTGTTCGAGTTCCAAACGATACGCGACTTGAAAAACCTGATCCCGATAAAGGCTGTCGGACGGATCGGCCTTCCTCGCTCGAAGCGCGTATTCCAAAGCTTCCGGATAATTTTTTGAAGAAGATAAGAGAATGGAAAGATTGTAACAGGATAAGGCCCGATCTGGATGTAAGGATCTACAACTCGACCTTAAAAGTCTGACGGAGGATTCTTTTTCTTCGGGTGTTCCGTAAAATTCCAAAATCGCCTGTTCTTGAATCATCTCCAGAGCGAATCTTCCCGAGCCCGGCATGGAAACCGTTGAACAAGAGAAAACGAAAATCAAGAAGGTGAACACAACCCAAAGAGATTGACACTTTGAGATTTGAATAGAGAATGAACCGAAAATTTCCTGAAATCCGAGGGACACGAGTTTGAAAAAAGGATCTGCCGCGCTTTCGTCGTTACTTACCACTCTTTTGACCATTTTTATCCTATTCTGCGAGCCTACATCCGGTAAGTCCCCGGTCAAGGCGGACTTTACCGTCAAGGATTTTGATAACGTGGTCGTCACAGTGTCTCGGCATTACATCGACAAGAACATCGATAAAAATCGCGCGTACCGCGAGGCCGCCATCTATGCGTTGTTGTCCCTTCCCCATTCTATCTATCTCTATCCCGAAAGTTATTTCAAAGAAAGGGAAAAATACGAGGAAAAGGACGAAACTTTTCCGGGTAAATCCTTCAAAATCTCGACCGACGATTCCTTCCTCCTTTTCGATCCCGATTACGCGGAAGTGGAAAAGATCAGAGACCGTAAATTGAAAGAGGATTCGAACAAGTCCAAGGTCAACGACGAGGAAGTGAAAAAGATCGTGGAAAGGGAAAAGATCCGTAAGAACGTTCTTTCTTCCAAATGGGAACGGACCGGTTTTAGTAAAAAAGATTTTGACCGAGTTCTCGCGTTCATTGAAACCAATCTGGACAAGTACAAGGACTCTCCCTTAAAGGATCCGTTCGGAGAATCCGAGGAAAAATCCAAAGAACCGTTTACGATGAACGACGTTATGCTCGCCGCGGCGAACGGTTATCTCTCGTCTCTCGATCCTCATAGCAGCGTTTTCCTAAGATCCGCTTGGGAAGAATCCATGTCCAAAATTCAAGACGGAAGTTTTGAAGGAATCGGAGCCATTCTTTCCGGAGGTGGTAACAGAGAAGTCATCGTGGAAAATCCTCTCGAAGGAAGACCCGCGGTCAATGCGGGAATCCGTTCCGGCGACGTGATTCTTGCCGTGGATGGAAAGTCGATCAAAGGAATCCTTCTGGATAAGGTTGTGGAAAAGATCAAAGGGAAAAAAGGTTCCAAGGTCGCGCTTACCATCCAGAGAAAAGGAGTTCCCGGAACCTTACACATAGAAGTTGTGAGGGATACGATCGAAATCAAAAATCTGAGCAGCAAGCTGATCGAAGGTCACGATCATATCGGCTATATCAAACTCACCGGCTTTGTGAAGTCGGAAGACGGACCATCCGTGGACCGGGAAATCGTGGATAAGTACAGAGAACTCGAAAAAGAATCCCAGGCGAAAGGTACCAAACTCAAAGCGGTGATTTTAGACCTGAGAAACAACGCCGGGGGTTACTTGGATCTTGCGATCGATATCGCGGATATGTTCATCGAAAAGGGTTTGATCGTTTCCACAAAAAGTCCGAACCGTAGTCCCGAAGACGCTTATGCGAAGAATAAGGACATCACCGATTTACCGTTAGCCGTTTTGATCAATGCAAAGTCCGCTTCCGCTTCCGAAATCGTAGCGAGCGCGATTAAACACCACGGAAGAGGACTCATTCTCGGAGAAAGAACCTTCGGTAAGGCGACGGTTCAAAAACTAATGCCTCTCGAAAACGACTATCTGATCAAACTCACGCAGGCCCGTTATTATTCTCCTTCCGGTAACACGATTCAGGTTGTGGGAGTCAAACCCGACATCGACATTTCTTCCGAAGAGGACGGATCTTTTCCTTTCCGATTTAGAGAGGAGAATATGTGGAACCACCTTTCGGAACTTCCGGCTGCGGCCGAAGAGAAAAGTTCTTTCGACGTCAAGAAGTTGGAAGCTTGGGTTCAAAAGAACGGAAAGTCCTCCGAATTCATCTCGGCTCATAAAAACGATCCGATCAAACCGGACTATCAACTGATTCGTTCCCTGGATTACATTGAAGCGCTGATCAACACACAAAAAAAGAAATAACATGCCCCGGATTAAAACGGACTTCTTAGTCCTAGGGAGCGGAATCACGGGTCTTTTTGCGGCCTTAAAATTAGCTCCCTACGGTTCGGTGATCATCGTCACCAAAAAATCGGACTACGAATCCAACACGAACTACGCTCAGGGCGGAATTGCTTCCGTCTTTGCGGAAGGCGACAAACTCGAGGACCACGTCAAAGATACCCTCGAAGCCGGAGCCTGGCTCTGTGATCCCGCGGCGGTTCGGGTTCTCGTAGAGGAAGGACCTCCCCTAGTCCGGGAACTCTTGAACTACGGGGTTCCGTTCAATTTGGAACCGTCCGGAAAATTCGATCTTTCGAGAGAAGGCGGGCACGGAAAAAACCGAATCGTTCACGCACACGACAGAACCGGAAGGGAAATCGAAAAAACTCTTCTCGGCGTGGTCAAACAAAATCAGAATATTCAAATATTAGAATATCATACTCTGGTGGACCTCATCACCCCTCACCATTTGAAACAAAAAGGGCTCGTTTGTTACGGAGCTTACGTTCTTTCCAATCATACCGGCGAGGTGTTTCCGATTTTGGCGAAAGAAACGATCCTCGCCACGGGCGGGGCCGGTCAGGTTTATTCCCATACGACCAACCCTAAGATCGCCACGGGAGACGGGGTCGCCTCCGCCTACAGGGCCGGAGCGCTCATTAAGAATATGGAATTTTACCAATTCCACCCGACCGCGCTTTATCACGAAGACGGGGATTCTTTTTTGATCTCCGAAGCGGTTCGGGGAAAGGGCGCCGTCTTATTGAACAAGGACGGAGAAGCGTTTATGAAACGGTATCATGTTATGGGGGATTTGGCTCCTCGCGACGTCGTAGCAAGAGCCATAGACTCGGAGATGAAAAAAAGAGGAGAGGCTCACGTTTGGTTGGACGTCACTCATCTTCCTGCTTCTCAGATCCGGGAATCCTTTCCTTCCATTTATGAAAAGTGTAAGGAGTTAGGAATTGATATCACCTCCGATCGAATTCCGGTTGTTCCGGTCGCACATTTTCTCTGCGGCGGAGTTGCGTCCGATTTGGAAGGAAGAACTACGATTCCCAATCTTTCTGCGGCGGGTGAAACCGCTTGTACGGGAGTTCACGGCGGAAACCGTCTCGCGTCCAACAGTCTTTTGGAATGTCTTGTGTTTTCCAATCGAATCGCAAACCGAATCGCAAAAGAAAAACCGGACTTCGTCAAAGCCCACGACGAAATTCCCTCTTGGAACAAGGAAGGAATGGTCAATACGGAAGAATGGGTTTTGATCTCTCACGACTTAAACGAAATTAAAAATACCATGAGCAACTACGTGGGAATCGTTCGTTCCGATCTTCGTTTGAAAAGGGCCAAACGAAGAATGGATCTGATCTACGACGAGGTAAAGGATTACTACAATCGGACCGTGATCACAAATCCTCTGATCGAACTTAGGAACTTGGTGATCGTGGCGGAACTCATCATCCGCTCCGCGCTCGCCAGAAAGGAAAGTAGAGGACTTCATTTTTCCACCGACTATCCGGAAAACAGAAACCCGTCTCGGATCGATACGGAAATCAGAAACGAAAAGGTCGTTCTTTAGATTTTTTTCTATAAAACTTTCATTGATTAAGAAATTCTAATTTTCTTTGTTTCCGATAAATCTCAAACAAATCGGTTCCCGCAAAAATTCCGCGAACGAGTTTACGACCGCAAAAGTCCGCAATCCCCTTTTGCCAAACGTCTAAAGGCAAGTAGTTTAAAAAAAACTAAATTATAATATTAGAATGCGTGACTGAAATTGACGAAAAGTTGTTTGTCCTCTCTGGAAACCGCGTAGTCGATCATAATGATCGTTGCCTGATTCCAGGCGATTCTCAGACCTAAACCTTGAGAATATTTGTAATCCTGTAAACCGGCCTTGTGTTCGTCGTTCCAAACCCGACCGAAGTCCCAGAACGGCGCCAGGTTTAACGCGAAATATTCCCCTCCGACCGTAAAGTCCCAAAACTTCCAGCGAACTTCCAACGTGCCAAAACCCATCGCGCGCCCGACAAATCGATCCTGTTTGTAACCTCGAAGCGTCCTTAAGCCCCCAAGTCCCGAAACTGTGTTTTCCGTGCCCCAAAGATTTCTATATTCAAAAAACGGAACGTCTCCGTCCGAAATTCCGAAACCGAATCGGGAAGCAAGAACCAACTTTTCAAACGTTTTTGGGAAAGGACTGTAAAAGAATTTTGCGTGTCCGAAGTATTTCTGAAAATCAAAATCGGAGCCGATCGTTTTGGTTGCCTTCTCGTAAGTCGCCTCTAAAAAAACTCCCGAATTCGGATCCGGTTCAAAGTCTCGAGTGTCGTAAACCAGACCGACCTTCGCCGTATTTACAAAACCGCCGTGATACCCCAATATCTTTCCGGCTTCCGCGTCTTCGGTGAGTCTCGTTTTTGCGTTCGGCGTTTCTCCCGAATTACTAAAAGGAGTTCCGTCAAAAATCGGATCGACCGACTTTACAAACTTACCGTCGTTCGCCTGTACGATGTTATTCGAAAAACGAAATCCGGCCACGAGTCTTACGGTTCCGTGAAAGTAGGACCGTTCGGAACTGAAATTCAATTGAGGAGTTTGGATCGTATAACGGTTGTACATTCGATCGGTCACGTTAAATCCCGGACCGGCCGGAACTCCGGAATAAATTCTTCCTCCGAGTTCGATCGGATCTCCGGGTCCTCCCGGTCTCTGATATAAAAACGTAGATTCCTGAGAATTGTATTGTGCGTTTGTAACCTGAGGTCCTCCGGGCTGATTTCGTTCCTGATACGTAAGCGGTTTTAACGCAGATTCCCCCACTCCGAAATACAAGGTGGTCGGAGTGATCGTAAGAAACGCGTCGGTGCGTAACCTCCACTGCGTATTAGCGACGTAAGGCATGTCCAAACTCAACTGGTGATATTGCGCGTTCTTTGTCGTATTAAAATATTGTGCGAAAAAACGAAGTCGATACGGAGTATATTCAAAAAATGGATCGCTCTTTTTTCCGTTGTTATATCCGTAAACTCTGACACCGTATCCGATCCCTTCGTTCGGATCGGAATTGATCAAAGGAAGTCCGGTCGGATACCAACCTTCTTTTTTATTATCGAGATCCTTTTTACACATCTGTTTGACGCGATCGATCGGAAACGGAAGATCTTTTCTCGCTTCGGGTTTATCGCAGCCCGTAAAATTCTCTTGGGCGGAAAGTTTTAAGGAGAAAATAAAAAACCATCCGAAAAGGATCAAAATCGCAAGAAAAGATTTGTGGAGTATTTTGAAATACACTTTTCTCCCTTCGCAAAAAAGAGGAACGGAAAACGTTTGCGACTTAGAAAGAGAATTCTTATTTTTCATCGTTTGAAAACTGAAAGGCTGCGAATTTGTACCGGACCTATCAACGTCGTCAAATCGAATATAATATTTTTCTCATATTCCCGTTTGAAAACGGCTCGTTCTATACATTTTCGCAATTCACAAAAAACCGGAACCAAAGGCTTCCCGATCGTTTTGATTTTTTCCTCAAATCGCAAAACGTCCGTAATACGATAACGAAGCCGCACAAGTTACTTGGATCCGGGAATCGGTTCGTCGGAATTACGACAATCTTCCGTGAGGACTTCACCTTACAACACGATCCGTAGAGGCTCCCACAAGTATCTGCTCGAAATGAGACTGAATCCGTGGGAGTTCCCACAACACATTTTACGGAAGATTCCTCACACAACGAACGAAATGTCGGCTCGTTTTCGCGAAAGCAGTCTCTTCTCCGAAATGAGTCGCTCCGAAGTTTACGGCACGAGCCGTGTCTACCGTTCCTTCTTTCGCCCAAGAGGTCCAGTAATAGTCTTCTACGGTATTCGGAAATTTTAAAAGAAGGGCATTCAAACTGCCGGAACCCGCCAGCGCCTTTAACTCCGAGAAGGTGGGAAGTCTCCAATCGGAATGGCCTCCCGTACGATCCTGGTTACAGGAGTCGTAAGCCTCGCTCGTTCCTGAAAGCCCGGGCGTCTGCCCGACCAAAACCTGAGGTAAGGAAATCGTATTACAGTCGTTTAAATTGAGGGAACAAAACTGAAAAAGGGCCGCACCGTATCTTCCGATGATCGTAGAGGCGTCGTTGATTCCTTCACAATCGTACTGACCGTTTTGTCCGACTCTAAGAACCTGGCCTTGTGTACAAATTTTCCACATAAGACCGGTCGTCGAACCCGTGATCGTTCCCGAAGCCGCGTTTGCCGAATAAGGATCGAACAATAATATTCCCGCAAGAAGAACCTTCGCGTCTTCATTGATAAAACCTAGGGTCGTATCGTCCGGTTTTTCCTCGCAGTTTGCAAAAAGAAAAAGTGCGATACTGAGTATTAGAATATTCTTATATTTTTTCATGATTTCCTCAGAAAATGTGGTTAAAGTTCATAAATACCTGTTTGTCTTCCTTGGAAACGGCGTAATCCAACATCAGGATCGTACTCTGGTTCCAAGCGATTCTAAATCCCAAACCTCGGGAATATTTATAATCTTTAAGTCCCACCTTATGCTCGTCGTCCCAGACCCGACCGAAATCCATAAAAGGCACCAGATTCAAAGCGAAATGTTGTCCGGCTACGCTAAAATCGAAAAATTTCCAACGAAGTTCGATGTTTCCCCATCCCATCGCCTTCCCGGAAAAACGATCCTGTTTGTAACCGCGTAAGGTTCTTAAACCTCCGAGCCCTGTGATCCCGCCTTCCGTTGACCAAAGATTTCTATATTCGAAAAAGGGCGCGTCTCCTTCCGTCATGCCGAACGCACCTCGACCGGCGATCACCAGTTTATCAAAAACTTTCGGAAACGGGCTATAAAACAATTTCAA
This sequence comes from Leptospira weilii serovar Ranarum str. ICFT, assembly GCF_000332415.1. Lineage (GTDB taxonomy): Bacteria > Spirochaetota > Leptospiria > Leptospirales > Leptospiraceae > Leptospira > Leptospira weilii_A. Next base: position 189,196 of record NZ_AOHC02000052.1, read on the forward strand.
CTGCGTAAAATACTTGGAATATTGAAAATCGGACCCAAAGGATTTCGCGACTTTTTCATACGTTGTCTCTAAAAACACTCCCCGGTTTGGATCGGGTTCCAAATCCCGAGTATCCAAAACCAATCCGAATCGTACCGAGTTCACGTTACCGCCGTTCGCTCCGATGATTTTTCCCGCTTCGGCGTCTTCGGTTACTTTCGTTTTTCCGTTTGCAACCGTACCCGAGTTGCTGAGAGGAGTTCCTTCCGTCAACGGATCCGTACTTTTTACAAACTGCCCGTCAAAGGTTTTGATGATGTTTTGGGAAACTCTAAGTCCCGCAACCGTTCGAACCAAACCTCCAAAAAAGATATGTTCCCCGCTGACATTGGCCTGTGGAGAACGGATGTCGTAACGATTGTACATTCGATCGGTGACCCGAAACGCGTCGTTCGCGGGAAAACCGGAGTAATTGGTTCCCTGAAAATCGACCGGATCACCGGGACCGCCGGGCCTCGTGAAGTAGATATTCTTTTCCCGTTCGTGATACGTCGCGTTTCTTACGATTTCACCGCCCGGTTGATTCCGTTCTCGATACGAAAGTGTCTCCAGAGATTTCTCGCCGATTCCGTAATACAATGTGTTCGGGTTGGTATCGTAAATCAAATCCCCTCGAAGTCTCCACTTCGAATCGAAAACATACGGCGCGTCAAAGCTGATGTCCTGGTACTGTCTGTTTTTAGTCGTATTAAAATACTGCACGAACATCCGAAAACGATAAGGAGTATATTCAAAAAACGGATCGGACTTTTTACCGTTATTGATTAAGAATACGCGAACCCCGTAACCCACGCCCACGTTCGGATCGGAGTTCAAAAGAGGAAGACCGGTGGGAAACCAACCTTCTTTCTTTTTACAGATATCCTCCGGTCTCAGACGTCTCATTTCCGAGATGGAAAAGGGTAAATCCGTCCTTGGCTTTCTCACAACGTCTTCCGTAAAGGCCAGTTTCGAACAATCCTCTTGACCATATGTCGAACCTGCGGCAAGAAAAAGCAGGCTCATTGCAATACTTACGATTTTCAGAAATTTCTTCATGGATTTCCTGTTTCTTTATTTCAGATCAAAACGGAAACCGTTCGCGCATATACTGTCAATTGGATTTTTCCAAGAATTCGGAAATACCTCCCGAAATATCGAACACAACTTCTTTTATCCATAACATTTGGTATGATATTTTTAATGGATCGATTTTAGAGATTCTGTGAAGGAGGTTATGCAGAAAAACGTCTGCACAATGGAAAGTCCGCACCTGCCCTATTTATTCATCGCGAAATCTAAATGCGGGAGTTCCCTGCTTTAGTGACTCGAGCGAACCAGACTCTTGTTTTTTAGTTTTCGGCGATCGCGAATGAATTCCTTCGGATTCAGATAACCCAAAGGATTTCGGCTGTAACCCGGTCCCGTCGGAAGAAAAAAATCATCCCGCATTTCAAAGTGAAGATGCGGTCCGTAACGCCGATTTGCATCTCCGATTTTTCCGATCACCTTTCCTTTGCGCACCCAATCCCCTTTGGAAACGTTCATTTTGGAAAGATGCGCATAAAGGGAATTGATCCATCCGCCGTCGGGCAAACGATGCGTAAGGATGATTACATTTCCCCAACCCGGACCCTCTTCGCCGGCGAACTTTACGATACCGTGCGAAACCGCATAAACCGGATCACCGTAGTCGTTTCGACCGATCGCGTTCCAGTCCTCACCGAGATGAAAATTTTTTCCAAAAGGTTGTTTGTCGATATAACCCTTTGCATTCGGTTTACCTACGGGAAAATCAAATCCGTCGGATACGTATTCGGGATGTTCGGTGAAAAATTCCTTCGCGTCTTCAAACGCGAGTTTGTTATTCACTCCGGAAACTTCGTCGGATTCTTTCGTCTCCACACAGGAAATCAAAAGAATAAAAACGCAGAAGAATTGAAAAACGTTCGTCGAAACTCGGTTCCAAAAAACGAATTGCGGTTTACGTTTTCTCACGCATCGGAACGGAAAACAATAAAAAGTATGCAAAAAGTTTGATAAATTAAAATTTAGAACACGCCGTAAATAAAAACTTAATTTTAAAACCATTATGATCCTTATCGAACTTAAACCCGCTTTCCAGTAAATTTTTAGAAAGCCTTCATTTGTAGGAAGGAAACAATCGTTTGCAAATAAAAACTAAACACAAAATAGAAATTGTATATTCCATTTCTTTTACGTTATTTAGAATATTCTAAATTAAGAGTTTGTCCCAAAACTTAAAAAAATCGCAGAGATTTGCGATCCTTTCGATAAAATCGGACGGTCGACGGACAGAATCTTTTGTGCCTCAACCCAAATTCAATTTCAGAAGGACGTCGTCTTGAGAAACCATACTTCCCTCTCGGGTCGCAACCTCCTCCACGGTTCCGTCCCCCGGAGAAAGAATATTGTTTTCCATTTTCATCGCTTCTACGATGGCAAGTACCGTCCCTTTTTTGACGGACGCTCCGGCGGAAACCAAAACGCGAATGACCTTACCGGGCATCGGACTTTTAATCAAACCGCCGCTTCCCTCTTCGAGATGAATTTCCCGATTGGAAAGAACGACCTTTGTGTTCCATCCTTTGTGGTGAATGAAAATTTGGTTTCCTTTTCTGAGAATTCTCCAGTGATTACCCGGGCCCGAAAAAAGACCGTTCCCTTCGCTCTGGAAATTTCTGGAAATCCGAAAATCGTGAACGATTCCGTCTAACGTAATCGATACGGACACGTCTCCGGGAGAACCGGAACGAACTCGAACGGGAATTTCTTCTTCCCTATGTCTAAATCGAAAATTTTCTTCGATCACCAAAATCCTCCCGAGCCGACCGCTTCCCAGATTCCCTGGGATTTTTTCTTTTCGGAAAGCGCCGCCGCCACAAAGGAAAACGCATCGGCTTGCACTTCCCTTTCGGGTGTATAAGCAATCGTTTGTTCTTCCAGAAAATGCGTATGGATTCGTCCCTTCTTAAATTCCTCATGGGAAAGAATTCCGGAAAGAAAAAACGTGTTGGTTACCGGCCCGAAGATCACCGTGGATTCGATGGATTCTTTCAGACGGGCGGCGCATTCTTCCCTGGTTTTTCCCCAAGCGATCATCTTTGCGATCATCGGATCGTAATGAACCGTAATCTCGGAACCGGTTTCCACTCCCGTGTCCACGCGTAAAAAATCACGATCCGGAAATTCAATATATTCTAATATACCCGTGGACGGTAGGAAATTGTTCTCGGGATCTTCCGCGTAAATCCGCGCTTCGATCGCGTGGCCGTTTTGTGCGAGAGTTTTCCCGCCGGTGAGTTCGGAAAGTTTTTTGCCTTCCGCCACTCGGATCTGCCATTCCACGAGATCCTGTCCCGTGACGTATTCCGTAACCGGATGTTCCACTTGAAGCCTCGTGTTCATCTCCAGGAAATAAAACTTTCCGTCCTTTCCCAGAATGAACTCGACGGTACCGGCGCCCACATAACGGATCGATTGTGCGGCCTTAACCGCGACTTGACAGATCTCGTCCACCAGTGCGGGGGCTAAATTCGGAGCCGGGGATTCTTCGATCACCTTTTGATGTCTTCTTTGGATCGAACATTCTCTTTCGAAAAGGTGCATAACGTTTCCGTGTTTGTCACCGAAAACCTGCACTTCGATATGTCTGGGAGTTTCTATGTATTTTTCTAGAAACACGGTCCCGTCTCCGAAAGCCTTCTCGGCTTCTCTTTGCGCCGACTCGAGCGAGGAAAGAAATTCTTCCGAGTTGTAAACCCGTTTCATTCCTTTTCCGCCGCCGCCTGCGGTCGCCTTAATCATCAAAGGATATCCGATTCTTTCGGCTTCTTTTTGAAGGACGTTAGGATTTTGATCCTGTCCGTTGTAACCCGGAACGACGGGAACTCCCGAAACCTCCATCTTGATCCGGGAGTTGATCTTATCTCCCATAAGTTCCATAGACTCGGGACTCGGACCTAAAAATAATACATTCTCTTTTTCTAATGCTTTTGCGAATTCGCTTTTTTCGGATAAAAATCCGTAACCCGGATGTACGGCGTCGGCCTTCGTTTTTTTAACCGCGTCGAGAATATTAGGAATATTTAAATAAGAAGCGGCCGGGCCGGGTTCCCCGACATAAACGGACTCGTCCGCGAGTTTAACGTGGGGAGAATCCTTATCCGCATCCGAATAGATCGCAACGGTTTTGATTTTCAGCCTTTTGCAAGTGCGGATCACACGAACCGCAATCTCTCCGCGATTCGCGATCAGTAATTTAGAAATCAAGATACGAGCACCGATTCATTTCGGACTTCGGTGGAAAGCATCGCATCCAGATCCCTCTTTCCCCGATCCATCGTTTCAAAAATGAAATCCTTAAATTCTTCCCAGGAAGAATAATTCGTCGGATCGTAGATTCCGATTTGTTTGTATGCGACCACAAAACCTTTTTCCAGAGTTTGATAACCCGTCAGTCCCGATTTGAGTACGATCACGACGGGAATTTTATTTTCCCAAGCGAGTTTGATCATCCCTTTTTGTAAGGGTTGAATTTCTTCCCGATAAGAGTTATGACCTTCCGGATATACGATGAACGAAGTCGTGCTCAAACCCTTCAGCAAATTTCTGACCGAAACCGCAATCGTCGCCGCCTTTGCGGATTCAAAAACTTGGGAACCCATCGCCTTCATCCACCAGTAGGCGACCAATGTTTTTTTGATCACTTGGTTGGCGAGATACGGTTTGTTGATCACGAGGCAGTCGTAGGGAAAGTCCAGCTCGTTGACGTGGTTCGAAAAAATCATATGTCCTTTGGGGGGAATCTGAAATTCTCCGATCTTGAAAAAACGGGTTTTGGTCATCCAGCGGATCGCATCCCCCCAAACCGCCGACCCTTTTAAAAAGGCGGCGTTTTTTCTTTTTTGATTTCCGATCAGCGCGAAAAACAATCCCGCTACAAAACTGGGAAATGCAAAACTGAATACCAGAACGATTGTAATTAAATACGTCTTGAGAACGATTTTACGATATGATTTCGAAAAGCGGCCCAAACGGCTTTCCATAAATTTCAACGGGTTCATCGAAAACAATCTCCCCAGGAATCCGTTTTTAGAAAAGCTAGATTTATGCCGCGCCAGAAATCGAAGCGTTACAACTTATTTAGGAGGAGCCTTATCTCCGAGCAATTGTTTGCGTTTTTCCTGATCCCATTTTAAGAAAATTCGATTCTTGACTTCGTCGTCGAAAATCTTTTCCAAAACGTCAACGGCATCCCTGCGGTATTCTTCCGGAAGTCTCCGATCGAATACGGGACTCATTCTATGATCGTATTCTAATGTAGGATTTTGTGTGAAATCGTACGTGACTCCCTGCAAAGAAACGGACTCGGAAGGTCCCGCCTTTCCCTCGTCGTCTTTGATGGCTTCGGTTTTTGCGTCGCTTTTAAAAAGATAATAATTGTCGTACGGATATTTCAATTTGAAGATATTGATCGCGTTCGATTTTGCGTCCCTACAAAGTTGAATCGCCGCGATGTAGTGTTCGATTCTATGTTTTCTATGGTTCGGCTGAAGTTTCTGGTGTTTCTCGAGATGTTTTTCGATTTTGAGAGCGTTGTTACGAGTTTCTTTGGCGAGTCCTAAAAATCTGTAACCCATTTCCATATTCTTTTCGATCGCGTATTTATTGGTAACGTAGTGAAAATCTCTCGGGTTGTACATTCTTCTCGTGAGCGGCGCTTCGCGATTCGCGATCATATCTTTAACGACGAAAGAATTCTTACTCCACTCGATCGCGATATCGACCAAATTTCTGTCTTCCGGATTGTTCGGGTTTTTCTTTTCGATCGCGGCTTTTAACATTTCTTCCGTTCTTTCCACATAAAACTGGGAAAGTTCTTCCAGAAGCATTTCGGTTCCGAGTTGCGCTTCCAAAAATCTACGGTACGCGTTTACGTGATTGTTTTCGAAATAGTATTGAAGCCCTTCCTGGTAGAGCTTTTTGAGTTCCTTATACTTTTTGATTCTGTCTCCGTCCGGCTCCGGAGTTCCTCCGCCTTGTGCATTGTTAGTCGCCGTGGGGGGTTGCTGATTCTGACCGCTCGGAACTTCTCCCTTGTAGTTTCGAACGATCGGTTCGACGGCGCGGAGATAGATGAGTAATTCCACCCTTTTTTTATAAGCCTTGTTGGAGACGGCCTCTCCAAATACGGAAACGGGAAGAACGGACATTGCAATTAATATGAGAATCAGTCTTTTCATCGGTTAACCTTTTCCAGAGCTTTTCCGGTTTTTAGACCGGAGGCAACAAAGAAATTAGTGCTTTTCTTCCTACTCTATCGGTTAGAATGGTGTTCGAATTGACAGCCCGTTCCCGTTTTTTTCGGGTTTTTCACAGAAGACAATGACAGCCAGCGCTCTCGCACAAGGAAAAAAGATCTCATTTCGTGCCAAGGAAGATACGGTTTGTCCGATCTGCAACGAGATCCATCAAAAAGAAAATATGTTTCAGGGCGGTGGTCGTCTGATCGCCGGAAAACTCACTATCGAACTCAGAAGGCTTTATGAAAAGAATAAGAAGTTCGGTCGAGTCAGTCCCAACGACTACGTCGTTAGCGTTTGTCCCCGTTGTCTTTATTCCTCGTTTTCAAAAGACTGGTCCGCGTTAGACGGGGAAGAAAGCGAAAAGATCCGTTCTCAGTTCGATACGAGACGGTCCCATTTGGAAAAAATTTTAGGTCCTATCGATTTCTATCAGGATCGCAATTTGGTTCTCGGAGCGGCTTCTTATCTTCTTGCGATCGAATGTTATCAAAACCGAAAGGCCACCGTAGCCCCCACTCCGAAGAAAGCGGTTTGTTCCGTTCGAGGAGCTTGGTACTTCGACGACTTGAACAACGATTTTCCGAATCTGGGATTCGATAAGGTTCGAGACCTACTCTATCAAAAATCCGCGGCTTGGTACACCGAAACGATGGAAATCATGCAGAGCGGTTCGGAACCCGTGGACCAGGCTTCGTATCTATTAGGTCCGGACACGGATAAGAACTGGGCCTTTGACGGAGTCATTTATCTTTCCGCTTATCTCACGATGAAATTCAAGGACGAACTGGCGTCGGACCCCGCGGCCAAACTCAATCTTTTAGTGAGGGCCAAAAGAACTCTTTCCAGACTTTACGGTTCGGGAAAGGGGTCCAAGTCCAAACCTTCCGTCATTATCGATATGGCAAAGGAACTCTACGACGAATACAACAAACTCATCGAGGAAATGGGAGGGGAAAAATAAACTACGCCCTCCTCGTCGAATACGACGGACTTTGTTTCCACGGTTTTCAAACGCAAAAGGACCTTCCCAGCATTCAGGAGAATCTAGAAAAGGCCGCAAAGGTTCTTCTGAAGGAAGAAATTTCAGTCACGGGAGCCGGTAGAACCGACACGGGGGTTCACGCTCGCGGTATGATCGTGAATTTCAAAACCCAAACGACGATACAAAATTTCGGAAAGTTTCTTCTGAGCCTAAACGCGATCACCGATGTCGGACTTTCCATTTTGGATATGGTGGAAGTGAATGAAAATTTCGACTCCCGTTTTTCCTGCAATTCGAGAGAATACGAATATTGGATTCTCAATTCGAAATATCCTAGGCCCACTTGGAAAAATCGAGCCTTCTGGTATCAACATAAGATTGACGTTACTCGCTTAGAAGCCGAACTTGAACTATTAAAAGGAGAACACGATTTTCGGAGTTTAGCGAAAGCAGCTTCGATGAAAAATCGTTCCACGATTCGAACGATTTTGGACGTAAGGCTGGAACGAAGCGCCGAATGGGATGGTCTCCTTAAGGTAAGAATTCGGGCGAACGGTTTTCTTCATAATATGATTCGGATTCTTACGGGTACTCTTTTGGAAATCGCAAACGGCAAACGAAAAGTGAAGAACGTTTTGGACATACTCTCCTCCCAGGACAGAACCATTGCCGGTATAACACTCCCACCTTACGGACTTTATTTTATCAGAGCGTATTACGATTTTCATCCCGAGATCGATTGGATGTATTCCCGTAAGGACTTTCAAAAGTAATCATGTTATTTTTTTCCCGATTTTTCGCAAAACCTTCGATCTTAGTCTTACTCGCGATCGCCCCCGGAATTTTATCCGCCTCTCCTAAAAAACCCGGAGTGTTCGAGCTCTTGGGCGGGTATCAACCGGACAATAAATTTTTTCCGGACTTCTTTCCCAAACGTACGGCGCAAATGGGAAACCTTCCTTCCAGCGGAGTCGTTTCCAAAGAAGAGGAGGAAACGGAAAATACCGAGGAAGAAGAAAAGGAAGAAAAACAAGAAGGATATTACGATAATCGAAAGGCGGAGGCGGGAGTTTGGATGGGCGCGTCGAACCCTTGGCCGGGAACCGAAACTCAGAAATATTTGGATACGACCTTGGGCGGAGGTTTCTTTTTTAGGATTCCCTGGCCTTGGATTTTTTATCTCGAAATGGGAGCCTTTTACGCTAACTATCTTTCCGCTACGGAAAGGGGTTTGACCACCATTCCGGTTTATCTCGCCTTGGGTTATAAGATTCCGATCGATCTTCCCATTTCGTTCATCATTCGTGCGGGAGGTGGGGAAGCCTTCGTGGTCGCGAGACCTTCCAATACTTCTCGTTGGGACCACATGATGATCGTGGGTTTGGAAACGAGTTTTGTGGCCGGAAAAAAAATCAGAATCGGAATCCGAATCGATTACAATAAAATCTACGAGTCTCAAATGAACCCGCCCGCGGAATCGAAATATTATTATACAAGTCCTTATAGCGATTCCAGGTTGAGCAATCCGAATTATTATAGGGTTGTGGACACTGAGTTTTTTCATTTCGGTTTGATGGTGAGCGTATTTTTATGAAACGATCCTATGTTCTAGTACTTTCCAGTTTTCTAATATTCTTTTGTAAGGTCGGCGATTGGCACGGAAACGGCACCAAAAACGCGGTAATCAGCACACTCTTCAACCAGAGAATGTTGTTACTCGTAAAAGGAACGTACGCCACCGATAACCCGATCGGATTCGAAGCTTATTCGGGCGGAACCGGACAACTCTATCAGGATACAAGCGGGGAAGGTTTTGATCCTACTCTCGGTTTAGACGGAGTTCCTTTGGCGCAGAATCTTCCGATCTTTATAGACATCGGAGAAATCCGTATGTCTACGAAATACCAGGAAGGAACTTTCGATCTGAGTTTGATTAAGAACGTAAAGGACACGAAAAAGTTTTGGGACGAGGTCGCTCCGAACCGACAGGTTTTTTGTACGATTCCCTACACTACCAACTCGAATTCCTGTCGTTTAAACGACGGAGAAATCAAAGCGATTCAATTTTTCAACGGAGAAGGAGTTGTGTATCCTTCGAACGATCCCACTTCCGCAACGGACTGGGGCGCATTCGGAAACGGTCCCGTTCAATTTTATTATACCGGTTTGTATCTGAGGTCTTTAGTAACCGCTTGGGCGACGGAGCCCGGGCTTACGTTTTCCAATCTCACTCTATTTGATAACTACAGAGTTCCCGGAATCAATATCGTTCCCAGGTTGAGTTATAGGCCGGGGGCGGATTCCACTACAAAATCCGTCTTCCCTCCTCTTGTGTTTCCGGTGCTCTACAAAGCGGAAAATGGGGACGCGGACATGCTCGTTTATCCGGGTTTTGATCCTTACATCTTGGAAGTAAGAATCAACCTGAAAGAAAATCTGATGATTCATTCTTACGTTTCGAGTATCGGAGGAGTAAGAACCTTAGTCGGCATCAGCGATTGGAACGGCGACCATAAGGGAGAATCGGATATGGGAGGCGGCCTTCTGGTTCGCTCCCGTATCATTCGTCCGGAAAAGGCTTCCAGCTTGACGGTGTTAGGTGGAACCGCTTCCACAACCCATTACTACAGCGTGTATCGGGTTTCGGAAGGGAATGTAGATGCGAAACTCCCGCTCGTAGCCTCGCCCGTGCAAGGCGCCTCCACAAAAATGAAATACATTCATTCGGGAGAATATAGACTTCGTTGTGTCGGAGATCTAACCAGAGTGGACGGTTATCCGGAAACCGTGGTGAGAGAAACCGTATTTACGGTTCCGGATAACGCACCTCGTTCCGAAGTTCAAGTCAATCTGGCTTGTCCATAACGCGACTCTTCGAGTGACCCAACGCAGCTTTGCGAAGATTTTTTTGAGAAACTAAAATCAATACTTTTAGCGATGATAACATTGGCGAGCGGCGAGAGTGTATCGCCGATTCCGAACGAACGAATTGAAGAGAAGAGAAGAGAAGAGAAGAGAAGAGAAAATTTAGAGGAGATCGATTCTTATTTTGTAGAGGAAGGAACGGAAATTGTTTCCAAGAAAGTGTTGTAATCCGCACACTCGGGAATCTGGTAGGTGACGATAGAACCGCAGTCCGCGCGTTCCACACTTTTGATACAAAGCTCCGCTTCCAACCTGAGATGATCGCTGAGTTTTTTCAAAACGATCGGCTCGGACTTATCGTAGTCGAAATTAAAATCGCTGTAACACTGTGCGTTATCCGGATACGTAAGAGAAGCTTCCTTTCTGAGTTTTCCTTCCAAAGAGGAAAGATAAGATTCTTTGCAACGACTCATTTGAGAACAGTACACTTCGGCGACTCTTTTAAACGTTTCTGCGGAAGCGGACTGTGAGGAAGTTTTTTTTCCACACCCAACCGTAAACATTCCTGCGAGAAACAACGCTAAAATCCCATTTAAAATGCCGCGCATAGAGAAAGAATGAAGACGGAACCCTCGTTGGCAAGTTTTTTCCGGACTTCGACCTGGAATTGAAACCGAGATTTTAAAACTAAAAAATCCTTTTTTCGAGTTCGTATTAAATCGAAATCCGAAAAAGTTTCGCGCTGTTTTCCAGAAAAATCTTCCTTTTGATTTCATCGGAAAGGGGAGCGTTCAAAAGATTACAGATCGGATGACTGAGCGCGTAGGGAATATTCGGAAAATCCGAACCGAAATGAACCCGATCCGGATAACGTTTTAAAATTTCAAGGCAACGATCCGTTTTTTCTCCCGTAGCCAAAAAGTCCACAAAAACCATCGTAGTATCCAAACGAAGCTCCGGATAAATCCCTAAGAGTTCGGCGTATTCCCAAACTTCGGAAGCTCCCATATGAGCGACTACGACTTTCAATTTCGGATAACGTTCTATAAAGGATTTAAAATATTTAATATTCGTATAAGGCCCCGGAAGAGGCGCGTCTCCCGAATGGATCACGAGTGGAATTTCTTTTTTTTCCAAATAAGAAAACGTTTCCGAAAGTTCGGCTCTGGTCAGATCCAACCGCGCCACTTCGCAGTGAAGTTTAAATCCTTGAAACCCGTATTCTTCCACGGCTCGTTTCGTATAATCGAAACAACCCTCTTCCGGAAAGAAGGTTCCGAAAAGGATCCCACCTTTCGTATCGGAATGGGTTTCGAACACCCATCGATTCAAACCTTCCGCCATTTTTTCCTTATGAGCGTAGTTCAAAGTAGTGAAATGAAAAATCCGATTTTCCCTTAGGATTTCCAGTCTCCTTATTTCCGTTTCCCGATACGCGATTTCCCAATGAACACCGTCGAACCATTTCCAAATTCGTTTCATCACGTATTCCGGAAAAAAATGCGTATGAATATCGATGATGAACGCGAGTCCGTATTTTTCCAAAAGAGGAATGTGCGCGGGAAAGTCGTCGTCTCTTAAAGGCGGAAGACTTTTCGGATCTTTCCAAGGAAACGGAGAATGTTCCCCGGAGATTCGATGGGAAGAAAGAAGATGATGACAACAAGGCAACATACATTCAATCTCTTACCCAACGAATTCGAGTCAATCGATTGAATCTTTTTTCCTTGGGCGATCGGCTTGAAAAGATACGCGGCGCTTCGTTACGAATGGAAAATCCTTGACCCGTCGGATCGAAAAGTTTCAATAACGAAAAAATTTTTATAACCGATTTCAAAAATAATTTTTCGTATCCTGAAATACGATTTTCAAACGAAATGAAAAAATTTTGAAACGCGTTTTAGGAACAAAACCTATGAATTCGTTATTACAAACCGTCAAAATCGGAATCGCTTTTTTTTGGATCGTTTTCGGAGCCGATCTGCTCGGCTTTATTCAAATGGAAGAACCGCTCGGCTTTCTCGTCAAAACGATCGGCTTTGGCACGTTAGTCGTACATCTATTCGAGATCGTTTATTTCTGGCTCACTCTCAGACACAAATCAACCAACGTCTTTGGGGACATTCTGCAAATTTTGGCCTTCGGAGTTTTCCACATGATTCCTCTACGAAACAAACGTATCTAACTTACATTCAAGTTATCTAATCTTATATCAAGACGGGATTGTTCGAACGTAAACGTAACGAACTCGGTTGAAAATTCGGGCGAATCCGGCTCTTGGCTTTGCCAAGAGCCGGACCTATCTCGCGAAGCGAGATTGAGTTTTTTAATTTCAGCTCCAATCAACAAATTGATGGCGCTCTAAAAGCGAAATTTTTTCGTCATTCCAATTTGTTGATTCCGCTTCAATTGCTTTCGCATTGATTATACTTACCGATCTCTGTAAAATCGAATATCGTTAATTTTTACCGCAAAATAATAGGCACTTTATAATATAGTTACGAACAACTCGCGCTAAAAAAGATTTAGCGGGGCAAACGATTTAGAATATCAGAATATTCTTTTGCCATTTTTAGAATAACTTCCTTCGCGGGTATCAAACCCTCGATCTGGGCCACACCGTGTCCCGCGGACCAAATGTCTTTCCAGCGTTTGTATTCCTGATCCAAATTCCGGGATTGTCCGCTGTGAGAAAGATCCCCCGCTTTCTCCACGGATTTCTTAAGCCAGTTGGCCGGAATGCCGGAAATTTTTTCGGTGTACACGATATCTTCCGGTCCGGATTCGATCAACATTCGTTTATAATCTTCCGAAGCTTTCGCCTCCGGAGTTGCGATCAGTCTCGTACCGACGTAAACGGCATCGGCGCCTAACGCAAAAGCGGCGAGCATCTGAGCCCCGCTCGAAATCGCCCCCGCAGCGACCACCGGCAAACCCGTTTCCTTTTTGAGATAAGGATAAAGACTGAAGGGGGAAATATTTCCGGCGTGTCCTCCCGCCCCTTGTGCGACTGCGATCAACGCGTCCGCGCCGGCTTTTGCGACAATATTAGCATGTCTTAAAGTAGTAACGTCGCAAAAAACCTTCGCCCCCACGCTTTTCGCCTCGTTGACTACCGTACGCGGACTTCCCAAACTCGTGATCAAAAGTTCCACCTTTGCATCCAAAACGACTTCCAATTGTTTGGACCAATTCGGGTTATGCGCCTTATGAAGGATCAAATTTACTCCGATCGGTTTTTTCGTTTTGGAACGAATTTCCTGAAGGCCCTCTTTCAGTCGTTCCGGAGATCGATAATTGAGAGAAGGAAAACATCCGATCCCGCCCGCCTCCGACACAGCCGCGACCAACTCCGGATAGGAAACTAAAAACATAGGCGCGCCGAGAATCGGTAAATCGATTCCAAGCATCTCGGTAATTCGAGTGTTCAATTTCATTTTGAGGATTCTTTGATTTTCCGTTCTTTAAAGCAAGGAGGATTTTTCTTTCCAAAAGACGAACATTCAAAAACTCTGAACTTATGATCGTAATCGTATCCTCTTATAAAGTTCTGGAAGAAAAGATCGAAGAGTTCAAAACAATCAGCCGTGAGATGGCAAAAGAATCTCTCGATACGGAAGAAGGTATTCTCAGACTCGACGTGCTTCAAGGGGACGGGGATCCGGGTAGATTTTTATTTATGGAAGTATATAAAAGCGAAGCCGCGAGAAAAAAACATCTCGATACTCCTCAGTTCCTTTCTTGGCGAAGAGCGGTGCCGGATTGGTTCAGCCAAGGAAGCACATCCATTCAATATCTTCCCGTTCATATCGATCTTCTCGATTGAACGTAAGACTCGTACTCGGTACAAAATAAAAAAGTATCCGACAAAAAGAAGTGTTTGCGAAAACCGATATTACGAGGCAGACGTAGTCGGATACTACTTTACGGATATTTAAAGTCTTTTATACTTAAAACGTAAAATCTTTACGACTAAAAAGATTCCGAGACAAAATTCGTATAAGATCAGTCGTACAAAAATTTACGATTCGGACGAAACGTTCCATCCAAGTCAGGCTTTAACTTGACAGAGATTCCCATATTTTATATTCTGTAACTAGAAGGCTTACAGATATGACGAGTCGATTTACGGTCGCGATCCATATTCTTTCCCTGCTATCTCTCGGAGAAGGTAAAACCAAAACTTCCGAGGAACTTGCGGAAAGCGTAAATACGAATCCGGTTGTGATCCGTAAAATCCTATCTCTCCTTAAAAATCGTGGAATCGTGCGGAATCAAATGGGTCCGAACGGTGGTTATGTTCTCGCAAAGGCGCCTTCCACGATCAACTTAAAAGAAATCTACGAAGCCATTGACGAAAAAATCTTCCAAATGCATTCCAAATCTCCGAATAAGAAATGTATCTGCGGTCATGCAATCCAGCCGATTCTTTCGAAGGTTTATGAAAAAGCGCAGAGGGTTTTGGAAGAAGAACTCGGTTCCACAAACCTGGATTTGATCACTCGAGAAATCCGAAGTTTTTCCAAAAAATAAAAACGGAACCGTCTCGTAAGTCGGTTTAACGTATTTGATTTTAAACCGAAGTAGAATAAGAACGGGAGACCGGTTTTATCGATCCCTATAAAATCGGGTGGCGTTTATTTTTATCGCAAAATACCGTTTTAATGTAAAAGATTAAGAACTCGTCCCAAAACCTACGAAAATTGCGGAAATGAATGCGATGACGAAAAAACTCGAGACGTTTTGGGACAAACTCTAAGTATTTTATTATATAGTTATGAGTAAGATAAATTCTTATTTCTCGACTTATATCTTCTTTTAAATCGATTCCAATATCGAATCTGCCATTCTCGAATCTCTTTCTCTACAAAAATGGAATCCGTAAATGTGTTCTCCCATTTTCCGTTACAAGCCGCCGCAATCAAATGTCCAATTTTAAAATCTTTCTTCCCTTTTTTGAACCGACTCTTCCGAAAAAGATCGACGTTTATTACAATCCCCGTTCCTCTAAATATCATTTTTATCAAGGCAAAACTTAAAACCACGGGCAAACGGATGAACAAAACGAATCTTCGTCAAGGTCGGATTCCTCTTTTCAAAGTATTCAAACATTCTTATACTTCTTGGAGTTTATCCCAAAATAAAACCGCTGCCGTATTGAAAGAAGCCGTAAGATTGTGGAAGTTTTAGGACGATCTTTTATTCTTTTTTTCCTTATTTTCTTTTACCCGGTACTTAACGATTTTTGCAATCAATGTAAGGGGTAAAGGTTGATCGATCGGAAACTGCACGGCGCCTTTCGAGGTTTTGTATTTCGCTAATTCGGATTGAAACGCTCGGATCCCGCTCGAAGTCGGATAAAATCCGATATGTTTTTTATACGCGGCAAAATACACTAAGTTGCCGTAAAACGCAAACGCCGGCATTTGATAACTGATCTTTTCCTCCGCATTAGGCGCCGATTCTCTGATCACGGAACGTAATTCTTCCAAAATTTTCCGCGTATCTTCCGGAAAACGATTTATATAGTCGTCTATATTCTTAAAATCTAATTTTTTCGATTCCATAACCGTCCCGCTCGAACCTTTTGAAATCGAATCTTTAGAAAACTCCGGAATTCGATTTCAAAGTATTTTTAACCGAAACGGTTTTTCAAAACAAGAAAAATATATTCAATGATTACTTCGACATCCGTCCGGGTGAATTATAAAAAAAATTTTACAAACCCGGTCGCAAATCCTAAAAAGAATCCCAGAATACTTCCGTTGATCCGAATCGTTTCCAAAACGTTCCGTGTTTTCCATTCCAAATTCTTTCTAAGATCCTTAGGATCCAGACTTTGAAGTCTGATCGTGATTTGTCTTCCGATATAACCGGAGACGCTCTCGTCTATTCGTTTTTCTATAAACTCCAAAACGGAACGAAGAGGAGCGTATTCTTGCAAGGTATCGATCTCGCCGATTTCCTTAAGATGCGATTGAACCAGAGTTCCCAAAAGCCGACTCGCCTGGCTTTTTAAAAATCCCATCAAGGATCGCACCGCCTTTTCCCTTTGGTCCAAATGCAACTCGTTCCAAGACGAGATATACGTTTCCGTGGAAGCGGCCATAAGATTGACCAGTTTCTCGATGGTCTTTTCGTCTTTAGATTCGATCTCCAAACCTTGTTTGACGTGATTTCCGTATTCTTTTAATTTTTTCGGGAAGTCGACGACTAAATTTAAAACGACCTGAGCCACTAAATTCATTTTTCCTAATATTTCTTGAAGCAGGGATTTGAATTCTTCCGTATCGGCTACTTTGATCATAGACTCACCGATCAAAAGTTTGATCGTATCCATAATCTCTTTTTGTCGGTTTAATTCTTTTAATAATGCGACGTCGGTTCCGGAAAACTGATAATGAACGACGTATTGAACGATATCCTCTTCCACTTTGGAAAAAAGTCGATTCAGTACTTCGTTCGTTTTTTCTTCGTTTCCGAAAGTTTCCACTAAAACCTCGTGAACCTCGTCCCGAGTCGAAGGATCCTCCAAAACCTTTCTGATTCTGGAACGAATGACCTCGTGATGTAAAAGATCGTTTGAGACCCAGTTTCCGATCTCGGAAGAAAGTTTGGATCCGTCTTCTTCGATCGCTTTGTAGGTTTTCCATACGGCGAACCAATCGCAGAGCCCCCCGATCAAACCTCCTTCCAGAGCGGAAAGAACGATTTTTACGACCGGGGATTCCGGATTTCCGACGAACAAAATAAAAAGTATCGCGATCGAAAATCCGACCAGAAGCAAATTGGAAAGAAGTTGTCTTTTTCCGAAAGGAGTTTTTCGGGAACCGGGTATGAAGAACGTCAATTGGATATTTTCCTGCGAGTTA
This sequence comes from Leptospira weilii serovar Ranarum str. ICFT, assembly GCF_000332415.1. Lineage (GTDB taxonomy): Bacteria > Spirochaetota > Leptospiria > Leptospirales > Leptospiraceae > Leptospira > Leptospira weilii_A. Next base: position 206,262 of record NZ_AOHC02000052.1, read on the forward strand.
AAAACGCGGCTCCAAAAAACGAAAGCGGAAGCAGAAATTGAACGAGAGTAATCAAATACGTGCGAATATCATAAAATACGAATTGATTCTTCCTTTCCTTGGAACAGAAATAAAACTGGCCTTCCGAAGTCCGATATACGTTCTCTCCGGACGTAAGTTTCCAAAGAGGAAAAAAACAGGAACGAAGAATTATCGGAAAACAAAGGTCCGGTTTTTTTTCTTCCGAAAGTTCCCATCGGATTTCGGAGTCGTCCCAAGAAAGCGGATCGATCTCGGCAAACACAGGAGGCGACTTTTCCTTTTTTATCGTATGTTTTCTTTCGGTTTCCTTTATCGTTTCTTCTTCGGATTTTTTTTGAAAGTAAGAATGAAGTTGTGAAACCTCGTAGGCTCCCGAAAAGTCAGCCTCATTCGATCCGAATTCTTCCTTAAAAACAGGAACCAAGGAAACGTTCCGTTGAAACTTTAAATCCGGAATCGACTCCGATAAATTTTCCGATACAAATCCGGATTTTTTTTGAAAAGAACTTTCATCGATCAAAAGAGCGATCGGTTTTCGAGTAAGTAATTCCATAAAAGGTCGGGTGGAATTTAATTTCCAAAAAGTCCATTCTCCCTTTTTATCAATCTGCGAAAACGATTTCGGCGACGCGGCCGCGATTCGGTTGAGCGCATCCGACTTAAGTAAAACGTACGCAACTCCCCTTTCGGAAAGAAGATTCGAAAATAATTCGGAAAGTTTTTCTTTTTCCCCGACAACATCGTTTTTTTTCTCACCCCGCAAAGAAGACGCCGGTCCTTGTACCGGAAACAACCCAAGAATCTCTTCCGCGGAAGCAGGAAACGAACTTTCGAAACGATTCCTCAACGTGATGTTTCGTCTAACGGCTTGACGGATCAATACGGAGGCCCAACGGGAATCCGAGGAACCGCCGATCTCTTCCGACGCGATCAAGGCGCCGTATGAAGTTTTTTCAAATACCCGAATCCATGTTTCCTTTTGTTTCCATAGGGAAGAAGGTTTTTCGGAAAGACTTTCGATCCCTGTGGACGATCCCGGAACCGTAACGATAAACCTATATAACCCTAAGACGAATAAAATCAAACCGGTCCAGAGTTTCCATTTTCCACGCGGAAGATTTTTCAAAAAGAATCTCGCGGTTACAAGCGCCGAGAAGGTCAAAAAAACGAGGGAAACATTGAGAGCCGTATACCATTGAACGCGCAACCACGGAAGTATCAAAGACAAGGAGGAATCCGTCGCCATCCAATAAAAAAACAAGGTTCCGAAAATCAAAAATCTGGAAATCGGCGGCAATAATTTTCTGATAAAAAGCAAACGAATTCCGATCACAAAAAGAATCGGAAACAATAGATGAATCCAGTATTGATCGATTAGGATTTGTTTGATTACGTCCAAAAACTTTTCCGGTCTTGAAACCGAGTTTGAAAATTCTTCCCCTAAAAGAGATAGAAGTCCGTTGATCGGAAAAGAAACCGGCGGGTTTTGTTGAAACGGAACATATACAAAATGATTCCATAATATAGGTAAAGCACACAAAACCGGAAGTAAAAAAACGGACAAAATCTCCAGGATCGCAAACTCGTCTTTGTAAAAAAGAAAGTAGATCGAGAGAGCGATCACGTAAAACAAGGAAATCTCGTAGTGTGTGTAAAACACGAGAGTTCCCGTGATCAGATTCTTAAAAAAAGAGGAGACCTTTCCCGTATAACGAAACTTCTCCAAATAATAAATCGCAAGAAGTGCAAACGCAAGTCCCACGGAGGAAGAAATCGAATTTTGAAAAATGCCCACGATTCCGGCGCCTACCACGCGGTCTCCCGGATATAAAAAATAAAACATAAGTCCGGTCATCGTAAGTAAGGCATTACCCGGACTGAGACCGGTTTCCGTGAGAAACAAAAATCCTAATTTCAAAAACGCGTACGAAAATAAAAACAACGCGAGTAAAATTCCCAAATTGAAGGAAACACCGAAGGGAAGAAAAAATAAAATAAACGTATGAAAAAAAGAAACGAGGAAAAAGAAAAAGGGAGCTTGAAAGTAAAACGTGGAACTTCCGCCCTGCAAAGAACGATCGTATCCCGAAGAAAGAAAATTCTTAAATAGAATTTGATAGTCCTGAGCGATGAGATACTGATTTTGCAACGATACGGAATCGGGAACTCGATCCGAAAATAAAAACCGAAATTGTATGGATAAAAATAAAAAGACCAAAAAAAATACGAGTGGTTTTCTCGCAGCGTGAGGAATTTTCCATTTCCCCTGGATAATTTGCATGGGATGATTCTTACGAGACCCGATTTCCTGACAAGCAAAACGGATATTCGAAATTCCCTTTCAATTTCGTTCCAAAAGAACGAACTGCTGTGAGATCATTCTTCCTTCGCGTTTTCCTGTACGTATTTTTTAAAATCGGCTTCGGACATCGTATCCGCATAAAGAGGATAAAAAGCGTCGATCAATTCTTCCAAGGTGGGGAATTTTGCCCCGTCCATTTTATAGGCCATATCGAACTCCTTTGGGACTTTTAGAATCATCCGTATTTTTACAATCGAATCGGATTCACTCTCTTTAACTGTCTTTTTATAAAACTTTTCCATAAGAATCCGTCCCGAAACCGAAACAGATTCTTGCAGTTCTATTTTTTTTGATATTAAGTTTTTGGACGCGCCGTAAATCGAAAAATCGTCTTGAATGTAAAATCGATCTTTCCACTCCGAACAAAGCCGTATCTTCCCTTTTTTATTCGGGTAAGTTGAAACGATTCGACGAGCCGAATCGTTTTTTATTTACAACACCTCCAAAACTTGACGAGCGGTTTTGCCGTTTTTTTAAACCCATTCAAAAATTTCCGCGCCAAGTCAAAAAGAATCGATTGGGAAATACTTCCGGATCGAACATTCCGATATTCGATCGAAAGACGACTTTTGTTCGTTTTCGATCCGCAAAAACGTCCGTCGCAAATTATATTAAGATTTTATTATGTTTCACATTCGAATTCGGGTCACTCATAACTAGAACATAGAGGTATCGAATCGGTCGTATTGAAACAGTTCTTTGTGATAAAAATGAACGGTACTCGATTTTATAGAGATCGGTAGGACCGAAACAATACAATCCCGGGTGATCGCGAAAATTTTCTTTAGAAAAGTTTTCACCCGAAACGGAAACGCTAAAATTCTATCCTTTTGCGGAATGGATTTCATCTATGAATTCAAAATCGAACGGTTTTCAAAAAAATAAACTTTCATCAGTCATCAAAGCGGCGATTTGAAAGTCCGAACCGATATGACATACAAAAGCTCATTCCTGAAAAAACCGATCTTTTACCGCAAACAAAACAAAAATCTTCTCAACGTTCCCGATGATTGATTTTTTCAATCCGAATCGATGCGACCTTGTTTTCTTTGTTCCGATTTTCCGAGTCTCCTAATTTAACGTGAGTTCGGCCTAAGAAATGCGAAAGCGATTATATGTTGCGACCGAGGAGCAACACTTTAGTTCAACCGAACAACTCAGCGTCTCGCTTCTACGGTCGCTCGGGAAACTCAGCAAACGGCACCTGAGTTTCTGATTCGCCCAAGATTTCAACCGTCGAACTCACGTTAATTTATAAGAAAGACTTCTTTTTCTGGGTTTAAAACCTCGAAACCTAAGAAAGACACTTTTTCTACCTATCAAATAAAACGGAATTTTCCTTTTTTTGGAAGATTTTAATCCGTAAATGCGGATTATTTTTCCAAATAAAAGAATTTTATCCAATATAATGGATTTTTTGATTGCCTATGGGATATAAAAACCATTCTCTGGTAAAAATTTCTAAACGGAGGATTTAGATGAAACACACTCGTATTCAATTCGCGGCAGGAATTCTTTTCCTCTGTGTGATTCCTTTGAGTTTATTCTCTCAAAGCGCTAAAAAAGAAAAGCCTGATCCCGTTCTCAATTTGGACCCGCCTTCCAACGTTCAATACGAAGAACAGCCGAACGACGAAAAAGGGATTCCGGAAATCCAACAGGAACTCGCCAAAGAAGAACTTTATAAAAGTCCGTATAAAGGAAAACTTCCCGGAGAATTTATGAAGTCCATGCTTCTTTCTCCGGAACACCAAGACGCTGTGAGAAAAACGGATCGTCTTTGGTTTGGAGATATCTTTCGCACGGGTTTCCAAGTTCGTCCCCGTTTTGATTATAGCCACAACGCCGATTTTGATAAACGAACTCAGGACGATAAAAACTTTGCGACTCAAAACTCTCAGGTTTTCTTTGTGATAGATCCGAACCCCTACGTCGCCGCAAAGGTTACGATCCAAGACGTTCGTGTTTTCGGAGGCGAACAATCCCGTAAGGACGGACAACTCGGTTATCTCGGTCTTTCCAACTCGGCCGGCGCCGAACTGAGCGCCGCGCCTACTTCTACAAATTCCGTAAGTATTAAAAACAATACGGATCTAAGGGAAGGTTTTATCCAATTGAAAAACTTTGCGGACGGTTTCGAAATTTTTCTCGGAAGACAGATCTTCGGTTTCGGTGATAACCGATACGTAGGCGGAAGAAACGACGGTCAAACGGGTAACTCTTTCGACGGCGCCCGAGTCAAATACAACTCAAAGTATTTCAACTCGGAAGCGTTCACTTCCGTCATCGCGGAAGACTCAAACGCGGGAAGCGGAAACAACACGGCCAACGGCGTCAAACGAGGTACGGTCAACGATACGTATCTTTCGGGTTTATACAACACGGTGAAGTTCGAAGACTTCCTCGTGGATCTTTATTACTTCAACATTGACAAAAAATGGGAACAAGGTCCGAACCCCACTACGAGTATGGACAGAACCAGACAAAGAGACGACTTGAACACGGTCGGATTTCGTTTAAGCAATCGAACGGATAACAACCGTTTGCCGAAAACGAAAGCCTGGGACTGGACCCTGGAAGCCTCTTGGCAGTACGGTTTTAACGGTCAAAGGGTCAACGCCGGTTGGGACACTTTCAAACAAACCGTGGACGGAAATCCGAAGTCCCAAAGGATCCATACTCAAAACGTGGAATACGACTCCAAGTTTTTCATCGCTCAGACGGGTTATACTTTCTTCGATCGATTTCGAATCGGAATTCAGTATTCGATCGGTTCGGGAGATCCCAATCGAACCGACAACAAGGTTGCAACCTACGACGCTTCTTTTGCGACAAGATCCGGGGGGTTCCCTTACTTCGATTCGGGAAACGGAATCGTAAACGCCACTTTCTGGTCGAACACAAGAACCAAATCCGTTCACCTGATGTATAACTCCGCCAACTACGGTAGATTTATCTTCGTCGCTTACGACATTCAAAAAGCTTCCGTAAACGACGCGTGGTATTCTTCCGGCGGAACCGCGAACACGGGGCTTACAACGGAAAACACGACCGGGGCCGCTTTCGGCGGCTACAAGCTGGGTGAAAGAGGAGGCAAACGTCTTTTTTACGAGTTCGACGTGATCTACCAATATTATCTCAAAGACTATGTTTCGATCTGGACAGGCGGGTCTTATTTGCTCGCGGGTGATTCGGTCAGAAACGCAAGAGTCAATCCTTGGGCCCCGAACGTAAACGACAGATACACGTTGGACCACAAATCCTACAGTTTCTTTTTGTTCGTTCAGTTTGCAATGTAATTCAAAATTTAAAAGTTAGGAACCGACATGAAAACAAAATTTTTTAAAACGACTGCGATCGTATTTTTTATGACGATCGCAAACCTCGGGCTTTTCGCAAAAGACGCGACTCTTCTCAACGTATCGTACGATCCGACAAGAGAATTGTATGCGGAGTATAACAAACTTTTTGCAAGTTATTGGAAATCCAAAACGGGAGACGACGTGAGAGTCAATCAATCCCACGGTGGAAGCGGCAAACAGGCAAGATCCGTAATCGACGGACTCGAAGCCGATATCGTTACACTGGCGCTCGCCTACGATATAGACATCATCGCTTCCAAGGGACTGATTTCCAGGGATTGGTTGAAAAGTCTTCCGAACAACAGCACTCCTTACACTTCTACAATCGTGTTCGTGGTAAGAAAGGGAAATCCGAAAAACATCAAAGACTGGGACGACCTCGTTAGATCCAAGGTGACTGTAATCACTCCGAATCCGAAAACGAGCGGAGGAGCGCGCTGGAATTATCTCGCGGCCTGGGCTTTCGCTCAAAAAAAATTCAATAACGATACGAACAAGGTTCAGGACTTTATAAAAACATTATATAAGAACGTTCCCGTACTCGACTCCGGAGCCAGAGGTTCGAGTAACACATTCGCTCAAAACGGGATCGGAGACGTGCTGATCGCCTGGGAAAACGAATCCTTTCTCATCCTGGAAGAATTCGGTAAAGATAAATACGAAGTTGTAATTCCATCCCTGAGTATCCTCGCGGAACCGCCGGTCGCGATCGTGGAAAAAAACGCCGTGAAACACGGCACGTTGGAAACGGCAAAAGCCTATCTTAAGTCCCTCTATTCCGAGGCGGCGCAAGAGATCATCGCAAAACACGGTTATCGCCCTAGAAACCAAACCGTTCTAAAAAAACACGAAGCTAAATTTCCAAAACTGGATTTGATCACGGTGGATGAACATTTCGGCGGATGGCATAAGGCTCAAAAAGATCATTTTGCGGACGGTGCTTCCTTCGACCAACTCTACGTGAAATAAAACCGAACGATATACTCGGGACAAATCCGAGAATCTTACGCAGGTAGGATTTGCCCCGAGTAAGTTCGGATTTTGTTCCGTCAACTCATTCAATGATTATAATATTCTGAAATTTGGTTATACTTCCTTACGGAAACGATGATTTTCCAAACTCCGTTGGGAGCCAATCGCAAAACTCAACCTTGCTCGTTCGGGTCGTTCATCTTAGCTTCGCTAAGAACCGTCGCTTCGTTATGGCTACTTCACTCCTTAAGGGGTCGTTCGGTAAAGCTCCGGGGTTTTGACAGTCTCGCTTCTAGGGGCGCTCGAGAAAACTCAATCTCATTCGCTATAGGAGTGAGATTTTTCAACTGCGTTGAAAGCCAAATACTTTTCGCTCCGCGGTATTTGGCGGTCTCGCTTCTAGGGGCGCTCGAGAAAACTCAATCTCATTCGCTATAGGAGTGAGATTTTTCAACTGCGTTGAAAGCCAAATACTTTTCGCTCCGCGGTATTTGGCGGTCTCGCTTCTAGGGGCGCTCGACCGGTTCGAAAAAAGCGAGGTTTTCCGGGCCTTCGTGAATTACAATCCTATCCACTTTTCCTCCGGCCGAATGTACACTCTCTTTGAGATAGTGATAAAACCAACGAGCAATGTTTTCGGAAGTCGGATTGATCTTTTTAAATTCTTCCAGATCGTTGATCAGAATGTGATCCAATTTTCCTACGAGCTCCTTAAGTTTTTGTTTGGAAGTAAGAAAATCAAAACTGATTCCGTCCTGACCGATATTCTTTTTTCCGGAAAGATACAGTTCGACTTTCCAAGAATGTCCGTGAATGGGTTCGTCCGAACCGTCCGGAAAATATTTGTAGAGGAAATGAGAGGATTCGAAACGTTCCTCGATTCGAATATAAAATCTTCCTGATTCTTCAAAAAACATAGCTCTTGACTTTCTTTCCCATGTCTATATATTGGAAACGTTCGCAAATTCGAGACGGTTTCGTATTCGACGAGAATAGGTTTGTTTCCTCGCCGTTTGCAAAAACGAACTCTCATGTAATGTTTCTTTCCAATACGATTATTTCAATGATAGGAGATTTTCAATGACAGAAGTGGTCAAGCCAAGATTTTATAAGGAAATGACGGTAGGTGAGGCGATGGCCGTTCACCCCGAAGCGGGGCTTGTTTTTTCGAGTTATCATTTAGGCGGTTGCTCCCATTGTTCCATCAACGAGCTCGAAACGATCGAACAGGTTTGTATGGGTTACGGCGTGGAAGTGGACGTTCTGATCGAAAGTCTGAACAACCTTCTCGAAGATTCGGAAGACTAAAAAAAATTCCCGGGGGAAATTTCCCTGGGGTTTTTAGTTAATTTTTTTCGTAAATTTTCAGCCGAGAATTTTTACGGGATTGACTCGCCGATTTTCAACGGATTTAAGGAATGATATCGATCGTAAGCTTTCTTTCCGAGTTTCTACATTCACTTTTTCTACATTAAAAAATCCGAATCCTATTCGGTGATTTTAACCTTTTCTTTTACCGGTTCTTACCTCTACTAAATTATAAAATTCTAATTCGTAGTGTCGAACGCGTGTGTGACTTGATTTCTTCCGTTTAATTTCGAATGATAAAGCGCCTGATCCGCTTCTTTGATCAAACGGATCGAAAAATTCTGACTTCCGATCGGAGTATTTTGATCAAAACGAATCGTAGTCGTTCCCACACTGATCGTAATTTGTCTTTTTTCCCAAGGATAATCTCTCACAGTTAAAACCAACGTTTCGGCCATTTCTACGGCTTCTTTTTTAGGAGTATCCGGCAATATTACGATAAATTCTTCGCCGCCGTACCTCGCAGTTACATCGTTTTTACGAAAGGTTTGCCTCAAAATAGAGGCCAAATCGACTAACACCTGATCGCCGGCGGGATGTCCGTATTGGTCGTTGTAAGCCTTAAAATGATCCACGTCGATCATCAGTAAGGACAAAAAATTTTCCTGACGATGTGCATGACCAATCCAATGATTCAACTCTTTGTTAAAAGACCTTCTGTTTTTTAATTTTGTCAGAGGATCCGTGGAAGCCTGTTCGAATAACCGATCGTTCGCTTCCTTAAGCTCCAAAGCAAGGTGACCGATTTTTCGGTTCGATTCCACAAGTTCGGTAATGTCTCTTCCGGTCGAATAAATCAAACCGGTCTCTACATCCGGGAATGCAGTCCAAGAAAAATGTTTATAACTTCCATCGGCACACAAAATCCTATGTTGGACCGATAAATTCGGAGTTCCAATATTCAATTCTTCGAATTCTTTTAGAAACAATCCCATATCGTCCGGATGTACCAAATGAAAAGGATTGAGTCCCACCACTTTTTCCTTTTTCCATCCGAGAAGCCGTTCAAATGCGGAATTTACCGATACTACGATTCCGTCCTCCATCCTTTGAATCGCAAACAAATCCAAAGAGTAGTTATAAAATTTTTCAAGATTGTATTCTTTTCCACTCATACGTATTTTCCTTTCCAAGTCCGATGACGATTTCAATTTCGAACCAATCTTTCCCAACCGATACGGTTTTCTTTTTCATAAAAATAATAATCCCGGACAGAAGTCGTTTTAATTTTTACGAGCTCATTCAAATTCGTATATAGGCGTTAAATCCTCCGGAAAATTTCACGAAACACAAACGGCGTAATTCTATTTCGTCGAAAACGAGTTTTCCAAATTATAACTTTTCTAGAAAAAACGTTTCCGAACGGCTCTCATTTTAATTTGATAGATTCATGCAGAATCCGATTTTAAAATACGATCCCTTTCATTTAACCTTCTTACTCCTAATTTTCGTCTCGTTTTTCTCGGTGGAATCCGTTCAGATAGAAGTGTTTATTCCTTTGTGCGACGGATCGCAGCTCGCCTGTGGAAAAGGAAAAGCGGGAGATCCTCGTTCTTTGGATGGAAATCTCTATTGGGGAGCGGCGTTCGGAGCGGAATCCTTTTTTAAAAAAGCCCCGGGTTTTCAAGTTGTGAATCGTAAAGAAGGTGATCCCGGCTCTCCGATTTTAAGACATCTTTGGTTGGAACGGATCCCGAAAAAAGGAGAACGAAAAGTTTCTATTATACTCCACGCATACGCGGGAGACAAAATCGACGACGCGTTAGTCGATTTTTTAAACGCCACAACGGGAAAATCCGATGCGGATCTTTTGGTTTGGGCGGGTCACGACCGGCTGATGGATCGCCTTCCACCCGAAATTCAATCCATGAAAATTCCTTCGTCAAAATCCGTAGCGGTTTTGGCGTGTGAAAGCGAGAAATATTTCGGCCCTGTGATCCGGTCGATCGGCGCGACCCCGGTCGCATTCACCCGAACCTTTATGGCTCCGGAAGCCTATCTCCTAGTAGCGTTAGCCGACACATCAGCCCGATCCGGCATCCGAGATAAAAAAGCGATTCGATCGGCTTTGATCGACGCTTACGCAAAGTATCAGCGGATTTCCACACGAGCTTCCGGAACCGTTTTTTCAAAGTTGGACTAGAGCCGAATTTTAATTTCTTTCGGGCTTCCACAAGTCAGGCTTCAAGAAGAATTTTAAAATGAGTAGTTTGTCGGAATTACGACAACGGAATTTCGAGCAAATTTCACTTGCAGTTTGTAATTTTTATTTTTTGGGCGGAATTTCAAGTTCCGGACAAAAGATATCATATCGATCGAACGATCCGGGATAACCGCTGCGAAACAACACCTCTTGCAAAACGAAAACAAAGATTTTTATTAAGAGTTTGTCCGCCAACCGTCCGATTTTATCGGAATGGCCGTCAATCTCTGCGATTGTTTTAAGTTTTGGGACAGGCTCTAAGAGTTTAAAGCGGGAATGTAATAATACCGAACTCCCGCTTTTCGAAAATAATTCCGAATTCGATTGTCTTCGTTTCGAACCTCGGAATTTTCCAAGGGTTTTAGACCTTTTCGGAAAGTGCCTTCGTTGATCTGCAATATTTCGCCTAACGTATCAAATCGATAGAATTCAAGACCGGATTGCCTTTTAAGAACCAACAAATTCATGGTAAGAAAATTTTCGTTTCTGTATTCCTCTTCGGAAAGACCGTAGATAAAGGAACTCGGAAAGATTCTGTGAACTTCCCCTTTGTATTCGACCGTATTTTTTCTCCGATCCAAATCCTTAAGAACGACGTAGGAAGAACGATCGGTAATGAAATAAATCGTACCACAGCGAAACGTTATATACTGTTTTCCTTTTTGATTGGTTGCGGAAGGCAATACAAGCCCGGACGAAATCATATCTCCGGGGATATAATTATTTTGTGCGATCTTTTCGAGGCGATTGCGAAGGGACTCGTCCAAAAACTCCACCGAGTCCGTTCGTTTCATCTTTCCGAGTTGGTGAAAGATTTTATCGAACTCGTTTTTTTCGTATCCCTTATTTTTTACGAACGTATCGAGCTGTTTTTTGAGGCTTTTGAGCCGAATTTGAAAATAGGGCGAATCGTTTTTACCCGCGAGATGGAACATATCTTCCCAAAGCGTTTCCAATTCGCGGATCTCGTCCTTTTGGTCGAAGGTTTTCTTTTCCACCTCTTCCAAAATGGACTCGAATTTATGTTTTAAGTCGAAAAAAAATCGGGAATCTTTTACGGAGTCCATACGAGTGTTTTGATTATCGGACCGTTTCGTATTTTTTTCGAGAGCAGGATTACAACGATACGAATTCTTTTTCCAGTTCTTGATGATGAAATTTTTTGATTGGCGGTAGAAGATTCGCCGCCGGCGTTTCAAAATGAAGCTCTAACGCCGCTTTTTAAATCTGATAATGCCTCTCTTCGGTTTGTCTGAAATCTTCCGCGCCAGCGATTGGAGCGACGCGGAACGCGGCTCCCCGACTTGTCGGGAGCCGAAGCGTAGCGAAGTCGCGGAAAAGCGCGGTTCTTTCCATTGCAAATGGAAAGAAGGCGCCCGATTTTTTTAGTTCGCGTGTTTTCTACTTTTAATCGAAAGAATGATTCCGACCGCGGTCATGGACATGACCAAATGCGATCCTCCGTAACTCATAAACGAGAGCGGAATTCCGGTTACGGGCATGAGCCCTATCACGATCCCGATGTTGATCGCCATATGATAAAAAAGTAATGCTACGATTCCGGATGCCAGTAACGATCCGAACCGGTCCTTACTTTCATAGCTGATCTGAAGGCCGCGTAACGGAATCGAAAATAAAAAGAACAATAAGAACACGGATCCTAAAAATCCGGTTTGTTCCGCCCAGGACGCAAAGATAAAGTCGGTGCTCGATTCCGGAACGTGAGGAATTCTTCCTTCCGTCATCTCGGCGTTCATCAATCCTTTTCCGAAAAATCTCCCCGACCCGACCGCGGGTTTGGACGCCCTGAGTTGATATCCGGCCCCTTGTTTGAATTCTTCCGGATTTAAAAACGCCGTCAATCGAATGACCTGGTTTTCACGGAACGGTACGGTTTTCATCACTACGACGGCGGAGATCAAACTGATTCCCAAGATCCCGAGAGGTATATAATATTGTCTTAATGTTTTACTTCCTCTCGCGATCCGAATTCCCACCATCACGAGACTCGCGATCAGAAAAAAAGCTCCGAAAGTTAATAACAACTTTTGATTGGAAAGAATCTTAAATAAAAATCCTCCCTCCACTTCCACGACCTGATCCACAACTTCCTGCAACGCGTTTAACGTCTTGGGAGTTAGATTGGCGGCCTTTAGATCCTTTCCGTCGAGTGCGAGCCAGATTTTTCCACCGAGTCGATTGACAACGGTCAATAAATCCGTCTTTCCGGTTCTTTGTAAGAAGTCGGCGATGTCGTTTATCAAAGTCAGCCTGGAATACTCGACGAACATGGGAACCATGAGCGTAATTCCGCCGAACGCCAATAAGGATCCGATGTGAAGGATGTCCGCTCCTCCGAGAAAAAGCATCGTAAATAATATCGGAAGAAAAGAAACCGCCGTTCCAAAGTCCGGCTGCAATAGGATAAAGATCATCGGAATAATTACGATCACGAACGGAATCGAAAGGACCGCGATATTTCTCATATCTTTTTCCTTTAAGACCATGAACTGTCCCAATAAAATCACCGTGGACAACTTTGCAAACTCGGAAGTTTGGATACTGACCGGTCCTATTTTGATCCAGGAACGGGCTCCTCTTTCCAAAGGAAGATATCCGATCCCCGGAATCAATGTGATCATGAGTAAGAAAACAGTAAACACATAGAATACAAGAGCATAGGCGCCTAACAACTGATAGTTGATTCTCGACACGAAATACAGGATCACAAGCCCGATGACGAAGTAAAAAAGTTGACGATACCATTTTCCGGGTCCGTCCTCGAAATTGACTTCTTGGCTGTAAAGGGTTAACACGCTGCAAAGTACAACAATGACGACCGAAATCACTAAAAAGTAATCGATCTTTTCTATGGACTTATCTGGTTTCAAGAGATCCCTCCTGTCCCGTCGACGGTAAAGAAGGCGGTGTTATATCTTGCGATTTTTTGAATGTTCCCGGCGGAAAGGCGGCGTGAAACATATCCCTTGCAACCGGAGCCGCTCCGGCCGCTCCGCCGACTCCGTATTCCACGAAAACTACGACTAACACCTGTTCGCTGGCGGGTGCGCTCGCGGGAGCGTATCCTACAAACCACGCGTGGTTGGAACCGGAAGCCCCTCTTCTTCTCGTTTGAGCCGTTCCCGTTTTTCCGGCGATATCGGGTAAATACGGTTTGTTCAAGACGTAGGCTGCGGTACCGCTTTTGACTACGAGTTTCAATCCTTCTTTGATCGCGTCCACGGAAGACTGATTGATCGGAATGTCCCTGAGTATTTGAGGAGCGGTTCTGTTGATGATGGAGTTGTCCACGGGATCTCGGATCTCGCTCACCAAATACGGTTGATAGATCTGCCCTCGATTGAGAATCCCCATATAAAAGAGCGCCATTCCCATCGGAGTGGACGAGATAAATCCCTGTCCGATCGATAAGTTGATCGTATCTCCGTCGAACCATTTGGTTCCGTACGTTCTTTTTTTCCAAGCGGAAGAAGGAATAAAACCGGTAATCTCTCCCGGAAGATCCACTTTGGATTGGCTTTCCAATCCGAAAAGTCTGGAATAATTTAAAATCGCATCCGAGCCGAGTTTGTATCCTAAATTGTAAAAATATACGGAACAGGATTTCTGCAACGCGTGTGCAAGGTCGTTGGTTCCATGACCGCCCTTTTCCCAACAATTAAAAACCTGATCGGGAACTCCCGCAAACGTGGACTTGAGCACAAAACTTCCGTTGCAGGAAAACGTGGTTTCCGGCGTGTATCCGATCTTGTGTTGACTTTCGAGAGCCGCAAGGGCGACTAACGTTTTATACGTCGAGGCGGGAGGAAACTTGGATTGAATCGCAAGATTTAAAAATCCACCGTTGTCTTTGACTCGGTTGAAATGTGCGGTTCGATCCGCCTTATTTTTTCCGGAGAGTATGTTCGGATCGTAACTGGGATTGGAAGCCATCGCCAGAATTTCTCCCGTGGAAACCTTGATCGCGATCGCGGTTCCCCTGGTTCCTTTCAACGCCTTGTGCGCGGCGATCTGAATATCCTTATCGATCGTTAAAACGAGATTGTTTCCGGGAGAGGAATGTTCCACGACCCGTTCCTCTTCTATATTTCCTTCGGAACTTCTTTTTTGAATTCTAAATCCGTCCACACCCCTCAATTCGGAATCGTATTCCAACTCAAGTCCGCTTTTTCCGAGAAACTGATACGACTTGATCTCGCCGGAAACAAGATCGCCCCGAGTCGGCTTTCCGATATAACCGGTCACGTGCGCGAGCGCCGGACCCATTTTGTAGATTCTTCTGGGAGATGGAAGTAGAATGATGTATTTGGATATATTATCAAATACTGATATTCTTTCCTGTTGTGCGGTGGTGATTCCTTCCAAAAGAACGATCGGTTTTTTTGCCTTCAAGTTTCTGGAAAAACGGGGTTCGATCAGCTCGTCTTGGTAATAGGAAATCGGAATCGAAAGGGTTCTTGCAAATTCTTGAATGAACGCCTTTGTCGCACCGGGATCGTATTTAAACAAAGAAGTGTTTAAAACCGCGTCCAAGGAAGAATAGTTCGAAACCAAAGCCATCGAAGTTTCCGGAGTGAGAAAGTTTCGATCGAACATTTGACCTCTCGCGGCGGGGAGGATCTCGCTTTTTCTTACGAACTTTTCGGCTTTGAGAGCGTTATCCGTTCCGTTGAAAATCTGTAGATTGAATAACTGAAAGATAAACGCGGCGAGCGTAAACACTACAAGCCCGGAAAAGGTATACAAACGAAAACGAAAACTTTTTTCAAGTCGGTATTCCGACGCAGACTGCGCTCCGCCGAACAACTTAAGCGTCCCCCATATGATCCAATTGATAGATCCAAGTCAGCGCATAAAAGAACGCGGGGGCGATGAGAGCGTTAAAAAACGACGTAAAAAATAAGGAATAACTCATATTCTCATGAAAGAAAAGAGAGAATAGATAATACGTGCCCACTCTCGTGATAAAGGTGATCAGTAGGGAATAGATCGTGATGGAAAGATAATTTTCGTGATAGGCGGAACGAGCAAATTTACCGACGAGATATCCGATCAGACAAAAGGTCAAGGAATGAAGTCCGATCTTATACGTGACCACGTTTCCCGCGGAAATTTCTCCTCCGAGTCCCGAGTCCGTCAAAAGACCTCCGAAAAATCCGATCCAAAGTCCGTAGAGAGGACCTCTTCTCAGCGCAAAAAAAAGCACGAGAAGAATCATAAAGTCCGGTTTAATCGCCGAACCGATCTCGAAAAAATTAGAGCCGTTTAAAAAATGTGCGATTAAAATTCCGATCGCGATTACGAGTTTTTCCAAGATCATTGTAAATCTTCCTCGTTCGGAGCGGGCTTCTTAGGCGCGTTCGTTTGCGGCTGACTCCCGTTAGGCGACACAGGCGTTTTCGTTTGATTTTCTTTCAAACGATCCTCTCCCGGAAAGTTGAGTTCTCCGAAATACGGATTTTCGATCGTAATGTTCTGTCCTTCCGGCCAGGTTTCCAACCACTTCTCCGGAAGTTTGAGTAGGATCGTCACACTCTCGAGCATCTCAAATCGAACAAAAGGTTTTAAGAATGCACTTTTGAAACTCCCGTTCCGTTGCCCTTCTTCGGTGATGATTCCGACCGGAATCCCCGAAGGAAATACGCCGCCCCCTCCGGAAGTGTAAACCGGTTTACCGATCTTACTCAAAGACTCCGTGTATTGAATCATCTCGCTCGGTCCCATCGGATATTCTCCAAAAACTCTCGGATCGATGATGATTCCGCTATCGATATAATTCAGAAGCGCCTCGGTTCCCCTTCCGGAATTTCCGGAAAGATTGGCCCATAGATTGGTATCGGGCATCGATACTCCCATGTTGAAGTTCGAATTGATGAGAGGTTGAACCACCGCAGAACCCCCGGTCACCGCCACAACTTTTCCGACAAGCGCTTCGATGATCGCACCCTTTTGATCCACGGCTCTTGCGGTCACGGGCATGTAGGGTTTCAGTCCCGCGTCGGAACCCTTGTCTATGATGATGGTTCTATAAATGGAATTCAAACGAACGGATAAAACTTCCGCCTTGAGACTCGCGTATTTTTGTCGGCTCTGAAACCTGAGTTCTTTTCGGAGGGAATCGTTTTCCCGATTCGATTTTTCCAAATCCTGCGGTAGAAGTTTATAGTCTTCCATGACCGCAACACAAGAATCCCTTTCTTTCCGAACGGTTTCAAAAGATTCCAACTTATTGTAAGCGCCTTTGAAAAATCCGCCGAAAGAATCGATGGAACCCGATACTACGTCTCCGACTCTTTGAAAACTGGCGATTCCTCGTACGATTACGTTACTTCGAAAGGTTAAGGATAAAATGGAAAATAGAATACAAAAAAGAAGAGAAAGTGTCTCTTTACTTCGGCTGAGTTGAAACCATAACATCGAATCTTCTTTTGCTCCCGAACTCGTCCGGACAAAACTCGTCCGGAACGTTAGTGCATTTCAACTCAGTTTCAGCGGATACCGGGTTTGATATATTTCAACTCGTCCAGATACTTTCCGGTTCCCAGAACCACACAAGTAAGAGGATTTTCCGCACGGAAAACGGGAACTCCCGTTTCCTTTGAAAGATACATTTCCAGTCCTCGAAGGAGACAACCGCCTCCCGTAAGTACGATTCCTCTTTCCACGATATCCGATGCAAGTTCGGGAGGAGTTCTTTCCAAAACCCGTTTGATTCCGTCCAGGATTTCGTCTGTCGGTTCTTTGAGAGCCTTTCGGATTTCGTTGGACTCCAACTCAAGAGTTCTAGGCAGTCCGGAAATCGCGTCCCGTCCTCGAACTTCCATCGTCTCCGCCTTCTTCTCCGGAAAAGCGTTTCCTATCGTCAGTTTGATATCTTCCGCAGTTCTTTCCCCGACGACCAAGTTGTACTGGTTTCGGAGATACTTGATGATGGCCTCGTCGAACTCGTCCCCTCCGGTTCGAATGGATTCCGCGATTACCATTCCCCCAAGAGAAATCACCGCGATTTCGGTCGTTCCGCCGCCGATATCCACGATCATATTTCCGGCGGGTTCGTTGATCGGGATATTGGCTCCGATCGCGGCGGCAAGAGCTTCTTCGATGAGAAAAATTTCTCTGGCGCCGGCTTGTTCCGCAGACTCGCGAACGGCGCGTCTTTCCACCTCCGTGATTCCGGACGGAACTCCGATCACGATTCTAGGTTTTACGAAAGTGGTGCGGTTATGCACCTTGGCGATAAAATAACGAATCATTTTTTCAACGGTTTCAAAGTCGGCAATCACTCCGTCTTTCATCGGACGGATCGCCACGATTTCACCCGGGGTCCGACCCAACATCCGTTTTGCTTCCTGCCCTACGGCGAGAACCTTACCGGTGGCTGCGTGAACTGCGACAACCGAAGGTTCGGATAAAACGATCCCCTGTCCTTTCACATGCACCAGTGTATTTGCCGTCCCCAGATCGATTCCCATATCATTGGAAAACAGGGCATAGAGATTATCAAAGATCATTTCATGTACCTTTCAACCGCGGAGGTTTTTGTCTTTATTATCTGCTTAAAGCGGAAAATTCTTCAGAACTTTCTTCATTGGACAGGTTTCAATAATTTCAACGCTGAGGTTCCCGGCAACCTCAAAACAAAAAAATCAGAAAACAAATTAAGCTGGATCGTTTTTAGCGGAAGAACATTCTGTTCAACCATGGTTCAGGAAAAACCTCTCGCTGCCATCGACCTCGGCACCAACTCATTCCACATGATCATCGTTCGAGTTAGAACCAACGGAACGTTTGAAGCCGTCGCACGTGAAAAAGAATCGGTTCGCTTAGGTAACAGGTTGCAAGAAAGCGGTCCGATCGATCCGGATTCGTTTCGAAGAGGAATCGATTGTCTCAAACGATTCAAAATTCTCGCGGAAAACGCGGGCGCCGAAATCAGAGCCGTCGCCACAAGCGCGTTACGAGACGCTTCCAATCAGGAAGAATTTTTAGAAGCGGCTTATCAAGAAGCCGGTATATCCATCGACGTAGTCAGCGGTTATGAAGAAGCCCGTTTGATCTATTTCGGAATCCTTCAGGGAATCCCCGTCTTCGATCGAAAGATACTGATGATCGATATCGGAGGAGGAAGTACGGAGATACTCGTAGGCCACAGAGGAAACATTCTATTTTCCAAAAGTTTTAAGTTAGGAGCGATCCGGCTCACCGAAAAATTCTTTCAGGAAGAAACTCTTTCCAACTCGGACATTCGAAAGTGCAGACTTTATATCGAAGAAATGCTCCTTCCCTTTCGAAAGATTCTTAGAGATTTAAAACCGGATTTGGTAGTGGGTTCGTCCGGAACCATCCAAGCGATCGCGGGTATGATTCTCGCTTCGAAAGGGGAAACCGAAGAGATCCCTTTGAACAACTTTTCCTTTGTCGCTTCCGAATTCAAAAAAATCCGAAACCTGATTTTGGAAGCGGACACTTTCAAAAAGAGAGCCAAAATACCGGGACTCGATAACAAACGAGCCGACATCATCGTAGGAGGAACTCTCATCTTGGAAGAGATTTTCGACCTCGCTAACGTTCCCGCCTTGACGGTTTCCGAGTTTGCTCTTCGGGAAGGAATCGTATACGACACCATTCGTAAATGGGAACATTTCGAAAACACGGAACATTCCAAACATCTGGACGACATCCGTCAAACCGGCGTGCATAACTTTATGAGAGCCTTTTCCAGGGACGAAGAATATTCCAGACACGTCGCGAACCTGAGCCTTCAGATTTTCGATCAGTTGAAAAGTTTGCATAAACTCGGACAAGAACAAAGAGAACTTTTGGAAGCGGCTTCCCTTTTACACGAGATCGGTCAATCCATCTCTCATTCCGCTTTTCACAAACACAGTTATTATATGATTCGAAATTCGGAGATGCTTTTGGGTTTCACCTTTTTGGAAATCGAAATCATCGCGTTAACCGCGCGTTATCACAGAAAGAATACTCCCAGAATCAAACATAGGGAATTCAGCAAACTCGCCGAAAAGAATCAAACCTTGGTCTCCCAACTTTCGTCGATCCTTAGAATCAGCTCCGCGTTAAACCGAAATCGAGGCGGTCTGGTTCCTTTTGTGACTTGCAAAATCGAAAAAAATCAAATCCGTTTTATTTTAAAACCAAACCAGGGTTACGATCCTTCTTTGGAAATCTGGGCGGCGGAAGAACAAAAATCGGCCTTTGAAGAAACCTTCGGTTACGCCGTTTCCTTTATGACAAATCAGTAAAGTAGAGTTTTATAATATGACCGTAGATCAAATCATGAAAGAATTGGAATCGATGGGAACGCAGTCCGTGAAAAAGATTTTCATCAATCACGGAGCGAAAGGAGAAGTTTTCGGCGTCAAAGTCGGAGACTTAAAGAAAATTCAAAAGAAGATCAAAAAGAACAACGAACTTTCGTTGGAACTGTATAAAACCGGAAACGTAGACGCGATGTATCTCGCGGGACTGATCGCGGACGAAAAACAAATTCAAAAAAAAGACCTGCAATTTTGGGTGAAAAATGCGGGCTCTCCGATGATCAGCGAATGCACCGTGGCTTGGGTCGCCGCCGAAAGTAAATACGGTTGGGAACTCGCCAAAGAATGGATTACGTCCGAGAAGGAAAGTATCGCTTCTTCCGGTTGGAGCACGTTCTCCAGTTTGTTGTCGATTTTGCCGGACGATCAAATCGATTCCAAAGAAATTTCTAAAAACCTCAAACGAGTCGAATCTACAATTCACAAATCTCAGAACCGCATCAAATATTGTATGAACGGTTTTGTAATCGCCGTCGGAGGATTTTATCCGAAACTTTTCCAAGAAGCTTTGGAAATCGCAAAAAGAATCGGCAAAGTGGAAGTGACGATGGGTAAAACCGCATGCAAAGTTCCGAATGCGCCCGAATACATTTTAAAAATGTCGAAGATGGGAAAAATCGGAAATAAAAAAAAGACGGCCCGTTGTTAAACGAAGGATCGTTTTTTAAACGTTAAAACCGGCCTACGAATCTTAAAAAACGTATGGAGTTTGTCCGCCAACCGTCCGATTTTATCGGAATGGCCGCGAATCTCTGCGATTGTTTTAAGTTTTGGGACAGGCTCATGATAATTTTATGATGTTCCTTTTTTCCAAAATACGGAACGAACCCAAAAAAACGGATTCGTTTTAAAGACGAAGGACAACGGATTACCGTTTCAATACCGACCGTATCGTTTAACGTTTCCACCTAACGATGATTCGACTCTAAATTAAAATTCGAAATCTTTTCGGTCAAAACCGGGACCAACTTCCGCATCCCGCAAGTATTCAAATGAGTGTAATCTCCGAAATCACTCGGTTCAAACTTAGCGCTTCCGACCTTCCAATAAGAAATGCCCTCTTCCACAAGAATCGATTCCCAAAGAGACATCAAAGGAAGGGACGAAACCTTTTCGTCAAAATCGGGACGAAACGGCAAGGAAATCGCTAAAATCGGAATATTACGATCTTTGAAATAAGAAAACAACTCCCTCCAAGCTTTCAAGGAGGACTTTCTCGTTTTTTGCAGAGCCAGCTCCGCGTTCGGAGGAAGAGGAATCGGTTTTTCGTTCGGGACACAAACTCCGTCGTAGGAAGTTTGTTTTCCCCAATCCAAGTATCCCTTATTTTTTGAATATTCCATTTCCAGAAATCGATTTCGGTTCAGATTGGATTTCCATTTTTCGATCGGATTTCCGGTAAGGAGTTTCTCCAGATTTTTTTCCGTAAAACCGAACTCGTCCCCCTCGCCCACGATTTTCAAAGTTGTGGAAAAGGACGCATTCAGACGCAAAAAGGGGAACATTCTTCCTAAAAGATAATAAAGTCCCGAAGATAAATTTCTCAGATAAAAATCACCGAAAAGAGTTTTCGTAAAAATTTCAGAATGGAAAGAATCGTAGTTTAACACAAGACTTCGGTGTGCGCTCGCCACGTCCATATCGGCGATCGAAAAAACGGATCCGTTTACGATCACTAAAGAAGGTTTGGTTCCGATCCTTCGTTCGTATTCCTTCCATCTTAGAAACATTCCCTCCGGTTGTTCGGAAGGTCTCGGCAAAAACCAAATCGGACGACCGATTTTCATTTCCAATTCTTTAGGATGAATTCCGGAAAGGATCTGACTGTCTCCGAGAAAAACGATCGGTGCGAGTTTCCGAAATTTCGCGTCCTTCGATTCCGTATAAAGGGATGCATCCATTCGAGACAATCGATCGTAGAGAAAGGAATTCTTTTCTTGAAAAGGGATCAGTTGCGGAAATAAAAAAATCTGAAACGATGCAGTAAGCAAAAAACAAACGATCGTTGTTATACCTGCGACTTTTCTACGATCCCAATTGGAACTGTTCAATTTTGTCAAAGACTCCCTAACATTTATTGCGAACCGACTTGAAATCCTATCATCGAAAAATCGATGTACGAAAATTTTCGCATCCTGAATCCATTTACGATTTCGGGATTTGACGGAAGCGCCGTTATTAAAACTGAAAGTAAAAGAATTCCTTCTTTTCAAAAACGCCGAAAAGGCAAAATAAAATTCCCACTCCGAAGGAAAGCGACACATAACGTAGAGGTTTCGAAACGATTTTTTCCAAAAATAAATCCGTTCCTCCCGAAAGAATCATCCAAGTTTCCACTACAATCAACGGCAATAAAAGAAAAAACAACTTGGCTGCGAACACCGGATTCCAATAGACTCCGCCGACCGCGTTCAAAATCAGAGCCAAAAGTTCTCCGGGAGAACGCACTTGAAACAAAAGAAGTCCGAGAGCGAACATCCAGAACGTAGAAAATATTCCCATTAGTTTTATAAAATATTGGAATATTCGAATATTCTCCGGAATCAAATCCAAAACGTATTTTCGGATCAGATTATAAACGACCACTTGTAATCCGCAGTAAAATCCCCAAACCAAATATCCGTACGTGGCGCCGTGCCAAAGTCCTCCCAAAATCCAGACGATCATCAGATTCAAATTCTGGCGGAACAAAGAAACCCTGTTTCCCCCCAGAGGAATATAAAGATAGTCCCTAAGCCAGGTCGAAAGCGAAATATGCCAACGTTTCCAAAACTCGGAGGGACTGGATGAGATAAACGGAAAGTTAAAATTCAAAGTTAGACGAAACCGCAACATCTTCGCGAGCCCTCGGGCTGCGTCCGTATATCCGCTAAAATCCGCATAAACCTGAAACGCAAAACAAAACGCGATCCAAAAAACCGTACCGGTCGGAAGTTGTATTCCCGGCTCCATCGCCTTTCCGGTAAACAGCAAAAGATGATCCCCGATAAATACCTTTTTAAAAATTCCCCAAAAGAATAAAACCGCTCCGGAAACAAATCCGTTTTCGGGTAGAACACGGGGTACAACTCGGGGTAGAACACGGGATACAACACGTTCGGATTCGATCTGAGGCAAAAGAGAATCCGGTCTTTCGATCGGACCGGCCAGCAACAACGGAAAAAAAAGGTCGTAAACTCCGAAACGGATGAAATTCGAACAAGGTAGTATTTTTCCGGAACGGATATCGGAAAGATAACTGATATTATGAAACGTATAAAACGAAATCCCCACGGGCAAAAGAATTTCAGGAACGGGAAGAATCGAATACGGAAACAAAATCCCCAGTGTATCGTTCCAAACACTTAATAAAAACAGAATATACTTAAAGAAGATCAAAATACCGAGATTCAAAACGATCAAAAAGGCAAAGATATTTTTTTGACGACTTTGGCTCGATGTTCGACCGAGCCAAATCCCTCCCGCAAAATTGAACGCGATACAAAAAAGCAAAAGCAAAACCATCGTCGGTTTCCAAAAGCCGTAAAAAAACAAACCGCCGAAAAACAAAAGGCGGTTCTGGCCCGTAAGTCCGAGGCGGAAATAGATCAGGCAAAACCCGATAAAAAAAAGGAGGAAGTTCAGAGAATTGAATAACATTCCTGACGATTTAAGATTCTTCGAGAAGTTCGAGAATTCTTTCTTTCTCTTTTGTATCCGCCGGATAACAAAGGGTATGTTGAATGACGGAGGTTTGAAAATCCTTCGACCTACGATCCGTTTCGGTAAGGCGATTTTTGATTTTTCGAATGAGGACTTGAGTTTCTTCCCTATCCTTTCCGTCCAGAATCACCGCGTATTTTCCCTGCCCGATTCGATAGTGAAAATCCGCTTCGGATAAATTTTCCTGAATCGCCTTTCTCAACTCGTCGCTATAAGACGCAAAAAATCCGGAACCTTTTAGTTTCACCATTCTAGATACATTCTGAACTTTGAATATAGTTAGACTGAAACGACCTCCTAGTCTGGCCGATCTGAGAATCATATCCTCTATTTTTTCCTCGACCGGACTGAACGGATCCTTAAATACCGAATCCCTTTCCTGAACGAGTAATAAGTTGGAAAAAACGGGAGCAAGCACTTCCGAGATTCCCACCGCAGTCTCTCGGTCCGAATCCGTCCAAGGGATTTCCGTTTCGTGAACGATCCACATTCCCACAAGCCAATGAAGATTGATGAAAGGAATGACGATAAAATCGGACATGAGCCCGAGTTCGTCGTTCGATAATTTTTGTACAAGCTCCGAATGTTTTCTAAAATTTTCGATTCGAAATACTCCCGGAATGTTCGAGACGATTCCGACGATCGAACTTTCCAGAGGCAGCTTAAAACTTCCCACGTGTTCCGGAGTGAGTAGATTGGAAGCGAACACACGGAATTCGTTTTTGTTTTGTCCGTCCAAAATCATAAACGTAGCGCGTCGGATTTTTAATTCTTCCCGAAATGCGGAGAACAATTTATCGTAAGCCTCGTCCATACTACGGACGGAAGCAAAGTCCCTCGCGAGCGAAATGATCAACTCGTTGGTTCGGAGTGTTTCTTTTAAATTCTGATTTTCCCGATGGAGCAATTCGGTATCGTAGATTCTTTTATAAACGGAACCTGCAATTTCTCCGATGATCTTTAGAAATTCAAGATCTTCGATCGTGTAATCCTCTCCGCTGATCGTTTTACTGAGGAAGATGATTCCGAAAAATTCATCCATAGTCCGAATCGGAACGAGAAGTTCGGCTTCGGACTGTTTGATGATCTCCCGTTCTTTAGCGGGAAGCGCGGGTTTTAAAAGTTCTTTCGCATAAAGAACCGAACCTGCGTTCAACACCGCGTGATAGATTTCCTCTTCCGAAGAGATCGTCCACTCCTGATTGAAGTTCTCTCCTTGATAGTCTTCTAAACGGAAAAAATCCTGACTTCCATTTTTGGAGGAAAAGATGCCGATCGATTCGGAACCGATCTGACCCATGATCGAGAATAAAAGATTTTCGAAAAAGTTCGCAAAGTCTGTGGAAACTCCGATCTCCTTGCTGATCTCAAAAACGGAAATGTAATTCTCCAATTTTTTTCGGGAGGCGATCTGCAGATCGATCGGGGAGGTGGTGAAATTGGAATCGTCGTCGAATAAAAATTCCGCCTTTTCAGAAGCGGAAACGTTCGGATCTTTTTTGGGAGGAGTTCGATGTGCTTCCTGTTCCGCTTCCTTGACCCAATCCTCAAACGGATTCTCTTCCAAGGACGTTATGCTATCATCGAGATCCGGTCCGTCCAAGACGGCCGTTTTTTCGTCCAAATCTTTCGGAGAAGTTTCCGGATCCGTTTCTTCCAAATCCTCGGTCGCAGAGTCGAATGGGGATTCTTCCGATTTCGTATCTTTCGTTTCGTCGTCTCCGAAAAGATCTTCGATGGAAATGTCGTCTTCCATTTCGTTCGACGAGGCAAACTCCGAAAACTCTTCGGGATCGACTTCTTGCGGAGCGGGAAGTTCCTCTGCAAAAGAAGAAGAAGAAGAAGAAGTGGGGAACACATTTGATTCCTCTACTTCCTTTTTCATACCGAGAGCCTTTTGCAAAAATCCCTGTTTACGCTGAAAAGACTCCGACTTTTTGAGAAGTGATTTTTTCTCGTCGCCGGAAGAAGTCGAAACTCCGGAAGAATCCGATCTGACTAACTTACTGACTCGTTCCAGCAATCCCATCGGTCATACACCGATCTGTTTCATTAGTTTTTTATAAAGTTCGAAATAATCGGAACGCGAAAATTCACGAATCAAATCGTCCGGCAGGTTTCCGAGCAATTCATCCAGATACGTCATGATACGTTTCATTTCGTCCTTGGACGGAGTTTCGCCCGCAACCTCCCTCGCCTCCGTTTGATCCGGAGTTTTACGCAGATCTTCGATCGGAGAAGTTTCCTCCCCGTCCGCGTATTCATCCAGTAAGATGATCATTTCCTCGTCGTCTATGTTCTCCAGAGTCGGAACCATCCGATCCAAGGCGACGTCTTCCCCTCTGGAAACGTCGTCGTCGATGGAATCGAAAGCATCCAAGTCGGATACGCGGGGCAATTCTCCTAGGATCTGATTTAGATCTTCCTCCTCTTCCACAACGGGAGCCTCTGCGAGAAGATTTCCGAGTTCGTCTTCCGAAAGAGCGATCGGTTCGTTTGCATCTTCGTCCTCCGTTTCCAAAGAAGTTGTTTCCGGTTCAAAATCAAAAGATGAATCCGCAACTTCCTCGTTTTCGGATGCGAGAAGATTTCCGAGTTCGTCTTCCGAAAGAGCGATCGGTTCGTTGGCATCTTCGTCCTCCGTTTCCAAAGGAGTTGTTTCCGGTTCAAAATCAAAAGATGAATCCGCAACTTCCTCGTTTTCGGATGCGAGAAGATTTCCGAGTTCGTCTTCCGAAAGAGCGATCGGTTCGTTGGCATCTTCGTCCTCCGTTTCCAAGGGAGTCGTTTCCGGTTCAAAATCAAAGGATGAATCCGCAACTTCCTCGTTTTCGGATGCGAGAAGATTTCCGAGTTCGTCTTCCGAAAGAGCGATCGGTTCGTTTGCATCTTCGTCCTCCGGTTCCAAAGAAGTTGTTTCCGGTTCAAAATCAAAAGATGAATCCGCAACTTCCTCGTTTTCGGATGCGAGAAGATTTCCGAGTTCGTCATCCGAAAGGGCGATCGATTCTTCATCCTCTTCCGTTTGTTCCGCAACCGGAGCGTCCCAATCGATTTCCGTATCGGCGCCCGGAAGTTCTTCCGAAACGTTCGGTTCCTCCGCAAGAATATGATCCAACTCTTCGTTGGAAAGAGCGATCGGTTCGTTGGCGGCTTCGTCCTCCGTTTCCAAAGAATCGAAATCGTTCGTAGGCAGTTCAAAATCTTCTAAGGATTCCAGAGAGGACGGCACATTTTCTTCTTCGATTCCATCCAGTTCGTGTAAGGGAAGGGAAATGGATTCGTCGACGGTTTCGTCTAACGTAGTTTCGTCCGAAGATAATAAATTTCCAAGTTCCTCATCGGAAAGGGCGATCGGTTCGTTGTCGTTTTCTCCGTCCAGTTCCATAAGGAAATCGTTCGGTTCCGGGGAAAAGTCCTCTGGAAAAGATTCCTCCTCCGGATCGAACTCGTCCGGTTCGCCTAAGTCTTGTTCTACGGTAAGGGAGACGTTCTCACCGAACATGGAGCCGCTGTCCTCCGGTAACTCTCCGTTCTCCAACAGATCTCCGAATCCTTCCGCGGCGACTTCGATCCCCGCGTCATCGGAAAGAAGATTTCCGAGTTCTTCCTCGGAAAGAGCGATCGTGTCCTCTTCCGAATCCCCCGGCTCGAAGGAAAAGTCCGAAGAATCGGAAAGGGATTCTTCCGTTAAACCGAAATCGTCTCCGCCGAGAAAACCAGTTTCGTCTAACGTTTCCTCTTCGTCTTCGGATTGTATATGTTCCAGTTCCGCCAGGGAAAGAGAAATCGGTTCGTTGTCCTCTTCCGAACCGATTTCGGAAAAGATCGGTTGATCTTCGTCCTCCGTTTCCAAATCCGCAAACGAATCGCTCTCTCCCGCATTGTCTGCGAGAAGATGGCCCAATTCGTCGTCGGAGAGAGAGATCGGGCCTTCGTCTTCGTCCGGATCGGTATGTGTGATAAAATCGGGAAGGTCTTCGTTCGCGTCCGATTCGTCTGCTGTATTGAGTATGTCGTCTAATTCGTTGCCGGATAAAGCGATGGGTCCTTCTTCTTCGCTTAAAAAATCGTCTTCGTCAAAGGAAAGATCCGCTTGTTTTAGGTCGTCCGGGGGAATCGATCCGTCGAGATCGTCTTGTTCGTCTTCCAAATCCGAAAAATCGAACTCTTCCGGATCGTCCAATTCTTCGTCGAAACTGATCGCGTCCGGTTCTTCGGTTAAATAACTATCCAATTCGGAAAAATCCAATCCCTCGTCGGGAGCGGAGTCTCCGGCCGTAAAAAAAGAATCATCGGATTCTAAATTAGAAATCTTTGATGTAGATGAATCGGAAAAATCGTTTATATCCAACAGCTTGTCGATTTCGGCGTCGACGAGCGGATCGGTCAATTCCAGATCCATCGGGTCTTCCAAACTCGAATCGACGGAACCGGGATGAAAGGAAAAATCGTTTTCGAAACTGGAAGGATACTCTTCACCCGAACTGGCAACCAGACTTTCCAAAGGATCGGTGTCTATGGACATGTCTTCCAATCCGCCGGGTTTGGATGGTTCCGGTGTGTTCGAGCCTAACATGGAATCGATATCGTCGAATTGTAATTCGTCCATACCGGAATCCGGGCCACCGGGAGAATTATCGTCCTTGATCATGTCGTAGTCTTCCGCCATCTCTTCCTAATAACATCATTCTTTGAGTTCAATGACCTGTCCGTCCAGGATTTCCCGGTCGAGGTCTGGTTCGGCGCCTGGGTTCTTTTTAATTCCACCCGCAACGAAAATCAAATCTTCCAGAGTGTCCCCCGCTTTGAGTTTGTAGACTCCCGGATTTTTTATATTTCCCCGAATCGATGCGGAAATCGGTTCCGGTTCGAACACGTTTCGAACCCAGTCCCGGTTTCTTCGTAAAAGAAAACCGGCGCTGAAAAATAAAATGATTACTGTGAAAATACGAATCGCCGTTTTCATAAGCCTTCATCCCTCGTCTCCATTGTATTTGGAGAAAAGGGAATCTCTGCTACTATTTTCGGAAAGAAACACCCCTAAAAGTTAGCGGGATGCGACTAAAATTCGGGTTTTTGTTTTTTGGAGGAAAAGATTTTTAGAATTCGAAGGGGGGAGTTTTTCGGCTTCGGTTAACGCTTTTTTTTCGGCTTCCACGTCGATATCTTCCTTAAGAGCGCCGTGATCGGTAAGAATGCTGATCACATTGTCCTTGATTTCGATAAACCCGCCTTCTACGGACAAAACTTTCAGTTTTTCGCCTTTGCGGATTTCCAAAACCCCGATTCCAAGAACCGCCACTAAAGGGGCGTGGTTCGGAAGGATTCCGAAAAATCCTTCGCTACCGGGAACGACCAAAGAATCCACCTCTCCCTTATAGAGGATC
>NZ_AOHC02000052.1:237500-238891 GCF_000332415.1 Leptospira weilii serovar Ranarum str. ICFT
GTTGAACTTTCGGCACCGGAATTTTATCCATAAAACCGCGGGTCACCGCGAAAATTTCCACAACCTGTTCTTCCACAGGATACGGAGAAGAAACGGGTTGTTTGAGCATCTGAACGATTCTATTTCCGCGATCGAGCTGTGCCTGAGTTGCAGGATCGAGTTCGGTTCCGAGTTGCGCAAACGCTTCGAGATCGCGGAACTGCGCGAGTTCGAGTTTCATCTTTCCGGCGACTTGTTTCATCGCCTTGATCTGCGCCGCGGAGCCGACCCGAGAAACCGAAATCCCCACGTCTACCGCGGGACGGTTCCCGGATGCGAACAAGTTGGACTGAAGATAAATCTGTCCGTCCGTGATCGAAATCACGTTCGTCGGAATGTATGCCGAAACCTCACCTTCCTGAGTCTCGATGATTGGAAGTGCGGTCAAAGAACCCGCGCCGTATTTGTCGTC
This sequence comes from Leptospira weilii serovar Ranarum str. ICFT, assembly GCF_000332415.1. Classification (GTDB taxonomy): domain Bacteria; phylum Spirochaetota; class Leptospiria; order Leptospirales; family Leptospiraceae; genus Leptospira; species Leptospira weilii_A. The sequence goes on from NZ_AOHC02000052.1 coordinate 237,952, forward strand.
GAGTTTCGCCGCTCTTTCGAGAAGTCTGGAGTGAAGATAGAACACGTCTCCCGGATACGCTTCCCGACCCGGAGGACGGCGAAGAAGAAGAGACATCTGACGATACGCAACCGCTTGTTTCGAAAGGTCGTCGTAAACTACGAGGGTCGCTTTCTTTTCGTTATACATAAAGTATTCCGCCATACTACATCCCGAGTAAGGAGCGATGTATTGAAGCGGAGCGGGTTCTGCGGCCGTCGCGGAAACTACGATCGTATATTCGAGAGCGCCTTTGTTCCGAAGCATTTCCACGGTGGAAGCAACGGTGGAAGCTTTCTGACCGATCGCCACATAAACGCAGATCACTCCGGCGCCCTTTTGATTGAGAATCGTATCGAGTGCGATGGAAGTTTTACCGGTTCCACGGTCGCCGATGATGAGCTCTCTTTGTCCGCGTCCGATCGGAATCATCGCGTCGATCGCTTTGATGCCGGTTTGCATCGGCTCGCCTACGGGTTGTCTCATCGCGATACCGGGTGCCGGAGATTCCACGGGTCTTGTGAGTTTTGCGTTGATCGGACCTTTTCCGTCGAGGGGTTCGCCTAACGGATTGACTACGCGACCGAGAAGTTCCGGACCGACGGGAACTTCGAGAATCCGGTTGGTTCTTTTTACGGTAAATCCTTCTTGGATTTCGAGGTAGTTTCCGTAAACGACCACACCCACCGAATTTTCTTCCAGGTTGAACGCCTGACCGAAGATTCCGTTTTGAAACTCGACCATCTCTCCGGACATCACGTTTTTGAGTCCGTATACGCGTGCGATTCCGTCTCCGATTTCTAAAACCGTTCCGACTTCATCAACGCCGAGGTCTTTTTTATAATTTAAAATTTCTTGTTTGAGAACGGACGTAATTTCGTCTGTCTTAATTTTCATAGACGGCTCCAACCGGTAATGGTGT
>NZ_AOHC02000051.1 GCF_000332415.1 Leptospira weilii serovar Ranarum str. ICFT
CCTTTAAAGCGATAGTTTTTAGGTAAACGAATTGCCTGGCTATCACCGTTTTTAAAAANCTTAGCCTTATTCATATATATTTTAGTATATATATGAATAAGAAAGAGTCAATGATTTTTTCGATAATTTGGCCAAAATGATTTTGAAACTGATAAATAGAGAAAAGTAGAAATTTTTGCTGACTTGCGCCTAACGAAAGAGACTTCTCGACGTTCGCGTTCCCGGAGCGCCTGTGCGCGAAGGGATTGACGGAGGCTTGAGCGAGCCTTAGTGAGCGATTACAAGCCGAACGTCAAAGCGAATGTGGCGAAGGCCAAGCGAGAGTTGCGAAGCAATCTCGAAGCGCAGTGAGAAGCCGAAGTTAGGCGCAGTCTTGCTTTCGTTAAAGTTTTTCCGAATTAGTAATAAATTTTGTTAATTGCTCTGAAAGCAGGGATAGCCCATCTTCATCACTTGTATAAAAAATTACTCTGTAAATTCTAAAATCAAACGGAAGCGTACCTTCATCCTGAGTAATTAGAATAACTCGTTTGCCAAGAGTATGAGCAATTCCAATTTCGTAGAAAACATTTGGGTTTTTATTGGTTAGATCTGCAATAATGAGGTTTGCTTCATTTATCCCTGTCCAAATATCCTCAAGAACATTATGCCCGGATAGGTCGTCGGCTCGTTTGCATTTAAAGTTTAATGAAGTTACCTGGTGTTTAATTTTTTCCCAAACTAAATCTGACCAAATTTCTGTAAATGGCATTAAAACAAACGCATAGTGTTTGTTTAAAGTGAAATTTCGATTTTTGAAGATTGGATTTACTACTAATTCTTCTTTTCTATTATACACATCGAATCTCATTTTTTCAAGTTTGAGTTGAGCTCTTAATATGGTTTCGATTTGGTTGTTGAGATCTTCAGAACCACTCTCTATGGTATAATTTCCATTCGGACCAGTTATCTCATTAACAAATTGGAAAATAAAAATTATTCTTTCTCCGGTACCCATAAAATTAATCTGCATTAAATCGACATTCCCATTGCATTGAATAAAAATGTTTTGAAAAGATTCCAAAGTTTCGATTGGGGAAAATACTTTTTGATTAGATTTTATCATTCCAGAAAGTTTTATATCATCTGGCAGCAAGGATTTAATATAGCTAATCGTTGAAATGATTTGTTCGATTTTAAGTTCTGGTGAAAAGCTGAAAAAATTCTGTATTGATGGGAAACTTTGCATAGCCTATCCGTTTACGATTCCAAAATAATTTTATAGCAAGATTGCGCCTAACGAAAGAGGCTTCTCGACGTTCGCGTTCCCGAAGCGCCTGTGCGCGAAGGGATTGACGGAGGCTTGAGCGAACCTTAGTGAGCGATCACAAGCCGAACGTCAAAGCGAATGTGCGAAGCCGTAGTGAGTCCGAGCGGGAACCGCGAGTGACGAACGAAGCGAGAAGCCGAAGTTAGGCGCTGGTCAGCATCTTTAAAGCCAGTTTTCAATTTTAAGAT
>NZ_AOHC02000050.1 GCF_000332415.1 Leptospira weilii serovar Ranarum str. ICFT
GTATGAGAATTCGATTCTGAAATTCGAATAATACCCTTTGAGAATCCGATTTGTCGTCGCGATGTAGATCCGCGAGCCCGCTCAGAACTTGAAGATTATTCCTCACCCTGTGATGGATTTCCTTGATCAGCTCGTCCTTTTCCTTAATGTAAGAATTCAAAAGATTGACCGTGAGAATCGCGATCACCGTAAAAATTAAAAAACCGATTACGGAATCCATGACAAAAACGCTGTTTAACATATTTCTCATGTTGAGTTTGTAAAAAAACAGAATCATTAAAATAAACGAAAATGAAGCAACGAAAATCGTAGTTCGAATATTCGTGAATAGTAAAAATAAAAGAACAAAAATGAAAAGACTGGATAGAACGTTTCCGACCGGATTTCCGAAAAGCAAAGCCCAACTAACCCCGATCACGACCGAAAGCAACGTGACAACTAACGCTTTTTTGTATTCTCCCAACCAAAGCAACAGAATTGAAATGAATGATGCAAATATGAATAGTATAAAACTAGGACGATAAGTCTCTTCTTTCTCGTAGAAAAAAAAAGTGAATGATAGGCTGGCCAAAGTAAAAACTACCGCGTTAAAAAAAAGCAAGTATAAAGCTCTCACTCTTAGGATAAACGGTTCTTGCGCGTAGATGCGTTGAAATCTTTTTAAAATCATACTTTCCTAAAAAATCAATTCTTTCCGAAATTATACCGCTCTAAAAAACTCATTCACAATTCTAAAATTTTAACTCTTATTGAGGCGAATTTCAAGTCAGTAGAAATATAATATAGTGTAGTGTATCGCGTTTCGTAAAAGTCGCTATGAATTATTCGACTTCTATTTCGAAACAAAAACGAGGATTCCATGCGAGGTTTACGACGTCGACAAAAGGAAACTTGGGAAATTTTTTAAGTTCTCGGTTTTAAATAACGTGAATTCGGCCTAAGAAATTTTAGGCAAATCAGAAACTCGAGTGCGTTCGCTTGAACTAAAGTTGTTGCTCCTGCGGTCGCAACATTATGCTTCAATTCCTAAATGACTTTTGATTGATTCTTAATTCCAACGTTTCCTTTTTTCCAACATCTTTCTCAAACCAGCTCATTTTGCCGTATAACAACCTTTCCAACGTTAATAAAAATCTTTGAAGTAAAATCAAAAAAACAACCGGTCGATCCTATAACTCGGTTTTTTTTCGATAAATATGGCTCACTCGTTCAAAAACCTTTCTATATTTCCACTGATATTTCATTGGAGGTTTACACGATGAAACAAAATAAAAACCAATTGCAGAGAGGAATGTTGACAATTACGGCTTTCGCAGTTGCAACATTATTCTTAGTTACGAGTTGTAAAAAAGAAAAAGACGACAATAACGAGCTTTTGCTGATGGCTGCGCTTTTATCGGGCGGCCCGATAGGGACGGCGGAATTCAGTTTTTCGAATACGGCAAATTTGCTCGCGGCAAGAACCGAAGATTCTTCTCGTTTTTTGACGCTTCCTGAGACGCTCGGACAAGGATCCGCGTTCTTAACGGACTTAGCCGGAGACAATCCGCAAAACTACGGGGATGGAGTGGGAGACGGATTTAACGATAAGTTTGTAACTCCGCAAGCCGCCGAAATCCAAGTTTGTCAAGTCGTCGCCTATAAGTCCGCGGAAAAAGGCGGACCTGCCAGAGGAAGTGAAACTTTACAAAATGCTAATTTTGTTTCCTTCAATCTGAGCGGCCCGTTCGGTAGCGGCGTATGTACTGCATTTACCAGAATAAGTATAACCGGACTCGGCGGCACGAGGCCGACGGCTCTATCGATAACCCAAATCCCACAGAATGAAAAGGACGACTACGATCGAATCGGACTGGTCATCAGAGCCTTTCGATATTATTTTAATCCGACCGATCTTCCCGAAAACGCATACCGCTACGTGGATCTGATTCTGAACAAACCGACTCCCCCCATGCTCCCCGGAATGGAAGGCGCCGCTTTTGAGGAAAGAGGAGACGTTTCACCGGTCATATTCGAGTACGGCGCTCCCCCATCGTTTATAACTTCTCCGAGTCTTATGTTTCCGGAATTTCTTCCACAAGACGAGATTAGATCTTATGCGTTTTTTGGATCCTTTGTGGATGCTTCCAGCGGTTCGCTTTTAAAAATGCCGGACGCTATCAGCACCAACGCGGCGTTCGGATTCAATTCTTTAAATCCGGCCGAAAATTTTTCCGGAGTTGCTTATACAAACAGTTCCCAGAAGTTGAAATTCAAATTACCGACTTCCGCCAACTCTTTGAAAAAAGACGATCCGTACATTCTCGTTGTGGACTTGAACAATACCAAAGGGGAAAAAGGAAATCTCCTTTTCAACGTTTCCGTGGACAGGGTGCTTTTCTGGGATTCGAGCGATGCGGACAACGTTTTTTCTCCTCAATTGAATGCGGCCGACAGACCGAACGCAACGAGCGGAGAGGATAACCTAACAACGACCTCGAGAAGAAACGTGATCTTTCATTTGCCTACGATCCTCGGTGAAACGAAATGAAAGAACCAAAACATTAGAAAAACGGAAATAGAATCCGGATAAAAAAAAGGCGAAGTGACTCCTAATGAGCGGTCGCTTCGCCTCAAAGACATCTGGTGCAAATACAAAATATACGACTCCGAAAAGAATCCGATTCTTACTATCTCAAGGACTTTTTTCTTCGTCTGAAAATTTCGTTATACGACCGGAGGATAATCTAAAAGGGTTATATCCGGATTCTTCTTTTGAAAATAACCTTTGTCCCACTCCGTATCAAAGAGAAGCGCCGCCCTACCGCCGCGATCGGTAACCAAGTTGGCGGATGAAGGAACCTTCGCCAAATCCTCCCGGCCGATCCAACAGGAAATCACATACGGAAGAACCGTAACCGTGGAAGGTGCGTTGTATTCGTCCAAAAGTCTTCTTTTAAAAACTTCAAACTGAAGTTGTCCCATCGCGCCTATGATGGGAAGCCCTCCCCCGATTGTCTGAGAAGAAAACAAATGAAGAATTCCTTCCTCCGCAAGTTGATCGATTCCTTTTCGAAAACTTTTCATACTCGCGGTATCGGAAGAAGAGATCGTAGCAAAAAGTTCCGGCGCAAATACGGGAAGACCTTTCAAATCCGGAATCTTGGAAGACGCAAGGATATCACCGATCGCGTACGTTCCCGGATTTACGAGTCCGATGATATCTCCCGGATACGCTTCATCGACCGTGTTTCTATCCTGACCGAAAAAAGCAAAGGAAGAGGAAAGTTTAACGGATTTTCCCAATCTTCCGTGAAGCACGTTAAGCCCTCTTTCAAACTTACCGGAAGTCACTCTTAAGAACGCGATTCGGTCTCTGTGTTGACGATTCATGTTCGCTTGAACCTTAAAGATAAAACCGCTGAACGGCGTACGGATCGGATCCAAACGAGATCCGTCTTTCAAAGGAAAGAATAAAGGCGGAGGTGCGATTTTGATGAATTCGTCTAAGAACAATTGAATCCCGAAGTTGTTCACCGCAGAACCGAAGAAGACCGGAGTGATTTTGGAATCCAAAAAGTTTTCTTTACTGAATTCTGAAATTCCACCTTCTACGAGTTCCAATTCTTCTCGAAAGGATTTGATAACCCAATCCTCAAATTGAAAATCGAGTTCCGGATCGTTTATACCCGAAGTTTGAAAAGAGGACTTCTGACTCCCTCCGGGAGTTTTATCGTATGTTAGAATTTTCTTATCTTTGCGGGAATACACTCCGCTGAAATCCACGCCGGTTCCGATCGGCCATACCATAGGCACCGCGGAGATCCCGAGCACCTTTTCTATCTCGTCCAAAAGAACAAAAAGATTTTTTGTAGGCCGATCCATTTTGTTGATAAAGGTTACGATCGGAATTCCGCGATCTCTACAAACCTTGAACAACTTGATCGTCTGAGGTTCCACTCCCTTACCTGCGTCGAGCACCATCACCGCCGTATCGGCTGCGATCAAAGTGCGATACGTATCTTCCGAAAAATCTTCGTGACCGGGAGTATCCAATAGATTGAGAACGTATCCGTTGTATTCGAACTGAAGCGCCGCGGAAGTGATGGAGATTCCTTTTTCTTTTTCCATCTCCATCCAATCGGAAGTGGCGGCCTTCCGGTTTTTACGGGCCTTAACGGCTCCGGCGAGTTGGATCGCACCTCCGTATAAAAGGAGTTTTTCCGTAAGAGTGGTTTTTCCCGCATCCGGGTGAGCGATGATCGCGAAGGTTCTCCTTCTTCGAGTTTCCTCTTCGATGGATTGATTCGGTTTTGGTTCCACTGTCTCGCTCATTACTTGGCTCCGCGCTCTTTCCAGATTTTCTTTGCAAAGTCGACTGTCAGCAATTAAACTCGACGAGGCGATCGAGTTTATGAAGTAACTCAAATCTTATTGCCTATGGGCCATTCCGTTTGGTCGGAGTTTACCTCGTTTTTTTAGCCTTTTTCATTTACGAAACGACTTCGATTTTGTTTTCTGTACATAAGTTATTATGATCGAAAGTAATGTAAAACATCTGATATCCTGGGAAGATTGGTCGGATTCCGAGATTCTGGATCTACTCAACTTTGCGATTCACGTAAAGAAAAATCGAGTGAACTACGCCGGTCACCTAAGCGGTCGCACTTTAGCGATGCTCTTTCAGAAAACTTCCACAAGAACCAGGGTCTCCTTCGAGGTTGCGATGACCGAAATGGGAGGACACGGAATTTATCTGGATTGGATGGCGTCTAACTTTCAACTTTCCGATATCGATCTGGAAGCGAGATATCTTTCCAGAAACGTTTCCGTCATCATGGCTCGTTTGAAAAAGCACGAGGACCTACTCGCAATGAAAAACGGTTCTCAGGTTCCGGTGATCAACGGATGCGATAACATGTTTCACCCTTGCCAATCTCTCGCGGACATCATGACGATCGCACTCGACAAACCCGAACGTCCTCTAAGTCAAGTAAAGCTGACTTATATAGGAGTTCATAACAACGTAGTCAATTCCCTCATCGGGATCTGTGCCGCGCTCGGAGTTCGTCTCACTCTTGTAACTCCGATTGCCGAAAAAGAAAACATCGACGAGCCCACCGTCGAAAGAGCGAAAACAAAAGGAACTCTCACTTGGGAACAGAACTTGGAAAAGGCGGTCAAAGACGCGGACTACGTCTACACGGACACTTGGTTGGATATGGAATTTTTCAACGATCCTTCTTACGCCGATAAGAAAAAACAAAGAATGGAACTCATGATGCCTTATCAGATCAATTCGTCTTTGATGGAAAAAACAAACGCAAAGGTCATGCACGATATGCCGATCCACGCCGGTTATGAAATCACAAGAGACGTCGTCTTGAGTCCACGATCCATCATATTTCAACAAGCGGAGAATCGTCTGGACGCTCAGAAAGCGGTCATTCTCAAACTTCTCGAAGCTTGATCCTTCTGAAAATCGGTTTACAGAGGCCCGCGTTTTCGAAACCTGTATTTAGAGCCTTTTCACCTCACTTGCAGGCTCGAAATCAGAATTAAAGGTATCTCTATGTCTAAATTGACTCATCCGAGAGAGGCGCTCTTCGAAGGAGAAAAGCCCTTCCCTATCATTCCTGCCTGCGAGCATTTTGCAGGTTCCGAAAAGCTGATTACAAAAGCGCTCGAACTCCAAAACAAACTCGGCGGTCTTTTCGACATCACGATGGACTGCGAAGACGGAGCACAAACCGGAAAAGAAAAAGAACACGCGGAACTGATCGTTCGTCTTCAAAACGGCGAACTCAACAAACACAAGATGAGCGGGGTCCGAATCCACGACTACACGAACGCGTTTTGGAAACAAGACGTAGACATCATCGTTCCCGGCGCCGGAGAAAAAATCGCATACATCACCATTCCAAAACCGACCCGCGCGGCTCAGGTCGAAGAAATGATCGCTTACATTCAAAAAGCGGTTCAGAAAGCGGGAATCAAAAGGGAAATTCCGATTCACGTTTTGATCGAAACCAACGGAGCCCTTCAAGAAATCGAAAAGATCGCGGCCCTTCCTTGGTTGCAGGTTCTTGATTTCGGTTTAATGGATTTCATCTCGGGACACCACGGAGCGATTCCTGCTTCTTGTATGAAAAGCCCCGGTCAGTTCGATCACGAACTTTTGAGAAGAGGAAAAGCGAATCTCGTGGCGGCCGCTCTTGCAAACGGAGTGATACCTGCGCACAACGTTACACTCGATTTGAAAAATCAGTATCAAACTTATAAGGACGCAAAACGCGCCCATGACGATTTCGGTTTTTTAAGAATGTGGTCCATCTATCCGACTCAGATCCAAGCGATCCTGGACGCGATGGCTCCGGATTACAGCGAGGTTCAAACCGCCGCGGAAATTCTCATCCAAGCGCAAAACGCGGAATGGGGACCGATTCAGTATGCGGGCGATCTTCACGACCGCGCGACTTACAGATACTTCTGGGAAATTATCCAAAAGGCTAAATTGACCGGAATCTCCATTTCGGACGAAGCGAACAAAAGATTTTTCAACTGAGTTGGAATTCTATTTTTCTATTTTAGAATTTTCTAAATTATAAAAGCCGCAAGTGATTGCGGCTTTTTTACGGGATTCGCGGACTTTGAAATAACAATCGAGAACGAATAGGGAAACTCTAAAAAGAAATTTCACACTAGGAAAGAAGAACCGAATCAAACGAATGCGAAGTTTTTTTACTTAACGAACTTTTCCAAAAGTTTTGAAATCAATTCGTTTAAACTCTTCTCAACGTGATCCCAGGATTTTTTATTCATAGGTTCCAGGGGCATTTTTTTATCGAGTTGTTTGTATCGATCGAAACTTTCTCTTGCGTAGTCCAGATACTTTTTCGGTTCGATACCCAGTTTGTCCAACGGACCCTCGTTTTTAACGTAAATCGCGGCTAATTTTTCCAAGTATTCGTCTTGTAAAAAATAATATCGAATATCCAATTTAACGTCTTCGATCGCCTTATAAATTTTCGAACCCTGAGATTCTTTTTTTTCCGCTGAAGATTTTTCGGAAGTTGTCTCCGAAGGAGAGATTTGAGTTTTTTCGTTCGGTTCCGAAAGTTTGGCCGGAGAATTCTTTTTTTTCAACTTCTCGAGTTTTTCGCGTTTTAAAATATCAAATAAAGCGCTTTTTTTATTCTTACTCACGATCACACCCTATCTTTAAATTATACGTTTATAGCACGTCTCAAAACTCAATTTTACTTTATCAGAACGATCAGCCGCAAGTTTTCGGGACAGGTTCTTATTTTCTTATCGGAAGACATAGCCCTCCCGACAATCACTAATAGCTATAAGACGAATTTTCCAGGAAAAAAATATCTTTCAATTTGAATTCTAAAAAAATCCGAGAAACTATCGAACGTTGTGTTTCGTTTGTGTCAAAAATTTATTTTCTAATTTTTGCGATCCGTAGTTAGATGCGAGTCCTCACGATCTTAATAGGACACTTCGTATATCTACGAAAAGGTTACGTTGGAAAAAATTGAATGGGTTCGTTCAATCCGATTTTTGATCCGTCCGAAGTTTTCTTAAGGCGCAGTTGGGCAGCCATTCGCAGCGCAAACAAAAAGAATCCTCGGGTTGAAAGGTGGGCGGAGGACATAAATTTACGTTCTTTTGTTGTAAAGGAGTCAGAATCGTTTCCCGATCGGAATAGGAAGTTTGCCGAGCCAGTTCGCTTAACAATTCTAAATTCTTTCGAGTCTCCGAATCCAAATCCTCCTCCAGAGAGCGAGTCTGCGGCGGTGAATTTTCTTGGATCTTTTTTTTAGGAAAGATATTTCCGAAATCGAGGAAATTGTCTTTCAAAATCCAAGGAGCGGCTATAGTAGCTCCGATCGCTCCTCCGAGATGACAGGAATTGCTCACTACAAAGGGAGAATGGAAATAATAAACCGAAATAAAGTCCGCGACAAAACCTCCCCCCACAAAAATCCAAGCCGCATAACGCGCCTTCATTCTAAAGAAGATAAGGAACACTTCCGTTTCCGGAAATAAAATTCCGAACAAAACGAGAATTCCGGTCACTCCTCCGCTCGCGCCGAGAGTTGTGGTATGAAAGAGATCCATAGGATAATGAATTCCTAATATTTGAACGAACATAGGAGCGAGTAAAACGGTGATTCCTCCCGTTAAGATCGCCGCGACATAAACGATCGTAAACTTCCATGCGGGAATGTATTTACAAATCAAACCTCCGAACATCACGAACACGTACATGTTGAAGAACAAATGTATGAACGGAGTACCGTACGCCTCGTGTAAAAATCCGTATGAAAAAATTTGCCAGTAGTATCCGTGAAAAACTCGGGAAGGAGTTAACGCGAAGTAATATTCCAAAATTCCGGTCCCGCCGGCAAAAAGCTGAAGAATATAAATGAGAACGTTTGCGATTAAAAATAGATTGATCGGATGAAAGATAGAACGACCGAAAAGAGACATTCCGTTTCGGTTTTTTCTTTTTGCCATATTGGATAGAATACGAACTGTGGTTAGAGAGTCAAGCAGGCTAAGCCGGGGCAAAAAATCGCCCCGGGTTTCCTACATTCTCCGGGAGAAGGAGAATGATTTTTCAATCACATTCTTTAAATCGAAAAATCGGACCTCAACCTTTAGACTGAGAAAGAAAAAAATGCGTGAATCCGTATTAAAACCAATTCTTTGGACCAACCAAGAACTGATCCTTCTGGATCAAAGAGTTCTTCCCGGAACCACTTCCTACCTGACCGCAAAAACGATGGAAGACTGTATTTTTGCGATCCGCGAAATGGTCGTTCGAGGGGCTCCCGCGATTGCGATCACCGGCGCCTTTGGAATCGCCTTGTACTTGAACGGTCTATCTTCCAAACCGACTTTCTCCGAACTCAAAATAAAATTAGACAAACTTTTAGAATCCAGACCCACCGCGGTCAATCTGAAGCTTGCGATCGAGGAATTTTCCTCCCGTTTTCCGGAATCGGATTATTCCTCCTTTAGTTTACAAAAGATGCAAAAAGGCGCGGAAGAATTCGCACTTTTTATGCTCGAAGAAGATTTAGAAAACAATTTGACCCTTTCTAAAAATGCGCTCTCACTCTTTCCGAAATCCCCATCTTCCTTGAACATCATCACTCACTGCAATACCGGAGCGCTCGCCACCGCGGGGCACGGAACTGCGTTAGGCGTTATACGATCCCTCCGAGACGCGGGACATTCTCTTACGGTTTTTGCGGACGAAACCAGGCCCTATCTGCAAGGAGCTCGCCTAACCGCCTGGGAACTGAAAGAAGAAGGAATCCCTTCCTATCTCATCACGGACAATATGGCCGGTTGGGTCATGGCCTCCCGAAAAATCCACGCGGTTATCGTAGGCGCGGATCGAATCGCTTCCAACGGAGATACGGCCAATAAGATCGGAACCTATCCTTTGGCTATCGTCGCCAAACATCACGGAGTTCCTTTTTACGTGGCCGCCACGGCAAAAAGTATGGATTTTAGAATTCCGGACGGAAGTCATATTCCGATCGAAATGAGAAAAGAAGAAGAAGTCACTTCGTTCGGATTTTTAAAAGACGCGGAAGGAAAACCATTGTTAAACATCGCACCCGACGGAATGAAAGCCCTCAATCCTTCCTTCGACGTGACACCCGCCTCCCTCATCACCGGAATCATTACCGAAAGAGGAATCGTTTCTCCCGTTAACGAAGAGAATCTAAAGAAAGTTTTCGGTTAACACGGGCGGGTTTCGGAAACGATCCGTCGAACGCCAATAGAAGAGACGTTTTAGTTTCCCGGAGCGCGTTGAGTTCCTTATTTTACGTGGGCTGTTAGTAGGACAAATTTCAATTTCAACAGAACTTACTTCGTCTGTAACGCGACCATCATCGCTTTCTCTTGCCCCGGTTCAAAAACCATCATAAAGGAAGATTGGAATTTAGTGATCTTCTCGATCTGTCTTCTGTAATGAATCACCGCGCCGGGAAACGCGCCTTTTTGAACCGCGAGCCTTACGGCGCCCGGATTAAAACGCGCGCTTTTCAAACTGTCCTGTTTGAATTTTAGCATATTCAAAATCTTTAATTTTTTGTTATAGTCTTCGAATACCGTTTTAAAAGCGGCCTTTTTATCTTCGGGAAGATTTCCTCTGGAACGTTGAACCATGTGTTTGATCTGTTGGATCTTAGGGAGAATTTTCTCCATTTCTTTCTCGCCCATCTGAATCTTTTTGCTGATATCTTGAAAGGAACGATCGTTCTTAAAATGAAATCCGAGTTCGACCATAACGTCCAATTCCGCGCTCGATCCTAAGGAAACGACTGAAATTCCTTCGTTGGTTCTAACCTTGCTCGAAACGAGGTTGCCGTTCGATCCGTTTAAAATGATCGAACCCAAAGTATCGATCGTAGAATTCAGAATCGCTCCTTCTACGATGATATCTCCCTCCGTTTCCAGAAATGTGTTTTCAATAAACTTCGCCTGAATCCTTCCCGTCACTTGAATGATTTCCGTACCGGAACCCTTGATCCCGCCGTGAACGATCAAATCCTGTCCGACCTTAACCGTATTACTTTCCAAGTTTCCGTAGACGACAAGAGCCCCCGTACATTCCACAACGGAACCGGGTTCGATATCTCCTCGAACGATAACGTTTCCGTCAAACTGAATGTTTCCCGTGGAAAGTCCCACGTTACCCGCGATATGAAGTTCCGGGGATACGGTGATGGAAACATCGGTAACGAAGATCACTCCGTTGGTGGAAGCGAAATATTCCTGAAGTTTTTTTCCTTCCTCAAGGCCCGCCCTTTCCTCGATGTTATTACCGATTACAAGTTTAGGTTTTTTGATCGCGGGCGCGGGAATGATGTTTCCGAATACGTCAAAACCGGGTGTTCCGGGGATTCCTTCGAACTTTGTGGCGAGTTTTTCGCCGACTTTAACGTTGATATAACGATCTATGTTTCTGAAATCGGCTCTACCGTCTTCGAGCAATTTGACCCGTTTTGCCATCGGATGATAAAAACGAACCCATCCGTTTTCTCCGGGAATCGGAGCCGCACCTTTTGCGATCTCTACTTTGATCGGAGTAAAATCCCCCTTTTTGGCCGCTTCTTCGAGTAAGGCCAAAACTCTTCGGATCTCATCGATTAACATTCGTTCCCTGTGGATTCCCCAATCAAGAACGATACTCCAAAGTTTATCGTTGGATATGGTTTCCCCTTTCAGATTGTAAGGTCTGACGGTCATCGTTGCCGTCAGTTGATCCGGAGAGACCGCAATGGTGATCGCGGAATCTACGGAAACGGGAGATATTTGAGATTCTGGCGTTGGTGTATTCATAGGTTTATTGGTCGCATTCATGATCTTTCAATCTTTTAGTCATAAACTAAGATTCTTTTCTATCTCCCAATCCAGTCGGAGTAAGAAAAGAAATTAAAATGTAGTATATAGGATTCCATTGAAATGAAACTTATTTTTTACATATATTACAACAAATCCTAAAAACTCTTCCCAAAAAACCACGGGCTTTTCCATTCTTAAGTCTTTTCTCGTAGAAAATTTCCGGCTTGGGACATACCATAAAATAAAAAAATGAATCTCACTCACTCGAATTACACAACAAACTTCGTTCTGAAATTTTTTCTAAAATCTTTGCGCCTCCGAACTTTCGAGAACGAAAATCTTGGCGAAAAAACAAAAAATCAAAGTTCAGTTCGATCAACTTAGGATGGGACGAAAAACGCCCCAAAAACCCACACTCAAAAAGGACGGCTCGCGGAAAAAAGATATTCCCCCCAGAACTTCGCCATGGGAAAAATTTCAGTCAGACTGGAATAAAAAGGACGATGATCTCCGTGAGTCAGAAGGCCGGTTTCGAGAAAAGAAACGTTTTGATTTCCATTCTTCAGAATTAAATCCCTTAAATCCTTGGATTCCTGCGGGGAAATGACTGGGTCGTCGTCCCCGTGGAGCAAAAAACAAGGTTTGAAAAAACGATCCGCAAAAGACGAGGGAGAAGTCTCTTTCACGAACGCATCCGCGTCCGCAACGGCTTTTTTGATTTCGAACGCGGTTTCCGTTCTAAAATCGGAACTCTCCAAAAACTTTTTTACAAAAGTCTTATCGTCCTCGCTTAAAAGGGAAAGTATTTTCGGTCCCCGAACTGCGTCCCCCTCTCTGGAAAGTCCGTTGTCCAGAGCCGATTCAAAAAAGTATTCCTTTAAACCCTCGACCTCAGAACGAATTACATGAACGTAATTGTACATCATCACGTTCACGGCGTAACTTTCGATCTCGTAATTTTTTAATACGAACGGAAACGTATCGCCGAAATTCGAATAACTTCCGATCAAAAGTGCGGAGGTCAAAACCCTTTGGCATTCCGGATTTGCTAATGCGACAAAACCCATTCCCGCCGAAAAACTCGCGGAAAGATAGGACAGAGGACGTTTTTCCAAAGCGTAAATCTTAAGAAACGCGGAACGGATATTGGCGATCGTCTCCGAACGAACGAGGAGTCCCTTTACTTCCGGAAGTTCGGGAAGATATACCCGAAATCCACGGTTTGCTAGTTGATTTCCCAACGCGAGAATTCTCATGTCGTCGATTCCTTTAAAACTCATCCCGTGTTGCAGATAGATCAGGGGTGAGAGAGAGTCGGTCGGATTTTCCAAGATCTTCGTTCTTAAGGAAACCGAGTTCGGCAGATCCAAACTTGTTTCCGTTATGCGCGCTTGTTTGGGAGTTTTCAGGCCGGAGTAATCGATCAAAAAGGGGAATCCCCGCAATAGGTGCATCGGCGTTGCAGTTTTTAAATTCCGGTAAAAATCTCCACAATTTTTTTAGCCCGATGTGATTTTTACGCCGGACATCGTACGAATCGTCTTCGGGATCCGCAATTTTTTCTACGTTCAGATCGTTCTTTAACTTCGAATAACGTAGAAATTTCTAAAACTTTTTCATAAGTAAAATGAGATAGATTCTTCCCAAGTATTGTTTCGCTTTCGAGTCTTTTAAAAAGTAGATCAGGATGTATTGTCTGTACGTTTCCAGATCGATCGGTATCAATTTATGATTCAGCATTTCGGGCGGTAAAAGATCGGTTTCAAATCTCCCGAGTTTTATTTCCGAAATCAACAAACCGCAGATCTGATTGGCAAACTCCATCAAAATCGAAGGCGCGTCCGCTCTTACCGTGGGATCGATGTGAAAGGATTTTGCAACCAAAGGAAGCAGTTTTAATTTCGTATAACCGTCCATCGCAAGAAATAATTTTCCTTCGATCTCTCCTTTGAATTCCACCATAGTACAGTTTTCGTAACAAAGACCTTCGTTTTTGGACGGACCAAAGGCTTCCCTGACCGCGGTTACGTTCAGAGTTTTGTCCAGATACTCCGGAAAGATCTGCGAGATCGTAAGAATGAATTTTTCGTCGAGTAAGGGATCGATACTCACAGACAGATATACCGATTCGGGCCTTCTTCGACGGACAATCCGAGCGCCTTTCTTGCGTTAGTCGACCATTCTTCCCTGTTTCCTTCCAAGACGGACAAGCCCAAGTTGAGATCGGCGGGATGACTTTCCTTTTGCAGGGATTCGACGAGTTCCTTTAAGTTTTTGCTGAAACGTTCCCATTCTTCCGGAAAAACGAAAAACGCGACCCTGTCTTTTCGAATTCTATAAAAACGGACCTGCTTGCGGAGTATTTTGGACGTCCAGAGCGACATCCATTTCAGCACGTAAGGATATGGAGATTCGGTCCGAACACTTGCAAAGATTAGAATACTCTCATGAACCCGTATTTTATCCAATTCGAACGCGTGTAAATTTCCGAATCCGGTTTCCGGATCGGAAGATTCGAATTGTATCGAAACCTGCTCCTCGTATTCTTCCTTCCAAGATTGGAACTCTCTCGGATTCAAAAGTTCCCATTCGTTTAACGATATCTTAATATAACCGAAAGGTCGAACTCCCGTGGAAAGCGGAATCAAAACGGAAGTATCGGCGAATGCGATTCTCCCCTCTCCGATTTCCCTTAAACTTTTTTCGGTCGGAGTATTTTCTTCCGGAGATTCGGGGATATGAAACACCTTTCCCTTACGGGAAGCCAAAAGCAGAGAAACTTCCCCGCTTAAAAAGTAGATTTCGGCCGCACTCAACCGGGAACCGAGTCGCTCCAAAAATTTTCCGTGCGCCTGAATCAGCTCCGGATGTGCGGGGACCTCTCTCCTCCAAATCGTACGAATCTGAGTTTGATTCGCCTTGGATGCGGCAGAAGAAAAACTTCGTTCCGTACTGGTTTCTCCGGGAGGATCGTCTACATTTGCAAACGTCGAGTTTTCGTTTTTCTTATCTTCGGATTGAATTGGCAAGATCGGAGTTGGGATCGTACTATCGAATGTTTGTATCGGCCTATTTGTAATTTCCGTCCGAGAGTTCGAATCGATTTCCGGAAGTCGGTTCGTAGTACGACGATTCGAAGATTTTTGAGCGCTTTCCTTGAGAATCAAACCGAACAAAAACAAAAGTGAAATCGATATTCCCCCGAAAACCAAAGTGTCTCCGGTTAGAAGATTTTTGTTGAGGTTCGTCTGTTTTTCCAAAACGTCGAACGTACAATTAAAAAAAAAGAAAATGATTCCGAAATATTGGATTTTCATAAGCGGACTGCCGTTAATATACTTAACGGGCAAATTCCAAGACCTCTAAACCAATTTTTATGAAGTTATACAACGAACTGGCAGAATTCTATTTCGACATCGAAAAGCCCGCGCGCAAGATCGATTCCGAAACCAAGTTTTTGGATCGCCTTTTTCGAAAACATAGGATCATGACCGTCCTGGATATGGGCTGCGGTACGGGAGAACACGTTCGTCACTTTCAGTCGCTCGGTTATAGACCCAAGGGAATCGATTCTTCGTCGAGAATGATCGACGTGGCCAAAAAAAGATATTCCCATTGCAAGTTCGACGTGTCGCCGATGCAATCGTATCAATCCGGAGTTCTTCTCGACTGTGTCGTCAGCCTTTTCGGTTCGTTTAACTATCTCTTAACGAACGAGGAGATCGATGCGACTCTCGATCACATCGAACAAAATCTGAAACCCGCGGGCCTCGCGATTCTCGAAATCTGGAACGCGGAACCTCTGCGAACGATCAAAAGAAAACCGATCACTCCCGTCGCTCAAATCAAATCCCAAAACACTACGATTCAAAGAAACAGGGGTTTCCGTTTGGTCAGGGCCGATACCTCCACGATGGTGGAAGTGAATTATATCTATCAAATCGATACGAGGGAAATTCGAGACAAACACGTTATGCGCGTTTTCTATCTTCCCGAAATCGAAAAGATGATCCTCAGACATAAATTCGAAATCATACAAGTGTATTCGGGTTTTAACGAAACCAAATTTAAGAATTCGGCCGGAAGAATGATTCTAGTCCTGAAAAAAAAGGGCGCGTAATTCAAAACGATTTTAGGGGACTTCTACAAACTCCCTCTTTTAGATCGGCAAATTAAAATCAAACGGATAGAACCGCATACTATCGAGGTTAAAAACGATTTTTAGCATTTACTTGATTTTTTGAATTGGTTGTGTGATTCTCGGTTTCCGGATCGAGATTTAGAAAATATTGATAGACCTTACGATTTCATCGAAACAACGGAAGAAATTCTTAAAAAATAAATTACCCCGGAGAATTTTATGCCAGAATCCTACGATCTTACCGTCATCGGAGCGGGCCCGGGCGGTTACGTCGCCGCCATTCGAGGCGCCCAGTTGGGCATGAACGTTTGTATCGTCGAAAAAGAAAAACCCGGCGGAATCTGTTTGAACTGGGGTTGTATTCCCACAAAGGCCCTTTTGGAATCCGCTCATCTTTTGGAAAAAATACATTCCGCCAAAGATTACGGAATCGAACTTTCAAACGCAAAACCCGATTTTCCAGCAATCGTTCGGCGCTCCAGAAACGTCGCGGACGGAATGGCCTCGGGTGTTGAGTTCCTTTTAAACAAAAATAAAATCGCCCGTAAGAAAGGAACCGCAGTATTCAAAGATGCGAATACGATTTGGCTTCCCGATACTTCCAAAGAAGAAATCACGTCCCGGTATTTTATCGTCGCCACGGGAGCGAGAGCCAGAGAACTTCCGGGTTTACCCTTTGACGGAAACACGGTTCTTTCCTCCAGAACCGCGATGGTGCAGGAAAAAATTCCCCAATCCCTTTTGATCGTGGGCGCGGGCGCGATCGGAGTGGAGTTCGCCGACTTTTATTCGGCGATGGGAACCAAAGTCACGTTAGTCGAAATGTTGGATCAAATTCTACCCGTAGAAGACAGGGAAATCTCCGGATTTTTAGAAAAGTCCTTTGTCAAACGAGGGATCCGAGTTCTTACCGGGGTCGGAGTTTCCGATCCCACGATTCAAAACGGAAACGTCAAGGTTCTCCTCAAAGGAAAAAATCTTCCGGAAACGGGAGAGGTCTTGGAAGCAGAGAAAATTTTAGTTTCCATCGGACTGGTTCCGAATACGGACTCGATGAACTTGGAGGAGATCGGCGTCTTTTTACAAAGAGGTTTTGTAAAGACGGACACAAAATACAAAACGAGCGTCCCTCATATCTATGCAATCGGAGATTGCAACGGACCTCCCCTTCTGGCTCACGTCGCTTCTATGGAAGGAATCAAAGCGACCGAGGCGATTTCCATCCACTCCGGAAATCCGCACCGTCTCAGTTATACTCCGATCGACTACGACGCGATTCCGGGTTGTACCTATTGTCATCCCGAAGTCGCCTCCATCGGATTTACCGAAAAAAAAGCGACTGACATGGGTTATACGATCAGCGTCGGAAAGTTTCCCTTTATCGCGAGTGGCAGGGCCAAAGCGATGGGAGACACGGAAGGTTTTACGAAAGTGATCGTGGATAAAACTTCCGGAGAAATTTTAGGAGCGCATCTCATCGGTCCCGGAGTGACAGAACTTTTACCGGCCGTCGCTCTCGGTATAACTCAGGAACTGACCGCCAAAGAAATCGCATCCACGATCTTTGCTCATCCCACACTTTCAGAAACCGTAATGGAATCCTTTGCAGCCGCCTTGGGGGAAGCGATCAATCTTTAAAAATTAGGAGATCAGATTTCCGGTCAGTAAGATATCCGTTTTGTTGACCTGAAACTCCGATGGAAGATGGGAACTGAGAGTCAGTAAGGAAGGATCTATATCGTAAAACTTTCCGCTTTTCTCGTCGAAGAAATGATAGTGGTCTACGATATTGCTGTCGTAAACCGATTTTCCCAAACAGGAAAATTTGAATTCTCGGAGAAGTCCGGCGGAAACGAGGACGTTTAACGTGTTATAAACGGTAGCAAGACTCATTTTGAAAGAACGGCTATCGACCCATTCTTTGACTTCTTCCGCGCTGGGATGATCGGCTTCACAAAGCACATACTGGCAGATCGAAATCCTCTGCATCGTGGGTTGGATGGAAACGGACTTCAACCTCTGTTCGATTTCCGTCGGAGTCAGACAAATTTTTTTAGCAAATAACGCTTCCATTTTCTTAGAACTCCATTCGGGAATCCTCTATTCCATAAGACATTCGTAAATCGCATTTTCACACAATTTTATTTGGAGAGCGGCTCTCTTTGTTGAAAAATTTCGCAATCCAAAAAAGGGAGCAAAACGAAAGTCACAAACCGCGGAAAAAAACGGATAAGAAAGTCTTTTTACTTTAACTCTTTCTTCTAAATCTCCAGAATGTCTAAAAAATCTTTCAGATGATACGAACAATGAAACAAAAAATTACATCCGTCCTTCTGGCAATCTTCCTTACCCTACCGGCAACGGCGCTTTTAGCGGACGAACCCGTCGGGAATACACAAAATACTCAGACGATCGAAACCCAGGATCCTTCTCATACGCAGGAAGGCCATCACGAAGTCGAGGGAGAAGACCTTCCGTATTGGAGCGTAATTCCTTTCGCTCTTATGCTTTTGTGTATCGCACTTTTACCGATCGTTTCGCATACGACTTCTCATTGGTGGGAAAGTAATACGAACAAACTGATCCTCGCGCTCGTTTTGGCGGCGTTTTCGTTTGTCATATTGGTACTACACGGTTGGTTCGGTAAAATCGTTCACACGCTCGTGTTCGAATACGTTCCGTTTATCATTCTTCTCGGAGCGCTCTTTTACATTTCGGGTGGAATCCGTTTGAAAGGAGATATCGAAGCGACGCCGCTCAACAACACGATCTTTTTGATCATCGGAACCTTTCTTGCGTCCTTCATCGGAACCACGGGAGCTTCCATGCTTCTGATTCGTCCGATTTTGAAAACGAACTCGGAAAGAAAACACGTGGTTCACACCGTTATCTTTTTTATCTTTTTAGTTTCGAACATCGGCGGTTCCTTAACCCCTCTCGGAGATCCTCCGTTGTTCTTAGGTTATCTGATCGGAGTTCCGTTCACTTGGACGTTCAAACTTTTACCGGAATTACTCGTTGCGAGTATCCTTCTTTTGATCCTTTATTTTATCTGGGATACGATCGCTTACAAAAAAGAAACCGTTAAGGATATAAAAAAGGACAAAGTTCGTAAGGAAAAGATCAGTCTGGAAGGTCAGGTGAATTTCATCTGGTTGCTCGGGGTCGTTTTGTCCGTCGCGTACTTAAATCAAAATTACATTTCGGCGATCCACGAAAATCCGTACATCGCATTTATCAGAGAAGGAGTGTTGATCGGTTTGATTTTTGTCTCCAAGTTTACGACTCAAAAACTGGTAAGAGAACACAACAAATTCACTCTGCATCCGATCCAAGAAGTCGCCTATCTGTTCATCGGAATTTTTATCACGATGATTCCGGCGCTCATTCTTTTGGAACACCACGGAAAAGAACTGGGGGTTACCGAAACCTGGCAGTTCTTCTGGGTGACCGGTATTTTCTCGGGAGTTTTGGACAACGCGCCGACTTACCTCACCTTTTTGTCTTTGGCTAAAGGAACTTTGGGGATGACGGACGTGGCTCAAATTCTCGCAGATCCTCACGCGGAAAGTATCTTAAAAGCGATTTCGGTCGGAGCCGTGTTTATGGGAGCGCTCACTTATATCGGAAACGCGCCTAACTTTATGGTAAAGTCCGTCGCGGAGGAAAATAAGATCAAGATGCCGAGTTTCGGCGGATATGTACTTTATTCTTTTGGAATATTGATTCCCGTCTTTTTGCTTCTCACGTTCATCTTCTTCCGTTAAAAACGGGACCCGCCGCCAAAGTCCCTCTCTTCTTTAGGGAGGGACTTCTTACTTTCCGATAAAATCCTCCGCTACTTTTTTCGAGACGGACTTACCGATCTCTATAAAATCGAGTCCGTTAATTTTTATCGCAAAAGACTGTTTCAATGCAAAATAGTAGGTACTTTATTTAACGTGAGTTCGGCGGTTGAAAGTTTGGGCTATCCACACATAAAGGACTTGGAACGGTTCCGTTCAGGAGAATTCAATCTTTCTTATCATCTTGAGGAAGAAAAATCACGGAATCGATTCGTTTTCCGTTTTCGGAATCGATATAATTCACTTCGATCTTTCTTTCCGTAGCCGGTTTATATAGAATCAAGGCGGCAATCATATCGTAAACGGTCAAAGAATAATCGATCGCAGTGACAATCGCTTGGAACGCTAAAAATCTAGACTTGGTAACGGGTTTGATTTCCCTTTCCTTACCGGCCGCCATCCATTTGTAAATCCGAGCGGAGCGATTGACACCTTTCAGGTGCTCCAAATCGATCTTTACTTCCGGAAGAATCGCTTCGGTTTGACGGAACAAAACCTTAACCGGAATTTTTTTCTCTTTGGATTCTTTAAGAGCCTGAGAAAGTTGTAAGTCGAACGTGTCGTCGTCCAAGTATTCGATTTCATTGCAGTTCGCAAAAACGGTGTTACAGATATCTCCGTATTTACGATGAACGAAATAAACCAGAAAGACGTTCAACGTCTCCGGATGATACAAAACCTTCGCGTGGTAATCGCCGGTTCTTCTATAGTAGATTTTCTTATAAACTCTTTTGAAAACGTTCCAACCGACGAGACCTACGTCTTTGAGAAAGGGAGGATCGGGAAGTTGAAACGAACGAATCGCGATGTGCAATTTTTCGATCGCCACCTTACCGTCTCGTTTTGAAATTTCTTCCAGGACCGTTCGAATCTCGTCCAAATCATCCGAATCGATTTTACGAGGAACATCGGAAGTATCGATCAAAATTTTTCCCGCGTTTTGGGACATGAGATCCGCGATTTTGGATTTTACACCTTCGGAAATAAGTTCTTCCAATTTGAGAGAGATACAATCGTTCGGATGACAGGATATTTGTTCCGTATAAATTTCGTCGGGGTCGGACTTCGGGACCGGAGGACTTTCCGCGTATAAAAACGAAAACGAAAAAAACGTAAGAGAAAAACGAAGAAGGAATAGAACGGTCGGATGCAAATGTTTCAACATTCTTTTTAAATTCCTAAAGAAAATATCCGGTGAATTTTACTTTGCGGACAAAGGATGGAAAGATCTTTTTAATATCGAATGCTAAAGCTAAAGATTGTCCCAAAACCTGAAAATGTGGGAACTCCTGCGTTTTTAAACGAACGGTAAAACCCGGATCTCTTCCGTGCCGTTACCGATAAAAGTCGATGATTTTGAGAAAGTCCTCTTTAGGAGATTTCGTCTCTGTAATCCATAACCAGGTACATTAGAGTTTCCTGATCGGTAGGATTGGAATACTCGTGAGGAATGTCGGCTCTGAAAAAAACGGAGTCCTTCGGTTCCAGTTCCACGACTTTTTCTCCGACTCGAAGACGAAGTTTACCGGAAACTACAACAATGTTTTCCGTGGTTCCGGAAGAGTGGGGTTCGGCGACTTCGATGCCGCCCGGTTTTAAAATGAGTTCGTAAAATTCGGTTTTGCGGTTTCCGTTATAGGGAAAAAGGGCGCGGCTAGAAAAAACTTTCGAACTGGAAAACAAAACTTTGGTGTTTTCCACCTTCATCACGATCACACCTTCGGTGCCTTTTTCTTTGAGGAGCTCACTGAAAGGAACATTGAGACCGTTTGCGATCTTCCAAAGAACGGAGATGGTCGGAACACTTTTGCCTTGTTCGATCTGTGAAAGCATCGCCCGGCTGACTCCACAACGAGAAGCGAGTTTATCCAAAGAAAATCCTTTTGTATGTCGAATGAGTTTGAGATTTTCTTTGACTACTTCGGTGATATGCTCACTGGAGGGAGATTCTTTCCCTGCTTCCAATTCTTCCATGGCTGGATTCATTTCTCTTTTTTTGTCTAATATAGCAGAATTCTGTCAATCCAAAACTAGGATTCCCGTAAATAACGCACGTTCGACGCAGGCGTGAGAGGGGCCGATCGGCCCACTCGCTCCGCCCAACGGTTCTTCAAAGGGTCACTGCAAGTTAGGGTGGGAGTTCCCACATTGATTTGCGAGTCTTGTGATTGCGTGGGAGTTCCCACATTTGAGAATTCGGGGCGGCTCCGGTTCCTTGCACTGAATGCAAGGAACCGGACCGGGCTCTTCGTTTCAATCTGCAAAGCAACAGAAAATACGATTTTACGATTCAAATTTGATCAAGAACCTGTTGCATTGCAGTATTTTCACTTCGATCCCTGCCGAAGCTGTTGAAAATTGAATGCCGAAATTGAAGAAAGCATCACCTGAAAACAAGTTTTTAACGATTGATTCTTGATTAAATAACTGTAACCAAGCGTAAAGAGTACAAAACTAACGAATTTCGCGAAATTAAAATGCGTTCATGGAAAAATGAGATAACTTTCCGATGTTGTATGCGATACATCTTTCAGACCATTCCAAGCGCACTTTGTGAATTCCTTTTAGAAGAAAACGGTAACCTTTTCTCACTCCTTTGATAACACCGAATGCGCCTTCAATGGAGGAGAATCTTTTGGAATAGATTTTTTTAGAAGACTCTGTGCTTAGTTTTTCTCTCATCTTCCAAGTATAATAACTTTTGATTTTCTCCATTGGAGTCTCCTTAACCTTGCAAGTTTTTGAATATCCTGAAACAAGGAATTCATTACGAACTAAAATCGATTTTGATTTCGAACCCGTACAAAGACCGCGATAACGGCAAGTCCCACATCCCCCAGTTCTATATTCTTTATACTCTTGGGTTTTCGTTTGAACAATTCTAGTAAATCGCAACCTACGTTTGCCACTGCACAAGAAAGTGTCGGAATTTGTTTTATAGTTAAATTCAATATTTTTAATCTTAGATCCGGATAAAAGTTTTTCAGGAGGGTTTTCAACTAAGGTTCCCTTAGTTAAGGCTTTCGCTATCGATACATCCGGACAATACAAATCGATGTCTTTCAATTCTCTATAATTCGCTTCACTTGCATATCCGGCATCTTGCAAATAGACCGGTTGACTCAATCGGTCCAAAGTAGAAGGAAGGTTTAAACTCTCATTCAATACTTTCTTACAATTTTCTTCCGTCAGTGAAATCATCGGTATCGAATAAATTACATCTGTTGGACCTCTCTCCACTGTCTGGGCTAAAAACATTCCGGATTTGTAATCCACGCTTCCTTGGGCATTGTAACCTACGAGAAAATTTCCGTCTTTTTTCTGAAAGCCACAATCCTTTTCATATAGATGAACACGATTTCGATCCGTATTCTCTTTTAAAAATGAAATCGCTTCTTCTAATGCTGCTTTTTTCTTTTCAAGTTTTTTCTTACGTTTATCTATCTTTTCCGAGTCAGTTTCCTTAGACCATTCTTTGAGCTTTCTTTTACTCAGAGCCTTCAATTTTTTATACCGATCTTCAAAATCTTCTAACTTACCGATATCCGAGCGATTGGCATTCGCTTTGATCTTCGTTCCATCTATTGAAATTGTTTCAAAATCAATCATGCCGCTCTCCGTTCCAAGGAAGACCGTTTGAATAAACAAGTTTTGTATTTCCTTTATATGCAGTTTTCTGAAACGTGAAAGAAAACTATGGTCTAACTCTTCCCCACCAAGTAGAAAAATCAGTTCCGCTCGTACTTTGGATAACCGACACAATTCTCTCATCGATATATTTCCAAGTAAGATCGAATAGAATATCGCACTCATCACTCTTTTCGGTTCTAAAGCCGGACGACCCACTATTTCATTTTTGTAATTTCCGTTAAATTCGCTGAAATCCAATGAAGACATCACATTCTTAAAATTATGGATCGGATGTTCTTCTCCAAATAACTCATCAAAGTTTAAGGGATACATTCGCAGTTGATCGGTTTCGATATGCTTGTATTTGGCCATGACTTCTGGTATTATAGCAAATTCTTTAGTCAAGATTCTTTTTCAACATGCCCTGCCGCTTTCGGAGTCGATCCACCTGCGCGCCGGTTTTCTCGACCGATCGAACTTTCGCGCGAGCGTTAGCCGTTCTTAATACTGATCTCTATAAAATTAAGTACCGTTAATTTTTATCGCAAAACACCGCTTTGGTGCAAAATATTAGGTACATTATTATGAGCCTGTCCCAAATCTCAAAACAATCGCAGAGATTGACGGCCATTCCGATAAAATCGGACGGTTGGCGGACAAACTCTATATAGCTATGAGTGAAAGGAAGTCGTAACGCAGAGAACGACTCATTTAAAATTTTGATTCAAAATCGAGGGTTTCAAAGTCAGAAAATCCGAAACATTCCAACTTTACAATCGGGGATAAAAAAATAGAATGAAACATATCCCCCGCCATGAAACCGAAATCCATATCCAAAGAATCCCAAGCGGACGACAGCGCCGATTTTCTCTTTTGGCAGATCACAAACCTCCGGCAAAAACGAATCCGAGAAAACTTATCGATTTTGGATTTAACACACTTTCCATTCGTACTTTTAGCGAGTTTAGCCCGGTTTGAGGAAACCTCTCAAAAAGCCGCACAGGTTCGACTCGCAAAACACACAAAGACGGAAGTTCCTTGTTGGATCTAAGAAGACAAAATGCCTGAAGAACATTCTAATATTAGAATATTCTATGAAAGTGAATCCTATCTTTTTGCGGAAAAACCTCCCGGGATTCCCGTTCACGCAACCAAGGATTTAGGAAGGATAAATTTTACGGACCAACTCCAAAAACAACTTTCCCTCGAATATCTCCGAACCGTAAATCGATTGGATTTGGACACGAGTGGTCTCGTATTTTTTTGTAAAAATCCGGATAAAAACAAAGAAGCCGATCGGATCTTAAAATCCTCCCTGAAAATTTATCTCTGTGTCGTATCCGGAGTTCCCGAAGAGGAACACTTTACGGAAACCTGTTATATCAAGGATGGAAACAAAAAAGTGCGTAAGGTTTTTTCGGGCGGAGACAAGGCCGTCACGGAATTTTTAACCTTAAAAAGAAATCCAAAAGAACATTATTCTGTGTTACTCGCAAAACTTCATACGGGCAGAAGACACCAAATCCGATTTCAATTGAGCGAAAAGGGATATCCGATTTTAGGAGATCCGATTTACGGCGCGGTCAGTTCGTCGGATTCTTCCTCGGAAATAAAAGTCGAAACGGGAAAAAATCGGTTTTCGAAAAAAGCCGAAGGTTCCGTTTTAAAAACTTCGCCTAACAAAAAACATTCGAACTTGTCGAACGTAAAAAGATCGCTCCTGCACGCCATGGGAGTTTCTTTTCAAACGGAAGACGGCAAAGAAGAAAAAATTTTTTGCCCTCCTCCTTTCGACTTTCAAAAGTTCTTGGACGGAATCTTTTTGGATTCTTCTATTTTTTCCAAATTTCCTTTAAATTAAAAGAGTTGTTGAAAAATAAATTCTTGAATCGGCTTGTATTGTGTGGATCGGACGATTTAGACAATTTTATTCTTAAGGAATAACAATTTTTCAATAACTCTAAAGTAGTTCGGCTTAACCAATGCGAAAGCGATGAAAGCGAGATCAACAAATTGGAATGACGAAAGAGTTTCGTTTTTCGAGCGATCCATCAATTTGTGGATCAAAGCGGAATTAAGAAACTCAATCTCGCTACGCGAGATTGATCCAGCTCCATTTTTTCCGTAAGAAAAAAACGGAGCCGGATTCGCCCAAACTTTTTGCCACCAAACTCACGTTATGTTAAAAATAGAAAGACAAAGAACGGCGTTTGAGAGAGGGTTTCCCGGTCGGAGAACGAACCCATGGAAAAAAAACACGCACTGATCATCGGTACGAGCGGCGTCGCGGGACAAAGCGCGGTTTCCGCAATTCGAGAATATGCCGAGTCCAAAAAAGAAAACTGGATCCTTATCGCTACTACGAGCAAAAACTTTTCCTTAAAAGAAGCGGATCTTACGATCACCGAAATCAATTTAGAAAACCCGGGCCATTCTCTTCCGCGTCTTTACGAACAACTTTCCGCAAACGGAATTTCTTCGATCGATTTATTCGTCTATACGCCTGCAAAAGGAAACCTGGGTTATCCGGTTTCCCAAACTCCCGAAAGCGACGTTAAGGACGCTTTGAAATTTTGTATGAACCCAATGCTTGCAATCGAAGCCAAGTTAAAACCGACTTTGAGCGTGGGATACTCCGCTTATTATTTCAAACCGCATCTTCAACCCTTTTACGGTTCGCTTGCATTCGTAAAAAAGAAAATGGAAGAATGGGCTCTTCAGAATCCGAGTCGAAGAAAGATCATTCGCGCCGGATCTTTTTTCAGTCAAAGCGTTCGAGGGATTACGATCCTTCTTCAGAGAATGGGAAAAAAATCTCAGGATCCCGATCTGCACAATCTTCTCAAACTTCAAAAGGAATCGGGTTTGAACTTTCCGGATTTCTTTTTGGATTACGTTTCTAAACAGGAAGAAGCCTCCTTTTCCTCTCGGTTTCCGAACGTGCCGTTTCGGTTAACGTCTCAGGACGATTTAAAAAAAGCGTTAATTTCCATTTTAGAAGGAGAATCGGCGCCGATCGTTTCTTTGGTTGGAGATTGGGTCTGGACGGAGAATTCCTTGCCGGACATGCCGGAGTATTTGAAGAAATTTTAATATTATCTTATCTATATACGATGGTTTTAAAATCGCTCGGAACAAGTCGGCTTTTTACCGGCGATCCAAATCCAAAACACGACGTGTTCTCTTCAAAACTTACCGATCGGTGAAAAAACTTATTTCTATCCATTAAAACGTTTCGAAGAAGGTTTGGGACCGCCCTTTGCAAAAGGTTTTTGATTCGGCTGTCCCTTTCTTTGAGAAAGTACAACCACCGGATTTCCTTTGGGAAGAGTATCCAAAATTTTTAAGAGTTCGCCTAACTTTCCTCGAAACTGAAATTCGGAATCCAAAGTCAGATCCAAACAGAAAAAAATCGTTCTATCCTCTCCCGTCTCTTTCAAAACGGAATCCAAGTCGTGAAGAACCGCCTTATATCTGTAAGGTGTTTCATAAAATACGATCGTATGCCCGGGTTTAAGATAACGGCTCAGTTCTTTTTTTCGTTCCGTAGATTCCCTCGAAAGAAAACCGCAGAACGTAAACGGAGAAACTTTAAAACCGGCAATACTCAGGGCCGCACCGAATGCGATCGGACCGGGGGCGCTTTGAACCTTTCCGCCCCGTCTTAAAACTTCCCGAACGAGCTCCAGACCGGGATCTTCGATCCCCGGAGTTCCCGCATCGGAAATCAAAACGGTAGTACCCGCGTTCATTACGATTTCTCCAAACGCCCGAATCTCTTCCAGGTTCGTATGTTCGTTGCAGAGGAGAAATTCTTTGGAAATGGAAAGGGATTTGAGAAGGGTCGAAGTCGTTCGCGATTCCTCTCCTATGAGTATATCGCAATGTTCTAATAGATTTTTTGCTCTTACCGTTAAGTCGCCGAAATTGCCCAAAGAAACGGAAACTAAAACGAGATTACCCTTCAACGAAGAATTCATGATTTACAACTTGTCCCAAAGTCGGTTCGGTTATATCGCAAGCTCGGGACCGCAAGAAATTGCATTGCAGTTTTCATAACTGATACAAGGTGGGGCCGACGTAATTAAAAATTTTCCAAAATCGGTTTTTTGCACTGAAGAAACAGATCGTTGTTTTAGCGAAAATCATAGATTTATCTTCGACCATCGAACTTGCGTTAGATAAGAATTTTGTCCAAGACGTTCCAATTTGAGACCGGCTGAATCTGAGTCGGCGCGGGGGGAACCACTCCCTTTCCCCTATCTAAAAAGATTCCCGTTTGTGCCGCGGAACCGAGCAAATCGAAGTCGTTGATCGAATCCCCGAAAGCAAGATCCGCAGAACCTCCGATGACCGCTTTCAATCTTTCCACCTTCCCTTTTCCGTATGTGAACGGTTCCAAAATCTCCGAAGAATGAAGTCCGTTTTCAATCGACAATTGCATTCCTAAAACTCTTTCCGTCGGGATTCCGAAAAGATGGGAAACGGATTGAATGATTTCCTGTGGGGAAGCGGTTACGATCCAAACTTCCCATCGGTTTGATAGAAGATGATCCACGAGCTCTTTCATCGGTTCGTAGATTTTGACGGAGTGTGAACCCGGATCCAACGCGTGTTGGTTCCAAACGTTTCCGGATATTTCTTTCAATTCTTCCGGCGAATGTCCGGAAAAAATCCAAGAACTCCATCGATAAGAGGCTTCGAGTCCGAACTTGGATTGAACGGATTCGTATTCGGAAAGAACGAGAGAACGAAACAAAACCGGATCTTGAAACCGAGCGGAAAGAATTCTTTCCACATTTTCCTTTGCAAAAAACGGGACAATGTCTCGTTTGTAAGCCGGAACTCCTTCCGAAAGGAAGAACTCCATCACGGCCTCTCCAAAATCGTTTTTTATAAGTGTATTATCAAAATCGAATGCAGCCTTTCCGGGTTGTAACCGGGAAAGAATTTCATAAAGTGGCGGATTCCAAAAATCCCGTGTAATGGACACTTACGGTTCGATCGTCTCCCGGGCGATCGCCACACGTGCCTCGGAAGAAGATTGAAAGACCGGAAGATAATGTTCCGGATTTAATACGACATTTTGATAACGAACCTCGAAGTGTAAATGCGGACCGGTCGTATGTCCCGTGTTTCCGGAAAGGGCGATGATCTGCCCCTTTTTAATCTTATCCCCTTCCTTTACGTATAGAAGAGAATTGTGAGCGTAAAGCGTATTGATTCCGTTGATTCCGGGATGCGAAAGTAAAATCTTATTTCCGTAACCTCCGTCTTTTTTGGATTCCAAAACGACTCCGTCCGCAGCCGCGATCACGATGGATCCGGTCGGGCAAGCGATGTCCACTCCGGAATGCATCGCATTCCATCTTCTTCCCAACCGAGAAGTTACAAAAGAATGTTTAAAGCTTATGGGCCAGATAAATTCCCTTTGGTCGGTGCGATAAATCTCGCGACCCTTATCTTCTAAAAGAAGGCTTCTGATAAAATTTTCATTATAAGGAAAAAATACCGGATCGGTTAAGGATATCCTTTCGTTGTCGGGAATTCCGTTGACCCTTTTGACCTCGTGTTCCGTAGTTCCGTAGTTGTGAATCAAATCTCCGACGGATTCTTTGACTCGATTCGGTACGATCCAAACGCCTTCTAAACCTCTGTAAGTTTGAAGGTATTGGTTATCCAGTTTGATTTCTTCAAGATTTGTATTGGCAAAGGATTTTATGCTAAAAAAAAGTCCAAGGACTAGCAATCCTACCAAAATATAGCCAGTTTTTCTTTTCATATCGTTTCTTCCAAAATATGTCGCCAAACAAATTCTCGGGTTCTATAAGGAACGTCGGCAACGGAAAACAACTTCTGAAGTCACTCTTCTGGTCTCGGAATTCCATTCAAGGATTTTTTCCATCAACTTCTTTGATGAAATTCAAGGATAATTGATATTTTTGACTATAATAGATTCATTTTTATCTTTAAAGGCTATTTTTTAACCTCTTTTAAAGAATTTTGTCTCTGTGGCTGATTTATTGAGATTGATTCTTATTGAATGTGAGTTCGGCGGTTGAAAATTTGGGCGAATCGGAAACTCGAGTGCAACGACTACCGATCGCGCTTGATTTCAATTTTGCCGTTCACTGAACTTGCGGGAGTTCCCACATTTCGAGTAGCGTGGATTTGAATTTACAGGTTAAAATCTAGGAACTCCTAGAATTTAACCTGTAAATTCTAGGAGTTCCTAGATTTTACAAATGAGCTCAAGTTTAGAGAAGTATTCCCTTTCGAATCCCCAACCTGATAGGATTTTGTTGCGGAAATAGATTTGAGGTAAAATACAAAACGGACGTCCTTAGTCTTCTAAAAACCTAGATTTCAAGTTCGGATCGAGAATCCTACAAGTATCCAACCGCCCAAACCATCGATACCGGTTTTTCGCGATCCAATCGTAAACAAAATCCAGAATGGAACTCGGAATCCATCGGAAGAAGGAAACAAGATTCCAAGGAAATCGTAAATGCGCGCCGATCCTCAAAACCGCTGTCGATTTTTGGTAAAGAATTCCCTCTTCCAAAAATAAAACCGAGGATGGAAACTCCCCGAGTTCCGTTTTTTTTCCGAGAATTTTTTCCGCCGTAAACGATTGTAAACTTGCAAACCTAAGATTTTCTTTTCGATTTCGATCGATAAAAAATAAAACTGCTGCGTTACAGAGATTACAGACTCCGTCAAAGAATACAATCGGTTGTTTTTGCGATTCGTCAAAAACTTGAGGTTTCATTCTTTGATTAGACAATTGGAACATACACGAGTTTCTGATTCGCTCGGATTTTCTTAAGCCGAACTCACGTTATAATAGAAAATCGGTCGCTACGAAAGAATCCGGCAAACTTTTGAGACAAGGTCTTTGTAACTTAGCGCCTTTGGCAGACCCTAAGATCGGAATCTACTTTTTAGAAATTTTGGATTCAGTTTCTTTTTCTTCTTTCCGGGTTGTAACTTCTATAATTTCAGTCGGATAGGAATAGATCGCAGAGCCCATCACGGCCGGAGCCAAACGGAAACTTGCATACAGTACTGCGGAATCATAAGTGGGATAAGAGATGGGATTGCTAAAGATCAAGCCGAACCAAGACCAAACGACTCCTGTTTCCTTTCGATTCATCTGGAAATCGGATGTATAATCCACAAAAAGAATATTCCTCTTCAAACTTCCTATAATTCGCTTCGTAATTCGTTCTTTTCATCAAAGAAACGGTTATCGTAGAATATCGATCTTTCAAATTCTCGAACCGAAACGTAATCGTTCCGAACACCTTGGACAACGAATCCAAATCATCGGAAACGATCGTAATTTTCGAATCCTTAATTTCGGAAATACAATCAAAGGTTAAGAAGAGGAATATAAGAAATGGATAAAGGATTCTTTTTTGCGGCTTCGATCCGTCCCTCATTCGGATCCTAACTGCAAAGCCGGATTCAGAGAATTTCGCATTGATTTTCCTCTTTTGACGAGATTATTATAATCTTCCGTAAAATTCGCTCTCGGCCAGTTCTCGTTGGTATCGAAATTATGAATCATCAGGAGGCTATTCGGATTCCCTTTTCTTACGAGCCCGATGATATTTTTTTTCGGATGTTTGAGGATTTCAAATTCCTGAATGGAAACTCGGTCCGGGTCCACATTCGTAAAATAGGCGAACGGAATTTCCACACGTTCGTCTATAATAATTTCGTAATAAGCCGGTTGTGAGTATTCCCAATCATCCGCTACGTAAACGAAGACCTTGCAGTAGTTGATCCCCGCGTCAAGTTCTCCTATTTTCGTATAACCTCGATACGGATCGGCCGGCCAATATAAAAAGGCCAAAACAAGCAGGATCGATTGCACGACGTTCGCTACGACCAGATAGGCGCTAAATTTTTTTTGCGATAACATTTCAGATTGAAACCGGGATCTTTTTCGATCTAATTTAGGACTTGTCCAAAAACCTACGCAAAATGCGGGAATGAATCATGTAGAAACAATCCGAGGCGTTTTGCTACAAACTCTTGGCCTTAATCAAAAACTACGACGATCATCCCGTTTAAGGCTGCATTCAGAATTTTGAAAGTGATTTTTAGGATTTGCGATCCGAACCGCCGACTCTGGGCGCCGCAGCGCCTCCGCTTCCCGTTTGTCCGTAAACCGAAACGGCCTGTTTCGGAAGGCTGGATCTTCTCCATTCGAACCAGGAACCCTGGTATGTGTGAACGTCCAAATAACCGACTTCGCGTAACATCAAAGCCAAAAGCGAGGATCTCGCTCCGTTGTAATCGTAGATAATGGTAATCCGTTCCGGCATAAACGGAAAGGATCTGAGTTTTTTATTGAACTGGTTTTTTTCGATCAGATTTCCCTGGCCGTCGTACAAAACTCTCCAATCCCAAAGAAACGCCCCGGGTAAACGACCGCATAACGTGCCGGGCTCGGGCGCGGTGAGTCTCGGAAGTTTTCCTTCGTATTCTTCCTGAGTTCTCGTGTCGAAAATCTGAAGTCGCGTTAAATTTTTTTCTAGGAACGCCTTATCCACAATTCCTTCGAGTTTTCTAGGTTTGTCTCCGGGACCAAGTTCCATTTCTCTGGAACCTTTTTCCTGAGCGGCTTCGGTTACGGGCCAGCGATTTCCGTATAAAAACGCATTCTGAAAACCTACGGCTCTCAAAAGATACACCATTCTAGAAGCGAACATCCCCATTCCTTCGTCAAAAGCGATCACCCGAGTCGCGCCTTCTTGTTCTATAAGTTTTAAAATTTCTTCCAGAGGACCGGTCATCTTCTTCAGCGATTCCGGATCGGAAGCAAACGCCTTTTTGATAAAGGGAAAACTATACGCTCCCTTGAGAGTTGATTCTTGATATCCGATCGCCGAGCGGCAATCGATCAAAAAATCCTTATCGTTCAATTCAGTTTTTACAAAATTCCAGCTGGACAAGCAACCCACCCTATCGATTCGAAACGAGTCTTTCTTTGAATTAAACCATTATTTTTAGCCTGAAAATTTCGATGTACTTTTTTTTAAAAAACATCGCGAATTTGAGACATAAGATTTTATAAAAAAGAAAGATCGAATTCTCCGATCGGAAGCCCTTCTTACGCGAGTGTGCGAGAGGATTTAACATCGAGGGGGCGCGACGCCGATACTCTATACAATGATAAAAGAATTCAGGAAGCTCCGTGATTCCACTCGAATTTTTCCGAAAGATACGCGGAAGAAACGAGTCGTATTTTTCGGACTTCTTTCTCTTTTCTTTTTTCTGGCCGGAAATATCGAATCGGACGAAACAAAATCGTTTCAGGAAAATTTTCAATCCTTCTTAGATGAATTTCAAAAACGTCCGTCTGCGTCCCTCGTTCGATCGTTCCGAACTCAATATTCTTCCTTTGAACCGGAGCCTTGCGCTTTTGAAGAATCCGGACGTTTTGAAAAAGTAATCTATCTTTCCTACAAGTGTAAGGAAAAAAAATGGTCCGGTTTTATTTATCTGGGGGACGGTTCCGAATTTTGGAAACATCATTCCGCAAAAATTTCCCTGGGTGAAGTTTTAAAAATCGGCAAGAAGGTTTATTTGGAAGTGAAACCCTCTTTCGAGAGTGAGGATTTTTCCTCGGGTTTTAAAAAACACGGTAAAAAAGATCATACCCGAAAAGAACCGCAAACTCCGAAAGAATACAAAGACAACCACGGACTCCAGTATTACCTCAGTATCGCAAAACATCCTGCAAAAAGGGATTTAAACGGCGGTAAGGAAATTTTCTTCGATTCCACCTGCCCTTTGATCTTTTTAAAAAAGGATTCCGATTTTTATTGGGAAAAAGCGGTGTATTATTCCTTTCAGGCGAGTTGTATTCCTTCATCACCTTATTCTTATATTCGAATTCGTTCCGACCTTTTGGGAAAAATTAAGGTGGACGACAAGGACACGGATAGGGTTCAGGAAGGCGCAAAATATCTCGGTAAATTGAAAATCCATTCCATAGAAGCGGACAAAATCCTCTGGCGACAGGATGCGGAAATCTACAATGAATAATAAAGTATTTTTGAATATTCTAATTCTCTTAATTTTATCCTTCGGCTCCGGTCTTTCCGCCCAAAACGGAAACTCTGCGGATCTCAAAGCCCTTCTGGACGGTGTGGTTATCGTCCGAAGCGATACTTTTTCGGGCAAAGAGGAACAGGAGGGTTATTCCGAAAAGTCGATCCATAGGGACGCAGGAACCGGGTTGATCATTTCAGGAAATCGGATTCTTACGAACGCGCACGTGGTTTCCAATTCCGGTTATCTCAAGGTAAAACATTTCAATTCGAGCAAATTTTACAAGGCGGAAGTTCAATACCTGGGTTTCGACTGCGATCTCGCGATTCTCAAAGTGGAAGAAGAGGAATTTTTCACCGGAGTGGAACCTCTGGAAATTTCGGATTCTTCCCCCGCTCTCGGAAGTAATCTTCTGATTTTAGGTTATCCGGGTGGGGACGAAAATATCACATTAGAAAACGGTAATGTTTCCCGCGTGGAAAGAGTCCGTTATTCCTTTACAGGTTTGGATTACAGAAAAGCGATCCGAGTCAACGCCAACATCATCCCCGGTTATTCGGGCGGACCCGCAATTCAAAACGGAAAAGTCGCGGGGATCACTTTCCAAGTCAGTCAATCCCAGGGGAACGTCGCTTACTTGATTCCTCCGGAGATCATCAATCACTTCTTGAAAGACGTCGAGGACGGAACCTATCACGGTTTTCCTTTTCCCGGTTTCAGTTTTCAAAACGGTAATTCCGTTTCCTTAAAGTCCTATTTAAAAATTCCGGAAAGTTTAAACGGTATTTTGATCAATACGATTTATCCCGATTCCTCGTTTTCGGATCTTTTACAACCGGAGGATTTTGTGTATAAAATCGATCAATCCTATCTCAACGCGGAAGGCGGAATTATGGACGCCATCGGCGGTTTTATCGGAGACCTGATCGAGGAAAAATTCATCGGAGATCCGATTAAGATTTTCTTTTACAGAAACGGAAAAAACTACAAAATCGAAGGGACCCTCAAACGGGTTCCCACCTTGGACCTTTATAGGCAACAGGATAAAATTTCCGGTTTTTTATCGGGAGGTTTTTTGTTTCAACCGGTCAACCACGCTCTCATCGGCGGAGATTCCAAACGTTTGGAAAGTTCCCTTCGTTATCATTATAGTTATTACATCCAGGACGAATTGTATCGTTTTACGGACAGGGATATCCTTCTTTCGGGTATTTATCCCGATCCTCTCAATTCCAAGTACGCGGGTTATCGTTATAAAATTCTGGAATCCATCAACGATCGTACTCCTTCCGACTTGGAGGATTTCAAATCCCTGTGGAAAAAATTCTACGGAAGTACGATCAGTCTGAAATTCAGAGGTGTCAATCTTCCGATCGTTCTCGACCAAGAGACGATCGATAAGATCGATGTTCGCGTTAAAAAACGTTTCGGCGCGGAGGCGGACGAATGATACGATTTTCCTCGAGACCCGCATTCCTCTCTTTCCAAATCTGTTTTTCCGTCTTATGGAGTTTATCGATTTCGGTTCCTTTGAATGCGGAAACAATCCTCGTTCATTTTAGAAAATTCTCCCATCAAAATCCTTGGCAGAAGGGTTCGTACTTCGAAAAAAAAGTTCCCGCGATTGTGGCCGATCGGGACTTTTTACTCGCGCTTCTTCCTCCGGGAGAACTTCCTCTCTTTTCGGAAACGAATCCGGAAACAAAACCGGGAACCCGTTTGTATCTTTTCAAACACGATCCCGAGACCGGCCTTGCGCTTTTCTCGCACAAGGGTAAATTTTCCCCTAAAAGGAAACCTCATTTCGGCGATTCCCTTCACTCTTCCTGTTCCAAGTTTTTTTCGAAACCGACGTGGGGGAACCCGGATCTTTCCAACTCGGTCCTGAAAATGAGCGAACAATCCGGAACGGAAGGGAACGAAAGAAAATTCTTATATTCAAAAAATATAATTTGCGGTTACACGGACGGACGTTGGAACGTCCCTTCGGAATATCTTTCCGTGTTTTTGCACACCGCTTCGAGTAACCCTATCGCCCATCCGGGATTTTCCTTTGACGACGCCCTTACGGTTCCGGAAAAAAAATTCTACTTTCCCGATTCTTCGACCGGGGTTGTGGTCTCGGAAGTTTATCCCGGAGTCGGACCGGTTCATAATTTATTTCCAGGTGACGCGATTTACAGCGTCAACGGGGAAAGTTTTACCCACCCTCCGGATCGGCAGGAAGTTCTTTCTAAAATTCTCACAAAAAATCACCGTTTGGCCCTTCCCGGAAACGTTGTGACTCTCGGAGTTTTTAGAGCGGGTAAAAGAAAAGAAATTTCTTATTCGTTAAAAAGTTACTCGGAGGATTCTTTTTTTATTCCCTCGGGAGCAAAACCTCCTTTGTATTTAATCAGCGGCGGACTTTTTTTTACGGAACTGACCGGTTCTTACTTAAAGGAATCCGGAAACCAATATAGGGAAAATGTAGACAGAAAACTTTTGTATCTCTACGAATCTTTCGACAAGAAGATCCATCCTGAAAAAAATCGTCTCGTATTTATCAGCAGAGTTTTTCCGGACTCGGCCAATCAAGGGTTTCACGATTTCCAAGATCAAATTTTAGAATCCGTAAACGATAAGTCCGTTCGTTCCTTATCCGATCTCAAGGAAATTCTAAACGAAAGTCGGGAAGAATACGTTGTGTTTCGTTTTTCCGGAAATCGAATCGCCGCGTTTTCCAAAGATCAATTGCAGGACTTAAATCGGAAAATTCTCTCAAATTATAGCCTGGACAAATTGGATAATTTAGACCGATAATTTCTTGACGGATCCATTCCGGAAATGTAATGTTTGACATCCAATGCGAATCCTTTTTTTAGACGACGAAGAAATGATCCGAGATCTGTTCCGTGAAATATTCGGAATCCTCCACGATCTCACTCTGGCCGGGACCGCGGAAGAAGCCCTGGAAATCTGTAAGACCGACAGTTTTGATCTGATCGTGACGGACGTTCGTCTTCCCAAAATGAGCGGGATCGACTTCGTCTCCAAACTCCGGGACAGGGAAATCAATACTCCTTTTATCGTGATTACGGGCAATCAGGATATCGACATTTCCATTCGAGCGCTCAGGCTCGGGGCCGTGGATTTTTTTATCAAACCTTTTCGAATGGATGCGATCCGTCAGTCCCTTCAGAAATTCGAGAATTTATTTATTTCCAGTCAGGAACTCATCGGTAAAAACCACTTTCAGATGACCGAGTCCAAACAACGTTTTTCGATCAAACCCAGTCTTAAAAATCTGAATCAATACGTGAATCTTGTGATGCGATCGATTTCACTCATTCCGGGAATTCACACGGACGATATTCTCGGGATCAAACTCGCCTTATACGAGTTACTCGGTAATGCGATCGAACACGGTTTTGCCGGAATCAGTTACGATAATAAATCGAAACTCCTCGCTTCCGATGCGGATTATGTGGATCACGTGGATCGGATCTGCGAAAGTTTGAACGGAACCGTTCAACTTGAAGTGGGTTTTGAAAATCAAAAGGTTAACGTTTCCCTAAAGGATCACGGAACCGGTTTTGATCCCGCCAAAGTTCCGGATCCGGTCACCGATCCGAACGCAAGTTACCTTTCCGGTCGAGGAATCTTTTTAGTGAGAATGAACGTGGACGCACTCGTCTACAACGAAATCGGAAACGAAGTCAGTTTTAGCAGAACCTTAAAAAGAGTCCTTCCCTCTCCTTCAGAAGTAAACGCCGGCTGAAAGATAAATTCGGGAATATTTTCGGATCGGTTCTTCCTTTTCCCATTCCTCGAAAAATATTTTTTTTTCCTTCTGCGGGTCCACATACGCGTAGGATAAGCTCATTAGAATATAAGAATGTTCTGATTGATGTCCGGCCGCCAAGTTTCCTTCCCAACCTCGTCCGATCGACGAAGACGAATTAAAAACCGTTCCTTGGACGGTCCAATTTCGGTCCCAGGTTTTTTTTACTCCGAGTTGAAGAAGTCGGATTCCCTTGTTTTCAAAATTCGGTTTTGCAACGACGCCGTCTTCCGGAAACAAGTTACCCTCTTGGATCAACAGACTTTCCATCAATAAAAAGGAAGTTTTTCCACCGTATCCTCTCGGATCGGTTCGAATTCCGGAATAACCGTTCGAATTTCGATCGGTCCGCAACTCCTCGTCCTTGGACGTATAAAATCCTCCCAAAAAATAAGAGGCTTCCGTCCTTTCCAATACAAGTCGCGATCCTACCAAACTTCCTTTTGTGGATTGTGTAGTTCCGTAACTCCGAAAAGAGTCGAGTCCGTATTCCCTCGATCCGAGGACTTGGATCCCGTCCAAGTCTATCCTCAATCCGTGATATTTTGCGGAAGAGAACTCGAATCCGTAATATTGATACGCTCCGTAGGGTCTAAACGGTTCCGCTTGTACCGAAAAATCCCCTTTGACCGCCTCCTGCCTGGATTCCTTATACAAATAGTAGAATATTCTAAAATTCTGAAGGAAGGGGTTTTCCAGGACTTGTACGCTTCCTCCGGTTATTCTTTGCGGGGATTCGTTCCTGTCTCGTTCGGTGTACAAGGGTGAATTTTGCATCTGAGCGCCGAGGACGGACGCCGTTACCCCCGAAGGTTTCCAGTGAAATTGGAATTCTCCGTAATTTAAAAATCCCACGAATAAAAATCCGTTTCGATCCAATCTTTGATATCCCCGTCCCGCTTCGATTCCCATTTTCAATACGGGAGATTCCCAGCCGGCGATCCACAACAGTTCCGCGTCCGCCCCTCGAGTCGTAGTTTTGGTTCCGACTACGTTTTCCTCGTATTGTAAAAACGGAGATATTAGAATTTTATGATATATACGTTCGCCCTTGTTTTTCCAGCCGACTTCGGGACTTAAAATCCCCCTGGAAAAACTTCGATCCGGCTTTTCATCCTCGACCCCTCCTTTTTGTCTCAAACCCCTGTAAAGCGCCGTAACGTTTCCGTAAAACGGGTTTGTTTTATTTTGTGTTTGCGAAGTTCGTTTTTTTTCGGATTCGATTTCGTCTTCGGATCGTTTTCCGATTTCATGGTTTGTGGTTTGATCTTTTGAAATTTCGTTCCTTGAAAATTCCCGTTCCTTTTCTTTTGGAATTCTCTCTCGGTTTTCCCCCGAATCGGTTTCCGGTTTTTTTTTCTCGGAATCGTAAAACCTTCCCCTTCCGGTCAGATCCTTTTTTCCGTATTCCCAGATCAAAAGATCGTCGAGCCTATATTCCGAATAGGATTCCGCCGAAATCGTTTGCGAGAGTATGAATATACAAAAAATGGAATGTTTTATCCGCGAAGCGGAGAGAAATCCCTCTTTTTTTGTTCGGGTCTGCGCTCGGAAATTCGGATTCATCTTCGAAAGTAGGCAAGAAAATATCCGGTTAAGATGAGCCAGGACACGATTTGTCCTAAGAAGTAGGACGACGCCGCGCCCGTGGGTCCGTATTCCGGTATGAGCAGATTTGCCAAAACCAATCCGCAGACAAGTCGTAAAAGCGCCAAAAACGCAAGCATCCTGGGTTGTCCAAGCGCGAATAACGCGATTCCGAGCGGTGAAAATACCAACTGCAACATATAGTTCGGATA
Organism: Leptospira weilii serovar Ranarum str. ICFT; assembly: GCF_000332415.1. GTDB lineage: Bacteria > Spirochaetota > Leptospiria > Leptospirales > Leptospiraceae > Leptospira > Leptospira weilii_A. The sequence goes on from NZ_AOHC02000050.1 coordinate 38,665, forward strand.
AAGGATCTGAAACACTCCGATCGAGTCCGCGTATTTTCCTCGGAACAATAGATTTAGGATCCATTCCGCCATAAAAAATCCGGGAGATAACAAAAGGGCCATACCCACGGACAACAACACGGACTTCCAAAGAAAAATTGGAAATTCCTCCGAGTCCACAAGTCGGGATAATTTAGGATAGATCAGCGAGTTGATCACCGAAAACAAAATCACAAATCCGCTGAACAACTGTAAGGCGGTTCCGTATACGGCCGCGGATTCCTGGGAATAATACCACTTCAAAAAAAAGATTTCCATCCTGTCCGAGATCATCGCAAAGATGGACGCTAAAAACGCATATCCGTTAAACGACGCCAAGGTCGACGTCGTCTCGACGATTCCGTTTTTTTCTCCGCTCCAATTCAACTGCCTTCTCGGAAATACGAAAAAGAACAGTACCAATACGAACAAAGGCGAGACGGTAAAGATCGCGAGTATATCCAAATGTCCGAGGGCCTTTTCGGCGAGCTGATCCGCAAAATACAATACCGCAAGTCGGATTAAATTGGGCAGTGGATTCCATAAGGATAACGAGATATAGTTTCCGAAACAGATGAAGATACTTTCAAAAAAGGAATTGAAAGAAAGTACGAAACTTCCCAATACGAGTAACGCGACCACGATCGAACTTTCTCTCAAAAGTACGGCTCCGATCAAACTGATTAAGGTCAGGGCGCCGAGCGCGCCGAGTTTGATGAGCAGGGAAGAAGACAATAAAATCCCGATCTTTTGTTTGTCCGCGGTTACAGGCGCCAAAAATTTTACGAGCGCGGCGGGTAATCCGAACTCCGCAATCGCAAGTAACACGGGCAAAAATCCGGCGTAATATTGAAAGAGTCCGTTTTCGCTTTTTGTGAGTATGTTTACGGAATATACCATAAACACGAGATTGAGCAGAGACGATATCGCCTTGGAGATGCTGACAAAAAGGGAGGATTTAAACATTCCGGATCTACGGAACTGAAACCAAAGATCCGATATTTTTTGCGTCTTCCCGAAAAAATTCAACATTCTATTTTTTTAAATCAGCTTTTTCCTTCCACCTAACCGTTATATATACGGAGAAAAAAGCGATGTAACTGCTAACGATCCCGTACCTGAGGTATCTTGCAACCGGATTTTCCGGTAAGAACTTTTGAACGAGGATTCCGGGTAAAACGTATAAAAGAAAAATTCCAAGTATCAATACCGCCGCTCTTCGAATCGCCTCCGATACACGATCCGCCTTCTCCCATTCCAAATTATGATATTTGGAAAGTAAGATCCCGATCGCAAATCCTCCCAAGGCCCCGCTTGCCGATATTACGTTTTCATACGACTTTACTTTTTCAAGAACGCTCCCATTCGAATACAATAATACGGAAGGTAAGGTCAACGTCACTAAAACCAAGATGAACGTTTTCGTTTTGGAAAACGTTTGGCCCGTAAAAGCTTTCGGCGATTCCAACTCGGGAAAACTTTTAAATACGATCTCGATCGTCATCAAACCGATCAGACCGAAAATCAATCCGCCCAAGACGTCTCCCGGATAATGTACACCTCCGTACATTCTGGAAAAAGGCATGAACATTAAAATGAAAAGTGCAATCGTGCGGATCGTTTTGTTTTTTACGTGTAAAAAGATCAATCCCCAGATGACCACGGACGTTTGAACGTGCCCCGATGGAAATCCGTACGAAAGTTCGACGAGTTTTCCGGGACCGTTCCAGGGTAGCGTAGGTCGGGGACTTTCAAACCAGATCTTTAAGAGCGCATTGAAGATTGCAGTCGAGAGCAATCCTACTCCGAGACGGATTCCGAGTTTACGATCGATAAAAACGTAAACGAAGGATAGAAGAGTCATAAAAAAAACGGTTTCTCCCAAATAATGAAAAACCAACGTGAACACGCTCAGAATCGGATCCCACGAGGTTCCGCGCAGAGTTTGTAAAAACGTTTCCCCAAACCAAAACGGATCTTGAAACCAACTTATATTCGTACTCACCCTTCTCGTTTCTCCTAACTTGATTTTAAAGCGGTTTTCGATTCGAAAAATCCAACTTGATGGATTCGATTCGATTCGGTACAATGAATTCTAAATCCAATATTTATTGAACACACGTTCTAAAAGCAGATCTTGAATGGAAACCCAAACCGAAGCCGAACCACTTGACAGCCTTTTTCTGATTCCCAGAGAACCCGTAAAACAATTCCTAAAAACTCTTCTTCACCTGGTTTATTCCGTGGAAGTTACGGGCATTGAAAACATTCCCGAAACCGGAGGTGCGGTCCTCATCTCCAATCACACGGACAACCTGGATGTAATCGTACAAGGAACCTCCGTTTTAAGAAAAGTGATTTATCTCGGAAAATACGAATTGTTTCATCCTCAGGAAACCGTCCTAGACATCCTAAATAATCCGGATTCTCCCTTAAATACGTTTCCTCTCAGTTTGATGAAACAAACCTTAACGACCGCACTGAACGCTCTCGGAGATCTGCAAGGTAAACAACTTATGCACTGGGGCGGCCATCCCATCCTAAGAGCGCATAACGTGAAAGACGCTAAGTCCGCCGCGGCCTATTACGAGGAACTCGAAAATTACATCGTAGAACTCATTCAAAAGGGAGAACTGATTTCGGTGTATCCCCAGGGAACCAGAACACCCGCGGTTACTCCGGGTTCTTTCAAAGCGCTTTCCGCAAAACTTGCGATCCGTGCGGGAGTTCCGATCATTCCGAGCGCGATCAAAGGCGCGTGGAGGATGTTGAAACCCGAAGCCTTTTTGACCGGAAAAGCATTCGGCGCCAAAATCACATACAACATCGGTAAGCCGATTTATCCGCACGAGTTTCCGAAGGAACCCCTGAAAAAAGCCGCAAAAATCGTAATCGAAGAACTGGAAAACCGCGTGAGAAAACTCATCGATTCTCCGGAAAGCTAAATTCATTTTTTTTAATATTAGAATAGAAGAATCCATATGGAAACTCAGATTTACACTCCCAAACACAAGGTTCGTTTTATCACGGCCGCTTCCCTTTTCGACGGACACGACGCTTCGATCAATATCATGAGAAGGATTCTACAGGCTTCCGGCGTGGAAGTCATCCACTTAGGTCACAACCGTTCCGTTAGAGAAATCGTGGAGTGTGCGATTCAAGAGGACGCGCAAGGAATCGCGATCACGAGTTACCAAGGCGGTCACGTGGAATATTTCAAATACATGATAGACCTCTTAAAGGAAAAAGGCGCGGGTCATATCAAGGTTTTCGGCGGAGGCGGCGGTACCATTCTCCCTTCCGAAATCAAAGAGCTGGAAGCCTACGGGGTCGCTCGGATTTATTCCCCCGACGACGGCAGAGAACTGGGTCTGCAAGGAATGATCAACGATCTCATCCGCAAGGCCGACTTCATTCCTCCTCTTACGTTCAACGGCACTCTTCATTCTTCCTTAAAAGACAAAAATCCGCTCGCGATCGCTCAAACGATCACTCTCGTGGAAAACACATTTGAAAGGGAAGAGCTCGAAAAATCGGCGTTAACCGAAAAACTGAACTTTCCTCCGGGATCCAAAACCGTTCCGATTCTTGGAATTACCGGTACCGGAGGCGCGGGCAAATCTTCCCTGACCGACGAACTGGTCCGGAGATTTTTGATCGACTTTCCGGACAAAACCGTCGCGATCCTTTCGGTGGATCCTTCCAAAAGAAAAACGGGAGGGGCCCTTCTCGGCGATAGGATTCGGATGAATTCCATTTCCCACGATAGGGTTTATATGCGATCCTTTGCGACGAGAGAAGCCAACATTGCGCTTAACAAAAACGTTAAACGAAGTATCGACGTTTTAAAAAGCGCGGGTTTCGACCTGATTATCGTGGAAACCGCGGGGATCGGTCAGAGCGACTCCGAAATCACCGAAGTTGCCGACGTCGCGTTGTATGTCATGACTCCCGAATACGGGGCCGCGACTCAGTTGGAAAAAATCGATATGATCGACTACGCCGATCTGATCGCGATCAACAAGTTCGATAAACGAGGCGCGCTCGACGCGCAGAGAGACGTCAAAAAACAATTCCAAAGATCCAGACAACTCTTTTCGCAAAACGCGGACTTGATGCCCGTGTTCGGAACGATCGCCTCTCAGTTTAACGATCCGGGAACCAACATACTTTACGGAAACGTAATCCGTTCCGTCTCCGACAAGTTGAACCTGGGTTGGACCTCCTCTTACGGGTTGGAATCCGGAACGAGCGAGAAAATTTTCATCATTCCTCCGGACCGGGTCCGTTATCTCGCGGAGATTCGGGAAGAATGCGATCGTTACGATCAATTCGCAAAAAACGAATCCTCAAAGGCCAGAAAACTTTTCCAACTTTCGGGCGCGATCGAAATCTTAAAAACTTCCGGGCAAGACACAAATATTATAGAATCAGAATATTCTAAAATTGAAAACTCTTTGAGTCCGACAACGAAAGCGATTCTTTCCGGTTGGGAAGAAAAACTGAAAAACTATCGCAGTGAAAACTTCACGTATAAGGTTCGGGATAAGGAGATTCGAGTTTCCAACACCTCCACCTCCTTGAGCAACCTGAAAATTCCGAAGGTGGCTACGCCTAAGTTCCAAGACTGGGGAGAAATCGTCCTCTGGTCGTTTCAGGAAAATTTTCCCGGAGAGTTTCCGTTTACTGCGGGAGTTTTTCCTTTTAAAAGAACGGGGGAAGATCCGACTCGTATGTTCGCCGGAGAAGGCGGACCCGAAAGAACCAACGCCCGTTTTCACTACGTGAGTTTGGGAATGCCCGCACAACGTTTGTCCACGGCGTTCGACTCGGTGACGTTATACGGCGAAGATCCGGGCGAAAGACCGGACATCTACGGCAAGATCGGAAACTCGGGTGTGAGCATCGCCACTTTGGACGACGCAAAAAAACTCTATTCCGGTTTCGATCTCTGCAATCCCACCACTTCGGTTTCGATGACGATCAACGGACCGGCTCCGATGGTCCTTGCGTTTTTTATGAACGCGGCAATCGATCAGGCCTGCGAAAAACATATCAAGGCGACCGGAATCGAAAAAGAAGTTCGTCAAAAAATCGAATCCGTCTATAAACAAAAAAATCTTCCGGTTCCGAAATACAACACGCAGATTCCCGAAGGAAACGACGGACTCGGTCTGATGCTTTTAGGAGTTTCAGGAGACGAGGTTTTGGAAAAAGAAGTTTATGAAAAGATAAAACAGGAAACCGTAAAGGTCGTTCGTGGAACCGTGCAAGCGGACATTCTCAAAGAAGACCAGGCTCAGAACACTTGTATCTTCTCGACGGAGTTCGCTCTCAAGATGATGGGCGACATTCAGGAATACTTCATCGTCAATCAGGTTCGAAATTTTTATTCGGTTTCCATTTCGGGTTATCATATCGCGGAGGCGGGAGCCAATCCGATCACTCAGGTCGCTTTCACTCTCGCAAACGGTTTGACCTATGTGGAATATTTCCTCAGTCGAGGAATGAAAATAGACGACTTCGCTCCCAATCTTTCTTTTTTCTTTTCGAACGGAATCGATCCGGAGTATGCGGTGATCGGTAGGGTTGCGAGAAGAATCTGGGCGAAGGCGATGAAAAACAAGTACGGGGCTAACGACCGTTCGGCGATGCTCAAGTATCATATCCAAACTTCGGGGAGATCTCTTCACGCACAAGAGATCGCGTTTAACGATATCAGAACCACCTTGCAGGCGTTATACGCGATCTACGACAATTGCAATTCCTTGCATACGAACGCATACGACGAAGCGATCACCACGCCGACGGAAGAATCCGTTCGACGCGCGATGGCGATCCAACTTATCATCAATCGGGAACTTGGACTTACAAAAAACGAAAACCCCGGCCAAGGTTCGTTTATCATCGAGGAACTCACCGACTTGGTCGAACAAGCGATCCTCGAAGAGTTCCGCAAAATTTCCGAAAGAGGCGGAGTTCTCGGAGCGATGGAGATGATGTATCAAAGAAATAAAATCCAGGAAGAATCGTTATATTACGAATCCTTAAAGCACAGCGGAGAATTTCCGGTGATCGGAGTGAACACTTTCTTAAGCAAAGAAGGCTCCCCTACGATTGTTCCCCAAGAAGTGATCCGTTCCACCGATTCCGAAAAACAGGCTCAAATAGGCGCGTTGAGAGAATTTCAAAAACGAAACGAGAAGGATCTGGAAGCTCGTTTGAAACGTCTGAAAACCGTTTGTCTTTCCAACGGGAATATCTTCGAGGAGCTGATCGAAACTTCTAAAAAAGTTTCCTTAGGTCAGATGACGCACGCACTGTACGAAGTCGGCGGGCAATACCGCAGAAGTATGTAACAAAATTCTTACGTCTCCTTGCACTCGGACGATCGTTTATTTACGGTTAGTCGATAGACAAAACACATTCCGTTTCCCTAAACTTACGTCTAAAAGTTAGGAGGCGGCTTTTGTCGACTACGCGGTTATAATGATACTATCGTTCGTATGAGTACAAAAAGATGAAAGCCTTTACCAGTTACTCCACAGCAGACAAATACACCGCAGGTAAAATTCAGAACCTACTCGATCATTTCGGGATTTCCTCCTTTCTCGCCCACGAAGACATCAAGGTTTCTTCGGAATGGCAGACCGTAATCTTAAACGAGTTGGCAAAGTCGGATCTGTTCGTCGCGCTCTTAAGCGCGGATTACGAAAGGTCGCCTTGGTGCGTTCAAGAAGCGGGGATCGCCGCCTTTCAAGAAATGACGCTGGTTTTTCTTTCCTTGGACGGAACGATCCCCAAGGGATTTGTCGGTAAAACACAATCGGCCAAAATCAAGGAAGAAACAGTATCGATCAGCGATCTAATTCCCGGAATTATCCGTTGTAATTTTACCGTCGGGACAAATATGATCGTAGATCTCATCGGAAGATCCAGATCTTTCAGACAGGCTGAAAAGAATTTTCAATTGATCCTTCCCTACGTGGATCAAATGAAAAAATCGCAGATCAAAGATTTGCTCAAACGTTCCGCAAACAACCGCCAGGTTTACGACGCCGGTTTATGCAAAAAACGATATATTCCCGAACTCTTAAAAGATTATCGCTACTTGCTTCCGAAAAAAGTTCTTACTGTTTTGAAGACTGGAACGGAAGAAATACTTCATAAATTTATAATATGAATTAAAATTCAGGGCGCAGTGGATCTTGTTTTTTAGCCAGACGCAGCAGATCGAATACGGGAGAATCTACGAATGTCGTATAAACGCCGAATTGACGACGTTCAACTAATCGCGAAATCTATTACCGTCGCATAAGCCGCGTTTAGGCGACATACGCATAAACACGAAACGTTCCACATATGCAAATTTTCAGATGTCATTTAAAGTTACGGAACGAGAAATGTTATTGGGAATTTACGCATCTTAGAGAAGCGCCTGAATACGCTTCTGCAAGTCTGGAACGAGCTGTTTTTCAAACCAAGGATTTCTCTTCAACCAGATCTGGTTCCTCGGGGAAGGATGTACTAACGGTAAATACTGCGGCGCGTATTCCCTAAAGGCTTTTACGGTCTCAGTCAGATTCGCCTTCTTCTTTAACAAATAACGCTCCTGCGCATACTGTCCGATCAGAATTGTTAAACGAATATTCGGCATTAGAGGCAATAAACGCGGATGCCATTCGGGAGCGCATTCAGGTCGTGGCGGCAAGTCTCCTGATTTTCCTTTGCCCGGATAACAAAAACCCATCGGCATAATCGCGACAATTTGCTCATCGTAGAAAGTATCCGCACTCAGTCCCATCCAGGCACGAAGCCGTTCTCCGCTTGCGTCCTGCCAGGGGATACCGGACTCGTGAACTTTCAGTCCAGGCGCTTGCCCGATCAGTAGAATTCGGGCCATGGGATTGACGCGAAAAATGGGTTTTGACGGAAAAGGAAGATTCTTGGCGCAGAGCGAACACGACCTTGCTTTCTTAAGTAAGGATTCAATTTCTTGCATTTGTAAATTCCCGCGCAACAATGTCGCCTAACGCAAAATCTGCGTTAAGGCCGAACGACACACAAAGAGATTTTCTATCCTGCAGAAGAGAAAGAACCTCCGGTAAGAATACTTCCGATCCTGCAAGATAGATCGTTTTCAAAGCAGATTCGTAATCGCTCCGTTAGTCGCCGATTGAACGAGTTTGGCGTATTTCGCAAGGACTCCGGACTTGTATCTAGGCGGAATCGGTTTCCAGTTCTTCAACCGTTTATCGATTTCTTCCTGGGAGATTTCGACTTGAAGCAGATTCTTCGTCGAATCGATGGTAACCGAATCTCCGTTTTGAACGATCGCGATCGGGCCGCCTTCAAACGCCTCCGGTGAAATATGTCCGACCACAAGACCGTGAGTCCCACCGCTGAATCGACCGTCGGTCATAAGACCCACGTCTTCTCCCAAACCTTTTCCGACAAGCGCGGAAGTTACGGCGAGCATCTCCCTCATTCCGGGGCCGCCTTTGGGACCTTCGTAACGAATGATGATCACGTCTCCGGGTTTGATTTTGTCGTTCATGATCGCGTTGAAACAATCGTCTTCGGATTCGAAAACTTTTGCGGGACCTGTAATGGAAATTTTTTTCAGACCCGAAATTTTAGCGACCGCTCCGTCCGGTGCGAGGTTTCCTTTTAAAATCACGAGAGGACCGGAAGGATGGAGCGCTTCCGATTTTTTACGAACGATCGTCTGGTTCGGAACCAGGTCGGGCATATCCATTAGATTTTCTGCAATCGTTTTTCCGGTAACGGTGATACAATCCCCGTGAAGCATGCCTTCTTTTAAAAGATATTTCATCACGCCGTGTACCCCGCCCACTTTATCGAGGTCGGTCATCGCGTATTTTCCACCCGGCTTTAGATCCGCGAGGTGAGGAGTTTTTTTACTGATTCGATCAAAGTCTTCGAGAGTCAGATCCACTCCGATTTCTTTCGCGATCGCAATCAAATGAAGGACCGCGTTGGTGGAACCGCCTAACACAAGAACTACGGTGATCGCGTTCTCGAACGCTTTTTTGGTAAGAATCTGTTTCGGAGTGATTCCTTTTTGGATGAGACGGATCAGCGCCTTTCCAGCCTCGTAACAATCCTCCGATTTTCTGGAACTCACCGCGGGCATGGAAGCCGATCCGGGAAGACTCATTCCCAGCGCTTCGATCGCGGAAGACATCGTGTTGGCGGTATACATCCCTCCGCAACTTCCCGCACCGGGACAAGCGTTCTGTTCGATCCGAACGAACTCCTCTCTTGAAATTTTTCCGGCGTTGAATTTACCGACCGCCTCGAAGATCGAGACGATATCCACGTCCTGACCGTCACAATGCCCCGGAAGAATGGTTCCCCCGTAAACGAAAATGGAAGGAGCGTCGATTCTGCAAAGAGCCATGAGACAACCGGGCATGTTCTTATCACAACCGCCGATCGCGATCACTCCGTCGTGTCTCATCGCGTTGGAAACGATCTCGATCGAATCCGCGATCACTTCTCTGGAAGGAAGGGAAAAATGCATCCCTTCGTGGCCCATCGTAATTCCGTCGGAAACCGTGATCGTTCCGTAAATTTGAGGAACTCCTCCGGCGGTTCGAACGCCCTCTTTGACTTTTTCGGCGAGTTTATTGATATGAATATTACAAGGGGTTACTTCGCTCCAAGTGGATGCGATTCCGATCATCGGTTTGTGAAAGTCTTCGTCCGTAAAACCGACGGCACGAAGCATCGCTCGATTGGGCGCGCGATTGTCCCCGTCGGTAGTCATCGAACTTCTTTTTTTTAAGTTATCGCTCATAGTTAGCCTCTATTTTAGCCGTTCCTAAAACGTTTGTTTCGAACGAGTTATAGAAGTACAGTTTTGAGAACTCTCTTTCCGGTCAAATGGAAAAGGTCAGGTTGTATTGTGAGGATTTCCGCGTTTTATGTGGCGCGGTTTTAGACACTAGGGGTTAGGATTTTTACATACATAACCTACAGCGGCTCCTAATTCCTAGCGGCAGGCAAGGTCCATCCTAACCACTGATCCCTAGTCCCACGCCACTAAACATGCCCTCCATCATCACTCATTCTGCGGTTCCGTTTTCATTTGGGGTCGGTTATGGAACGACCCGGGAACTAAAGTCGACTGCTCCCTCGCAGCGCCAGGGAGAAACATTGAGTTGCAAAAGGCGCGATCCGGATGCGCCCAAACTTTCAACCGCCGAACTCACGTTATTTAACGTGGGTTCGGTATAACCGATGCGAAAGCGATTGAAGCGAGATCAACAAATTGGAATGACGAAAGGATTTCGTTTTTCAAGCCGATCGTCAATTTGTTGATCAGAGCAGAAAGCGCGGTCCGGCCGTTAGGCCGGATTCGCCCAAGATTTCAACCGCCAAACACACGTTATCTACGGGTTTTTCAGGGTTCGGTCACGTCGAGTGGAATCGGTTGAAATGTTTCAGGGAAAAAGAAGATTCGAATCCTGCAAAAAAAAGACAATTTTCTTTCGAAAATTTGGATTCCAAATTTTTTATTTTTGAACTTCAGGTTCATTATGAGATTGAAATTCGCAAACGGTGATCTCATTTATTGTAAATTCGTTTTTTAAGGGAGAGTTTTATGAAAGAAATTCGTAAACCGTTTCAAATTGGAATTCTGATTTTTTGTCTCTGTTCCGTTCTGTGGAGTTGTCAAAATGAAAAAAGTTCGGACGAGGAAGATTCCTTAAAGTTCCTGGCTTTACTTTTGAACTCGTCGGCGCCTTTGAAAGAGCCTACAAACGCGGATTGTACCGATGCGGCCCCCGCATTCTCCACGTTAAATCAGGCGGGAACGAGCACCTGCGCCACTTGTCACAACGCCGGCAACCCGACCTCCGGGTTCGACGTCACTTCTTACAGTGCGGTTCGAACCAGAGTGACCGTAAACGATCCCAAAAACAGTGCGCTCTTTCAAAAGATCAATACGGGATCGATGCGAATCAACAATAACGATTCCATCAATAAAGCCGTTTACTGTTGGATTCTCAAAGGTGCAAATCCTTGATTTTCAAAAGATTCCTATATGCGGTTTTCCTAATTTTTCTGACCGCTCAATTTTTTTTTCTTTCTCCGCTCCGCTCCGAAAAAAAACTTTCGGAGGAGTGGGTCGTTAAGGAAACGGACATTCGTTTTTTAAGCGAGGCGCCCCAGGAAACGATCCGGGGCTCCTTGCAAAAAGCGGAAGGAAACGCCGATCTGAAATCGAAAAAATTCTCCTTTCAAATCAATCTTAACGACTTAAACGTTCCCAACCGGCTGATGAACCGTCATATGCACGAGAATTATCTGGAAACGGAACGTTTTCCGAATGTGGTCTTTAACGGAAACATTTCGAAATGGGACGTATCTTCCAAAACGGTGATCGTCGAAGGGGATTTCATCTTACACGGAATTACGAAAAAGAACGTTCGAATTCAAGGGAACTTCGTAGAGAAGGGAAAGGATCTTTGGATCCGCGCGGATTTCGAGATCCTACTAAGCGATTTTAAAATCGAAATTCCTAAATTAGTAATTTTGAAACTCAATGAAAAAATCAAAATCGAAACCTCCATTCTATGGCAATTTAAATCATGAACTTTAAAATCAACTTTTCCTTAATTCCGTTTTTTATTCTGTTGATCTCTTTTTCTTTCGCCTTATTCGGACAGGAACAGAGGAAGTCCGCATTCTTAGGAAGCAGTCTCATCCACATGCCGAGCACCGAAGACGTAGGTAAGAACGGTTTGGATTTTAGAATCAATCACCGTTTTGGCAGCGCTAAATCCACTTCTTACGATTTTGCGGGTTTGGACAACGGAGCCAACACACAACTCTCTCTCGATTACGGTCTTACCGATCGGATCACGATCGGTATCGCAAGGACTTCGTTTCAAAAAACATACGAAGCGAGAGGAAAGATTCGACTGTTGACTCAAGACTCCGGCTTTCCGGTTACGGTGAGTTTTTTCGGTGTTTTCGGACAAGAAACCGAAAAACAAAATCGATTTTACGGTCCTTATCTCAAGGTTTCGACCGGTTATCCCGGTTTTGATTCCGAAGCGGGCAAACGGTTGAATACTTACGAACTTACCGATTCGGATCGACAAAGTACGTTGGCTTCCTTTTTGATTTCCAGAAGGTTCGGCGATCTTTTTTCTCTACAACTTTCCCCGATGTTCGTTCATAGAAACTTCGTCAAAGATCATCTTTCCAACGATCGAACCGGATTAGACGTTTCGTTTAGAATTCATCTTTTCAAACGTCTGGATTTCACATTCGGAACGATCCTCACTCCGAAACGGGATTATATCGGAGATTCTTACGCCGCAGAAGACAGAAAAACAAAAATCAACGGAGTCGAATATTCCGCTTCCGAAGTCAACGATCTGATCGCGAGCGGAAGAACGTTAGACGCAATCGTTAACAACATTCTACTTTCCAAACCGGTGGAATACATGTCCGTTCCCTTGAGTTTCGGGGTGGACTTTGAAACGGGAGGTCATGTCTTTCAGTTGTTCGTTACGAACAGCCGATCCATCGCGCACACTCAGTTGTTACGAGGCGCCGATTTCGATTACGACAAAAAAGAATGGACCTTGGGTTTTAACATCCATCGTTATTTTTCTTTGGAAAGTTCGGATCACTCTTCCGATCCGAAAACCGATTGAGAATACCCATCGTAACGGATCAAAACAAGACAAAACCTTTTCAAAATGGAAATAGAGTTGTTGAAAAATTAATTCTCCATTTGTTTTTGTTTTATTGAAACGGACGATTGAAGCGGTTTTGTTAATCGCGACAATTGAATTTTTCAACAACTCTAATGAAGTTTTAAGACGGATCCTTGAGTAAAATTTTCATCCAACGTGTATTGGAATGAACCTTACCAGGTCTTTTAAGAGTTTTTCAAATCGGTGCGGGCGGCGAAAAAGGCGCTTTTCTCTATTAGAAAATCATACTTTTTGCAAGTAAAAAGTATGATTTTTATCGGACCATCGGCGGAAATCGCCGTTAGTAATCGACTCGAGTTCTCCGTAAAAAATGCGGAAGTTCTCGAAACGTTAACCGCCCTTTGCCATAAGATATTTTTCCATAAACTCGGTAATATCCTTAATGTTTCGATTGATCATTTTTCTGAGTTCGGGAGGAATATTCTGGGACTTGATGACTCTATAATAATTCAGGGCGTTTTTCAACATTTTCCTTCTCGCAAATTCCTGCGCTTTGACGAGCATCGGTTTGTATTTATAGTATGAGTATTCCATAATACTGTAATTCTTTGAAAGTTTAAACGCGTGCGGAATTTTATCGAAATCGTAGGTAAGAGTCAAAAACGGTGCGTCGTCCACTTCCGGAGGTTTTAACTCCAGTATCCCGTGGATCATCCTCGGTTCTTCTTCCTTCGAACCCTCTCCGGATCCATCCCCTCCGCTTCCCGCTTCCTCCTCGGTTTCCTCGCCGAGAGGTTCAAGACCTCCCTCAAGAACCTCTATTTCAGGCGTCTCATCCGGTGCGCCGCCGGATTCAGGCGCTAGATGAGGAATTTCAGGAGTTGTCGTTTCTCCCGCCTTCTGATATTCGGGTTCCGGAAGACCTATTTTAGGAAGTTCTAATGGTTTTGACTCTTTTTCCGGAGCCTCCGAACTCGCGGGAGCTTCCAGCCGAAGCTCTCCCGACGGAGCCGAACTGGGAACCTCCGGCGGTTTTTCTTCCAAAGGTCGCACCGTTTTATCCTGAGGATCCGGAAGTCGAATCGGTACGAGTTCAATCTTTGGGAGGATGGGAGCTAAAAACGGAGGTAGGTCGTCTCTTTCGGGTAAATAATCATAATCAATCGCCTCTTGGTTCTGGGAGCTCGTTTCTTCTCGTTCTCTTTTTTTTTGCTCTTCTTTTTGTTTGAGATATTCGTCTCTTAGTTTAAAAAGATCTTCCTTTCTTCGATCCTCGTCTTGTCTTCGATCCTTTCGATTTGAGTTTGCCCCGCGACGATCCGGACCGGACCTCCTACTTTCTCCCGTTCTGCGATCCACCAGGGGCAAATCCTTAAACTTCTCCCACTCTTCGGAAAAGAAAGTATCGTCCGGAAGATCCATCGCACTCGGTTCCGCATAGGCTGATCCAGCGCCAGGACTTCCGCCAGATCCACCACCACCGGAGGGAGTTCCCACAACACCCGATCCAGCACCCGGACTTCCGCCAGATCCACCACCACCGGAGGGAGTTCCCACAACACCCGATCCAGCACCCGGACTTCCGCCAGATCCACCACCGACGCCGGAGGGAGTTCCCACAACACCCGGTCCAGCGCCGGGACTTCCGCCAGATCCGCCACCACCGGAGGGAGTTCCCACACCACCCGATCCAGCGCCGGGACTTCCGCCAGATCCGCCACCACTGGAGGGAGTTCCCACACCACCCGATCCAGCGCCGGGACTTCCGCCAGATCCGCCACCACTGGAGGGAAAAGATTTCTCTCCGGTTCCGGGGCTTGGAAGTGGAATCGGCTCTTCCGGAGGCAAAGGAGGTCCTGGACTAAAAATCTGATAAGAAACGGGACCGGTGGTATCGGAGGATCCCGAAATCGCACCCGGATCCAAAGGAGAAAGAGGAAGGGGAATCGAATGCGAAAATCCTTTGGCAATCGTATCGCCTAACGAATCACTGATGTCCCTGATGGCTCGAACGAGATCACCCAAAGGAATCGGAGGTCCGCCAAAATGATCGGGGCGATACACGTCTTCATCGTCGTTTTCGAGATGATCTTGGATCTGATCGATATTCTCCTGAATTTTTTTCCGGATCTCTTCATCCGGAACTCGAGTTTTGGTTCTTTTATAAATTTCTAATGCACCGTTAAAACTTTCCTTATCAACCAGAGCCTCGGCATTGATGAGAGGGCGACGGTGATTTGCAAATTTAGAATTATTGCGAATGATATCGTCGACTTTATTCTTCAGATTTAACTTAGGCTTTTTACGAAGACCCGGAAATTCTTCTTTGTGCTTTTGAGAATCTTCTTTTCCAAGTTTAGGTTCGCCCGCGGGCAAAGGCTGCTGCCCTGTTCCGCCCTGAGGCGAAGGTCCTTGCCCTGTTTGGGTCGGAGGACCGCCCGTCTGAGATCCGGAAGATCCACCGTCCGGAAAAGAAATCGGAATTTCTTTTCCCCTATCTCCTCGAACATTAGAGTCACCG
Source organism: Leptospira weilii serovar Ranarum str. ICFT (assembly GCF_000332415.1). Classification (GTDB taxonomy): domain Bacteria; phylum Spirochaetota; class Leptospiria; order Leptospirales; family Leptospiraceae; genus Leptospira; species Leptospira weilii_A. Next base: position 53,905 of record NZ_AOHC02000050.1, read on the forward strand.
CCGCTACGACCTGCCGCCGCCCCGCCGCCCGAAGAAGACTTTCCGGAATCGGAATCTTTCGGAGCAGGTTTGTCTTTGAATAAAGTATAAGCCCCCGCTCCGGCGGATAAAAGACCTAACATGAATAATAGGAGTGTTGTCATGGAGAGGAGTTACTGTTCTAAAAATCGACCAAACCGGATGCCAATCTTAAACCCATTCGAACTTCTTTTTGTAATTGACGTCATGGATGTATAGTATATTTCTGACCTATGAAAGCTTCGGTTCGGGCAAACTTAAGTTTTGGATCCAGTCCGGACAATCCGGACGGACTTCAATTGAAAATCACTTTCGATGAAGATACACAATCCGCATACGGTGACTTCACTTGTCCGGAAAAGTTCCAAGGTCAACCTGACGTAATTCATCCTGGAATTATATCTACGATCTTAGACGAAATCATGGTCAAAATCAACGAAGCCATGAATTTCAAAACGACTACGGGCGAACTTACGATTCGATTTTTACAACCTGCCTTCGTGAACCAACCTCTCCATTTACGCGGATGGTTCGTGAAGAAAAATAAGAAAGTAATCGAAAACAGAGCGGAAATCGAAAACGAAATCGGCAAGATCGTCGCCCGTGGAAAAGGGAAGTACATCGAAGTAGACGACTGACCGATCTTTCGCAATCAAACCGCCGATGTGGTGAAACTGGTAGACGCAGTGGATTCAAAATCCACCGGGGGCAACTCTGTGTCGGTTCGAGTCCGACCATCGGCAAGATTCAAAATCTTCTTTTTTTTCAAGTAAATTCAAAATCCACCGGGAGCAACTCTGTGTCGGTTCGAGTCGCCCCATCGGCAAGATTCAAAATCTTCTTTTTTTTCAAGTAAATTCAAAATCCACCGGGGGCAACTCTGTGTCGGTTCGAGTCGCCCCATCGGCAAGATTTAAAACAACAAACGAATAGGACTCGAAGCGAGCGAGAAGAGCGTTTGTAGCGATCCTTAGAGAGCGTAAACAAACGCGACCGAAGGACAGGATGTCCTGAGGAACGAGCGAGACGCCGTGGAGCCAAGTCGAACAGGATGTGAGACTGCGTAACGGCGAGTCGCCCCGCGTTGTGCTTTAGTTTCCCCCGCGTTTTGGGTGGAGGGGAGAGGCGGTGGGAAGACTCGGAGGTTTTTCTCTATCAGAAAATCATACTTTTTGCAAGTAAAAAACTTCATTCTTGTCGGAACATTCTAGTGAATAGATTTCAGAAATCAAAGTTCAGAATCATTTACAGAAATAGAAAAATCATACTTTGTTAAAGTCTGATCCCTCTATTAGGAAAACGTAACTGAACCCTGATTCCAAAATCCTTCTCAATTTGCGGGGCGACTCCTGCGGCCGTTTCTGAAATCCAAAATCTCATAGAACTTGGCAGGACCGGGCTGGTTCCAGGTTCGTCGCAAAGCGACTCATCTCTCGCAAATTCCTTTAAAATCAAAAAACATAAAGTATGACCTCGAGACGCTAACGCGCCTTTCACATCCCTGTCGCGGGGAAAAAGAACAACCGGTAAAAAATTAAAAACTTCAATCCGGAACGAAGAAAAGCGCGGATAACGTGAGTCGTCAGAACTCGCGTTATCAATATAACAAAGTTAAAATATACTTACAAACTAACCTTTGTTCGAAAGTATTCTCGTAAAAATCGGATTTCTGTCCTTACTCGCGATCAACTCGGTTACGCAACAAATAAGAACGACGATGGCCAATAAAAAAGAAACTCCCATATCACCCTGAAAACCGAGCACGGAAATATGAGAACCGATCGCTCCTATCATGATTACCGTCGTAATCATCGCGCCTAACCAACTCGTCTGCGGGAGTAACAATAAAAATACGACGCCTAACTCGAAAAAGCCGACGATATAACGCCCGAACGGTTCGGCGTCCAAAGCCGTAAACGTAGCGACGGAACGATCCGTACCGGAAAGTTTAAAGTAAAACGCCGGAATCAGAATCACAATTGCAACAATCCGTGCCGTCCAATCAAAGAATTTTTTCATAGACTTTACTCCACTTTAAGAACCTTAATTCTAACGAATCCGGAACCTCCTCGCAAGGACTTTTTAGAAAAACGTAAAATCATAAAATAAAGAATCGATTGATTTCCGTTTTTTAATGGAACCCGGTAAAGGTTACAATCCGAATCAAAAATCGGTTCAAACTCGTTTGTTTCTTTTCAGAGCGTCTTCGAAAAAGTCGGATTCGATTCGATCGATCGAGGTTAGGATCAATTTCATTTCCGGATCGGAAAGCCCTTGAAAAAGCTCCTCGCCTTTTTGTAATATTACGAGACCGAGACGGATTCCTTCGACGTCTTCGGGAGTATAAATTTTCGGTTTGTTTTCCATTTTGGAAACGATCGTTTTCATCATCAAAACGATCTTGTTTAAAAGTTCCCTATTGGAAAGAGTTTCAAAGAGTTTCACGATATCCTTTCTAAATTGGTCCGCTTCTTTTTTGGGAATCCGAGAAAGGATTCTATCAAAGACGATCGGGTCTTCCGGATCGTTCCCCGATCTCAATTCTTCTTTTGTGAATTCGAACATTAGGGTTTCAAAATGTCTTGCCGTAAGATAAGAATTTAGGGCCGCAAAACCCGTCTTAAACGCGGCGCCTAAATGTCTTCCGAAACTGAAAGCGGCGGCGCCTAAGGAGCCGATCAAACCGAAAACCTTGGAAGGGCTATGTACAAAACCGGCAAGGGAATGAAAAGCTGCGTCCAACAAAACTCTACCCTTGTATTCCGGATAAAGAAGCTCTAAAAAATATTTTAAAAGAGTATCGACGACAGATCTTGGAAGTACTTTCAATTCCGGATAACGTTCCAAATTGGAAGTCGAATAGCGTCGGATCAAGGAAGAACGATAGGCTCGGATTAAAATCGGAAAATCCGGGTCCTGAAGAAAATTTTTCATACAACCGGAAGAATCGAATTCTTTCGGTTGGAGTAAACTAGAAAATGACTCTCTAAACGAGATACAAAGTACGAAAAAAAATAAAACTTGTCCCGACACTTTCACAATCGGACAAACTTTCAACCGCTCGCAAATCGTTTAGCACTTAAACGTGGATAAAAACGGTAAGGTCGCGTTCGCAGGCATAGGTTTGCTGTAAAAATATCCCTGCCCTTTATCACAACCTTGTTTTTTCATCAACTCTCCCACCTCGGCGGTTTCAATCCCTTCCGCAACGACCGTCATTCCGAGTTTATGACCGAGATCGATCGCGGCCTGACAGATAAAAAGCGCTTCCTTATCGTACGGAGCCACACTCACAAAAGATCGATCGATCTTGAGTTCCGTAAACGGGTAACGATGAATTTGTTTCAGGGAAGAATAACCGATTCCAAAATCATCCACGGAAAGTCCGATCCCTCGAAGTCGAATCCGAGTCAGAATATCCAAGGTCGATATGATATTTTCCAATAACTGAGTTTCCGTAACTTCAACGATCAACTGATTGTTCTTCAGACCGAAACCTTCTATCATCTTGGAAATGGTTTCGGGGAGAATCAGCTTGTTCATACTCACGGGAGAAACGTTAACCGCAACGGCGATCCCCGGAAATTGTTTGTTCCAAACCGAACACTGAGAGAGGGCCTGAAGAATCAGTTTTTCGGTCATCGCGTCCATCAGACTCGGATACGATTCCAAAGTCGGAATGAACGAATCCGGAAAAATTAAACCGCGCTCGGGATGAGACCAGCGCACCAAGGATTCAAAACCGGAAACGGTTCCCGTTTTAAAATCGATCTTGGGTTGATAAAAAAGCAACATTTGATCTTCTCGAATCGCGATCTCGATTTCTTCGGCGGAGATCGCGGACGGCGGTTCCTTAGAGGTTTTTTTTGCGGGAGCAAAAGTGTTCGAAGATTCGTTTTTCTTTTGATCGGAAATAAGTCCCATAAGAACTTTCTGATATTCTTGAATTCGAATCGGCTTTTCAAGAACTCCCGAAATTTTTAATCCGTACTGAATCGCGAGGGCCTCGGCGCTCTGTAAAACTCTTCGATCCGCCCCGCTGATCAGGATGATGGAAACGGAAACTTTTTTTCCGGATAACATCCGTAAAACGTCGACTCCGTCCACGCCGGGAATCATGAGATCCAAAATGATATGTTCGGTATTCTCGCTCAATTTTTCGAAAAATACTCCGGCCTCATGCGTGACCGTAACTTCAAAACCGCATTGTTTGGCAAGATCCCCGAGGATTCCCGCGATTTCCTCCTCGTCGTCTAAAATCAATAGATTGGGCGATGCAAGCTGACTCATGGATGGCTAAATTATAATATACCGAAATGATTCTCAAGAGATTTTCGAGATATCGGCCAAGGGATATAAACGAAATTTTTCGATTTGTATGCGTCGATCGAAGAATAAAAACAATAAACTCTCGCTTTCAAGCCGGATCCTTGCGCGTTCATCACAATCTCGGTCCACTTCGAAAAATCCTCTCGCCAGGTTTCCGAAAGCAATACGGCTTCCGAACCTACCTTGGAAAGATAAGATTCAAAAACGTTTAAGTCTTTAAAACGAAAAACCCGATATCCAAATCTCCGAAAGATATAAGACGCTCTCCTTGAAGATTCTCCTTCGTCCGAAAAATAAAAAATTTCCTTCGGCTTTTCGGAGGATTTGACGGTTACAAAATTAGGATTTGATTTTAGTTGTTCAATCGGAAGATAAATATAAAAATCCGAACCCACCCCCGAGTGGGAATCAAAGACGATTCGTCCGTCGCTTCTTTTTACGAAGCCGAAGATCATTGGGAGGCCAAGTCCGGAATTTTTTCCTTTTTGTTTTGTGCTGAAAAAAGGTTCAAAAATTTTATCGAATAGGTTCGCATCCATTCCTCTCCCGTTGTCCGCAACCCTCAGTAGAAAATAATTTCCTTCCTTTAAACCCAGCGACTTATCTTTAAAATTTAAGACGATCGTATCGGTTTCGATCAAAATTTTTCCTCCGGATTCTTCAAGAGCTTCCTTTGCGTTTTGAAGTAAGTTCATAAGACAATTCGCAAATTCGCCCGGATCGATCCGGCAAAGATCACCACCCGAACCGGGTTCGAACGTCACTTGAACGTTCTCCGGAAAAACGTCCTTGGATTTTTCCAAATAATCGGCGATCAACCGATTCGGGTCCACGACCTCCGGTTGCAGGGATTGTTTTCTGGAAAAATTCAGTAACTTCTTATTTACCTCCGCGCCTCGCATAACCGCATTTTGTGCGGAACGAATCCGATTCAAAACGTCCGGTTGATCCTTACACTGCATCTCCAACATATCCAGGTTTGCGATGATGATGTTTAGAATATTATTAAAATCGTGAGCGATTCCTCCGGAAAATCGGGATATGACTTCCATCCTCAAAAGAAAAACGTCCGAACGATTCTCCGTCGACTCTTCCCTTTCCTTCAAAACGGCAAACAACGTTTTTGATAGAGTAAACGCGGAAAGATTTTTCTTTTCCAGATAACCCTGAAATCCCGCTTCTTTTGAGATCGTTTCCATTTCCTCTTTCGATATCCCCGAAATCAAAACCGCAGAAACGGAACCCGCGATCGTACGAATCTCATGCAAGATTTCTAATCCGATTTGCGATCCTAAAAAATGATCGATTACATAAATCTTATATTTGGAAGGATCGGTTTTTAAATCGGCAAAAGCGCTCTGAGCGTCCTTAAAACGAGTCAGTTTGTATTTGGGGAACGGAATTTCGTCCAGATATGCCTTAAAAAGAACGAAATCCTCTTCGTCGTCTTCGATCAGACAAACCGAAACCTCGTCCGATAAATCGTCACTGAACAACGGGAAGCTCCACGATTTCCAGCCAATATTCTCCCAAGGTTCGAATCGTTTCCATAAACGCGCCGAACTCCACCGGTTTTCGAATGAACGAGTTTGCACCCAGATCGTAAGTTTGAAACATATCCTCCTCCTCTCTGGAAGTCGTAAGAACGATGACCGGAATCGTTTTGAACTTCGCGGAGGACTTGATCGTTTTTAAAACTTCTCTTCCGTCCATTCTGGGCATATTCAGATCCAAAAGAATGATTCCAGGTCTCGGGTATTTAAGAATATCAGAATATTCTCCTTTGTTTTGAAGGAACTCGAATAATTCCTCCCCGTCCTTCACAAAATGTAAGGGATTGATGAGATTATTCTCCCTAAAACCGTCCTTCATCAATAGACGATCGTCCGGATCATCCTCGGCAACGAGTATATGAATCGAATTCCGATTTTTAATTTCCGCTTTCATACTTTTTAATCCGACGCGAAAGAACCCGGAAGATCCACATAAAACGTGGAACCTTTCCTTAAAACGCTTTCGGCGTAAATTCTTCCTCCGTGAAGTTCAATAATTTTTTTACAAACCGCAAGACCGATTCCGTTTCCGTCATAATCTTCCCGGCTATGGAGTCTTTGAAAGAGCGTAAATATCTTATCCCCGTGCCTTTTGTCAAAACCGATTCCATTATCGGAAAAGGTAATTTGAATCCGGTTCTGCGCCGTGGGATGTGCGACACACTGAATGATAACTTCGGGTATTTCACTCCGATTGAACTTGATTCCGTTTTTGATTAGATTTTGAAAAACCGTTCCCATCTGAAACGGGTCGCACCAAGTATAACCGATCTTGGAACCTAAGACCTTCGCGTTTTTTTCTTTGATATAAATTTCCAAATCGCCGATGGAATCCTTTAAGATATTGCTTAAGTCGACGAACTGGAACGGTTTGGCCTTGGTCTTAATCCGAGAATACGACAAAAGACCTTCGATCAAGTTGGACAATCGATGCGCGGAAGAAGACATTCTTTGAATATAGTCCACGGATTCGGAATCCAAATCGGACGTTTTTTTCAAAAGACGATCTCCGAAAGCCATGATTTTTCGCAGAGGTTCCTGAAGATCGTGAGACGCAATAAAAGCGAAATCCTCCAAGTCGGCGTTCGATCGTTGAAGCTCTTTAGTCATATTCTCCAGCTTGAGTTGAGTTTCTTGAATTTCGGTGATATCTTTTCCCGTACTGTAAACGAGTCGGTGTTCCGGAGAAACGATCGTCTTCCAGAGAATCGTTTTCGTCTGCTCGTGTTTGGTGATATATCGAAGCGCAACCGAAAGATTTTTTCCGTGCTTTCGAACCTCGACGAGGGCCTCCGACATCTTATCCCTATCGTCCGGATGAACGATTTCCATGGAATCGATCCCGTTCAATTCTTCCGAAGTATAACCCAAAACTTCCTCCCAAGCGTGATTCCGTTCTATAATCTGCCCGCCCAGTGTGGAAATCTGGAACATATCCCCGGATAATTTAAAAAAATGATCTTTTTCCTCTTCCGATTCCTTGTTTTTAAACAAAACCTCGATCTGATCCGAAATCAATTCAAACATTTGAATATAAGAATTTTCTGAATCGAATTCGGTCCGAGTACAGAACTCCAGAACGTAAGTTTCGTGTCCCGTCCGTAAGGGAATCGCAATCCAAGAACGGATTCCGGATTGAATCGCAAATTGCGCCCGTTTAAAATCCTTTTCCTTTTGAACGTCCCGGACAAAACGGATTTTTTTCGCGGCAAACACTTTTCCGATCATTCCTTCTCCGGGAGAAAACTTGGTTTCAAAACAAGCGATTCTATACCGCAAAAAAATCGCATCGGCCGAATACCAGGGAGAACTCTCCTCCAAAACGATCGCGCCGTTTTGAAATCTCCAGGTTTGGGCAAAACTCCAAGAGGTTTCCTTACAGATCGTTTCAAAAAGAATCTCGAATGATTCTTTTACACTCGACGCTTTCGGGATTTTTAAGGAAATTTCTTTAAGAATATTCTGTTTCGTATCTCTTCTTCTTTTTTCAGTGATGTCCTGAAAAAAAACGGAAATCCCTTCCTCAAAAGGAAAAACCCTGAACTCAATCACGTTTCCGGTTTCGGCGATTTTATATTCGAAAGTAAGCGGTTTTCCGGTTCGGACCGCAAGTTCGTACTTGTCCCGAAAAAACAGAGCCTCGGGCACCGGATACAAATCCCAGATGTTTCTGCCGATCAATTCTTCTTTAGATTTTCCTAATGTAATTAGGGATTGCCGGTTCGCGGAAATAAATCTCCAGTCTTTGGAAAGCGCAAAATATCGATCCGACATACTTTCGATAACGGATTGTTTTTCGGAGCGGCTTTGTTTTAAGGCGTACGAGGTTTCTATCGTTTCGGAAACGTTCGTCAAAATCGCCAAAACCGCGAAGGAATCCCCGAACGGAATTCGGTTCGCCGTGATTTTCACGTAAATAAATTTTTTATCCTTTCTCCAATGTCTCCAAACTCCTCTGGATCGAATTCCCGTTTCCTGCGCGTAATTTTGAATCAACGTTTCCATATCGGTGCGATCCTCTTCCGAACGAATGTCCAACAGATTCATAGAAGAAAATTCTTTCCTGGAAAACCCGTAGAGATAAACCGCCGCGTCGTTTACGGCAAGAAAACGTAAAGTGGTCGGATCGAATAAAAACGCGGGTTCCGGAAGTCTGTAAAAAATGGATTCTACGATCGGACTTCCCTCCTCGTGTTCCCCGGCCAAAACTTCAAACGTATAAAGACGATATGTCGTTTCGCCTTCCTTTACCGTTTTCCAAAAAAAACGTAGAATATGATTATCGACAAAAAGTGTATCAAAATATTCCGAATCTTGAATGTGTTTTAAAAGAACTTTTTCCGTAAAGTCCGCGTAGTCCCGAACCTTTCCGTGGAGATGAAACAAAAAAGAGGGAAACGTATCCGGTTCGCGATCGAATCCTTTAAATCCCCAAAATCGAACGCACTCTTTCGATAGGATGATTTTTCCGGAAGGACGTTCTTCGAGTATGCAGATCTGCTCTTGAAAGGAGGAAAACTCCGAAGAGAATTCTTCCAAGGATTGGATTCCTGAGGGTTGCATAACGATCGCCGAAGGAGGACAATTCTAACTTCTTTATGAGAAGAATTTCAATTAAAAAATGAGAATTTACGAATTTAGTTTTTTCTTAATTTCGTTTTTCCAAATATGAACTTTTTTTCTTCCCGTCTCGTATCCGATCTCGTATAATTTTTGAAACTGATCCCAATCGAAAGTGGAATACCCTCCTACGGGAAGTTCGATGTACAAGTCGGAGTTATTCCGAGTCCGGTTCCGACTGTTCTTGCTGGACAACATCATGGAACGCATCATGATTTCTGCAAATCCAGTATACTTTGTTTTTAAACTCGTTCTTTTTAGATGATGAAATAATAAATTGAAAAAAGACGGAGCCTCTCCCAAATACTGAGGTCCGAGCAGATTATGATACGTCCCATCCTTATCGACCTGCCCTCCTCCACCCAAATCGACCGAGATCAAAATCCCGGCCCCTCTTTCTTTCAAAATGGAACCCGGAAGGTTGTCGAGTAAACCGCCGTCCACAAACAACTCCCCGTTTTCGGAAAAAGGCGGAAAAATTCCCGGAATGGAAGTGCTGGCTCGAACGGCCTTCCATAACAAACCTCTGTCAAAAACTTTTCTTTCGGCTTTCGTTAAGTTGCAAGCAATCGCATAAAAAGGAATGGGAAGCGTTTCTATGTTTCTGTCTTTGAAAAATTCGTGAATGGCCTGCGAATATCTTTTTCCTCTTACCAAAGAGACGAACGGAAACGTAAAGTCTCCGAGTATGTTTCGATCCAACCAAAAGTTTCGGATCAGAGGCAGGATATCGGAAGAACCGAGTCCCATCGCAAACAAACCGCCCATGATCGCTCCCGCGCTCGTTCCCGAAATCATATCCACGGGAACATCGTTCTCCTCGAAACACTTTAAAAGTCCGAGATGTGCGAATCCCTTAGCGCCTCCGCCGGAAAGCGCGACTCCGATACTCTTACCGGTGAGCCTTCTGGACAATCTTCCGAAGTCCGCGCTCACATCCCTGCGTAAAATACAGTGGGAAATCGAAGGAAATTTCAGTAAAACCGATTCTATCTTTTTCCAATCGGTAAAGTCGGAATCGATCAAGAACACGAGTTCCTTTTGAATTTCTTCGGGTAACATGGAATTTACTTCCTCGTATTCCAAGGCGATCGGCAACTTCGGATCGATTAAGATTAGAATTCGATCCGATTGACGAAAACAGGTTTCCCTCCAACCGGGATTGCGCGTATCGGTTTTGAATATGAGTTTATCGTAATCTTTTTCGAGTTCGTAAAACCGGTTTACGAGATCTCCGATTCGATACGGATCGGTTTTTTTAGGATTTTTTTTACCTTCCCTAGAACCGATCCGTTTTCCAAAAACATTAGAATCCAATAATATTGTTTTTCCGAAATTCTTGAGACCGTTTTGAAGAGAACGGTAAAATTCCTCGGGGATCGTATTCAACGGAAAAACCGAAACGGTTCTGACGGAATTGCCCTTTCGATACTCCTGATTTCTCTCCGTTCCCAATCGATGTACGATGGTTCCCGTAATTTGAAAGATCGCTTCCGGTGAATTTGCAAAACTTTTACGAAAGTCCTCTCTTGAAATCCGAACCACTTGACTGGTTCTCAAAGCCACGACGGTCGCGGATCTTTTATCTCCGCTGAGTAACGACATTTCACCGATGATGTCCCCTTTGCCGAGTTCTCCTTGTGCGAGAATTTCCCCGTGATTGGAACGCACCGTCCAGGACAACCGCCCGGAAACGAGGATGTACATCGAGTCGCCGACGTCTCCCTGTTTGAGTAGGACTTCCCCTCCGGGAATCGCGAGCCATTCCATTCTGGATTCCAAATTGGAAAGAGTGACCTTATCCAGATGAAACAAAAGTTCCACGGAGGAAAGGAAGGCCATCAGTTCTTTTTTGGAGGGCCTGAGTTTGGATACGTGAAAGAGATGGTTCTCCTTATTGATATCCTCGATCCACTTTTTCCAGTTCGGAAGTTTGGAAACGATCCGAGTCAAATCGTCCGGAAGTATATAAAGAATTTCTGATATTCCGGAATGTAATATCTTATCCGGTTGAAATAAAAAATAATCCCCCGGAAACAATTCCCTAAGGAGCCAATGTTTTTCCTCAGTATTCAAAAGAGTTTCTTGGAGTTTTCCGGTCAGAATCAGGCACAAGGAACCGGGAACCGGCTTCCGAACGGATACATTCGAATTCCATTGTGTTATGTTCAGGCGTTTTATTAGAACGTCCTCTTCCTTGGAATCTTTCCATGCCGGAAATGCGGAGGAGGTTTTGGTACGAAAGTCCCGTAATCGTTTTAGAATTTTTTTCTTAGACTGAGCGCGTTCCATATTCTTAATAGACGGGTACTAGGTGTCAGATTTCAGGGATCCGATTTCAGGAAATTTTCAGAGATAAGGAACTAACCTTTTTTAAAGTCTAATCGCCCTATTCAGAAAAATCCCTCTGAACCCTGATTTCTGTCCACTGATCTCTAACAATCTATCCGCTGATCGCTAATCCGATCAGTAACGTGCTTTCAATCCGCAAAAATCGTTCGGAGTTGAGTTATACGCGATTTTCGATTTTATAAACCTTGATCGGCTGAGACTTTCCTTTTACGGTTACCTCGTCCAAAAACGAATGTGCAAAACGACTCGCATCCCGAAGAGAAGCAATCGTAACTTCACTCGCAATGATCGAACATCCGAACTGTTTCGTTAGGCCTTCGATTCGAGAAGCAAGATTTACGCTATCACCGATAACGGTTCCTTCCATACGATTTTCATGGCCTATAATTCCGAGCATCAAGTGACCCGTATGAATTCCAATGCCGATATCGATGGGATCCTGGTTTTGATTTTTTCGAAGTTCGTTGAATTTCTTAAGCGCATCTAACATCGCTAAAGCCGCCTCGACCGCATTTTCCGCGCGGGCCGGAAAGATCGCCATAATCGCATCTCCGATAAACTTATCGATAAAACCGTTATGCTCCCGAATCACGGGGGCGATCATTCCCAAATAATCGTTGATAAATCGAAAATTCTCGCTCGGAGTCATCTTTTCGGAAAGTGTCGTAAAACCGCGAATGTCGGAGAACATCACCGTCATCAAACCTTCCGTTTGATCGGCCAATTGGACTTCCAAAATCGACTTTTTACTGAGAAGTGGCAACAATTCCTTCGGCACAAAACGGCTGTAGGCTTCCGACAATTGTTGCTGAGTATGATACGCGGCCGCGTTTTCGATCGCTACCGCGATCTGATTGCCTACGACGCTCAGGATCACTTCATCCAAAAGTTTAAATGCGTTCATCTCCGAACTTTCCACGGCAAAAACGCCGAGCAACTTATCTTTGACGAGCAATGGAATTGCGATCTGACTTTTTGCGTCCTTCAAACCCGGAAGTTCGATCTGCTTCTCCTCCCTTCCCATCGATTGTCCGATCTGTCCCGCATAACGCATCTGCGTCGTAATTCCGACCATACGCATGATTTTTTTTCTTTTTGCGACGACGCCGATCACACCTTGGCCGAATTCAACCTTGGCGCCCACGCCGCCTTCTTCGTATCCTCGACTCGCTTTGACGCTAAGAGATTCGGTGCCTTCTTCCAGCATCAGAATCATAGCGTGTTTGAAACCGAAAACTTCATCCATGACCATCATGATCCGGTCGAAAATTTTCTCAAGATCCAGAGTATTGAGAATCTCCGCCGAAATGGACTGGATGATTTCAACCTCCCTGGTTTTTCTATGAAGTTTCTGATTGAGGTCTTCGATTCCTTTCTGATTTTCAACGAATTGTTTTTTGAAATCTTCGATTTCCGGATTGTCTGGCACGATTAAGACTCCTTGGCTTCCGTAAATTTCCGCACGGAACGTATTTCGAAAATGTCGGCCGCTTTCAGTTTAAATACGTCGCTCATTCCGGACATGGAAGCGATCGCTTCGAGTTGCATTTCCATAGCCTCGAACAATTCGCCTTCCGTTTCCGTCCTCTGATAATAAATGTCGAGCAGCCAAGGTTCCAGATCTTCGGGATTTAAAACCTGAATGATCGCGTGTTTGTTTTCAGTAACGTTCTTATGCGTTTTTCCGAAAAATTGATTCGATATCGCCAAATGAGTGGCATCCACTTGGTAGACCTGACTCACGATCGTCGCATTCGGAATCCCTTCTTTGGAACAAGTTACCATGATACTCGGAACGATACCCTGTAAACAAGGTTGTAAATCTTCTGGAATTTCTGAGATCATTTCAATTTTTCTCCTGCCTTAATTCCGGGCGATTGATCGAAAAGTTCGGACAACTCAAAAGTAATGGCAAACGCAGGATGAATGACGTATTTTCTCCAACCTTCTCCGGCCTTAGGACCGAAAAAAAGCGCGCTATTTTCCGCTCCCGCCTCTCGGACGGTTTTCATCAATTCGTAATCGGATTCAGTACAGTCTTTTATTTCCTGAACCGTACCTTTATACTGACGCGTTTTAAAATTAGCCATGTGAGCAACGGTCGCGGCAATCAACTTGTTATTTTCTATATCCTTCAAACACGGGGCTGCGATGATCTTTGGGACCATTACGGTCATATGTTTTTGGTCTTCACTCATTCGAATCCCAAATGCTCGTGCAAAATGAGGTTTCAATTCCGCGTCTCTCGTAGCGATACTGATGGACAACGGTCCGACCAGATCGCCCATTTCTTCCTGGGTCAAAGTCATATCTTCTAAGCCTCCGATAAAAAAACAAATTTGGTTTCGTTTCAAGGATCCATACAAATTCAAAACGATAGAAGCGATATTTTTTAAATCTTACAAACTATCGACCAAAAAACCGATTCGAATTTTCGAGATTATGAATTTTCAATATACTCAATTACCCGCTTTAGGATCCCAACGTATCCCATTTTTGAACTCGAAAATGGATTCGTAAATAGGATAAAAACCGATTCAGGTTTTTTTTGGGAAAAATTTTATTTCTGAGTGGAATCGATTCAAAATTTCTTTATATCGTATCCGGATTCAATCGATGGTTCGATTTCGTATTTTACCTAAACAAATATTTTAGAAAATTCTTTTCCGTTCCCTTGGATCGGAAAAATGAAAATCCAAAGACTTGGATTTATAATAACACGAGACTTGGAACGGAATCTGAGATTCATAGCTCGGACGCGTCAATTTCTTTTGCAAATATACATATTATTTTTTAGAACAAGCATTCTTTTTTATAAGAAGCCGTCGAGCGAAACGCCTGGAGTTATCGGCTTGATTTTTTGATAATACAACGTGAATTCGATGTTTGAAATCCGGTCCTTGCATGCGGGGGCCGGACCGCGCTTGAACTTCAATGGCACGACTCCATCGCAGCGCCAGGGAGTGAGATTGAGCGCAGGAAAGCTCTGCGCTTTAGTTTTTTCCCGTATGCCGATCCATAGAAAGGCATCCACCGAGTTTTGAGACGCGTAAACTCTCCGTTTTAAGTCAGTAATTTGAAGCCGCAAAATATTAGATGCAAATGTACGGACTTCTTAAATCCTAAGAAAATCATTCCGATCCGAAATCGACTCCATTCCGTTATGACGAAATCCAAAACGAACTCAGGAAAATTGCAAATCGCCGACCTACTTCCGGAACATAGAGAAGCCGCAATCGAACTCGTAAATCAATTCTTTCGTCTCGTCAATTCATTCCAATTGGACGGAATATTCAAAATTCGTCCCCGCGCGGGAACCAAGATGATCGACGTTTATCTCAAACTGAGAGGAACGGGAAAAGTTCTTCTCCTAGGCGGTTTTTTGGGAGAAGAACTCGTTTCGATTCTCATTGCCAGAACCGAAGACAAACCTTATCTTGAAGAACAGAAAATTCTTTTTATCGACTTGGCCGTTACCAAACGCGGAAAACAAAAATCGGGTTACATGAAACCGTTGGTTCTCGCCTGCGAATCCTGGGCAAAAGACCGGTCTTTTAAATGTATCGAACTGAGAGCGATCGCCGAAAACGAAAATGCGGTTTCTTTCTGGAAGGCGATGGGTTACGATCCGTTTTACATTCGTTTTAGAAAATCGGTTTAACGCGAGTTCGACGTAAAAAAACGCCAATCGTTTTCCCCTCGGCGCTATACAATTCAAGTTGAATATTCAAAAAATGAATAGTTCCGGGGATTTTTAAAATGCGTGGTTGAAATCCACGAACGTCTGAGTGTCTTCCCTCGACTTTGCAAAGTCGATCAGGATCACAGTCGCCTGATTCCAGATAATTCTAAGTCCGCCTCCCCAAGAATGTTTATATCCTTGAAGGTTGATTCTTTTTTCGGAATCCCAAACACGACCTACGTCGTAAAACGGAACGAGACTCAAGGTAAAAAGTTCATCCAATATTTTGAATGTAGCAAACCTCCATCGAAACTCCGCGCTTCCGAAGCCGACCATCGGAGCGACAAAACGATCTTGGCGATAACCGCGCATCGTCTGAAGACCTCCGATCCCGGTCATAGTTCCGTCCAAACTCCACATGTATCTCACTTCGGAAAAAGGGGCCCCGGAAGAAGTATAACCGAAAGCGCCTCTTGTCGCAAAAACCAATTCTTCAAAAACGCTTGGAAAAATTTTATAAAAGTATTTCGTCTGAAAGAAAATTTTATTGTAATTAAAATCCGAACCGGTGCGTTTCGATACGTTCGCCATATTCAATTCTACTAATATCCCTCTGTCCGGATCCGGCTCGAAATCGCGCGTGTCGTAAGCGATACCCGCCCTAAAATAAACGATATCACCGCCGTTATAACCTTTGATTTTACCCCTTCTATAATCTTCCGTCAGTTTTGATTCTCCGTTGGGAACCGAGGTTTCCCAAATACTACCCGCTAAGTACGGATCCTTGGATGGATTCCAGACCCCGTCGGAATGACCGATGAGATTTTTGGAAATTTCGTTTGCGATCACCCATTTCCAAGCTTTCCAGAAAGTATAATCGACGCCGTTAAAAAGAGTCGTAGAATTGAACAGATATTGATTGTATCCCTGATCGCTAACCGTAGACGTAATTTCCGATCCCGCACGAGAAGGACGAATGTAAGATTGAGACGCCTCGTAAGATTCAAAACGCGCATTGTTTACCCGACCGATTTCCGGAAGGTTTCTCGGGCGATAGGAAAGAGATTGAAGGGAAGATTCCCCGATCCCAAAATATTGAGAATTCGGATTGTAATCCAAGCCGAGACTACTCTTCCACCGAAACGCCGTATTGAAGATATAAGGCGAATCGAACTGGATAAAATGATTCTTTACGCCTTCGTTGGTTTGAAACAATTGAAACGTAAGTTTACTTCGATAGGCTTCGTACTCGTAGTATGCATCGGTTTTTTTTCCGTTGAAGAATAAACTGGCGCGAATTCCACCACCCTGCCCTCTCACGGGGTCGGAACTCAAAAGCGGAACGGCCGTCACATACCAACCTTCCTTTTTCTCCGCAAGTTCTCCCGGCTCCAATCTCTTCCCTTCGTCCAAAGGAATTCGCACCGTGGGTTCGGCGTAATTAGATGAGGGAGAATCCGGCAACAGGACGGACCGCACTTTTCGTTCCAATTCCTTCGGAATTAAACTAAAGTGTTTTGCTCTCGATGGATCGCAACATACAATCGCTTTCGCATTGGTTACATCGAACTCGCGCAGAGGTAGTTCTTCCCCGAAAATCGGTGAGAAATTCCCAACGGCAACAATCCAGAGGCAGGTCCAAATCCAAACGCTGATAAAAAAACGATCCATGAGTATCCAAAAAAATTTCTCTTTCCAGAAAGATTTTATCGGCGGCCTTGTGTATAGATTTATATTCCTTTGGAAACTGAATCTCTCTAAATTTAACTCTCCTTCTTATAAAAGCGCGCGATCTAATTGAAAATTTTTGAGTTTTTCTGTCCAAAGACTCTCTTTTCTTTACTGCAATTAATTTAAATTTCTACACTCCTTAAGAAGTACAATTTGAATTTCCAAAAAGTCTTTAGAATGCAACGGAAAAAGTATTACAACTTCTAAGAATATTCGCTCTTAAGTGCCACTCACCTAACAGTTCAATTTACCGGTTAAAAAATAAATATCAAGTTATAACATAACTGGCGTTCAGGTCCGAACTGGGTTACTCTTCTCTCATCCCTCAAGTGAAAAGTCCAAATTTTCAATCCATTTTAAAATTTTTTCTAAAACTAATTTGAATACAACGCTGTGATAAGGGGAGCCTTCTATGAACGCATACGTAAAAATTTTTATTTCTTTTTCCATTTTGATTTTCGGGAGCATAGGTTGTGTTCAAGGAAAATCAAATTCAAGCATCCCCTTTCTTGCTTATTTGGATTTCGGCGATTCTAAGACAACCTCGACGTTTAGCGTTTCTCAAATTTCTCCCGGACCCAATGTCACTGGCGTTTCGTTGAATACGTCCATACAATTGGGTTTCAGTCAAAAATTGGATTCCTCCAGCATCCAATCCCAATCCATCCAACTTACTCAGGGAAACGCCGTTATCCCAGGAAACATCACTTCCGACGAAAAAACAATTTTATTCAATCCTACTTCCCCACTCGCAGCTTCCAAAGTTTACTCAGTACGAGTTTCCAAAGATATTAAATCAGCGGAAGGTTCCTCCCTGGCCGAAGAAACCGTTTGGAATTTTACAACGGCGACCATCGTGGATGCAGTCGCTCCGGCTCTCTCTCTGCGAACTCCAGCCGTAGGAGCTACGTTAGTGCCCAATAATACTTCCGTTCAGGTTTCATTTACCGAAACCATGGATTGTACTTCCATTGATAATACGATTCTAATATTAAAAAATAATGTTACCAATATTCAGGAACCAGCAAATGTCGCTTGTTTGGGTTCCGTCGCTACCCTCACTCCTACAAATCCTCTCAATCTCGCATTCAATACCGTATATAGAGTCGATCTTCTCGCAACCGCAAAGGATCTCGCCGGTAACCCGCTTACCGCTGCGTATAACTGGACTTTTACCACAGGACCCGCTCCCGACTTGGTCCAGCCGACTGTCTCTTTTGTCAGTCCAGCTCCCAACGCACAAAACGTTCCAACAAACGGCGCCGTGAGCATCGCTTTTAGCGAACCCATCAATTGTGCTACGATTCCCGGAAGTATCGTCCTAGATGACAATCCGCTTTTACCCGGAACCATAGCAGGGAATCTGGGGTGTACGGGGACTACCGCTACATTCACTCCTCTCGCTGTTTTAGCGCCTAACACCGTTTACACTCTCACAATTGCCGGGGCAATTACAGATTTATTTAACAATCCGCTCACCGCCGTACCTCCCTGGACGTTTACAACAGGGCCAGCTCCCGATCTGACTCAGCCTACGGTTACGTTTACCGTTCCAGCCGCAAACGCGATCGGAGTGGGAGTCAACGTCAATCCTACAATCGTCTTCAGCGAACCGATGGCATGCGCTTCCGTTAATAACGCTTCTTTTCGAGTGAGACTACAAGCTACACCCGGTGTGTATCTCGCAGGAAGTGTAAACTGTTTTGGAACATCCGCTACTTGGATACCCGACCCTGTCCTCAATCCTACGCTCGCTTTCAATACTCTATATACGGCGGAAGTCAATGCAGGAGCCACCGACTCGGTTAATAATCCGATCGTTCCCATTACCTGGAATTTTACAACCGGACCTGGGCCGGATCTGACTCCTCCCAGCGTTGCTTTTGTCACTCCCGCAAACGGCGCGTTAGGTGTAGCCGTCAACGGAGGTGTAAGCATCGCCTTTGACGAAACAATGAATTGTGGATCCGTTTTAGGTGGGATTACATTGGATGATGATCCTTTGACTCCGGCTACACTGGTGCCCATCAATATCAACTGCAATGGAAACACGGTTTCTTTGGCTCCAGCAGCGCCGCCATTGGCATTCAATACCCCTTACACAGTAAAAATCGCAAATACGGTAACCGACAGCAACAATAACCCCTTAAATGGAGGAGACTATATTTGGTCTTTTACCACCGGAATAGCTCCCGACATCACGCCGCCTCAGATTGCTCTCGTAAGTCCTCTGGCGGCGGCAACGGGTGTCCCGACAAATGCGAATATTACGGTTTCCTTTAATGAAACCATTGATTGCGCGAGTTTGAATCTTACGGTCAACAATGGAATCGGAGTTACCAAGAATTGCTCCGGCGCCTCGGCTACTTTTGTTCCCAACGTGGGAACTCCTCTCAACGCAGGGACGACTTATACGGTCAACCTAGTTGCAGTGAATGATCTTCAGGGCATTCCAATGGCGGCCGTTCCTCCTTGGACTTTTACAACGGGACTTGCGGCGGACGTTACTCCGCCGACCGTCACGATTCAAAACGTGAGAAATAACAGTATCATCGAATCCGGATTTATCATCGGAACCGCCGCAGACGACAGGTCCGTTGGTAGCGTCGAAGTTTCCGTAGACGGCGGCGGATTTACGAATGCGAACGTAACCGGAACCACTTCTTGGAAATACCAACTTCCCACCGGCGCCGCCACCTGGAAGCCCGGTTCTCAACATACGATTATCGTAAAAGCGATCGATACCTCGAACAACGTGACTACTACGGGTGGTGCCATTACTGTAAGAAAAGGAACCAACAAGGATATCAACGGGGACGGATATGTGGATCTGGTAACCTCGGAATACGGCCAGGGACTTGTTTACATATTTTACTCTTCGGGAACCGCTGGAATCACTGCTACCGATGCCACAATGGCTAATCGTACGATTGCCGGAGTTAAAACAGACTTTTTCGGAAAAACCATAGCCTCGGGCGACTTTAATGGAGACGGATTTGCGGATATAGCAGTAGGCGCACCTAAATCCGGTGGAATCGGTAAAGTTTATATTTTTCATTCGAATCAAACTCTAGGCGGTATCAATACATCTTTTTATATGTTTGCCAATACCATCCTTACGGGAAGCACGGTCGGTGAGGATTTCGGTGGTTCCCTATCCACCGGAGATTTGAGTGGAGACAGATATACGGATCTAGTCGTGGGAGCGCCGGCTTTTAGTACTTCCAAGGGTAGAATCTATGTATTCCATTCCCAAGGCGGAGCCGGAATTGCAACTGCAACCGTCACCACCACGGGAGTTTGCACCGCCGGCTGTAATTATTTTAGAGGAGGGATAACGAACAATGATAAATTCGGTTTTTCTATTGCTGTAGGTAACATCAATGGGGATATGTATGATGATATTACGGTCGGAGTCCCTGGTCACAATGGTGGAACATTATTAGCCGGTAATGGAAGAGTTTACGTTTATTATAGTAGCAATGGAACCGATTTAACCGTGCCGAATACGTTGGACAATACTGCTAACAATTACGCTTCCGGCGGGTATGCTCAATTTGGATATTCAATTGCAGTCGCTAATTTCAACGGAGATAACTACGATGATGTAGTCGTGGGGGCTCCTGAGTATAATCCTAGCGCAGTTGCAAATAACCAGAAGGGTATGATTTTTATTTTTACTTCTTCCGGGGCGACAGGAATTGGTAACATCGCGGGTATGACGAATGCTCCTCGTTATATTACGGGTGACAATAATCAGGATCAAATCGGTAGAGCTATCACAACAGGAGACTTGAATCTAGACGGAAGAGCAGATCTAATTACCTCGACTCGTGCGCTTGTTGCGAATGATATTGCCGTCTTTCTAACACCCAGTGGCAGTATAAGTGGTACCCCACTCTTATCCAATAAAAGCTATGAGATAACGGGGAAA
The DNA here is from genome assembly GCF_000332415.1 of Leptospira weilii serovar Ranarum str. ICFT. Classification (GTDB taxonomy): domain Bacteria; phylum Spirochaetota; class Leptospiria; order Leptospirales; family Leptospiraceae; genus Leptospira; species Leptospira weilii_A. The sequence continues at coordinate 74,624 of NZ_AOHC02000050.1, forward strand.
GGTGGAAATGTACATATAGTGACTGGTCCCGGCAAGCCCCTCTCTACCGGTGATGTCAATGGAGATGGTATTCCCGATCTTATGATTGGTAGCCCGTTAATCGGTAACCAAATCAACATCTTTCATCTCCCAACAACAGGCACTGGTCAACCGGCCAATCTAACTACACCTACTTCTATTATCCTGGGTACTTCTCTAACCAATGGGATAGGTGGAAGCACATTAAGCAGCAATGAGTTCGGAGCCGCTTTCTATTGAGGAAATAAAATTACCTTCACTCCGGGGAATTTTTCTCGGAGTGGGTTGATTGCAAGAGTTCGATTTTGAGATTGCCGGCAGCTCCCTTTTAGGCTCACACCGGAAGCGTTCATTCGTATTGAATATGTTTCTAAGAATCTGTCCAAAACCATCCGATTTATCGGAGGCCACAAATCGCTGCGATTGATTTAAGTTTAGGAAAGCTTTAAAGTCTTATCGTAGAAACCGAACGGGGACTCCCTTCCATCGGTCCTATTGTCGGAACCGAAACGAGCCCTCTATTCGTTATTTTGAAGGAACCGGAGGCAGAGTTTCTTTTTGAATCATATCTTCGGTTTTAATCTCGTCGTTGCTCATGTCCATCAACGAAATTCTACCCGAAGTGATGATGGAATAATTATCGTCGTGTATTTCGAGAATGTCGATCGGTCTTTCCTTTGCCTCGCCCGGAGGAACGATTTTCCTCTGAAGCAAATCGTTGTCGATATAGTTGATCAAAGTATTCCTGATTTTTTCGTAATCGGAGATGTTTTCTTTTTCGACGGTGGCCCTAATATCGTCCAAATTTACGAACTGATATTCGGGTTTATCTTCCGTGGGAGTTTTGGACGCGATCATCGCGAGAAGCGCAAATTTTCTCGCCCTTCTCGCGATTTTGATTCCTTCCCCGTATAAAAGAAGTTTATAACGAAATTGATAAGGAGAGGAGTTATAGGCGATCGTAAAATGATCTTCCGAACTTTTTAGATCTCGAAAACCCAAACGTAATAAATGTTGCGCAATCTTATCGTTACTTCTAACGATCAAAGGGGAAGCGTATTCCAAAAGCGCTCTGGAATTTTGAAGATATTGTTCGTGAGTCGCCTGATAAAGATCTTTCATCTCTCCTTGGGCGGCTCTGAGATTTTTAAAAGAAAGACTGTAGTTGCTCTGGAAATACAACATGTTTCCGTTAAAATCGAACTGATTCGCTTTTTTCAAACTTGTGTAGGAAGGAATCGCCCCCAACTTTTTATAAAACTCTTCCTTACCCGCAACTCCGGAAACGGCGGGCTCCTCCACCTTCGTATTGTTAGGCGGATTTTTATCCGGATTGGCCGCGGCGCTTTCGTCCGTCAACGGAACGAGATTGCTCACGCATATATTGATGAATTTAAGATTGGTCCTATTCTCCCCAATCAGAATCCCGAGGTTGATCTGATCCGGTGAAACGGCCCAAAGCAGTTCTCCGGAAACGAGGATAATTGCGATCATTATTGTTTGAATTCTGGAAACCATGGTGTTCTCTATCTTCCAATATCGGTCTTCTGTTCTTTTTCCCCGGAAAAAATCGCAAAAAAAACGCACCTCTCACGGACGGAATTCCTTCGGCATATCCGTTTTGCTCGACATTGATTCTTGGAGATGATCCCGGATGAACGTTATTCTATTCAAAAGAAAAAATACGGTTCTTTCGATTCGATAGAATCCATCGGATTTAAGTAGAACATTTTTTTCCACCCTTCTCGGTCCCGGTCCGCGCGCCGGATATATGGAAACGGAGTAGTGATCGAGTAATGGGGATGCGGAGGTTTGCCGATAAGGATCTCGGATGATAACTGGAACGATTTGCACCTTCTACCGGCATCGAAATTTTTTGCGGAACAACAAAAGCAAAAACGGCGATCATCCAAAGACTTAAAACGATTTTATTTTTTCATTTTATTCGTTAACCTCGCGTGAATTAAGTTTTCACCAAAGTTAGAGTTGATTTACAAGATACGACTTTGCTTCCGAACGACAATTCAATTCTACTTTATAATAGAGTTGTTGAAAAATTCAACAGTCGCAATTAACAAAACCGCTTCGATCGCCCATTTCAATGAAACGGAAACAAATGGAGAATTAATTTTTCAACAACTCTAATATTCAAATTTCCTTTAGTGTATCTTATAGCGCCCTCTACTTGGTTTCTTTCTTACGGATCGTCCAACCGGTCCAAGCACAAACGAGGGAAATTACCGGACTACTTAAATTCAAAACCGCATAAGGTAAAAACACGACAACCGGAACTCCGAGCGCGGCCGCCATAAAAGAACCGCAGGTATTCCAAGGAACCAAGGCGGAAGTCATCGTTCCGGAATCCTCCAAGGCTCTGGAAAGATTTTTAGGATCAAGACCGTGTTCTTCGTAGGACTTCTTAAACATTTTGCCCGGAACCAAAATCGAAAGATATTGATCCGAAGAAAGCAGGTTCGCGGAGATACACGTAAGGATCGTCCCCGTCAAAAGAGATCGATCCGTATTCGCATATTTTAATATTCCTTTGGTGATCTCCTGAATCAATCCGGCTCCTTCCATCGCGCCCGCAAAAAACATCGCCGAAAAAATCAACCAAACCGTGGGAAGCATCGAAGCCATTCCGCCTCTCGAAAGTAACGCGTCCGTAAGCGGGTTTCCGCTTTTTGTCATATTCCCTTTGGAAGCCGCGTTTAAAACCTGTTTGTAGATTTCCGGAAAGTTTAAATCGTTGTGTTGAAAAAAAATTCCGGACAAAACCCCCGAAATAATTCCCGCAAGAATCGAAGGGATCGCGGGAATTTTAAAGTAAATCAATACGAAAGTTAAAATCGGAGGAACAAACAAAGCCGGATGAATTCTAAACGAACCTTCGAGCAGACGAATCACATCGTTTACCTTCTGCTCCCCGTTTTCCGAACCGGAATAACCGAAACCCGCCCAGGTAAAAAATACGATCGCAATCAACAGAGCGGGCAAGGTAGTATATAACATATGTTGAATATGCGTAAAAAGTGGAGTTCCGGCGATCGAAGACGCAAGGTTGGTAGTCTCCGAAAACGGAGAAAGTTTATCTCCGAAGTACGCCCCGGATACGATCGCACCCGCGGCGATTCCGGGAGGAACGTCTAACGTGGTTCCGATTCCCATCAAAGCCACTCCCACCGTTCCGACGGTGGACCAAGAACTTCCGGTGATCAAGGAAACGACGGAAGATAAAAGACAGGCGGTCACTAAAAAGAAGGAGGGCCTCAAAATTTTCAAACCCCATACGATCATGGACGGAACGATTCCGGACCAGATCCAAACTCCGATGAGAGATCCGATCAATAAAAGAATGAGTACGGGTTTTAAAACGTTTTTCAAAGATTCAAGGATTCGTTCTTCCAACACTTCCCATTTCACTCCGAGACGAATTCCGAGTAAACTCGCGACCGTTCCCGAAAGAATCAAAAGCATCTGCGCGGGTCCGTCCACGGTTCCGTTTCCGAATACAACTCCCGCGTAACCGAGTCCCATCACGAGAAAGATCACCGGTATAAACGATTCGAACAAACCAGGCTCCGTCGTTTTCACAAAAAATCCTTCGGAACCGCGGAGACGATTTTCATTTTTTTCTTTGTGATCGGATGATTCAAAACGATCGCGTATGCGTGTAGCGCCTGTCTTTCCATTCCCAATCTTGCCGTAAGATCGGGATCTTTTCCTTCGATGAATTCCAAAAAAACTCCCTCGTCTTTTCCGTAAAGTTTATCCCCCCAAAGAGGAAATCCTAAACTCGATAAAGTGGCTCGAATCTGATGCATACGCCCCGTGATCGGCTTGCATAAAACGAAGGAATGAATTTCCGACTCGTGCTTCGGATGGATCTTCCATTCCTCAACTTTTTCGTTTGAAGTTTGAGTTTTTGAAGTTTCGAAATTAGAACTCGATTTCCGGGATCGAAAAGTCGTTCGTTCATGACCGAATTCAATTTCGGATGATTGTGATCCTGTCCAATTCATATCACATTCAATTTTCTGAAAATTTTTATCAATAGAATCACATTCATCTTTCCGCACATTTATATTCATAAAATCGAATTCGATTTTGTGAAACTGTTTGTCAATAAAATCAGATTTGATTTTTTGAAAGATCGTAAGACAAATTTCCTCGTCCCCGGACACAGGTAAATTTTCCAAGAGGTATTTTTTATTTCGCTTTAAAAACTCTAATTTTAAAGGGACAAATTTTCTTTTTTTCCGTATTGTGGAGGAAAAATCGGATTTCAGAACGCCGAATGCGCTTTTTCTTTTCGGAAAATCGCCGTACACTTTCGTAATATAGTATTTTTGAATATTTCCGGAACTGAAAAGTCCGGACAAAAGAGAAGCCGTCTCGGAATTTTTAGCGAACAAAATCACACCCGAAGTTTCCCGATCCAATCGATGAACCGTAAACAAATCCCCGAACTTTCCGGATTCCTTCAAAAGAGTGAGAAGATTTCCTTTTCGATAAACACCCGCGGGATGAACCGGAAGATCCCCCGGTTTATCAACGGCCACAAAAAATTCGTCTTCATACAGAATCTTATAATCCTTTCGAACGGGCGGCTCTTCCTTTTCGATCGGTTGATAGACGACCGTTTCTCCTCCTTTGAGAAGAATACCGGGTTTTACCTTTTTACCGGAAACCGAAATTCTACCATCGTTGATTTCCTTCTGCCAAACGGTTCTGGAATGATACGTGAATTTTTTAGAAAGAAAATGATCCAACCTCGTCCCCGAATTTTCCGCGTTAACGCAGATCCGAAGTTGCTCCGATAAAGTTTCCGATTTTTGGGAACGATCGATCAAAACGTGATTCAGGTTCTGTCTTCCTTGGAATCGATGTAAGTGCGAATCATATTCTCCTCCCTTTCGGTTAGGTTGAAAAACTCGCAACCGATTCGAAACATCTTATCCGTGCTGGTGATATTTCGGATCACCGCGCGAAACGTTCCTTTACTTTCGGCCGAAAGACAGAGATCAAACAAGATCGTTTCCCCCGCGACAAAACTTCTGGAAAAGAAAATGGACTGATGATGAAAAAAACCGACTCCTTGCAGGGAGAGGTTGTCCACGTTGCATTTTTCTTTGGACTCCTGGAAAAAACCGGAAGCGATGATCTCTTTGGAAATTGCGTTAGCCGTAATATTAGCGGAATTGAAATCGTTTGTGTTCAATTCTTTTTCGGAAAAAATCTGAACGTAACCGAGAGGGGTGTATCCTTTGTAACGAATCATAATCGAAATTTCCGAAACGATTCCGGACTCCAGATTGTTCACGGCGATCAGCTTTTGATATTCCGAAAACTCAAGAAATTGAAATCCACCGCTTCCGTTCGATTTGGAATAACGATCCAAAACGTAGATGGATCGATCGAAATTAAACATCAGCCTCAGTCTGTTATCCATTTTGTCCGAAAAAAAGATATTGGAAAGAGGATAAGTTTCCTTTAGAAGTTTTGCATGTTTTTTGACGATCCCGTCTATCTTTTTATCGGCAAATCCTATCGCCTTTCTGACTTTGTATTGATTGATGATATTCGTAAGAGAGATCTGAAATCCCGAAGAGGAATCGATGTGAACCCTGTTTTCCGTTCTCTGTGCGATCGTGACTTGAATCGCGCTCGTAAGTAAAAGTTCCACACCGTTCGCAGGATTATGTAACTCGACCGTACAAAAAGCCGCAAACCGATGATTGTTATGAACCAGAAATAATTTTCGATTTTGTTCGGACGGAGTTCCGAGAGGAAACGTTACTACGATTCGAAAGGCATCCTTCAGACCCGCAACTCTTACAGGAAGAGGACGATTGTCGGCCAGGATAACTACGGGAAGTCGAGTAAAAAGAGATTGAAGAATTTTGTGAATTCCTTCCGGGTCATTGATGAGCTTATCCATGAGTTTGGTCGAGATCCATGATATTTTGTCCGAACACGACTCGAAGCGATCACCCGGAACCGTGATTTGCGGTTCGAATATTAAATCGTACATTCCAAGTTAGTAAAACGATTTTCTCATTCGGATACGGAATTTTCTTCGTCGATTTTTTTTCGAAAGAGAAGATCGGTTCCGATTCCTTTCAAAGTTTCGGCGCCGGTAACGTTCATCGACTGCAAAAGATTTTCGGTGTACTGGGAAATCAAAAACCGAATCCCCGCAACACCTCCTCCCACGGCAAAAATCGCCATCGGCCTTCCGACCAAAACGGTATCCGCGCCGAGTGCGATCATCTTAAAAACGTCCATCCCGCTTCGAACGCCTCCGTCCGCTGCGATCTGAATTTTATCCCCGACCGCTTTTCTAATTCCGGCAAGAACCCTCGCGGTCCCCGGCATATCGTCCAAAACTCTTCCGCCGTGATTGGATACGACGATACAATCCGCACCCGCGTCGATCGCGAGCGCCGCGTCCTCCGGAGTCATAATCCCTTTGACGATAAAAGGCAACTTTGTAAGAGAACGAATTTTCCCGAGTTTGGAAACGTTTCTCGTTATCGAAGAAATATTTTTCAACGTCATTGTTTTAAAATTGACCGCGTCTACGTCCATACCGATCGCAAAAAGACCCGCGTTTTCCGATTCCAAAAATCTTTCTTTCAAAAGACCTTCATCTTCCCTAGGTTTACAGATCAAAACCGCGTCCGCCTTCGTTTTACGAACGGCTTCGAGCATGATCAAATATTTGTCCGGACTTGCACCGTCGCCTAACCACGCTAAGGTGCCCGACGTTTGACAACCTTCGAGTAACGTGGCCGCAAAGGTAAACTCGTCCATGGCTCCGTTCATGTTCGTGACGGCTCCGGTCATCGGCGCCGCCATCACAGGCGTTTTGATTTTTTTTCCGAGAAAGATAGTTTCCACCGAGGCTTGTGTATGTTCTCGGATGTATTTGGGGAGAATCGAATATTCCCGTAACGCGTTGATATTGTCTTGGAAGGTGAGCATTCTACCCATGCCGCCCATACCGGGAACTCCGGAAGCGCAATCGGTTCCGTCACAGACCTTACAAACCCAACAGATATCCTTACCGAAACGAAACCTCGCGTTCTGTTGAATTTCTTTTTCGGAAATGGAATAAAGTTCGTCGCAGGTAAATCGAATCGTACGTTTCACTTTTTCAAAAACGGATTCGGCTTGTTTCAGAGTATCCGCGCTGATGATGACGTGTCCCGTCTTTTCGATGTTATTCGTAGGTTCCCGGATAATATCGCCGATCTGATTCATGAAGAAGAGATCGTTCACTCCTTCGATCTTATGAGTCTCTTCGATTCCGTCGATCGCAAGAAGTTTTCCACGCGGAGCCAAAAGACAACGTTCGATCGAAACTCTTTGCGCCGTAGGAGTCAGGTTGTCCGGCTCTTCGCCTAATGCGATTAAGATGGCCGCGCGGTTCAGGTTGATTCCGGAAGAAAGAGGAAACGTGAACGCGGACATAAAACCGCCTGACAATCTCGCTGCAATCTCTCCGACCTTAACTCCGTCGGGAGTGACTTTGATATCTCCCTTACCGGCGCCTAACGTGATGCCGAGCGCTTTCATACTCCGAAACATCACATCTTCCACTTCTTTCAAAACGGCGGGACTTAAAGAAGAAGGCATGTTGTGTCCCATCTCGATAAAAAAAGGCTCTCTTTCAATGATTCGGTCCGCGATCCCTGTGATCCGGAAATTTCCGTTCCAAGTGAGCGCGTCCACGGAAACTTCCGGACCGGGCATGTATTCTTCGAGAATCATTTCCCCCGTGGGAGAATATTTTTTCGCGTGTTTGAACGCGGCCTGTAATTCTTCCCTGTTTTCCACTTTGATAACGCCGCGCGCGCCCATATTGTCCGCGGGTTTCATCACGAGAGGAAAATTCAAAAATTCTAATGCGTCTCTCGTATCGGACAAACTCCACACAGGAGCAAAACCGGGAAGAGGAATTCCCGCTTTTTTGAGACGTTCCCGCATCTTTACTTTGTTGGAAGCGGCTTCCGCGTCCACATAACGAATGCCCGGAAGATCGAGTGCGTTTGCCACAGCCGCCACGGTCGTACTCGCGTCGGTTCCCGCGGTGATCACTCCGTCAATCTTGATCGTAGTCGCGAGTTTTTTGGATTCGCGGACCATCCCCTCGATGTCCTTCGTACTCATCACCATACGAATATCGCAGATTTTCATTCCCGGCGCTTGTGCGTTCATGTCCGCGACAACGGTCGTGAGTTTCATCATTCTCGCGGTTTGGATGATGGGAACTTGCAGAAGTCCCCCACCCACGATTAGGATCGTCTTTCCGGTGATTTTATGACTTAGTGACAAAAGAGAAAATCCTCGTTACTCATAACTATATAATAAAGTACCAATATTTCGCATTGAAACCGTATTTTACGATAAAAATAAACGGTACTCAATTTTATAGGAATCAGTGACAGTGAAGGGAAGACGCAAACTCCGCTTCTCGGATTTGCATTTGAATACTTCCCTTGCGAATGATTCCGCCTAACAACAAATAATCGGAATCCGTCGGATAAAACACCGCGGATTGTCCCGGGGTCACACCGCGAACTTCTTCCAGAGGATTGACTACAAGATCCTCCCCGAGTTTTGTGATTTTACAACGAATCGGAGTGTGTCTGTAACGAACCTGAACCCTACATTCGAGCGATTCCCCTTCGCCGAGAGGCGCGATACCTTGGTAGTTCGCGTCGATCACCGAAAAAGATCCGGTGTAGGTTTCATTCTCTTCTCCTAATATTACGGAACCGTCATCTTCGATCCCGATCACGTAGAGAGGATTTTTCCAGGCGATTCCGAGTCCCTTTCTCTGACCGATCGTAAAGTTTTCCCGGCCCCTGTGTTTTCCTACAATACGACCGTCCCGTAGTTTGAAAAAACCGGGAGTGAATTCCACGTTTTTCTTTTCCAAAAATTTTCTGTAATCGTTCTCGGGAATAAAACAAATTTCCTGCGATTCCGCCTTGTCGGCGACGGGAAGTCCCATTTTTCTTGCGATTTCCCGGACCTCCGGTTTTGTCATTTCACCGAGAGGGAAGATTACGTTTTTAAGATTTTCCTGCGAAAGTCCGTATAAATAATAAGCCTGATTTTTTCCGACGTCGATCCCGTTTAAGATCGCATAACGTTCCCCGTTACGCGCAATTCGAGCGTAATGACCCGTTGCGATCTTGTCGATTCCGAGAGCCTTTGCTTTTTCAAAAAGCGCTCCGAATTTAACGAACGTATTACACTCCACGCAAGGGTTCGGAGTTTTTCCGTGTTTATAGTCGTCGATAAAACGATCGATCACCTTCTCTTGAAATACCTTTTCCATCTTCACGACGTAAAAAGGAATTTTTAAAGAAAGTCCCACGTCTCTCGCGTCTCGAATGTCTTCGGGAGAACAACAGGATTTTTTCGTGGTATCGCAGGCGGGGGCTTCGTATTCCCAGGTTCTGAGATTGACGCCGATGACTTCGTAACCTTCATCCATAAGTAGACCCGCGGTCACCGCGCTATCCACCCCGCCGCTCATCGCCACTATGATTTTTCCCTTGTTCATCTACTTTCCGCCGTCTTTCCCTACTATACCTATAAGACTCCGTTTCATGTCCAAAAGAATTCTGTGCTCGTTCAACCAGTTTACCCCGAGAACCCCTTGAATTCGAACTCCCGTAGGAGCTCCCGAAAAATCGACCGGAAGTCCGGAAGGAAGAATTTCCAAGTTCTCCACACAAGTAGACGTCTGAATCAGACAAAGTTTACGAACAAATTGAGTTCTGATGTTCATTACCTTTCCTTGAAAATTTAAAACCGGCGCCAACCTGCTCGAAAACGTCTCTTCCACAAAACCGGGCAAAGGTTTTGGAAGTTCCAAAAGGCTCGACTCCGCGCCCGTGTCCAGGATCAAAAGGACCTTATCGTTTGTACCGTAACTCGTTTCCAACACGGGGAGACCGGAAAAAAATCGGAGGGGTTCGGCGCCCCGCAGAAGACCCGGAAAGCCGGAAATCATGGATTCGATCGATTTTCCGTCCGCAACCTGCAAAAAACGGATCTGAGTCGGATATTCTAATATTATAATTTTATCATACAATGAATCCATACCGATGATTCCGTCGAGTTCCAGATTGCCGGAAAAGGAATGAGAATATACGGTTATATCCTTAAAGATAGGATTGGTATTGTGAAAAAGTTTGACGGTTCGGATTTTTCGATAGGAATCGTCCTTTCCTCCGGGATACGTGAGCGCGATCCTTCTTTTGGGATCGTGTTGTGTAAAGTATCGTTCGTCTAAAAATGAAAATCGGGAACCGGTATCGACCAAAAAACGAATCGGTCTTTGATCCGGTGCGAGAGATAGCTGAATGAAACGAAATCCGTTTTTTACGTAAAAAGGAAGAACGGTTTCGACTCCCCCTTCCATTGCGGTGACTCGGGCTTTTGAGGGAATCGGAGAGCAGGAAAGTAAAAATAAAACTACGAAAAAAAGAAAGATCCTCAGATCAATTTTTTGATACATCTTTGATTGGAACATCGTGTGTAATCGATCACGCAGTCCCTGTATTGAATTCCCGTAATAGGATCCTCGGGTTTGTATTCTATAAAACACGAATACGGAGAAAAATCAAATTTTTCTTTTCCAAGGGCGCGATCCTGGATCCGTTTTGTGAGTTCGTTTTCCTCAAGCTGAGTCAGAGGAACTTGGTACAGCAGGAGATTTTTTTCCATACTGTATGATCGGCATATTTCCCAAAAAGAAAAGTTTTTCTAGTCCACTTTATAACAAACGGTTCGATTTTTACCGGAATGTTTAGCCGTATAAAGCGCCTTATCCGCTCTTTCGATCAGATCCTTGTTGTTTTTATCCTTCGGCCAAAACTCGGAAACCCCGACGGAAAGTGTGACTTTTAAATCCGGCCCGCCGTTCGGGTTTTTGACCGCACTCGCTTCCACGGCTTTGCGGATCTTTTCTCCGAGCTCGTAACCTCTTTCCAAATCGGCGCCCGGCATCACGAGACAAAACTCCTCTCCTCCGTACCGCGCAGGGATATCGTGTTTACCGGCTTGACGAATCAATTGTTTTGCCACTTCGATCAGAACCCGATCTCCGGCCTGATGACCGTATGTATCGTTGAATTTCTTAAAATTATCCACGTCCGTAAACAAAAGAGTGAGATGTGATTTTTTCTTTCTGCAACGTTCCATCTCTTCTTTGAGTTTGGTTTGGAAATAATGATGCACTTTGAGTCCGGTCATCATATCCACGGTCGCAAGTTCATAGAGCCTGGAGTTTTCGACCGCAATCCCGGCAAGGGTGGAAAGAGTCGTTAAGAAGTCTCGATCCTCCTCCTGAACCTCACTCATGGTCATCTTCTCGCCGAGAACCAAAAGTCCGTTTACCTTTCCCTTAGCGTTCAAAGGAATGATCAGATCCGCTCCGATTCCCCTTAAGAAATCGACTTCGTTCACGGCCCTTCCCATACACTCTTCGATCTGATTTACGGTCATTGCCTTCATTCTCGTTTCGAGAAACTGGATCAGGGCGGCGTTGGTTTTGATTCGGAAAGATTTTTCGTTTTCGGAAAGATCAAAACCTTTGTAGCTCGGATCCAATTCAAAAAAATCGGAATCCGCTTCCGGACTGACGTAAATCGCCGCTTGCAGAGTTTGGAGCTGGGCGAGACAAATGTTTAAAATTGCATCCATTAGATATTTATAATCTAAGGTGGAATTTAAAGCTTTGCTGATTTCTAATAATTGTTTTTGATCATAGATTTTCTTTTCCAGATATTCTATCATCAAGGGGTCGTTTTCTTTACTGATCAAACGGTGGTTCTCCGGTTTCTTAAGATACTAAAGGAGTTGATTTCCAATTTATCGCCGAATTCGATTCGACGCTCTTTTTCATTCGGAGTGATTCTCTTTTACGAAGATTATCAGTCCGATTTTTTATAAAAATCAATTCTTTTTGCCGATTTATTCTTGCTTTCAAAGTTTATCCACAAATACTGGCCCATAGACACCGCGCGGTGGAGCAGCTGGTAGCTCGTTGGGCTCATAACCCAAAGGTCATAGGTTCGAATCCTGTCCGCGCTAGTGTTTAATCCTTCCGCTTTACTTTTCAAGATAAATTTTAATCCGAAGAGTTAATTTCCTATGAATACAACCGTGTTTTATAAGAAGTTTGCTTCTTTTTTAGATTGAACGTACGAATTTCGACTTACAAAAAATCCGCTCTGCCTTTCTTACTATTTCAACTAATCATAAAGCACTACAACCTTGAATTTTCTCCCGAACCTTTTGTCAAAGAAAGGATCGGCAGTTCCGCCAAACTAAATTTCATTTTTTTTAAAATTCAATTTTAGATTTTCATAAATTCCTTAAATAACGTGAGTTCGGTATAACAAATGCGAAAGCGATTGTAGTGGAAATTCCGAAGGAATTGGAACGAAAAGCGCGGTCGCGAGCCCATTTCAGCTATGAAATTCGCGAGCGATTCGCCCAAGATTTCTTACGTCGAACTCACGTTAAATAAGTATCGACCTTAAATTTCAGAGAACACACGTTTCAAGTGGCGAGTGGTTAGATTTTAGGGATTAGGACTTTATAAGATTCTTAAGATCCCAGTTCGCGAGAACGTTTTGTGGCCGCTTTTACGGCTTCTAAGATTGCATTGCTGAATCCGTTCTTTTCCAACTCCGCCAGTCCCGCAATCGTGGTTCCACCCGGAGAAGTTACCTTATTCTTCCACACGGAAGGATGGGTTGTGGGATCCTTTTTTCTTTCTTTTCGGAGAAGTTCCGCAGAACCGATCACGGTTTGTATACTGAGGTCCAACGCCTCCTGATAACCCAGTCCGGAAAGAACTCCTCCTTCCGCTAACGCTTGTATGAATTTAAATACATACGCAGGACCCGATCCGGCAAGACCGGTAACCGCATCCATCAGAGACTCGGAGCTAAGTCGTACGGAATGTCCTAAGGATTGAAAAATTTCGGAAACGATTTCGTACAATTCCTCGTCCCCGAAATATCCCATCGCTCCTTCGGAAACGAGTAAGGGAAGATTGGGCATTACGCGTACGACTTTGGATCCGACTGGAAGATCCTTTCGAATCGCTTCCGTATGGATCCCGGCCGCGACGGAGATGATTTTTTTCGGAACGACGATTTGTTTTAAAAGTTCGGATACGTTTCCGGGTTTTACACAAACGACGATCAAGTCGGACTTGGAGATAAATTCATCCCAAGAGGACATCAGTTCTATTTTTTGATTCGAGGTCATATAAGGATCGTATCCTAAGACCTGTGTCGGATAACGTTCCTTGAGAGAGACGTAAATCGCTCCGCCCATATTTCCGCAACCCGCGATTCCGATCGTATATTTCATATCAATTCCTTTCTCCAAAAATCGCGCTTCCGATTCGAACAAAATCGCTTCCCTCTTCGATCGCGATCCTATAATCACCCGACATTCCCATGGAAAGTTTCGCTTCGGGTATGTGGTCCTTTTTGATTTTGGAAAGTTCCCGAAAAACATCCCTGGTTTTGGTCGGATCTCCGTCCGACGGACCCATTACCATCAGCCCTTCCAATTGGCAGTACGAGTTGGATAAACTTTCTTTTTTTTTCAACGTTTCGACCAATTCTTTTCTTTCAAAGCCGTGTTTTGTATCCTCTCCGGTCAGGTTGGCTTGCAAAAAGTATCGGATATATTTTTGTTCCTTTTGGGCGCGGCTCAGAAGTTCGTTTACGGTTCCGATACTCCCGACTCCGTGTGTATAAGAATATCCTAAAAACAACTTTCGTAAGGTTCCTCCTTGGACCGGCCCGATATGATGTAAAACAAGGGAGGAAGTTTTCTCGTTAAGCCACAGGGAAAATTTTTCGAGTCCTTCCCCGATTCGATTTTCTCCGAAGTGAACGATTCCGCAGTCGATCGCTTCTTTTACTTTTTCCAAAGGTTGAAACTTGGAAACAACGATGAGCGTCGGAGGACTTTCCGGTCTGAGTTTTTGAAGCTCCTCGTAAATTTTTTGATAACGTTCTCGTATCCCCATATCACTCTTTGGTTTTTAACTTTTCCATTTCCGTTTCCAAGTTCCGAACCCTTTTTTCGAGACTGCTCCGATCTTGCCCGTGAGTTTTACGTTTTTTCTTTGTATGAGAAATTCCTAATTTTCTCTCCAGACGATCCACCCTCGTTTCCAAGGATCGAATTTTTTTCCCGGTCTTTAAAGAAGTATGTTTTTTCATCCTGGATTTTTTTCCGCGATGTTTCTTCTTCGCGTAGTCGGCCTTGGTTTCCCAATCTCCTTGAGATTCCCGGATTTTTTCCTTTTTGGATTTTGATCCGGTTGTTTCGTCTTGGATCGCCCGAGTTTCGTCCTCAGGCGGATTCCATTTTTCCTCGGGGGATTTGTCCTTTGGCGTTTTTTTTGCGGAACGAGTTTTTCTTTCCTCAGGCCATTCTTCCCGAGGGGTTTTGGTGTCCTGAGTCGGTTGTGTTTCTTTTGCGTCGGAAGAGAATTCTCGCGAGCCGGGAGGAGTTTTCGTTTCCTTCGAAGTTTCTTTTTCGTTTGCCGAAAATTCTCCGGAGGGTTGCGCTTTTTTTTCTTCGGTCGGAAGAGTATTTAGGTCGTTCGGTGAAATCGGAGGCTCGGAGTTTATCTCAGGACTTAAAATGACACGATCGGTTTTGGAGTTGTTTACAACTTCCTCGGTTTCTTTCTTTTTTAAGAATCGGGAAATTTCTTCCCGAAAAAGATAACTGTAAACGATCAACGATCCTAAAAGTAAAACTAAGATTCCGGAAAGTAGGATTTTTAACTGGTCTCGTCTCATGATTGCACCTATTTCAAATATCGGTTTTTCGTCTGTTTTTAAGTCTCATTTTCTCCGAATAGAATCCTGTGAGCCGCTTGTTTTTCTCCCGAGTTTTATTTGTCCTTTGTTTTTTAGGATTTGTTTTGGGGGAACTTTCTTCCGCTCCGGTAAAAAGGGACGAGGACGAAATGAGCCGAGTTCTGATTTTAGAAAAGATACTCTCCGAATGGAAACAATACAATCTTTTTCTTGTGGACTCGTTCGACGGGACGCGACCCTGGGAAATTTACAGAGGGGTTTCTTTTTTAAATCATATCCGCTTTCATTCTCAGATCCCCGAAAACGCGGCCTTTTCCAAAGAAAGAGAATTTTATCCCGCTCTTTCGACAGCCGACGATTATCGTTCCATGATGGTTCAGACCTTTTTCGAAAACCCGAAACATTCTCACTTGGAAATTCGCCCCCGGGAAAAAATCAGACTTCCGATCGGAACTCCGACTCGAATTTTTTTTTGGATGTTTGCCTCGTCTCAAAATGCAAAATTAGAATTGGTTCTTCATCAGCATAAGTCCAAGGAAATCGTGATCGATCTTGGTGATTTGAATTTTGACGGCTGGAAACGGATTGAAAAAAAATTGGAGATTCCCGGAAAGAATACGAGACTGAATCAAAATCTTCGTTATCCGTTCGAAGTGGCGGAGATCCGCCTAATCCCCGGTCCGTTTCAAAAAAAAGGAGAATTCGTTTTTTATCTGGATCGGATGGGTATCCTCGTGGACACGAGGGACGAAAGTTATCCCGGTGCGGAGATCAAAGATAACTGGGGTACCGGTCTTTGAAAAATTCTTCGAGTTGTGAAGGTTTTTTCGGATCGAACTGAAACGTATCCCATCCCATATATCCCGCAGATTCCACGTTAGTCGTATTGTCGTCGATCAATACGTAACGCATTCCCGGATAATCGGTTTGAATCCATTGAAAGTATTCTTCCGCGGGTTTACGGGTTCCGAGTTCGCAGGAAAAATATAACTGATCGAATTGGGAAAATACTTCCTGCATCTCCGGAAATTTTCGAAGTTCCTTATACCAGACGGAATAATTACTCGCGAGTACGAGTTTGTTTCCGCCGTTTTTGAGTTGTTTTACGATTTCGACCGTTTCGGTTATCAATCGAACTTTGCCGAACATAAGTTCCTTGATCTTTCTCGGATCGGGTAAGTCCTCGTTTCGATATTCGGGAAGATAAAATCTTTCGAAAAATTCCTCCTCTTCGATAAGCCCTTTTTCGAATTCCAAGAATGAATTTCTTTCTCTTCCACGGATGAATTTTTCTCTCGATTCGCCCGGAAGTATTTTATAAAGTGCAGAATGAAAGGGATCCTTGATCAAAGTGTCCATCAGATCAAAAGCAAATAAAACTCCGCTCATAAACCTATGATTTTTCTCTATCAAATCCTGACGATCTTTCTTCTCGTCTTTATCGTTCCGCTCTCTTTCTTATTTCCTTCGGCTAGACTTTTTTTTAAGAAACGGGCCGCGGATAAAAAAAGAATTCTTTCCAAGGACTTGGATCTTTCCGGTAAACATACGGTGTGGTTGCACGCGGCTTCCGTGGGAGAGTTGGATCAGTGCCGAGCGCTCGCTTTTGAATTTCGTAAAAAAGATCCGTCCGCATTTCTGATTCAATCCGTTTTTTCGGAGAGTGTTAGAGATTCTCAACTCGAAGCGTTTCCCGCGGATGAAACCTTTCGTCTTCCGATCGATTCTCCCTTCGGTTATAACTGGATTTTTTCCCGTTTTCATCCGAAGGTTCTCGTTTTGATGGCTTGGGATACTTGGCCGAACCTCATCCTTTCCGCAAAAAGATTCGGCGCTAAGGTTGTTCTTGGTTCCGCGGTGATCGGAAGTCGAAAGGACGGATTTATGGGAAAACTGACAAAGGCGGTCTTTCAACATCTGGACGGTATTTATCCTGCGCACGAATCCTTTTACGATGCGTTTCGTTCTCTGGTTTCGGATAGAATTCCTGTAAAGGTTTTGGGAGATACGCGGTTCGATTCCGTTCTGAAAAAAATCGAGGACAATCGAAAAGAATTTAAAAAACCGAAAAATTATCCATATTCTAAAATTATACTATTTGCATCCACTTACGCACCCTGCGAGGATTTGATCGTCTCCCTTTACGATCTTATCCGTTTTAAAAGTCCGAACTTGTTAAACGAAGTTGCGTTTTGGATTTTTCCCCACAAAACTTCTCCGGACCGGATCGTTTCCATCGAACATAAACTTCAGGACGCTAAAATGGTTTATCAGACCTGGACTTCCGTTCCTTTCGAGGATATGTCCGCTCAAACGATCGTCTTTGACGTGTTAGGCGTTTTGGCGTTTGCATATCAGGCCGGAGACTTCGCTTATGTGGGGGGCGCTTTTCACAATCGGGTTCACAACGTTTTGGAACCGGCTACATTCGGTTTGCCCCTGATGACGGGTCCGAAAATTTCCAATTCTCCCGAAGCGATGATCCTGCAAAAGACGGGAGGTTTGTTCGTCGTTGAATCCCCGGAGGATGCATTTAATTTTTTGAATATTCCAAAAAACGAACTTGATAAAATCCGAAAACGGAACAAAGAATTTGTTCAGTCCGGTCGCGGGGCGGCGAAACGGTTGTTTGATGAAATTCAAATTTTCCTCTAAGTTTTTTCTTTCTAAGGATATGTTTAACGTGAGTTCGGTATAACCAATGCGAAAGCGATTGAAGCGAGATCAACAAATTGAAATGACGAAAGAAAACCGTTTTCGATCGATCCATCAATTTGTTGATCAGAGCAGAAAGCGCGTTCCGGCCCAAAAACCCGAGCGGCGCCGCTCTCTATGGATCGCAGCGCCGGGGCCGGATTCGCCCAAGATTTCAACCGTCGAACTCACGTTATTTAGGGTTTTTTTTCGAGTTCGTTTTCGGAATTGTTTTCAATTCTGCGGAACTTGCGGGAAAATGATTTTTTTTCTCTCACTTTTTTCGTAAATCCTGTCCGTTGTGACCGGGTTAAAGAACCGCTTCGGGTATGGACCTTCTTTTACTTTCTTGCGAGAAAAAAATTCAATCCTCTTTGAATGAAGGGGAGGTTGGCACCGATTCTCTTTTGATTCCGATGAGTTATTGGAACCGGTTGGATACGGTTCAAAAGAAGGCTCTTTCCAAAAAACTTCCTTTTTTACTGAAGAGATATACGAAGTATATCGCCTCCTTGGATCGACTTCATTGGAGAGCCGGGAAAATCAAATACAACTGGGGCGTGGGTGAGTTGAAGAAGATGACGATTCATGTGAATTCCGGTATTTGGGCGGTTTTGGGGGCTTTGGCGGCTGCACACGGGGTTTCCAGGTGTTTTCTTTTTAATTATCTTCTTTGGTTGGAAGACGTTGGAGTCGGGGATTCGATTGTGAATACGATGAACCGAGGAGTTCCTCGATTTCATGGGACTTACAAAATGACTTGGACCTTAAATCTACGAAAAAATCAAATTTCCAGGGCCTTATTCTTCGAACCGAACCCGATCACGAGCGAACATTTATACATCTTACCAAAACCAGACCTCTAAAAAAACCGTCTCACACGCGTTAGACGACAAAATCCGCGTCCTCGAAACCCGTGAACGATCGAGGATTACGTTTTCGTCGTACTAGGTGT
>NZ_AOHC02000049.1:0-12500 GCF_000332415.1 Leptospira weilii serovar Ranarum str. ICFT
TAACAAATGCGAAAGCGATTATATATTTCGACCTATCTCACGACTCATAGGGAGTGAGATTGAGTTTAGGAAAGCTCTGCGTTGAGTTACTCGAACGACTTGGGTAACTAAAGTGGCACTGCTCCCTAAGGGTCGCAGCACCAGGGAGAAATATTGAGTTTAATTCCGAAGGAATTGGAGCGAAAACGAACAACTCAGCGTCTCGCTTCTACGGTCGCTCGGGAAACTCAAAACGTTGCTGCCTGCTGTCGCAACGTTAGGTCGCGAGCCCATTTTAGCTATGAAATTCGCGAGCTGCGGAGCGACCCGGGAAACTCAGTGAACGCCTTCCTATGGGTCGGCGTTCAGGGAGCGAACGCACTCGAGTTTCTTATTCGCCCAAGATTTCAACCGTCGAACTCACGTTAAAATTATATCGTAACGGATTCGGGCAGGTATTTCATCCGAAACTTCGAGAAAGTCTAAAAAATCCTACAATCATGATTCTCGTAAATTCTTATAAAATGGAATTGGAATATAGAACACTTCGCCTAACGGAGATTTGAGGGAAAATCTTAAGAGAAGAACCATAATTTTTGGATTAAAGTTGTTGAAAAATTAATTTTCCATTTGTTTCTGTTTCATTGAAATGGACGATTGAAGCAGTTTTGTGAATCGCGACGATTGAATTTTTCAACAACTCTATTGAATAAAGGTCTTCTCTTACTGATCTCTATAAAATTGAGTACCGTTAATTTTTATCGTAAAATACTGTTTCAATGCAAAATAATAGGTACTTCCTTATATAGTTATGAGTAATAGAAGTTCGGAAGTGAATTCGAAAAATCTTATGTAAGAGAGACGTTCACATCCAGTTTTCCGAACCTGGAAAACAGGCTGATCCCCAAAGAAGGTTTTCTAGGAATTTTTAAGGTTTCGTTTTTAGAATCGACGATGTTAGGCGCGGTGATTTCGATCGATTGACCGGAACTCGCAAAAATGTTCATCGCATTTCCGGTGGTCATATTCGCGATTTCTCCCAGGATATCTTTGTACTCGTTTTTGATATCCTGTTCGCTCATCCCCGGCATTAGAACTCCGGCGATTTTATACGCGGCGTCGTAGTTAAGGCCGTAGACCACTTCTCCGTTGAAAGTTCCGATCACCCCGATCACGATGGAAAGTTCGAGATTGGTTTCCGGGTTGTCCTTGATTCCGATTTTTCCCCGGATCAAATCCGTTTTCAGAACGTCTCTAAAAACGATCGTAGCCGCTTCGAGAAAGGGGTTTACCAATTCAGCCCGAATTTGCATTATTCTTCTACCTTTTGACCGATCCGTCGTTCAATCGGGTATTTTTCCTGAAGCGCCTGACTGATTTCCATGACGAACCCGTTCATAAGGTTCGGATTGTCTCTCAAATCGGGTCCCCGAGAATTATTGATTTTAGACGAATCGATTTCCAAGGAACCGAATTCTACAAAAACATTTTTTTCGGATTCTTTGTAAGGGCCGCCGACTTTTTTGGACCCAAAACTTACGGTGGTCAAATCTTTAAGGAACTGGGTATTATTTCCAAGTCGGATGTTTTGGTTTCCGGATTTTAGTTCCCAGAGGTTCAAAAGGGATTGATCGTTAAAATCCTGAACGTTTACACCCAACAAAGAGGCGATTTTTTGCAGACCGTCCGATTCTTCCTGAAGGGTTTTCAATCTCCCTTTCCATTCTTCCTGGGACTTGGACCGGAGTTCGAGTAGGAGTTTACTTTTAAGGAAGTTTTTCCTTTCTTCAAAAGCGACTTCTTTGCCGTCCGAATTCTTCGGTAGTTTTCCTTCTTTCTTTTCGTTTTCGTACTTTGCGCGTAGAACTTCTTCGGAAACGGGGCTTTCTTTTTCGGCGAGTTTAGAAAGTTGATCGTCCGTATAAGATACGATTCTAAGCCGAAATCTCGCGGAAGTGGATTCTTTTTGAACTGCTATTTCTCCGTCGGTTTTTTTGAGATCTGCATTGAGGAGAGAATCGTAGAGGCCGCTCGCATTTTTACGATCGATTCGATATTGCATCGGGGCCGAGTTGAGGATTTGTTTGTAGATGGCTTCCGGTTTACGGACGTCCTCGTCGGAATAACCGGCTCCGTTTACGGATTCTTTGTAGATTCTCCTCGCCTCGTCGGAAAGTTCCTCGCGGATTCCGGTTTCGGAAACGGAAAATCCGGTTACATCTGCGATTTGTTTGGTTACCACCAAGCTGCGGATCGTTTGAAACGCGCAGGATTGAAGTGTGGAAGGATCTTCCGCAAGAGAAGGGGCGATACTTCTGTATTGGAAGTAACAATCTCTTTTCGCGGCCTGAAAATAGTCCATGGGGATGGAATCATCCCCGATTTTTCCGGCGTTCAAATTGGAGCGGCCGGAGATCACGTCGAAAAAGCTTTTTTCGGCGTCTCCCGGAAGAAAGGTGATGATCAAACCACCCACAAGTATAAAAAGAAAGAAGGCAACGACTGCACGAATGATTTTGTCTTTGAGAGAAACGTTTTCTAATTCCATGATTGTAACTGTAAACTTGAAAGGGTTTGTGTTTCTGTAAAGGAGAAAAGTGAGAAAAACGCTTCAGAAACCCGCTCCATCGACAGATACATAAAATGATGCTCTTTATCGCAATCGCACTCATTCTCGTGGGACTTCTTTGTTTTATCTATGTCTCTCTGAACCCGAATTCTCCTTCGGGCGGAGAGAGGTTTGGAGAACCCCGAAAGGGAAATTCGGAAAATAAAAGTATGTCGAGATCCAATCCTCTCAAAGGTGCGGAGATTCTCGCCGCTTCCAAACGAGTTCCAAGTTTGGAACAGATCGAAAAACAAAAACATCTGGAGAACCTATTCGTAGAAGGAAGAAAAATTCCGGAACAGAACAAAGCCGCACAGTCCGAATCCTTTTATGAAAACGTTTCTTTGGTCGAGGAAAAATCGGACGAGATGGAAGTTTCGGATTCTTCCGGAACCTTAGAAGAATCTCCTAAATTTTCCTTTGTGGAAAAACAAAAACAGAAAGAAGAAGTCAGAGAGGTCCGTTTTCAAATCGACGGAATTTTATATTTGGATCAGAGTCGAGAACTACCGTTTGAAAAACTCGCGAACAAAAAGGAAGAATTGACCCCCGATAAGTTGAAAAGTTTAAAACGAATCGGTCCGGGCCAATTGATCGAGAGTAGGGATTCACTTTCTTTCGAAGCGTTGAACAGCAGTTATAGATATTCTTTTTCCGAAATCGAAAAGATTCTTTTTTTTGACGAGGGGATCGTTTTGATTTCTTCCCAACCGAATTATCCCGTTCCGGTTTTTTTTACGAAAGAGACAGGTCATCTGAAATCCTATCTGGAAAGTTCTTCACAAACGTTTTCCTCTTGAAAATTTCGATTTGAATTTAGTAATCGAATTCTCACGAAAAATAAACGGCGCTCTTTGTTATGGGTCGTTCAGAGTTCTCATGTTCCACATAAGAACTACTCGCTATCGCTCGTCAGCCGTTTCGCTCAGCGTCCGTCTACGTGAAGAAGTTTTGTCGTTTTAACGAGGACTCTCACCAGAATATAAAAAACGAGACCGCCTCCGAATAGTACGATTTGAGGAAGACGAATCGCCTCCAACAGATTGCTAACGGGTTCGTTAAAATAAACCGCGACTAAATCGAAAACGCTGAAGATGACAAGGATTCCGAAAAGGCTCGGGTATTCTCTTTTAACGACGTTGCGGATCGAAAAAGAAAGCCCCGGTTTTTTATAACCGCCGAACTTCGGAATGAATGCGGGAACGGCGTTCGCCCAGGAAAGATAAGCCTCTCCGAATTTTTTACGTAAGAATTGTTCCTCCGCAAACATAATTCTTTCGTAATATACCCAAAAGAAAAGAATAAAGACCGACACGATCAGAAAATTTTTTAAGAATAAAACGGCGCCGAGATACATCAAAAAATTTCCCACATATAAAGGATGGCGGATGACGGAATAAATTCCTTCTTGATTGACCAGATCGGCCACTTGTTCTTTCGTATTTCTTCCCGAAGTTCTTGCAGGAGCGTAACCGATCACAAAACTACGGACGAAAAGTCCCAAAAGGCTGATCGCAAAACAGAAGGATTGATAGTAAAGATGATAGGTATAAGAATCGCCTGGAAACCGATAGAAAGGCAAAAGTCCAAGGCAGAGAATCAAAATGATTCCGGGGATGTAAGATCTCCAACGAAATAGAAAATTCCCCTGAGATTCGAATTCTTCGATCAAAGCCATGCTTTCGTCCTAAATTTTAGATTTCTTATGAAAGGAAATTGGAAGCCCTGAGACTGTCAATAGAGAATCGATTTGGATCTTGTTGTAGATTCGATCGTAAGTGAAGAGCGTATCTCGAAATAACTTGTTATAACGATCGGCTTTAGGACTTTACACTTTTTTGAATCCGGATTTTGTTTTTCAAAAAATCAAGACCGTAGTACGAAATTGTTGTAGAAAGAGGAAATTGTTTTTCGAAAACTTTAAAGACCGAGTTTACCGTCCACTTTGAATTTTTTGAGAATTTCCAAAAGATCCGGATTTAAATTTTTGATTTTCATTTTCACTCCGTAATTATCCAACCGATTTTTGACGGTCAGAAGTTTTGCGATTCCGCTGGAGGTTATTTTTTTAACGGGATCTAAAAAAAATTCCACATCGGTTACGACGCCCTTGGAAGCGTTCTGAGTCACTTCGTCGAAAATTTTATCGTAACCGTCTATGACCGGAGTATCGATCGTTATCTTTCCGGACTTTCCTTCCACTTTAAATTTTGACATACTGTTTCCTAATATCTTTCGACTTTTACTCGGGTCTCGGCGGAAGATTTTCCATCCTAAAATTCTGATCGACGTTTTCGATTTCGTAAATTCATTTCCGTAAACGGCAGAGATAATTTACGAGAGAAGCGTCTTCTTTCAAGACCCAATCTTTATAATCGGAGCCTTCTTCCAAAAGTATAAGTCCGCATTCGAAAAGAAGATCGTGAATCGTGTTCCTTGGGAAATATTTGTGTCTGTGGATTTCCGAAAATTTTTCTTTCGATCCTTTCCGAGAGAATGTAAGAGTGGATTCCAAAGTGTTGGAATCCACTAAGAATCGATTTTTCCATTCGATCCTATAACCTTTAACCCGTTCCACGAAAGTCTGTCCGTCGAAATGATTTTGAAAATTATAAAGGCTGCTCAGATCGAAAAAGAAAAGACCTTCCGGTTTTAAGTGCGCTCGAATCTTGGAAAAAACTTTTTTCAAATCCGCCTCGTCGCTTAAGTAATTGAACGTGTCGTGTGTGGAAAGGACAAGGTCGAATTTTTGCCCGCTCAGATTCAAATCGACTAAATCGGAATGGATCCATTCTCCGGAAATCTCTTTTTTTTTGGCAATTTCGAGCATTTCCGCACTGGAATCGATTCCGGTAAATGTAATGTTTTTTGGAAATTCTTCCCAGAGCCTACAGGTTCCACAGCCCAGATCCAAAACGGTTTTCGGGAGATTTTTTTCCGAGTGAGTTGCATACGTAGAAAGGATAAATTCCGCCCAACGTTTGTACTGGACGTCCCGCATCACTGCGTCATAAACCGTCGAAAAGCCGGAATAGGGCTTTTTTTTAAGCATAATTTAATTTTTTCTTGCTCTTTTTACGATCTTTCGAATAGTCAATCGTAATTTGATGAGACATAATGTTTCCGGAAATTTTGCGGCTGATTCCAAAGATGAGTTTCTTTTGGAACCGGCTTTTCTTATGTCCATGGTAAATAAAATTCAATGGGAATAGAATTACTCCTACCATTTATAGCCAGCGTGGGAATTACAATCCTCCTTCGAAGGCTGGATAAATCCAACTATAAACTCAGCCAGATTAAACGGTTTACCGGAAAAATTCAAGAAGAGTTGAGCGCCATCGCGTTGGAAAAGATCGGGTCGGTAAAAGACGCCGGAATCGATTTGGAAATCAGTCTCAAACAAACTCGTAAACTTGCAAACGACGTTCACGCCCTCAACGACGAATCCAGACAATTGCTCGAATCCATCAAAACCAACCGCGACTTTTTGGACGGCGTTGCACGCGATCTCAAGGAAGTGGTTCAACTTTCTTCGGAGATTCGGGAAGAATCCAATGCGATTCAACAGGGACTTCTGCGTATGGAATCCGGTAAGAGGGAAATTCAACTTTTAGATCAGAAAATTCTGGATTTAAGATCGGAAGCCGAGGCGGTTCTCGAAGTTTTTTCCGATAAGGTCAATCTTCGTTCGGATGAACTCTTACAATCTCTCGCTGCCAAAATCGTGGAACTCGAAGAACTTTTAGAAATTAAAAACGATAAAATCGATCAGGGTCTGAACTCGATCGCCGGAACCTACAGAGAGAATTTGGAAGCACATTCCAATTCTTTAATGCGAGAATCCGTGGGAAAAATCGAACAACTTCGTTCGGCGGTAACCTCTCTTTTTGAAACGATTCGCGATAAAGAAGAGGATTTGGATCTTAGATCCGAAAAACTGCAGACCGTATTTTTAACCGTAAACGATAAACTCGAACGTTTGGATTCCCGCATCGAAGAAAAATCGGAGGCGGCGGATCGCAAACTCGAGGAAATGGCGAGACTTTCCGAAAAATCCGTTCAAGAAAAACTGGATCGGATCTTGGAACAAGTGACTCATTCCAAAGAGGCGTTTATCAACGGAGTCAAACTCGAAGTGGATTCGATTCGTAGAGAAATCGAAGGAATGAGTTTGGAGACTATGACTCGTCGAGACGAAATTCTCAACGAAACGAGACGTCAGGCGGAATCGATCAACGAATCGATTCAATTCTTCCAGGAAAAATATTTGGAAGCGGAAAACAAACTTCTGCGTCAAGCGGACGCTCGTAAATCGGAACTGCTTCGTCAGATCGATACTTTCGAAGAAGAGTTCAACCGCATCAGCGGTAACCTCCGCAACGACGCGGATCTTTTGAAAAAAGATATTTCTTTGGGTTTCAAGGAATTTCACGCGACTCTGGACGCGGCAAGAGAGGACGCAAAGGAAAAAACAGTTCACGGAATCGTTTCTCTCAAAGACGAATTCGATTTAGAACTTTCTAAACTTCATTCCGAAAGATCCGCGCTGATTCAACAAGACTTGGATGCGGTTCGTCAATCCGTGGTTACTCTCGATAAACAAATTTCCGTTCGGATCAAAGACGTGGATTCGTATCTGGGAGATCTTCAATCCGCGATGGAATCCAGCGCGGGCGATCTATTGTCTCAGGTGGAAGAAAAAATAGATCTGCTTTCCGGAACCGTGGACGAAGAAGTCCGCAAAATCGATCAGAGATTCGAGAATCTTTCCCGTTATTGGGAAGAAGAGTTGGGTAATATTCGATTGAACGCTCAGGATCAGATGGGTCGTCTTCAGGAAAAACTCGGAGACGTCCACGTCGAAGGAAAGGGACTTCTCGAAGATTTCAAAAACGAATATAACATTCAAAAAGATAGGATCGAAGAATTCGTTTCCCGTTATAAGTCCAATTTTCAAAAAGAAGGGGAAGTCGTTTCCGATCGACTCGGAGAATCTCTGCGAAGTATCAAAGAAGAAGGAAACGGAATTCTACAAAACCTTCGGGAAGAATTTTCCGGAACCATCGATAAGATGGAACAGATCGTCAAAAAGAACGAGAAGGTCCTTGAAATTCACGCGGAAAAAATCCGAAACAACACGGAGTCCAATCTCGAAAACGCAGGAAGAGACGCCGAACGCGTGTTAGATCGTCTGCGCGACTCGGCGGAGGATTTTTTTGAAAAACAGGAAGAGAAAATCAGCCGCTTAAACGATACGATCGACTCTAAAATTTCCAAACAACTTACTTCTCTTATGGACAAGGGTCAGTTACAACTCGGCCAACTCGAAGAGAGAATCAGCAAATACATCCTGGATGTGAAAAAAAATCTGGAAGAATCCCTCAAGGCTTCGCGTAAAGACAACGACGATCAAATGAAGGGATTTCAAAAACAACTTCAAAATCAATTGCGTGAGATGGAATCCGCCGCCGAAGAATTCTTACGTTCGGGCAAAGAAGAATTCAAAGGTTCGATGGACGAATACAAAGAACTTCAACTGGATCTGAAACGCGATTTGGAAGAGATCGGCAAGGCAAAACAAAATCTCATTACGGAAATCCGGGAAGAATCGGAGAACCTGCGTTCTTCCGTTGAGGAAATCACCGATAAGATGGAAGAACTCGGAGAAAAAACCGAACTCTTTCACAAAGCGGGTGAGATCGTGGATAGAACCGATTCTTACATTCAAACGATGGAAGGACTTCTTTCCAGAGCCGACGAACAAACTCCGTTGTTAAGCGAACTCGGAGAAAAGTTGGACGAACTGCAAAACTTAAAACATTCCCTTCTTCACGAAACCGAAGACTTAAAATTCAGACTCAGTTCCCTGACTTCCATCAAAGAATCTTCGGATGATCTTCGCGTTGAGTTTGAGGAACTGCAAAGAAAATCTTCCGATTGGGAAGATACTTTTACGAGACTTCTCGAAGCGGGTGAAAAAGCCCTGGAGATGGAAGAAACGTTCGGAGATCTGACTTCGAGACTGGAAACGTTAGAATCCGTTCGGGAAGAAGTCAAAGGTCTTTTTGACGAGACCGACGCCCACAAAGAGGCGGCTAAGGGTCTTACGAACAAACTCTATTCTCTTCAAAACGACGTTGAAATTTTGGAAGCAAGAGAAAAGGAAATCGCCGAAACCGTTCGTAAAACCGACGATCGTATCGAGTCCTTATTCCGTAAAAAAGAAGAAATCCGTTCCGTGGAAGCGAAGTTCGAAAAGATCGAAGATCTGATGGTCGACCTTTCCGAAAGACACAAACAAATTTCCACCTTACAACACCGTATGGAAGATTTGAAGTCCGGAGCGGTCGTTGTTAAGGAAGACTTGGAAGGTCTACTCAGCGAAGCCGACGATAAGTTTGAAAAACTTTCCGGCTTTTTGGACGCGGTAGGCGCGGTCACGGACCCTCCTCAAGCCGGTAAGTCAAAGGATTCTTCTAAGGACCATCTGATCCAAAGAAAGAAAGCCACCGTGCTGAATTTGTATCATAACTTTCAATGGTCCGCGGAAACGATTGCGGAAAAATTAAATTTAGAAACGGGTCTTGTGAATACGATTCTACAAAGCGAGTCTCTTAAGAAGAAATGAAATATTTCTTGACGACTTTCAATGTGAGTTCTATGTCTCATTTCGTTTCGAATCGGATTCAAGTTTTGTATTTAGATCCGCTTTTAAAGTTATGGTATCATTTTTTTTAAAACTAAGGTAAGGTCGCAAAGGGGAAAGTTCTAAAAGATTGTTCTTTTTCCGGGTTTCTAAAAAGAATGCAAACTGAAACCGAAAACGGACAAAAACAAACTGGACGGCCGTGAACCGGAGCAATATTGAAGATGGCACAAAAGAAGAAAACTAAGACAGAGAGGAAGAACTCAATGGCTGGAAAGAATGTCGAAAAGGAAACCCTGATCGTAACGAGCAAAGTGAAGGCTTACATCAAGTCTAAAGGATTTATGACTTCCGGAGACGCGATCGACGGTTTGAATGAGAAGATTCATCAATTGATCGACGACGCGGTGAAACGTACTGAATCCAACAAAAGAAGTACGGTGCGTCCGACCGATTTCTAATTCGATTTGATCTTCATCAAAAACAAGAGCGAAATCGAAAAAATGAGAGCGGCTGGGAAACTGGCCGCTAAACTTTTGAATTATATTTCCGCTTACGTTCAACCGGGCGTTTCCACTCTTCAGTTGAACGATCTCTGCGAGGAATTTACGCAAAAGCACGGGGCCAAATCCGCTCCGCTCGGTTATAAAGGATTTCCTAAATCGATTTGTACTTCCGTAAATCACGTTGTCTGTCACGGCATTCCCAAGGCCGCAGAAGTTTTAAAGGAAGGAGATATCGTCAATATCGATGTGACTCCTCTTTTGAACGGTTATCACGGCGATTCTTCACGTACGTTTATCGTCGGTGGGAAGACGATCTCCGAAGTGGAGACTCTCGTCAAAGATACGGAGAGAGCGATGTACGTCGGAATTGAACAAGTAAAACCGGGCAATCGAGTAGACGATATCGCAAACGCGATCGATGATTTTCTGACTCCGAAAGGATACGGAATCGTACGGGATTTGATGGGTCACGGAATCGGAAGAGGTTTTCACGAAGATCCGCAGATTCCTCATTTTCGTCAGAACCGAAAACTTTCTAAGTTGGAACCGGGAATGATTTTTACGATCGAACCCATGGTAAATCTGGGAACGTGGCAGGTGAATTTTTCGAAGGAAGACCGCTGGACCGTGACGACAAAGGACGGAAAGTGGTCCGCACAATTCGAACATACGATTCTCGTGACTGAAAAAGGCTATGAAATTTTAACCGTATCCGATTAATTTGGTGCGATGGAAACGATACTCGGTTATCTGAGCGCTTTAGGTAGAGACGCTGTATTTTTTTTAATCAGTTTTGTTCTCTTTTACATCGGTAAAAAAATCAAGGATTGGATCGAACCCGGCGATCTCGATCGGGAAATTATAGTCAATAACAACACAGCAGTATCTTCCGGTTTGGCCGGTTATTATTTCGGACTGACTTTGATCCTGCTTGTCATTCTATCTTCTCCGGGAACGGATTTTATATCCGATTGCTTCCAAGTTTTATACTACGGGATTCTCGGAATTCTTCTCTTAAATCTTTCCTACTCTATCAACGATAAGGTGATCTTTCGGAGTTTGGATTTTAACGAACTCGTGTATTCGGGAAAAAATGTCGCCGTAGGCGCCGTTGTATTCGGAAGTAGTATCGCTTCTTCGGTGATCATTGCCGCTTCTCTCAGCGGGGACGGTTCGGCGCTTGCGTTTTCGATTTGGAAGGATTTGGGTCTTTTGGAGCCAGTTCAAAAACTTTTAGACGGAACCTTACTCGGCGTTTTATTTTTTACCATCGGGCAGGTCGCTCTGATTTTATTCACACTTGCGTATCGAAAAATCGTACCTTATTCCTTGGATGTGGAATTGAAGGAAAAGGAGAATTTAGCCGCCGGGATTTCCTACAGTGGTGCGTTAGTCGCTCTTGGAATCATTATTGCCAGAGCCCTTCACAAAGATCTCGTATCCATGGAACACGCGCTCTTTCACGTGTTTCTGGATTTTTTACTCGGATTGATCGTTATTCCTGCCGTAAGACTTCTTACGGACGCGGTCATTTTGCCGGGCAGTACTTTGAAGGAAGAAATTAGCCGGGATCAAAACGTCGGCGTGGGAATTTTGGAAGCGGTCGTACTCGTCAGCTTTGCGGGAATCTTGTTTTACGCAGTATGAGAAACGTTTAAAACCTTCGAGTTGATTCCTAAAATTTCAAAAAACGCGGAGTAGATCAGAACTCAACTTGAGTTTGACGGTTGAAGGTTGGGCGAATCGGAAATTCACGTCGCCTTCGCTCTCTAAGGATCGTTCGGCAGACAGTGGAAAAATTCGTGAAACTTTTTCATATTCGAAAATCATACTTTTTGCAAGTACAAATCCTAACTTTGTTGAGGAATTTCCAACTATTAATTCCTCCGTACGCAAAACGTCGAAACTTTCGCAATTTTATTTTACTCAGAACCGTGTTTCGAGATGTTCCTTAACGTGAATTCGGAATAATCAATGCGAAAGCGATTGTATGTTGCGACCGCAGGAGCAACATTGAGTTTCTGATTCGCCCAAATTTTTTTACGCCGAACTCACGTTAATAAAGTTCTTTCGAGGTATAAAGTTTCCATTCCAAGTGATACACTTTGCGGATTCCGTAATCGAATGCGTTTTTTAGAATTTGGATTCTATCTTCGTTCGAGATAAAATCGATTGAATCCGGAACTTCCACGGTTTTTAGAACCTCGGAACCGAGTTCGGTAAAAATATGTCTGTGATTTATATGAAACGGTTTCAAATCTCTTTCCCCAAAACCTTTCAAAGCTCCCACGACCGATGCGAATACGATTTGTTTGGAAAGTTTACGATTTGTTTTAAGGGTTTTACTTTTTTGTTCGGAAAATTTTGAAACTGTAAGATTCTTTCCAATTTGGGAAAGGTCCTTATCTTTAGCCAATAGAGCGATACGAACAGCGGCCACAATATCCGAATCATCGATGGAATCGGAATGACGGGAAAATAACTCGATGTCTTTGTTAGAAAACGGCAACTTTTCGGATAATTCTTTTTGCACATTCAATTTATATCAACTTTATGATCGAAAGTAAAGAAATAATTTCCGAGTTCAAAACGTTGATTGAAAACTCGGGCTTTGATCTCTATGGGATTTGCGACGCCAAAATTCCGAACGAAGACAGAGAGAATATTCTTTCCTGGGTCCGTGAAGGAAAACACGGAAAGATGGAATGGTATCCTAAAAACATGGATCTTCGTTTGGATTTTAAGAATTTAGGTTTTGATC
>NZ_AOHC02000048.1 GCF_000332415.1 Leptospira weilii serovar Ranarum str. ICFT
GAATATCAAATCAAGTAAGTGAAGGAACTCAACGTTCTATTAAATATTCTTTCTTAGCATCATACAGTTATTTTAAACCAGAGAGTGGACAATTGTATCTTAATGAATTTTCTGCGTTAAAAGCTATTCGAGTATATGGAGTAGAAGAGTTACTACGAGTTAGTAGTCATCAAAAGGTTCATCTTAGCTCTAAAAAAACTAAGGAATTGGGGAAAGTAGAGACTAAATGACTACGACGATGGACGCGTTTGGGGACAACAATTTTAAGAACTCGAGTTGTTCCAAGTCCGTATCTTGAAATTCGTCCACGATGATTTTTTGAAGTGTGTTTCTGGTCTGATACGTCCATTCTTCTTCCTTTCTAAGACCGTCCAAAAATATTCTTACTAAATCTTCGAAGTCCAAAAGGCCGTTTTTTTCTTTGTAATTTTGATAAGCGAACTCGAGATTTTTTTTGAGTTCGGAAAAATTTTCGCGGATATAAGGGATATTCTCCGCCCGAAAAAGTTCGTAGGGAATCCCTCCGACTTCGTTTTTTTCTTTTTTTAAAAATTCGCGATAAAATTTATTTTTCTCTTCCGGCGGAAGAACTTTCGGTTTTTGTAATATAAATCTGGGATGACATCGGCTGAGCGTAAACAAACAATAGGCGTGAAACGTCTGAACTCTTATGGAATTTTTTTCGGTCGACTTTCGAATCCTATCCGAAATTTCTCCCGCGGCTTTTCTCGAAAATGTTAAAACTAAGACGGATTCTTCCGGAAATAAATTTTCGACCAAGATCCTTTCGATGATCCCCACCATCGTGCTTGTTTTTCCGGAACCCGCAGCGGCGACAACTTGTACGAATCTTGTGTTCTCTTCGATCACCGCTTTTTGGGCCGGACTGTATTGAACTTTAGCCTTCATTTTTTCTCCTCATCCGAATACGGTTCCGGGTTTCAATCGCAAAGAGGGACAAAATTCAATTTTTTTAAAATTGCAAAGCGAAAATGATTGTACTTTTATGAAAAGATCCGAATATCGGATCACGGTCCCGATTTCAAAAATTGTAAGGAAGAAAAATTATAAAATCCTGTTTACGGTTTTGAGAATCGGATGTTATGCAAACCCTCGCCACTTGAAACGCGGGAACTCCTGCGTTTTTAGGGAACGGATTTTGGGCCGATCTTTAAGTTTTGAAACATGTGGAAAGATAAAATGATGACTCAAGACGCGGCTTACATTCTTCCACGTAAAAGAACCCGATTTCGCGGAACGGTCGGATCCATTTTGCATCATAAAAATCCGGAACAATCCCGAATTCTATTGCAGGACATTTGTCTTTTGATCTCCGGAAAATCGGTGATCCAATCCCAGTTGTTTTATTTGTCTCGAAAGTTTCAATCGATGGATCTTAACGCGGGGGACGAGGTTGAATTCGACGCGAGGATCAAACCGGATCGAAAGGGGATTTCTTCCCACTCGATCCGATTGAATTATCCAACGAAAATTTTTCGTTATAATCCGGGAATAGAACGTCTGCTTTTTTAAGGTTTTACACGTTTGACTTACTCGATCTTCGGAAAATCCTATCCTAAGAATCGATTCGAAATCCTAAATCTGTGGGAACTCTAACGGTCAAAATCCGTAAACTATCTAAAAAGACGGTTTTTGTGGGAACTCCCGCAAAATTTAAGATCATTCTTAAAATGTGGGAACTACCACAACATTTTGTTACGGATGATCTTTGAGGGTTTTGAGATAGATTCTAAATACAATCTACAATAAACCCGCAAATAGGGAGGCAAATTGGAAACCCTTAAGTTTTTTCTCGATTTCTTTTTAAACCTGGAAACGCATTTGGATACGATGATTCAGACGTATCAAAGCGGGACTTACGTGATTCTATTCTTGATAATTTTTGCCGAAACCGGTTTGGTCGTAACACCGTTTCTTCCGGGGGATTCCTTACTTTTTGCGATCGGAGCGTTTATTGCGAGAGGTTCTCTGGATTTGGGAAGCACGTTAGTTCTTTTGATCGTCGCCGCGATATTGGGAGATACCGTGAACTATTCGATCGGGAATTTCACCGGAGAAAAGATATTAGAAAAAGAGAAAATACCGATGATCAAAAAGGAACACCTGCAAAAAGCCCATCGATTTTACGAGATTTACGGCGGAAAAACGATCATAATCGCGAGATTTATCCCCATCATACGCACTTTTGCGCCGTTTGTAGCCGGGATCGGAACGATGAGTTACGTTAAATTTATTGCATATAATGTGATAGGTGGAATTTTATGGATTTCTATTTTCATTTTCGGCGGGTATTATTTCGGAAACCTGGACTTCGTAAAAAGAAATTTTAAAATCGTAATATTCGCGATTATTATTATTTCCGTTATGCCTGCGTTGATCGAATACCTGAAGGAAAGAAAAAAGAGCAGGGCTTAAATTTTTTCGAACTAAAAAAGCTCGCTCGGGTGTTGCAAAAAGATGAACCTAAGAGAAAGTTTTATTTCCAAATTCGCGGCGAGTTTTGTAAAACCCAGATTCGAAATCTGGTTTGCGGCCATTCTCATTCCTGAAAACGAACAGGCTTTTTGGGTCAGATATTCCACTCTCAATCCCAGAAACAACCGGGATCTGTTTCCTACCGGGGCGCTTTGGGCGTCCTTGTTCGATCGTAAAAATCCAAAAAATCATCGGACGACGGCGCAACCCTTTCGTTATGAGGACGTATTGATCGGGGAAAATTCGATCGAATTTCCGGAAGCATCCGTCGGTCCCGATCACATGCGCGGTAAAATTCAAACTTCACAATCGGAAGACTTGGCCTGGGAATTGGAATTTATACATAAACTGGAACCCGCCGGACATCTTCCGCGTTGGTTGGAAAAAACTCCGATTCCCAAAACGAGAAGTATCGTTTCCTCTCCTTTTACGGAAGTTGCCGGTTGGATTCGACTTGCCGATCGTAAATTTACATTCCAAAATGCGAATGGACATTTCAATCATATCTGGGGAACCAATCGGGTTTCCGAGTTGTTCTGGACTTTTGTTCCCAAGTTCGATAATGATCCGGATCAATGGTCCATGGAAATCGTGACGGTTCGTCCTCAGCCGCTGACTCCGAGTTTGACCTTCGTCACACTTCTGAAAGGAGGAGCTCCGATTCATCAGCATTCCATCTTTCGTTCTCTGAGAAGTTCTACAAAGGTAGAATATCCGAAACTTCGATTTAAAACGCGTCTTGACGACTACGAGATATCGGTGGAAAGCGAAATGGACAGGGATCAAATTGCAGGTTATATCTATCGCGATCCGGACGGAAGCCCGAGATACATAGAACAAAGCGATATCGGCAGCGTAAAATGCGTTATACGACACCGTGGGAAAGAGATCGTTCTAAACGCGAAACAAGCTGCGGGAGTGGAGTTTCACGGACTACGTCCTTGGAGAAAGGATCACGAGTATTTGGATCCGTACCAAACTCAATTTTAGAATTTTGTAATTTACTTATAACTTGTTCCAAAACTTGCCGAAGATTTGTAAAGAGTGAAGTCGTCTGAATTGATTCCGGAGAAGTTTTTATCGTTCCTTTGCCAACAAATCGATGTTCGACTCGTAACGAGCCCGTTCTCCGGGTAAATCCGATTTCCCGGCGAGTTCGATCCCTAAAATGAGGTGGTTGTTTTCGTCTTTGGCGAGCCAACGAATCAAACCGTGAACCGTAAAGGGAGCTTGCATCCTAAAAAAAATATCGAATACGAAACCGTCCTGTTTCGGCAAAGTTTCTATCAGATGAGGGTTTTCGATCTTCACTCTGATTCCCGATTTGGAAGCCTCGAGAATCGGAAAGTGTTCGGTCGTTTTCATCGTGTTGGATTCTTTAATTCTCTCAACCATATCATTGGCGAGAACTTGAAGTTCCAAGACGTCTTTTTGCGTAAGAGCCCGTTCTTTGCTTTGTATTGAAAAGTAACCCATCGGAATATGTTCTTGCGCGTGATTGACGTAAACGATCGGGACGATCAGTTCGGAAACAATTTTTTGATCCTTGTAATTTTTAAAACAGGACGATAGATCGTCGTCCACTTCCTTTTCATAGTCGATTTTTTCCGGCGAGTCGCTCTTATACGAGTTTGGATCTTGGGTGTTTTCAATGAGAAGGTATTTAAACGTTTTTTTAACGATTTCGAATTTGCGATCCAAACCCGGCCTGAACGTATCTATATCAACGATATCTTGTGTTTTTTGTTTGAGCCGGTTCTTATAATCCTCGAAATTCACTTTAACCAAGGTCGGAATGTTGAACATATTCGCTTCGATCACGTTTTTGGAAGAGATCACGTTAGTCACATACATAGAACCCGGTTCGACCGGAAATCTTTGGGTTTCCCTGTTCTTTTTGGCGATCGCAAGTCCCTCCACTTTGACCGTGAAAAGCGAATTTTCCATTTTTTGAAGGAGAATACATTTCAATTGAATGTATTTGGCGAGAATCATATAAAGAATAAAAGATTTTTCCGTAGGAATATCAGCTGCGTTCGAAAGTTGAATGAGAACTTTTTGGCCTTCTTCCAGAATTCTTTTGATCACCGCTTTTTTGTCAAAAGGATCGATTTTGAAAGTGAGTTCTTGCTCTAAGAAATATTTCGTAATCACATGATCCACCTGTTCAACCGACGTGACGGCGTCCATTTCTCTCTCTGTTTTCTGCAAATATTCCATAAGTAATACGTCTTTCAAAAGACGATTTAAGATCAATATACGCTTCGGAAAAATTCAGTAAACGAAAAATTTAAATTATAAAAAGATAAAGTTTATTATAATGTTAAAAAATGCTTGCAACGGTCAAAAAATAATTTACTAAATCTAATCGGGGTCTTTAAATTTGAACCGAGGATTGATCGGTTCAAAAATTGATTCCCTATAACGGAACGATTTCTAAAGTGTACTAATTTGCAAATCTATGAAATTTCCAAACGAATGGGGTTTATGAAAACCTGTCCCGAAAGAAACTCGTCGCCTTGGCTCTCTATGAATTGCTCGGCAGGTTCCGAGACACGCCGTAAATTTTTTGCTCTTCTCTGCGCTATTTTGATTTTTTACTGCGCGACCGCATGGATTCAACTCAATGTTTCGAGTGAAAATTTCTCTCCTGCCGCGAGCGAATCTTCCGAAACTTCGGAATCCGAAAAGGAGAAAACGGCCGAATTAAAACCGGACGATCTCGTATCTCAAGAAGATAAGTTTGTGTTCGGTTACGATTTAGAAACCGCTCTTTACGGCGATTCAGCCGAATGGATTCTGGTTCAACATTTTTCGGAAATAGAAAACCCCCCTCCCGAAAAACTCCGCTTTTCGATTTAAGAGTCTGTCCGCCAACCGTCCGATTTTAACGAACGCCCGCAAGACTTTGCGATTGTTTTAAGTTTTGGGACAAACTCAAATAACGATTTCGAAATTTTCGGGTTTTGACTCGAAGGAGTATATTATGAACATCTTACATTCTTTTTCTCGTGTTTCTTGGGACGATTTAAGGCACGATCTTTCCTCCGGTTTAGTCGTCTTTTTAATCGCACTTCCTCTTTGTATCGGAGTTGCATTTGCATCGGGTGCGCCTGTCGTCTCCGGATTGATCAGCGGTATCGTGGGAGGAGTCGTAGTTTCACTGATCAGTAAATCGCCTCTATCCGTAAGCGGTCCCGCTATGGGACTTACCATGATCGTCCTGGATTCGATTCGAACATTAGGAAGTTTTAACGATTTTCTTTTCGCTCTTTGTTTGGCGGGGGTTTTGCAAATCACATTAGGTTTTTTGAAAGCCGGAATTTTGAGTAATTTTTTTCCGTCTTCGGTAATCAAGGGAATGTTGGCGGCGATCGGAGCGGTTTTGATTCTAAAGCAGATTCCCCACGCGATCGGTTACGATATGGATTACATAGGGGATATGGTTTTTTTTCAACAAGACAGGGAGAATACGTTTTCGGAGATCTTCACCGCGTTTTATCGGTTTACTCCCGGAGCGATCGTTTTGTCTTCCGTTTCCTTGGTTTTGATTTTGATTTGGGAAAAACTGAAACTCCATAATAAATTTATAATTCACGGATCTTTGATTGCGATTCTCGTCAGCGTTTTGTTAAACGAAGTCTTTCGATTTTTCAAATTAGGCATTGCGGTCGGTCCGGAGCATTTGATTCAGCCGATTCAATTAAACGGGTTTATGGATCTTTTTCAGGGCGATAATTTCCCGAATTTTTCCCAATGGAAAAATCAGGCTGTTTATCTGGTCGCG
Source organism: Leptospira weilii serovar Ranarum str. ICFT (assembly GCF_000332415.1). Classification (GTDB taxonomy): domain Bacteria; phylum Spirochaetota; class Leptospiria; order Leptospirales; family Leptospiraceae; genus Leptospira; species Leptospira weilii_A. Next base: position 6,284 of record NZ_AOHC02000048.1, read on the forward strand.
ATAAAGATTTGTATCGTCATGAGTTTGGAAACGCTGTTGAACTTGGATGCGATCGAAAAGTCGGATCCGCAAAGAAGAATCGTTTCCAAAAACCGCGAGTTGGTCGCTCAAGGAACCGGAAATTTTCTTTCCGCGATTCTGGGAGGACTGCCGATTACGTCCGTGATCATTCGGAGTTCCGCGAATTTACAAGCCGGTGCGAAAACTAGATTCTCCGCGTTCTTTCACGGTTTGTTTATTTTTTTGTCGCTGATTTTGATCCCGAGTTGGATCGCAAAAGTTCCTTTGGCTTCTTTGGCGGCGGTTCTTTTGGTCGTCGGTTACAAACTTACGGATTATAGGATTTTTAAAACGCAGTATCGAAAGGGAATGGATCAGTTTCTTCCGTTTATCGCGACTTTGATCGCAATCGTTTTTTCGGACATGCTTGTGGGAATCGGGATCGGTTGTTTATTTTCCGTTTTTTTTATCGTAAGAAGGAACGTGTTGAATCCTTACGAGTTCAACAAAAAGGAAATCGCCTACGGAGTCGAAGTGAAAATCGATCTTTCCGAAGACGTGTCATTTTTGAATAAGTCGAGTATGTTGTACAAACTTGATAGGGTGCCGGATAACGCACATCTGATCATCGACGGCACAAAGTCCAAATACATCGATCCCGACGTTTTGGAAATCATAGAGGACTTCAAGATCGTAGCCGAATCCCGCAACATCAAATTGGAAATCATAGACGTGGCTTCCCCTTATGAGAAAATCAAGAACAAACCTTTGGACCTGATCGCTCAACAGGGTTATCAAAAACTTTTTGATAACAATCGGATTTGGGTGGAAGAAAAACTTTTAAAAGATCCGAATTATTTTAAGAATCTTGCATTGGGTCAAACGCCCGAATATCTTCTCATATCGTGTTCCGATAGTAGAATTTCGGTCAATGAAATGACGGGGACGAGCGCGGGCGAACTTTTCGTTCATAGAAACATCGCAAACTTAGTGATCGATACGGATATGAATCTCATGTCCGTTCTTCAATATTCCGTCGAAGTTTTGAAGGTAAGGCATATCGTAGTTTGCGGTCATTACGGTTGCGGCGGAGTTAAGGCGGCGATCGACGGGAAATATCACGGTTTGATCGACGCATGGCTGCGACATATCAAACAAGTATATCGAATGAATCGAAAGGAACTTTCTAGGATTTTAGACGAGGATGAAAAACACAAGAGGCTCGTGGAGCTGAACGTAAGAGAACAAGTTTACAATCTTTGTATGACTACGATCGTTCAAAACGCCTGGAACCTGGGAAACGATCTTCAACTCCACGGTTGGGTGTACGATCTCGAAGAAGGTAGGATCTTGGATCTCAATATCGACATTGATAAGGATTTTCACGATTACGATCTCTTTCGTTATCAATTTGAAACGCGTTGAGTTTTCATTCTAAAAAGATAAGTATGTCAAAGTGGAATTGAGTCGTTGAAAAATTAATTCTCCGTCCGTTTCTGTTTCATTGAAACGGACGGTTGAAGCGGTTTTGTTAATAGGAACCATGGAATTTTCGACAACTCCAATTCGATCCGTTTACGATTCGTATTTTTGATTTCAAAATGGAATTGAGTTGCAAATTCCATTATTTAGGTTATCGGTATATTCAATTTTTGGAATTAGAAATCGGATTGCCTTCTTTTTGGCGGAAGATTTTGATACGCGCCAGCGATCAGAGCGACGCGGAACGCGGTCCCGAAGGGACCGAAGCCGTTAGGCGTAGTCGCGCCGGAGCGCGGTACTGCGCCTTTTACTTTGGATTTGATCACGGTTGATCGAACTGGAAAACCTAAAGTTTAATTTCTTTCGGAAAATCGCGACGGTTGTTCGATGTGTTTTGCGCAGTAGGCGCCCTTATTTTACGTTGACAAGTTGAGATAAGCATTGAGTTGATAGAGTATGGGTTCCTCGATTTTTAAAACATGGATCGGATTTACGTTGTTATCCGTTCTTGTGTTGACTTTGGATTGCGGGCCGATCTGCGGATTCGATTCTAAGTTTGAAAAAACGACCGAACCTTCCGCTTCTTGTCATCAAGAATCGAATTCGAACGAGGCTTCCGGTTGTGAGTGGGATTCGGGTTCGATCGTTCTTTCGGAAACGGATTCCAATCTTTTTAAACTCCTAAGGTTTTTTATACCTCTGCATTTTTATTCCGCACACGTATTCTTTTCATTCTTTCCTTCCGCTCTACGGATCCGATTCGTTTCCGATTTTGTCGCAACCGGTTCGAGCTATATTCAAACTTTAGCATCCGTTCGTCTTTTGATTTAATCCCTAACCTCCACAATCTTTATTCTTTCGGTTTTGAAATCGGATGGGACGAACATACGTTCTTCCGTCTCAAAGGTCCGAAGAAAACGTCGTTTACGGCTTGTCCTAAAGCGTAAGTTTTTCACTCCAAGCGGTTCAAATGTGAGGTAGGTTATGCGGATGAAACGGAGTCAGGTTCCCGAAACTCGCGAAAGTATATTCTGTTTTTCTAAACTAATATCGGGTTTGATGAAAAAATTTTTCGGAGGATCCATAATGTTCGACGTCTTGTTGAACGTGATCGTTCCTTTCGTTATTTTAGTAGTTCCGATTCGTTCCGAAACTCGTTCCGAGTTGGACGTTCGGACCATTCTCGAATTGGCGGAAAAAAATTCTCCCTTGCTCCTTTCCTTAAACGCCGATTTGGAATCTCTTTTTTACCAGCGTAAACAACAGGGAAAAACTCAAAATCCTTCTTTGACTTTGGACTACGGTCGGAGAAGCGCCGCCAGCGAGAGCGGTTCCGAATATGCGCTTCAGTTCGAGCAGCCGGTGTATTTTCCGGGTCGAAAGGAACTGCGTCAACTTTTAGTGGATAACGATTCTAAGATTAAGGGGATTCAACTCGTGGAAGCGAGCAATTCGATTCGGTTGAACGCGCTTAAGTTCGCTTATCGTTATCTGGTTTCCGCAGGCAAAAAAAATCACGTTAAGGAACGTCTCCGAAGATTATCGATTTTGGAAAGTTATATCCGCGCGAGACCTTTTATAACTCCTCAGGCAAAGACGGATTTGTTTATCATTCAGAGAAAAATTTTGGCTCTTAGAAAACATTTCAACGATCTCGAGTTGGATGCGAATAAACAATACGAGTTTATGAATTTATATCTCATGCTCGAATCGGTTCCTTCGTTTCGGATTCCTTTTTTTTCGGAAGGAGCGAGGTTCGATTTTAACGAACTTCAAACCAAGGCGGTTTCGCAAAATCTGACTCTTATGGCCGCCAAAGAGGAAATTCAAAAAGCGAAAACGGAACTCAATCTTGCCAATTTGGAAAAGTATCCGGATTACTCCATCGTCAGTCAGGTGGGAGAGGACCGTTCGGGGGTCGCCAACCGATTTTACGACTTCGGTATTAAGTTTAGAGTTCCCGTATGGGATCAGTTTCAAAATAAGATTTCAGCGGCCGAGGTCAATATAAAGTCCAAACAGGGAATTTTTCAGCATCAAGAAAATCTCGTAAAGACGGCTTTTAAACAGGCTTTTCTGGATTACGAACAGTCCAAGATCAATCTCAAACTTTTTAATCTTTCTAAGTTAGACGAAATCGAAAGGGATCTGATTTATGCGGACGTGGAATTTAAAAAGGGCAGAATTTTGATGATGAGTTATCTCGAATTGGAAAACCAATTGCACGAAACACATCACGCGATTTTGGACGCGCAAATCGTTCACCTCGAAGCGCTGCTTAATTTGCTGCACATCACCAACGAAAAAGAAATCATAGGAACGTTTAAACATGCTGTCCAGACTTTTGAATACCAGCTTAAATAATCCGATCCTTTCGACGGGAATCGTATTTTTTTTATTTATCTATTCCTTTTTTACTTTGAAAGAAGTTCCGATCGACGCGGTTCCCGACATTACGAACACTCAGGTGATCGTAATCGTCAAAACGGGTTCTTTGGATCCGGAACAGGTCGAAAAGGTCGTCACGTTTCCGCTTGAAACGGAACTGATGGGAATGCCGAATCTGATCGACGTTCGTTCCGTATCTAAATTCGGACTTTCTAATATATCTTTGATCTTCAAAGAGGGTACGGATATCTATCAGGCCCGAGGTATGGTTTTGGAAAGAATCGCAAGTGCCAAGGAAAAACTTCCGAAGGGAATCGCTCCCACGATCGTTCCGAATACGACGGGACTCGGAGAAATTTTCTTTTATACGGTGGAGGCAAAACCGGAAAGTAAACTCGCTTCTCTTCCGGAAAAGGAACGATTGCTTTATTTGAGAACCGTACAGGATTATACGGTTCGTCCACAGTTAAAGGCCCTTGTGCCGGGAATCGTGGAAGTGGATTCCAACGGCGGATACGAAAAGGAAATTCATATCGATCTGAATCCTTCCAAGATGAGAACTTTGGGAATCACAATCGATCAGTTGATCGGAGAATTGTCCACGATCGGAGAAAGTTTCGGCGGAGGTTTTATCGAAAACGACGGAAAACTCTCCATCGTTCGGGCGTACGGAATCAAAAAAAACCTGAACTCTTTGTCCGAAGTTCCGGTTCGTCGTACGTTTACCGGTTCTCCGATCCGGGTTTCCGATATTGCGCAGGTAAAGGAACACGGCAAACAACGATTAGGCGGAGCGAGTTCCGAAGGTAAGGAAATCGTTTTAGGAACCGCGATGATGTTGCGAGAAGAAAACAGTTATCAAGTGAATGCGGATCTGAATCGGGCCGTGTCCGGTTTAAATCTTCCCGAAGACGTGCAGGTCAAAGTCCTTCTGGAAAGATCTTTCCTGATCCATTCTACGATTCGAACCGTGATTAAAAATCTTTCCGAGGGGGCGATTCTCGTAGTTCTAACCTTATTTTTTATTCTTTTTAACATAAGGGCGTCGATCATCGTTGCGTCGATCATTCCCGGGTCGATGCTTTTGACCGCGATCTTTATGAGGGTTTTCGGAATTTCCGCGAACCTGATGAGTTTGGGAGCGATCGATTTCGGGCTTCTTGTGGACGCTTCCATCGTGATTACCGAAAACGTTCTGACTCGATTTGAAAAAGATCGAATTACCGATCGAAAAGAGAAAATCCGAACGATCCTAAACGCGTCGTTGGAGGTTTTAAAACCGGTTTCTTTCGGAGTTGTGGTCATCATGCTCGTGTATGTTCCGATTTTCACGTTAGACGGAATACCGGGGAAAATGTTTCGTCCGATGGCGGAGACCGTTCTACTCGCACTGGGTTTTAGCCTGATTTTGGCCGTGTTTTTTCTTCCCCCTTTGTTGTACTTTTTTATCACCCCGACACAACATACCGCTAATCGAAAGATTAAAAAGAGCAGGATCGTAACGTTGTATGAAACATATCTTCCGGTTCTATTAAACAATCCTAAACCGATCGTAATCGGTTCTCTCGTATTTTTCCTACTTACCTTGTTCGTATATTTTAGAATGGGAACGGTTTTTCTTCCTAAATTGATGGAGGGAGATCTGATGCTCGTAATCGTAAGGCAAGGAGACATCAGCGTAGAAAAAAGTTTAGAAGAACAGAAGGAGGTGGAAAAACTTCTGATGGAAATGCGGGAGGTTCGGAGTGTGTTTTCGAGAATCGGAACGAGTTCCGTCGCGAACGATCCGATGGGAACCTTCAACGCGGATACGTTTATCATTCTTAAAAAGGAATCTTTGGACGAACTCTTGAAAGAAAAAAATTGGGAGAATTTTTTAAACCGAATTCATAAAAAAGTCCAGGATCGTTTTCCGGAGTCCGAGCTGACTCTCAGTCAGCCGTTGGAAGCAAGATTCAACGAACTTCTCGAAGGAAGTAGGGCGGATATCAGCGTAAGAATTCTCGGAAAGGATCTGAACATACTTTTGGATCTGCAAAATTCCTTGAAAGAAACCCTACATAAGATTCCGGGAGCGGCGGAAGTGGAGCTGGATCCGATCATGGCTCTTCGAAAATCCACGGTGATCGACATAATTCCCGATCCGTATAAATTAAAATATTATAATATATCGCTTCCTTTATTTAACAACGTTGTCGAGGCTTCGATGAGCGGATTCGAATTGGGAGGATATTACGAAGAAGAGGTTCGATTTCCGATTAAAATCCGGCTCTCCGAAGAATTCAGAAATCGGGAATCCGAAATATCGAACATAGGCGTGGGAACGCAGGACGGAGGAATGATTCCGATCAAACTTCTCGCTTCCATAGAAAAGAAAGAAAAGATTATGACCATTTCCAGAAATAAATCCAGAAGGTTCGTGGCGGTTTCGGTCAATCTGCGGGGAAGGGATCTGGAAGGATTTTATTCCGAAGCGAAGGAAAAAATTTCGGGGATGAAGATTCCTCGGGGATATTCCGTGTTTTGGGGCGGGCAGATTGAAAATCTTTCGAAGGCGAAAGAGAAATTATCCGTCATTCTTCCCTCTACGTTTTTGATGATCTTCACGGTTTTGTATCTGGGTTTGAGATCGGTACGTCAGGCATTACTCGTATTCTTTTGCGTTCCGTTCGCATTAACCGGAGGAATTTGGTTTTTATTTTTAAGGGGAATGGATTTGAGCGTTTCGGCTTTTGTGGGATGTATCGCGTTATCCGGAATCGCGGTGTTAAACGGACTCGTTAAGTTGGATACGATCCACAGGATTCGGGAGGAAGATAATACTTCGTTAAAAGAGGCGGTTCTGAAAGGGGCTACGAGCCGAATCCGTCCCGTGATCATGACGGCCCTTGTGGCGTCCTTCGGATTTATGCCGATGGCGTTCGGCTCGGGGCTCGGATCGGAAGTGCAAAAACCGTTGGCGACGGTGGTGATCGGGGGGATAATATCCTCCACGTTGCTTACTTTGGTGATTCTTCCCGTTTTTTACTATTGGTTGGAAAAAACTTCAGAAAATTAGAATATTCTAATTTTTACAATAACGCGCCGACGTGGAGGGACTTCGGAAACTTTCCGAAACCGAAAACGATTTCGGAAAGTTTTGAAACCGATTACTGGTTGGATTTAGCGTTGTTCGCCATTTTCAAAAAGTAAGCGTTGGTGTTATACCAAAGTTGTCCCAGATAAAGAGCGTTAGTCGCTTCTAAGTGGTCGATTCCGGTGGTAAGAAGAGGAGTGGAGGGCCCTCCTTTCCAGGTTCCCCATCTTTGGGAAGAATCGGGAACCACGCCGTCGTTTGCGATGCTCATTCCGTAAAAAGGAGCGCCGATCGCGCAGATCGGATGCAAAATTCCCATTGCGGGATGTTGAATCAGATCCGGAAAGCTGATCGTAGATCCGTAAGAAAAGTATTTAACTCCGGCCATGTTAGGCGACGCCGCGTTTAACGCTTTGAGACCGTCGGTCGTAAGGAGTTTTAAAGCCGCGGTCGCGTTCTGACTGGAATCCCCATACACAAAACCGATTACCGCGTTGAGAACCGTTGAAACGTAAGGTAAGGCCCAATTTGGAATTACGGCCGCAACGATGTTTGCGATCGGACTTCCTTGGTGCGGTGTGTTTAACGTAGTCAAGGTGGCGACCTTGCCGCTCATCGAAAGATTGGAAACCATATAACGTGCGTCCAATCCACCCTGAGAGTGCCCGATGATATGCACTTTGCCGGTGTAATTGTTCGCAGCCATAGCCGCGAGAATTGCGGTCTTTAATTGAGAGGCTCTGCTAGCGCTTGAATTCAAAGCCGTGACGGAAGGAGTCAATACATACGCGCCTTGATTGCGAAGATACGCTGCGTTGCCGCCCCAATAATCAACAACCGTAGAATTGTTTCCCCAACCGAACAAGCCGTGAGCCAGTATGATCGGATAACTGCCGGAAAGAGGTTTGCTGGAAGTGCCTCCCCCGGACGCATATGTAACGTTCGTTATTAGAAACGCCAACGTTAACAAAATTCTTAAATTCACTTTTTTCATTTTATTCACCTTATCTATTTTCAATTGGAAACGCGGTGGAACTTAACTTATAGGGAAAATCAATCAAGTAAAAAATCGAAAACAAAAATGAATTAGTAAAAAAATTATTAATGAGTTTGAAACGTTTCTGGAAAATCGAGGTCTATAGTATAGGGGGGTATAGTATGAAGCCGAAACACAAATTACGATCGGATCCGAAGGTTAGGGACAATCTGATTCTAAGATTGAAAAAAATCGAGGGACAAGTTCGGGGAATTCAAGCAATGATTGAAAGGGAAGAATACTGCGACGACGTACTCAATCAGTTGTCTTCGGCAAAATCGGCTTTGGACGGTGTGTCCAAGATTCTGCTCAAAAGTCACATCCAAACCTGCGTCGTTGAAAGAATCCGAGAGAACGATCCTAAAATCTTGGAGGAATTTATGACAACCGTGGATCGTGTTCTTAAATAAACGGAGGAGGAAACGTATGAAAGAAATCGAACCCAAGTCGGATGGAATCACGTTAGACGTCATAGGAATGACTTGCGCCAACTGCGCGTTTAGGATCGAAAAAGGGCTCAAAGGATTGCCGGGGGTGAGAGATGCAAGAGTCAATTTTGCGATGGAAACCGCAAAGGTGGAATTTGAATCTCCGGTCTCGGAAGAAGTTCTCCTGAATAAGGTGGATTCTCTCGGTTACCGCGCCTACGTACACGAGGATCTTGAAAATCGCGGAGAAGCCGAAAAAGCGCACGAAAAAGAATTCAAAAATCTGAAAGTCCGTATTTTTGCCTCCGCCCTTTTGTCTTTTCCTTTGTTTTTAAGTATGGCGGGACATTTCGGAAACAATCAAATTTCCGAATATTTATATTTTCTAATGAATCCTTGGTTACAATTCGCTCTGGCCACCCCCGTTCAATTTTGGATCGGCGCATCTTTTTATAAGGGAGGTTATAGGGCAATTCAAAACGGAGGAGCGAACATGGACGTTCTCGTCGTTTTGGGAACTTCCGCCGCGTATTTTTACAGTGTTTACCTGACTTTTCTTTCGCTCGGAACCCATCGTCACGGAGAAATTTCACTCTATTATGAAACCTCTTCCGTACTGATTACATTGATACTTTTCGGAAAATTTTTGGAACACATCGTAAAAGGAAAATCTTCGAAAGCGATTCGATCCTTAGTCGGTTTACAACCTAAGAACGCGAACATCATTCGAGACGAAAAAATTCAAGAGATTCCCTTGCTTGCGGTTCGTCCGGGAGATCTGCTTTTGGTAAAGGCTGGAGAAACGATTCCCGTCGACGGGATCGTAGAGGAAGGACGTTCCTCCGTCGACGAATCGATGTTAACCGGAGAGAGTATTCCCGTGGAAAAAACGGACTCCGATTTTCTTTACGGGGGTTCTATCAATCAAAGCGGGGTTTTAAAATTCAGGGCTTCTAAGGTGGGAAAAGATACTTTGCTTTCCGGAATTATCCGAGCGGTACGGGAAGCGCAAGGTTCCAAGGCTCCGATTCAAAGAATTGCGGATCGAATTTCCGGAATTTTCGTTCCGACGGTCGTTCTACTTTCGGTCCTTACTTTGTTTCTCTGGTATTTTTGGATTTCACCTTTTCACTTTTCCGGCGCCTTGGAAAAGTCGATAGCGGTACTCGTGATCGCCTGTCCTTGCGCCTTAGGTTTGGCGACTCCGATTTCGATCCTTACGGGTTCGGGAAAAGCGGCCACTTTGGGAATTTTATTTCGGACCGCTGAAGCATTAGAAATCGCTCATAAAGTAAATACGATCGTTTTCGATAAGACCGGAACCTTAACTCGCGGAAAACCCGTTCTTAAAAGTTTGGAGAGTTTAAATTCTCCGGAAGAGAATTCCTTACTTACGTTAGCCGCTTCTGCGGAGCAGAACTCGGAACATCCGCTTTCTAAAGCGATCGTGGAATCCGCGAAAGAAAAAGGACTTACACTTTCGATGCCCGAAAATTTCGAAACGATTCCGGGAGGAGGTGTTTCCGCTTCTCTGGACGGAAAAAAGATTTTGATCGGGACCGATCGATTGTTTCGTGAAAGAGGGATCGAACTGAATTCCAAGCTGATCGATTTGAAACGCATTAGAGAAGAGGAGGGAAACACGGTCGTTCATATGAGTTTGAACGGAATTCATTCCGCGATCCTTTCTTTGGCGGATACGATCAAAGAATCGACTCCGGCAGCGATCGCAAAACTGAAATCTCTCGGTATGGAAATTTATATGATAACGGGTGATAACGAAAGGACGGCTCGCGCCGTCGCAAAGAGTTGCGGCATTGAACACGTGTTAGCCGAAATTCTACCCGAAGGAAAGTCCAAGGAAGTGAAAAAATTGACGAACTCCGGAAAGGTAGTCGCGATGGTAGGGGACGGAATCAACGACGCTCCCGCCTTGGCGGTCGCGGATCTTGGGATCGCTCTGGGAACCGGAACGGATGTGGCGATGGAATCTTCGGACGTGGTGATCGTAAACGGGGATTTAAATTCGATCGCAAACGCGTTTTTCATCAGTAAGAGGACGGTTTATAATATTCGGCAGAATTTATTCTGGGCCTTGTTCTACAACACGTTGGGAATTCCGATCGCAGCCCTGGGATTTTTAGCGCCATGGGTCGCGGGCGGCGCCATGGCTCTCAGTTCCGTTTCCGTAGTTTTAAACGCACTCCGTCTACAAAAAAAGTAATCGGAACTTGTTTCAAAAAATACAGAAATAATTTAAAAAGTCATTATATTCAAATTAGCTGTTTTTTAAGGCGCCCTCGATCCATTCTTTGTAGGAATGAAGGTTGCGGATCTTGGAAACGTATTCGTTCGCTTCCGGACCGAGTTCGATTCCGTAAGTGATAAACCTTCCCACGACGGGCGCATAAAACGCGTCCGCGATCGTGAACTCTTTTCCGAAAAGAAAAGGCCCTTTGTAGGAGTGTAGACATTCTTTCCAGATGGATTCGATTCTTTGAATGTCTTTCCAAACCTCTTCGGGAAAAGATTTACCGTGGAGTTTTTCGACTATTTTCATCGGTAAATTTTTTCTAAGATCGGTAAAACCGGAGTGCATCTCCGCGACGATCGATCGAGCGACGGCCCGTAAGGTTTTGTCTTTCGGCCAAAGATTTTTTTCGGGAAAGGTTTCGGCCAAGTATTCTACGATGCCGTACGTGTCCCAGATTTTGACGTCATCGTCGACAAGAACCGGCACCTTGCCCGCATTCGAATAGAGTTTTATCTTTTCGTGAAATTCGGGAGTATTTAGAGTCAGCGAAATTTCGGTAAAAGGAATATTCTTTTCTTTTAATAGAATCCAAGGTCGCATGGACCAGGAGGAGAGTTTTTTGTCGCCTATAACGAGTTTAAGATCTGTCATACTGCCAAATTCATCGGTGGAACCGAAATTGTCACTCATCTATCGAGGGGGTTTAAGACAATCGGCAAGATCAGGATGGCATTTTACGTTGGAATACGGCCGTGTACGTTCCGATAAAAATCATATTTTGTACTTGCAAAAAGTATGATTTTCTGATATAGAAAATCTCCGATTTTACCCGCCGCCCGTTTTACGACCGAAACTCAGTGAATGCCTCTCTATGGATCGGCATTCAGGGAGCGAAATCATGCGTTACCGATCTCTATATAATAAAGTACCGTTGATTTTTATCGCAAAATACAGTTTCAATACAAAATATTATGTACTTATTATATAGTTATGAGTAATCCCTAAAATTTCTCCGAAAGAAAAAGACGAACCTGAGTTTCGAGAGTCGTAGAAAAATCGATCGGATAAATTTCGTAATCCACTTCGAAGGCTCTTCGATTTTTTATTTCCGAATCGGACCAAACTTTCTGCCAGAGTTGAATTACGATCTCCGGACTTTTCCCTTTGGAAGAAATCAACTCCATATATTTTCCTTCCGGAAGTTGAACATTTTCAAAAGAATTGATTTCATCGGAAACGATTCCGATGAAATAAGAATATTCTCCGTTTTCATCGTTTTCGTAATCTTTGTAAACCGCGTAGATGGAATCTCCCTTGTTGTTTAGTTTCGGAAAAACTTCTTGGAAAAATCTTTCCCAGAGTTTTGGAATTTTTCCGTTCGCTCCCATTTCGTTTTCATTTTTTGTACGAGTTCCGATACCGATCAGATTCTTTTTAGACATTGAACTTTGTTTCATAAATCTCTCTTGGTTCCTTTCACATGTATGAGAAGAATTCAGATTCTTTTTATAAAAAGATATGAATTCGGAGAATGTAAATGTTCAAATTCAATCGTCCATTACTAAAGGAATATCATTTTCCGATTTTTATCCGTATTTCCGAGCCTGTTCTAAGGTCACTTAGTTGACGGATCAAACTAAATACTTAGGTGTGTTTATAGCGGTTTAATATACAGAAGAATCGCTTATTCCTTAAGAGATGGAGGAGATCTATGTTTATTATGAAAGTAAAAATCGAGGAGGTGAGGGAAATATGAATCTTTCTTCGATTTTAATTTCTTATTTTTATCAATATCCTCACGCGATGTTTATCACGAATCGCTGTGGTATGATCGAATATATTAATCCCGTTTTTGAAACCATTTCCGGTTATAACCGAACCGAGTTGATTGGGCAAAATCCGAGATTATTTCAAGCCGGCGTTCACAACTCCGACTTTTACGAAGAATTATGGAAGACCATTCTTTCCGGAAAGGAATATGAAGGGAATTTTTTAAATCGAAACGGATCGGGGGAGACGATTTCTTGGAAGGAAAGAATCACACCTCTTCGGGACGAGGAGGGGAATATTTCAAATTTCTTATGTAGAGTCGATCTTCCTTTGGATGATGAGATCGTAACGCCCGTATCCGAAGAGAATGCGGAAGACTTTCAAAACGGAAAAGTCAGAGAATCTCTTTTGCCGCAACTTCAAAATGAATACGGACTAACGTGTCAAGAAGCCAAGATCTGCGAACGTTTAGTGGCGGGTCAAACGAGAGCCTGTTTGATTCAACAACTCGGAGTACATTCAGGAACTCTAAAGAATCATCTCAAGGCGATTTACAGAAAAACAATCGAAAAAGATTTGGCCCAGCCGGGTCAGGGAAGAGATCAGCTGCAAAGACTCACGATGTTTTTGATTCGCCTTTCCTAATATAGAATTTAAGAACGAAAGAATCGGAGTCTAACTCCGATTCTTTTTCGTTTTAATGTTTCCCCCAAATTTTTTCCAAATAAGCCTCCCTACCCGAACCTTTTCGATAGGATTGATAATGTTCCGGATTGGTTTTATAATAATTTTGATGATATCCTTCCGCGGGATAAAAAGAAGTAAAAGGAACGATTTCAACCGAGATCGGCCCGGAAAATTTTCCGGACTTTTCGATCCGTTGTTTGGATTCTTCCGCGGCTTTTTTCTGAGTTTTATCGTGATAAAAAATTCCGGTTTTATACTGATTGCCTCGGTCCGCAAATTGTCCTCCGCTATCCGTCGGATCGATCTGTTTCCAAAAAACATTTAAGAGATCTACGTAACGAATTTTAGAAGGATCGAATTCGATCTGAACGCTCTCTCTATGACCCGTTTTTCCGCGGCCCACGTCTTCGTAAGTAGGATTGACTTCTTTGCCTCCCGAATAACCGGAAATGACGGAGATAACTCCGGGAAGGGATTCGAACGGGGCTTCCATACACCAAAAACATCCGCCCGCAAAAGTGGCCTTTTCCGTTTTAGGATTTGCAATCAAAGTGGAAAAAAAGAATACGGCACAGACTAAAATCAAAATTCTAAAATGGAACATACGGTTCTCCCGAAAGAAAGGTTCGATTTCAAAATGGAACGGTTACAGAAGACGGACCGAATCCTTTCAATCGTTTTTTGCGGAGTGTTTTAAAACTTACGGCGAGTGCGGCGTTGCTGACTTTCATTTCGGAACCGGCGCCGATCTAAAATCGATCCGGATCGTCTCGATTTTCAAATTTTCGTTCATTCTAATATGATTTTCACTTCAAAAGAAAAAAATCCTATGTTTTCTTTTAAAGAATCTAATTTTAAGAACGTAATATGAAAATCGCAATCTTGGGAAGTGGAATCGCGGGACTGAGCGCCTGTTGGTATTTGAGCAAGGAACACGATGTCGTTTTGATCGAACGTCATTCGCTTCCCGGAATGGACGCGCATGGAACGGACGTCGAGTTAAAAGACGGAATTTTTCGTTTCGACGTTCCTTTCCGGGCATTCAAACAAAATTATTATCCTTGTCTGATTGAGATGTACAACGAAGCGGGAATCGCATTCAGACCCGTGGATTATTCCTTTTCTTTAAACGAAAGGGACGGGTCCACTTACTTTCAATTCAGCACTTTCGGGTTCGGCGGAAATTTTTATCCGTTCGTTTCTCCCGTTTGTTTTAAGAGCGGGGAATCCAGAAAAATTTTTTCGGATACGATCCGTTTCTACGGTCAATCCGCGAGTCAATGGGAATCTCTCAAAGGCGAACAACTTACGATCTCGGGGTTCTTGCAAAAATTCGCATATTCAAAAGAGTTCCAAGATAAGTATCTGATTCCTATGTTCGCTACCATCAACACTTGCACTCTCAAAAGCGCTAAAAATTATCCGGCGGAAGCGGTGATCGGTTATCACGCGAAGGGTTTTAAGTTTCTTCGTTTTTTAACCGCCAGTCGAGGAACCAGGGACATCACGAAAAGGCTTTCAATGGGAGCGAAGGAACTTAGATTAAAATCCAATCCGAGAAAGATCGAACAGAATGGTAAAAAAGTTTTTGTTTCCTTCGATAACGGAAAGGAGGAATTCGATCGAGTTGTGGTCGCGACGCCGGCCGATCGGGCGATTTCACTTCTTCCCGACGAGATGGCTCTGGAGAAAAAACTTCTTTCCTCGTTTCGATACGAAGAATCGGAAATTTTGATGCACACCGATTCTTCCTTTATGCCCAATCAAAAAAGGCACTGGGCCCCTTTATGTTTTACACTTTCCCCGGAAACGGACAAACCTTCGGCCACGATTCGATTGAACAAGGTGCTTCCCGAAATCGGAAAGGCCGAAATTTTTCAAACCTGGAATCCTTTGGAAGAACCCAAACAGGGAACGCTGATTTCCCGTTCCCGATTTGAAAGGCCGATCATCGATCTGAAAAATCAAAAGACCGTCGAAGAATTGAAGGCCCTTCAGGAACAACCGGGAAGAAAAATCTGGTTTTGCGGTTCCTATGCAAGATACGGAATTCCACTTTTAGAGGCGGGCGTTTCCACATCCTTGGACGTAAAACGTTGGGTGGAAAATTCAATGCGTTCTTAACAACACGAGTTGAAATCCACAAAGAGGAAGCGAATTCGGCCTTGGCTGGCCGAACTTATCTCGCGCGGCTAGATCGAGTTTCTTCATTGCGAGGTTACGGCGCGTATCAAAACGCAACCCACGTTAAGCGGGTTTGACGGCTGCATAAAGGACGAACTGAAAATATCTTTTCATTCTTTCCCCGCCTAAAAACTCCGCAAAGCGGGAATATTTACGAGCGATTCCGGGTGGGATTTTACTTTCGGGTTCTTGAGTTTTTCTTTTGAGGAAATTTGCAAAACCTTCGAAAACTTCCTCTTCTAAAAAATCAAAACCTTCCAAGACAAACCCGGAAGATTTTAAAAGTCCGGAAAGAGAATCGGGTGTGACTCGATTGTTTTTCGGGATCGAACCGAATGTACAAATCAGATCTCTCAACCAAAAGTCTAGGATTCCCAGTTTGGAATTTTTTAAAATCAGTTCCGCGGAAACGAGACGACCTCCCGGTTTCAGAATACGAAAGGCTTGCTCGCAAAATTTTTTTCGATCGGAAAAAAAGGACGCGCTGTCCAGACAAAGGATTCGGTCCAGGGACCGGTGCGGAAAGGAGAGGATCGTATCTTCGACGGAAGAACAAATCAGATTAGGAGAAGAATCGGATCGAGACTCTATCAGATTTTTTGCAAATTCGACTTGGACGACGGAGGCGTTGACTCCGGTAAGATCGGCAAAGTCGAGGGAAAATTCTTCCTTCCAGACGAAGAATTGATCCCCGCATCCGAAACCCAGGTCCAGTACTTTGAGTCCCGGTTTGAGATCCGCTCTTTTGCCGAGGAGTCGAGCCAACGTTCCGCAAGCAGTCGGATAATCGCTCGTGTTTTTCCAATAACCCAGATTGGCCCAGGAAGAATTTTCAGGATTGAGATAAAGATGTGTGAGCGTATCGGGCGCCTCTTCCGGTTTTGTTTTTAGAAAAAATTTCATTTAGAAAATTCTCCCCGAACTCGAAGTATCGAAATTCCTGACTAAATCGGCGATCGGAAGCATTTTACAAAGTCCTTTGGTTTATCTTTCAAAAAGTGTATTTATGAAATTCGGATACGGATCTACATGTCGCATTAATAAACGGCTATACGGATATTTAGTTCGATCGATCAGTGTTTTAAA
Organism: Leptospira weilii serovar Ranarum str. ICFT; assembly: GCF_000332415.1. Taxonomy (GTDB): domain Bacteria; phylum Spirochaetota; class Leptospiria; order Leptospirales; family Leptospiraceae; genus Leptospira; species Leptospira weilii_A. Next base: position 22,675 of record NZ_AOHC02000048.1, read on the forward strand.
TCCGTCTTCCGAACCGTCTGAAAAAAAAATCGAATTCGATCCCGTTGATGATCACGCTTTTAGATCCGACTCGAGCGAGAAACAATTGTTGCCGCGTTTTGTTTTTTAGAGACCGGCAAAACCAACTCGAACATAAAAAGATCCGGAAATCGGAATCCGCTCTTTCACAAATCCTCTTTAGAGCCGGTCTCAAAACTTTGATAGAACTTGAGATAAGCTGGAATTGAGAAACAATCTACCAGTTTTGAGACCGGCTCTTAGTCATAGAGATCGGAGGAAGTGGTTTCAAAATTTCACGAACGGATTTGTCCCAAACGAAAGAAGGAGAATTTTTTTGGAGCCATGATTCTCGGAGGTTTGTTTGAAAGTCGGTCTTAGAAAATCATTTACGTTTTTGGAATGGAATTTCCCTCTTGAGACAAGTTCGACGGAAGTTGCATTAAATATTACTCGAATTTAGTATTTTAATTGAAGTTTTTTTTATACCATTCTTGATAGATAAAAATTTTGCCATTGGCGATAAACGCAGGGATCATCTGCATGATCGAGAAACGAATCAACAAATTCGGGGAGAACGGGACCTTCGCAACGAAGACCATCCCCAAAGGAACCTTGCTGTTCAGTTACAGCGAGTGGATCGAGGACGAAGAATTTGGGTGGAAAGTTCTGACGGTCGACGAAGCCGAGTCGCTTCCCGATTCCGAAAAGGACATCTTCATGAAATACGGATACGATGTGGACTTTGGTTTAGTCACCGGGCCGACCAGCGATCAGTACGTAATCAATCATTCCAATTTTATGAATCACTCCTGTGATCCGAATATGTGGTATGATCAGGACGACAACATCGTAGCAAAAAGAGAAATTCGAGCGGGAGAAGAGCTTACCATCGACTACGCAAATTTCATCGTAAACTTCGATCAGACCTTCGAGTGCGGCTGCGGATCTGCAACTTGCAGAAAATTCATTCGGAAAGACGATTGGAAACTTCTGGTTCACGAATATCAGATGAACTTTCCGAAATTCATTCAAAAAGAAATCAAAAAACTTTACGTTAAAATTCCGGTATAAAACGTAAAACGGCTTAAAACGAAAATCTTACTTTCTAACCTTTAGGATTCTTTCCAGGATTCCTCTTCTGAGAAGTCCTGGAGAATCTTCAAACGCTGCGGTATTCGTACTTCGCGCGTTTTCTATCGAATAGAATACGTCGGGTTCCACATTCTTGACGATCGTCATTGCCTGGCTGATTTTCTTCCTTTTTAAAACCGTAAAAACGATTTTTACCGGGCCGCGGCTTCCTAAACCGTTCATTGTTGTAACCCTATATCCGGCTTCGGAAAGTTTATTTGCGATCTCCTCTCCGTTTCGGGGAGATATGATTCTCAAAAGAGAAAAGCCGATCGCCAGTTTTTCTTCGAGAATCATTCCGATAAAAGTGCCGGTTGCAAATCCCCCGGCATAAGCGAGGTAACAAAGGACGTTGTTTAGATTTTTGATGACCTGGGTGATCACGATGACCCAGAGAAGAACTTCTAAAAATCCGAGAGAGGCCGCGATTGCCTTTTTTTCTCTGGTGAGAAGAATGACTCGGATCGTTCCGATCGATACGTCGGCGACTCGAGAGAAAAAGATAAAACAAGGGAGGAGAACGTAATCGAAGATAGGATTTCCGGGAGGAGGAAAACTCAGTTCCATACCTAACAAGGATCTCTGAGGGAATGATTCTCGTCGAGGAGAATTGGCGGCGTTCTACCGGAAGGATCGACTGAAAGTTTCCGTTTTGGTTTTCGGTTTCGGGGTCGAAAACGGATGAGTCTGCCCAACCGCTTGATTTTTATTTGCGCGGGCCATTTCGGAATAATACTTAAAAAGTTAATACGAATTTGTATTTTTTATAATTATGAAATCATAATATTTGGGTCATGGTTTGAAATCGGGAGAAGAGTTATGATTCGAGATCCGGAATTCGGAGATATGGTCCGAGGTCGTTAATTTGATGTCATATCCGTAAAACGGGTATATTATAATTTTTTGAAATAGTAGTTGTTTCCTACGTTTCCGATCAGCGTCGTTTTGCGATATAAATTGATCGAGAGTGGAATCGGAGCCGAACGTTCCAACTTGCGATATCCTTCCGTATAACGGCGCGCGTCGTTTCCGAAAATTCTCGCATCGGTAAGAAGTTCCAGCACGTTATCGTACGTTTCCGGAGAATTGATGATCCGCGGAATCGTTCCTCGATTTGATTTCAGCTTTTCCGAAATTTCGTAGAAATTATTGAAAGAGGTTCGTATATCTTCCCGGTTTTCTCGGATCACACCGGTGGACGCCGCGAAAAAATCTTCAAAGTAATCGGCGGAAGGTAGAAAGTCGGGAGGTCTTTGTTCTTCTTCCAAATACGTAGGTTGAAAAAAAACCGTGTCTTCTTTGTCGAAAGAACCCGGATCGATATCGATGGTTCTTCCCGAAAGAATGGTATTGGTTTGAAACGTGATCTTATAATTGTCCCAAAGTGTGATCGGTTCCTTGAGGCGAATGACGATTTCGATCGCCTTTGTCTGATCTTTGTTTAGAAATCTCTGATCTCCTACTTCTTCGATCGAAACCACGTCTAAACTTCGAACGATCCCTCTTTCTACTCCCAAAATTCGAACCGGCGCTCCCGGATGAATTCCTTCCAAACGAGGATAGTAAATTTTCATGGTATAAGGATATTCATCCTTGGTTCCGGCTTTTTCAATCACGGAAATGTACATTCCCAAGGAAAATCCTAGGAAGAAGATAAGGCCCGTAAGAACTGCTACGTGTTTGGAAAGATTCATAAAACGAATGGGTTTATTATAGGATCGGATTTTATAAGGTGGCGGTTCCGACGCGACCTTCTTTTTTTTAAAATGAGGAGTTCCCGCACACAAAAACAAGATGGGGGCCGATTCAAAAATCCCGATATGAAAACTACGGAAGAAATTTCCCTGAAGAATTTATTATGAGACATAATCTGATTGACTTTCTACGAGAATTTGTGCAGAAAAGGAGAAACATCCTGCTTTTGGCTCTCCTAATTGGGATTTTGAGCGTTGGAATGATTCTCGGGTTCGGTTATCAAGGGATGATTCCCAGAGAATTGAATAAGTTAATCATTACGGGACATGAAAAGCTCAGAACGGAAGAAATCGTAAGAATGCTCGAAATTCAACCCGGAACCTCCTTTGATACTCTGGACTTGGATCTTCTGGAAAAAAAACTTTCCAGACTTCCCAGGGTCAATTTCGTTCGTATCACTAAAAAGTCGGAAGACCAACTTCTCATAGAACTTACGGAAAGAAAAGCCGACTACGTCGTGAACTCCGACGGGCATCTCTACGAGATCGATTCGGAGTTGCGACTTCTTTCCAAAGACGACGTTCGCGAAAAAGATCTTTGTGTTCTTTCCGGAAATTTTCCCATCAAAAACGGAGCCGTTCAGGACGCGAGTTTCCGCGACCTTTACAATTCCGTAGAACAGGCTTTTCGAATGTATCCGGCTCTAAGGCCGAGAATCTCCGAAGTTTTATTGCAGGAAGACGGAGAAATTTTTTTCTTTGCGGACGAACCGATTCAACTGAGAATTCAAATCGGCACACTTCTTCACAAGGATCAAGTCAGAAAACTCTACGCTATATTAGCATATTTTGAAAAAGATCGGATCCAATCCGAACTGGTGGACATCAGAGGAGAAGACGCGGTCTATCACTGATATGTCGGAACCAAGAGATAGAATCATCGCCGCATTGGATCTCGGGACTTCTTTGACAAAAGTAGTCGTGGCCCGGCCTATCTCCGAATACGAAGTGGAAATCATCGGAACCGGCGTATATCCTTCCTCCGGAGTTAAAAACGGATCGATCATCAACATAGAATCCACAACACGTTCCATCATCGAAGCGGTGAGTGAGGCCGAACTCATGTCCGGTCAGGAAATTTCAAGATTAGCCGTAAATATAACGGGCAAGACGGTCAAAGCCGACAATTCCAAGGGAGTTGTCGCAATCACGAACCGAGACAGAACCGTGACGGAACCGGACGTCGTTCGAGTGATCGAAGCCGCCCAAGCGATCCGAGTCCCCGCCGATCAACAGATCTTACACGTACTTTCCAAAGAATTTTCCGTGGACGATCAATCGAGTATTCGAGATCCGATCGGTATGACCGGAGTTCGTTTGGAAGCGGAAGTTCACATCGTGACCGCTGGAATAACAGCAATTCATAATTTAGAAAAATGTGTTGAATCATCGGGTTTAGGTTGCGAGGTGATGATCCTTTCCAGCCTCGCTTCTTCCGAAGCCGTTTTGACTTCGGGAGAAAAAGACCTCGGGACCGCGGTCCTCGACATCGGCGCGGGAATCTGCGACCTGATCGTGTATGTGGACGGAGGAATTTCCTATTCTTGTGTGATTCCTTTCGGAGGCATCAACGTTACGAGCGACATCTCCATCGGACTCAAAACCACGTTAGAAACCGCCGAACTACTTAAAAAAAGATACGGACACACCGTTCTTTCCGAAATCGATCCGACGGAAACGATCGAAATCCCTCCGATCAGCGGAAGGCCCGCAAGACAAGTCCTCCGAGAAGAACTCGTTTCCATCATCGAACCGAGAATGAGGGAAATTTTCGAGATGGCGGATAAGGAACTTGTAAAGTCCGGTAATAAAGGATTTCTTGCGGGAGGAGTGATCCTCACCGGAGGAGGAAGTCTCCTCGAAGGAATCGACACTCTCGCCGAGGACGTGTTTCGTCTAACGGCATCCAGGGCGAGGCCGGGTGGAATCAGCGGACTCGCGGAGAAAGCGTCTTCTCCGGAATTCTCCACGGTGATCGGAATGATCAAATACGCAGATAGAATGACGGACATGGATCAGAAATCCGTGGACCGTTCGGAAGGTTGGTCAAAAAAAATCAAACGATGGATTGAGGACAATCTTTGACCGGTCCTCCAAAAGGAAAAACAACATGATCCGATTTGAAGAAGAAACAAAAACGAACCCCGCGGTGATCAAGGTATTCGGAGTCGGCGGCGGTGGAATGAACGCGGTTACGAGAATGTCCAACTCCACTCTAAAAGGAGTCGAGTTTGCGATTCTCAACACAGACGAACAGGTTTTACTTCGTTCTCCGGTGGAAAACAAAATCGTCTTAGGCGCTAAGGCGACCCGCGGTATGGGAGCGGGTGGCGATCCCGAACTCGGTTACAAAGCGGCGGAAGAAGATAAGGAAAGAATCCAATCCGTTGTCCGCGGAGCCGATATGGTTTTTATCACCGCCGGAATGGGAGGTGGAACCGGAACCGGGGCCGCCCCTGTGATCGCAAAGATCGCCAAAGAAATGAAATGTCTCGTTGTCGGAGTTGTAACTCTTCCCTTTTCTTTTGAAGGAAGGAGAAGAATGGAACTCGCGCGTAAAGGAATCGAACAACTTCGTTCCCACGTCGATACTTTGATTCTCATCAACAACGATTCCATCTTCAGAGTCGTGGATAAGAATACTCCGATCGATCTCGCCTTTCAGGTGATAGACGATATTCTTCTGAACGCGGTGAGAGGGATCAGCGACATCATCAACAATCCGGGACTCATCAACGTGGACTTTGCCGACGTGAAAACGATCATGCGGGACACGGGCGACGCCGTTATGGGAGTCGGAGAGGGAAGTGGGGAAGGTAAGGTCAAAGAAGCGGTCGAATACGCGATCAACAATTCGTTGTTAGACTCCACTTCGATTGCGGGAGCTTCTTCACTTCTCATTAACGTTTCGGGTGGAAAGGATCTTACGATTTCGGATTGGAACGAGGTTTCCGGAATCATCACTTCTCAAGTGGACCCGAATGCGAACATCATCATCGGTCTTCACGAAGACGAAAGTCTTTCCAATAAAATTCGAGTGACCGTGATCGCAACGGGTTTTAACAAACGTTCTTCTTCCGGCAAACTCATTCAAAATCAGGATTTGGTTGCGAGGGTTCAGGAGAACTACGGTTTTCAAAAGAAAGCGGTGGGAATGGAAACGGAGAAAAAAGATTCCTTTCAGGACGAAAGTGTGGAACAGAACCGAAACTCCGGCTTACGATTCCGTTCTTCCAATAGCTCTTCTCCAAAGGCGGAAGACTACGATATTCCGGCGTATTTAAGACGAAATAGCTCGGGGCCTTGAATCTTGTAGTTCGGCTCTTTTGATAAAGTCGTTCAGAAGCGGAAAGTTTAGAAAATTAGAATATACTTTTTTTATTCGTTGATTCAATTTCTATTTAGCGGTTTCGAAAAGTATCGTTGAAATATCTACTTATCCCTGGCTTTCCTTCCCGAACTTCTTGCACTCTTTTAAATCGGAAAATTTTTCCTTACCGAGCTCGCATTGAACCTGTTTTAAAGTCTTATCCGATATACAACGCAATACGATCGCGCGGGACATATCCGGTTGGAGTATCTGTTTCAACATGATTTGCTGCATCGTCGGAGGAATTTCCGTTTCCGACGCTTGTGCGATCAACTTTACGTTGTGCATCTGATTCTCTACACATTCTTCTTCCGTCGGAATTTTTCTACAATCGAGAAGAAAGAAGTTTGAAAACATGAGGATAGAAATGAGAAAAGCGGACTTTCGTCCGCTTTTCGCGCAATTTTGCAATTTCAAAGGAATCGAATTACTTTGCGTTGCTTTCGTCAACTGCAAACGTAGCTTCTACTCTTTTTCTAAGTTCTCTCAGATAGCTCTTATCGGCGTCTTTGAGTTTCATAGCTTCTTCATAGAGTTTGATCGCTTTTTCAAAATCACCTGCAGAAAAGTAATAAGTTGCAAGGTTCGCTTTCGCTCCCCAAGACTGGCCTTTTGCTTTTTTGTCGGCTTTTTCCCAAACTTCTTTTGCTTTTTTGAAACTTGGAGTTTCACCGGAAACTTCTTCCAAACCTTCTTGTAGAAGTTCTTTTACTTCGTCGTCGTCGTCTTTTACGAAAACTTTGATTCTTTCCGTTTTAACGATCGGAGATAGTCTGCCTTTGATATAAGCCGCAGCCTCGTCCAGACCTTGTCCGAAGGAATCCAGAATGGAAGGACATTCCAGATTTCCAACGCTGTTGTAAATTTTTGCCGGGCTAGAAACAACGGCTTTTTTCACTTCCCCTGTTTCCACTTTGATCAAAGTGGCATCCAAAGGAATCAGCATCATCCGAACGCCTGTCGGTTTAGAAATAGGCTCGTTTCCGGTGTTCACGTCTCTTCCAGTCGCCATAGACGCCGCAAATCCGGCTACTTTCATACCCGCTGCGACCGCATCGATTTTATTTTCGGTGCCGCACTCGGTATAAGGTTTTTGATATCCGATGTAAAGAATCGCTTCGGCGCCGATCAGGTTTCCGATCTTCGCTCTGCTTTTCGTGATTCCCGTAAGAGAAAGAGTGGCTTCGTTCAGGATATCGGCGCGTTTGCTGAGGTCGGTAAGTTTGTAATAAGATTCCTTATCGAATGCCTCGAAAACTTTAGAAGGCATTTGGTCGATGAAACTGGAACCTTCTCCGAAGATAGCTTCCCAAAGACTTTTTTTGGGAGGTTCTACTGCCAAACCTACGTTACGAATCGTTCCGAGAAATTTTTGAAGGGCGCGGCCTTCTTTATCTTTCGGGAATACCGGATATTCTACGTCAATGGTCGGTGCGCAATTTCCTAAGAATATAAGGAGAAATAGCACAGCGATTAGAGAAGATGATTTTCTCATGGTAAAGTAACACCAATCCTATTTGATTTTGGGGGATAAGGGCTCATTTAAAATTCAAAAAGAATCATGTCAATAGATTTTAGAATCGAGTTATCGGATTTGAAGAACCGGCCTTGTGTTTTCGATTTTTTGATTGTATCGAAGCTCCTCGCAAAAGAAACTGAGTTGTAATGAGTTTTGTTAGGCGCAAACAAACCGTTTGGATTTTACTTTTTTGTTTCGCAGCCGTTGCCTGTCTCGCTTCTAAAAAAGAAGATGATACGCTCAATCAACAGCTTCTCGGTTGGATTTTAACCTCGGGCTCAAACCCTGCCTGTTTCGATTATTATTCTCAAGAAAATTTATGTTTAAAATCTCCGAAGTCGATCAGCGAGAAATGTTCCGATCAGGAAATGGATCGATTTCAAAACGGAATTCAACCGGCCAATCTGCAAAAGAGGGAGGTTTTGGAAGAACTTCTGCGTTGTTGGAGCCAGTGTAATTCCACATTTTTCCTGAGTGGTTCGTCCTGTTCTTTTGAAACCGAATCCGATTACGTCGCAGCCAAACGTTCCGGTTCCACAAATGGCGGGAATCTTTGGAGACAATGCCAGTCTAATTGTAACACGGGAATGAATTCTTCCTTTCCGAAGTTAAAAGGGATTTCGACTACGAACGTCTATTGGCCTTACCCATGAAAACCCTCGAAGAAGTTACTAACGCTCTCAAGAACACTTATATGGAACACGAGGTGGAAGAAAAACTGCCTCTGATCCAAGAAATTCAACGATTGAAGAAAGAGAAAAACGCGGTTCTTCTCGGACATAATTATATGACTCCGGACGTTTTTCACGGAGTTTCGGACATCACCGGCGATTCTCTTTATCTGAGTAAGGTTGCGGCGGATACGGATGCGGATATCATTCTTTTTAACGGGGTTCACTTTATGGCGGAGACTGCAAAGCTCATGTCCCCCCAAAAGAAAGTTCTCATCGCGGATCTCAAAGCGGGTTGTTCTCTTGCGGAGAGTATCACGAGACAGGACGTGATCGATCTCAAACAAAAATATCCGGGTGTTCCCGTTGTCACGTACGTCAATTGTACGGCGGATGTGAAAGCCGAAACCGATATCTGCTGTACTTCGGCGAACGCGCTGCAGGTGGTCGAGTCCTTGGAAAGTGATACCGTAATTTTTTTACCGGATCGTTACTTGGCCGCGAACGTTCAAAATCTTACGAAAAAAAAGATTATCACCCATCCCGGAAGTTGTATGGTGCACGAGATGTATTCGGCCGAAGACATAGAACTTACGAGAAGACAGTTTCCCGGCGTTACGGTAATTTCCCATCCCGAATGTAAAACCGAAGTTGTGGATCGTTCGGATTATTCCGGTTCCACTTCTCAGATGAGCGAATTCATTCGTAAGTCGGAAGCGAAGAATATTTTTCTAATCACGGAATGTTCCATGGGCGACAATCTTCGTACCGAATTTCCGGACAGGCATTTCGTTTCGACCTGTCAGGTTTGTCCTCACATGAAAAGAATCACTCTCGAAAAAATCAGGGACGCTTTGTTATACGATCAGTACGAAATTCATCTCGATCCGGAAGTGATACAAAAGGGGAGAATGTCCGTTCAAAGGATGTTGGATCTTTCTTTCAAGTAGTTAGGAATTAGGGCGGGCTGTAGGTCGTATTTCTCTCGGCGGATCGACGATTCTCTCCTCTGCGGAATTGTTTGTCGGAACAAATATCGACGGCGACGAAAAAGATTTGATTTTTTAAAACGGTTTTCTTAGAAAGGTCGTTCCTTTTTGAGATTACAAACTTCAAACGGAATCAAACCGGAAAGGCCGATCCTTGAAATCAAAACGAATAAGAATATTATAATTTTGGAATTTTAAAATGTATAGAATCGGAAACGGAATCGATTTTCATAAACTGGAAATCAATCCGAACAGGCCCTTGATCTTGGGCGGAATCGAATGCGAATCCGAGTTTGCACTCGTAGGACATTCGGATGCGGATATCATTTTGCACGCACTTTCCGACGCGATTCTCGGCGCGCTTGCCTTAGGAGATATCGGTCAATACTTTCCAGATACGGATCCGACGCTAAAAAACATAAACAGCAAGATCATTCTTTCCAAATGTCTCGATCTGATGAAAGAGAGAAATTTCGATCTTGTGAACGTGGATTGCACCGTGATCGGAGAAAGGCCCAAGATCGCTCCCCTCAAAGAAAGAATTACAAAATCTTTAAGTAGTTTGCTGAATCTTCCCGCCGATTGTGTTTCCGTAAAAGCCACAACCACCGAAAAAATGGGTGCGTTAGGAAGACAGGAAGGAATCGGAGCTTTTTGTACGATTCTATTGGGAAAAAGATCTTAGTGGTTTTTTACGGAGCGGATCCGTTTTATGAAGAAATCTTAATATAATATTTTTTGAACTAACTCGTTCCTTTTTAAAATGCCTAACGGCTTTTCGACTTAGGATTGTCAAGTAAAAGTCCGGAATCATTTGTTCCGACAAAGGATTACGAAAACAAACGGCTTGATGGATGACATCCGGATTTGCTGGAGTTCCCGCATTGCGAGCGGGTTAGGGATCCGAAACGTCAAAACTGAAATTTTCGAAAACGTCGATTGCAGCTTTTTTATAAATCAACGCATCCGAGCCGTCTTCGTAATAATGTTTTCTTACATGAATTCTTTGAAAATCGCAGGATTCATACAAAGCAATTGCCGGAGAATTTGTAGAATCGACTTCCAGAAAAAAAGTTTTATCTTTTTCGGAATTCAAAAGATATTCCAAAAGTTCTTTTCCCTTTCCTTTCCTCCTTTGACGGGAATAAACCGCGATCCGAAAGATTTCGATCTCGTCTCCTGAAACTTTGTAAAGGATGTAACAGAGATCGGCCGAACCGATTCCCGAAAACTCGTGAAGATGAGAATATAACATTTCTTTTGTCCAGGCGCGACTGCCGAAACAATTTTCTTCCAAGGCAAAAAGCCAATCCAGATCGGTTTTATTGAGAATTTTTATATTCAAGGTCGGAACTCATTTTCATTTTTTGGTCAAATTATAGTTGCGGAAGTCCAATATTCAATCAAGATTCAAAACTCATCTTTCGGATAAAATGACCCATTTGGAAAATTTTACTCCGAAAGCTATGAATCAAGGAGTGAATATGAAAAAAATAGGTAAAATCGTATATGCGGTTCCCTTTGCGATTTTCGGATTGTTTCACTTTATTTCGGGTGGGACGATGACTGGAATCGTTCCTTCTTACATTCCTTTTCCGATCGTTTGGGTATATCTAACCGGATTGGCTTTGATTGCAGCTTCGGTTTCCATTATCACGGGAATCAAGACGCACTTGGCGACGGTACTTCTGGCGGTTCTTTTGGGAATTTTCGTGGTTTTGGTTCATCTACCGGGTGCGGCCGGAGGAAATCAGGCTTCCACAATCGCACTTTTGAAAGACGTTTCCCTTTTAGGAGCCGCTCTTTTGATCGCAGGCACCGTAAAAGACTGAGTCTAAACGCGCTCCGACCGAATTTTCAAAACGTGGGAACTCCTGCGGAAAACCTGGGGGCGTTTCCAGTGGCTAGGAGTTAGGGGGGAAAGGGGAAAGCCTTCCCCTCGCTTCAGCCACTTCGTGTCTTTCGCTTCCCCTTCTCCGGGGGTTTTTACTGCAAGAAAGCCCGGACCCAGTTTTGTTGAAACACAATGAAACTTGCATATTCGGTAAATGCTCCTAACATCTAATCCCTAACCCCCTAGCCACTTGAAACGCCCGGACCCAATCTCGCGATCCATAGCGAGCGAGATTGCCAACGAGTAGCAGCGCGTTGCTCCCAACGAAGTTGGGAAATCTTGTTGAAACACAAGGAAACTTGCATACTCAGAAATGTAAAGTCCTAAAATCAGGTTGACAGAAATCATGATGCTCGATGAACGAATTCAGGAGTTAAAAAACCTAAATGTTGGTGAAGCCTAACATTGTTGAAAAGAAAAACGGCTTGATTGACGGCGACTATGGCTTCTTTAAAAGAAGCAAAAGAATTGAATACTAGGTGTCGTATTTAAGAGTTTTATTAACTCTTTCAGCGACAGCATTTTCATAACAATGATTTTCCTCAGTCATACTGATCCTGTGACCGGCGTTAAGTAAAA
>NZ_AOHC02000047.1 GCF_000332415.1 Leptospira weilii serovar Ranarum str. ICFT
AATTTATTCTTCATATTCTTTTTTAATTTTGTAATGAGTTGAATTCCTTTTTCATAAAGACTTTCAAAAAGAGATTGGCTAATGTAACCTCTATCTCCGAAAAGTTTACCGAAAATATTTTTAGAAAGTGGGAAAATTACTTTGGAGTTTCTGTCGTCGACATTTCCAGGAGTAAACATAAATGATAATAATTCACCGCGATCATTTACGATTAAATGCAATTTAAAGCCATAGAACCAGCCTGTGCTCGATTTTCCTCGCTGTGCAATATTTTTAAATACTTTACAGCGTGTTCTAAAACTTCATTTTACTTTACCAAATGATCAAGCTGCAAGGTTCTGTCCGGTTCCAGTTTTCTTCCGTAAGAAGACTGGGACCGGACAGGTTCTTATGAGAATGAATTCTTCGATTGTCACATACTTTGAGAATCGTAGAATCGATGAATGAAATTCCGGAACATTTTTCCAGGCAAGAATTCGATAGAAACGAAGCTATGACGCCTAACGCATTGGGCATCAATTCAACAAAACGATTGTAACTTACTGCTTTTGGAAATTCGGATTTCATATTCTTTTTTATTTCTATCAAATAAAAATTCTTAAATTCTCTGTAATGAGAAAGATGAAAGTAAACTACGATCGTTGCTACTTCACTTAAGGCTGAGCTGTAATTTACGATTTCTTTTTCGAACAACAGAACTCAATTTTTTTCCGTACCGGTTTATTTTTTGGTGTGTACAAAAATCATCGATTGCACAATATATTGTTGTCAGATCCATATTTTACCCTCTTTTTGCTGAAGATTCGGTTTAATATGCGATCTGGCGCTTTTGAGTACAAGTTTTTTACTCTTTTTTCTCCAACCGCCGAACTCACGTTATTTAGCGCCGTATAAAAATTCTGCTTCTATCGCTTTGCGAAGCGTCGTATCCATAAAGTTTTCGTTTTGTGAAATCGGAGGCACCCAATTCTCCGCGCCGTTGCCGCTGACGGGAAGATCCGATCGGATGCCGAGGGCTTGCGAAAGATAGAGTTCCTCCGAACAAATCTACGATACCGCAGATCGAAGGCACGGTCGTCCCGCCCCATGGGATGGAACCCGTTTTTAGGGAGAATTTTTTGACCCGCTTTGATTGGAGTTCTTTTGTGATAGCGGGCGGGCTGATGCAGTGCGTTTTGCTTTCGTTTTTCTTTTTCCGTTCAAGTCGATGCGGTAGGAATTCTTCTTCGCTCCGATGGGCGTTTGCGCTTTTGTCGATCCTTTTATCCTTGGGATTGGCCTTTCAAACCGGGTTTGTGCTGGAGTTCCCGCATTTATCGAGGATCGGACATCCGCTCGGCGCATTGGCGGCTCCTCTTTTTTCCATCGCTCTTCAGAAATACTTCGGATATCCAAAGGAAAGAAAAATCTGGGTTTTCGTATTCTTTTCGGTTCCCGTCGGAATCTATCTGTTTTCGCTGCCTCACTACGCTATGAGTTGGGATGAAAAGTGGAACTACGTTTTGGAAGACAGGCATTCTCCGTACGCGGAATGTGTGGCGATCGGTGCGATCACATTGTTGTTCAACTTGTCGGTTTTTTCGAGGGTTTATTATCGCCTGGGAATTTTAAGGGAAGAATTTTCTTCCGCGACGTTCCGCGAACTGATCGTGTTTAGAAGATTCGTCGCGATCTGCGTATTGCTTCTCGCGGTTTCGGTTTTGGTTTTTATGCTCGGACCCGGACTTCGATCCGAAACGATGTCCAACGCAGCGTTGGCCGTGTGGGTGATCGTATTCGCCTGGTTTCGGGTTTATTCCGAAAACGTGAACGAACCTTCCGACGAAAAAGAGGGAACGAAATACAAAAAGGCCTATCTAAGCGACGAAGCGGTAAAAGAACACGGAAATAGAATATTCCAAATGATGAATAAACAAAAGACGTATTTGGATTCGGAATTTGATTTGTGCATTCTTGCAAAAACGCTCGGGATTTCGGTGTACGCGGCTTCCCAGATAATCGGCAGACATTTCGGAAAGGGATTCTTGGAACTTTGCAGAGAGTTTAAAATCGCGGAAGCCGAAAAACTTCTCAAAGAAACGGGCCTTCCGATTTTGAGGATCGGTTTGGACGCCGGTTTTAATTCCAAGACGAGTTTTTAAGAGCCTTTAAGGAGGAAAAGGGAACGACTCCTAGCAAATTTCGGGAACGGTTAAACCGTCGGTTAAAACGAAATTCATCAAGGAAACGGACGAGTGACAATGAAAACTAAAACAAATCCGTCCTGAATCCTAAAATGCGGGAACTCATACGCGGATTTTTTCGGAACGCGTTCTTTGTTTATGAAATCAAACCTTCTTCGATTTCACGATCGGTATCGTTCTTAGTGAGTGCGATCACTCCGCGATCAACCTCATTTTATAAACCTTATTCTTGGTGGTCGTGCTGATATAAAGAAACCCTTTCGAGTCCCAGGCAAAATCCGCCGCTGCAATCGGATACCATCGATTCGGATCGGAAGGGGATTCGGCTTGCCATCCGCCGATTTTGCGGAAGTTCGGATCGAAAAGCTCGATTTCACCTGTATACATATTCGAAGTAAAGATGATTCCGTTCGGAGCGACCGTGATTGCGAACGGTTTTGCTCCCGAGTCGTGATACTGCGATTTGACTAGGTCTCCCTGCGAAGTAAAAACGCTGACGACCGGATCACTGGTATTGTCCGCGACGTAAAGAAGATCGTTGTGCCAAACCAGGCTACGAGGCGCGTTGAATAGCCCCGGTGAATTTGTATGATACGAGGTTCCTAAAGGACGGGTTCCCGTCGCAAGAGAAGGAGCTTGAAAAAAACCTTTTTGAGTTTGTCCGTTCCGAGTCGCTCCTCCCAACCAACCGATGTTACCACCTGTGTTCGTATCGAACGCGTTTATCCTTGTACTCGGTTGAACATCAGAGCCCCATGTTCCGGCGATATAAAAGATGTCATACGAGTGCCGATAATATCCGATCCAGAGTTGACCGTTTCGAATCGCGAGACCCGAAGCGTTATCAATGGAATCCAATCGGGTGGAGGAATACAACCCCCAACTGTTAAAAGGTTCGTTGAGATTCCAACCGGAAGAAACATTCGCAATGATACCGTCTCTCGCCGCGGCGCGTTCGTTGTTGACGGTACTCATATTGGAAGCGTCCAGACAATTTTGCAAATCGGCTTCGATCTGGTCGTCCGTTTTGGTCCAATCCAAAGACGCTTCGCAGTCGACTGTGATTTGATTTTCCTGCGCAATCTTTTGCGTGTATAACGTTTGAGCATTTTGACAAGCCGCGGTCTTACAAGTATGACCGGCCCAACCCGAGAATGTTTGCGTGTTCGGAGCAAAACGATGAATCCGATTTTGATCAATGACGTATAACGTTCCTTCCGAATCGAATTTCATTCCCCGTATTTTTTGAAAACGTCCCGGCTCAATTCCGTTTAAAACGACATCCGGTTCATTGGCACCGTGAAAGCGGGAGGTCCCGTCGTTGCCGCCCATTCCGATCCAGCCTAGATAATTTCCCGAAGAATCGAATTTGCGGATTCGGTTCCCGATGTTTCCCGGATCGGCAGGATAACGATTGTAATTGTACAAATACAAACCGAAGGTATCCGTATAATCGGCGCTCTCCGAAACATATACGTTATCCGAGCTATCTACCGCCAGCGAATAAGGCGCGTAGAATGGAAATTGAATTTCGGAGACGACTTCAAGACGGGCGGACGTAAAGCCGGAGGATGGGTTTACTGCCGTTACTGCCGCAAGACCGATTAAGGTAAGAATTCCGAGTCGATCTTCGGCACCCTCTTTTTTCGGATTGCAAGCGCAGATGAAAACGATCAAGATCAGGATATCAATTCTTCGCAAATGCTTCATACCCGATTCAACAAGCGATTTTAGTCTGAATTTCAGGCTTTATCCTACGGTTTATAATATGAACGAAAGCAGAAGGAGCTGACAATCCAGCTTTTGCTCTCTTTGAGAAGAGTTTCACACACCTGCGAACGAATCTTCTGCGTATAAAGAGGATCGTTTAAAATCCTCTCGGATTGTGATTTGCCGTTGTTTCTTTTTTTTTCCGGGTGAGGATTCCGCACTTTTCCGCGGCGGATCGGATCGAAAAAATCATTGCAAGAGAGACTTTCGGAGAATTGTATATAACTTGTTCTCTTTTGGTTTGATATGAAACTAAAAGGATCGAAAGAAGAATGAGGGAAGGATGCGTTCATGTCCGAGGCCATTGCACAAAACATAGAAGAACATTATCGTAAACTAGAGAACATGTATCACGGAGCGCCCGTGAACGAATACTTTAGACCGAAACTCAGCATCGCAAAGGGTTCGTCCGAACTTAGAATCAAGATCCGAGAGGATTTTTTTCACGCAGCCGGTGCGACTCACGGCGTTGTCTATTTTAAAGCGGCCGATGACGCTGCATTCTTTGCCGCCAATTCTTTGGTAAAAGGAAGTTTCGTTCTTACTTCTACGTTCAATATCACTTTACTTAGACCGATTCAATCCGGAATTCTACTCGCAAAGGGTTTGGTGGTTCAAAACGCAATACACCAGATTATCGCGGAGGCTTCCCTTTGGGATGAAAGAGGAAGGGAAATCGGCAGAGGAATCGGAAATTTTGCGAAGAGTGCAATTCCTTTAACACCGGAAATAGGCTATCAACTCTAAGCTCGCCCTCTTCAACGATAACGGACAACCCGCTTCGAACGACTGAAGATTTAATGGATCGTTTCTAAGCGCGGGTTGTTTCAAACAGCGCCGCGCATTTTCGATCGACTACTTGACTCAACTTAATACGACAGTTCAGTTTGTAACACATCGAGCCTGGATTTATCGCTGGATCCAAGTACACCATTTCCAAAAACAATAGAGTGGTTGAAAAATTAATTCTCCATTTGTTTCTGTTTCATTGAAATGGCCGATTGAAGCAGTTTTGTTAATCGCGACCGTTGAATTTTTCAACAACTCTAATATTCATCGCGTAACTCTTGTTGTTATCGTACGTAGTTGTCCCTGAAAAATTGAGATTTTGAGGAAATGAAAAGGCACAAGACTCAAATTGAAAATAAAAACGATGAAGAAATAAGATTTTCGAAATAACAAAAAAAAGCTCGAATGAGCTTAGAGAAATTAAACCCAGCAGCGGATAAGATGGCATCGATACGATCGCCTTCTTTACCTTTGAGAAAATTCCGAATCATATTGTGATCGTGTTTCAGATAAGAAATAACCGGTTCAATGGCAGATCTTCTATTAATCCACATCCTTTCCCAACGAGACATTTTCTTTCTGCTTTTATTGGAAAGATGAACTTGAACATCCTCAGGATGATGATCTTTACCTTTGTAACCCGTCGAGCGCCAATAGAAGCGAGGCGCTTTAGTTTCAAGAATGGTTGAGCTCATAAAGATCCTTCGAAAAACGTTTAGATCTGTTAAAAAAGGACATTTTTATGGGAACCCTTACTTAAATTCAAACCGAGTCTTCGAAATTTTGAGACGTCCACATAGACTTCTTTCGGTCGAAGACCGACAATCTTTTCCATCTGATTGATGGCATCCTTCAAAGTATGACCGTCATACGGGTTGTTATGCAAGGCTTGAACTCCAACAACCCAATTGGATTTACTCGTGGTAACTAAACTCACTTTACAACCAAACTCATATCTCTTATGAGATTTACCTTTAGAAATACATTCCACTTCCGGAGCATGAATGCTATAGATTTTATTTTTGCTATTTTTACTTTGTGTTAAGATTCGTTCCGAGATTTCTAAAAGAGATTTAAGTCGTATATTAGGATTTTCTACTTTTCGCTCTATATCCCGTTTTACGCAGTCCAAATACGTTTTTAAGCGTTTTGTTTCCTTGTGAGCCCGTTTATTTTGTTTTGCATGAAAATAACGTCCTCGTTTAATGAATGCTAATTTACCTTTTCGTTTACAGCGTATCTAAAAACTTAGAGCTTGTCCCAAAACTTAAAAACAATCGCAGAGATTTGCGGCCATTCCGATAAAATCGGACGGTTTTGGGACAAACTCTTAATCTTAATTTACAAAAAGATCAAGCTGCAAGGTTCTGCCCTCCCGGTTTTCTTACCGAAGAAACTGGCGGGGGCAGGTTCTTATAACTTTGTCTTAATTGAATATTTTCCTTTGGTGCTTCTTTTACTAAAACTTGTCGCATTCTACAGCGTGTATCAAAACTCAGATCTAATTTATTAGAAAAATTAAGCTGCAAGGTTCTGTCCCTCACCTAACAAACTTAGGATTGTCTTTAAATGAAGTAGTAGGTTTTTCATACGAAAAAAACTGGTGAGGACAGGTTCTTATGATACAGCTTTGCGTCCGTTGGAAAAGTGATCGCTTTTTCCTGCACGGTCGTATCTACATTCACTCTTCTAAACTCTGGTTCTTTGATCTGGCCTTCTCGTTGGCCTAATAAGATCGTCTCTTCTAAAAATTTCTCTACTCCATCCGAACCAATCCATTTTCGCCACTTTACTAAACTCGTTGGATCACAAGGGAAATCATGTTTCAAGTGGGTAGTTGGTTAGGAATTAGTGGTTAGTAAATTCACAGAGTTAGAGAGATTTTACTTTGTTTAAACCGAAATCACTCTATTACGAAAATATAACTAACATCTAAGCACTAAACCCTAACCACTTGAAATGTTGCCAATACGGATTTTCTAAATAACCTTCTACTACCTTCTCATCAGACACGTTATACGCGTGTTTCAAATAGTGAAGTCCCGCTAACAAACGGATTCGTAAGCCGGGACGACCGATTTTCTCTGTGTAGTATTTTCCGAATTCTTTCTCAAACTTTTCCCAGTCTATCTTATTCGAGATTTGATACAACGGGTGTCTATGATCCAGGATCTGGTCTAATCTGTTGCGAAATAGTTCACCTTGATTCCGTTGTTTTGAGCTTACTTCTGGTTTCATTTTCACCGGCTTTTACGTGGTTTATAGATTCTTTACGGTGATTTTGTTTTTGACATTTCCCTCTTGCAAACCATTTTATTTGCGTTATTCGCTATTCTGAGTCTTTTTCAGGGACGACTAGATACTCAAAATACGAAAATTCAAACGTCTCATTCGAATTTTTAAATATTTTGCGGATTTAAAATCCGTTATATTCCTATTTTTTTAAGTAATTTCTTTTTTTGTTTTGTGCTTTGTTTCTCGAAACTCTCCCGATTTTGAGGTTGGCGTTCGGGAGGGTCTCGACTTTCTACCTTGGCTGTGGATTCTGAACGGCAGCTTCTTTTATATCCAATTCAACTACCATTCCTTTAATCGGCCAATATCCGACTGGATAAAAGAATATTTGCCAGAAAGTAATGATCGTATATAACGCATCTATCTCAATGTCATTTGCCTTTTTAATAATTACGATATACTTTTTGTTCGGTTGCAAATCAACCTGGCGTATAAATTCTTTTTTCCCAAAATAATCCCCTTTTTCAAGCGTCGGCCAAACTCTTCCACGAAAGGGACGAACAAAATCACCACGAAGATTTACTTTTAAATCATAGGGACCGGAAGGTACGTTTGCTACGTATTCCTTTTCCGGTTCGAGTCCGCCAAAAATACCCGTGCTGATTACTTTCTCTCCGTTTAGAGCAAGTTCGAGAACCCAAGTTCCCAAAAGATGTTGTTTTAATTCCTCCGGATTTTCAAGTTTTACTACAACTTGAGAAACAAGTTGAGGCGCTTTAGAACTATTGACATCCTGCAAATCGCGAACGGTAACCTTACAGAAGGATACCATTGTGATTGCAATGACCCAAACGGCCATTTTTATTATTTTTTCTTTCATGTTATCCTTTTTTTTTTATTATTAACTGTGATTCAACAAAGTTTAATCTCCGTATTATGCGGAGTTTAAAAATCTGTATCTAATTAACGTGAGTTCGACGGTTGAAATCTTGGGCGAATAAGAAACTTGAGTGCGTTCGCTCCCTGAACGCCGACCCATAGGAAGGCGTTTCCTGGGTCGCTCCGCAGCTCGCGAATTTCATAGCTAAAATGGGCTCGCGACCTAACGTTGCGATAGCAGGCAGCAACGTTTTGAGTTTCCCGAGCGACCGTAGAAGCGAGACGCTGAGTTGTTCGCTTGAACTAAAGTGTTGCTCCTGCGGTCGCAACATAATGTTCCAATTCCTTCGGAATTAAACTCAATATTTCTCCCTGGTGCTGCGACCCTTAGATTAGTATGATTCTTGGACGTAAGGCAGTTCGAAGTGTGATATTCTTGATTCGACGGAGTCAAGAAGGCCGGTGGCAGATTGATCGCTCCCTTGGGGTTTAGACCCCGACCCATAGATGAATCTAAATCGGCCACCGCAAACCAAAGTGTGGCGGCTTAAACAAAGTCGACCGCGAATAGGAGTGCTGGTGATATCACCCGGCTTTGTTAAGACCTTCCGCCTCTGTCATTTTAGGAGAAAAGAAATGAACAGTCAAGAAGTCAAGTATGTAGGAATTGATTGTGGTAAAAAAAGTTTAGAGGTAGTTCGAATCAATTCGGAGAACTCGCTCGAACGTCGACAATTCAGCACAACGGAAAGCGGAATTAACAATTTATTAAAATGGTTAACGTCGAACGATATCGTAGGCCTGGAAGCAGGATCTCAATCTTTTAGAATTGCAAAATCAATACTAAACAAAGGAGTTCAAGTAATTGTTTTGAATCCCGGAGACTTAGCAACAATTTATCAATCTTTGAAAAAGACTGATAAAGAAGATTCTCTTAAGATAGCTAAACTCATTCAACGTTATCCAAAGGAAGAATTACCGGTTGTTCCAATTCCCACAACGCGACCCATAGGGATGCGTTGTGTTGAGTTTCTCCGGACGAAGAGGAAGACAATCGTCGATTGTGTACCGAGCATGAGAATTGGACAAGACAACTAACGCAAGGAAAGAATCGGCTTCACAGTTTATTCACTCAAGCCGGTCTGACTGAGATCACCAAAAAACATTTACGGACAAAAGCATCCAGAGAAACTTCTG
>NZ_AOHC02000046.1 GCF_000332415.1 Leptospira weilii serovar Ranarum str. ICFT
GAATATCCGAGTTAGAACCGGGACTTGGACTCTGTTTGGGGCGCTCGCGCAAACTCATGGAGTGTCGCGTTGTTATCTTTTCAATTATCTGCTCTGGTTGGACGATCTCGGAGTCGGAGATTCTATCTTGGATACAGTAAATGCGGGAGTTCCCACATTTCACAGATCTTACAGTTATATTCTACACGTCGACCTGGTAAACAACGAGGTCACAAGAAAACTAAGGTGCAGACCCACATCCTATTTTTACACATTGGATTATAGAGACTGGTTCCCATCCTAAAAACGCGCGGATCCGGCCCCTCTGTAGACCTAAAATCAAAACGCAAACTTTTAACGGATTCCCAATTCCAAAGATTTGGGACGAACTCTGAGCAAAAAAGAAAATTAGATCCGTAAAATTCAAAGGAAAGAGCCGATCACAAACCAGGTTTCTAAAATCTAAAAATCAAGCCGGACATAAACCGGCTTGATTTACCAAATTTCAAAGAAGAATCAGATCGCGTGAGTTCGGTGGTTGAAAATCTGGGCGAATCCGGCCTTAGCAGGCCGAAGAACCACGCTTGAACTCAATGTTGTCTGTGAAACTGGCTTGGGACTATCCATTCTTTCTGTTCTTGTTCGACGACTTAACGGGAGCGTTCTTTCTTTGAACGATCTCCTCCCATTTTTCTTTCAGCCAAGGTCCGGATTCTTTCGTTTTTCCGTCCGCAAATTTTACGAGATACGATTTCCCGGAGACGCTGGATTTGGAACCGATAGAATCAATAAACTCCGGGATCGTTTGAATTCTTCCGTCCGCCGCTTTTAACTTTCTTTCCATGTGAACTCTGGCTTCTTTCGGATCGTGTTCGACTCCGTTTCGGATAAATTTACATTCGCAGGATTCAAGCGTCCCCATCAGTAAATTTAAATCGTTTCTAAAATCGCTCGTGCCGTCGGCAACGATTGAAAAAGAAAATAAAAAAACAAGACAATATATCATATTACTCATATATAAAGCTTCCTGAATGCGTTTTCATTTTGAGTTTGTCCCAAAAAAAAATTAAAATCGAACTCTCTTTAAACCAATACAACAGAAATAAATGGAGAATTAATTTTTCAACGACTCTAATGCAACAATCATTGAACAAATCCGGAAATTTTGGAACCGTTCTTACAACTTGATCGGAAATTTTCGGTTCGGGCAAAAAAAACGAAAAAATTCCGATCGAATTTAAGAGTTTCTAAGTTTCCGCAATCTTAGATCGAATTTCCCCAACAATCGATTTGATGATCCACCGCATAAAGTCCGGGAGCGAGCATCCTTCCTTTTTTGGATTGATCCGCCATACCCAAAGCGGCCGACGCAAGTTGTCCTATGATCGCATCCATTCCTTCGGTAGGAACCCCGTAAAATAAAAAGTTGATCGGACTCAAGTCGCTTAACAAAAAGAACGTCTTTTCGATTTCTTTACCGTCTTTTGAAAAAAGGAAAGTCACCTTACCGCCCTGATCGATACCGGATTGAGGATCCAAAATCCGATCGAACTCCATTCGGATCGGATAAGCCCCTATCTTCTTATCTTCCGAAAAAGAAAGCCTATCGATCCAATCAATCCAATCAATCCAATCCGTGTATTCCGCGGTTTTTGTAGAACCGGAGACGATTAGAATTTTAGATTTGGTTCCGTTGAGAACCAAGTCTTCGAAATGCTCCCGTTTTAAGATCGAGGTTCCTATGACTCCCAAAATCAAATCCCTGGAAAGAAATTCTTCCCTTGGAATTTCATCGATCGTTCCGTAGCGGAGTTTTTCCGTTTTGGAAACTTTGAGATCCACTTGAATCACGTCCCGATTGGTTTCGTGTAATCTGGATTCCAAATATTTACATAAGAAAGAACCGATGTTTCCTTTTGCGCCTAGAATTAAAATCTTTCTGGAAGAAAGAATCATTCCTTGTCCGTTTAAGATCGTTTCGATCGCGTTGAGAATGGAGTACGCGACCTCTTTGGATTCTTCCTTAACTTTTTGATCGGAGATCGCAATGGAGAAAGCCGGTAAAAAAAGTTTTTGATTTTTATCTTGGACGCCTTTGAGTCTATCGTATCCGTTTCGAGTGTGTTCTACGGTGCCGACTAACGTTTGTTTCAGAAATTCGCTCGCTTTTATTTTCGGAACCTCTCTTTGTACGGAATATTCCTTGCAGAGAAATTCAACGTCCTTACCGGAAAGAGCAAACTCGTTGAAAAAAGGCGCCACGTAACCTCCGTCTTCGACTAAAATCGTTCTTTCCTTTTTTTGAAACGAATCCAAAAGAAAATTCAAAAAAAGATGTCCGGAAAGAAGTTTCATCGCGTCAAAAAAACCCAACTTTTCCTCTTCCAATCGATCGTAGAGAATTTTGAGTTCGGAAGAATCGCTATAAAGAGGAGAAACCGAATAATAGATTTTATTTTTAGGCCCCACTTTCAATTGAAGACCGGACATAAAAAAATGATCGGTGGGAACGTCGAGAAGAACGTCCAAATAAGCCGACGGAACCACTCCTCCGTATTTTACGAAGGCTACGACGAGCCGTTTGGAGCCTAGTCTGCGGAAGGTTTCAATCAAAGCCACGATTTCGGAAGTGATATGGTGTATTAGAAAAACGTTAAGTCCTATCAAATCAAAACTGTGATTTTCCCCGTTTGCGATTTTTTCCAAAATCGGCATTCGTTTGAGAAAATGATTCAGATCCAGGGTGGTTCTTTTTGCGTTGAAGCTGAAGTTTAAAACCCGATCCAGTCTGGAAAGATCCATAAAAACCGTGATGTCGTCCGTAAGTCGAACCTTAACCGTAAGACCTTCTTTTAGATGTTTTGTAATTTCATGATCTTCTAATACAAGAAAAATCTTTTTAAACAAAGGAAGGGTTTCGATCGGATCGGTTTTAACAATCTCGTCCGAAAACATTTTGTCCCAGAACAGACTGATCTGATCCAATTTACCGAGAGGAGTTTTTTCGATTTGTTCAAAAACTCTGGAAAAGGAACGGTTTTCTTCCACGTAGGATTTTTCACCGCGTTGCGCCGCGCTTAAAATTCCGTTGTTGATAGCTTCCGCAATTTTGGTGCTTCCCGCGATGAAAATCCGCGAATCTATATCGTCCACGATTACGTGAGGAACCGCAGTAAGATCTATGTTGGCTCGATCG
Source organism: Leptospira weilii serovar Ranarum str. ICFT (assembly GCF_000332415.1). GTDB lineage: Bacteria > Spirochaetota > Leptospiria > Leptospirales > Leptospiraceae > Leptospira > Leptospira weilii_A. The sequence goes on from NZ_AOHC02000046.1 coordinate 3,176, forward strand.
AAATTTTCGACCGTCAACCGAAAGAAAAATTCTCCGGGTTCTTTTTGATTCGGAACCCTTTCCAAAATGAATTGATAGTCTATGTTTTCGTTCGGACTCGCGTGATGAAACGGAAAAACCAAAGCATACACGGAACAGTTTTTAGGATCCCCTCCGTAAAACTCGGGATGAATTTTTTTGGCCCAGACCTGTCTCTGAAAAGTTCCAAATACGGTTCGGAGATGATCCTGAAATTCCTCCTTAAAAAGAAGAATGTCTTTTAACACCCCGGCTCTTGCATAAATTTGAATATACCCGATATGCATATTCAAAAGTTCGCTATTGATATTGGGATTGATCTTGTAAAAAATCGTAACATCTCCGATTCCGTTTTGAACTTGATCGAAAACTTCTTCGCCTAAGGTTCTGGAAAGAATGGAAAGCCCGGTGAAAATTCTAAGATTTCTTAAATCGAGATCCCAAACTCCTTCCTCCCCTTCTTTCAGATTCGGTCCGAGAGAAGTTTCCAATTCCCTAAACTTGTTAAAATTAGGCATGTTCGATCACTACTTTGATCGCTTCCGGCGTGTGAGCGATCGTAAACGCCTGAGAAAGATTTTCCGGAGAAAAAGAATGAGTGATCATATTTTTTTCCAGAGCGTCCGAAACCTTTTTGTTTTCCTGAAGGAGTTTGATCGCAAGACGAAAATCTCCGCATCGGGAGGAATGAATCGACTTTCCAGCATTCAAAAATTCTAATAGATGATTTCCTTTGGATTCTCCTTTGAAAAGGATCGCACTTCTAGGACGGATGAGCGAATTTTCGTGGCGAGAATTCGGGCGAATCAAAAAGTCGATTTCTTCCACGGTTCCGGCGATTCCCAAATCGAAACGCGGAACGTGTCCCTGGAAATCTTCGGAAAGAAGGATTTTTTCCGCGTCTTCAACGCTTCCGTAATATACTTTAAAATGAGACGGCAAAGAAATCAGGCCGACGCTCGGCGCAACGTAAACGGTTCGGTTTGTACGATTTTCTTTTTCCCAATGAAAGTTTAGATTTTCATCGGTGAACTTTAAAAGCGAAAGTTCATCGACGACCAACTCGGTGAGTTTTTTAACCCCGAAAACTTCCTGACCGTTCGTGGTTTTGAGGTGCAATTCTCTATTAGAAAATTTTAATGCACTTTCAAAACCGCCGGTTGTACTCGTCGTATCGTAGACGATCGCAAAACGATTTTGGAGAGATTCGACGTTTTCTTTTCTAAGATCAATTGCCTCGTCCGCGCCGAGATTGAGAGAAAGTTTTAAAAGACGGTCGTGTCTTGCAAGCGCTGAAATTTTAAATCGAATTCCGGAAGAGTTTCGAAAGGCGACTAACGCTGCGACGACGAGACTTCCCAATCTTCTCGGACCAAGGACCGCAACTTCGTCTCCATCTTTAGGCGGAGAAGCGATCACTGCCTGCAAAGAAGCCGCGAAAGGTTCGATCAAAACCGCGGTTTTATCCGAAATATTTTGAAACGGAATGGCCGCGTTTTGAGGAGCCAAAATATAAGGACCAAATCCGCCCGGAAGTCTGTCGATTCCGAGAACTTTTCTTTCGGGACTGTGGGACGGAATTCCTTCTTCGCAAAATTCATCGGAAGGAATTTCTCCTCTGGCCTCAAACGTGTCGTTGATCTCGACCACGTATTTTTGTTGGATTCCGCCTTGAGGTTCTACGTCTTCCGCAATCACCTCGTGTCCGATCACCTGCGGCAAGGGGAAAGGAAGAAATCGTCTGGAAAGATCCGTGGAACAAACTCCGCAAAGTTTGGATTTTAAAAGTTTATAACCCGGACCGAGGTGCAGATATTCTTTTCCGTTCCTGGAAATATCCCAACCTTTTTCCAGACTTCCTTCGAACTGATAATCGGCTTTTTCAAAAGTATCGTCCGAACGATAGTCCATGGCTGAGAATTGAATTTTCATTACATCTACCCTTGGTTAGACAAAAAATCCGAGGGAACTCAAGTTCCTTAGAATTTCGGTCAGTGTAGAATTTGTAGGGATTCCGACAAATCCATTCTCACTGATTGGAAAATACGATTCGACCTTTTCTCCAAACGGAAAACTCCCCCGGTTTGCAGATCGTCCATTCTTCATTGGAAGTAAGAGGTCGAGTCGCGATCACGGTGACCCGATCTCCCGGCGTCGTGACCTTTCGAAAGTCCACGCTGAGATCCGCGTCCACAAGTCGAGCCTTTCCAAAGGGAGATTTTCGGGTGATCCAGGAAAGTTTTGTGGAACAGAATGTGTAAAGATTTCTGGAATCGCTTAAGAGGATGTTGGAAACTCCTTTTTGATGGAGTTCCCACATCAAGGATTCGGTGGTTTTGAAAAGTTCCGCGTTTTTTGCAGGAGGATTTTTGAACTTCTGTTTCAGTTTTCCCAATAACCAACAGAACGCGTGTTCCGAATCCGTGCTCCCGACCGGTCGGAAATCGCCGAGCGATTCTTCCTTGATCTTTTTGAATTGTCCGTTGTGGGCAAAGGTCCAGTACGAACCCCAAAATTCTCGTACGAACGGGTGGGTGTTTTTCAGTTCTACTTTTCCGCGATTTGCCTTGCGAATATGGCTGATTACGGTTTCGCTCTGGATCGGAAGTTTTTGGACGAAGGCAGCGATTTTGGACTCTACCCCGGGTTCCGGGTCATGAAAAACTCGCAACCCCCTTCCCTCGTAAAACGCAATTCCCCATCCATCCTTATGAGGTCCGGTTTTTCCCCCTCTTTGTACGAGACCGGTCAGACTGAAGCAGATGTCTGTCGGGACATTCGCGCTCATACCTAGGAGTTCACACATTCCATCCTTCCTCAAATATCGTTTAATATATTAGAACAATTTTCGTAAAAACAGAAGTTTTCTGTCCAGTGATTTTTCAAGGATTCCTTGCAGAAATGACAGGGAACTGGAAACTAAGCCGGTGATTTTGCATATAGATACGGAAACAGGTTGGAGGGGTGGAGAAAGGCAACTCCTGCTTCTGGCAGAGGGGCTCAAAAAGCGAAAGATTCCACAACTCATCCTGGGCAAACCGGGATCGGCCCTGGAAGGACGGTGTTCCGACCATAACCTCCCTTTTTTAGCGCTGGATATGAAAGGAGAATGGGATCTCGCGTCGGTCAAGGCGATTCGAGCGTTGGTTCAGGAAAAAAAAATCAAACTCGTTCATACGCATACGGCAAAGGCACACACACTCGCCTTGTTCGCAAAATCAAAACTTCCCGATATCAAACTCATAGTTTCCCGGCGAGTCGATTTCAGTATTCGGAAAAACTTATTTTCGATTTGGAAATACAAATCCAAACGAAACGATCTTTTTCTGACGGTTTCCGACAAGATCCGAGAAATTCTACTCAGGGACGGTGTCGATCCAACCAAAACCGTCACCGTTCACAGTGGAATCGATTTCTCTTTTGCCAAAAAACTTCCCGATCCGGCTCGTTACAAAAAGGAATTTTCGATCAAAAAAGATACGATCGTGATCGGAAACGTAGCTGCGCTCGTGGATCACAAGGATCAGAAAACTCTTTTGAACGCGATTTCCAAAATCGACTCTTCCAAAAACTTCAAGGTTTTTATCGTCGGCGAAGGCGAACTCAGAAAAGAATTGGAAACCCTTTGTAACACATTAGGAATCTCTGATAGAGTTGTTTTTACGGGTTATAGGACGGACGTTCCCGATATCCTTTCTCTTTTCGATATTTTCACTCTGACCTCCAAGGAAGAAGGGCTTGGAACTTCCATATTGGACGCGATGGCCGTGGGGCTTCCGATCGTCGCGACCAAAGGCGGTGGAATCGGAGAAATGTTAACCCATGAAAAAGGCGCTTTTCTCGCGGAAGTGGGAGATGCGGAAGCTCTCGCAAAATATTATGAAATTCTTATAAATGACGCGAAACTCAGGAAAACGTTCGGGAGTTTTAACAAAGAATCCGTCAAACGATTCTCCATCAAAAACACGATTCGCAAAACGGAACTCGCATACTATTCCTTTTTAGGGGAAGCACTTTTTGGAGAAAAAGAATGAAACGTCTTCTTATCATCGACGGACACGCGTTCGTATTCAGGGCGTATTACGCCTTCGGCGCTTCCAATCTCACCAATTCCATAACCGGAAAACCGAGCGGAGCTACATTCGGTTTTTTTAAAATGCTTTTTAAACTCCTCCAGGATTACGCGCCGACTCACGTCGCGATGACCTTCGATCCGGGCGGACCTTTGGAAAGGGGAAAAACCTTCGAGGATTACAAGGCCAATCGTAAACCGATGCCGGAAGACCTTCGCCCTCAGATCAAAGAGGTGATGGAAACCCTGGAGAACATCGGTTTTAAGGTCTTGAAAATGGAAGGCCACGAGGCGGACGACATCATCGGTACTCTCTGCGAAAATTACCGTGCGACCGCAAAAGAGATTCTCATTTTTTCCGGAGACAAGGACTTATATCAATTATTAGAAAAGAAGAATATAAAGATGCTCCGCGGCAAAAAAGGAGTCACCGAGTTCGTCGAGATCGATTCCGCATGGGTAAAGGAAGAGTTGGGTATAGACGTAAAACAAATTACGGATTACATGGGAATCGTCGGCGACACTTCGGATAATATTCCCGGCGTAAAAGGAATCGGAGACAAGGGAGCTTCCAAACTTCTCCAAGAATATAAAACCTTGGACGGGGTTTATAAGAATCTAGACAAGATCAAAAATCCCGGAATGAAAACCAAACTCGCCGAACAAAAGGAAAACGCCTATCTCTCCAAACAACTCGCGACAATTCGAAGAGATCTTGAATTGGCAATCACCGAAAAGGATATCGAAACTCCCGATTACAAATCCGATCAAGCGATTCTTTATTTTAAATCCCAAGGTTATAACGTTCTTTCCAAGGATCTCGCTAAGTCCGCGGGAAAAGAAGTTCCAAAGGACGCGGAAGTTTCCGCCGACGCACAGGAAACCAAAACGATTCCCGCAGGCGAAAAAGGAACGTATAAACTGATCACTTCGGCGGAGGAACTTTCAAAAATTTGCAGAGGACTTTTAAAGTCCAGGATTCTTTCGGTCGACACGGAAACCACTTCGCCTAACCCCGTTATGGCGGAATTGCTCGGAATTTCTTTTTCCAATCAGGAAAAAACCGGCTTTTACGTTTCCGTTAAAAACAACGCTTCCTTATTTCAGGACAAATCGCTGAGTTTGGAAGAGGTTCGGGAACATCTGGGTCCCGTATTGTCCGGCCAGGTTCCGAAAGTGGGACAGAACATCAAATACGATCTAATCGTATTAGAAAATCATGGTTTTGTGTTAAACAATATTCAATTCGATACGATGCTCGCTTCGTACGTTCTCAGACCCGAAGGAAGACGTCATAATATGGACGATCTTGCAAAGGATCTTTTGAACTACGATACGATCACTTACGGCGATCTCGTCGGCACGGGAAAGAAAAAGAAAGAACTGGCCGACATCGATCCGGAACAAGTCGCAGTTTACGCCGCCGAAGACGCGGACGTTACGTTCCGTCTGTATCAAATTCTGAGAAAGTCGATTAAGGAATCGGGAGTGGAACCGATCCTCCGCGATATGGAAATGCCTTTGATTTCCGTCCTTGCAAAAATGGAAAAAACGGGTATCACCTTGGACGTTCCCTACTTCCAAGAATTGGCTCGCGACTTCGATCGAGAGATCCGTCATTTGGAATCCGAAATCCACAGACAAGCGGGCGGGCCGTTTAACATCGCTTCTACGAAGGAACTTCAGAAAATTCTTTTCGACGATCTCAAATTGAAAACCGTGAAAAAAACTCAGACGGGTTATTCCACGGATCACGAGGTTTTAGAAGAACTTGTCGGAGAACATCCGATCGTCGAAAAACTTTTGGAATACAGAAAGTATACCAAACTCAAGTCCACGTATGTGGACGCTCTTCCTAAGATGGTCAATCCGAATACGGGAAGAATTCATACGAGTTACAACCAAACGATCGCGGCGACCGGAAGATTGTCTTCCACGGATCCGAACTTACAAAACATTCCGATTCGAGATCGAGAAGGCAGACTTCTCCGTAAGGGATTTGTGGTCGGATCGAACGACTACGAAATTCTAAGCTTGGATTATTCTCAGATCGAACTTAGAATCATGGCGCACATATCCAAAGACCCTGCGATGCTCGACGCATACAATCACGGAATCGATATTCACAAAAGAACCGCAGCCGCATTGTACGGAGTTCCCGAAAAAGAAGTCACACACGAAATGAGAGACAAAGCCAAGGTGGTCAACTTTTCGGTGATCTACGGAGTGACTCCCTACGGACTCAGCCGCAATCTTAGAATTCCGAGAGACGAAGCCAAATCGTTTATCGAACGTTATATGACACAGTATCCCGGAGTGAAAAGTTATATGGACTCTATGGTGGAGTTCGCCGAAAAGAACGGTTACGTTCAAACGTTAACCGGACGTCGTCGTCCCGTGGTCGATATCAACAGCACTCACAAGTCCGCAAAAGAAGCCGCAAAAAGGATCGCGATCAACAGCCCGATCCAGGGAACGAGCGCGGACATGATCAAAATCGCGATGATTAAGATTCACGAAGATATCGAGAAAAAACATTATAAATCCAGAATGTTATTACAGGTTCACGACGAATTGGTTTTCGAAGTCCACAAAAAGGAAAAGGATGAATTCAAAACGTCCATGAAAAAATACATGGAAACCGCAATGCCATTGGATCTTCCGATTCTTGTGGAAGGAAAGTTCGGAGTCAACTGGGACGAGGCGCATTAGAGTTTTGTCATAGAGTGCGATCCATGGAGAGCATTCTGCAATTTGCCGGTTTAAAAAAACGGATTTCCATTGGAAAATTTGAGAAAATCACGGATCGATTTATTCCGTAAAAAAAATGTTTTCGTGCGTATAATAGTCGTTAAACGGAGACTCTATGACTTTGGAAGAATGGAAGCGGACTGGTTCTTATGTTTCGTATCAAAATCGGAAAATTTTTTTAAAGGAAGAGGGCAACGGAGAAAATCTACTTTTGATTCACGGTTTTCCAACCGCCTCGTTTGATTGGGAAAAAATTTGGCGACCTCTTTCTAAAAGCAGAAGGTTAATCGCTTGCGATTTGCTCGGATTCGGATTTTCATCCAAACCCAAAATCGATTATACGATTTTTTTACAGGCGGACATGATCGAAAAATTGTTAAGCGACAAAGGGATCCAAGAAGTGAAAATTCTTGCGCATGATTTAGGAGACACGGTCGCTCAGGAATTACTCGCTCGTTTTATCGATCGAAAGAATTCGGGAGAAAACGGTCTGAATATCAAAGCGATCACTTTACTTAACGGCGGAATTTTTCCGGAATCGCATAGACCCAGATTCATACAAAAACTTTTACATAGCCCTCTGGGATGGATTCTTTCGCAACTTATGAACCGTAAGTCTTTTCAGAAAAGTTTTTCCGCGGTTTTCGGAACGAACACAAAACCGAGTCTTGAAGAACTCGATCGGTTCTGGGAATTGGTCGCTTCGGACGGTGGAACTAAAATCGCTCATAAACTGATTCGATACATTCAAGAGAGAAAAACAAACCGAGAACGTTGGGTAGGTGCGATACTCGATTCTCCGATTCCGATTCGTATGATCAACGGTATGGAAGATCCGGTAAGCGGCGCCCATCTTGTAAAACGATACAAAGAACTTTCTTCCTCCGCGGACATTGTAGAACTTCCGGGGATCGGCCATTATCCTCAAGTAGAAGCTCCGAATTTAGTTTTGAAATTCGTCTTATAAGAATCCGTCAAACGCCAATAGAAACAAAACGTTGAATTTTGGATACGCCGCAAGATCGTGATCGGTCTCCGTCCCGATTTTGAATCATTCTTTTTCCATATAGGGATTCTCCTTGAAAAAAGAAGTAATGAAAGATATTGATAAATCGGGAAGATTTCGTTTTAAAAGTCTTCGATTCTTCACATGGCTAAGTCGAGCTATAATAACCCTAGATTTTTTGATTTTGTATATGACGAATTTTTAACAGGCTCCGTTGACGATTCGATCTTTTCGTTTCAAGAGGGTGATCTTTTTAATTCCTTAAAGAGAGAGAATATTTTGGAGTTGCTCGAAATCACCGGAGTTCTTCCTGAAATTCGGAAGAAGGGTTATCATAAAAATCCAACTTGAAATTTCAGGTATGGGCCAAGATTTTCAAAGACTGGCTTTAATTTCCGATAAGGAAATTTTATTACATCTTCGTTTGAGTATTCAAGAATACAGGTTGGAAATCAACGATTACTTCTTTAAGGAGAAATATCTCGTCGTCAATTGGTTGCAGACACGTCATCCGAAGTCCCTATCTATGGATAAATGTCGTCTGTATCCCGGACAAGACGTTCCGGGGCTCGGAATTTTTCATCAGATTTCAGACTTTATCGGATTTTTAATTTTGTCTCTTCGATTGAACGGCGCGGTAATTCGTCCCGAATACTTTCACGATGCCGTTTTATTTTCGAAAAAATTTCATTTCCTAACTCCGGAAGCTCAGGCTTTGTTTATCGCTCTAAGAAGGGATTTTAAAAACGATCTATTCGCGAAATTTCAACTTATCTTCATTCCGGTAAAATTCAAAATCATAAAAACACCTAGAATGGAAGGCCGTTGAAATGATACACCTAGTAAAGAAAACTTTGAACGTTTTCGTCTTCAATAAGAAGTTCGATAAAAAAGTCGCCAAGATCTTAGACACGATCAAATTGAGTGTTACGAAATCATAACGGGTCGTTCGAGGTTTAACTCAATCTCACTCCCTGGCGCTGCGACCCATCGGGAGCAGTGCCACTTTAGTTACCTGGGTCGTTCGAGGTTTAACTCAATCTCACTCCCTATGAGTCAATGCTGTCAATTTAAGAGACTCTGCCGTAATAGATTTCAAACTTACGTTTTCGAACTTTATGTTTTCTATTGAAGGTTCTATTTGGAATGACAGGTAGCCGATGTTTTAAAAGTTCGGCTTTCATTTCATCAAAAACGGAGTTCATCGGTTC
>NZ_AOHC02000045.1 GCF_000332415.1 Leptospira weilii serovar Ranarum str. ICFT
AAGTTATAAGATTGGAAAAAGTATTATGATATCCTTCTATTTTAATATTCCAAAATTTGTCGATCCTCTGATCCCATCCGATCTCGGCGTGATCGGATTCCTCCATTTTAAGATTGGGATTTCCGGTTTTGGCGGAATATCGACTCACGTCCGTCGGCGCCTGAAAATGTCGGCCGTATCCCGCAAAAATCCTAGATTGAGTATAGGCAATCTCCTTACTGATTCCGACACGGGGAGCGGTTTTCCATTCCCTCGATTTATCGTAGTATTCCCTTCTCACTCCCAGATTCAGATTAAAATCTTTGAACTTAAATCGATTTTCAAAGAAGGCGCCGATCTGTCTGGTTCTTACGGAATCGCCTTCCAAAACCTCTATCGTATCCGGAGAATTGAGAAGCTGTTGATGCAGAAAACGATACGAAGGGTCGAGGTTTATTTGGGTGACTTTTCCCTTGTAACCCGCGTCAATTTCCCTGTATTGACCTCCGAAAACAATCTTCCAATTTCGTTTTAACAATTCGATCTCGGAGACGTTTTCAATCTGCTTGAGATCGTTAAAATATTCGTTTTGAATCGTTTGTATCCTTTGATACAAAGCGGGAGGATAACCCATTTTGGATATATCGGTAACCAACATATCCAAACCGTTTTCAGTAACTTCATTGAAGTAATTTCTGGATACGTTGAACGTATTCGTGATTGAACTTTTAGGTTTCCAAATATGCTGAATTCCGTCCGTTCTAAAAATACGATCCAGTCTGGCCGCATCCGCACCGGAAGGAGGATTTGCAAACGACTGAGCCGCTTTTTTGGGATTGTATTGGCTGAGTTCCTTAAACGGATAACGTTTATCCTTTGCGCCGAACGTTTGAAAAGTTACGGAATGATTCTCGTCGATATCCCATCCCACTTTCGCTTGATAGTCGTTGTAATCCGATAGAAAGGTTTCTGCGGGAATCAGATTCGGAACCCTGCCAAAAACGACGTTGGGATAGTATTTTTTTCCCGAAACGGAAACATTTAAGTCTTTCGTAATATTACGATATGTGTATACGTCCGTTAAAAACGCGTTCAAATGAGCGACCGATAAATTCGAATCCCTTTTTTGAAATCCTTCTATATTGATGATTCCTCCCGTAGCAAACCCGTATCTGGCCGAATAGGAACCGGAATACAATTCCAAAGATCGAATCGCATTGTTATTGATAACGGAAGTAAGTCCGTCAGCGTGAAACGGATAACTCATAGGCAATCCGTTGAAATAAAATTGATTGGCCCGAGTCCCCGCGCCTCGCATCACTAAAAATCCTTTTTCACCGTTCGGTTTATCCGGCTTGTTTTGATCCGTATTTTGACCGAAAGTTTGAATCGCGGATTGAAAACTCGAACCCGTATACGTTTGGAATAAAGGAATCACACCCGGCATGGATTGAACCGCCTTCAGCGCGTCCCCGAAACCTCCCGGCATCCGAACGGCGTCTTCTTGACTGAGAATATAATTGGGCGGTGCGTCCGGTTTTTTTGCGGTAACATTGATAGAATCCGTAGAAATATTAGGATTAGAACCGAACTCCACGTTGGAATCTTTTTGAGTAACGTTAACCGTTCTTTTCTCCGTAAACCCGCTTTTCCGGGTCAGAATCATTTCGTAATCTCCCTCATCCGGCAGTTCTATCGTAGTTTCCTTAATTTCTGAAAAAGGAATATTTTTTTCAAAATTCTTTCCTCGAACCAAAAGCTGAACGGGACTATCCGTTTTAAGATTTACAGATACTTTCAAACGGACCGGAGTTTTAGATAAGATAGATTGTACCCAGCAGGTGGAGGACAGAAGGATAAAAATTGAAATCATCCCTGTTCGATTTCTTATCGGCAATCCGTTGTTATCGGTCGGTCTAAACATGTTTCCTTTGACCAAAACACGTTATGTTTCTTTCCGAAGAATCCCAAAAAGATAAAAATAAAACACGATGGAGCTAATTTGTAAACCTCCGATTTTGTGTCTCTAATTTGATAAAATTGGAATATAACGTAACCGTTTTTTTAGTTTTCATGAAAATCCGAGGACGTATCTCTGATTCAAACAAAACGCTCATTCGTTTCTTTAAAAGTAATCGTCAGAAGTTTTTTTTCGGTTTTCTCATATCGTTTTATCCCTGTTGTTTGATTCTTTAACAAGTATTACGCCGAAAAACCGGCGGTTTCGGAATTGATTTTCCGTTAACCGAACGATCCACAAATTCTCATCGGAAGAGATCGTAAAGAAAACGCTTGCATATTTACTAATGTATCCTACAAACGCGGCGGTCCTTAGAGAAAGAAACAAATGTTATATTAGATAGCTGATATATTGTGAGATCCATGCAGAATTTTTAATCCCGTAAGGATAACAAAATACTCCGTTTGCATAAATCCTCTATGACAAGAGAAAAAGGCAGAGTTTTGTTTAGAGAGTTTTCGAAATAAATTTAGACCAGGATACGCTTGACACACCGGTTCGGTGGAGATCCTATAAAAGTATGAGCAAAGTAAATGGCAATCGGAAGGAATTGTCACCGAAACAACGCGAGGAACTACTCGGAGAATTAAAAGTCCGTTTTGAAAAAAACACGAACCGGCATAAGGGACTCGAATGGGCTAAGGTGCAAACGAAGTTGGAAGCCAATGCCGAAAAATTGTGGTCGCTCAACGAAATGGAAAAAACCGGCGGCGAACCGGATGTTGTCGGTTACGATAAAAAGACGGACGAATACGTTTTTTATGATTGTTCAGCGGAAAGTCCTAAAGGCCGCAGAAGCGTTTGTTACGATCGCGAAGCGCTGGAATCAAGGAAAGAACATAAGCCGAAAAATAACGTTATGGATATGGCAGCCTTGATGGGTATCGAGCTTTTAACCGAAGAACAATACCGAGAATTGCAGGCACTTGGAAAGTTCGATACAAAAACGTCGAGCTGGTTGAAAACACCTTCTGATATTAGAAAACTCGGCGGCGCCATCTTTGCCGATTTCCGCTACGGTAATATCTTCGTGTATCACAACGGTGCGGAATCTTACTATGCGGCCAGAGGGTTCCGCGGCTCGCTCAAGATCTAAGCTTTATGCAGAAAGCTTAATTTGAATGGTATCGTTAGAATCTCAGGGAGATTCTAACGGCAACTCGACGGTAACAATAAACCAATCCTTCTTGGACCAATCGTTTCGTGTACTGCTTCCATCGCTATCGGCTCCCATATCGATGCCCGGAAGCGCCTGTAAATTTCAAATGAGCATAAAAAAGCTCCCTGCCCTTCAAACGAAACGGCAGGGAGCTTTTCCAGGAGCGAGTAAAAATCGTTAACGTTACTTTTTCAGTGCGGGAGCAAGTTCCGCCAGCGGCACCTTATCTTTTGGAAGCGACGCGTAATCCGGAAATTCATATCCGTTCGGATAATGCTCGTGATCTTCGGGATCGTAAAAGGGAACGTAATCCTTGCGATAGCCCCAAGTAAAAACGGACTTGGACGGATCCTGTCCTACGACTAAACAGCGTGGATTGATCCAACCTTCGGTTTTTTCGGTTTTTACGCGAACAAACAACTTCGGATTGGCCTCGTGATTTCTATAGTCGTACACTCTGACCACGGAACCCGGTGCGATTCTTTCTTTTACGACCGAAGTCGCATCTGCATCCGCAAAAATGGGAACGGAAGGTTCCAGAGACGGATTTACTAAAGAAGGATCGCAATTTTTATGATGGGTGACCTGCGCCAATTTGGAACAAGCTCCTAAAAGAAGAGCGACTCCGGTCAGCAGAACTGTAATATTTCTTTTCATTCTTCTTCCTCTCATTGATGATGATGCAGGGCCTGATCCAATCTCGGATCTCCCACCGGGATCAAAGGAGCGGATTCATACCGTTTTAAAACCACAAACCCGAACAAACCGATAAATCCGATAACGGCGCCGAACGTCAAAACGAGACCGGAAAGATGGAAGTTTTCGAAGTTCGCGGGAAACACCAACCAATAAATTTCGATCACTTGAGTGAACACGATCCAAAGAGCGATTTTTACGAGTACGTTGATATCTCTTTTGTTCGGTCGATTTAAAAGCAAAAGGAACGGAAGGACAAACTTGATGAACGGAAGCGAATAAGTAAAAACTTCCCAGCCCCCGGTCAATCTTTGTTCGTAGAAAAAAGTTTCTTCCGGAATGTTCGCATACCAAATCAACATAAACTGTGAGAACCCGACATACGCCCAGAAAGTGCAAAATCCAAGCATAAACTTTCCGATATCATGGATATGGTTTTCGTTTACGAGGTTGCCGAGATATCCTTTCTTTTTGAGAAAGTAGATCATGATTACAAGACTGGAAAGTCCGGTCTGATACGCTCCCGCGAAACAATACACTCCGAACATGGTCGAGAACCAATGCGGAGTCAGAGACATGATCAAATCGAAAGAAGCGAGAGAAAAGGAAAGAGCGAAGAATACGATAAATCCCCCCGCCAAACGGGCGTTAAACTGAGTATGAGCCACGTCCTGATCCTGATCCTGTTTGGTGGAACGTCTATAAAAGAACCAACCGAACGCGGACCAAGCGGCGCCGAAAAGAATCATCCGAGCCACGAAAAAAGGAAGATTCAAAAGAGGTTGTTTATGCTGGAGCAGATGATCGTGTGCGACCGCTTCCGCGTGACTCCACTCATAAAGATCGTGGATCCCGACCACTGTGACGAGGAGTAACACCGCAACCACCGGCAAAAACAATCCGTATCCTTCCGCAAGTCTGCGTACCGTAACGGCCCAATGCGCCCCGGTGATATGACTGAGCGCGGTAAAAAAAACTCCCGCGAGCGAAATTCCGGTGATAAAAAAAGTTCCGATCAAAAACGCGGACCAAGCCGGGTTGGAATGTCCACCCTCGTGCCTCGGCGCGGTGTGTGATAAGGTAAAATACCCGATGAGTAAACTTAAGACCCCGATCCCGATCATCCCGAAAAGGGCGCTGCGGGTCTTGGAGTCGAGTTTGAAGTGAATCAGATTTTGTTCGACTTTGACTTCCATGATTCTTAATTCCTAACCACGTCTTTTTTAGTTCTGTTTTCGTATTCCTGGAGTTTTCTCACGTAGAGAACGATCTTCCAGCGATCTTCGGGAGAAACCTGAGAAGCGTAACTTTTCATTCTTCCCCAACCCGCTGTGACCACGTGATAAATTTGTCCGTCGGAATATCCTTGGATCTTAGGAGAAATCACGGCGGGAACCGGAAATCCGATTCTGGGAGCCGGACCGACAATCGTTCCGTTCCCCGCCCCTCTTACGCCGTGGCAAGGAGAACAATACGTCTGATATTTAGCCTCTCCCTTTTGGAGATTTGCCAAGTTGTCTTTAAAAGGATTTGTAAGTCCTTGATTCGGTAATTGTGATACATCCAATCCGAGATACTCGTAAGGATAGTACCCCACCGGAACCGCTCCTTTCGGGGGAATCCGGGAAGCCGCTCCGTCGTGTGCGATCGGGTCCGCTTCCTGAGCCTCTCTCGCGGGAGAATCCGCCATGTCCGGAAAGTATTCCAGAGGAGGCGTTTTGGACTCGCAGTTCCAGAAAAGAACAACGGCCAAAAGGAAAATTAGAGATTTGTAATATTTCATTCTTGTCCCTGCTCCTATTTCACGACCTCGACGTTTTTTCCGCCGAGTCCCTTGATGAAGTTCACGACTTCGTCTTCCTTATAACCTTGGGAAGAGGAAGGAATCCAGAGCGCGAATTTGTCCGTGGTGATATCCGGATGCAAAACCCTACGGTTCAACTTCGGAAGTCTGGTCAAAAAAAACATCGCCGCGGCGGTTCCCACGCCGGCCATAAAAATCGTGAATTCGAACGTGATCGGGATATAAGCGAACCAAGCGTTTAAATTCTTTCCGGAAACGTTGATAGGCCAATCGAACTTGTGAGTCAGATACTGCATTCCAAAACCCACGGTACAACCGAAGAGTCCCAGGAAAAACGTAACCCAAGGAAGTCCGGAACGGGGAAGTCCCATCGCGTCGTCCAATCCGTGAACCGGATACGGAGTGAAACAATCAAAGCCGGTATAATTTTTCTCTTTTGTTTTCTCCGCCGCCGCGATGATTTCCGAAGGCGAATCAAAAAGTCCGAATACTCCCGCGTTTGTTTCTTGGAACGTATGAAATTGTTCTTTATGAGGTTTATACATCAATGGTGTCCTCCGTTTTTGTGAGGCATAACGGTTTTCACTTCCGCTACCGCGATAACCGGCATAATTCTACAGAACAGTAGGAACAACGTGAAGAAAATTCCGAACGTTCCGATAAGCATCATGAAGTCGTAAACGGTCGGGATATACATATCCCAACTAGAAGGAAGAAAGTCCGCGTGAGTTGTCATTACGATCACGTATCTTTCGAACCACATCCCGATGTTTACGATGATCGAAATGATAAACATAACCGGAATGTTGGTTCTGAGTTTTTTCCACCAGAATACCTGCGGAGAAAATACGTTACAGCTGAACATGATGAAGTAAGCCCAACCGTAAGGACCAAAGGCCCTGTTTACGAAAGCAAAACCTTCGTATTCGTTTCCGGAATACCAAGCCATAAAAAACTCCGTGGAGTAAGCCAGACCCACGATCAAACCGGTCACCATGATGACCTTGTTCATGTTCTCCAAGTGTTTCATGGTAATGTAATCTTTCAGATTGAAAACTTCTCTCGCGATTACCATCAGGGTCACAACCATCGCGAAACCGGAAAAAATCGCACCGGCAACGAAGTACGGCGGGAAGATCGTAGTGTGCCATCCCGGAAGAATGGAAACCGCGAAGTCGAAGGATACGATCGTATGTACGGAAAGAACGAGAGGTGTGGAAAGCGCCGCCAAAATCATCGCAACGGTTTCCAAATGGGACCAGGCCTTGTTGGATCCGACCCAGCCTAACGCCAACGCGTCGTAGAGTTTCCGTTTGAATTCTCCTTTGGAACGATCTCTTACCGCGGCGATATCCGGAATCAAACCGATGTACCAGAACACAAGAGAGACCGTCAAATACGTGGAAACCGCAAACGTATCCCAAATCAGAGGAGAACGGAAGTTGACCCAGAGAGGCCCTCTTTCGTTCGGATACGGAAACAACCAATAACCGACCCAAGGTCTTCCGATATGGATGATCAGGTTGGAAGCGGCGGTTAACACCGCAAAGATGGTCATCGCTTCCGCGGCGCGGTTGATCCCGGTTCTCCATTCCTGACGGAAAAGATACAAAACGGCTGAAATCAGGGTTCCGGCGTGGCCGATCCCGATCCAGAATACGAAGTTTACGATGAAAAATCCCCAAGCCACGGGATTATTGATCCCGAGGATGTAGAGACCTTCCCACATCAGATATCCGATGATACCTAAATCGACGACTGTAATGGTAAGAACCAGAAGGAAAGCCTTCCACCAAAGAGAAGTGGGGAATGCTTCTACGGGTCTTAAGATATCCTCGGTAACGTCCCGAACCGACTTGCCGCCGGTTACGAGAGGCTGGATATCCAGGGCTTCTTTGACTGCGTTGGGCATTGACATAACTTTTTACGTTACTCCATTAAATTGAACTTCTGACCCGGGTCAGATAAGCGATCTGAGGACCGACGTTCAGATATTCGAGAACACGGTATGATCTCGGGTCGGAAGAGAGTTTGGAAACTTCGGAATCCTTATCGTTGGTGTTCCCGAAGCTGATTGCATCCGCCGCACAACTTTGTTGACACGCGGTTTTCACTTCTCCGTCTTTCAAAACGCGGCCTTCGTTTTTAGCGGCGATCTTAGCCTCCGCAATTCTATGAGAACAGAAATTGCATTTTTCCATTACCCCGCGACCGCGAACGGCAACCTCGGGATTGAGCCCCAAGTAACGAGGAGCTTTGGACTCTTTTGGAGAGCCGTTTTTCCAACCAAAGTCGTTGTACCAGTGTTGCATCCAGTTAAAACGTCTGACTTTGTATGGACAGTTGTTGGAACAGTAACGAGTTCCCACACAACGATTGTAAACCATGTCGTTGATTCCTTCGGAACTATGAACGGTTGCCAAAACCGGACAAACGGTTTCGCAAGGAGCGTTGTCGCACTGTTGGCAAAGCATCGGTTGGTGAGCGACTTGCAGTGTTTCCGGCTGATCCGGATCCCCGATGTAATAACGATCGATCCGGAGCCAGTGCATCTCTCGTCCTACACGAACCTCGTCACGACCGACAACGGGAATGTTATTTTCCACTTGGCAGGCGATCACACAGGAACCGCAACCGGTACAGGAAGTAAGATCGATGCTCATTCCCCATTTGTAACCGGGATAAGCGTAAGTAGGATTGGCGCCCACCGCATCCGTAAGTTTTCCGTCTTTTAAAATCTTAGGAATTTCGGAAGCAGCCTTGCCGGAGGCGGGATTTTTACGATATTCTTCGATGGTTGTGGATTGAACCAGAGGACGATCCGGATAACTGAAACCGGGGGACAACATATGATGGTGTTGAGTAGTGGCCAGTTTGTATTTCTTACCCGTTTTTTCTAGGGAAGTCACCGCGATTCCGGAATACACTCCGTTTTCGGAAAGGACATAGGCGTTCTTACCGACTCCGGTTCCGACTGCGCCCGCGGCGGTTCTACCATAACCGACCGCAATCCCGATCGCGTCCTTGTGCATACCGGGTTGGATCTGCGCCGGAAGTTCGATCGTTTGTTTTGCAGTTTTTAAAACCAAAACGTCGTTAGACGAAATTCCCTTTTCTTTCGCCAAAGCGGGAGAAAGTAGAATGCAGTTGTCCCAGGTCAGTTTTGTGACCGGGTCCGGAAGTTCCTGCAGGTGCGCGTTATTCGCCGCCCTACCGTCTCCGATCGCGGATGTTTCATACAACGCAAGTTTGAGCCCGGCGGAGGTGGAAACGATCTCTTTCAGAGAAGAACGGTTGAAGTTCCGAGAAGAACCGGAAACTTTCTTACGCTCGGAAGCCTTAACAGTGGTGCCCGCTCTCAAGAGATCTTCCCATCTTTGTTTAGAACCGAGTTTTTTAACCCAGGAATTTTTTACGATTTCGTAAAAGTTCGTTTCTCCCCCGAGAGAACCTCCCGCAAATGCGATCAAACTGTCTTCGAAAGAACGAGAGTTAAAAAGCGGACGAACCGCGGGTTGTTGGATGGAAAAAATCCCCTTTGTTACTTCCGCGTCTCCCCAGGACTCGAGAAAATGAGTCGTAGTCGCAAGAACGTTAGACGAAAGCGCGGTCTCATCGGCGCGATCGCTCAAAGAAACGACCCATGCCGCTTGGCGAAGAAGGTTTTTCCATTCTTCTCCCGCTTGATAGACCAGGTTTACGTCGTTTACGAAAAGAACCCCGACTTTGTTTCCTTTCAGTTCCGCCGCAAGAGACTTTAGATTTCCGGAAGAATCCAGAAGACCTTCTTTTTTAGGGTTGGAATGATCGATCGTTTTACCGTCGTTGTCCAAAAGATCGTTGATAAAGTTTACAAGAACTTGAAGATCCACCGCGTCTTTTGTGGACGCCGCAAGACTTCCCGCAACTACGAGTGACTTTCCTTTGTTGGACCAAAGAGCCTTTGCGGTCCTGCGGATATTTTCTTCGCTCACACCGAGTTCGGCCGCAAATTGAGCGACATTTCCGCCATAAGGAGAAGCTTTTACTTCGGAAGCGCCTTGCTCTTCCAAAGCCGCAATGATCGCAAGTGCGAGTTTGGTTTGATCTCCGGGACGAATCGGAAGACGAAGGTCCGCGTTGGAACCGGTCATCGTGGGAATCGATTCCGCCGAGACGAAAAGATTTACATCCGCGAGACCGTTTTGGCCGCGAGACGGACGCAGATTTCTTCTTTTGGAAAAATCTTTTTGGTGTTCTTCGGGAGAAAGCCAGTTGCCCATAAAGTCGCAATCGATGGAAAGAATTACCTTCGCCAGATCGAAATGATAGTTCGGAACGATCGCCTTTCCGTAAGAAGCGGCCTGTCCTTTGCTGACAACTTCTTCCGCGGAAGTCAAAGAAATCTCGTAGTGTTTTCCTCCGCCAACGGTGCGCAGAAAATCGCCGATGATCGACTTTGTGGAAGGAGAATCCAGAGGTTTTGTTACGACAACCGTCTTACCCTTGTTAGCTGCAAGAGCCGCCTTTACTTTGGCGTCTACGGTAGCCCAGTCGGATTTAACTTCTATCCCACCTTCGATCGTGGCGGGATTTTGAGCCCGATCCGGATCGTAAAGATCGAAGATGGAAGCCTGACCCGCCGCGCCCAGAGCGCCTTGAGAAACCGGATGATCCGGATTTCCTTCCAGTTTTAGAGGACGACCGTCTCTTGCTTTGACGAGAACTCCCGTTCCCGCGACTACGGAAGCGTAATAGTAAGAATGTCCGTGTTTTACGAAATCGTATTGAGCGTTTTCGTCCGTTTTATTTAAGTCCACGTAAGGAACGATTTTTTCAATCGGCTTGCGAATGCAATTGAGGGAAGTCATCGCGACCCCCGCGCCCATCAACTTGAGAAAGGATTTACGATCGAATTCTCCGGATTTGATTCTCGCGATCAAAGGATCGGGAGAAGTGAAGAATTCGGATTTCTGCATCTCTTTGACTTCTACGTCTTTGTCTTTCAGATCGTAAGACAGCCAGTGTGCCTTCTTTTCTTTTTGGAAATTTTTTGGATCCATATATTTTAGTATTACTCCCGGTTATCTGTGGCAGGTGGAACAATCGGTCGGAGCGTTGTTCTCTCTGTGACAATCCACGCAGTATCCCATGTTGAGGGACGCCACTTGTTTTACTTTCACCATCTCCGCTACGTTCCCGTGACACTGAGAACAATCCACTCCTCTCGAAATGTGTCGAGAGTGATTGAACTGTACGTGATCCGGCATATCGTGAACCTTAATCCATTCGATCGGCTTATTATCGTTATACGACTTAGCGAGTTTTTTGATCAGAGGTTTGGAGGTTGCTACCATTGAGTGGCAGTTCATACAAGTGGAAGAGGATGGGACTGTGGCGTGCGCTGAGGTTTCTACCCCGGTGTGACAGTATTTACAATCTATCTTATTGTCTCCGGCATGTATCTTGTGATTGAAGGGTATGGGCTGATCGGGCGCATACCCAACATACTTGGAAGGAGAGAAAATCAGATACGCTACGGCCGCGATGCCAATGAGCGGTACCGAAAGCTTCAGTGCTCTGTGATTCATTCGTATGAAGTCCCTTCAATATTGGTATTGGAAACAGGATTTTTGGCTCTGTGAAAAATTGCAAGTAAACGAAAAGGAAAGGGCTTTTCCTTTGCGTTTATTTTGAAGTTTACTTGAGAATTGATATCAGTTAGAAAAGTTTCATCTGTTTGCAAAAAAATGCAGCCTTCGTACGATTAAAGAGCGGGAGAAAAATCAAAGTTTTTGTTAAAGCCCGGATTCAAAAAATAGAAAGCCCCGATTTTTTGAATGTGAGTTCGGTATAACCGATGCGGAAGCGATGGAAGCGAGATCCACCAATGGGATCCATGAATGAATACAAACGAACAACTCAAAGATTCTTTATCAAGAAAGTGATTGCCCTTACGATGCAAACGACGCGCCTTTAATCGAATATCAAGATCCAAACGTTCGTTCCAAGATTCAATCCTTAGAATATGGATTTGACATTGAAAATTGTAATTCCAAAGCGGATTCTATTGGTATGAAAGCGGATACTCCCATTTCAATCAGTAAACGAATCGTACAAATCTGTTTGTTTCTTGTAGCTGCCATTGCGCTCTTTGGCGGAGCTTTGCAAATGTATCTCGGCGAACCTACGACTACGCCAAGACTCGATAACGTACATCGATTTATGGCAGGGGTTTATTTTTCAACGGGTTTGATTTGCGGTTGGGCGGCTTGGACCATACGCACTCAAAGTACGTTGATCTATCCGTTGGCGGCGGCCATTTTTTTTGCGGCGATCGGACGGCTCGTCTCCATTAGCATTGTCGGCCTTCCCGAACCGGCCTCGGTTATTTAATTCCTGAATTGATAATTCCGCCCGTCATTGTGATCGCTCAACTTCTAAGTCGCAGAAATTCCGCTTCTTAAAACCTCGCTCAAAATTTTAAAAATTCAAAACGAGTAAACATTGGACATTTTCGTATTTTGACGAATGCGTTTTTGAAACAAAACCTAACGTTTCGTTTCCTAAACTCAAATCGCGGAACCCAGTTCTTCTTTGAGTTTTTTGGCTTCTTCAAAATCGGGTTTGATCAGGATCGCTCGATGCAGATACTGAAGCGATCTTTCGGGACGATTCCAAATTTTATACAGCGTGGCAAGATTGTAGAGTGAGATATGAGGCGCGTCGTTCAATTCGCAGCGTAAGGATTTTTTCAGCCAGTATACGGCTTCGTTTTCCTTTCCGGCTCTTAACAGTATGATTCCGATTTCGTTACAGGGATTTCCGTAATTCCGATTTACTTCCACGGATCTATAAAAGTGTATCAATCCTTTTTCGGGATTTCCCTTTTGATTTTCCATTAGCCCTAAAAAGAAATACGCCTCGTGGTTTTCCTCGTTTTCCAAGGATAATTTGAACAAATATTCCGCTCTGTCGCCATCGCCCTTCTTGTAAAAATATTTGGCCGCTTCTAGAAAATCCGAAGGAGTAAAGTTTTGCAATTCCATAACCCGTTTTTACTTTTATTTTCGGTTTGGTAGGATTACGGGATTAAGTTTTTTTTCATCACCTCCGCCACGTGTTCCGCGATCGACCGTCCGTCCAATCGATACGCCTGAAAAATTTCTTTTCTTTCTCCGTGATGTACGGGCTCGGATGGAAATCCGTATGTTTTGAAGTATTTCGACAAATTCTCCGGTGAAATCCGATTGAGTAGATATCCGGAAGCCCCCGCGTCGACATAACTTTCGTCGAGAATCGCAAAGCGTCTAACGTTGTTCAATTCTTCGTTAAGCGCTTCCGCCCCAAGCGGCCGTAACCATACGAGATCGATGAGAGTTACGCTGAACCCCTCTCTTTCGAGTATTTCAGTCGCCTTTTTGGCTTCGTCGATCATGGATCCGATCGATAACAGCGCGATGTCCGTTCCTTTTTTGAGAACTCGAAACGTTCCGGGTTTGAGTTCGGCTTTTTTGTAAAAATCCAAGGTATTTAAATCCACATTCGACTTTGGAAATCGTATGGCAATCGGCGACTTATCGTACGTTTCCATCCATCGTAACGAATCGATCAAGTCCTGTCCGTTGGACGGTACAAACACGTCCATGTTCGGTAGGCCGAGTAAATATCCTAAATCAAAAAGTCCTTGGTGTGTTTCCCCGTCCGGTCCCACACATCCCGCTCGATCAATCACAAATCGTACGGGAAGATTCATGAGAGACACGTCTTCCACCAGTTGGTCCATCGCCCTCGTCAAAAACGTGGAATAGATACACATATAAGGAATGATACTTCCGTTTGTCATCGCTCCCGCAAACGCGACCGAATGTTGTTCCGCAATCCCTACGTCGAATAAATGTTCCGGATATTTTTCGGCGTATTCTTTCAGCCCGCTTCCTTCGATCATCGCGGGTGTGATCGCCGCAATTTTCGGATTGGTTTCAGTGAGAATCGACAACATCTTTCCTACGATCTTACTGTACGCGATCTTGGAAGAATCCCCGCTGTCCATCGCTCCGTCTTCTTTTCGAAACGGCGTTACTCCGTGATACTTGATCGGATCTCTTTCCGCCGGATCGTATCCTTTTCCCTTTTGTGTGATGATGTGTAGTAAAATCGGCCCCTTCATCTTTTTCACTTTTTCGAGCATCTTTACGAGCCGGACCACGTCGTGCCCGTCTTCGGGTCCGATATATCCGAATCCCAAGTCCTCAAATAGCCCGCCCGGCGTTAAGACGTCCTTAAATCCCTTTTCGACCTTTTTGAAAAATCTTTCGGTGGCGGGCCCGATGATCGGCAACCACTTTAAGAAAGTGTAAAATACTCTCTTCCAGTGATTGTAAAAATGAGACGTGATGATGTTGTTGAGATAGTTGGATATGGATCCCACGTTCTTCGAGATCGACATGTAATTATCGTTTAAGATTACGATCATGTCCTTTTTCAAATGCCCGGCGTGGTTCATCGCCTCGAGGGCCATTCCCGTGGCAATCGATGCGTCTCCGATGATCGCGACCACGTTGTAATCCGCTTTTGCGAGATCGCGGGCCGCCGCTTCTCCGAGCGCCTGCGAGATCGACGTTCCCGCGTGTCCCGTGTTATAAAGATCGTAAGGCGATTCCTGTCTTTTGGGAAACCCGGAAAGCCCGTTGAACTTTCGAACCGTGTTGAGTTTGTCCTTTCTTCCGGTTAGAATTTTATGCGGATACGTTTGGTGTCCTACGTCCCATACCAATCGATCCTTCGGCGTTTCGAACACATAGTGTAACGCGACCGTGAGTTCCACAACTCCCAGATTGCTTGCAAAATGCCCGCCCACTCCCGAAAGAGTATCGATGATATAATTCCGAACCTC
This sequence comes from Leptospira weilii serovar Ranarum str. ICFT, assembly GCF_000332415.1. GTDB lineage: Bacteria > Spirochaetota > Leptospiria > Leptospirales > Leptospiraceae > Leptospira > Leptospira weilii_A. Next base: position 14,534 of record NZ_AOHC02000045.1, read on the forward strand.
TTTACAAACTTGTGGTAGTTTTTCCAGAGGTATCTTTCTGAGGTCGGCCGGATAGTCGATCCTATCCAGCAGAGTTGGTTCCTGTTGCATGAAAACTTTCTATTCTAATTTTATAATATTCTTTAGTTCGCCTGCAAAGGTTTTCTTAATAGTTTTAGGTCTTCCTCGTTCACTAAATCCAATAACTCGTAGATTCGAACGGGTTGCGTTTTTCCTTTCACTTTAATCAAGTCCAGTTCTCTTGCGATTACCCGGTCCTTTACCTTTTCATAGGTGTACTCGGAGATGATGATATGAGTTCCGTATTCCTTATTCGTTCCTTCCAATCGAGATCCCAGGTTGATCGTGTCCCCCATACAGGTATAATCCATCCTGTGGGAACTCCCCATGTTTCCTACGACCGCCGGTCCGGAATTGAGTCCGATTCCTATATCCATTTGGGGAAGATCCAAACTCTTCCATTCTTCCTTCAGCGTGGCGAGCCTTTTCATCTGCGCTAGCCCGGCCGCACATCCGTAATATGCATGATCTTCCAACGGCACGGGCGCGCCCCAAAATGCCATGATCGCGTCCCCCATGTATTTATCAATCGTTCCCTTAAATTCAATGATGATCTCCGTCATTTCGGATAGATATTGATTTAAAAACTGTACCAGTTCCTCCGGTCCCATTTTTTCGGACATCGTCGTAAATCCTCGGATATCGGAAAAGAAAATCGTAATGTCTCGTTTGGATCCTCCCAGATTTAAGTTGTCCGGATTTTTGAGTAACTCATCCACGATATCCTTGGATACGAACTTGGAGAACGTACTTCGGATGTACTTTACGTTTTCCTCTTCCGTTAAAATCCTAAATCCGATCAGTCCGATAAAAATAAACAACTGCTCCAAGATCACGGTCGGATACAAATGCACTAAATTGAGTTCGGAAAAATTTACGAGCGTTCCGATCGAATAAACAAGCGCCGTCGCTAAGAAAAACAGGAACGCCAACCAGGTTTTCAATCGAGGTTGTACCAAACCCCCTAACATTCCCACAAGAATTAAGATTAAAAATTCTCCCCATAACGGTAGTTCAAAAAGAAAGTCCTGATTGAGGATCGTATTGATCGCCGCCGCGTGGTGCTCGATCCCGGACATGTCCCCAAACGGTGATAAGTGCGTATCCTTTGCGGCCCCCGCTCCCGTCGCGTAATACATCGCCACTAGAAAGATCGTGTTTTGAAATTGGGACGCGGTTTCCTCGTTCCATTCGGTCGCCGCTTCGAACACTTCATGCGCTCGAAACGAATAAAGTCCGCCGGGAAAATTGATCTGCATCTGTCCGTCTTCGTCGATCGGTATCGTGATCTCTCGGGTTTCGTTCGGAAGATTCATGATATCCTTGGTTTCCATCTTCAAGGTCTTGCGGTTGAAACTCGTCAAAGTCTTTTGCGGGATGTTCTTGATCTTTACGTGTTTGCCCATCACCACTTCCACGTCCCTTTTTACGTCCACGCCGAGATAGTTACACGCGATGATTAAGTCGATGGACGGATAGTATTCCGTTTCCCTGAACGGTCCCGAATTCAACAGTTTTGCTACGAGAGGCATTCGCCGGTTGAGTCCACTTTCGTCTTTTTTAATATTCGCAAATCCTAATCCGGACGCTTTTTCCGCCACGGGTTCGATCGGCGGTTGCGGGAATTTCAACCAGGATCTTCCGACATCCCCCGGATCCTCCACGTTTTCCAACTTAAACTTTTTGAGCACGTCGATCCGTTTTTCCAGATTCAATATGGAACTTTTGGATTCCAAACTCGTTTCCATCGGGTAGTCGAACATGACCTGCGGATTTTTCGCCAAGGCTTGAGCCATCTCTTCGGTTTGTCCGGGTTTATAATCCACGAAAAAAATATCGAACATCAACTGGTTGGATGTGTTCTTAAATATGTCTATAATGTTTGCGTAATATTTCCAGGGCAAAGGCCATCTTCCCTGCAGCTTTTCCAACGACGTGGTCGTGATCCCGATTATCTGTATGTCCTGTCTCGCTCCGGGCGGCGGATTGTATCTTGTGTATTCGATCGTCCCTTCTTCGGATTCTTTTTCGCTCTTATTCACCCCGGCTCTCAGTAATGTAAACCTCCAAGACACGGATGATTCTTCCAACTCGGAAAGAGGTGTGAACACCTGATATAGAAAGAACATCGTAAATGATACTACGGCCGATAGCCAGAGGCTGCCGGACCTTTGTTTATCGGATGTGTTGGTTTCTATAAACTTATAGATCGGATACGAACCGATCATTAACAGTACGAATCCGCCGAGTAAAAATTCGGTGTTGAGCGAATAGTTCGGAAAAAATGCGGTTAATGATATGAAAACAATCCCCATGATCCCCAATATCAGCGAGATGATGTGAAGTGGAGTGATTTTAAATTTTGTTTCGCTCATGCGTTCCCCCGGCCTTGATCGGGGATCAGTATCCTATCCGTCGGAGTTTCGTCAATATTTTCAGGGCCTTGCCGCCTGTTGTTCCGTTCCGTTTTCATTTTTTGTTCCGTTTTCCTCTCCGCGCGTTCTTTCCCGGGAACCGTTCCGGTTATGGGGTATTCTTCTTTTAAGTCCGGGTTTACGTCTTATTCTGTCCGTAAGTCCGGTAATCTTTGTTCGTTTTTGATTCCGGAACACTTGGTTTGTTCCTCTCGGCTCCAGCCCAAGGCTCTGAGGAAAACCTTGCACCTTCTTTTATCGCATTGGGATGAAACCTTGATTCGGAAACGTTTTTTGGGGAGGAGACTTGCTTATGCCAGATATCAGGAGAAAAACTTGAATCTGCGGAAGATGAACTTTCGTCCTTTTGAGGAGGATTGGTGTAGGTTGGGAATCCTGGCTTGGGGGTTGGGGATCTCTCGGTGTTTTTTATTTTCTTTGTTATTAGAATGGGGAATTCCTAGAAAAACAAAATCCCGTGGAGTTCCAACGAATTTGAATATTACAAGAGAACTTTACTTTCCCCAAAAACTTCTACGAAGCCAAATCCAACTCGGAAGAACACACCCAACATAAAAAATCACCCCCACCTCTCCCATTTACAGACCCAAACAACGAGCCCAAAAAAAGAGCGCGGCACCTCATTTCATAGCGGCTCGAATCATCGAAGCATACGCCAAAAGTTTACCCGCACAAACCTCGCGATTCGCCCCGAATTCTTCGATGATTCTCTGCACCGCAGAACCGATGATCACACCGTCCGCGAAACGCGAAATATCGCGGGCCTGGTCCGCAGAAGAGATCCCGAAGCCGGCGCAAACCGGAAGGCCGATCTGATTACGAACCAACTGGATTCTCTCTTCCAAACCCTCCGCAAGAGCGCGACGCTCGCCGGTCACACCGTAAGAAGTCACGTAATAGATAAAACCGGAAGCGAGGGATTTCATCGACTGAATCCGCTCGTTCGTAGACGCAGGAGTCACGAGATGAATGAAATCGATCTTTCTTTTTACCAACCGGGAAAAAAACTCCTCCGCCTCGGGGGTATCGTAGGGAAGATCCGGAATGATCAAACCTTGAATGCCGGCGTTCTTAGCGGATTCGGCGAAGGATTCCAAACCCATCGAAAACAAAGGATTGAAATACGTAAGATAAACCAACGGAATTTGAGGATGTAATTTATGAATCTGAGCGGTGATCTCCAGAATTTTTTTCATAGAGAAAGGATGAGCCAACGCACGTTTGAAAGCCTTTTGAATGACGGGACCATCGGCGACCGGATCGGTAAAAGGAATCCCCAATTCCAAAATTCCGGCGCCTCCTCGAATGAGGGCGTCGGCCCAAACGACGCAGGATTCATAATCCGGATCACCCAAGGAAATGTAGGGAATAAAAACACACTGATCGGAAGAAAAAACGGAGGAAATCGCGTTCAAGAAAATTCTCCTTTCCGAAGTCTTGCAACCTCGGCCACGTCCTTATCGCCGCGTCCCGATAAACAAATCAAAACGTTTTCCTTTTTGCTCATAGACTTCGCCAGGTCTTTCGCAAAACGAAACGCATGAGCGGTTTCCAAGGCGGGAATGATACCTTCGATTCTACAGACTTCGAGAAAGGCGTCTAACGCGCCTTCGTCGTTTATGTTCGCATAGGTCACTCTTCCGCTTTTATGAAAATGCGCGTGTTCCGGACCAACCCCCGGATAATCCAAACCCGCCGAGACGGAATGAGCGGGAACAATCTGGCCGAACTCGTCTTGGATCACGAGAGTTTTGGTACCGTGTAAAAAACCGGTTCTCCCGAATTGAATCGTAGCCGAATGAGAACCCGGGTCCGTAGAATAACCGCCCGCTTCCACGCCGAATAACTTTACTTTTTTATCCATTAGAAAACCGTAAAACATCCCGATGGCGTTCGAACCGCCTCCGACGCAGGCGACCACCGCGTTCGGAAGTTTACCGTTTATTTTTTTAAATTGTTTTCTGGATTCGATACCGATCACGGATTGAAAATCCCTCACGATCGTCGGAAACGGATGCGGACCGATCGAAGAACCCACGATATAATGAGTATTAGAAACATTTAATGCCCAGTCTCTCATCGCTTCGCTCGTCGCGTCTTTGAGAGTCGCGGTTCCGCTGGAAACTCCGACAACTTTCGCGCCCATCATTTTCATACGGATCGCGTTGAGTTCCTGACGACGGAGATCCTCGTCTCCCATATAAACCACGGTTTCCATTTGAAACATCGCGCCTACGGTCGCGGTGGCGACTCCGTGTTGACCGGCGCCGGTCTCCGCGATGATTCTCGTTTTACCCATCGCCTTTGCGATCAGCACCTGACCGATCGTATTGTTGATCTTGTGCGCGCCGGTATGATTTAAGTCTTCTCGTTTGAGCCAGATTCTCGCACCGCCCCAAACCTTGCTCAGACGTTCCGCGTGCGTTAATGGAGAGGGACGACCGATATAATTTTTACGATAGTATTCGAGTTCTTTTTTGAAGTGTTTATTTTTCTTGAGCTTCTTGTATGTGGCTTCGAGTTCCACGAGAGCGTCGTGCAAAATTTCCGGAGAATAACGTCCTCCGAATTCCCCGAAGTAACCTTCTTTACCGAAATGATTTTCTTTTCCCATAACTACTCCAACTCACTCAAGAGTTCTTGGCGCAGAGATTCCACCCTTGCTACAAAATCGGCAAAACCGGTAAACGCAAAGGAATCTTCCTTGTCCTTCTTGCGATTGTAGATGCCGATCTCTCCGTTTTCGAAGAATTTTTTTCCGATCGTAACTCGGATCGGAAAACCGATGAGTTCCGAATCCTTAAGTTTAAATCCCGGTCCCAGGTCGCGGTCGTCCCAGAAAATTTCGATTCCTTCGTTCTTTAGAACATTATAAAATTCTTCCGCTTTGGAATATTGTTCCTCGCCCTTTGTGATGCTCACGAGTGTGACTTCAAACGGGGCGATGCTGATCGGCCAGAAAATTCCTTTCTCGTCGTTGCACTGTTCGATGACCGTAGCCATGGTTCGGTTGACCCCGATTCCGTAACAACCCATCGTAAGAGTTTTGGTTTTACCGTTCTGATCCAAAACCTGAATCCCAAAAGCCTTGGTGTATTTTTCACCTAACTTAAAAATATGACCGACCTCGATCCCCTTTTCGGCTTTCAAAGTAGAATTACAATTCGGACAAAGATCCCCTTCTCTTGCTAATGCGACATCCGCAAACTCCGGAAGACCCGCAATCTCCTTCTCCAAAACAAAACCTTGGACGTGAAAGTCCTCTTTAGCCGCCCCGACAACGTACGGAAAATCCTTTTGCAAAGAACGATCGTATAAAACTTTTACTTTGTCGTTAGGCGCCACGGGTGCGATAAAACCGGGAACGAGCCCGAGTTCACGGACTTCCGCGTCCGTCATCGGCTCCGAGTCCACGATTCGGAGGAGTGAATGCAGTTTGTGAAGATTGAGTTCCAAGTCCCCGCGTAAAAACACGAGGATCTTTTTCTTTTCCGATTTGAGCGCGACCGCCTTGATCGTTTCCGCTTCGGAAACTCCCAAAAACGAACTCACTTCTTCGATCGTCTTTTTACCGGGGGTGGCAACTTCTTTCTTTTCGGAAAGTTTTGCGGCGGCTATATTCTCTTTTTTGAATATAAAAGGAGTTTTTTCGCTGTTGGAATTATAACCGCAAGAATTACATAAAAGTAATGTTTCTTCTCCGATCGGAGAAACGACCATAAACTCTTCCGACGCGGAACCGCCCATACTTCCGGAGTCCGCTTGCACGGGAATCGTCTTAAGCCCGCAACGATCGAAAATTTTTCTGTAGGCGACTCGCATCGTTTGATACGTTTCGTCCAGAGAAACATCGTCGAGATGAAACGAATACGCGTCTTTCATCACGAACTCTCTGGAACGGATCACTCCGAAACGAGGACGGATTTCGTCTCTGAATTTTGTCTGGATCTGATAGACGTTGATCGGCAGATCTTTATAAGATTTTAATAAAGGTTTAATGAGGGAACTGAACGATTCCTCGTGAGTCGGTCCGAGCGAGTAGGAAAGATCGTGTCTGTCTCGGATGCGGAACATTTCCTTTCCCATCGCGTTCCATCTTCCGCTCTGTTCCCATAACTCGGAAGGAGTTAAAATCGGAAGGTCGAATTCCAACGCGCCGGTGTTGTTCATTTCTTCTCGAACGATCTGTTTGATCTTCTGAAGAATTTTCAAACCGAGAGGGAGATAAAAATAAAGACCGGCGGAAGATTTACGCGCGAGCCCCGCGCGGATCATAAGTCGATGGGACGCGACAACCGCGTCCGCAGGATTTTCTTTTTCTGTGGGGAGAATGTATTTCGATGCTTTCATGCGTTTAGAAAATTCGCATTACATCGTTGAAGGTGACGTAGAGTCCGAGCCCGAGCAGAAACAAAAATCCGATTCGAAAGATGGACTCGATCACTTTTCCCGGAAGTGGTCTTCCGGTGATCGCTTCATACGCATACAATACGATATGTCCACCGTCCGCCATCGGAATCGGAAGTAAATTCATTATCATCAGAGCGATCGAGATCCTTGCGACAAACTCCAAATACGTTTCCCAGCCGATCTCCAAACTGATCCCGGCGTAGGAAACGATTCCCACGGGTCCGGAAAGACTGTCTTTAACCGAAAGAATTCCGGAGAACAACATCCCGATTCCTTTGAGAGTGGTTTCCACGTTTTCGTAGACGTCCTTACCCGCGACGACAAAGGATTCCAAGAAACCGAGATTTCTTTCCATCGGAGCCGGATTGAATTTCATGTTCGGTCTAAAACCGAGAAGTCCGATCGGACGTATCTTCGGTTCCGCTTCGAGTCTGAGATTTCCCATGTCGACCGCAACGGTTTCCCCGTTTTTGTTTTTGATATAGGCGAGAAGTTCCTCGAAGTTCGGAAAACTTTTTCCATCCACGGCTAAGTTCAGAAGTTTTTGACCGAGTTCCGGATCGTAACTCGCAAACTGATAGGACTCCAGGTTCAACTCGGAAAATTTACGATCTCTAATATTCTTAAATTCTAATATATTAGCTCCGAGAACCGGAACTTCCACGCTCACGTTTTCAGCGGACCAAGGATTGACCAGCGGATACGTCTTACGATCGACAACGATGTTTACCTTTTGATTCTGAAATTCTCCCAGAATTTTTTGGAGTTCTCCCACCGTGGAAATCGTTCTTCCGTTTATGGTCTGGATCACGTCCCCGTCGTTTAGATAACTGAGCGCTCTGGAACGAAGAAGATTTTCTTTTTCTTCCTTCTCTTTTTCCAAAAGAACTTCCGCGGGGATATCCCTACCTTCCACGGCTTTTTTCAGACGTTCCTGGTAGTAATTTTCCGCTTCGTGCGATTTATCCAAACGGGAGGACAACCAGTGTTGAAACTGTTCGGAGTAACTGAACGTCGCCACAACTCTTCTTTCTCCGAAAGGCTCCACACCGATGGTGGGAATTCCGGAAGAACGTTTCGGGTTATAGACGATGCGCGGAATCACGTTCCATTCCATCTCCTTACCTTCTCTTTCTCCTCGGATTTTGAGCGCGTTACCGGAAGACAAACCTACGTTAGTCACGATGTCCTCGAACTTTTCGGTTTTGTTTCCTTCGATGTTTAGGATACGGTCTCCGGTTCTAAGGCCCGATTGGTACGCGGCGGAAAATTCCTGATCGGCGGGATCGATAAAAATTCGGTTGCCCGGAGGATTGTGACCGAGAAAATTCAAAATCAGTAATATTCCAAAACCTAGAAATAGATTAAAAAGAGGACCGCCGAGTACCGGGATCATTCTTTTCAACGGCGGCGTGGAAAGAAGTTCGCCGGGTTCCCCTTTGATTTCTCCGCCGTAGTCGTCCCCTTTAAAAAGAACGTAACCACCGACCGGGATCGCGGTGATTTGGTAGGTCGTTTCTCCGACCTTTTTTTTCCAGATCCCTCTACCGTAACCGATCGAAAAAATTCTCGCCTTAACCCCCACGAGCATTCCGCAAAGAAGATGCCCCAATTCGTGGATAAAAATCGAAATCGCCAACATAAATACTGCGCCTAATATCATGATCAACATGCGGATACAACCTTCCTTACTTTCAGATTTCGGACGGTTTCGCGGGCGATTCGATCGGCCTCCTCGTAACCTTCCAGAGACGTCGGATATTCCGTCGGTATTTCGTCTAACGCGGCGGAGATATAATTCGGAATTTCGACAAAACGGATTTCGTCCTTTAAAAACAACTCAACAGCCGCCTCGTTGGCCGCGTTAAAAATACACGGAGCCGTTCCTCCGACCTTGCCCGCATCGAACGCCAACCTAAGCCCCGGATACCTTTTAAAATCCGGCTCCTTAAATTCCAGTTTACCCCAATCTTTTGCGGGATGGGACCGAAGAATTTTCGGAACCGGTTCCGGATAAAAAAGGGAATGTGCGATCGGAAAAATCATATCCGGGTACGAGGCGTAGATAAACGAAGCCCCGTCTTTCAATTCCACGATTCCGTGTGCGATACTCTGCGGATGAATCACAACCCCGATTTTCTCGTAAGGAACCCCGAAAAGAAAATGAGCCTCGATGACTTCGAGTCCCTTGTTGATCATACCGTTGGAATCGACCGTGATCTTAGGACCCATGTTCCAAGTCGGATGATGAAGCGCTTGCGCCTTCGTTACGGAAGACAATTGTTCGATCGGCAAATCTCGGAAAGTTCCCCCGGACGCGGTGAGAATGATTTTTTCCACCGAACGAGGATTTAAAGATTCCAACAGTTGAAAAAGAGCGTTGTGTTCGGAATCGACCGGAACGACAACCGTATTGTGTTTTACGACGAGGGAATTGATCAGAGGACCCGATGTGACTAACGTTTCTTTATTAGCGATTCCTAATCTTTTTCCGGACGTAATCGCGGCGATCGTGGGACGTAAACCCACGGCGCCGACGATCGCGGTGATCACGATTTGCACCGCAGAATCGCGCACGAGTTCGCAGAGCGCCGATTCTCCGTAAAGAATTTGTGTTTTACCGATTTTGTTTCCGAGAACGGTGCGATCCGCAGAGTCGGAACTCACGCAGATAAACTCGGGGGAAAATTCTTTCTGAATTGCAAGGGCCTTTTCGAGATTGGAATGAACGCTGAAAGAATGAAGACTGAATTCATCCGGATAAGCGCGCAGTACTTTAAGAGTGGATTCTCCAACCGAACCAGACGCACCCAGAAGACAAACGGAGGTTGTCATACCGGTTAGACTTGAAATCCCAGATTCCCCTTGATCTGAAGGTAATAATAAAGAACGGGAATCGTGATCAAAAGCGCATCCGCGAGATCCAGTATTCCGCCGTGACCCGGAATCAGAGAACCGGAATCCTTGATCTTTGCGTCCCGTTTCATCGCGGATTCCAAAAGATCTCCGATCACGCTTACAAGAGATAAAATCGCGGAAATCAAAAAGACTTCCAACCCGCGCACTGCCGCCGAGGTTCCCGTGGAACTTTCCCAGATCGTGTTGAAGATAAATACTGCAGCGATCGCGGTGACGATTCCTGTGCCGTAACCTTCCCAGGTTTTTTTAGGAGAAATCGCAAGTCCCGCGGGATGCCTTCCGAACCATCTTCCTCCGAAGTACGCACCCGCGTCCGTTATAAAAGTAACGACGGAAACGAGGACGACGTAGTAAATCCCCTGCCCCATTCCGAGCAAAAGAATCAGATGCCCCAAAGGAACCGCGATATAAAACACGCCTAAAAACGTGGAGGAAACCGAAAAGATCGCTCCGTCTAACGGGCGTTTGGTGATCTGCAAAGTAAACGTTACGATCAACAGCAAAAGAAACGCAACCGGAACCGGATCGAACGGAGGAATGAAATATTTAATATTCAAAAGAAAGAATAAAGGAGGATCGAATTTACTCTGAGCTCCTATAAATCGAAAGTAATAAAACGAAACGATGAGAAACATAAAGAAGGTTCCCGTACCACGAAACGGCCTTCCGTCCTCTCCTCGATCGGAAAGATTGTAAAATTCCTTGATGCCTACGATACCGGCCAAAATAAGAATCAGATACGTTTGCAGATAATAAAAATCCGCGTAGAATATCATAAAAAGATAAAGTACAAGAAGCACCGCCGCAGAAGCGAGTCGTTTGGATGTTTCACCCATTCGTAAGTCCTCCGAATTTTCGGGTTCTGGTTTCGTACCACTTGAGGGAATCCACCAGGGAATTTTTATCGAAATCGGGCCAAAGAGTGTCCGTAAAAAACAACTCCGCATACGCGGATTGCCAAAGCAGAAAATTCGAAAGTCTTTGTTCCCCGGCCGTTCTGATCAGTAAATCTACGGGAGGAAGAGCGGACGTATATAAAAATTTTTCAAGCTCCTTCTCTTTCAGGGGCTTTTCGAAAGGAACCTTATCCTTTTTTCTACGTAAAAACGCCTCTTGTGCGGCCCGGAGAAGTTCGTCCCGAGAACCGTAGTTCAAACAAAAGTTCACGGTGAGATTTTTGTTCTTTTGAGTTTTGTCGATCGCAAAATCGATCTTGTCCAAAACGTTCCGCGTCAGACGTTTTCTGGAACCTGAATGATGAATTCGAATTCCTCTCGCATAAATCGTATCCAAACGGGTATCGATAAATTCCACGAGCAGATTGAAAATGGATCGGATTTCGGTGATGGGACGTTTCCAATTCTCCGTTGAAAATGCGTAGAGGGAAATGTTTTTTAAACCCAGTTCGAGACTTGCGTCCATAAGGCGATCGATCGCCTGCGCCCCTTCTCTGTGACCGTCGGATCTGGATTTTCCCCGAGCCGTGGCCCATCGACCGTTGCCGTCCATGATAACGGCGATATGTTTGGGGAGATTGGACTCGAACAAGCCCACGTTAGATCGTAGTGATTTCCTTTTCCTTCTCTGTTGTAAGAGCGGAAATTTTTTCCACGTACGAATCGGTGATTTTTTGAATCTGGTCCTGAACGGTTTTGATCTCGTCCTGGGACATTCCTTCCGTGTGTTTTTTCAGATCTTCCATCGCGTCCCTTCGGATGTTTCGGATGGCGACCTTTTTTTCTTCGGACTTGGACTTTACAACTTTAGCAAGTTCTTTCCGTCTTTCTCCGGTCAATTCAGGAATGATAATACGAATTACAACTCCGTCGTTCGAAGGTTGAAGACCCAAACCGGAAGTTTGGATCGCCTTTTCGATATCCTTCATGATTCCCTTATCGTAAGGGGAGATCACGAGAATTCTAGGTTCGGGAACGGAGATATTTCCGAGCTGATTGATCGGAGTTTGTGTGCCGTAGTAGTCCACGCGAATGTCTTCCACAAGGGAAGGATTGGCGCGACCGGTGCGAACGGTTCCGAAATCTTTTTTAACAAGGTCGATGGTTTTATCCATCTTGGTTTTCATACCCGCAATGATTTCTTCACTTGCCATCGATTTGAATGTCCTCCGAATTAGAGATCAGGGTTCCGATGTTGTTTCCGGTGATAAGATCTTTCAGATTCCCTCGTTTGAAAATGTCGAACACGATGATCGGCATGTTGTTTTCCATACACAAACTGAGAGCGGTGGAATCCATCACCTTCAAACGGCGATTGATCGATTCCATAAAGGAAATTTGAGAATAACGTTGTGCGCCGTTGTCTTTTTTAGGGTCCGCGGTATAAACCCCGTCCACCTTCGTGGCTTTGAGAATCACGTCGCAGCCCACTTCCACGGCTCTAAGGCTCGCGGTCGTATCGGTTGTAAAATACGGATTTCCGGTTCCACCCGCAAAAATTACGATTCTTCTTTTTTCGAGGTGTCTAACGGCACGGCGACGAATGTAACTTTCCGCGATGGAATTGATTTCGATTGCGGATTGAACTCTCGTGTAGAGTCCTTTTTTTTCGCAGGCGTCTTGGAGCGCGAGTGCGTTCTGAATCGTAGCGAGCATTCCCATGTAGTCCGCGGTAGCGCGGTCGATTCCCACCTTGGCGAGATTGGTTCCTCGGATGATGTTACCGCCCCCGACTACGAGAGCGATTTCCACACCGAGGTCGTGGACTTCTTTGATTTCTTCCGCGAGAGAATGGGCCTTATGGGTGTCGATCCCGAATTCTCCCTCTCCGGCGAGAGCTTCTCCGGAAAGTTTAATTAGAATTCTCTTATACTTCGCTCCCAAAATTTAGAGTCCACCCACCTGAAAGCGGACAAAACGGGCGATGGTGATGTTCTCGCCGAATTTTGCGATCGCTTCCTTGACTAAGTCGTCGATCGTTTTGGAATCGTCTTTAAAGAATGACTGATTTACGAGACAGGCTTCGGAAACGTATTTTTTGATCTTACCGGGAAGGATCTTGTCGATCTGCTCCGCCTTCTTGCCTTCGGCTTCCAGCTGCGATTTCATGATTCCTTTTTCCTTTTCCAGATCTTCCGCGGGAATGGATTCCTCGTTCAGATACAAAGGATTCATCGCGGCGATCTGCATGCAGATTTCTTTTCCAAGGGCTTCGAAGTCTTCGTTTTTGGAAACGAAGTCGGTTTCGGAGTTCAGTTCGACCAGAACCCCGATTTTACCGTTACCGTGGATGTACGAAACCACTCTGCCTTCTTTGGTTTCTCTTCCCGCTTTTTTAGCGGCTTTAGCGATTCCTTTTTCACGAAGCCAGGTGATCGCTTTTTCGATATCCGCGTTGTTTTCTTCGAGAGCCTTTTTGCAATCCATCATTCCTGCGCTGGTTCTCTCTCTGAGTTCTCTGATTAAGTCTGTAGTAACTGCCATTGCCAAAAATCCCTTAGTCTTTTTTATCCACTTCGATCGTAGTCGCCGCAGGTTCCGTAGTAGTTGGAGGCTCTGTTGTTGTAGGAGTTTCCGTAGCGGTAGCCGGAGCCGTTCCTGCAGCTGCGGCAGCTTCATCAGCGGCGGCCTTGGCTTTTTTAGCGTCGGCGTCTTCGTCCATGATGAACTTTCCGCTTTCATCATATTCACCTTGGTATTCCAGGGCCAGGGCTTCCGAATCCAAGTCTTCGCTGAATCTAGGTTGTTCCACAACCCCGCCGGTTCCTTCGATCACCGCGTTGGACATGGTTTCCAGAAAAAGAGAGATCGCGCGGATCGCGTCGTCGTTACCCGGAATCGGATAGTCGATCAGTTCGGGATCGCAGTTTGTATCCACAACCGCGAAAATTTTAAGGCCGAGTTTTCTCGCTTCCTTAACCGCAATTTCCTCTTTTTTAGGATCGATGACGAACATGATTTCGGGAATGGTCGCCATGTCCTTGATCCCGCCCAAAGTTTTGCGGAGTTTTTCCAACTCCCTTCTTAGGGTGAGAATTTCTTTTTTCGTTTTTACTTCTTTCTCAAAGCTATTGTCCGCTTCCATACCTTCGAGTTTTTTGAGACGAGCGATACTTCTTTTAACCGTGTTCCAGTTGGTAAGAAGCCCGCCCGGCCAGCGGTTATTGATAAAGAACATATTGGAGCGGATGGCTTCTCTTTCGATCGCGCCTCTCGCTTGTTTTTTGGTTCCTACAAAAAGAACCTTCTTCCCTTCGGAAGTCAGTTTTTTCAGAGCGTCATACGCTTCTTTGGCTTTTTGAACCGTCTTTTGTAGGTCGATGATATGAATTCCGTTTCTGGCCGTAAAAACATACGGCGCCATTTTCGGATTCCATTTACGGGTCTGGTGACCGAAGTGTACTCCGGTTTCCAGAAGGTTTTTCATTGAGATCACTGACATTGGTTTACCCCTTTTTTAGTACGAAATACAACGTCGCTACGAGTCCCATAAGACTAGCAGGGGTAAATTGTATCTCGACCTTGATTACGTAGAGTTCGAACTTGATTGCTTCCCGAAGCAGGTAGGAAGAAAAAAATGAAACGCCCGTTAGGCGATCGAGAATGACTCCCGTCACGGCTCCGGCGAAAAAACCAAGGAGCAGAATGAGGGCGATTTTGCCTATCTCAGCCCTGTCCGTAGGCTTTTTCGGGTTAGCAGGTACCACTTTTTACGGAAGAAAGCGTGGGTCAATCTTTATTGGGCTGGATCATCTCACAGTTCCCGTCAAAGATCACTCCATCCGCAATTTGTAATTTAGAAGTTTTGATATTTCCGTTTACCTTGCCGGTGGACAACATTTCCAACTTTTGAGTGGCGATTACGTTTCCCGTAATTTCACCGCCCACGATCACGGTTCCGGCCTTGATGTTGGCGCGGACCTTTGCGCCTTCGCTTACGAGAAGAAATCCTTCCGATTCGATTTCTCCTTGGAACTCACCCGAAATTTCGAGGGGCTTTTGAAAGTTGAGAATTCCGGAAAAGGAAGTTTCTCTTCCGAGAACGGTGGAAATGGCTCCGTACTCCGTAATGGGACGTGCGGTTCTGGTTGCGGTTTTTTTGGACATGGATTCTCTTATTTCGTTTTCATTTCAAAAACCCCGTCCCAATCTGCGGGAGGAGGATTTTGGATAAATGCCTGACAACGGCCGATGTATTTTTTGGAAGGACCGTCGTCCGGAGTCAACTCGGCGGCCTTTTTGAATTTTTCCAAGGCTTCCGTAAACTTTCTGGTTTTGTAAAAGTTCAGACCTTCGTTGTAAAATTGAATCGTCTGTTTCATCGTATCGGAAATCATCGTTTACTCCTTATAAAGCACCACGACGGCGGTGGAATAATTCTCAGCGTGGCTGATCGAAACCGAACAACCGCTGTATCCTTTGGTAAGAAACAATTCTTTGGATTTTCCATGCAGTACCAATTCTTTTTTTCCGAATTCCTTTCCGAAAAGTTCGATTTCCCGCATATCCAAGACAACCTTGTCTCCGGGTTCGATGGCTTTGATAAAGGCTTCCTTAACGCAGAACCTTCCGCTCAAATGAGGAATGGGATCTTTTCGGTTGGAACAGTATTCGCGTTCGGACTCGGAAAAAACCCGTTTTAAAAAACGATCTCCGTGTTTTTCCAAGAGATTTCTAATTCGAGAGTTTTCAACGATATCGTTGCCGACTGAAATTTTCATTCTTCTTCCAAAAGCTCGGGATTGGAATCGGGTTCGATCGTATTTTCCTCTTCTGTGGCATCCGGCCCTTCTCCCCCGCCGGTTTTGTCCTTATCCGGTTTTACTTTAAAAAGGATGGAGATCCGATCCGGAAAAACCCCGAGCACGTCCACGGCCTTGAGAGAGGGGGATTTGTTCAGTTTGATCTTGGCAAATACCGGTTTGTTATCCGGAAGAACTTTTTTGGTTTTGGGATCGTACTTATGCAAACAAACCACACTCGCGGAAAGTCCCTTGATGACCTGGATACTTTTCAGAGGAGTTTTGGATTGAAGTTTTACCGAAACTTCCGGTTCGGAAAATTCGGCTTCCAGATTTTTATCCAGGGTTTGACATTTGATCGGAATTCCGAGTAAAAGCGTTTCCCCTGCGTTAGACGCGCTTGCAAAGATATTCACGCGAACCGTAACCTCTCTTACGTTTTCCCGCACTTTGACCGAAGAGGGAAAATCCGGAAGTTTGTGTTTTACCGTAAAGGATTCGGTTTTGTCCTTGAGAGCAATCGGGGGAATCGAAATTTTTCCCAAACCTTCCAATACTCCGGGAGGACCGCTGACGTGTATCACACTCGGTGAAACGAAATGGTTCGTCTTTACGTAGTTAGGCGGAAGATCCCCGGTAAACTTGACTTCGACGGGTAGAATTTTACCCGAATTGGATTCCACGTTGACCTTGATCTTGTCCTTCAACCTCGTGATCCGAAGTCCGGCGGGCGCTCCCGAAATTCGATACAGGGAAACGGAATTTTCTCCGGGTTTGAGTTCGGATGAATTGATATGCGCCTTTAAAAACTGGGAATAATAGTTCACGTATTCCCGAACCCCTTCCACCTTTACGGGAACGGTTTTATCCGAGGTTTTGGAAACGACAAGCGAACCGCCTAACTTCGGGTATTCGATCGGGACCTGGATTTCTTTTACGAGTATTTTAGAATTTTGTAAATTGATATAGAACACGACGGCGAGAATCAAGGATCCGAGTTTGGCCTGCCAATTGCTGAAGATCGTTTTCAACATCGTCCGTTACCCCGTTTTGTCTTCGGAAGAATTGTTTTTTTCGAAGCCGATGTCTTTTTTCTGCAAAATCGTATTCACTAGATTTTTAAGCTCGATCGGTTTGACCGGATGAATGATCTCTCCGTCGTAACATACGGAAATTTCCCCGGTTTCTTCCGACGTGACGATCACGATGGAATCCGATTCCTCCGAAATTCCGATGGCGGCCCTGTGCCTGGCTCCCATTCTTGCGTCGTCCAGATTCTGAGTCATGGGTAAAAACGCGCCCGCGCAGGCGATTCGGTTTTGTTCTATGATCACGGCCCCGTCGTGCAGCGCGGAATTCTTTTTAAAAACGGTCAGTAACAAACTCTTGGAGATGATCGCGTCGAGTTGTACGGACTGATCGATGATTTCTTTCAGACTGTTTTCGCGTACGATCGCGATGAGGGAACCGGTTTTGTTCTTAGCCATGATCTTAACGGCTTCGATAATCTCCTCCAAATCCGTCATTTGTTTGAGTAAGAAAGGCTGAAAGATTTTCATCTTGGAAAGATCGGCGGTAATTTTTCTGAGTTCGGGCTGGAGCAATACGATGATTGCAAACACGAGCGCGGGACGGATGTTTTCTATGATCCAATCCAGAAGTTCCAGTTCGAAAGTGCTCGCAAAAATTCCCAAAAACCAAATGACCGCGACCCCGAGCAAAAGTTGGATCCCGCGCGTTCTTCGGATGGTGGTATAAAATTGATAGATGAGAAAGCTGACTATGAGCAGGTCGATTGCGATGACGAGCGGATTTTTACCGAGTGGAAAAAGGGATATGTTCTTAAAGAAAAACAAACCGCAAACTCCCGATCTACAATCCCAATACCGAAAACATATCGTAAAGTCCGGGTTTACGTCCGACTAAAAATTCCGCCGCGTGTACACTACCGACCGCGAAGGTTTTTCGATCCTGGGCCTTGTGTGTGATTTCTATCCTTTCTTCGGGTGTGAAAAAATATACGGTATGATCCCCGATCACTTCTCCCGCGCGTAGGGTATGAATTCCGATTTCCTTGGGATCTCTTTCTTTGAGGATCCCGTGTCTTCCGTGGATCACGTTCTTTGAGGTTCTGCCTAACGTTTCGAGTAGGATGTTCTTCAGCATTTCGGCGGTTCCGGACGGTGCGTCTTTTTTATGACGGTGATGAACGTCTTGGATTTCTATGTCCGATATTTCTCCCATCACCTTGGCCGCGATTTCGGTTAACTTAAAAAGAAGGTTCACTCCGATGGACATGTTCGGAGAATACACGATCGCGATTTCCTTGGAGGCTACTTTGAGTGCGTCTTTTTGAAGTTCTGTGAGTCCGGTGGTTCCGATCACCACCGGTTTTCGATGTTGGAGACAGGCCTTGAGTGTGGAATCCAAATTTTGATGTGTGCTGAAATCGATGACACAATCCGCGCTTTTGACGGCGGCGTTTATGTCCGAAGAAAAGTCGACCCCGTTCTGTTTGAACCCGGAGTGTAATCCCGAGTCCATTCCCAAAAACACGGAACTTCCGCTGACCACGGAGGCGCATAACGCGGACTTGGAGGAAGTGGAAAGTACGGAAATGATGGCGCGTCCCATTCTCCCGGAACCTCCGATGAGAGCGATCTGATATTTGGAATCCGACATCTTACTCGTATCCTTTTTCTTTCAGAGTTTCGAGAACCTTTTTGAATTTTGCGCTCGTTGTATTTTCGGAAAGTTGCGTCAAAGGAAGTCGGATTTCCGGTCCGCAGTGACCGAACCGGTGCATCGCGGCCTTGATCGGTATCGGGTTGGTTTCCATAAACGCGAGTGCGAACACTTCAATAAAATCGTAATGTATCTTTCTGGCCTCGGTGAGATTACCGTCGTGAAACGATTTTACGAGTTGTACGATCGCCTTTGGAAATAAATTGGAAATTACGGAAACGACCCCCACTCCTCCGATCGCAAGCAAGGGAAGCGTGAGATTATCGTCTCCGGAAAGTACGGTCATTTTATTTCCCACCAGGGAAATGAGTTTTCCCATTTGTCCCAGATCTCCCGTGGCTTCTTTCATCGAACGAATTTGTTTGACCTCGCTCAGCCTAAGAACGGTTTCCGGAAGTAGATTTACGGAAGTTCTTCCGGGAATATTGTAGAGCATTACGGGCACGGAAGAATGTTCCGCGATCGACTTAAAATGCAGAAAGAGCCCTTCTTGTGTCGGCTTATTGTAGTAAGGATTGACGGAAAGTACGCCGTCCACTCCGTCCTTGCAGGCGGCCTCGGTGAGTTCGATCGCTTCTTTTGTGGAGTTGGAACCCGTTCCGGCCACAACTTGAATTTTACCTTGTACGGCCTTGACGGTTTCTCGGATCAGTTCCGCGTGTTCGGTATGAGAAAGGGTCGGCGATTCTCCCGTTGTTCCACAAGGAACAACTCCGTTTACGTTCGCCTTGATTTGTTTTTCCAGAAGTTTGAAATAGTTGTCGTAATCGATTTTATCGTTTTTGAATGGAGTGATGATCGCCGTATAAACGCCCTGGAACATAGGGTTAGGTTCTTTACTTTAGTCGGATTTGGCAATCAAAATCGTTTCGATTTCTGATTGCTTTGAGACTTCTCGTTTCTAGGTTGGAGGTAGTGAAACAGATTTCTTTTTTCTGGAACCCGGGCCTTCTTGCCGTTCTCGTTTTTTCGGTTACGATCTTTTTATCCCGGTTCTATCTGCATTCCAAACGGTTCGGGATCGCGGACGTTTCGAACGAAAGAAGTATGCACTCGGGTACCACGAAAAAATCCGGGGGAATTTGGATTTTTCTTCCCGTGTTTTGTTTGGCTGTAGTTTGGTTCGGAGGTTTTGAAATTCCGGATCGGAAGATTTTTCTTTTTTTTGCGGGTTTGTTTTTCTTTTTTTCGATCGGACTCGCCGATGACCTTCTTTCCCTCGGCGCGGGGATCCGTCTCGTTTTGGAAATTTTTTTCCTGATCGTTTTCTTTCAGTTGTTTCCGATTCGTTTTACGTTTTTAGGTTTTGAACCGGGAGCGATACCCGGTTTTTCCACGGCGCTTTGGATCGTCTACGTCTTGTTTGTCGTCAACGTCTGCAATTTTATGGACGGACTCGATACGTATCTTTCCTCTCATTTTCTTCTTTCGATTTTGGCGTTTCCTTTTTTGTTTCATTCTCAGCTTCCTTCCGTTTACGTTTGGATCGGCGCGGGTGTGTTCGGTTTTTTAGGATTCAATTTGCCCAAGGCCAAACTCTTCTTAGGCGACGCGGGTTCGCTTCCACTCGGTTATACGATCGCGGTTCTTCCTTTGTTTTTTTCGGATGAGAGGGTTTCGTTTGAAATCACTTCGGCTTTCTTTTTGCTTCCGGTGTTTTTTGTGGACGGTGTGATTACGATTTTTTTGCGACTTAAAGACGGAGAAAATATTTTCCAAGCGCACCGTAGACATCTCTATCAATTGGTCGCGGTTCGTACGGAGAACAAGGGTTTGGTCTCGTTTCTGTTTACGGCCGCCAATCTTCCCGCGATGATTTTTTTTGCAGTTCATCGCAACGTCGGAATTACGGGAAGCGCCGTGTTGGCGTTTTGTTTGGCGGGTTATGCGGGTTTGTATTTTGTGTTGTTTCGTAGATTGAAAACGCCTAAACCAAAACCCGTCGAGCGCCAATAGAAACGAGACGCTTTAGTTTTTTCGAGTGACTGGCTTCGAAGTATTTTTATCCAAAGAATTAGCTTCGTATAATTCTTTTGAATGTATCTCAGAATCTAAAGGCTCTAGTTTACAAAATTTTCCATCCATTACCGATTTCTGCGGGAATTTAGGTACACTCCGATTTTGAATTTTTATTCCGATAGATTGGTTGTTTGAATTTAGTTCATATTGGATTATTTTTTGAACTTTTTTAATCGTAAAATTGACGTCTTCCTTAAATTCGCAGAAACGTTCGCTTAACTTAACGACCGCGTTTTTGCGAAATCGCGAAGCGGGAAACCGCAGTTATGTGCGTTGTTTATATCTTTTTAATAATTTATCTAATTCGTCTTTATAACAACTTATATTATAGCCATGAATCATAGTAAAATCCAATTGTCGGCTTCCGGGTAAAGCATTCTTATAAGCTTCAATATCATCTATATACTTTAATTCTAATTTTATAAATTGATTTTTATCATTAGCTTTTTTAAAACTCTTCTCCAAATCATAAAGATTTTCGAGTTTTTTAATTAAATCATCTATTCGTTCTTTTGATAAACCGGATTTTTCCATAATTAATTTTATTACTCCTGACTTTGTCGATTTTGGAGTAATGCTTATTAATTTATCTTTTGATATGAATGGTAATGATATGTCTCGATCTATTTCCATATAACCCGCTATCATCCATAAAAATATTGAACCTGGCCCAATTGCAAAAGGTCCATTAATTTTACCATCAATAACTTGACAAAGAAGTTCTCCACTCGTATCTTTAAGAGCGGGATGAAACACAAAACTTCCATCGCCGCCGCTTATAGGTGATTGTATACTATATAAATCATAATCTTCATCCTTCCATTCGGTTCCCTCGAGATTTTTGACGTTAATTCTATTATCAAAAGCAATTTGTCCGCCGAATAAATTTTCTCCTTTCCAGATACCCATAGCTGCATGTTCAGAGAATATTCTTTTAACTGATTCAGGCCATTGTTCTATTTCTTTTTTATCCGCAGGCTCGGTAAGTTCAATGGAAACATCATTAACAAGCTTTACTTTAATATTTTCATCCACATATTCGATACCTTCGACTTTAGAAAAAATTCTCTGAAATAAATCCAAACTGGATGATGTATCCAATAAAAGCTCTCTGAAATGTTCGATAATTTTTTCATTATCCTGCGTCCAATCTTTATTCATTTTATTTCCTTTTATAATATTCTAATATAACTCCAAATTAATAACAAAATATTTTTCTCATATTATTTCACCTCCTCTAATAAATTTAGAGGAGCTTTGAGTGAAGGTCAATTAATATCAAATCAATGATTTCGCATCATCACTTCATAAAAAAAATAAGACAAACATGATTCAAAAGCAAACGACAGTATCTTTCTCCAATAGGCAACTCTTACTTAGAGCCGGTCTCAAAACTGGTAGATTGTTTCTCAATTCCAGCTTATCTCAAGTTCTATCAAAGTTTTGAGACCGGCTCTTAGATCCATATAAAGTTTGTCCGCCAACCGTCCGATTTTATCGGAATGGCCGCGAATCTCTGCGATTGTTTTAAGTTTTGGGACAGGCTCATAATAAAGTACCTAACTTTTCGCATTGAAACGGTGTTTTGCAATAAAAATTTACGGCACACAATTTTGTAAGGAAGTAGAGTGATGATCGCCGTATAAACGCCCTGGAACATAGGGTTAGGTTCTTTACTTTAGCCGGATCGGCAATCAAAATCGTTTCGATTTCTGATTGCTTTGAGACTTCTCGTTTCTAGGTTGGAAGTAGTGAAACGGATTTCTTTTCTCTGGAACCCGGGCCTTCTTGCCGTTCTCGTTTTTTCGGGGGAACTCCATACGATCTTTTTATCCCGGTTCTATCTGAATTCCAAACGGTTCGGGATCGCGGACGTTTCGAACGAAAGAAGTATGCACTCGGATACCACGAAAAGATCCGGGGGAATTTGGATTTTTCTTCCCGTGTTTTGTTTGGCGGGTTATGCGGGTTTGTATTTTGTGTTGTTTCGTAGATTGAAATTTCCCGGCAACGTTCCTTAATTTGAAAAGTTCGTCCGAGATATGATTTTTAATTTAGAATTTTCACTCGGAACCTCTTACTCATTCGAGTTATGGTTTTGTTTTTTATGTGTCAATCTCTCCGAGAAGTTTGATTTGTAAGTTCGCCTCTGTGTCAACTAACGCGTGTTTTGTGCTCCGTTTTCTCTCAAGTCCTCCGATTCACATTTTTTTTTCGGTCCCAAGGTATACGTACATGTATTTCTCAAAATTCGAATTGTATTCTATGCGGTGAACAAAAACTTGAATCTTCGGAAAGAGTGATTTTTTTTAAAGACGGCGACTTTGTTTTGAATTCCCAACGAAATCGAGACATCAGAGCGAGTGAGTTAAATCTTTCGCGACTGAAACGAAAGCGCAGAGCAACCGCGTTGAAGAAAACTCAATGCAACGGGACGCGTTACGTGGGATGAATGGGAATGTTGCTTACGTCGGGAAGTATTTGCGTTGATAAATCCGTACGTTTATGAGGACTTTTTGATAAAACAAGATTCAGTTTTAAAACACGCGCGCACCGAATTACAATTAGCGTCTCGTTTTAATAATTCGAGATTCATTCTATAAAATTTTAAGTTTATAACTTCACAAATCGATAGTTTTCAAAGTTTCAAGTAAAATCCAAGCTTATAAATCCAGCATTCCCCCGTATGTTTGTCGTGAAAATATCCTATTTTGGCATATTCCATTCCAGGATGTAGAATTTCTTCGTTTTGTTCAAGTCCCTGCATTCACGCGAAGCGAAGATTTTTTGTAAAAATTTAATCGCTGCCAGAAAAGACGCCGAGCTGACTCAGCTTGAGGTTGCGGAACGTTTGGGCGAGCCTCAGTCGTATATTTCCAAAATCGAATCCGGCGAAAGACGTCTCGACGTGATTGAATTTTGGAGAATTTACAAAATTCTCGGGAAATCTTTTGAATTCTATTTTCACTTTGATGATAAACAAAGCGGCTTTGAGAAAAAATCAAAATCCAAAACTCTCAAGGCGGCGAGCAGCAGACGTAATAGAGGTTAGGTTTTAGGTTTTAGGGGTTAGAGGTTAGGTAATTTACAGTAATAAGGAGATTCTGCTTTTGGTAAAGGCTAATCACTCTATTAGGAAAATGTAACTAAACCCTAACGACTAACCCCTAACTCCTAGAATAGGGGCTAGGTAATTTACAGTAATAAGGAGATTCTGCTTTTGGTAAAGTCTGATCTCTCTATTACAAAAATGTAACTAAACCCTAGAATAGGGGCTAGGTTTTAGGGGTTAGAGGTTAGGTAATTTACAGTAATAAGGAGATTCTGCTTTTGTTTAAGGCTAATCTCTCTATTAGGAAAATGTAACTAAACCCTAACGACTAGAACAGGGGCTAGGTAATTTACAGAAGAGGGAGATTCTGCTTTTGGTAAAGTCTGATTTTTTTCGTACTGAAAATGCTCCTAACGCCTAACGACTAACCCCTAACTCCTAGAATAGGGGTTAGGTAATTTACAGTAATAGAAAAATCATGCTTTGTCAGAGTCTAGTTTTTTTCGTACTGAAAATGCAACTAAACCCTAGAATAGGGGCTAGGTTTTAGGGGTTAGAGGTTAGGGATTTTACAGTAATAGAAAAATCATGCTTTGTCAGAGTCTAGTTTTTTTCGTACTGAAAATGCTCCTAACGCCTAACGACTAATCCCTAACGCCTAGTACTAGTACGTTAATTTTCTTCGGAAACTTTCTTCTTGTCTTTATTCTTATTTTCTTTCGTTTCTTTATAAGGTGTTAGAATTTTTTTAGCAATTTCCCAGGTTTGAACTTGGCCGCTGGTAGTCGTAAGTTGACCCGGTGTAGAAGTATTACCCGCATGGGTTCCGGACATATAATTTACGGAAGTAACGGTTCCGGAATCGGCTAATATGATTACGTCGGCTCCTTGTTCTCTTGCCTTTTCTTTAACGTATTCGATACAATGTTTTAATTGTCCGCAACGAACTTCTATGATTCCGATCTGCTCCACTCGATAGTCGGGTACGGCTCTCATAATCACGTCGATCGGTTCCGTTTCCGCAAGCGGCGGATAACTTCTTCCGGTTATCGTAAGGTTCCCCGTTGCACAATTCGTCAAACCGAAAACAACGAAACAAGATATTACAAATATTTTTCCTAACTTAAGTGAGTAAGTTGTCATTTAAAAAGTGAATTCTCCTTTATGGTTCTGGATCGTTTTTTAAAGAACCCTTATATGTCAAATTGAAAATATTTTAAACTCAACGATATCGGAGAAATGGAAACAAAGTGGGAACCCACAAGGGAATCGCCGAGCCCCTCCACCAACCTGACAATTAATTTGATGGGGCAACCAAAATATTATCACAAAAATCGTTTTTTTACTCAAAACGGCTCTTTTGAGATAGAATAGGTCGTTTGAGATCCGTTTTTTATATGCAAATACGCCGATTTGTGTTTTCAAACCGATCGGTTTGCGTATCCGATTTTTACCGAACGTTGTATGGAATCGGTTTCAAATAAATTTTTTTTTCGGTTTTATATCGCCACAACAGACCTTATTTTTTTCATAGTCGAATTGATCCTTTTGTTATTTGAACGTTTCTCGTCTTTTCCATTCGATTCGAAAGGCATAACGTACATAAGTCGATCGACTAACGGGTTGTATGTCGGTTGAGAACGTTTGAGTTCAAAAGCGTAAAACTATGAGGTGAAAAATGTTGAAAATTCGTTGGATTTCGTTTATCCGTTTCCGTTTAATTTCATTTTTATTAATTCCATTGGTTCTGACTTGCAGCTTGCTGGATAAGGATCGGAACTCGATGGACAACGTGGATCTCGCGGGCGCGATTTGGTTGGCCGCCGAACCCGTGAACGTGCAAGTGAACAACGAAGGTGTTCCCGTTAGACCCGGTAGTTCCGGCGGCGGATCTACGTCTTCTCCCGTTACTCCCGTGAACGGCCTTTTTAATCTTCCTCCCGGCAGAACCGTGGGCGCTAACGCTCTTATGGGTACGATCGATCCGACCGGCACTACGATCGTAAACGACTTTGACGGGGACGGGATCTTAAACCAGAATGAAACGTTAAGCAACGTTTGGGTGGCGGATTATCCGCAGATCGAAACCACGATCGCTCCTCCCGTTACATTAAAGATTCAAATATTAAAGAATTCGAATAATCAAAGCGATCAGATCGTAAGCGAGATCAACTCGGACGATTTTGAAGCGTCTAAAAACGAAGGTTCGGAAAAAATCCATCAGAACGAATTGAACGAAAGAACGGTTCAGTTTCAGGACTCTTTCAGCAGCGACGTCGAAGTAGGTACGTCACACGAACGATCCATGTCCGTCGGGGGTAGCACAAGCGTAATGGGTTTGGTTTCCGTCGGTATGAATTACGGTAACAGCACCAAAGACAGTTGGAATGCGAAACACGCCACTTCCGAAACTACCACGAAATGGGCGGATCGTCCTTTTAAAAACAATTTGGACCGGGACGCTTGGAACTTAAAATCGGATTCTTCCACAAACAAGGCCAGAAAGTATCGTTCGGATAAATCGGACAAGATCAACTCTACGTCCACGGTGGAAGCGAACGCGGGTGTGGTCAGGGCCGCTCTTTATATCAAAAATTTATCCGTGAACATGCCGGTTAAAATTTCAAACGTCCTTTGTTCTTTGATGTTCGAAACTCCGGGCGGGGAACTCGTTCCTATGTCCTCCTTTCGTTTGAGAAACGACGACTACAGTTTGTTCGAAGTGGAAGTGTACGGCGGTTCGGAATTCGGTCCTTACGTTGTCGAATTAACGAATTTGAATACTGCGGAAGTGGAAAAGGCGATCGCCGCGGGTTATACTCCGAAGATCATGATCGTGGACTATACCATGACTCACGTTGCGGATTCCAATTACAAATCCAGTCTGTTGAGTTATACCGGTAACAATTTGAAGATCGTTGAAGAGAACGCGAAAGGCAGAACCGCTTTGGTGAAAGTCTTCGGTCCGAGCATCCGAGAAATGTTTCGTGTTACCGCCTTTGATACCCCGAACGTTTCCAATCCTTGTAATACCACGACTGCGGACGTTTTTTCTCCGGGGATCAGTTTGAAAAAAGCCTTGGAAAGAATTTCCTGTTCCGGGAACAATATTACGTTTAAGGATTATGTAATCGATTTATCCGAGTCGGCTCCAACGCTCGGCGAAGCCAGGATCTATCTGAAAGGAATTCAATCTTTCGGCGGGATCAGCACGAATCTTCCCTGCACCGACGAAACGAGCACGGGAACGGACGGTGTTACCAGAACCGCCTGTGTTCAAAAACCGTATAGCCAATGGACGGAATCCGAAAAAAACAACTCGGGTGTTTGGGCCATTTATTCCAGAGGTAAATTTTATTCTCCCACCGAATACTGGACCGACTCAGGCAGCGTTCGCAAATTCGATCCTTGGCGGGGCGCCGTGGCGGCTCCGATTTTGAAAGGTGTGGATTCCATCATCTGGGCGGGTGACAACTACGACCTGGTCTATATCTCTTTTAAGGATTTTGCAAAGGTCGAACAAAAGTTCGGTACCAATCCGTTGGAAACAGGGAACGGTTATCCTCTCAATACCAAATGGGATCTGAAGACGCTGGGAAATCATCCTTATTATCCGGATACAAATTCTCTTTACTTAGGAGAAGTCGGTTTCGGAGAAAAGATCGAATTGAAAATCAAATTGGATAAGACGAAATATCTGGCGCCTAACTTCGGTACTGCGACCGACACGGGTCCTTATCAGTACTTTACGAATTTCAGTTACAATCCACAGACCTCCACCGATCGATACAATATCAACCAGGCGGCGGACTTTGAAATCAGCATGGGATTCGGGGGAAATCGCACCGATTGGTTCCACGTAATCAAGGACTTGAGTTCGAGCGATCCTTACAAACTGAAAAACTGCGGAACGACCCTGGACTTTATCAACCAGACATATACTCTCTGCGTACAATTGCCGACACTCAGCACGACCGTGGACCCGGCAATCAGTTTAGTAAAATTGTATATTAGACCTTCCTTAAATACGGCGTATCGCAAAACCATCTGGCCTTTGCACTACTCGCAGGTACGTAAACTGAAAGGAGAAGCGGGGGTACCGATCGTAAAAGGCACAAGCCTTGTCAAAGTGGCGAACTCGTACGGATCGGTCAACGTGGGTGATAACTTTTTTATCCAGGGAGATACCACAAACTACAAGGTAATACAGGTATTGCCAACGGCGCAGGACGGAACCTTTGACGTACAGTTGGATCGACTGATCCAAATCGACGCACAAAAGACGACTACCGTATATGTACCGGGAACCTTAACCTCACCGGACGTAAGACTTTCGGTGGATACGGGGTTTGTGACGGATTGGAACACTTTTGTGAACGCTTCTTTCAACCCGACCGCTTTTGATCAGATTCAATACAAACCGTTTCTGTTAAACGGAAACGTGAGTTGTACAACGAGTCCGTTTCATCCCGGTTCTTGTTTGGGATTTACACCCGAGTTAAACGCTCTCAACTGGATGGGGATTTACAACGAAGGTGTGGCGCTTTGGAACTCCTGGGCGGACGGAGGAGACTTTAGCAATTTCTTGTATAGCGGCTTGGTCCGTTTGACCGCGGCTACGGGTAAGTCGTATCGTCTGGAAAGTATGAACATGGATTTTACGGTCAGCGCGGATGTAAATGCACCGGACTTGGCATATGCCGCTGTTGCCAATCACGGGGATGTAGCCTTGACAGTTTGGAGACAGGGTACGACTCTGATCGGAAGATACAATCAAATCAGCACGGGCGCAGCTTTGACAAATCCTTTTAACATCAACACAACCGCTTCGACCGGAAATTATATCGTCAAAGCAAAGAACGGAAAGGCGGTGATTGCGTGGAACAACGGGGACAATATCTATGTATCCGTGAGAGACTTAAGCAATTTATCAACGATCGTAAGCGAAGCGTTTGTAGGTAATAACTTAGCTTCTCAAGGGTTTTCCGGATTTTCATATACATGGGACATTGCGATCGGCAATAATCGCGCTGCGATATTTTGGACTCAGCCTTCAAGTTCATATACTCCGGATAGCGGTTGCACCGGTTTTTGGTGCAGTGGGACATTCGTATTTAATTACCAAGGAATAGCGCGTTGGATCCGTTTAGACAATGGAGCCTTTCAAGGTGGGAATGTGAACATTGTAAATTTTGTATATACCAAATACTTCGATGGGTCTTCCATGCCTTATTACTACGACATACCGTATTTTCAAGCCGCAGCTAATGATAACAATCAAATCGTTTTTGGTTGGGTGTTAGCAAGACAGTCCTCCGAAGATCACACAGTTTTCAGTTCCGTATATGATATGACTACGGGCACAAAAATCGGAACAGACAAAACCCTTATTAGCGAATCGACAAGACCCGTGGATACGTTACAAGTGGGAGCCGCTACCGGAAGGGGAATGGTACTCTGGAGAAGAAACGACGGAATGATTTTAGGAAGAGGGATCGACACTTCGAATTCCAATCTATTAGGAACTGCTAATATTGAAGTGGAATCCGGAGGCGTGGATTCTCTAAAACTTAACTCTTTTGGAGATCGGGGACTTTTTACATATAGAAAGAACGGTAAGGATTTGTTTTTAAAGGTTTTAGACCTTCAGGCAGGACAATTGTTATATCCGAATGCGTTGTCTCTGGCTCAAACAACCGTTGATTCCAGAAACTTCAGCAACTCCGTATTGTCGGGTAATAAAATTTTGACTACCTGGGATCAGGTCAACGGAACGAGAAGAACCAATTGGGGGAGAGTCACTAACCTCGACACTTTCACGTTAGTCGGTCCTAAGGAATTTCAAATCAGCACCACCAACGAAGGGGTTCAATACACTCCGCGTGCAGTCGTGAACGACAGTGGACTCGGTCTTGTAGCGTGGCTCTCTCAGGACAAAACACAACAGAGAATCCGAGCTGCTAAAATTGATCTGGCGAACCCAGGCGCTCTTCAGTACGGTCTGAACAATTTCTTTGTGGCGCCTTTGATCGACAGGGACTTTACGATCCGAGCCAAGATCAAGTACTAGCGAGGGGCTAGGTTTTAGAGGTTAGGGGTTAGGGATTTTACAGAAGATGGAGATCATGCTTTGGTAAAGTCTGATCTCTCTATTACAAAAACGTAACTAATCCCTAACGCCTATAATAGGTGTTAGGTTTTAGGGGTTAGGGATTTTACAGAAGATGGAGATCATGCTTTGGTAAAGTCTGATCTCTCTATTACAAAAATGTAACTAAACCCTAGAATAGGGGCTAGGTTTTAGGGGCTAGAGGTTAGGGATTTTACAGCAATAGGAAGATTCTGCTTTTGGTAAAGTCTGATCTCTCTATTACAAAAATGTAACTAAACCCTAGAATAGGGGCTAGGTTTTAGAGGTTAGGGGTTAGGTAATTTACAGTAATAGAAAAATCATGCTTTGGTAAAGTCTGATCTCTCTATTACAAAAATGTAACTAAACCCTAGAATAGGGGCTAGGTTTTAGGAGTTAGTGGTTAGGGATTTTACAGCAATAGAAAAATCATGCTTTGTCAGAGTCTGATCTCTCTATTACAAAAATGTAACTAAACCCTAGAATAGGGGCTAGGTTTTAGGGGCTAGGGGTTAGGTAATTTACAGAAGATGGAAATCATGCTTTGTCAGAGCCTGATCTCTCTATTACAAAAATGTAACTAAACCCTAATCCCTAACGCCTAACGCCTAGAACATATTTGAATAACGAAATATACTGAAGTTGATTGAAGTAAAAATGAAAACGAACGCGAAAAACAAAATGAAAACGAATATGCTAAAAACAAAACACAATAACTTGACTGAAGCCGAGAGCCCGGTCCTCGCAAAAGCGAGAACCCGCCCTAACCCCTATTTCCTAACCGCTATCCACTATTTAAATAACATAATACTCTCAAGCGTATTGATTGCCACAACCTCGTGCGGAATGCTCCCCGGCAAACACGGAAACAAGAACAATTGGTGGATGGCGCTCGCGGGACTGGTCCCAGGAACAAGTTTTCCGTCATCCGGAAGCGGAGTGGGAAGCGGCACGGGAGCGGGGAACACAAGCCCCGGAAGCGCACCGGCGCCCGAAGGAAGCGACCTTTTTTCGATCTCGACTAACTACAGTGCTGCGATCGACGATCCGGCAACAAAGGCGGACCCGCTTGCAGGAGCCGCGTTCATTGCAGCCCCCGAACCGGGACATTACGGAAACGTAAATCTCACATATCCGATCCACACACCACCCGGAAGAGCGGGAATCGAACCCAAGCTGAGTCTAACGTATTCCTCAACGGGAGGAGACGGATTTGTAGGAGTGGGATGGAGCCTAGGACTTGGGAGTATCACAAGAACCCCCGAATACGGAGCCCTGTGGTATGACACAAGAGATACGTTTACCTGGAACGGACAAAAACTCGTCAAAGTAGCGGGAACAAACACGAACGAAAACGGAATCTACAGACCCGAAATTACGAATGAAGAACTTGTAATATTAAAACTTTCTCAAATAGAAAGCGGTGGAGTTTGGGAAGTGCTCGATTTTACCGGAACCAAAACGATCTACGGAGAAACCACAGCCGGTAGAATCTTTAACCCACAGATTCCAAACCGGACATACAGCTGGTATCTCACAAAAACAGAAGACAAAAACGGAAACTACCTCCAAGTCACATACGACACAAGCGAATATTTTAATAAACGAAATCTGTATTTGAAAGAAATCCGATATACGGGAAACTCAAAGAGCGGACTCCCCGCAAAACAATACGTAAGGTTTTTCACCAAACAACGAGAAGACGGTTACGTCTCAAACGCCCCCGGCTTTTTGATGAAGATGGACAAACTCCTGGAACGGATCGAAGTGGGATGGGATAGCGGTGGAAAACTCTTTGAATACACTCCCGAATACGAAATCTCCGAAGACTCGGGAAGACCCCGACTTACAAAAATCGGATCGACACGTCATACGACAGCCCCCGAATTTGAATACCAAACATCGAGCCGACTACTCACCTGGCAAACCGTTGTCAACCAAACCGCAAGCGAACTTGAGGACGATCCCCACTCCACACAATACTTTGAAGGAGATTTTAATGGAGACGGGATCAGCGATTTACTCTTTTTTAATGCGAAGTCCGGAAACTGGAAGGCGGCGGAAGGCAGAAAAGAAGGAGGTTACAACTTTAGAATATACGCAAACCGATATCAAGGATACACAAACGGAGAGAAGATAAAATTCTTTAAGGGAAATGTAAGCGGAGATTTTAACGGAGACGGAAGATCGGATATCGCGTTTTACTTGCCGGAAACCAGAGACTTTGTAGTGGCCGAACACGACGGAAGAGTTTTTCAGTTTAAGTCGTATGGACGTCTCATGGTCGGAGTTCCGGACATCTTTCGAATGGAATGGTTTCCGGGAGACTACGACGGAAACGGACTGAGCGACAGCGTGCTCTTTGACGAACCCACAGGACAGTGGACTTTGATGCTCAACAAAGGCGGTAGTTTTGAATTTTTAAGATTTGCAAAGAAGTTTCAAAATATATTCAGAAACGATTATATTCCAAATTCAAACTTAGACAGCGTCAGCACGAACGATTCTACAAAACCCGGAAAGGATCACGACAAGGTAAACTTCCTCGTGGGCGACTACAACGGAGACGGAAGAACGGACATCTCACTCTACGATGCAAGGAGCGGCAAGTGGTTCGTGGGAGAAAATCATCGGAATGAAAACAAGAATGATCCCGTTTACTTCCAAATGCAGTGGAAGTTGTACAAGGTGTTTACCGCACCCGAACAGGCGTTGTTCGGACACGACCGGTTTTCAGGAGACTTTAACGGAGACGGACTTTCCGACTTTCTAATATTCGATCGTTCGAATGGAGAATGGACGCTGGGCGAAACCGGAGACACGACGATCAACTTCAAGATCTGGTCGAGAACACCTCAGTTCAAACCCGTAACCCGTTGGCTCCAAGGGGACTTTAACGGAGACGGAAGAACCGATATCGGATTTTACTCAGCAAGCGATCAGAAGTTTTGGATCGGAGAAACCACACAAAACGGATTTAGATACAAAGTATATAGCGACATGAGCTACGGACCCGACGCGGACAGAATCATGCAAACCCCACTACCCAAGGACGAGGTGAAAATAGAATCGGGAAAGGCGAGCTTTGTGGCGGCAAACAACACAAAGACGATTTTACTGAATTACAAATATGACGGAAATCTAAATTACACAAAAGGAGAACTGGTATACACGGGATGTTTTACAAACGACGATTGTTCCGCTTCTCCCGAACTTTTGATCTTTGACAGAAAAGCGAACGCATGGGACATCCAACGGGGAAATGCGTTTACGGAAAGAGTAAACACGAATTTCAACCCGGAAACAACCGGAGTTACGACCCTCTTGGGAGGAAAACCGGACCGATATACGAACAACACAAAAGACGAAGTGTTGTTTCACAAAAAACAGGGAAATACAAATCAACTTTTTGCAATTAAAAACACAACCGGAACTACATTCGACATTTCGAATGTAGCCACCTTCACCGATACCGACGTTTCCAAGTTCGATCCGTCGAACAGCGGGTATGTGCTCGATCATTTCGAGAACAATTCTTCTCAGTCGGCTCTGATTCTGGACGATCAAACGACTTCGGGGAACGCAAGGTTTGTCCTTTCGGGCTTGAGTGGAACCAAGATCCTCACACCTGCGGGAGATTTGACCGCGACCGACTTGAACGATCTCTTTCAAGCGGGCACGAGCGAGAACAGACAACGTAGAAAAGAATTCAGTTTGTTTTCGGGGAAGTTTACTTCCACGCAAGCGCAACTCTTACTCGTGGACAGAAGGGCCACGGTTTCCAAATGGTATTTGGGTTCGATTAGTTCTAACGCCATCCAATTTAAAAAACTCACAGGAGAGTTTTCCCTTCCGATCACGACAAGCGATTACAACGCAGCCAGCCCCGCGGGGATCGTGTATGCTCTTACAAACACGGGTGAGATCGTGTTCGGGAAAACCTTAGACAACGGGACTTCGTTTTACAAAATCAAAATCAATTCTGCGAATATTACAAAAACGATATTCAACGCGGGGACGATTCTTTTCAGCGACCGGTTTGACAATTCCGGCAATCCGATCGTTACCTCGGGTGGGGAAGACAAGTTGTATGACCTCGCAACCGGTAAGATCGTGGCTCTTCCGGGTAACGTGCTCGCAAAGTCCTTGGACCGTCCCGACCTCGTCGCTCAAGTCTACGTGTTTCAGTGGATCCAAGGGGACTACAACGGGGACGGTTTGACGGACATCGGTATTTTTCATCTGAAAGAACCCAACTGGTATTTTGCACTGAGCACGGGGAGCGTTCCCGACATCATCGAGAAGGTCAAAAACGGAATCGGTGGTATTTACTTTTTTGAATATTCCAATTCCACCAAGTTTGACAATACGGGGGACGACGATATCCCGGACCTTCCCACAAGTTACCGTGTCTGCACAAAAGTTACCATCGAAGACGGCTTTTTGAACAGAATCACGAAAGATTTCGAATACAAGAACGGGTTTGCATTCTCTTCATTCATCAACGGAAAAAAAGAAACCGATTACTTCGGGTTTTCCGAGTTTGTCGTACACGAAGCGTATGGGGAAAGAACGATCCACAAATTCCATACGACTCCATATGCAGACTTCCTAATGAACCGGGCTCTTTCCGGGGCGGAGTTTGAAACCCGTATCGTCGGGAACGACAACAACGATTACGGTGTCGTACAAACGACAACGGACGTAAAACAGATTGCGATGGCACCGGGTATTACGAGTTATCTTCCCGTTACGACTAAAATTGAAAAGTTTTTGAGTGGATCGAGAACGACAACAGAAAGTTCCGACATTACAATCAGCGGGACCAAGATCAGTCGCAAGACCGACACGACAACCGATCACTTTTCCGACACGGTACACGGGGTTACGTCCACGACGAACATTACGGATTTTGATACCGATGATACGACCAACCAAAGACGTACGACTCGTTCTGTTGCGAACAGTGGGAGTTCCCACGAGATTACGTCGCTTTTCAGTTACGACAGTCGTGGGAATCTTGCAAAACGTGTGAGTTCCTACACGGGGAGCGGTCTCGGTCCTGTGGGTTCTCACACAACCGAATTTGAATATGATTCTCACGGAAATCAAACGACCGAAAAAGATTCGAGTTCCAGCCCTGCGCGTGGGAGTTCCTACAAATACGACAACGAACTGAATCAGTTTGTGACGCAAGAGACAAAATTCGGTGGTTCCATCCAAATCCCGACGACGTATCAGATCCATTACGGAAGTGCGTTCGGTTCTCCGACCACAACCACCGACGCAAACGGGAACAAAAGCATTTTTGAATATGATGAATACGGAAGACTCTCCGTGCAAGCGCGGACACAGACGACGGTTCTCGTACGACTGCGACTTACTCGTACGACGCTTCTTTTCCTTTGAGCGCGAAAACCATTCTCCCATCGGGAACGGCTGATCCTGACTTTTGCAAGTCGGACCTACGCGGACGGAATGGGTCGTAACATCTACACGGTCAAATCTGCGTCTAACGGTGGATATGCGATCACGGGTAGACTTGTCTACGACGGGACTGGCAAACTCGTTCGCAAAGGTCAATCCAACTGGGCGTCGTCGGGTGAAATCGACCGGTTTGTTTTACACTTGGAAGAAAGAAATCCGACTTCGTTCGAGTATGATCCGATCGGTCGGGTGAAAAAAACAATTCTTCCGACGGCGTATGAAGGGGAAACGACTCCTACGATCATCACGACCGCCTACAACTCCGCGTTTGAAACGACGGAGACACACAGCTCCGGTACGAGCAAACGAATTGTTAAAAACGCAAGCGGTGAAATCCTCTACGTCGAAGACTTTGCAAGTGACGGAAGCGCGGCCAAGATCGGGTTTTGTTACGACATTGCGGGAAACCGTACCAAGAAGTCGGACTTAAACGATTCTAACTTGATGTCCTGTCCGAATGCAAGTGCAGGAGTTCCTACAAAAGATGTCAGTGGCAAGAACCAGGCGTTTTGGAGTTACGACGCGTTTGGGAAACTGCGCGCGGAAAGTGATCCCGACTTGGGTGTGAGTTCCTACAATTACAACGCATTTGGCGACCTCATCTCCAGCAC
>NZ_AOHC02000044.1 GCF_000332415.1 Leptospira weilii serovar Ranarum str. ICFT
GATCGTTTTGTCGGTCTCCGTTGGAGTCGGTTTCACTTACGGTGTGAGTCCCGCACTGGAATCTATTTTATCGACTGTCAATCCCGTTTCGCCGGTTCAAAAGCCCACCGATAAACCGAAAGATAAACCGATTAAGGTCGTTGTACACGACGGAGGCAAATTTTGTTACGCCCCTGTTTTCAGCGGAGGTGAAAGTTATATTCAGATTGAACAGTGTTGGGAGCAACACGTCGCTAACGCAAGATACGATGTGTTTCAAAGAATTTCTTATTACATTGAAAACACTTGGTTGTGTGTAACCGCCCCGGAGGCGGTGATTCTCGGAGATAAAACTTGGGATTACGTCAACCTCCGACCTTGTACGATCAATGACCCTCGACAAAGATGGATCGTAAAGGATAACGCCTTTTGGACCGCGGACGGGTTTTATCGTTTGAAGGATACGAATTGGTACGGTTATATCTCCAGAAACTCAAAGGATAACTATAACCACACGTTAGACACTTCGATGGAGGATTGGGTTAAGACCGTAGCCACTCCCGGAAACATCAGCGTTCAAACTTCCATAGCTTGGAACTTGGGAAACGATCGTTACTTCATTCATTCGAAAGGCTCGAAGAAAAATACCACGCCGATCTACTACAATCCCGAAAGCGGACATCTCGCCGAATACGATCCCGTGAGCGGATCTCTCTATTGTATGTATTCCAACGTAAATAGTTATCAATGGAATTGGGTCAAATGGGGATTGTGTAGCGACGCGCCTATCAGTAAGAACAATCCCGCTTATTGGAACGTCTCTCTGGAAACCGACGAGGGAGGGATGATCACGGATTACAAGGGGAATGCCCTAAGAGTTACCAGGTATGGATCCAATTGGGGTGTTGCCTATGCGGCTAAACCTTCTTTTTTGAAAAACGATACTACCAACAGTCCTACTTCTCTGTTTACCGTTAATAAGGATTTGCTGAATTGGGTACGTTACACAGCCGGGAATCTTGGAAAAACGGAGCAGTATTGTCCGGCCGGAAATAAGGAAAATGGAATATACAAAAGATCTAAAAGAACCCTACCGCCCGACTTTCAATTGAGTGAGGCTTGGATTCGAAGACTTTATGATATATCAAATTCAGCTGCATCAGCGAGCCAGGTTCGTGGGATATGCGGCGTTTGTCTGCTTCATAGTTTCCAGATGTTGGCGGAGCTTCAGGAGCGCCATTCGCAAGGACCTCTTCAGAGTGGCGGTTATTTTTTTGATACGGCTCCCAATACGGATCCTTTTATCTCGTTTGGACAACGTTATCCGTTATTGGACACGGCGTTGGCGGACGTTCCTAGAGTGTATGAAAGTTTTACCGGTCCTACGAGTAGGCTGCGTGTATTTGCAACCGCTATGACTGTATTGCCTCAGTACGACTGGGTTCCTTCTCGTGAATTCAGAACTCAACCTGAGATACAATCTCACATTCGCTCGCTCATAAATTCTCCGCCCGGAAGTATTTGGTTGGGGGTATCGGCCCGTCGGCATATATCCGGAACTATAACGGGGCATTCCGTTCCCATTCTTAGGACCTCTCAGGGGTTAGTGATAATTCCAACGGCCGCAGTTGCGATGCCGCTGGACTATTTCAGACAAACTTTAACACCGACCACGGATCCGCTCGAGGTAATCAATAGACTGGAAACGCCGACTAGGGCGCTAAGAATATTTATGACCATACAGTTAAGAGAAGAGATTTATGACAATATCTTTGATTTCCTAATCTCTAACAGCAATTGCACTGGAGAAGGAGAGGACAGAAGAGGTACAGGGGCCTACCCGACCAGCGCATCGGTAAATCAGTGTTTTGGAGGCAGGTGCACACTACCACTGTAGTTTTAAGTCGGCGATTTAGAAAGAAACTCTTGGATAAACATCGCCGAACTCGCGTTACATTGATTCGAAAAATCGAAATTTGTGAAATAATTGACTTTATTTTATCTCAAAATTAATCATTCGTTAAAACGGGATGAAATTGGAGACTTCAAATTACTTCCAAAATATCGGAGCCTATCCCGAAAGAAACTCAGCGTATTTTCTTCTTTTTATTTTTGTAAGTATGCAAAACCTAAATCGAACGCTTTTTTCTTGCAGGGTAGGTACAAACGAATGGAATTGTTCAATTGATCATTCGTGTCATGAGGAAAAATAAAACAATGAAGATTCTCAAGTGGGTCCTAGGACTTTTAGGAGCGTTCGGGTTATTTCTTGTCGTCACTTTTTATACGGGAACGCCTAAATACGAATATAAGACGCTCCCGTTACATGTCGACTTTGACGGATACTATCGCGAAAAACTTCTCATCAGCCGAACTAAAAAAACGAGACCCGATAATGAGGAAAAATTGGTGAGGTATTCTCCGGATAAAACCGAGTTCGCCATCCTTTATATCCACGGTTTTGGAGCTTCTCGCGCGGAAGGAGAAGAAGTTACGGATAAACTTTCGAAAGATCTCAAAGCAAATCTTTACTATGTTCGTCTTCCCGGACACGGAACCAATTTGGAAGACCATAGAGACACAACCTTTGCAGAAATATTGCAGGAATCCGAAACCGCGCTTTTAGAATCCGAAAAACTCGGTAAAAAAACAATTCTAATCGGGACGAGTATGGGCGGATTGATCTCCACATACTTGGCGGCCAAGTATCCGGAAAAGGTGCACGCGCTGATTCTCGTATCCCCTTTTTATGATTTCACAAGCCCTCTTGGAGTTATCTATCAGTTTTCCTGGGGAAAAGATTTTGCCAATCTGATAATGGGCAAAATCCGCAAATCCACAGAAGAACAAAAACGTGATCCGGCCAGCGCGTTTTGGTACAGGGATCAGTATCTCGCCGCAGTTCAAAATTTATCCGACTTGAGAGAATTTGTCCTAGGAACGGAACCGTTTTCCAAAATTTCCTCTCCCGTACTTTTATTTTACTATTATAAAAACGAAAAGGAACAGGATACGTCCGCCTCCGTAAAATCGATGTTAGACGCATTCAAAAAAATGAATGAAAATGGAAAAACAAATCCTTTCAACAAGGCGGTAAAAGTGGAAACGGGAAATCACGTTCTGTTTTCCAAATACATGAAAAGCGACAAAGAACTGATCTTAAAGGAAGCGGAAGAATTTATTCAAAAAGTGTTTTCAACTAAAAAATAATCTTTCAACCCTTCTCGTTCAAAGAGAGGGCCGTAGGAAAAATCTTGCGTGGGAAAAACCAAGGAAAAGTTTCCAACTCGGAAAGATCGCGTTATGTGTCCTTTACTAGGGGTTAGTGACTAGTGGTTAGAAAATTTACGGAGTAAGGAAATTATACTTTGTTAAAGTCTGATCCCTCTCGTTAGGAAAAAATAACTGAATCCTGATTTCTATTTGCTGAATCCTAGTGAATAGATTTCAGAAATCAGAGTTCAGAATCATTTACAGAATAGAAAAATTATGCTTTGTTAAAACCCAATTGCTCTATTAGGAAAAAACCCACTGAACTCGGACTTCTATTCACTGAATCCTAGTGGATAGATTTTAGGGATCAGAGTTCAGAAATCAGAGTTCAGAATCATTTACAGAATAGAAAAATCATGCTTTGTTAAAGTCTGATCGCCCTTTTCAGGCAAGGTCACTCTGAACTCTGACTTTTATTCACTAGTATTTATCTCTTCCGTTTTTTAGCGGGAGATTTTTTCCGAACGACTTTCTTTTTAGCCTTAGCTTTCGGCTTCACCTTGGATTTTTTAGCCGAAGATTTTTTCTTGGCTGCCTTCTTTTTTGGAGCGCTCTTTTTCTTTGCAGGCGCTTTCTTCTTGGCCGCTTTTTTAACGGGAGATTTTTTCTTAGCGGGAGCCGCACTCAACGTTTCTTGAGCGAGGATAAGAGAACTTTCCGCCAAGGAAAGCCAATCCCCTTCGAATTCGACCGGAATCTCAAGCCAATCTTTCATGGCTCTGTTATTACCGGAAGGATCAAAGAGTTTTGCGCCCGGATAACGAGAAATGATCTCAGCGATCTTTTCGGCTCCGAGTTTCAGAACGAGGTTTCCTTCAAAGAAAGTGGCAAAGGGTTTCCCTTCTAAATTTAAAGAATTTAAACCGAACCACTTTCCTGAAGTAACTTCTTTGTGTTTGGTTTGAAAGTTATCAGAAAAGGTTTCAAAAAGAAATAGTGACATGCGCCAAGAAGAATCCTTTTCGGTCAGTTTTCAAGAAATAAATCATTATCATCCATCCAACCGGAGGTTTACGATACCGGCGCGGAAAGCTCCGAATCGTCGAACGACGGATTGCCGTCCAAACCCAAATCCCAAAAAGGACCTCGTAAGAAAACGTTGATCCCGTGCGTGGCTCCCGATTTCGAAATTCCGCCCGTCAAAGTGTATTTGACGTCCTCTGAAATTCGACGATCGACATCGTCCGGGTCGCTATAGCCTTCCAAATCTTGGGCGTGGCGTCGTTCGAAAACTCATGGAAGGAACGGCGACGAAATCTACATTCTGCTTTTTGAATATTTTGGAAACCTCCGGATAACGGGAATCGGCGCGAACCCAAAACACCGATTTTACCGGCCGGGCTTTGAATGACCCTTAAATTTTCCGGAGAGTCGTCTTCACAAAGGATATTTCATCCTCTATCGGATCAATTTTTGAGGAAGAATTTTCGGCCACGACGCCATCGGATACGTTTTAAGATACGGCGTCCTAATATAAAACGGGTCGTGTTATAACCCAATAAGCCAATCGTTCAAAATCGTATATCCTACATAATATCCTTTAAAAACACTGGATTTGCGGAGAACGAGTGAAAATGAGCATTTCGGAAAAGCAGGTTCGTAACTTACGCGAATCCTTTGATATCGTTAATTTGGACAGAATCAAATTCGTAGAATTATTTTTTGTATATCTAAAGGAAAACAGCCTAAAATACGAGGACGTCTTTTCCCGGATTCAATTGGAAGAAGCCAAATCTTTTATAAGCGCCGCGCGGAACATCGCCCTTTTCGGACCTCAGGACCCGCAACTGGAAAGAGCCATTCATAACTTCGGAATGGAATGTATCAAAATCTGCAACCGAGTGGAAGAAATTCCCCTCCTGGAAAAAGGCTGGCTTTTTGCTTTGCAAGAATGGCTTGGACCCTGGTATTCCCACGAGGTGGAAGAAAGTTGGCAAGAGGTCTTCAAAATGATCCACGGTTCCTTTGAAGAAGCCCTCCAAAGAAACTAATGATTTTTTATATTCGTACATTATAATTTATTTTCAGGTTGCACCGCGTCTTCCTCGGCAGACAAACACAAACCATTCGTCCCGATCTCTAAAACGCGTGAGTTCGGTCTATTGATTTTATATGAAAAACGGAAATTTTCCGGAAGAGTAAAATCATCGGCAGGAGAAAAAATGAAATTTAAAAACCGCCGAGCCTTTTTGACTCGGCGGCCCAAAAATTACTTCAGTTTAATCGTAGATTTATAGGTATGTGAATCTTTTATCTTTTCCTCGCCGATCGTTCCGCTGATTTCCACGGTCTCCTCGATCGTCATGGTCGCTTTATCGAGATCGTCCATATTTTGAATCGAGTATTTTGCGTTGTTCGATGTGAAGGTAAGATCGATTGTCGGATATAAGAAGCCGTTCA
Organism: Leptospira weilii serovar Ranarum str. ICFT; assembly: GCF_000332415.1. Taxonomy (GTDB): domain Bacteria; phylum Spirochaetota; class Leptospiria; order Leptospirales; family Leptospiraceae; genus Leptospira; species Leptospira weilii_A. Next base: position 5,653 of record NZ_AOHC02000044.1, read on the forward strand.
CAGTATAAGAACTCGTACGCATTCTTCGAATACTGTTCATCGTATATTTCATCTCGGTCAGCGGTGCATTCGGATTCAAATTTCCATCCATGACTATATCCGCTCTCCCATCTAAGGTAATTTCACCTTCAATCGTGACAAGAGAGGTTCCACCACCCTCCATCGTAGGAGCCATTTGTTGACAATTTTCAAACGCCATCTTTGTATCGGTAAACTGCATGCTAAACCCGGTAGCCGTTTGACTAGGGGTCATTTCACCCGACAAAGTCATCTTTCCACCCAAAGCACAATCCTGAGACTGATTGATTGTCGCAAAAGGAGATACGTTCCCTCTGGAACGAGCTCCCTGTTGCCCCGGGTTGTTATTTGCGGTAAGGACGCTCAAAGCTGCATAAACTCCGGAAACACCGGGATCTTTAGATTGAAGCGCCGCCAAGAGAAGTGCATTGTTGAGAGAGTTGTCGTCCTTTTTGCTAGCGCAGTTCGAAAAGAACAACGTTAAGAACAACATCACGGCTATTTTTTTTTGGAACATGGTTGAATCCTCCAAATTGGTTCAACTATGCCAACGACCCTCGTTTTTTTTTGTGCCACAAAAAAATTCGAAGAATGAAACTTAAATTCGGGATTGAAGCGTATTTTAGAAAAAAAAATCAGGGAATCTTGTACTTCCGGACGGTCCTAAAAACGAAAAATCACTCCGCCCGAAACTTCCTTTTCTTTTTCCCGAAAGGAAACGTTTACACTGGGCACAACTTCCCAATTTTCAAACTGATATCCTAAGAAAGCGTCCAAAATTAAAACGAAAACAAAAGCGGAAACGTATTCTTGCTTCTCACGCTGATAACGTCCTTTCTCCAGCACTTGACCGTCTGTCAAAACGACTTTCGAAGAATTCGAAATGATACTGTACGAGGCGGCAATATTGATCAGATTTCGATCGTTTGACACGATGGCGAACAGATCGAACGGCGTAGGCGCTGTACCCGTTTGCGAGGCGGATTTTACGGGACTCAAATATACGACACTTCTTTCGGTGAGATAAAGTTCCGTAAGTATCAAAAGAAAACCCAAACCTTTTAAAGTATAAGAATCATTTCGAAGCAATCGGGACCATCCGGGAATCAGCCCTTCCGCAAAAACTTTAATGCCTGATTTTTTGGCTGTGGGAACTCTTTCTTCCACACTTGGCCTTAAATTAGGAGTCGGTTTGACCACTTCGGGGTTTTGAGTGGGATGTTGTGGAGTGTTTTCTTTCGAAGTTCCTTCTAAATTGGGGGTCGGTTTTGCCAACTCGGGTTTTTTTGCTGGATTCGGCGGGAAATTGGAAATAAAAACTTTCTGGACTTCCGAGAGGGAAATTCTCTCCACCTTACCGTTTTTATGTGTGATTTCAAAACCGTTGGGAACGGTTTTGACTTCCACATTCACGATTCTTCTCCCATTTTTGAGTAAAATCGATTTCGCGTCGAGGTTCGTAAAAAAACAAGTCGATACGAAAAATAAAACGTATAACAGCGTTTCGTTGAGTTTAGAAAGTAACTCGCTTGATTCCTCGGAACGTTTCGTAGTTTTCCGAATTCTCGGAACGGAAAAATTAAGTTTAAGGTTAAATCGTAAAAATTTCGGATTCGATGGCGGCATTCGATTTTTTTTTGCTTCCGCGTGACACTTTTTTACAAGTCGGTTCGTTATTTAATTACAGATGAGCCAAAATTCCGAAAGTCAAATTTTTGATTTTGACGGTTTATATTCGAGAAATTATGAAAAAATTTATCGATTTCTTCTTAGCAAAGGCGCTTCCAAAGAGGAAGCGGAGGAAACTTGTCAGGAAACTTTTATCAAAGTCCTGAACCATTGGGAAAAGTTCGATCCTTCCAAGGGCAACGAAACGTCTTGGATGCTTACGATCGCCAAAAACCAATTCCTGGATTTGATTCGGAAGAAAGGCGCATCCGAAAAAAGAGAAGTGGAAAATTCTCATAAAGTTTTAGAATTTATTTCGAAAAAGGAAATAGAATACGAGGAAGATAAGCATCAGTTGGATCTTTTAAACGCAAGCGTGGAAAGTTTACCTCATTTGGAAAAGAATATAATCATACTGCGTTTTTTAGGAAAATATACGATCAAAGAAACCGCCGAAAAGTTAGGGATATCCGTAAGAACGGTAAATCGGAAAACATACGCGTCGCTGACCGTCCTACGTAAGAAATTGCAAAATTCGAATTTCGACTTTGAGAGTATATAGGAGATAAAAGATGGAATCTAATCCCGAATCAAATCGAAGGTCAAATATGCAACGAGCCATTGCCAACGAAATGACACGATCGGAACTCAGCCAATTTTTATCCGATCCAAAGTCCAAAAAAGAATTCTTCGAGTTGATGAAATTGAAGATTCAAATCGGAACCTTGGATGTAAATCGAAAGGAGCTTGAACCGTTCCGTTCCCGTGAAAAAAAACGCGGCGTTCTCTATTTTAGAAATTCATTATTAGCCGCCGCCTGTGTTCTATTACTTTCAGGTTTGGCATTTTATTTTAGATTTTTTACCGGGAACCAAAACGAATTCGAAATCACCAAATCGGTGACGACGGGCCAGTGTAACGTTACTATGGATAAGGAAAAAATCGTTCTGAAATCCGGTAAAAATTCCTACTGCGATTATACGATCGCCGGAGATCTGGGGTTGACTTTGAGAATTTTACCCGATTCGATCTTTTCCGCTTCCAAAAAAGGGGACGAAATCAATCTGGATTTAAGGTCGGGAACGGCTCTGTTTACTACGATCAAAAAAAAAACAACTCTGAGAGTTCGATCGAAAGTCGAGACCATATCTTCCGAGCTCCTAGGAACCACTCTCGTTCTCATAGTGGACCCGCATTATAAAAAATATCAAATTATAGTGTTAGAGGGTGCGATACGAGTCGAGCCGTCCGATTCCACAAAACCGAAAGTGGACGTTTTAACCGGATACTCCGTTCTTAAAGACGAAACTTCGCAAACCGCTTCGCAAGAAATCGAAGTCGTCAAAACGAACTCGGGCGAATTTACGAAATACCAAGCCCTTTCCGAGGATTCCAAAAAAACCTTAAATGAAAATTTTACCCGTCATAACGAAACAACAAATTCCTTAATTACATCCGATCCTTCGGATCATTCCCGCACATCGGTCCCGATCTATCGAATCACTCTCAAAAATAAGAAAGTTTATTCCGGAACGATCGAAGAGACGGATCGATTTTACCTGCTTGTGGATAAGGAAGGGAATAGGATAGAAATTGAAAAAGAAGATATAATAGAATTGGAACTCGTACAACCGTAACGTTTAGTATTTAGGCCAATCGATCGTATCGTCTTTAAAAAGCGGACTGAATCCGAAAAAGATCAATTCGTTTTCTTCAAACTGAAAAACCGCGTTGAGTTTATCGGAGAAGGCGGTCACACCGTGATCTTCTTCGTGGTCGTGACCCTCGTGATCTTCATCGTCCTCTTCAAAATCGTCGATTCCGTTTTGACTCAGAATTTCTCGGACGGTTTCGATGGATTCGCCTATGATCGGTTTTCCAAAAAGCCGAATCGAAGGATTTGAAATCGTAATCGAATACAATCGATCGCCTTCGTCCTGATCGAATTCATATTCGGATTCCTCCGAAAAATATTCGTATCCGGTCGAGACGGAACCTTCGTAATCGTAGTCGTAGATCTCGTCGGGTTCTCCGAGTTTTGATTTTACCTCGTCCTTGGACATTCCGAAATAAAGACCGTTCAACCCTTTTCCGATTTCTATGTTCATACTTCCCCCTTCGAGTTTAAAAAACTTATCTTTGGATTTTTCAACGATCCGACGAAATCACAGGCTCTTTCAAACGTCTAGGACTGACAACCTCTTAAAATCCGTACACCGTATTATCCGCCCCGCAAGTTGTCGGATCTAAAGATAATCCGTATCATTATCCGGTCGTTTTACAATCCTCGTTGATTTTCTATTTCGATCCTTTTGTTTTTGTTTCAACGGACAAAAAGATTCCGGTTCCGTTTTCAAAATATCCGAGGCACAATCATTCCAAAAAGGACTCTAAAATTCCGTGTTTCGTTTTAGAAAAAGGACAAAATTCTCATGAAAGCAAGAATCAAAGCTTGGATTCAAAAAATCAAATCCTGGGTCGCATTTTTACCGATCGTTCTGAAACTTTTCGTATACGGATGTGAGGAAAAAAATACGGAAGACCCGAAGTCCGCTTATCTTTACTGGTCGGGGGCTCAAACGGTGCCGAACGATTTGGAACTCATTCACGGTAAGTATTGGGAGTCGGCGCACTGGAGTCACGAACACATTTTGTTTTTAGAACTCAAGGCCCCTCCTCCCTGGAGAAAAGAATTCAAAAAACTGAATCGTTTGATCGAAGTCAAATCGGACGGATCCGAACCTTCCGACGCTCCGGCCTGGTTTAGACCTCCTAAATATTATAAAGTTCTAATGCCCAGCGGAGAATACGGTCAAGGTTCCGTTTATTATGAAAATCCTAAAAACGGACATATGTTTCTTTACGATGTTCAACTATAAAGGATCAAAAGAGTTGTTGAAAAATTCCATAGTAGGATTAACAAAACCGCTTCGATCGTCCGTTTTAATGTAACGAAACGGACGGAAAATTAATTGTTCAACAACTCTAAAGAACTATAGATCCGGACGAATATTTAAATCATGGGGAACGATCGATAACCAACCGAACACGACCATAAAAAGACAAATCAGGACGACCACCGTCACTCCGATACTGTATGGAGCCGCGTGATTGCGCGAGATTTCCCCCTCGTCGCTGCTCATGAATGTCGCGATTCCGATCCGCAGATAGTAGTATAACGCGAGCGCGGAGTTCATCACTCCCCCGATCAATAAAATTCGATTCATCAGAGATTCGGACTCGGCGAGTTTTTGAAAGAGGAACAACTTCGCCCAAAATCCTCCGAAAGGCGGAACTCCCGCCAAGGACATAAAGAAGATATTGATCGCGATCGCCGTAAGCGGTTTTACCCCAGACAAAGACTGAACGGAAAAGAAAGTTACCTGTCTCGTTCCGTCTTCCAAATACGCAAGGATCGCAAACGCGCCCAAACTCATAAAAGAATATATGGTGAGATAGAACAACACTTCTTCTTTGATTCCCACCGAGATCCCCGCGACGATATAACCGGCGTGTGCGATCGAAGAATACGCGAGCATTCGCTTTAAATTTTCCTGTTTTAATGCGAGCAGGTTTCCGTAGACCATCGATAACAACGCAAGAATTCCGGGCAACCACGACCAAGTGCTGTCTTGGAGCGGTACCGGAAGTTTCGTATAAAGAACAAGCAAAAGTCCGATGGAAGCCGACTTTGCCGCAGTGGACATATAACCGGTTACCGGAGTTAAAGCGCCTTCGTATGCGTCCGGAGTCCAAGCGTGATACGGAAAAAGCGCGATCTTAAACGCGACCCCCGTGATAAACAATACGAGTCCGATCTTCGTGAAATTTCCTTGGTATCCGTCGATCATCAGAGGTTGTAAAGCGGCGGTGATGTTCGTAGATCCGCTTCCACCGAATAAAAAGGCGATCCCCATCAACATAAACCCGGAGGAAAAACTTCCGAGTAAAAAATACTTCAGAGTCGCTTCCAAGGAAAACAAATCGCTTCTCGCCATTCCGATCAGAATGTAGAGACAGATACTCATGAGTTCCAACGCCACGAATACGAGAATGAAGTCCTGTCCGGAAGTCATGAGTATCATTCCGCAGGTTGCGAACAACAATAAAGGATAGAATTCGGGAAATTCTACTTTATGATTTTTTAATATTCTTGGAACGATCGCCGCGGTTCCGATCGCCATCGAGATGTAGATCAGATTCAACCAAAAGGTTACGGGCGAATCTTCGATCTGCCCGCCGAAGTAAGTTCCGGTGCCGGGTAATTGAAAATCGGAGTAAGGTACGTTTGCAAAAGCGATGTAAATCACACTCGCAAAAGCGGAGAGTAAGATCAGTCCGGACACGTATCTTACGATCAGAAATTCTTTCGTTTTAAAAAGTACGGTCAAACAGATCACGAACACTCCGCCCGCGGCTAGGATCAGCGCGGGTAAAATGGAAAATAAGTCGAGGAAGGTCGGATTCATTTTTGCGCCTCCTCGTCCCCTTCCGGAGAAGTTTCTTTTCCCTTTCGGATCGATTCCGGCAACGCATATTTTCCCTGGAATCCTTTCAGGCGTTCCTCGTAACTCGGCGGATTCTCTCCCAATGATTTATACGAAACATATTTTCGGAGCGTATCGATATCGACGGTCTTGCCGTTCCGATCCGTTTCTTTATAAGTACTCGGAGAACGATCCCGAATGACTTTTGCAGACGCGGAATTTAATGCGACTTTGACGGAAGGTTCCAATACTTTTAAAAACGGTTTGGGATAGATTCCGATCCAAAAAATCATGGCTACGGTCGGAACGAGGATCAACCACTCTTTCAGATTGAGATCGTGGTGTTCGATCAGGTTTTTGGTCGGCTCTCCGAAGATCATCCGTTTTGCGAACAACAATAAATATCCCGCGGCAAACACGACTCCGGTTGCGGCTAACGCACCATATACGACGTTGGCCTTGATACTTCCGAGGATGATCAGAAATTCTCCGATAAAACTATTGGTTCCGGGAACTCCCAAGGAAGAAAAAACCGCGATCGCAAAAAAGACCGAAAACACCGGAAGCAACTTGGACAATCCCCCGGCTTTCGCAATATCGTTGTTTCCGATTCTTTCGTGTAACATTCCCAGCATAAAAAAGAGCATCCCCGCCGTAAATCCGTGGTTGAGCATCTGCAACATTCCGCCCGCCATTCCCTCTTCCGTAAAACTCAAAATCCCGAGCATACAAAAACTCATGTGTGAAAGAGAAGAAAACGCCACGACTCGTTTGGAGTTTTCCTGAGCCATCGCGATCACGGCTCCGTAGATGATTCCGACGATACAAAGTCCTCCGAGAATTTCCCTGTATTCCAACATTTCTTCCGGAAACAATGGAATCGCTAAACGTATGAACCCATAAAGTCCGATCTTCAATAAAATTCCGGAAAGATCCACGGAACCCACGGTGGGAGCTTGCGAGTGAACGTCCGGCATCCAAGTATGAAGCGGGAACAAAGGCACCTTGATCGCAAACGCCAAAACGAATGCAAAAAACATAAACAAACGAATGTTCTTCGGAATTTCCGGCAATAGTCCCGTGGACAATTCTTCGATCACGATCGTTCCGGTTTTAAAATAGAGTATTAGAATTCCTGCAAGCATCAACACCGATCCGGTAAACGAAAAGATCAGATATTTGATCGCCGCCTTGACTCGTTGATCCTCTCCCCAAATTCCGACCATGAGCACCATCGGAGAAACCATCGCTTCCCAGAAGATATAAAACAACACGAGATTTCCGGATAAGAACACTCCGTGAACGCTCATCTCCACGATCATTAGATAAATGTAAAATTCGCGAATACGGTTGGTGATACTCGTCCACGTAGCCAACGTGGAAAGAAAAAACAACAACGAAGACATTCCGCAGAGGAGGAGACTGAATCCGTCCAGTCCGATATGATAGTCCACTTTCAGTTTTCCGGATGCGACTACGTTCCAAATTCTATCCACAAACTGTAGGGAGGAATTGGAAGGATCGTATTTAAAATACAAACCTACGATGATCAAAAACGGAAGGAGCGTGAACGATCCGGAAATGAATCTCAGCCAATGAACCTTATCGGATAAAAATAAAAACGGAACTCCGATCAGAGGTAAAAATAAAAAGATACTGAGTATATACGGCGGGAAATCCAAGTTACAGCCCCCTCATTAGAAAAAAGGAAAGTATGACTACCGTTCCGAGTACGATCAAAATCGCGTAGTCGACTACGATTCCCGTTTGAACCCGCCGGAGAACCAACGAGATCGCGACCGCGAACCTTCCCGTTCCTCTCAGTATCAGATCCAAAAAATTTCTTTCCACGTGATCGGCCAAAAACTTTCCGAGAAGTAGGATCGGCTCTACGATAAAGTTGCGATAGAATTCATCCACGTAGTATTTCTTGGAAAGAATTCTTTTGACTCCGGTATGAGATTCTTCCGCGTCGGGAATTTTTTTTCCGGTTAAAAAGATCGTTCTCGCGATGAATATTCCGGCGACCGCGACCGCTACGGAAAACGCGACCAAACTCAGTTCCATCGTAGTTCCGACCTCGTGAACGTCTAACGACTGTTTTACGATCATCTCCGAAATTTCGGTTCCTCGGATAAAAACGGGAGCGAAGTAGCGGGTGAGCACGTTCGCACCTCCGAAAAGAAAATGAGGCACTTCCAAAAATCCGGCGATCGCGGCTCCGATGGACAAAATCACAAGCGGAATCGTCATCACAATCGGAGACTCGTGTAAGTGTTCCGCCTTGTGGGAAGAAACCCGGGATTCTCCGTAAAACGCGAGATACGTCATACGAAACATGTAGAACGCGGTCAATAACGCCGTCACGATTCCGAGTCCGTAAAAAAGCGCCCCATACGCATAACTCTTTTCTAATATTAGATCTTTGGAAAAGAATCCGCTAAAAGGTGGAATTCCGGAAATCGCGAGGGAGCCGACAAGAAAAGTAATCCAGGTAATCTTCATCTGTTTTTTGAGCCCGCCCATGTTTCTCAGATCCTGTTCGTGATGGAGCGCATAAATCACCGAACCCGATCCCAAAAACAAAAGCGCTTTAAAAAACGCGTGAGTCATCAAGTGAAAAAGCCCCGCGACATAGGCGCCCGCCCCCATCGCGACAAACATATATCCGAGCTGCGAGACGGTGGAATACGCGAGCACCTTCTTGATGTCGTTTTGAAAAAGCCCGATCGTAGCCGCAAAAAACGCGGTCACCGATCCGACGATCACGATCCAATGTCCCACCTGAGGCGCGGATAAAAAGATCGGATTGAGTCTTGCGATCAAAAAAATTCCCGCGGTCACCATGGTCGCCGCGTGAATGAGCGCGGAAACGGGAGTCGGTCCGGCCATCGCGTCGGGAAGCCATACGTGCAACGGAAGTTGCGCCGACTTTCCGATCGCTCCGATAAAAAAACAAACCGCAGCCAAAGGAAGTATATAACGAAAAGAAGGTACTTCCGGAATCGCTTCTCCGATCGCCGTAAAGGAAACGGAACCCGTATACCAAAACACGAGCGCGATCCCTAAAAGCATCCCAAGATCTCCGATCCGGTTTACGATAAAGGCTTTCATCCCCGCGTCGGCTGCGGTTTCTTTGTGATAGTCGAACCCGATCAAAAGATACGAACAAAGCCCCACTCCTTCCCATCCGAGAAAAAGAAGAATTAGATTTTCTGCAAGTACGAGATTGAGCATCGCAAAGATGAATAGGTTCAAGTAGGCGAAATAACGCGCAAACCCCGGATCGTCCTTCATGTAGCCGATGCTGTAAAGATGGATGAGGGCCCCGATTCCGGTGATGATCAAAATCATATACAGCGAAAGTTGATCGACTTGATAGGCGAGAGAAACCTGGATTCCGCCCGCTTCAATCCAAGGAAATACGGTTACAATTTCCGGGATCGTCCTTTCCATCGGATGAAACAGAAAAAAGCATACGAGAGCCAACACAAAAGAAACGAACACAACTCCGGTCGAAAATATTCCGGTAAAACTTTTCAGCCATTTACCGAAAATTCCGGAGACCAAAAATCCGATCAATGGAAGAGCGACTAACGCAGGTATCAGATTTGTTATTTCCATTCTTCCTACCACTTCATCAGATTCATTTGATCTACGTAGCTCGTCTTTTTGATTCTATGAATCGCGATCACGATCGCCAGTCCGATCGCGGCTTCCGCGGCGGCGATCGCCATCACAAAAAACACGACCACTTCTCCGTCGACTTGATGAAGAGCTTTTGAGAATGTTACGAATACGAGATTCACCGAATTCAAGATCAATTCCACCGACATAAAGATCAGAACCGCACTTCTTCTTACCATCACCCCGCCGACTCCGATCGTAAAGACGATCATCGCAAGAATCAGATAGTAGTGGATCGGGATTCCGGAGATCCAGAGGCTCATAACTTTCCTCCTTCCGTTTCTTTTCCTAAATTCTTTTTACCGAGGACGACCGCGCCCAACACGGCCGCGAGTAATAATATGGAGATGAGTTCAAAAGGGAGAAGATATCGTAAAAACATCGCGCTTCCCACAACCGCCGTGTTTCCTTGAGAATAAACGTCGGTCGGAGTCGTATCCTTTCCGGAAACTGCGTTCGGAGTTGCGTCGTTTCCGAATGGAACGTTCGAGTCCGACGCGTTTTGGTTATTCGAAATTCGAAAATAATATCCGACAAATTTTCCGTCTTTGTTCTGGGCGTATCCTACTGGTGCGGAACTTTCCGAGGGGATCCCGTCCTGAACCGCGGTGATCAAAAGGACTCCCAGAAACATTACCAATCCCAAATATAAGAGTTTCTTAATGGGTTTTTCAAAGATAAAAAATCGAGGTGCGTCGTCTCGGAGAGACAAAAGCATCAATACGAACACGACCAATACCATGATCGCCCCCGCGTAAACAAGAAGCTGCATCGTGGCGATGAAAATCGCGTTCATCACCGCATAGATCGCGGCCAGGGAAAAAAAACTCAACACGAGGAGTACGGCGGCGGTGATCGCGTTCGGATGAAAGACGACCCCGAGAGAACCGAGGATCATCACCGAGGCGAACAGAAAGAACAAAAGCAACTGAGGTTGATCTGTAAATGGCATATTTTTTTATATTATTATATTCTTAAAATTGTATATAGAGGCTCGCGATCAGTATGTTCAAAACCGCCCAGGGCATGAGTTTTTTCCATCCCAGAGTCATCAGTTGATCGTAGCGAAAACGAGGAAGGGTCCATCTCACCCAAAGAAACAAAAAGGTGAAGAACAATACTTTTCCCAAAAAGAAAAAAAGTCCGAATAACGGCTGTAATACGTGTCCTTCCAAAATCCCGAACGGAACCTGATATCCCCCGAAAAACAGAAGTGTTACGACACAACTCATCGTGATCATGTTCATGTATTCCGCGATAAAAAATAATGCGAACTTAAACGCACCGTATTCGGTGTGAAACCCGACCACAAGTTCGGATTCCGCTTCCGCCAAGTCGAAAGGCAGACGGTTGGTCTCCGCAAACATGGCGACCACAAACAGACAAAACGCGATCAACCCCGGAAGTTTAAAGATGTTCCAAAGCCCGGCCTGCGCCGCGCTGATATCCGTAAGTTTCAAAGAACCCGTGAGGATCACGATCGAAACCACACTCATAGAAAGAGGAAGTTCGTAACTGATCATCTGCGCCGTGGAGCGAATGGCGCCTAACAGCGAATATTTGTTGTTACTCGCCCAACCCGCGATGATGATCCCGTAAACCGCCAAAGAAGAAATCGCAAACAAAAATAAAATTCCGGTATCGGGATTGGCGACTTGTAGATCCAAAAAAGTAAGACCGGTTTTATCTTGAAGCCACTGCGGAAGAGGAATCTGACCTCCCAAGGGAACGACCGACCAGGCCATAATCGCGCAGGTCATCGAAATCGCGGGAGCGATCAAATACATGACCTTGTTCACCTGGGTCGGAAACACTTCCTCTTTAGTCAAAAATTTAATTCCATCCGCGAGAGGTTGTAAAAGTCCCCAGATCCCCGCGCGGTTCGGACCCTTTCGATCCTGGATAAAACCCGCGACCTTTCTTTCGGCGAGCGTATAATACGCGCAGGCGGTGATCAAAATAAAAAAGAAAAGTCCGCTTTTCAAAAGCCAAAATAGAATTTCGTTCCAGTTCATGGAGTGGTCCTTCCTCCCACCGTCTCAATCCGATCCTCTTTTCTTCTTCGGGGATGATCGGGCACGGGCGCCGGTTTTTCTTTCAATCTCGCGTCAAACTCCGCGCGAAACTTTTGGATCGCCGGACGGACCGCTCCCACACAAGCGTCGGAAAGAGGACAGATCGTAGTTCCGCCTTCCATATTTCTGGAAAGAGAAAGAATCAGATCGATATCCTGGGTTGTTCCCTCGCCTTCTTTGATTTTATACAGAATGTCCCGGACCCAATGCGTTCCTTCCCTACAAGGTGTGCACTGTCCGCAGGATTCGTGCGCATAAAATCTCGCGAAACGATACGTGGTTTCCACGATGTCCGAACCTTCCGCGAGCACGATCACCGCGCCCGAACCGAGCATGGTCTTGTGAGCCGCCATGGATTCGAAATCCATATTAGCGGTTTTGCATTCTTCCGCCGTCAAAATCGGCACCGAAGATCCGCCCGGAATTACGGCTTTGAGAGGTTTATCGTCCACGATTCCTCCGCAAAGATCATTCACAAGTTCTAATAAAGGAGTTCCTAATTCGATTTCGTAGACACCCGGTTTTTTTACGTGACCCGAAACGCTAAAAAGTCTCGTACCCGGAGATTTTTCGGTTCCGATCTTGGAATACCAATCCGCGCCCTTGTCTAGGATATGAGGAATCGCAGAAAACGTTTCCACGTTATTGACCACGGTCGGAGAACGATACAAACCCGAAACCGCGGGAAAAGGGGGTTTGAGTCTCGGATGGCCTCTTCTTCCTTCCAGGGAATTGATGAGCGCCGTTTCTTCTCCGCAGATATAAGCGCCCGCGCCCTCGTACAAAATCAAATCGAAGTCGAAATCGGTGTCTAGAATATTTTTTCCGAGATAACCTTTGGCATACGCCTCGTCGATCGCGGTCTGCATGGTCTTGGCGCCCTTTTGAAATTCTCCCCGAATGTAAAAAAATCCTTTGTTGGAACCGATGGCTTTCGCTCCGATAATCATACCTTCTATGATTTGGTGCGGAAGGTTTTCAATCAGTTTACGATCTTTGAATGTTCCCGGTTCACCTTCGTCGGCGTTGCAGATGATGTATTTCGGTTTTGGAATGTCTTTCGGGATAAAAGACCATTTGAGTCCGGTCGGAAATCCAGCGCCCCCTCTTCCTCGTAGGCCCGATTTTTTGACTTCCGCGATGATATCGTCCGGTTTCATCGCGAGGGCTTTTTTCAAACCGTCGTAACCGTGTACGGATTCGTAAAACTCGAGTTTGGCGGACTGAGGGTTGTCTATGTATTTCGTAAGAAGTTTCATTTCTGCCATAAGGATTTCCTTTTGTCAGTTCAGGTTATCGAGAATCCGATCCACTTTTTCGGGAGTCAGTTGCTCGTAAAAATCGTCGCCTATCTGGACCATCGGAGCGTAACCGCAAGCGCCCAGACATTCCACTTCTTCCAAAGTGAACTTGCCGTCCGGGGTCGTCTGTCCCGTATGAATTCCCAAACGTTTGCAAAGGTGTTCTTCGATCCGATCGCTTCCCGACAGATAACAACTCGAAGTTCCGCAAATCTGGATATGATATTTACCGACAGGTTTTTTGTTGTAGAGAGTGTAAAACGTGGCGACCCCGTAAACTTGTGCGAGAGAAATCGGATCTCCCAGACGTTCGGCGATGTAGTCCATTCCCGCTTGGTCCACAAAACCGTTTTCCCTTTGGAGAATGTACAAACAAGGCAGAACGAGGGAACGTTTGTCCGGAAATACTTCCAACATCTTTTGGAATCTTTTTTCGGAAACGTCGCTAAACTTGTAACTCATCAGCAGTCCAACTCCCCCGCGATCACGTTCAAAGAACTCATGGTCGCGACCGAATCGGCAAGCAATCCGCCCCGAACGAGTTCGGCAAATGCCTGATAATACCAAAAACAAGGGCGTCTAACGTGCACCCTCCAGGGAGATTTTTCCCCTTCGGAAACGATGTAAAATCCGAGTTCACCGTTGGCGGCTTCGGTCGCCATGTAGTGTTCTCCCGGAGGAACCTTGACCCCGTGCATGATGATCTTGAAATGATAGATCAATTCTTCCATGTTGTTGTAGACTTTGTTCTTTTCGGGAAGATACGCATGCGGAAGATCCGCGTGCCAAGGCCCTTCCGGAATTCCGTCTACGAGCTGTTCGATGATCCGGATCGACTGACGCATTTCTTCCATGCGGACTAACGTTCTATGAAGAACGCTTCCGTCTTCTCCGATCGGAACGTCAAAGTCCACCTTATCGTAAAATAGATAAGGTTCGTCCTTACGAACGTCCCAGTCCACTCCCGCGGCCCTGAGATTCGGCCCTGTAAATCCGTAAGCGATCGCGTTTTCGGCGGAAATTCCTCCGATCCCTTCGGTGCGTCCCAGAAAAATTTTATTCTTTAAAAGAAGACTGTTGAATTCCTCGATCGCGGGTTTGAGTCCCTTGCAGACGAGTTTGATTTCCTTAACGAAGTCCGGATAAATGTCCCGTTCCAGTCCTCCGATTCTACAAAAGGTCGTGGTCAATCTCGCGCCGGTGAGTTTTTCGATAACCTGATAGATATTTTCGCGATGATGAAACAGATGCAACATCCCGGAGAAGGCTCCGAGATCCACTCCGAGAATCCCCGTGCAGATGATATGATCCATGATCCTGGAAAGTTCGGAGATGATCATCCTAACATACGTTACACGATCGGGTACTTCCACCTGCATCATCTTTTCCACGGCGAGGATCCAACCGATGTTGTTCAGAGGAGTGGAAACGTAGTTCATCCGATCCGTGCAGACCAAGAACTGATTGTATGTATAACGTTCTCCTAATTTTTCAAAACAACGATGCACGTATCCGATCACGGACTCGGCTTCCACGATTCTTTCCCCGTCGATTTGGATCACGTTTTGCAAAATTCCGTGTGTGGCCGGATGAGAAGGCCCCAGGTTTACCAGAAGATGTCCTTCGGGAAGATTTTTATATTTCTGTTGGAAGTGTTCCGCCGTTTTTTCGTACATCATACTACTTCTTCCCTCCTTCCTTGGTAATATCTTCGTTTATGTGAATGTGAAGCAGATCCTCGATCAGATAATCCTGACCGAATCCTTCCAACGGAAAATCCTTCCGCAAGGGATGTCCTTGAAAATTGTCGGGCATCAAAATCCGATCCAGGTTCGGATGACCGATAAAGGAGATTCCAAAAAGATCATATACTTCCCTTTCCGGCCAGTCGGCTCCCTTGTAAACGTTAGTCGCGCTTGGAACCGATTCCCCGTCTTCGACGCGGACCTTGATCTGAATTTTGCTCGCGGCCTTATTTCCGGAACGAAGCAGATAATTGACTTCGAATCGGGGCTCTTTTTTTCCGAGCCAATCCACCGCGGTTAAGTCGTTTAGAAAATTATAATTGAGTGTCGGATGGTTTTTAAGACCGTTCAATACGGGAACCACACCTTCGGGTTTGAGATAAAAAACCGGAACGTTGGAGACGACCGGTTCCTGTACGTCCAAAAAATGCGGAAATTTTTCTTTGAGGAAACGTTCTACTTCTTCTTTCATCGTACGACCAGGGGTTTATTTCTTTCGTTCAATTCCTGGATTTTCTGCATCACTTCCTGACGTCTCGCTTCCAGCCCCTGGGTTTTCAGTTTCGTCTGCAATTTAACGAGTGCGTCTAAAATCGCCTCGGGTCTCGGAGGACAACCGGGAACATAAATGTCCACCGGAAGAATTCGATCCACTCCCTGCAAAACTCCGTAGGTGTTGAACATTCCCCCGGAGGAAGCGCAGGCCCCGACGCTGATGACAAACTTGGGTTCCGCCATTTGATCGTAGATCTGACGGAGGACGGGAGCCATCTTGTAAGTGATCGTTCCCAGTACCAGGATCATGTCCGCCTGACGCGGAGAAAACGAAGGACGTTCCGCTCCGAAACGGGCGATGTCGTAATCGGAACAGGCCGTACTCATATACTCGATTCCGCAACAAGCGGTTGCAAAAGGAAAAGGCCAAAGGGAATTGCTCCTTCCCCATTGAATCACGGATTCTATACTTCCAAGTTGGAGCATGTCTCCCAGAGCCTGTCCCGGAGCTTGACTCAAATCACTCAATCCCATTCCAGAGCTCCTTTCTTCCAGATATAGTATAAACCCACAACTAAGGTCAGGACAAACACAAACATCTCGAAGATGAGAAAAAAACCGAGTCCCGCGTTTTTGAATCCGATCAGATTGACCGCGTAGGGAAACAAAAAGACCGCCTCGATGTCGAAGAGGATGAAAAGGACCGCGACCAGATAAAACTTGATGTTAAAAAGTCCTCTCGCGTCTCCGTAATATTGCACACCACATTCGAAGGCGTCTTGGGGTTTCGATTTTTTCTTCGGACCGATGAGTATGGCAAGGGTAAGGATCAGAGCGGAGAATCCCACTCCGAGTAAGAACTGGATTAATAGAGGGCCAAGGTGCTCGGGAGCGCTATCCATTGCACCGATTAGACTCTCGTTTGTATATGGCCTGTCAATCAATTTCGTGATTCTATCGAGCGATCCATAGAGAGCGAGATAGCCAAAAGCCGCGGAGCGAAAGCGTTGGCTCTTAGCGAAGCTAAGATGAGCGATCCATAGAGAGCGAGATAGCCAAAAGCCGCGGAGCGAAAGCGTTGGCTCTTAGCGAAGCTAAGATGAGCGATCCATAGAGAGCGAGATAGCCAAAAGCCGCGGAGCGAAAGCGTTGGCTCTTAGCGAAGCTAAGATGAGCGATCCATAGATTAGTATGATTCTTGGACGTAAGGCAGTTCGAAGTGTGATATTCTTGATTCGACGGAGTCAAGAAGGCCGGTGGCAGATTGATCGCTCCCTTGGGGTTTAGACCCCGACCCATAGATGAATCTAAATCGGCCACCGCAAACCAAAGTGTGGCGGCTTAAACAAAGTCGACCGCGAATAGGAGTGCTGGTGATATCACCCGGCTTTGTTAAGACCTTCCGCCTCTGTCATTTTAGGAGAAAAGAAATGAACAGTCAAGAAGTCAAGTATGTAGGAATTGATTGTGGTAAAAAAAGTTTAGAGGTAGTTCGAATCAATTCGGAGAACTCGCTCGAACGTCGACAATTCAGCACAACGGAAAGCGGAATTAACAATTTATTAAAATGGTTAACGTCGAACGATATCGTAGGCCTGGAAGCAGGATCTCAATCTTTTAGAATTGCAAAATCAATACTAAACAAAGGAGTTCAAGTAATTGTTTTGAATCCCGGAGACTTAGCAACAATTTTATCAATCTTATACTAGGTGT
>NZ_AOHC02000043.1 GCF_000332415.1 Leptospira weilii serovar Ranarum str. ICFT
ATTTTGCTATTATTTCGCCTAACGAAAGAGGCTTCTCGACGTTGCGTCCGCAAGCGCCTGTGCGCGACGCGGTTGGCACGAGGTTCGAGCGACCTTAGTCGCGTCTCGCGAACCGAAGTGACAAAGCAATGTGGCGAAGCCCGAAGTGAGTCCGAGCGGGAACCGTGAGTGACGAACGAAGCGAGAAGTCGAAGTTATGCGAAGGCTTTTATTAAATACTATAATTCGACACCAGCAGTATTTAGAATGCGAACAACGTTTTTAGATCCTAGTATAATTTTATTTGCAATGTTTTTACTTTTAATCGGTGTCGTCTCGCTCCCTAATGCCTTCGCTACAACTTTTTTTAAATCATCTTCAGAGACTGCTGATAGAGCTTTAATACCTTTTATTCCTTTCTTCGCCAATAAATCTGATAGCTTTTTTCGATTCTTGTGTATTAGGTCAGATTGTTCATCATTCAAGTCTTCTATAAATGCATCCCATTCCACAGCTGTAAAAACGTCCTTCACTGTGATTATCCCTTTTAAATTTTCAGTAATACTTGAAAGCGTTCTCTTTCCTTGATTTTGGATAATAAATTGAAGAAAAGGGTCATTAAATTTTCGATTTTCATGATCGTAATCTATCGAATTTTTTCTAAGTATGAAAGCAATATACTTATAGGAAAAATTATCTACTTCATTTCTTAGTTCTTTTGGTAAATTTTTAATAAACTTTTCTCTTTCTTTTTTTACTTTAGGAATTACTTTTTCAGTGACCCAGCTTCGTATCTGTTTCTTCTTTATTCCAATAGCATTTTTTATGGGAATGATAAAAAAGCCATCATTCTCGAACGGCTTTACGGACCCTGGCCATTCTGAGAGGACTTTAGTAAAAGGGAGCATAGATTTCTCATCAAGCTTATTCCATATTTTCCCAAAACCTTCACTTGATTTTATAATACAAAGAAATTCTTCATCTATATTCAGTTTATCGATTATATTGCTTTTATAGATAACTGAATAATTAATAAATCTCGCAATTAACCTTTGAAGCTCTTCAACATTAGTGGTTTTCGTTCTTAAAATGCCTTCAAGAGTCTTCTTTTCCTTTTTAAGAATTTGAAATATTTGTCCGTACCTAAATTCATCAATAAATGTGCCCGCGAATACATTCCCAACAAAAAAGACCGCAAAAACCAATATCTGAACAGTTTTGGGAAGTTTCGCATAATCATTAGGATAAATTGTAACGTAAAAGAAAAAGATCGATATAACAAAATATATCATTATCTTAAGAGAATGTTTTTTTATCTTATTTATCATAAAATTCTAAAAGCTTGCGCCTAACGAAAGAGACTTCTCGACGTTGCGGCCGCAAGCGCTTGTGCGCGACGCGGTTGGCACGAGGTTCGAGCGACCTTAGTCGCGTCTCGCGAACCGAAGTGACAAAGCAATGTGCCGGAGGCCGGAGTGAGCGCGAGCGGGAACCGTGAGTGACGAACGCAGCGAGAAGTCGAAGTTAGGCGATCGGTTTGGCTATATTAGAAATAGATCCTAAGCAGAGATTGGAAATTTAATCACATTTTTAGGTTTATCTTGTAATGCATTCCATAAATCTAATTTAATCTGCATGTTAAGCCAACTTTCAGGAGAAGTATTAGTCGCTAATGCAATCCTAATTGCCGTTTCAGGAGTAATTGAACTTTTGGCATTAACTATCTCTGAAAGAGTTTTACGTGATATCCCTAAATCCTTAGCCGCTTCTGTTATAGTCAAACCTAATGGTTTGATTACATCTTCTAATAATACTTCCCCTGGGTGTGTAGGTTTTCTTTTATTCATAATTATTACTTCTAATGATAATCTTCGTAATCGACTAATATGGCGTTCTCACCTTCAAATTCGAACGTAACACGCCAATTCCCATTTACCCAAACTGACCATCGCTCTTGTTCCTTACCCTTAAGCTGATGCAATTTGAATGAAGGCAAGTCCATATCCTTTGGATTTAGTGAAGCATCCAATCTATCTAAAATTCGACCTAACTTCCCTGCGTGATCCGGTTGAATTCCTCGTTTACTTCCAGTTTCAAAATACTGTTCTAATCCTTTGTGTTTAAATGAAACTATCAATACACACATCGTAACCTATAAGGTTACAATGTCAAGCAATTTAACTATTAAAATTAGATTTGCCAAACTGTCGCCTAACGAAAGAGACTTCTCGACGTTGCGGCCGCAAGCGCTTGTGCGCGACGCGGTTGGCACGAGGTTCGAGCGACCTTAGTCGCGTCTCGCGAACCGAAGTGACAAAGCAATGTGCCGGAGGCCGGAGTGAGCGCGAGCGGGAACTGTGAGTCGCGAACGGAGCGAGAAGTTTTAGTTATGCGAAGTGTTTTATTTCTTTAAATCTTAATTTGCAAAAGATTAAGGACGCTTCGTAAAATTTTATATTTCCATAACGCCCGTTCTCATGAATTGCTTTTAATACAGCATTCCGATCCTTTATAGAATGATTTTCGCCAAATATGATATATTTTAGATCCTCCTCAATATATCTAATTTTTTGTAAATCTGGTTTTATTGTTTGGTCATCTGTAATTAGTGTTCTAAATTCTTTTTCTGATGACCATTTTTCTTTTTTATAGAGGTATGAACTAAGAAGTATATTCACATTGTTTTTGAATGGATTGTAAGCTATTAAATCCTCGTCCCCGTAGAAAACTTCATAGGCTAAAAGTGAATCCTGCGGATTTCCTTTAACTTCGATTGATCCCAATTTAATTCTGATTTTATATTTCTTGTGTTCACGAACAAAACTTACTGAACTTTTACTTTCACATTTATAGCCTAAGCAAAACCCATCTAATTTCTTCTTTTTCTTCGCATAATTTTTCCACATATGCTTAGATCGATAATTATCCGTTAAACAAAGAATCTTAAATGATTTTTTATATTCTTCATCAAGGGCAATATTAATTTTTTCAAGTTCTTTAATATATTCTCTTTGCGCTCCCTTATCATTAAAGAGTTTCAGAGCATATTGCTTTAATGAAGAATGATCTCCAGAAGGTGAATTCCTTAGCAGGAAATTCTCAATTTCTTGGTAAGTAGTATTTGCTAAGTCAATTGTAGGATTAATTGTACAATCTTCAGGATCGTTTACCTGCCAAAGACGAGAAAGATAAAAATAATTATCTTTGATCGATTCAATGTGATGATCTTCTCCTGAAACATATTTGAAAATAATAGGGTGTTCAAATTCTATCATTTCAGCTCCATAAATTTTCTCAAATAACTTACTAATTGCCTTTTCAATTTTAACAATCATTCTGCTCTCACGCTTAATTCATAAAACATTTCGCCTAACGAAAGAGACTTCTCGACGTTGCGTCCGCAAGCGCTTGTGCGCGACGCGGTTGGCACGAGGTTCGAGCGTCCTTAGACGCGGCTCGCGAACCGAAGTGACAAAGCAATGTGCCGGAGGCCAAGCGAGGGTTGCGATAGCAATCCCGAAGCGCCGCGAGAAGTCGAAGTTAGGCGAAGATGGCTTAATTGAATTCAATAGCTGGAATAATAGTTGTTTCCATAATTGGAAGACCTTTCGATACGAGATCTTGAATTACATGAAGTAAGTTTTCCTTAACTATAATGCGACCCTTTTTACGTTCTTCTAAAATATTTTTAAAAAATGAAGTGCCGTCAAACCGAATTTCAAATTGATCTGTTGTATGATCAATCGAAGATAAAAAAGCATCGTAATCATTAAATAAAAAGTCAGAATCTAAATTCTCAATAATTTCAGTATCATCTTTCGATATTACCTTGATTTCCATATTTGTATTTGCCATTGCATCGTGAAGTATTTCTAAATTCATGCTATAGCCTAAATATTTTAAATCAGAAGTATTAAATTTAAAAATTAATTTATCCCTAAAAAAGAATTCATAAGAAATTAGATTTCCATACGGGGGATATTTTATACCCACCCCATCGAGTTTCTTACTATAAAGACTAACGACTCTTATACCTTTAGGGAATATAAAAGACTTACTTTCGAATTTTTGAGCGAACAACGAATTTTCAAAATCTTGTTCTAAATTTATTTTACCTGCGTTTTTTTTTACCTGCGTTTTTTTTTAGATAATCTGATGTTACAAGGACCCAATTCTTCCTTAATTTAATTGCAAAATAAAGAGGAAATCCAAAGTCTCCTGAGAAATTAATGCGTTTATCTAAATTGCCCCCACTTATTTTGAAATTCGAATCTTCTTTAGACTTAATTTCGATAAATAATTTTTCATCAGTTTTTAGCTGAACCAACAGGTCACTCTGATAAGATTCTGTAAGAAAAGATGATGATTCGTTAATCGAGACGATATGCTTTGCACATTTTAAGTAGTCAAGAATCATTACAAACTCATCCTCATTTGATAGACCTCTTAATCGACCTTTAATATTGGTTTGATCAATATTAAGTTTTCTCAAAAGCTCATCTTGATCTTCTTGAGATAAGTAAGATCTGATTTCATTAAATGCCGTTAACTTTTCTATGTCAGACATATTTTTTTCCAATAATACTTTAAATTTAAAGGCTAATTTTAGAGCCATTTTCGCCTAACGAAAGAGGCTTCTCGACGTTTGCGTTCCTGGAGCGCTTGTGCGCGAAGGGATTGGCGCGAGGCTTGAGTGAGCCTTAGCGAACGATCACAAGCCGAGCGACAAAGCAAATGTGCGAAGCCGTAGTGAGTCCGAGCGGGAACCGCG
>NZ_AOHC02000042.1 GCF_000332415.1 Leptospira weilii serovar Ranarum str. ICFT
GAACCCGATCACGAGCGAACATTTATACATCTTACCAAAACCAGACCTCTAAAAAAACCGTCTCACACGCGTTAGACGACAAAATCCGCGTCCTCGAAACGTGTGAGCAATCGATGCGAACCTTAACCGCTAACATCTCGAAGTAGATATTAGGAGATTTAATGAACACAATCAAAACGAAAAAGGCCCTACTCGTTTTATGCGAGAAGGGCCTTAATTTAAGAGAATTCTAATTTAGAATTTTCTAATGAAAAAATCTGAAAATCAGCCCGCCTTGTTGAACGAAAAATTCAGCAAACACAAGACTCGTGATCGCCATCAACTTGATCAAAATGTTGATCGAAGGTCCGGACGTATCCTTAAACGGATCCCCTACCGTATCTCCAACGACGGCCGCCTTGTGTTGGTCGGAACCTTTCCCACCCGCTTTTTTCTCGATGTATTTCTTCGCGTTGTCCCAGCCGCCACCGGAGTTGGCGGAGGAAATCGCAAGAACCACTCCCGCGACCAAAGCCCCCGCCAGAACACCGGCGAGAGTTTTGATTCCGAATAGATATCCTACAAGGATCGGCGTCATAAGAACGAGTAATCCCGGAAGAATCATCTCTCTCAGAGCCGCCGTTGTGGAAATGTCCACACAACGTTTGTAGTCCGGTTTATTCTTTCCTTCCATAATTCCGGGAATTTCGCGGAACTGTTTCCGAACCTCTTCCACCATGTCCACCGCCGCCTTACCGACGGATTTCATCGTCATCGCGGTAAACAAGAAAGGAAGCATCGCCCCGAACATCAAACCGCCGAACACTTCCGCGTTCAGAACTTCCAAACTCGTAGTATGAGTTCTCGTGATAAACGCGGCAAATAGAGCGAGAGAAGTCAGCGCGGCGGAACCGATCGCAAAACCCTTTCCGATCGCCGCGGTCGTATTTCCCGCCGCATCGAGCGTGTCGGTTCTATCACGAACTTCTTTTCCGAGTCCCGCCATCTCCGCGATCCCGCCCGCGTTATCCGACACCGGACCGTAAGCGTCGATCGTCAAACCGATCGCAATCGTGGAAATCATCCCGAGAGCCGCGATCGCAATTCCATACATTCCCGCGAGAAGGTTTGCGGTTACGATGGTAATTACGAGTAAAATGACCGGGATCACTGAAGAATGATATCCGAGAGACAATCCGTAGATGATGTTTGTCGCGGCGCCCGTGTTAGACGCTTCCGCGACCTCTCTTACTGGTTTGTAAGAATGAGAAGTATAGTATTCGGTTACGATCCCGATGAACATTCCGGAAAAAAGCCCGACGAGCATGGAAATATAAACATCCCACTTCGTGATCGTCTTTCCTGCGATTTCAAAAGAATTCACCATAAACGTATTCGTAACGAAATACATGATTCCCGCGACAAGAAGTGTGGAAACCCAGAGTTGAACTTTCAGAGCGGATTCTACGTTTCCACCTTCCTTGACTCTCGCAAGAAAGCTGGTCAAAAGGGAAGCTGGAATTCCAAAAGCAGAAATGAGAAGAGGATACAAAAGTGCGTCTACGGATCCGGAGAGAGCCGACGCGGTCGCACCGATCACAAGAGCCGCGCAAGTCGCTTCCGCACAAGAACCGAACAAGTCGGCCCCCATTCCGGCTACGTCCCCCACGTTATCCCCCACGTTATCCGCAATCGTAGCGGGATTTCTCGGATCGTCTTCCGGAATTCCTTTTTCCACCTTACCGACCAAGTCCGCTCCAACGTCCGCGGCCTTTGTATAAATTCCGCCGCCCACTCGCGCAAATAATGCCACCGCGGAACCTCCCAAACCGAAACCGGCCAAGGATTCCATGAGGAAGTGTTTTTCGATCGCAGGATACATTCCCGTAAAAACGAGAAAAAGGACGATCATCCCAAGAATCGCAAGTCCCACGAGTCCGAATCCCATCACCGCTCCGGAGTCAAAAGCGACTCGAAACGCTTTGGAGAGGGAAGTTTTGGCCGCTTCTGCGGTTCTTACGTTTCCTGCGGTTGCGATTTTCATTCCGATAAAACCCGAAAGACAGGAAATTACGGCTCCGCTCACGAACGCGATCGCCGTGTAAACTCCGTCGTTGAACCCTTCCGTGATAGGATTGTCCAAAAGAAGAACGATTAAGACGGCCATAAAGGCGATGAATACGGAAATGACTTTGTATTCCCGGACGAGGAAGGCCATAGCTCCTTCGGAGATGGCGGAAGATATTTCTAAAAGTTTTTTCGTTTCTTTTTCGTTACCGCCCGCGGCGCCCACCTTAATGGTGATAACCTTCAGGGTATAAACAACCGCAGTGACGATCGCCAAAATAGACATGGCGATAATAATCGTAACTGAATTCATTCAGTGAAACCTCTTGTTTTTTTTCAATGTTCCGATGTTTAAAAAGATGGGAAGAATTCTACCGAACAAACTGGCTGGGAGACTGCTATCCACTTGGATCTTTTTTGTACTTTGCACAGGTTATTCAACGCTCTATGGGAATTCAACCTTTTCTTATTCGGAGCTGCTGCGTCAGGCCCGAGCAGAGTTGAATCGGCTTCGTTACGACGAGGCCCTTCAGAAACTGGAAATTGCAGACTCACTCGGAACTCCCAAAACGAGCGTTTATTTTGAGATCGAAGGAAGGGCCTGGATCGGGAAGGGAGACCTTATAACCGGGCTGGAAAGTTTCGAGAAAAGCATCACACTCGATCCGGATCATCCTTCCTTGATGAACGAAATTTTTGAGGGTTACGAAGAACTGAGGAAACCGACAAAAGCCTATCAGTTTGCAAGGCTCAGTCTTTCTAAAAATCCGGAGAACCCGTCGCTTCGATACAAGGTCCTTGTACTCAGTTCCAGGCTCGGAAATTTAGAATATTACAAGGAAACCCTGAACTGGATTCGAAAAAACAATCCTTACCGCGAGGACTTATCCGCAATCGAGTCGGAAGTAAACGCCTCTCACGAATCGGGTAAAATCGACGAGACGATTTCCAAATGCAGAAAGTTCCTCCCTTACTTTCCGGACAACATATTCCTACATAGAATTCTTCTTTTATCCTTGAAGAAAAAAAAAGTTTCGAACTTGGAACGGTCGCTTTTGGATCGGGCCGCGATCTTTCGTAACGAACCGATCTTTGCCTACGAGTCGGCGCTTGAGTTCCTACAAAACCGAAGATTCAACGACTCCCTCGCGATGTCTCGAAGAGCCTTTTATCTCGGACTCAAGAAAAACGGAAGCACCGAAAAGGAAATTCTGTATCCCCTTCATAGGATTTACCGTCAGCAAGGATCGGTCACGGATATCCAGGCGATCGAAATTCTTCAGGAAATCGTGGAGAGCGGACGGAATATCGACGTGGAATTTTTGGACGCAAAACTCAAACAAACCGGTTTCAACCGGGAACTTTTGCTTTTTGCTCTTTTTTATCTTCAAAAACATCCGGAGCAGAAATCCGATCTCAAAGCCGAAGAATGGAAATCCACCTTTGCCAAAATCCGAAAACGACAAGAGGAAGAAGACCTCGCCGGAATCGTTTCCCCCTTCTCTTACGATCCGGAAGAATCCTCTTTTTTGTCGGAAAAATAATATTTTAACGCGAATTCGATCTAAGAAAGTTTGGGTGAATCCAGTCCTGGCGTTACGATCCTTGGAGAGCAGTGCCATTTTAGTTTTTTGGGATGGACCTATTTCGCGTAGCGAGATTGAGTTTCTTAATTTCGCTCCAATCCACAAATTGATGGGTCGATCGAAAAACGGTTTTCTTTCGTGATTCCAATTTGTCGATCTCGCTTCAATCGCTTTCGCATTGGTTATACCGAACTCAGGATAAATAAGAGAATTTTAATGAAACTGAATTTAATACGATCTTGTTTTCAAAAAGTGGGAATTCTTTTTTTGATATTTGTATGGTCCCTAACGCAATTCCATGCAGAAGAACGTTACATAGGGAAGGAAGGCCTTTATGTAGATTTAACCGAAGCTCTCAAAAATCCGAGGGATGTTCAAATTCTGGATTTGAACCATAACCAACTCGCCACTCTTCCAAAAGAAATCGAGCAACTACAAAATTTACGGTGGTTGGAATTAAAAGGCAATCAACTCACAACCCTTCCTAAAGAAATCGGACAACTACAGAATCTACAACTGTTGTATTTGGCTGAGAACCAACTCACCACTCTTCCGAAAGAGATCGGAAAACTACAGAATTTACAAGAATTGAATTTGGATCATAATCAATTCGCGACTCTTCCGAAAGAGATTGAACAACTTAAGAATTTACGAATATTGAATTTAGAAGGCAATCGGCTCGCGACTTTTCCAAAAGAAATTGAACAACTTAAAAATTTACAGATATTGAATTTGGCTGAGAACCAACTCACCACTCTTCCAAAAGAAATCGAGCAGTTAAAGAAACTGCAACATTTACATTTGAATGAGAATCCAATTGTATCCAAAGAAAGAAACAGAATCCGAAAATTACTTCCCAAATGTGATATTAATTTTAAATAAAAACCAGATAAGGAATTCAAAATGAAACAGTTTATCGTAGTACTTCGTTATCTCGTCCCGATCGAAACGGTGGACCAGTACGTAATGGCACATCGAGAATATTTATCCAAAGGATACGAGCAGAAAATACTACTCGCATCCGGACCTCAGGAACCGAGAACCGGGGGAATTTTTATTGCGAGAGCGAAGTCCCGCAAGGAACTCGAATCCTTTTGCCATCAAGATCCTTTTTACAACAACGGAGTCGCCGAATATCAGATCTTGGAATGGAACCCGGTTAAGTATCAAAAAGAATTCGAATTCTGGATTTAGATCTTACCCAATTCGTAGACGTCGACGGGTTGTTCCCTTCCCTTAACTTGGATGGAGGAAAGATGTCTTCCGGGAATCTTATCCTTGATCTCGTCGTAAACGGCCTGAGTGACTAAAAGCCTGGTTCCGAATTCCTTGTTTAAGGATTCCACTCGAGATGCGAGATTGACCACGTCTCCGATGATCGTATATTCTTTTCTCGCTTCCGAACCTACGTTACCCGTCATCGCATCGCCCGCGTGTAAACCGATTCCGATTTGAGTCTCGGGAATTTTACCTTCCTGATTCAAGAATTCGATTTTCTTAAGAAGTTCCAAGGAAGCTTCCACCGCATTTTTCACGTCGTTGGCACCGTCCGAGATCGGAGCCCCGAAAACCGCCATAAAACCGTCTCCGAGGAATTTATTGATCATACCGTTGTGCATATTCACGATGTCGATCAAGTGACTGAAGATATAGTTTAGATAATCGATCACTTCTCCCGGAGGTCTTTTTTCGGAGAATCTCGTAAAGTTACGGATATCCAAAAACATAACGCAGACCCGTTTGAACTCGGAAAAACTTTCGTTTTTTTGTTCGAGAAGACGATCTACCACGTCCGGTGAAACGTATTGTCCGAACATACCGACCACTTTATTTTTCTCTTGAACCGCAGACATCGCGGAAACCAAAGAACGTTTCAGTTGAATGCCCACGAGACCCGCCGCAACCCCGCTGAATAAAAACAGGAACGCTTTGGAAAAGAAAGGAGCGAGAGAATTGAAAAAGTTAATCGGCATCGGAATCGGAATGAGAGGAATATAATAAACCGCTAATGCTAAAAACTCGGCGCCGGCCACCAATCCGGTGAACGCACTCAGCCAAAACTCAAGTCGGAGAACCGAAAGAATGATGAATATGAAGAACGTCAGAACCGCCGGAGAATACAAAGGAATCAAAGGCGACTCGAAAGTTCCTATGTTGAACCAAAGTAGCAAAGCCACCGAGGAAATTTCGATAAACACGTTTAAATATCTCGCGATCGGATAGACGTTTCTTCTTTTCTCTAGAAAACGGGTAAACACGCGGTTTACAAGCAGCTCGTAGATCGCGGTTCCCACGTTCACACCCAGAACGGCGTAAAAAGGAAAATGACCGCCCGTTTCCTGGCCGATCCATTCGTGAAAGATCGCAAAAATCACCGCCATCAGCGTAGAGACGGAAGCGAAAAATATAAAAAGAATTTTCGTTCGAATGATCTCGCTTTTAAGGATTTCATAAGAAAGAGGGTCCATCGTCGGTTTTTTGAATTTCTTGGTCAATTCTTGAATTGGATTCACCATTTTTTAGCTCCGATTATTCTTTAGCCGGTTGAGTATAAACGATCCGATCAAAGTTGGAAATCACTTTTGAAACGATTGTAAAAAAGAAAACTATAATCCTAAAAAACGGTTAAAAAAGATTTTTCAAGAACCGATCCGACGTAATGAAAAACCCTAACGTAAATCCAAAAAATCGAATTCATCCGAACTTTCCGAAGGACTTAAAGTGAATTTTAAGGATTTTTTAAGTTAGCGCGGCTTGCTGCAATGCGTAATGCAGTATTACAAATACAAAGTCGATTCCGGAATGTCCCAAAACTTGCACGTTAACGTGATTGCACTCGAGTTTCTTTCCGAAAGAATCTTATGTTCCGATCCGAAATGAGATCTTAAATTCAAGTTACGCTCAAACCCAATTCTGATTTCCAAGTAAGAATTCCTTCATACGAATTCCAAAAGAAGAATTCAGTCCTTCTTTCAGTACGCCGTCCAAAAGAAGATCCAATTCTTCGTTCCAAGAGTTCCTTTTGACTCTTCCCTGCCTCAAAACCCCCCATTTTATAAAAAGAATCCGCTCCGTAAGGCTTCTTTGCGTTTCATTCGGTAAATTAGAAGTTAATAATTTTAAAATAGAGTAAATTCTAAAACGATCCATGGCGGGATATCGAAACGAAAGTTGGTCCTCGTGTCCTCCGTATCGAACGAGTAAAGGTTCATCCAAAAGAACAACCGGAGTTTGAGACGTAATTCTCAACCAAAGGTCGTAATCTTCGCAGGCGGGAAGTTCCTCGTCCATTCCACCTTGGCTTTCGTAGAGTTCCTTTTTCAAAAGGACCGAAGATGGGGTAACTCCGCAAAATTCCAGACTTGGTTCGAAAATCCATCCGCTTTTTTTGGCGAGACGAAGGGGCGGATGGACCCGCTTCCCATTTCGAATCCAAATTTCCTGAGATTGAAGAATTTTCGTTTCCGGATTTTTTTCACAAACCTTCCATTGACGTTCCAATTTTTCGGGCAACCATTCGTCGTCCGAATCCAAAAATGCGATCCAATCTCCGGCGGCCCTTTCCACTCCCCGGTTTCTCGCGTGACTGACTCCCTTGTGTTCCAAAGTAAGAATTTGAATGTCGTCGAAAGAGTCGAAAAACGTTTCTCGAATTTTGGAAATCGTCGCATCGGTCGACCCGTCGTCGACTACGATGATTTCCTGCGGCGGGAGAGTTTGTTTCAAAACGGAAGATATCGCCTTGAGGACCTTGTTTTCCCGATTGAAAGTCGGAATGACCACCGAAATCGGAACCGAATTCATGCGTTTTTTTGAATACGTTTCTTTACGGCTTTTGTTACGGGTGGACGTTCTTTTTTACGAATTCGTATCTGAGAGCAGATTTTTCGAGGTTCGGGATCGAGCGGCTTCCGACTCCAAAAGTTCAAGGTCGCAAACGGATCCTCCTTTCGATCCAAAAAACATTCTGTTTTTAGAATATTATATCCTTTTAACGTTCGAAAGGTCCAAAATTTGCCCTTCGAATTTTCGATTTCTATAGGACGAATTTCCTTTTCGGACGATTTTTTTTCTCGGTTTCGGTTAAAAACGGCGATCGACACTTCCTGCGTTCCCCGATTCCGCCTAACGAAATAAAGTTCCGGCGTAGGCGCCAAGGTCAGAGTTCCGCTTCCTTCCAAAACCCGAGCCGTGTATCGGCTCTCTCCCGGAGGAAAATAAACACCGGATCGAAATTTTCTAGTCGGGAAAAAAAACCAAGAACCAAACAACAAAATCAAAATGAAACATAAAGAAATCATAATGTTTTTGCCGTTAAAACTCGAAATCGTTTTCGAAACGAACCCGCGTAAAACTTTCGATTCCGTAAAAAAAGGAAACAAGGCGATCCACTGAAAATAAACCGCTCTGAGATAAAACCATTCCTGAAAAAAAGAATACACGAATACCGCGGCTACGGAGGAAAAAAAAACGCAAGAAGCCAAAACGGACCGTTTTTCTTTTTGGGACTTCAGAAGTTCGTAAAAAAGAAAACCCCAAAGAAAGGAATAAAGAACGACCCCCACGATTCCAAGACCGGAAAATATCTGCAAAAACTGATTGTGAGTCGTATGATACAAGGACGGTTTTCCGTCCGGATTCAAACAACATTCGTTGTACCATCCGTAACTTTCAAAACCTCCGCCTAACAATAACTTTTCGATCCCGAGCGCAAGCCCCGCCGAAAAATGAGAAAATCTTTCCGGATCCACGGGTCCGACCCGCGTCCAAATCACGGAAAGCGGAAATAAAATTCCTCCGACGACAAAATGAGATACAAAAACGGCTACAAATAAACGGGACGTATTCCTATTCTTAATAAAAAAAAACGGTATGGCAAAAATCGAAAACGTACAGAAGGTCAAAAACGATAACATCCCTCCCCTGGCTCCGATCCCGAAAAAGGTGATTATGAGAACGAAAAAAATCGCCGCCAACAAAATCCATTCCCTCGATCGAGTCGATGATTTTTCATCGGACGAAGTTTCGTCCATAACTTGCCGACTTTTGAATATTCCAGTTTTATCATCCTTTGGTCTCGTAAAAATCAGATAAAACAAAAAAGGAAGACTTGAAATCAGATGGATGGAAAACCAACTTCGGTTCCAATACAAGGATTGTATTCCGTATTTCGGCAAAAATCGTTTTAAGGAAGAAATCCTGAAATGAGTCGCGGCGATGTGTTTGTATCCGTCCAACCATCGATGATAAGAATTTAACGTCGATTTTACGGCGGGTAAAAAATATTCCAACCAACCGACTCCGATCGATACGATCATACCGAAGACGACTCCGGCCGCAAAAAACCGATAAACCTTCGGAAATCCTGCGTTATCTCCCAACCAATTCTTACGCGCGATCAACCCGAATAAAAATAAAATTCCCAAAACCGATAGTTTAATGGGATAAGCGGGCTCCAACTCGGTGGAATGTAAAAACCAAAACCAACCCTTTTTGTAAAAACGAAAATCCAAAAACAAATCGGGATTGGCGACGAGACTTAAAACGCAGGCGCCGAAAAATAACAGCAATAGAATTCCAACCGGACGTTTCCAAAACGGATCTTGGAAAATTCGATTTCCTTGAAGTCGGTTTTCTACGATTCCCCGGACGCACCAGAAAATCCAGAGACAATCTTGTATTTCCAGAAACCTTCCTCCGGGATGATTTCCAAAAACGATTCCCGAAGACGCCAGAAAAAAAGTGGCGATCAACGGAAACAAAAGATCCAAGATCGTAAAACTTACAAAAAGAAAAATAAAAACGATTCTGAATTTCCAAGGATAAAAAGCGAATAAGGGAAGGATTAAAAGAATTCCGAAGACGATCCAAGAAATCCAAGAAATCCAAGAAACGGATTTCAAGCCAAACAACGGCGAAGCCGGTTGTAATAAACTTCGAATCCGATTTTTCATAGGGATACAAAAGTCCGAAAGGTATTTTTACGAAACGATAAATTGTTTCGGATCCGTCCCGGTTCCCCCGAAAAACGCGGAGATTTTTTTTGTTTCCAGAAAAAACTCTTTCCTGAAATAGTAGTAACTACGTTTTCTTTTTTATGCAACAACTGCAAGAATCCACAATCTATCCGGATAAAAATTCCTTTCGAGTCGAGTTTCGTAAGAATATTTGCTCCGTGGAAGCCGAAGAAATCCAGGAGATTCTTTCTCAGATCCGGGAAATCCGTCCGCATAACGTGGTTTTGGATCTGACTCCCGTCGTAGCGATTCCGTCGATGGTTCTCAATCGTCTTCTCAAGTTCATTTCCGAATTGAAAAAAGATCAAATTCAAATTTCGGAAGTGAAACTCAGCGAAGGTTTGCAACTCGTATTTGCAAAACTCAAAATCGATCTGAGATGAAATTTTCTCTCTCCATCCTTTTATCCGCATCGATCTTATTTCAGGCTTTGGTTTTTTCCAGCGGGCTTTTCGGCTGTATTCTCGCCGAAAAAGCCAAAATCTGCGAGTGTAACCACGGCGGCAAAATTCAGAAACACTCAAACGAAGAGGACAAACGTTTCTCTAAAAAAGTCCGTTCGGATCGTCGTTCCTTAGTCTCCGATAAACTTCCGAACTGTCATTCCGCAAAATCGGGGGAAATCCATTCCTGTTCCTGTAAAAAGGCGGAAAACAAACTCTCTCAATTGAGCGCGTTTTACTCGGCACTTTTTTCTCCCAAACAAAATTTCGATATCGACCACAACCTCGATTTCATTCAAATGATCACTTTAGAATATTCTAATTCTGGAATCTTATCCTTTTCTGTCCCTCTAAAACCCCCTCGTTTCTCCTAATATCCGTTTGTAAAAAACATTTTGCCGATCCGTTTAGAACCGGCTTACAATATCCGTCCCGCCGGATCGTATTTTTCGGCGTCGCTTTTCGGTCGGAAATTTATAGAGGTTTACCCTAAGATTTACCGAACGATTCAGGAAGAAGGATCGTTTTCTACGGATCTTCTTAGAGCTCAAACGATCGATTCTTTATGAAACGTCGTAGAAACTCAAACAACCGACTCTCTATGAATCGTTGTATCCGATTTTTATTATATTAGGAGTTTTATTATGACTAAAAAAAAGCCAGTTTTTGTATGTATCGTTTTACTTTGTTTTTCTTTCGTTCATTGTCCTTGGGATAAAAAAAAGGACGATTCCGATTTGATGTCCGTCGCTGCCCTACTCGCTCTCGGTAACAATCAGGGGATTCAATTTTCCGCCTACGCGGGAACTCAAAAGTTGGAATGCGGTCAAACTCTCAGAGGTCACGCAAGGACTTCGGAAACGTTTTCTTGGATTCCCAGCGCACACATCGCAGAAAGTACTACGTTTCAGTTGCACGACTTTCGTATTTTCGTTCACGGAGTTTCTTTGATTCAAAACTCGGGAGAAGAAATCCCTCTCGTTCTGAATCAGGACGGAAAATTCCAATCCGGCGATATTACACTTTTGGATTTTGAAAATAAAACGGGCAAGTGCGACGGAACTCCGGAAACCAACAACCTCGTTTCCGCTTTGATTCCTGCGGGCGTTTACAAAGGGATCAAGTTCACCCTCGGCGTTCCCGAAAACAAAAATCACTTGGACGCGGACAATCAATCCGCTCCTCTCAACAACTCGGGGATGTACTGGAGTTGGACGAGCGGTTATAAATTCTTAAAACTGGATTTTGAAACCGCCGAAACGGGAAGCTCCGGTACTTCGGTTCATATCGGTTCGGCCGGTTGTGTAGGAACGGGAAGTTCCAGCACTTGTTCGAGAGCCAATCGGATTCCGGTTACGTTAACTCCCGACGGCGGTTTTAATCCTTCCACTCAAGAAATCAAAATCAACGTTCAAGCCCTTTTACAAGGAATCGATCTACAGGCGAATGTGAACGCTGCGATGTGTATGTCCGGAATCGCCGGCGCTACGAGCGTGGGTTGTCCTACCGTTTTTGCGAACATCGGTTTGGATTTAAACGCGGGGACTCCGATCACTCCGGTTCGAACCGTTTTTTCGATTCAGACTAAAAATTAATTCAAAAACGTCCGGGATAAGGTCGGTTTCGGGCGTCTTGAGGATACAATTATATGAAATTTTTATTATATTCTATTTCTTTGTTATTTTTGATTCGGTGCGGTTCGGGTATTCTTCCTTTCGCGCCTTTTGACAAGAAAGAATCCGATTTAAACGAACTTTTGTTGTTTCTTTTAATTTCGCAAAACTCGTACGCGTGGAACTTACCTCCCGGTTTTCCAACTCCGGTCGTTCCGGCTTCCAATCCGATGACTCGGGAGAAAGTGGATCTCGGCAGATTTTTATTTTACGATAAGAAACTTTCGGGAAACCAAACCCAGTCCTGCGCGTCTTGTCACAAACAATCGCTCGCGTTTACGGACGGTTTAACGACCGGGATCGGTTCGACCGGAAACGTTCATCCTAGAAACGCGCAGGGAATCATCAACGTTGCGTATAACGTGCGTCAGACGTGGATCAATCCGACTCTAAAAAATTTGGAAGACCAGATGCTCGTTCCCATGTTCGGCGAACATCCGGTGGAACTAGGCCTTGCCAATCGGGAAAACGAAATGCTCGATCGTCTAAAATCCGATAATCGATATCAAACCTTGTTTCCAAGAGCCTTTCCGTTCGGAGATCCTTTCTCCGTTTCCAACGTGGTCAAGGCGATCTCTTGTTTTGAAAGAACGCTCATCTCGGGACGTTCTCCTTATGATAAATATTTGTACGACGGAAACGTCGCGGCCCTCGGTAACTCGGCCCAACGGGCGTCCATACTTCGAGGCGCTCAAATTTTCTTTTCGGAAAAGGGGGAATGTTTTCACTGTCACGGAGGTTTTAACTTTACCACTACGAGCGTCCACGTCGGAGCCGTAACCGAAGAAATCACTTTTCATAACAACGGCCTCTACAACATCGGCGGAACCGGCGATTATCCTTCCGACAACCAAGGTTTGTACGAATTTACGGGAGCGACTTCCGACAAAGGTAAATTTCGAGCGCCGTCCATTAGAAATATTGAATTAACCGCCCCTTACATGCACGACGGTTCGATAGACACTCTGGAAAACGTGGTGGAACACTACAACGCCGGAGGAAGAAACGTCACCGTCGGACCTCGCGCAGGCGACGGCAGGACAAACCCCAATAAGAACGGTTTCGTGTTTACCATCGGGCTCACCGCCGGGGAAAAAACGGACCTCGTAAATTTTTTGAAAAGTTTAACGGACACGGAATTTATAAATGATCCGAAACACAACGATCCTTTTTAGTTTTTTTCTCTTCGGCTTTCTTTTAGGAAACTGCACCTTCGGTTCCGTGGGAGATTCGAGAAAGGAAGAAGCGAAGATGTTACAAAGACTTTTGGTTCTTTTTAACGAAAGACCGTCTTCGTTCGGAACCTTTCTGTATTATACGGACGATCAACAAAATTCTAATATAGGAAACTTTAATGTAGTTTCCACGGCGACCGTTTATAACCTTCAACTGCAACCAGGATCCAAAATCGTCTGGGACGGAATTTCAATCCGAGTCAATCCGAATCCCGTTCCTACGGTTCCCGAAAAAATAAGAAGTTTCGACGCGGGAGATCATTCCTCCGCGTCCCATACTCCGTATACGGTTCCTTTGGATCTGCCGATCACGTCTCCTTACGGACAAGAATACGGGACCTCTTCGTTTGAAGATTCGAACTTGGAGACGATCACGGAAACGATTCTTACGGGAGACGTTCACACTTCTTCGGCCCCTCTTATATCGGGAATTCCCTCGGGTTATCTCGCTTCCGTGAAGTATAAGATCCGCTCCCTCGATCTTACGTTTCAAATCGCGGCCCCTGCGGCAAAAACGGTAAGACTACAAATGTCCCCCTTTGTTTTGGAACTTTTTCCGAGATGTAGATTCGATATCACACCCGAAAAATCGGGCAGTTTTCCGGTTCTTTGGAAATCCGACGGAATCTTTCAGGACCGGACTTCCGTTTCGATTTTAAATTCGATATCGGCTCTTCCGAATCCGGTGGATATCAATCCATATCAAAACGCGAACTTATACGATCTGATTTTGGCGAATTTACGACAACAGGATCGGGTACTTTATCAAACGGGTTGCAATCTATTTTAATGAAACAGAATATTCTAATTTTCTACTTTTTGCTTTTTTTTACGCTTTTGTTTTCTCTCGAAGCGCATCATACCGGTATGGGAGGAAGCGAACAATCCTCCACGCGTTTTGTGGATCCGTTTACGGGTAAAAGGGAAAAACCCGCAAACTACATCGTTTTCACCCAGGATTTCTTTAAACAAACCAACGAAAACAGCAATATCCACACGACCACTTTCTTCGGGGAAATGAATCTTAAAAACGGAATGTTCGCGCTCAACCTGAGTACTCCTTACACGTATTACGAACAGAAAGATCGTTCCGACGCCGCAAGAATCGGCAAAACATACGTCGGCGTCAAGTACCTGCCTTTGATCGATTTTCAAAAAAATTATTTCGTCGTCTTGAGCGCGAACGTAGGTTTTCCGTCGGGTCCCGATACGGACAAGTTTACCGGTGGAAATTATTATTCCGGAATTCCGGGACTGACCTTCGGTTATCTTTGGGGTAAATTCAGTTTTGTGGGAAAAATCAGCGGGATCTTTCCTCTTTCCGGATCACAACCCGTCAATCTTCAGGACAACGACGGTATCGTTTATTGGCTCAGAAACCCTTCCTTCTCGGCACCCGAAGAAACTTATCTTTTAAAAAAGACGAGTATTTTTTCCGGCTACGTTACGTATCTTTGGAAGCCCGGCCTTTCGTTCTTTACGGGTTTCTTATATAGAACTCCGTATGAAGGCGTCGATCTGAAAAGAACGAGTCAAGGAAAAGTTCCGGCGATTTTTAGAGAAGTGAGTTTCGGATTTTCCGCGAACATTTCCGAAAAACTCAACTTCAATCTTTCGTATCGTTATCCGCTTTATCGCGGAGAGGACTACCGGTTGTACGACTACGCGATTACGGCCGCGGTCTCGATCGAAATTTCGGAATTGGAAAACTCCAAACCGGAAGTTAAGGAAGAAATTAAAAAAGAACCGGAAACCAAAACGGAAGTTAAAAAAGAACCCGAAACTTTGTCGGAGACAAAATGAAATTTCCTGTAAGTCGATCCCGATCCGAATCAAGATGCGCGATATGACAAAGAAGGAAATGGATGCTTCCATACAAACTAAAGTTTACTCGACATACGCGAACGTATAAACTGGTTTCATGTCCGATAAGAATACAAATTTAAGTACGATTGAATTTGTGAACTCCAAACTCCGCGGGGTCGGTTCCGTAAACAATACTACGATCGAGGTCCCTTATTCCCTACCCGGAGATATTTATAACGTCGCTTTTTTTAAAAAGAAACGACGCAAACCCGCCGTAAAACTGGATTTAATTTCTCAAACTCCAAGAACCTTAATTCCGCCTTGTCCCGCGTTCACGAAATGCGGAGGTTGTTCCGCACAACATATTCCTTATGAAGAACAATTGAATTATAAAACTTCCGCGCTTTTGGAAAGTTATAAAAAGGACTTCGGAATAGAACCTCTTTTACATCCGGCTCAAAAAACACTTCATTACAGAAATCGAATGGACTTTGCCGTATTTCCCGGACCGGTTATCGGGCAAAGAGAAGCCGGTTCCTTCCGGTATATCGTGGATTTGGAATCCTGTTTCATTCAAAGCGAAGAATCCAATGCGGAGTTGAAACGATTTCGAACTTTGATGTCCGAATTTCCGAATCTTCCTTACGATCGGAAATCGGATTCAGGATTTCTAAAGTATATTACTCTGCGAAAGGCGAAAAACTCGCCCGAACTGATGACGATTTTGACCTTTGTGGAAGAGTTTAAAAACTCGGAAGAGGAAAAGGAATTCACAAAAGCCTGTTTAAAATATCTACAAGCGGATCATCTTCTATTTTGTTTCAATCGAAGAAAAGGGGAAATCTCCGCGATCGGAGAAGTAAAAATTCTCAGAGGAAAAGAATCGTATCTGGAATTCGTTTCCGGTAAAGAATTTCGAGTTCCTTTCGATTCTTTTTTTCAACCCAATCCGGAAGGTTTTCAACCGATTTTGGATTTTATCGAAAAAGAAATTCCGAAATCATCCGATCATCTCATCGATCTATTTTGCGGTTCGGGTTTTTTCAGTAGAATTTTCGCGCATCGATTTCAGAAAATCACCGGGATCGATTCGATCGAAAGTTCCTTGGAAATCGCCCGCAAACAGATGCGTTTCGATTTTCCGGAAATCGAATTTTCCTATCGGAAAGAGGATCTTTTTTCAAAGAAGTCCTCTTCCGGACTTGAAGTATTGTTTCCGTCTCAAGAAAAAACGGTTCTGATCGCGGATCCTCCCCGTGCCGGTCTCGGAGAGTTCGTTATCAAAGCGTTGCAGAATTCCAACATTTCTTTTTTCTTCTACGTCTCCTGCAATCCTTCCACGCAAAAAGAGGATCTCTGGAAACTCAAAGATTTTTTTCAGATCCGAAAAATTCTCATCACGGATCCGTATCCTCAAACTCCGCACCTGGAGTCCGTCGCGTTTTTAAGTCGCAAGAATTTTACGATCGAATAGAATCGAGAATCCACTTTATAAGTCCGCTTCGAGCGATCGCAACATACAATCGTTTTCGCATCGGTTATACCGAACTCACGTTAAATTAATTTTTTATAATATGAATCGAACTCGGTTTCACTTCTTTTTGTGAAAAGTCGAAACCGAAATCGGCTTTTTTTTCTCTCATCTTTTGATAGAGATGATTTCCGTTATACAAAGCCTCGATTTCAAGAACGATCCACGACGGTTTCGTATTGCCGTTATTAACCTCGGAAACGGCGTTAACTCCTTGAATACTTCGAATCAAACCTTTTACGTCCCTATCGACGTAGTCGTCGTACGTAAGTCCTTCTATTTTTAAACGGATTAAATTTCCGGGTTTCCATTTTATCGAAATTTGATCCCGAATTTTCGGATACGCGCTCTCCACTGCTTTTCGAATCGCTTCTTGAGATCCGATTTCGGAATTCACGTGCAGGGAAGTTCCGTTCGTATTGTCGGCCGCGATAATTCTTGCCGTATTAACGTCTAAAATTTTAAACCGAAAAACCGCCTGGTATGATTTTAAATCGGTGTTTTCGATATTTCCTACGTTAGTCACTTCGACTTGACCTATAAATAATATCCGGGCTTCCATTTCGGCCGCGGTCGCTACCGCCTTTGTTTCGAGGGATTGATTTCCATAAACCCCGATAGACTTCGTATTTTCCTTCTCTAAGATTCGAATCCATTGGTTTCGATCCAGAAAGTCGAATTCTACGAATTTGTTTACGATCACGTTTGCGGAAATCGAAGAACCGGAATTCGATTTTCCCAAAATCGTTTCATCGATGACGATCAAAAATTTAGGTTTTCCCAATTCCTTATATCTTTCTTTGAGTGCGTCTTGGACGGCCTTTCGGCTCACCTTACCCTTGGCGTCGCCTTCCGACAAGTTTCCTTTTTTTCGCAAAGATCCGATTCTGGAAAACTCCGTTACAAATCCTTCGGTCGAGGAATTTGTGATCATCTCTTTGAGTCGACCGTCGATCGTTTGAGAACCGCCTTCGATAAGTTCGCCGAGACCTTTCTCTAAAATTTTACGTTTTGCGTTGAGTTCGAAATCGTCTTCGTTGATCCCTTGGACATGATCGACATAAACGAATGGATCTTCCTTTTTTCCGGCGTTGTTCCGAATCGACGAGCACGCGTTGATCCAGAAAAAAAACGAAACCCAAAAAATCAGAGGCGGCCCTACCCCGAAAATTTTTCTTCCCCAAAAAACGTTCTCTATCCATTTCATTTTGAAGTCCTCTACGATCCGGCTCATGGATATAACGA
The DNA here is from genome assembly GCF_000332415.1 of Leptospira weilii serovar Ranarum str. ICFT. Classification (GTDB taxonomy): domain Bacteria; phylum Spirochaetota; class Leptospiria; order Leptospirales; family Leptospiraceae; genus Leptospira; species Leptospira weilii_A. Next base: position 17,583 of record NZ_AOHC02000042.1, read on the forward strand.
TCCATCCTGAAACCGATCGATATGATTCCGTAAAAAGAAAACAAAGACGCATAAAGGACCTTGAATCAACTTCAATTTGTTCCTGACTGAAGGAATTTATAACCTACGCTTCGAGTGGCGCGGGTTTAGGATTGAGGGTTTGGTCCTTCCTTTAAAATCCAAAAATTTCTATAGGAATTTGGATTTCCCATCGATATTCAGGAAAGAGATAGACGTATCTCCGGGATTCTTATGACTAAAAAACTAGTTTTATTTTTCATTCTCACGATCGTACTTTTGGAAACGGGTTGTAACACCGTCATCATTCGTCCGTGGACCCCTCCTTATAAAAGCCGATCGGTTCACGAAATCAAAGTGCTTCTTGGAAAAACCGAAGGTGATCTTCAGATTCGAGGAGAAGGAGTCATCTCCGTCTACGACGCAAACGATCTTTTGATTAAAAAAGGAATCGACATCATTTCCTTGGACGTTTCCCGTTTAAAGGCGCCCATACATTTCGTAGGCCAGAACTCGGGACTTGAATACAAATCCCGCAAAGTACGAGGAACGATTCATCTAATTCCCCAAGACCAAGGCTCGGCCCTTGTGGTCAACGTCCTACCCCTGGAGGAATATCTTTTGGCGGTCGTACCTTCCGAAGTTCCTTATAGCTGGCCGATGGAAGCTTTAAAAGCGCAAGCGATCTGTGCGCGAACGTATGCCGTTCGTGAAATATTAAATAAAAAGAATGCACTTTACGACGTGGAAGCGACTACAAATTCCCAAGTGTACGGGGGCCTTGAAAAAGAACATCCATTCACAACAAAAGCCGTTCAGGACACGACCGGTGTGATGGCGGTCTTCGAGGAAAATCCGATCCAAGCGTTCTTTCATTCGAACAGCGGCGGAAAAACGGAAACTCCCGAAAACGTTTGGGGAGGAAAAAAAATTCCCTATCTTCCCGCCGTTGCCTCCGAATTCGATCGTGCGGGAGATAACTTTTATTGGAGAGAAACGATCTCTCAGGAACTCGTCAATTCTAAATTCTCAAACTTAAAACTCGGCGAGATTCAATCGATTCAAGTTTTATCCAGGACGGCTTCCGGAAGAGTCGATCTGATGGAACTGAACGGAACGGAAGGTTCCTCCAGAATTCGAGGCAAAGAGTTCAGACAAACTCTCGGCGCCCCGGTCCGTTCTTTACGTTTCGGAATTCAAAAAGAAGGAAACGGCTTTCTCGTCAAAGGAATGGGTTCGGGTCACGGAGTGGGTTTGAGTCAATGGGGAAGTTTCGGGATGGCGAAAGAAAATTACAACTATTTCGAAATTCTGAGACACTACTATCCCGGAACCGATCTCGCAAGAATCACTCGTTAAAAATGGAATATTCAGAGTTTAGAGTTTAGAGTTTAGAGTTCAGAGTTCAGAGGGATTTTCCTCATAGATGGATCAGACTTTAACAAAGTACAATCTCCCTCTTCTGTAAAATTTCTGAACTCTGAAATCTGATTTCTAAACTCTATTCACTAGTATAGAGACCGGCCCAACCTTCTAAGAACAAAAATAGAATATGAAACGAGACGCCCATACTTCGAGTCGCCACCCCGTTCGGAAGTGTAGCAAAAAAATTCCAATGAAATACGTACACGACTAATATGAACACATGGAATAACGCGCCGATTCGGTTCCATTTCTTTTTATTTCCCACTTGATAGGACCCCGTCCACAATACGATCCCGGTTAAACCGGCCAATAAATAAGCCTGAATCAAACCGACATGACCCAAATTATGATCACTTAAAAAACTATAAGGTCCGGTTCCATACAAACCCAAAGTGGAGATTATGCTCATCATAAACCCCATTGCAATCAACAATGTTCCGTGAATCCTCAAAATCGTTATGCGTGCCGTTTCCATGGTTTGTATCCTCTTTTTGATTTTTATTTTACTACGTATCCCAAACTTGCCAAGCGATCCGTAGAAAGCGTCGCACTCGAGTTTCTTGCGAGATCAATTTTTTTTTATGTTCAATACTTTGCCCAACAATTCGAAGAACGACAAAGCACACTCTTTAGTTTGGGTGGAAAAATCAATATTTAGAGCTTGTCCCAAAACCTACAAGGAAATTTGCATGAGCTCCCACAGAAACCGTCTCTTTTACGGTTTTTAGGCTTTTAGATGATTTTCTCGTCTTTTAAAAACGTAGTTACCACATTTCAGGTTTTGGGACAAGCTCTGATTTGGAGTTCGTCTGAAAATCCATTCAACGGAAAGCTAAAGTATTCTTTTGTATAAATCGTCCGTGAAATTCTAAAGTTCGGTTTTAAGCGTTTTTTCACTTTCCACGGATTTCATTCCGAATTCTATTGTTTCCTCAAAGAGATGACAAACCCGAACACAAACGCGACGGATTCCAAAAGAATCCGCGTTTCAAATCTACGCAAATCCTATCAAAGCGGAAAACTTAAAACGGAAGTTCTCAAAGGATTGGATTTGGATATTCCGAGTGCTTCCATCGTCACGCTTATGGGACCGTCCGGCTCCGGTAAATCAACTTTTTTGAATATACTTGCGGGTATAGACGTCCCGGATTCCGGAGAGGTTTTCGTAAACGGAAAACCTCTGCATTCGATGAACGAAAAAGAACTTACCGAATACAGAAGGAACGAGACCGGAATCATATTCCAATTCTTTCATCTACTTCCGTATTTAAACGCTCTGGAAAACGTGGCCGTTCCGCTTTACATTTCCGGAATCGGCAAAACGCGGGCTCGAAATGCGGCGGAAGAAGCGCTTGAAAAAGTGGGGCTTTCTTCCAGAAAATTCCACAAACCGGACGAACTTTCCGGAGGGGAACAACAAAGGGTCGCGATTGCAAGAGCCCTCTGCAAACGTCCCTCTCTGATACTTGCGGACGAACCCACCGGAAACTTGGACACGAAGAATGCAGAAAACGTAATACGTCTTCTCTCGGATTTGCAAAAACAATACGGGTTCACGCTTTTTATCGTAACTCACGATCAAAAACTCGGTTCCTTGGGAGAATTCCGTTTGAAGATGGCGGACGGAATTTTGACGGACTGAAAGTATCGTGTCTTTTCGAATTTATACATTATTCCTGTTCGAATACTTTCGAAATCATAAGTTGGGCGCATTTTTCGCGTTAGCCGGAATATCCTTGGGAGTCGGACTTTTTATCTCAACCGCCGCAAACGGAATGAAGGCGGAAAAAAGTCTGACCGACTTCGCCATGGGATACTTTCAGGGAGAATATAAGATCAAAATCTCCTCTTCCCTCGGAGATCAAAACCTTCCTGTCTCTCTCATCCGAGACTTATCGAAGGAAACCTGGATCGTAAAAATCGCACCTCGATTTCAAAAAGAAGTCATCGTAAACGATTCCATCCGAGCCGTATACGTCGGTCTGGATTTTTTAAAGGAATCGGATGAATTTCGTTACGAAGCGAAATCCGACACGGGAACCGCAAAGGACAAATTCTCTTCCGTTTTTATCAGCCGTTCTCTTTCCGAAAGAATCGGAACTTCGAACGTCGACGTTCGCACGGGTTCCCATAACTTCTCCGTTGCGGAGTTGTTCGTTTTCGACTTGGAAGGCGGAAGTATTCTCATGGAAGACATAGAATCGGCGATGGAACGATTTGAAACGGGGGGACACGTTAGTTTCCTTTTGATCCAACCGAACGAGTTTCGACCCGAACAAAAACATATCCTCGAACAAAAGTTAGGTTCCGACTACAGAGTCGAAACGGTGGAAGACATCCGGGAAAAATCGGGAAACGCGTTACGCTCCTTTCAACTCAATCTTTCGGTGATATCTTTGATTTCTATCATCATCGCGCTTTTTATGGTTTCGAACACGATGTCCGGATTGTACGTCAGCCGCGAAAAAGAATTGGGAATCTTAAAAACGATGGGACTGAGCGCGGGTCACACCTTTTCCCTCTTCGTATCCCAGGCTTTGTTTTTGGGAATCGTGGGAAGTTTTTTAGGACTGGGATTGGGGTTTTTGTTTTCGAGACTCGATTTTTTCAGCCCCGAAACGACTTCCGCCGACCTTTCCTATCTCAAAACCTACAAATCCGTCCCCGTCTCCACTTGGCTCGCAGGGCTGGGAATCGGAATCGTCGGTTCTTTTTTATCCGCTGCGTTTCCGTCCTTTAGAGCGGGAAAAATTTCTCCGGTTTCGATTTTGAGAGAATCCTCTTCGGGAACGTATCGAGTAAATGAATTTCGTTTGTTATCGATCGGACTTTTGCTTCTTTGTATCTTCGTTTTCATCGCGTTCCTTCCGATTCGTTGGAGATTTCCGATCGCGGGACTTTTGGGAATCGGAGGAATCGTGGTCGGTTTTACTTTCTGTTTTCCCTGGGTGTTTAAAATTCTCGCGATTTTCTTTTTTAAACTCACGGAAAGATCCGATCGTTCTTTCGTATTTATGAAAATCGGTTTGGAAGAAATGAGAAACCAACCTCTTCGAAACACTCTTACGTCCGCGACTCTGATGCTTGCGACCTCGCTTGTGGTTTGTCTTTCGATTTTAACGGACAGCTATCGAAGATCCCTGAACGACTGGGTCCAATCGGAATTTCCCGCCGAATATACGATCGTCAATTCCGCAAATTTAGCGGCGGGAATTCAGGGAGGGGTTCCGGTCCGTTTGTTAAACGAACTCTCTCAAATTCCGGAAGTAAAATCCCTCGACGGTTTTTGCGTGAATACAAGAGTGGAAACGGATCGGGGAAACTTTACGATTCATGCATATACCTTTGCGACACACGACCGAGAGGATTCTCCGGAACGTTTCATAAAAACGGAAAACGAAATTCTAATCTCCTCCAATATGGCTTATCTGCAAAACTTCGAAATCGGAGACACGATTCGAATCGAAACGAAATTCGGAAAAAAAGAATTTAAGGTTCGAGGAATCAAAGAACATTTTTTTTCGGAACGCGGAACGATCATGATGGATATAGGAAACTACGAAAAGTTTTTCGGACTTCAAGGATACAATTCGATTAAGATCTTTTTAAAGAAGGACTCAAACAACAAAGAGGGGGAAAAATCGATCTCTAAAATTTTAGAACAAAATCCTTCCCTAAAACTATTCAACGAAGAGGAACTTAGAAAACTTTATACGGAAGGAGTGGATAAGGTTTTCGGAGTTTTGGAAACACTCAAAACGACTGCGTTTATCATTGCCATGCTTTCTTTGGTTTCGTCCTTGTTTCACAATCTCATTTCCAAAAAAAACACGTTGGGAATTCTCAAATATTTGGGAGCCGATGCCGGACAACTCGGAAGGATTTTACTGACCGAAAGCGTGTTCATTACGATCGTCTCCGTTTGTTTCGGAATTCTTCTGGCGTTTTTTCTTTCCCCGATCGTTTTGTACGTCGTCAACAAAAACGCATTCGGGTGGACTTTAAAATTCACCGTTTCTCCGGAAGCGCCGATCTTTTTTCTCGTCCTATCCCCGATCCTAGGAATTCTTTCCTGTTTGGTTCCGTTATATATTTTACAAAAATTGAGTTTTCGGATCAGTCAAGAATGAAGGTACTCACGTTGTTTAATGTGAAAACCAACTTGATTCGAAACGTTCCTTCCTATAGGATGCTTTCATTCTTATTATGAGCGCCTTAAGCGAAATAGCATTACAAATCGCTTCCGAAATTCGGAAAGTGAATCTTCGAGAAGATCAAAAAATTCCGACCTCGGATACTTTCTTAAAGGAATTGATGGGACTTTTTTCCAGGGAGCCGGACGAACTTCGAAATATTCTCGAAGCCCTCCGAGCGGCAAAAATCATATTCGTCATCAAGATCGTAATGCCGGAGGAAAAGTCGAGCAGGATGAGCGATCCGGGTGTGGACGCGTACGCCTATGCGGATCTCAAAATTCTGAACGACTTAAAATACTACTCCGAAAAAAAATTAGAACGCCTCTACGAAGCGACTTATTATAAAAAGAAATCCCCTTCCACGATCACAAGAGAACTGTTTCCGAAAATTCGGGAACTAAACAACACTCCGATCGGACGTATGGTAAACATCGCCGTGATGCTCGAAGAGTATATACGGATGATGAACAACAATCCCGACGACTTTCAAGATGATTTTCGAACTCATAACATGGAAGACATCCTCGTCGCCAAAGGCGACAGTCCGAAGGAAGGAAAAGACATCCCCGACGGTTCTTTCGGTTCCCCACCTTTGTCAAATTCTTTCGGACCGACTCTTTCTCACAGAGCGACGGATCGGATGGAGTTACCGGCCAATCTCAATCCGAACAGTCCTTGGGGGAGAATGGTTTCTAAATTTTCGATCGAATTTTTACTCAGAGTACATCTCAGAAAATGCGAGTTTGAAACGGTCCGCAAATTGATCACTTCCGGAAAGATCGTCGATGAGGAAAATCTTCGTTTGATCCGAGACAGTCTATTGAAGATGGAAAAAAATATCAACGTAGACAAGGTTCTCGCTTCTTATCTGGATGAAATGGTCGAACTCAGAAGACTCACTCAAAGAAAACTCAATCTAATCGCCAAACCGAAGACGTTCTAGGAATTAGGTTCTAGGGGTTAGGTTTTAGAACAATTTACAGAAGAGAAAGATTATACTTTGTTAAAGTCAGATCGCCCTTTTAGGAAAATCCCTCTGAATTCTAAACCCTGACCCCTAGTACATTACAGAAGAGGGAGATTCTGCCTTTATTAAAGCGCAATCAATCGATTAGGAAAATGTAACTGAATCCCGATAGTCTAAGCTCTAATTTGAATATTACAAAACCTTTAAGTAAATCAGACACTGGGCGATCAAAAGCGCACCCAAAAGGAAAATCCATCTGCGTTTGGCGGAATACACGAGTTTCACCTTGTCTTCCGGAAAATAAATCGCCACGAGAAGTGCGTTTACGTTTGCAATCAGATAAAAGGATTCCATTTTCAAACGAAAAGGCGCGTAAAAAACGGCGCCGAACATCGCAAAAGAAGGGATAAAATACAAAAGGGTTTTCGGATGTAAGAACCCGGGCCTGCTCTCTTGAACGACTGTCTTTTTTCCGGAATTTTTTTCCAACTCGGTTTGAAATCGATCGGGTTCTAAAAGATTCAAAATCGGAATCGGATCTTCTTTTGTAATAATCAGAAAACGAACGTAAGAACGAAACACGTCCCTTTCGATCGATACGACGGACTTCAGTTTCGTATCAAACGACTGACCTTTGAAATTGAAGAGTTTTATGGAATTGGAATTCAGTTCCACCTTGGCTCCTTTTAAAACCTTCAACTGTCTGGAAAAATTCCTATAAAGTAAAAACCCGAGAACCACCGAAAGAAGACCGAAAATTTTTACGAAGTCGATTCGATTTTCTTCCGGAACCTTAAGAAAATTCCAGACGATAAACGCAAGATAAAGAAGGATCACCCCGATCGAACGAAAAATCAGATTCTTTCGAAATTTATCGAGATCGTACGGAAATTCACTCATGATCCAAATTACCAAAATCAGATTTTTTGAATATAGAAAACATCTCCACTCCTTCCGCAAGGATGGCTTCTTTCCCGCCTTCTTGACGATCCAAGATACAAATTCCCCGAACGACTTCGATTCCGCAGTCTCTCAAACTACGAATCGCCTGAATCGTGGAACCGCCCGTCGTAATCACGTCGTCCACGATCACGCAGTTTTTCACCGCGTGTAAAGCGCCTTCCACCAACTTCTTCGTACCGTGATCCTTGGAAAGTTTGCGAACGATCAGAGGATACACGTTCTTATTTTGTTTTCTAAATTCCAAACCGATCCCGTAACAGATCGGATCGGCGCCCATCGTAAGACCTCCGAAAGCCTGCGGATTTAAAATCCCCGATTCGCCTAAATGCTGTTTTACGATAAGCCTACAGAGAAGTTCCAAACGATCCGGAACGAGTGTAATTTCCTTACAGTTAAAATAATGTCTGGACTTCTTCCCAGAAGCGAGGGTAAAGGGTTCTTCCGAATAACGGTAGGCGTGAGTTCGAATGAGTTCCAGAAGTTCTTGTTTCACTGAAATTCTTTCTCCAGAAAACGATTTTGTTCATTCGCTAACATAATTGAGCGTGGAAATCGAACAAGCAAAAAGAAAAGCCGATTACCAAAACCCGGAACGGATCGTCAAATCTTCATCTTCATTCTTCCCATTCGATTTAAAAAACACTTTCAAAACGGACTCCGGCCTGAATCCTGTAAAACATGCAATCCGTGAGACTTACATCCGTTTCTCTCAAAACGAAAGTATTCGATTTTCAAGGAAACTCGGATAAGATCAAAAGAGTTCTGGAACGGGAAAAAAAATCGGATCTGATCTTATTTCCGGAACTTTGTATCTCCGGTTACGGATGTGAGGATGCTTTTTTCTTTCCTAGGATCTGGAAAGAATCCTGGAATTCCCTCTTACAACTTCTTCCTTATACCGAGAACAAAATCGTAGTCGTCGGTTTACCTATATTCCAAAATCCTTATCTATTCAATTGTGCGGCGGTTCTTTGTAACGGAGCGGCGGCGGGAATCGTTCCCAAATCCAATCTGGCGACAACGGGGGTCCACTACGAAAACAGATGGTTTGTACGAGGGGAAGAAGCTCAGGAAAATCTTACGGCCCCGGACGGTTCCACGATTCCTTTCGGCTCGCTCGTTTTTGAAACCGATCATTTTTCATTCGGAGTGGAAATCTGCGAGGATTCCTGGGTATTACAAAAACCTTCTATTCCACTCGCGGAAGTCGGGACCGATCTGATTCTTTCTCCGGGAGCGTCTCACTTCGCCTTCGGAAAACAAAAAGTCCGCAGACAAATTTTTAAGGAAAGTTCCAGAAGAGAGTCTAACGTGTATTTATTTTCAAATCTCTGCGGAAACGAATCCGGAAGACTGATCTTCGAAGGCGGTTCGATGGTCGTTCAAAACGGAAAATTAATCGCGGAATCGGAGAGGTTGTTCTTCGGCGATTTCGATCTTTGTTCCGTTGAAATCGACTTCGACGCTTCCAGGGTCGATCGTGCGAAAAAATTCCGTCCTTCCGGAAATCGTTTCGAAGGAAGAAAATCATTCGAAGAAAATCGAATTTATCTCGGAATCGAATTTCCAAAAAGAACCCCGAAGATCAATCTTCCCGTTACGGAACCTTCCGTATCGGAAGAAGACGAATCTTATCCGGATTTTACGAAAGCCATTGCATTAGGACTTTTTGATTATCTAATATACTCCAAAACCAAGGGTTACACGATTTCTCTTTCGGGCGGGGCGGACAGTTCCGCTTGTGCGCTTCTTGTGACCGCGATGAAAAAGATCGCCAAACGGGAACTCGGAGAAAACTTTTTCAAATCCAAGGGAATCGAGGAAGATTCTCTTCTTTACACACTCTATCAAGCGACCACAAACAATTCGGATCGAACGAGGACTCTCGCAAAAGCTTTGGCGGAGGACGTCGGATCGATTCACGGGGATTTGACGATCGACTCCGAGGTGCAAAGTATCTCCGAAAAAATTTCAAAAATCACGGGAGTTTCTTTTAACTGGGACAAACACAACTTAATCCTACAAAACATACAGGCCAGAGTTCGTTCTCCGATTATTTGGATGCTCGCCAATTTAAACGGACATCTTCTACTTTCCACGGGAAACAGAAGCGAGGCGAGCGTGGGTTATACGACGATGGACGGAGATTCTTCCGGATCGGTCGCCCCTCTTACGGGAGTCAGTAAGGAATTCATTTTGAGATGGATGCGTTTTGTCGCGGAAGGAAAGGATCCGATTCTTCCCGCGTATCCTTCCCTGAAAGAAATCGTCCTTTCTCCGCCGAGCGCCGAATTAAAACCGCTCGAAGACAAACAAGAGGACGAAAAAGATCTGATGCCTTATCCTCTTTTACAAAAAATCGAAGAATTGTTCGTGGTGCGGGGCGCGGGATTATCCGAAATCGTTCAACTTCTTTCGGGAGATCCGGAAGTTCAAAAGTTACCCGCGGGTTTTTTAGAGGAATCGGTTCGGAAATACGTCTCTCTCTTTCACAGAAACCAATGGAAACGGGAAAGACTTCCGCCTTCGTTTCATTTGGACGATTACGGACTCGATCCCAAATCCAGTTTTCGGTTCCCTATCCTTTCCGAAGAAAGCGAATTATAAATTTAGAATATTCTAAATTTATAATCCAGCTTGTTTGAATGCGTTTTCCCTTTCCCTTTGAACCTGCTGGAGTTGATTTTTGATGGAATCCTGAATATTCTGGAGTTTCTTTTCGGTCTCTTCCTCACCGGAACCTTTTTGCAAGTCCACGAGATAATTGATGATATCCATTCTATCCTGGGTTTGTTTTTGCATGTAATCGTAATGAGTTCGGATCTGATCGGGAGTGGCGGTCCTTGCGTAGACGTTTCTTGCGGCTTCTGCAACCCGACTTTCTTCCTGTTTTTTCGCATCCTTTTCCGCAGGACTTAACTTTTTAGGAATGAGTGAATTGTTGGGGAAACGTTCCCGAAGTTGGCTGAAACGTTCCATCTCCTCGTTGGTATAGGCTTTGTTCGTCTGGGGATTTAAAGGATTGTCCGCGTCCGCGGCGTTCGGATCGTCTTCTTTGGCTCCTCCGTTTTCAGCTTCGATGTATTCTCCCTTGCCCGACTTGTAAAAGGAAGAATCAAAAATGGACTCGTTCGTTCTACCCCCGGAAGATCCGGAAGCGGAAGACGACGAACTTCCTTTTCCGCCTAAAAGAAGCGCGACGCTATCGGCCTCCTTGCTTTTTCTTTCTTTCTCTCCGGAATCTTCCGAAGAAAAAAGGATCCAAACCAGCGCCACCAGTGCGATGGAAATCCCAGAATAAACGACTAATTTACGAATGCTCACCACGAAAACGCTCCGGAATAAATTGGGGAAATTTTGATTGTAAGACCGCCGATCTAGGAAATTCTATCCTGAATCACGGAGTTCGTCTCTAATATTTGAGAAATCGGATCCTACGCAAGATAAAAATGCCTTTCCAAATTCTTCGTTCCACCTTCCTTCCGATTCTTTCCATCCTTTGGATCCTATTCGGTTGTGGTACAAACACGGACGTGGCACAATCTCCTTTTATATTCATTTCTCCGGTAGGTGTTCCTCAGTTTTTGAGCATACTGGCCATCAATGAGGGAATCACGGATACAACTTCAAAAGACACGGATTTTCAATCCGAACCGAACAGTTATAAACCGGAATTTTTAATTCGTTATTATGTGACTAACGCGGAACCGCAGTTCGTCGGTTACAACCTTTACATAACCTCGACCGCTCCTTCGGTTGCGGAAACTCTCACCGCCGGAGGAGTTTATTTGGAAAACGGAGTTCAACCTTCGTTTCCTCATCTTTCGTCCGAAGCATCCACGAGTTCTTCCAAATTACAAATTCACAGGGTCCTCAATCAAAATCCTCCTCCGGGAGTATTTCCGTTTATCAAGTGTGAAATTTATACGTTCACGATGAGAGCCCTATTGAATAGCGGAATCTTTTCCAACCCTTCCACTCCCGTAAAAATGTGTTCTTCCTCCCGGCCTTATCTTTGTTCCGTCGGTTCCAGTTGTAATCCCGCGGAATGTAACAACACCGCTTGTACAACCGCAGTAAAACAAAACTGTCCCGTCGGAACAATTTGTAATCCTTGTACGATTGCGGGTGCGGAAGAGACCGGATGTGTTTGTCCTTCCGGAGTTTCTCCTCCGGGCTGCAACTTATGAGTTCGGAGGAAGAGCCGGAACCGTTAACGGAAATTCCCCTCGAACCCGGAACTCTCTACGTGGTTTCCACTCCGATCGGAAACTTGGAGGATCTCACGTTTCGAGCTCTTCGGATCCTAAAAAATACGAATCGAATTCTCTGCGAAAACGCGGGACATTCCAAAACGTTGTTCCGGTCTTATTCCATCTCCACCCCCGCTTCCACTCTCTACAGAGATCAGTCGGAAACTCCCTACTCGGGTATATTAGAAGATTTGAAAGTGGGAAAAACATTCGCACTCGTTTCGGACGCGGGAACTCCGGGAGTTTCGGACCCGGGTTCCCATTTGATTCGAACGGTTCGGGAAGCGGGTTTTAAAATCGCTCCCGTTCCCGGCGCGAGCGCCCTCACCGCGTTACTCGGAATTTCCGGATGGCAGGCCAATCCGTTTTTGTTTCTCGGATTTTTATCCGAAAAAAAAGGTAAAAAAAGGAACCAACTCGGAGAATGGAAGGGGTTCGAGGGGCTCATTATGTTTTTCGAATCCGTTCACAGAATCGGGGATACACTGGACGCGGTCGGAGAAATTTTTCCGGACTCGGAATTTCTTGTAGGCCGAGAAATGACCAAAATTCACGAAGAAATCCTGTATTTTTCTCCCATTCTCCCCGAAAAATCCAAGGAATTTGTCCATAAGGGCGAATTTGTGGTTTTAATCAATACGAATCGGAAAAAAATGCTTAAAGGCTCTCGTGGATCGGCCGATAGAATTCAGTAGAGGTAACAAATCATGACTATCGATAAAATCGGTGGGATCGGTGGAAGCGGATACGAATCGAAAAGAACGGTTCCGGTTAAAAAAGCGGAATCCAAAGAAACTTTTGATAACGTTTCTATCTCCGATACCGCAAAACAAAAAGCATCCGAAGCAAAACTGCAAGCGGAAGTTCAAACTATAACTCGCAAAATTCTATCCACTCCGGACGATGGAGATCGTTCCGTGAAACTCAAAGAAATTAAGGAAAAGTTGAAAAACGGAGATTACGACAATCTGAGCGCCGACGTTTTGAATACGATCGCGGACAGAATCTCGGAAACCATGTTGGGCCAATAAGAACGTTACGGATAAACTGATTTTTTACCTCTATTTCAATTAGAAAGTCGCTAGGGTTATCCGGGAGACGACAACGATGCCGATACTCCCCGATTGGGTTCACTACACATTTCCTCCTAAAATCCACTTTGAAGCAGATTGCGGATACAAAGTGGGTAACTTCGTCAAAAACATCGGTTCCAGAACCGTCATCTTTTCCACACAACAAGAACTGGAAAACATGGACGAACTTTCCGTCATCAAAACGAGTTTGGAAAAACATATCGACGGGGTCATCCTCTACGACGACATCGTTAAGGAACCCACTCCGGAAGAATTGGATACCGCCGCTTACTTCGCAAAAATCGCAAACGCGGATTGTATCATCGGTTACGGCTCTTACGAATCGATCAGCATGGCCAAACTCATCGCCTTACTCGTCACAAACGACGTCTTTGCGGTGGACATGATCACCGATAAGAAAATAAAACTTAAAAAACCGATTCCTCTCATTTTGATTCCGACCCACCCCGTTTTCGGTTTGGAATGTTCTCCGATCTCTACGATCCTTCTCGGAGACGAAAAAATTACGAAATATTTTTCTCATGAACTTTTATTCCCCGAACTCATCATCGCCGATCCTAAGATTTCCTCGTTTATGAGTTCCATGGATATTTCCAAGGTCGGTGTGGGAATTTTGGCCGCGGCGGTGGATACGATCCTTTCCAAGTTTTCCACGGAACTTACGATCTCTTCCGCGCTCCGAGCGATCGAACTTTTGCAAAAGAACCTGATCCCTTCGATCCGAGATCCGAAAAACTTAAATTACAAAAACGGTCTTTACGCGGCCAGTCTTTTGACCGGAATCGCTCAGTCTTCCAGTTCTCTCGGACTTTGTTTCGCGCTTTCATTAGCAAGTGCGAATATTACAAATTTGGATATTTTTCAGTCCATGTCCATTCTTCTCCCGCACGTTATGGAATACAACCTGACCTCTTCCGCCGGTAAATATGTGATGATTGCGAGAGCCCTGGACGAAGACATCACCAATATTTCGGTGATCGAAGCCGCGATTAAGGCGGTGGAAGGAATTCGTAAAATTTTTATCGAACTGAAAATTCCCCAAAGACTTTCCGAATACGAGGTGCGAAAGATGGACCTCCCTTCGATCGCGAATCTGGCGGCTTCGTTTCCGTTTTTGGATTCTCTCCCCAGGGAACTTCCCAAGAACGAAATCGAGACGATTTTAATCGCGGCGTTTTAAGTTTTATCCTTCTTTTGAATTGTATACAAAACGATTTTGTCCACATCGAAAGAAGGCGCATCACAGCCTGATACAGAATAATAACAAAACAGAGAACCGCTTAAACCTCGCAACCAAGAACGATTGTAGGTTTGCAGTCTAAGGATCCGATACAAAACAAATTGTACGAAGAGGTTTTTTCGATGAATCTTCATTCTTTCGCTATCCTTAGTTAAAAAGCTACGATATACATATCAACGAACATGAAACGAAAAATCCTTTTCATCCTTACGTCGATTGTATTCTTACTTTTAGGATTCGGTTTGTATCGAGCCTTGGATTCCGGTAAGATTTGGTTTGTAACTCCTTCTCGGGAAACATATCCCGTGCGAGGAATCGATGTTTCCAATCATCAGGGCAAAATCAATTGGGCCTTAGTTCCAAAGTCGGAAGTATTCTTTGTTTATATTAAGGCGACAGAAGGCGGAGAGTTTCAGGATAAATCCTTCGCGTTCAATTGGAAGGAAGCAAAACGTCGGGGTTTTTTAGTCGGCGCTTATCATTTCTTTACGTTATGTAAATCCGGAAAGGAACAAGCGGAGAATTTTATACGAACCGTTCCCGCGAACTCCAACTCCCTCCCGCCGGTGATCGATTTGGAATTTGTAGGAAACTGTAAGGAAAGACCTCCGATCGAAAACGTTTCCGGCGAAATTCGGGATTTTTTAAACCGTGTCGATTTGGTTTACGGTAAAAAGACGATCCTCTATCTTACATACGAATTCATCGATCGATACGTCGGAACTGACTTTCAAGATCATCCGATTTGGATCCGGGATATATTCAAACATCCGAATACGTTTTCGGATCAGAGATGGATTCTTTGGCAGTATCACAATCGAGGGCATATTCCCGGAATTAGCGGTCCCGTGGATCTGAATGTCTTGAATGGAAGTCCGGAAATTCTCACATTAGAGAAATAGTATTTTTAATTTAAAATCCGTTGGAAATGAAACTTCACAAGAAGGAATTTATTTTTATCGGAAATGTAAAAGATGCCTAATAAATATAAAATCGTAAAAAAACATTTGAAACTGCCTCTTTGACCCTAAAACTTGGAGCCAGAATGAACGACGAACAGATCGATACAATTATCGGAGACGATATTCATTTCCGAGGAAAACTGAAATTCAGTCATTCCCTGAAAATCAAGGGCAACTTCAAAGGAACCATCGAAACCGCCGGAAAACTCGTGGTAGGTGACACGGGAGAAGTGGAAGCCGATATACAAACCGGAACTCTGGAAGTGGAAGGAAATTTGAAAGGAAACGTTTCCGCCAACGAAAAAGTCGCCATTCGAAAAACCGGTAAGGTAATCGGCGATATCCGCACCCCCGATTTGGAAATCGAATCCGGGGCCAAATTCAGCGGAAACAGCGCTATGTAAATGCCCAGCCCTTTTTCACACGGCCCCGGTTTAAAGGAATTACTTCCCTCGTCGGGGTTCCGCCAACATCTCAGTCCTCTTCAACATCGATTCTACGAAACCCATCTGCGGGAAAAATCCCGTCCGGAACATCTCCTCTATCACGGGTTGAGGGAACTTCCCTCTCCGTTTTTACTTCCGGATTTGGAACCGGCCTTGGAACTTCTGAAAGAATTCGTTCAAGCCGAAAAAAAGATTCTTCTATTCGGAGATAGGGACTGCGACGGGGTTTCCTCCACGAGCCTCCTCGGAGGTTTTTTAAAAAAAATCCATCGGGGAGAATTGATTTTAAAAGCCTCGAACGAAGAAGACTACGGGCTTTGCCCGGCCGCTCTCGACTTCGTGAAAAAACACAAACCCGATCTTTTGATCACACTCGATTTCGGAACGACCAATCACGTTCAAATCGACGAACTCGCTTCCCTCGGAATTAAGGTCATCGTACTTGATCACCACGAAATTCCGGAAAGAATCCCCGACTGTTATCTAATTTCTCCCAAACGCCAGGACTCCAATTATCCCAACGAAAAGATTTGCACCGCCGCTTTGGCCCTTAAATTCATACAAGCGTATCTCTATTCTTCTTTGGAAGAATACAACCGCGCGACCTGGATCGGAGACGGAAACTCCCTATTTTCAGGATATCTAATATTCCGAGGCAAACTTCTTTTTCAAGGAGACAGACAGGAAGCGGAATCCAAATTTTCCCTTTCCATAACGGAGGAAAGTTACACCTTTCAATCCTCTTTTCCGGAAAGAGAATGGTTCTATCATGAATTTCTAAAATACCCCGCGATCTTGGAACAGTACCTTCAGAACTTCGATCTGGCCTCGGTCGGAACCGTCTCCGACATGATGCCCCTCTACGGAGAGAACAGAATCATCGTTAAAGAAGGTTGTAAGATCCTGTTCAAACTCAATCGTCAACAAACCAAACACAGAGAAGGACTTTTCCAACTCCTACAACTTTTGGAACTTTCAAACAAACACGTGACTTCTAAGGACTTGGGCTGGGGACTCGGACCGATGATCAATTCCGCGGGAAGAATGAATCGTACGGAAGTCGCTCTCGATCTTTTATTGGAAGAAAGTCCGGAACGTGCGAGTGCGAGCGCCAAAGAACTTCAAAAACTTAACGAAGAAAGAAAAGAAAGAACCAAAAGAAATCTTTTCAAGGTGGACGGTTTTTTAAAACGAAAGAAAGAACGGACTGAAAAATCGGTTCTTTTTTGTTACGAGCCCGACTTCGAACCCGGTGTTTCCGGAATCGTCGCCACAAGACTCGTGGAAGAATATAAGAAACCGGTAATATTCGTCACACCCGATCACGGACACGCAAAAGGAAGCGTTCGCGCTTACGGAAAGGAAAACGTTTTGAACCTTCTCAAAAAAGCGGAGTCGGTCTTCCTACAATTCGGAGGACACAAGGAAGCGGGAGGATTTTCACTTGAAATCGAAAAAATTCCGGAACTTGCAAAGTTGATTTTTGAACACGCGGACAATTGGCTCGAAGAGGAACAAAAACAAACGATTCTCGAACAAACGCCAAGTCTCATTTCTTTGCAACCGGAAGAGTTGAATCCTAAAATCTTTCAGGAACTTTCCGTCTTTGAACCGTTCGGTCACGAAAATCCGGTTCCTTTGTATTCGATCAAAAACGCGAAAGTGTATCATACAAAACCGATGACGGACGGAAAACACGTTCGTTTTAAAATCTTAGGCGCGCCCGAATCGATTCCGTGTTTGGTTTGGAACCGAGGAAAGGATTTTTTAGAGCTACTCAGTAAGGCCGAAAGTTTGGATCTCTGGGGTTCTTTGGAAGAATCCACATTTCGATCCAAAACTTCCCTTCAATTCGTAGTAAACTACTTTCAAGAATCGTAAAGTTACTAAACGCCGCTGCGATTGATACGCCGCGAATTTTAGAGTTGGTCCCAAAACCGATCGAACGACTCGCAGGGAGTGAGGTTGAGTTTCAAACCGTAAGAACTCCTGCAAAACTTCGCGTTTAAAAAACGGAAACGAGTTTTTTTCGGTTCTTAAAACTCGTTTCCCGGATTTTCCCCTGGAAAATCCCGTCCAACATCTTCGTTTTGATTTCTACGATTCGGTTTTTCGGATTCGGAAGAATTTTGATTTTCTTCTCTCCGATTCGGACGATCTCGTGGACCGCCTTCTTCCCGGTTCTTTTGAAAATTCTTATTTCGATTTTTATTGGGTCGAGGACCGCTGCCTGCCCCGCCGCCGCCGCTAAATCTTTTTACGGGAATGGGCCTTTTCCTTACGGAAATTTCCCAGAAAAACGCGCTCTGAATCGCCTTTTCGTCGTTTTCCGCGATCGCTCCGATCTTAAAAACCATAAACGCGTCGTAAAAATAATCCTTCATACGAAAGAAATTATTCTGAGAGGACTTTTCGTCTTCGGTGCTTAAAAATCTCTGCTGACTTGCGAAAATTTTGATCAAACGATCCTTGTCTTTTTTGGGAGTTTCCAGTCGATTGAAAATCGGCTCCAAACTGTTTTTAATCGCGGGAACCAAATTCATATTCTCTTTTTGTAATGCTTCTCCCGCAAGATCCGAAAAAATCAGGGAGTAAAAAATATGAGGAGTCATCTCTTCCCTTTCGGTCAGAAGTTTGTCCGCAATCGCAAGACGTTTTCCGATATTGGTTTCCAAAAACTTTTCGCCGAAATTGGAGTTCCTCTTTCTTTCCTTTTCAAAGGCTTCCTTAAAGAGAACTTCCAGAAGTCCGTGTTCCGCCATTCCCTGAAAGATCAGGGAAGTTTTCCAAGTGCGAAAGATCTTATTGTATTCTTCCAACATTCTCGAACTGGAAGCCTTTTCCAACTCGATCTTGTGTTTTCGAATCGCCTTAGAGGTGCTCTTTTCGATGGACAAACTCAGAATTTCCGCGAACTTCACGGCCCGCAACATTCTCACCGGATCTTCGCGAAAAGAAATATCCGGATCTCCGATTACGCGCAGTACTTTATTACGAATGTCCTCAAAACCGCCGACGTAATCGATGATGGAATCGTTTCTTACGTCGTAATATAAGGAATTGATTGTAAAGTCTCTGCGAGCGGCGTCTTCTTGCGGTGTGCCGAACTTGTTGTCTCTCTTGATGAGGTAATCTTGATCTTCCACGGCTTTCCCAAGCCGATAATCGGGTAGGGAACGAAAGGTACTGACTTCGATCACTTTTCCGCGGAAAAGTATATGCACGATTTTGAATCTTCTTCCGATAATACGACAATTATTGAAGATTTTTTTGATCTGGTTCGGAGTCGCGTTAGTGACTACGTCGAAGTCTTTCGGCTTTCTTCCCAGAAGAAGGTCGCGAACTCCCCCTCCTACGATATACGCCTTAAAACCGAATTTATTCAGCCTGTGGATGATTTTGACCGCGTCCTCATCTATCATATTTTTGCGGATCAGATGGGCATCCCGGTAGTAACGTTTGCCGTCCGGGTGAGAGAGAATATCCTCAACTGATCCTATTTTTTTCTTGAACAGATTGGACAGGAATTTCATATAAAGAATGGGTCTATAATCCCGTCGATCCCCTTACCTGCAAGTAAAAATCTATGACAAGCCCGGCAAAGTACAATCTTCCATTGACCCATTCCGAGCGTCTACAGGTCAAAATTCTCAAATTCAAAAATCGATTTCGGAAATTCAAAGAGTCGGGTTCCAAAAAAATCTCTTTTTTACTCGTTCCACACAGTCACGAAAATGTGATTACCATCGAACTCAACGTCTTTATGGCTTGGTTCCTCGGAATTCTTTCCGGACTCATTTTGGTCCTTGCGTTTGTCTTTCTTTCTTACCTGAATTTTTTTTACCGCCCCGACCAAGACCTATTTCAGAAAAGCGACGAAAATGTAAGTCAATATCTTTACTACGATATGCTTCTCCAGGACGCAAAAAAGGAAATCCACGGTTTGGAAAGAAAAACCGAACAGCTCAATCTGGTAGCTTGGGACGAGGTTCCTTGGAAACGGATTCTGACTTACGAGGTGATTCCCGAGTTTCGCCTCAAAAAGGAAATTCCCGATTCCGAAACGAACCTGGAACTTTATAAAAATACGGTCGAAGGGTTCGCGGTTCAGAACATTGAACTCTTTCGGATTCGTCAGGCCTTTGAAAACGCGTTCGACTATCTCGAAGAAAGAGAATCGATTCTTTACGCGCTTCCGAGAGGACGTCCTCTCAAACCCGGAATCGGTTTTGTTTCCTCCACGTTCGGAGGCCGAATCGATCCGTTCGGTCTCGTGATCTTAGGGGAACATCATTCGGGTGTGGACTTTGCCTCTGCGGAAGGAACTCCGATTTACGCGACCGCCCCCGGCATCGTGGTGGAATCCGGTCAATCTTCCGGCGGTTTAGGGATGAATATTCGGATCAATCATTTGAACGGAATATTCACCGTATATGGTCACTGTTCTCAAATCCTCGTGGAAAAAAATCAGATCGTAAAACGAGGAGATCTCATCGGGCTCGTAGGTTCCACCGGTAAAGCCACGGGGCCTCACGTTCACTACGAGGTTCATATCGGACAAGATCCTCCCTTGGATCCCGCCGAGTTCATCAATATCGAATAAACCAAAGCTCCGAATTTCCCCTTTCGATTATGGGTTGATCGATTGTTGCAATCGAGAGTATTGGTTAGACTATGATCGATAGAATTCCAGTGCCGTTTCTCAAACAATTCTTCAACTGGGACGGACCGTCCACGTTCAGTATTTTGATGATGTTGGGTTTTTTAGCTGCGTCTTACCTTCTTCCGAAAGAGTTAAAACGCAGAGGTCTCGAACCGGAACATTCCGATTGGCTTTTGCTTTTAGGAATTTTAGGAACCTTGGTCGGAGCGAAGATTTTTTTCGTCTTTGAAATCTGGGATCAGATCTTTATGGAAACCCCCGGCTTTGACGGAAAGTATTTTTATCCTCTCACACACTGGTACGGTTTTCCGGGAAGAATGGCTCTTTGGGACAATTTGTTTTCCGGAAGCGGACTCGTGTTTTACGGAGGATTTCTGTTCGGAATTCTTTTTATCAGTCTCTACATGAAATACTTCCGACTCGATGTTCAGTCCTATCTCGACGCGGCGGTTCCGAGTATGGCGATCGGTTATGCGATCGGAAGATTGGGTTGTTGGGTTTCCGGCGACGGCTGTTACGGTTTTGCGACCGAGATGAGAATTCCGCTTTTGGTTTTTGACTATCACGGCGCCCATCCTTCCGGGGTTCCCGTTTGGAACACTCCCCTAATCGAATCCATCGTATCCTTTATCTTTTTTGCATACTTCCAGTTTTGGGCAAAAGACCAGAACTTTAAAAAATTTTCCATCGGGGCCCAGTATCTGATTCTGCACGGTTTTGCCAGATTGATGGTGGAATTTTTAAGGGTCAACAAAGCGGTGTTTCCCTTCATCGATCCTCCTTCATTCGTCAACATTCCCAACGCGGAGCAAAATCCAGCTTTTTTAAGTCAGTATTACTGGCACGGTTTTTCCCAGTCGCAATGGGTTTCGGTGGCGATCATTTTAGTCGGAGCCTTTTTCATCATTCGCGGTAAACTCTGGAAAAAAGAAACGGCGTAATCATAACGTGAGTTCGATGGTTGAAAATCATACTTTTTGCAAGTAAAAAGTATGATTCCTTTCGGGAACACTTGCGCTTTATTGTACGTAAAGTTCTAATCACTCGTCACTTGCCGCTTTTAAGGTTGTTTGAGCGTCCGGATCATCGTAGCCGTATCCTGATAATCCGTATTCTTATACAAAAGATTCCCTTCCTCGTCCAAGATCACAAAAAACGGAAGCCCGATTTTTAATTCTTCGAAACGGGGATCTTTTGCATACGTTTCAAAAATAGGATCCTGGTCTTTGATTTTTAAAAGGACCGCTCCCTGTAAGGCTTCGTTCAGGGCGGAATCGTTTTGTGTGAGTTCCTCGAAAGTTTTGCAGTTCGTACACCAATCCGCATAAAAATCGATGAACACTTTTTTTCCGGTGTCCGTACCCTCCGCATACGCTTTAGAAGGAGATCGAAACCAGGAAAGATTTCCCTTCGTTTCTATTTCCGTTGAGGAATTGTTTCCCCCGAAATTCGGAACCAAAAGAATTACGAGCCCGGTCGCGGATAAAACGACTCCTCCGAGAAGGAGAGCCTTCTTCATTCTTACGTAACGATTCCATTCTTCCGGAAGAAAAAAATAGAGACAAAGAAGTATGAATAAGATTCCGAACGCAACCAAAGGAATCGATGAATCGGAAACTCCCCAACTTGAAAGCGATTTTTGAAAATACGTATAAGAAAAGTATAATACGAAAATTCCTAAAACCCATTGGATCCAACGCATCCACTTTCCCGACTTAGGAAGACTCAAACCGAAAACTCCGATCGTCAAAAACGGCAACCCAAGACCGAGTCCGAATAAGAACATCTTAAAAGACGCAAGAAACACGGAATCGATCGAGATCGCACCGGAACCTGCCGTGATCTGTAAAAGAATCGCGACTACAACCGGACCGACGCAGGGAGAAGAAAGAAGCCCGGCCCCCATCCCCAACAAAAACGTTCCGCTACGGCCTTGTCCGGCTTTTACTTCCTTGGGCTGAAAAAAAGGAAGATGGATCCAGTCCAGGGATCCAAGAGCCAATAAAAAAATCAAAATGGAAAGCGCGAGGTTGACGATCGGATAACGCAAGATCACGTTAAACGCCCCTCCGCTAAAACCGGCGATCAAACCGAAGGAAGTATAAACCGTAACCAAACCGAAATAGTAAATCGCCGGGTGAAGAATTTTGGGAGAACCTTCTCCCCTCGCTCTTACGATTCCGACCGTGATCGGATACAACGGATAAACGCAGGGTAAGAGGCTCGCCAGGAACCCGCCCGCAATCAAAATAAAGCCGGTTGTCCAGTCAAAAGTTCCGCCGGAAACTCTTTCTCCAACGGATCTATGCAACTCGGAAAACCAAGAACCGGGTAAACTTTCCGCGGAAAGAGGCAGGTTGGATCCCCAAAAAAATAGGATACTCAAAACCGCAAAACGAATTAGAAAATTCTTATATTGAAATATTTTAGATAACACGAATCAAAAGACCCAAAAGATAAAAATTCGTTCCGAGAACTATGCTTCCGTTAAAAAATCAGAGGTCAACCTCATTCCCGGTCAAACAAATCCCGAACTCGTAGTTTAGACTCGGAACCGATTTCAAAGGATTTTTTTTTGCCGAGTAGATCGCTTTTTTTAAAGCGGAATCTTTCGAACCGGACGCGCTCTTGAAACCTGTCCAAAACCTACAGTTGTAGGATTTATTCTCCGATTTCCTTTGAGGTTTTGAGGCGCGTGTAAGAAAGAAACAAAGAATCGCAGTTAAGCGTTGCACCGATTTTTTGACATCCCAATCGAACACGATTCGGACATTCCACAAACGTTCGTTTCCCGTAAAAGAGAGCGAATCGTCGATCGATCCGGAAATTAAGTTGTAGGTCGCCGATTCGAAATTGGAAAGAAGAGCTGATTTTTTGCGAACTTCCTCTCTCGCCTAAAAATTAAAATCTGCCGAAAATCATCTTGAATGCGCGTTGGAATCATCAGACTGCTCTGTATCCTTTTAGGAATCCTGTTGAACACAACTTCGATTTCCGCGGAAATCGATCTGGATTATAACTACGAGTACGAGAAAAACGGGCCTTATACAAAATTCTCGGATTGGGTGCCCTACAAACTCCATAAATGGGAACCCAAATTTTTGGAAGATTATTACCAGCTCTACGGACTCAAACTTCACTACAAGGAAAACGAGCTTAAGAGGGACATTTACTTTTTAAAGATCGGACTTAGGAAACGGTTCAGGCATCCCAAAAACGCGCTTTGTCCCGTAAAAGACGAGGAAGAATATTACAAATATCGCAATCTTCTTTTTATGCATATCAATCTGCAGATCATGCGTTCCTATATGAGAATCGCGTCCCAATTTGATAAACGACATCTCTACTTTTACAATCTGGATTTTGCGTACGACCTAAATCGTTCCTTCGAGGTCGCGGACGGATTTTACAAGGAAGCGATCCCCTATTGGAAAGAGGCGCAGAGATACGCGGATCGATCTTCCGAAATCGATTCCGATCTGGATCTAGGAACGATGGAAACCGAAAGATACGAGATCATCACGGGAAAACTGGATTTCGGGAAGATCATCGAAGATCACCTGGCGCGTCTGGATAAAAAAAGAAACACGGTCAAAGAATATCTCGTCAAACATCCCGACGCAAACAAACCGTTTCTTGAACAGTAATTTCCGCAAAGAATCGCAGGAGTTCCCACGTTTCAAGGGGTTAGGGGTTAGGAACTAGGGGTTAGGGGTTAGGAACTAGGGTGACCTTGCCAAAAATATCTTTCCTCAAAAGGCGCAAAAAAAAGCCCGAGAAACCTCGGGCTTTTTCATTTCTGAAATTGAAACGGCGCCTCTCGAAAGTCGGCGCACATTTCGACTAACAGGAATAAGTCGTAAGAAATTCGAACGGGTGAGGTCTTCCTTCCCAAGGCCAAATTTCGGTTTCAAACTTATACGCTTTGTAAGTCTGAATGAATTCTTCGGTAAACACATCCCCTTTTTTCAGGAACTCTTTGTCGAGAAGCATGTGTTCCACGGATTCTCTGAGAGTATGAGGCATCTGCTGAATTCCCTTCTCCCTGATTTCGTCCAAAGAAAGTTCGAAAAGATCCTCTTCCCGAGGAGGACCCGGATCGATTTTCTTTTGAACCCCGTCGATCCCGGCCATAAGCATCGCCGCAAAAGCGAGATAAGGATTCGCGGAAGAATCGGGAAAACGAAACTCAACTCTTCTTGCTTTGTCCCCGTTTACGAATGGAATCCGACAAGAAGCGGAACGGTTCTGAGCGGAATAAGCCAAAATCGAAGGAGCTTCGAAACCCGGAAGCAGTCTCTTGTAAGAATTTGTGGAAGCGTTTGTAAACGCGGCACAAGACTTGGCGTGAGAAAGAACCCCGCCGATGTAATTCATCGCCGTATCGCTTAAGTTTTGGTATCCTTTACCGGCAAAAAGATTCACGCCGTTTTTCCAGATGGACTGGTGGCAGTGCATACCGTTTCCGTTATCTCCGTAGAGAGGTTTCGGCATAAAGGTGGCCGTCTTACCGTAGTTATGCGCAACCATCTTAACGACGTATTTCAGTTTTTGAACGTTATCCGCCGCTTCGATCAGAGTTCCGAACTTCACACCGATCTCACCTTGGCCTTGCGCCACCTCGTGGTGAACCACAAAAGTTTCCATACCGATTTGGTGAAGAGTTTTGACGATAGCCGCTCTCAGATCCACTTGAGAATCCACGGGAGCTACCGGGAAGTAACCGCCTTTGGTTCCGGGACGGTGACCCGTGTTGGTGGAACCAGGAAAATCCGTGTGAGAATTCCAGATCCCCTCCGAAGAATCGATTTCATAGTATTGAACGTTGATCGCATCCCTAACCTTGATGTTGTCAAAGATAAAGAATTCGTTTTCAGGCCCGAAGTAGGCGGTGTCTGCAAGACCGGAAGATTCAAGATACTTCAGGGCTTTTTTCGCGATGGAACGAGGACATTTTTCGTAAAGTGTGCCTTTATAGATGTCGAAGACGTCGCAGAAAACAACAAGAGTCGGATCGGCCGTAAAAGGATCCATGAAAATCGCGTCGGTATCCGGAATCAATTGCATATCGGATCTGTCGATCGGCTGCCAAGCGGGAATGGAGCTTCCGTCAAACGGTAGACCCTTGAAGGAATCCTCAGTGATCGCGACCGTGTGATAAGACACGTGGTGCCAAGCTCCTTTGATATCCGTAAAACGGAAATCATAGAAAAGAACGTTATTCGCCTTGGCGTATGCGATAACTTCACTAGGTGTTCTGGACATTCTATTCTCCTATTAGTTTTCGAGTATTAATCGCTAATCTCTAATTCAAGCGTAACTTGTTTCTGCACTTTCCGTGCAAAGATCGTACCATGCGGCTGAAATCCGATGATTTCCAAAAAAAGTTTGCGACCTTTTTTCCGCTCCGTTTTAGGAACGAGTCCGGAATCAAAGTAAAATTCCTTGAAAGGCAGGCAAGCCCTAAAATACACTGCGGTTGCAGATTTTATCTTTTTTCCAATTCCATTGGCAACTAGCTCAAATTTCGTACAGCGTTCGTACCGATAATTTACATTCTGCATAAATATTATTCAGCGTTTGAGAAACCGATGCGACAAATTCATTTTCTTACCGAAGCGGAATGGAAACGAAGGTTCCCTAGAGAAACTTTCGAAATTCTTTTTGAAAATTCTCACCCGAACGAATCGGCTTTGAAAGAATTTTACGATCAATTGAAAATCTGGGCTCAAGAACGGAATGTAAAGTACTGGATCGAATTTCCGGATTCTCTGTTTGAAACATTCGAACCGGCTCCATCCACTTTTCGTTCCATCTCGCGTCTCAGCGAGTTCTCGGGTTCGTCCGCAACTCCGTCCAAAATTTTCCCGGCGTATGTTTGGGGCGAATCCATTCATTTTCCATACGTTTCTAAAAAATCCACTTTGAGTTCCAAGATCGCAAGGATCGAAGAAAAGATAGAACTCGCTTCCGATAAGAAAGCGAAAAAAAAAGGAAACACTTCCGTATTCCGACTCGAATTTCAAATTTCGACTTCTCTCGATCTTGAAAAAATCTTAGAGACGACCCCCGAAGGTTTTGCGGAGAGAATCGTCGAAAGACAAGGCCGACTTTTTCTTGTGACTCCGAAATTAAACGGAGCTCAAAGTCTTTTTGCGATTCATCTCCTCTCCGATATTTCCGAAAAAATCGAATTCAATTTTTGTAAAGTAACGATCGATCTTTCCGAAAACCGGGAAATTCTTCCGGTTTGGTTTTCCCGTTCGGGCGCGATTCTTTCGGGAATCGACTTCGAAAATTCTCCTGTGGATACGAACGGAAATCTTTCCTCTTTGGAGATTGCAGTTTCACCTTGGCTGAGTCCTTCGTTTTTATTTTTGATCTTAGATTCTTCTCTTTTGGATGCCTGGGAAAATTTGGAAGCGTTCTCTCCGAATCCAAAAACTCCGAATGTTTTTCCTCGTTTTGGAAGGAACGAATCCTGGAGAGATTTGACCGAACACAGATTCGCTTCTCGTATCGCAAGACACGCGGGGGAAGAAGAATCCTTTTTTCATTCTCTTCTTCAAAAAGAATACGAAGCCGCTCGGAAAGTTCTCGTTTCTACTTTAGAAAACCGAAGAAAAGAATTGGAAGAATTGGAAATTCCGGAACTCTTGAACCGTTTGCAAACGATTCAAAATTTCTCTCAGACGATTTCTTTCCACAAAACCGGCGCGGACGATTGGAAGTCCATGCGGACGGAGATCACAAATTCCGTTTTGGAAAAATGGAAGGAAAAAAAAGAACTGGAAACGAACCAAATCGAACCGACCTCTTCGGCTTCCGCGTGGAAAATTCTGATCGAAATCTGGACCGGAAGGAAACCTTGACACGTCAATTCCCTTAAAAAAAATAGCACTGGACTCGATCGATTCGGGTCCAATCCAAGCGGCGACGTAGCTCAGCTGGTTAGAGCAACGGAATCATAATCCGCAGGTCCGGGGTTCGAATCCCTGCGTCGCTAATCGTTTTCAAGGAGAAGACATTGAAACATCTCTTTTTATTGATTCTTTCTTTTCTAATTCTGGCCGGCTCCGTGTCGGCTCAATCCTCCGCTTGTAACGAAATCTGCGGTTTTTATTCCGGTTGTGTGGACCAAAACGCGCCTAGAAAACTGAGTGCGGAAGAAAAAACCAAAGTAAAAACGGGTTGTATCAATTCCTGCAAAAAACACAGCGCGGCGGTCGCGGCTTGTTTTGAAAACCACAAGTCTCAGTGTAAACCGTTTAACGAGTGTATCGTAAGCGCATACAACACGAATAAAAAGTAAGTTTAAAACTTACTTTTAAACGGCCGCTTCCGTAACCTTCTCGGCGATCGTAGCCGCCTCGTCCAATTTCAAAGAAAGAATTCTGGAAATCCCGGGTTCTTCGTTCGTAACTCCGAAAAGAGAATTTGCTCGGTTGATCGTAGATTGCGCGTGCGTGATCACGATGAACTGAGACTTATCCTTGAACTTATCCAGGATTTGACAGAAACGAAGTTTGTTCGCTTCGTCCAGCGCCGCGTCGATCTCATCCAAAAAACAGAAGGGAGAAGGTTTGACCATGTAGATCGCAAACAAAAGTGCGATCGCGGTCATGGATTTTTCGCCACCGGACAACAAACGCAAATTCTGAACGTGTTTACCCGGAGGTTCGGCCATGATTTCGATTCCTGCGTTCAGGCTATCCTCCCCTTCGGTCAATTCAAGGATCGCACGTCCGCCATTGAAAAGAGTGGAAAAGGTTTCTTGAAAATTTTCACGGATCTGATCGAACGTCTCGCGAAACAGTTTTTCGGATTCTTCGTTGATACGACTCAGAACTTCTTCCACGTCCGATTTGGATTTTTCGATGTCCTCTTTTTGAACTCGATGATGCTCGAAAATTTCCTTCACACTTCTGTATTCTTCGATGGAAAGAGGATTGATCGAGCCGAGCATCTGAATGTCGGACTTGAGCCTTTTGAGTTTTACTTCTTCTTTCGTTCTTTCCAGATTTCGACTTTGAAACTCGGAAATTAGCTCCTGCTCGGAAATGGAATAATCGTTATAAAGCTCTTCCGTGAACGAATCGATCTGGACTTTCAAACCGGAAACGGTTCTTTCCTTTTCGGTCAAAACCGGAATCAAATTTTTAAAGTCGTCCTGATTCTTTTGAATATCGTGTTTTAAGGTTTGAATCTCTTTGAGAATATTTCTTAAAGATTCTTTTTCGGATTCGAGAGCGCGGCTCATATCCAAAAATTCGTTGTAACTCGACTCGATCTGTTGTTCCAGTTCGGAAACTTCTCTTTCAAATTCCTGTTTTTTAGAGATCACGTTTTGGATGGAATCTTTTGCGTTCCGAATTCTTTTTTCAATTTCTTCCTTACGAAGTTGGATGGCCTTACCCGCCTCCAATCTTGAATTTTTTTCGGAGCCGAGTTCCAAAACTTTTTTTTCGAGGAATACGGTTTGTTCTTTATTGGCTTCCAGACTTTCGCGAAGCGATTCGATTTTTAAACCGGAGTCCTTGATGTTTCTTGTAAGATTTTCGTTTTCTAAAATCAGATCTTCGATCTGTTGATCCAAGGTTTCTTTTCTGGATAAAAATCCGTCCCGGTCAAAAAGAATATTTCGAATCATATCTTCGAGATGAACAAATTCTTCCAGTTTGGATTGAACTTCACCGAGGTTCAACGTTGCAAGAACGGAAGCGATCTTGGAAGTTTCCGAAAGCTCCAAATTTTCCCTTAGCTCCGCGATCTCGCGAGAATATTCGGACATCTTGGAAAGAAGAAATTCTTTCAGTTCCTTTCTTCTGTTTTCCGTATCGATCGCCTCTTTTTTTCTGGATTCGAGTTGGCTGATGAGTTCGAAAATGACTTCTTTGAGTTTTTCCCGAAGTTCGTTGTGTGCCTTATCGTTTGCGGCGATCTTGGATTCTTTTTCGAGAACGGAAAGACTTTCGTCTTCGATTTGTTTTTCGAGACCCAGTTTGAAATCCTTCAGCTTTTGGATTTCTTCCTGAAGAAGTTCCACCTCTCCTTCCAGTTCGGAACATTCCCTCTGAATTCTTTCCAAGTCGATAATCAGCAAACTCAAGGAAGATTCTTCCCCGTTCAGAGTTTCGGTCATCTCCGAAATTCTTTCTTCGTATTCGAAAATGATCTGTTTGTTTTTCTCGATCTTTTCTTTTTGGATTTTTGTCTGAGACAGATGATCGTATAATTTCTTGTCGATTTCGGAAACTCTCTTTTCGATTTCCGATTTATCTTTTTCTAATACTTCGATCCTTCCGGTTTCTTCCCCGATCGTGTCGAGTAAGGTTTGATTCTTATCTTTGATTCCTTGAAGTTCTTCTTCCGAGGCTTTTAATTTTTTGGTAAGCGTGGAGAATTTCAGATAACGTATGATCTTGTCGGTTTCGTCTAACTCGGCTTTGAGTTTGAAATAGGCTTCCGCTCTTTCGGCTTGTTTTTCCTTAACTTCCATTTCTTTTTTCATGGAATTCATGATGTCTTGGATACGAAGTAGATTTTGTTTCGTGTCGTCCAAACGTTTGAGCGCTTCCTGACGTTCCAATTTAAATCTGGAAATTCCGGCGGCTTCCTCGAAGATCAGTCTTCTTTCTTCCGGTTTGGAATGAAGAATTCGATCCACCTTTCCCTGTTCCATAATCGAATAAGAAGACTTACCGATCCCTGTATCCATCAAAAGTTTTTCGACGTCCTTTCTCTGAACTCTGGAATCGTTGATGCAGTATTCGTTGTTTCCGTCCAGATAAAGACGACGAGTCATCTTTACCGACGGATAGTCCATCTTGATCAATCGGGAGGAATTATCAAAGACGACCGAAACTTCCGCGTAACCTGCGGCTTTACGAGCTTCGGAACCGTGAAAGATCACGTCGTCCATCTTATCTCCGCGCAAACCTTTCGCGGACTTTTCACCAAAGACCCATTTGACCGCGTCTACGATATTCGACTTACCGCTTCCATTGGGTCCGACGACGGCTGTAAATCCCGGATCGAGAAGGATCTCCGTCTCGTCCGCAAACGTTTTGAATCCAACAATATTCAGACTTTTTAAATACATAGTTTTTGTGTTTTTCATTCCCGGAAATTTCGAAGAAGATGATTCCAATTGACCAGATTTGGGCGGGGAATAGAATGCACCCTGGATTATTATGTCTCACAATCTCTCTGAAAAGACAAGAGAAATATTCGGGAAAAAGCCGTACTTGTCCCTCTATTTCCAAAGACCTGCGGATGCGAACCTCAACTTCCTTCTAAGGCCCGCAAAAAATTCAGAGGAATGGTTTTTAGAACTCAACGGCCGCGCGCTTTCCAGCACGGTGGCGCCTCGCGCCCAAGCGCGGAGAATTCTCCAGTCTCAAAAAATTTCTTCGACCGATCTTGTCGCCGTCATCGGTCTCGGAAACCCGCATCTTATTTTTGAAGTTCATAAAAATTTGGAACCCGGACAAATTCTCCTTCTCGTGGACGAACATCCCGAGCTCATCTTTCCGCTTTGGGACGGAGTTTTAGAACCCGTCATGGACGTTCCCGGAAGACATTTGTTTTTGGGACATTCCGCTTTGAATCTTCTCTGGAATTATTTGGAATCTCTTCCCGTGGAACGAGTTTCCGGAATCCGAATTTTTAGAAACGCCGCCAGCACCGCGTTAGGCGAAACATATTACGGAGAATTGGAAATTAAGATCCGCAAGATCCTGTCTTCTAAGATGAGCGATCTTTTGACCAAGTTCGAGTTTGAAAGGATCTGGGTTCGCAACACGTTCGTAAACGCGGCGAACTTTCCGGACTCAAAAAATCCAAGAACGAGAATCGAACTCTTAAAAGAAAAATTTACAAACACTCCGGCGATGCTCGTGTCCGCCGGTCCGTCCCTGAGAAGTCAGTGTGAATGGATCCAAAAAGTCAGAGACAAGGTCTTTTTATTTTCCTGCGACACTTCCTTGAAGGCTCTTTTGAAATTCGGGATCGTTCCGGACGGAGTGATGACTCTGGACGCGCAAACTCATTCCTTCTTTCATTTTATGGGCGCGGAATCGTCTAACGTGCCTTTGTTTGCGGACTTGGTCAGTTCTCCTCCGATTTTGAGATCGCAGAAGTTTACCAAGATCGTTCATTCCTTAACCGCAAAGTATGTCGTAGACGCAAGCGGGGAATTAAAACGAGAAGTGACCGCGGGTTCCAAAACCGCGGAAAAACTTTTGGGTCCGATCGGAGACGTTCAATCGGGAGGAAGTGTGGCGACCACCGCGTTTGATGTTCTTCGCAATTTGGGTTGTAGACCGATCTTTTTAGTCGGTCAGGATCTCGCGTATTCCGGTAGGGAAATCCATTCCACGGGAACCCATCATAACGAAAAATGGCTGACCCAGGTTCGAAGGACACAAAGCCTCGAAAAGATCAACGAGATGATCATCCGCAAACGGGACGTTCGTTTGGTTCCGTCGGCAGGCGGAGGAGAAGTTCTGACCGACTACGTTTTGGATTTATACAGACATTGGTTCGAGGAATCGTTCCAAACACTCGACTTTCCGGTTTACAACGTAAACAGCAGAGGCGCGAGGATTGAAAATTGCGAAAACGTTTCGATAGAACGAGCCGATTCCATTCTTTCTTCGTTCCCTCGTCACGGATATTTTTGGAGGGAATTTCTTCCTTGGAAGTCCGACTCTCATCCGGAAATCTCTCGGGAAGACGCGGACTCTTTTCGATCGGATCTTTTAAAAAAAATTCAAAACGTCCTGGAAAATTTTTCCAACCCTTCCATCCGAGAAAAATCCTACGAATCCGTTCTTTCCGACTTTCGGAAAGGAATTACGGAATGGGAAGATTTGGGTTATTTGGTACGTAAAACCGAAATCTACATTTTAAGACATAGGGATACGTTAGACGAAACCAGAAAGAAAAATCTTTTTTTAGGCGCGGTTTTGAAGGAGTTTTCCGGATTAAAACGGAGACTTTTATCGGGAAAAAGTGCTTAGGAGCGGAGTTCCCGCTTTTCAAGGGGTAAGTGGATAGGACAGTTATGTTATCCTCGCGATTAAACCCTCGCTACTTGAAATGTCGGAACAATTAAAAATAAATTCTTGCCGAAATAAAAACTATATTTCAAAGCCGATTCCCGGGTTTTTCGCAACCCGAACGAATTCAATCGGTTACGGTTTCCGAATATTCAAAATACGAAATATACGAGTCGATCCCGTCAAAAAAAGACTACGCGTTCAAATCGATCAAGTATCCGCGACGAACGGCTTGGTCGTCCGTGTTAACTCCGACTTTCGCTATGTTTCTCGCCCCGGAGTTAACGTTCTCCAGATCCGAAAGTGGATGAAGACGATCGGGCATGTTTCGAAGCGTAAATTCGGATTTGGAAAATTGTCTGCCCCCCGTGGAGCTTTGAAGTGCAAAGTTGATTTCTTTGAGCATGACTGCGAATTTCCTTTTTTGTTCAACGTAACACCCGATTTAGAACTTTGTAAAGCGAAAATCGCCTCGGGTAAAAACAACCTGAAATTCCGTACGAGAGCTATCATGTCGCATTGTCCTGCAAAGAAAAATTTTCAGATCCCGTCAAAGATTTAAAGACCGTCGAAATTGAAATTTTCCGGAATTTCAATCGTCTCCGTTTCTTCTTCCCGTTCTCTTGTCGGATCGTGATGCCTTTCTCGAGCGTGTTTTTTTTGTATGATCGGCTCTTCCGCCTCCGTAATAAACGGGCTTTCCTGTTTCGGTAATTCCAATTCGGGTTCGCCGTCTTCCTTCATTTTCATAAGAAGTGAAAATCCTTTGGGTTCCTTTACGAACTCGGGAAAGTATTCGTAGAATAATTTTGCGGATACAACTCGAAAGCTCGCGGGATACGCACTTTTATAAGTGTTCGAAAGTTCCACGTCCGGCAATTGTTGAAATCCGATTTGGTCCTCGAAATCGTTGAACTCCTGTTTGGTGAACACGGGCATTTTTTCAGTGATGAGATCCTTGAGAATGATCCAATCCAACTTGAATCTCATTCGATATCCCTGAAACGCGGCGGACCTTTGTATGAGATTGACCAATCGTTTGAGAGGATAGTCGCGTTTTGCGTAAGGGGTCAGATAAATAAGAAGATATCTTTGTGAAAACCCGAGTGGTTCCCAAACTCTTTCCGGAGAGGGTTTATCTTCTTCCGACTTGAGATCGTCCAGGATGGATTGTAGTTCGGGAACAACTTCGACTTGATCCGAATAAAATTCCTGTTTTTCCACCTCGCCGAATTCTCCGTAATAAAGCCATTTGTATAAATCCGCGATCTCGAATACGGGATGATCCTGAAGAAATCGTTCTAAAACTTCTAACTTTTCCCCTCGGGTTTTGTTATCGTCGATTTCTCTCTGAATCACTTTTTTGATCCTCGTCTTTGACCGCAAATAATTCGGACCGGTTTAAGATCCTAAGAATATTCTCCCTATGTGCGAGTAAGATCCCGATAGAGATGAACACCATGGTTCCCAAAACCCAATACGAAACTTCTTCGTGTAAAAGTAAAACCGAGGAAAAAGCATAAACGATCGGAAGAGTTAGGGAAGCAAAAATTGATCCTAGAGATACGAATTTAAAAATTTTATATACGACTAAGAACACGAAAGCAGCTCCCAAACAGGCGATCGGAGTCAAAACCAAAAAGACGCCTAACGTAGTCGCGACCCCCTTCCCTCCTCTGAATCCTAAAAACGGAGAAAACATATGACCTAAAACGGAAAGAGCGCCGCAGACCAATTGAAACGGAACCCCGCCTTCGGGAACATGAACTCCGGATAGATAAACGGGCAACATTCCCTTGGTTACGTCCAAGACCAACACGGGAAATCCGAATTTCCAACCGATCAAACGACCCACGTTCGTGGCGCCTATATTCTTACTTCCTAATTTACGAATGTCCATTCCGGCAAGTCGAAGTGCGATCCAATATCCGAACGGAATCGAACCCGCGACAAAACTAAGAAGTGCAAAAACGAAAAAGTTCATTTTCGATCCGATCGAAACTCCAATCGAACCGGAATTCCCCGAAGGTCGTAGGTCTCGGTGAGTTTCTTTTTTAAAAACGAAACCAGATTCGGTTTAAAGTATTCCACATGATTTACGAACAGGATGAGATGAAAGGGAGAAGTGGACACTTGCGTACAATAGAGCATCTTAGGAGGTTGGTGAGCCGAAAAGGATCTTCCGGCAAGTCCCATCCAAGACTTTAGATTTTTATTAAGTTCGGAAGTGGCGACCTTTCTGCGGGATCTCGTTGCAAGATCGAAGGAAAGATCCATTAGTTTTTGAACCCTGAGTTTTTCGGTGGCGCTGATCGTGATAATCGGCACTTCGTTTAACAACGGAAAACGACTATAAAGTTTTTCCTTGTATTCCTTGAACGTTTTATCGGTTTTATCCCGGATGGAATCCCACTTATTGACCGCGATCAAAAACGGTTTCCCTTTTTCCTGGAGAAGAGAAGTGATTTTTTTGTCGAAATCTCCGAATCCTTTTTTTGCGTCCAAAAGATGGATGACGAGTTCGCTCGATTCGATCGCTTTGAGCGTTCTTTGATACGAATAAAACTCCAAGGCCGCTGCGGATTTGCTATGTCTTCTAATCCCCGCGGTGTCGGTCAATAACAAACGTCTATCACCGAATTCTAATAAAGTATCCACGGAGTCGCGGGTGGTTCCCGCCACCTCGCTGACCACGGCTCTTTCGTAACCGCAGATCGCGTTTAATAGACTGGATTTCCCGGAATTCGGTTTTCCTACGATCGCAAGCCTGAACTCGTAATCTTCTTCGGCGAGTGGAAGAGGTTGCGCTTCCTTCTTTTTGGAAGCGGAGATTTTTTCGATCCAGACCTTTCCCGGTTTATCACTTAAGAAAAACTTAATTTTCTCAAGTAACAATCCGAGATTTTTTCTTCCGACCGCGGAAATCGGCAGAACTTCGGCAAGACCCATTCTGTAAAACTCCTCCAGATCGAACTCGTCCAGTTCTTTGTCCGCTTTGTTGACGCAGTAGATGATCGGTTTGTTCGCTACGGCCTCATCCCTTCTCAGATAACCGAGAAGGGTGTGGTCGGCTTTTGTGATCTGATTTTTATCGAGTAAAAAGACGATCACGTCCGATTCCTTCAATTGTCTATAAGCGGCTTCTAATATAGATTGGGCCAATGTATCCGGATTTTCTATATCGAGGCCCGGAGTATCGCAGAGATAAAAATCAAGATCCTTGTCTTCTTGATAGATTCTCGCAGAAAGAACGTCACGCGTCACACCGGGATAATCTTCCGTGATCGCGAGTTTCTTTTTTAGGAGCGCGTTGAACAACGTCGACTTACCGACGTTCTGTCTTCCGACGATCGATACGACCGGAATTTTTTCTCCCGGTTTTTTTCGGGGAGCTTTAACCGGAAGGGCTTCTTCTACGGTCGTTTTTTTTTCGGCTTTTGCCATGATATTCCTGATTTTTTTCGCAACTCATTCGTAACGATTGGAGGATTTTAACGCTCGAGCGATCTCTTGCTGTGCGTCTTTTTTTTGCATGTCGTCCCGTTTATCGTGTAACTTTTTCGGCTTACCGACCGCAATCTCCACCTTCACTCGAAGGTTATTCTTAAAATAAACCTTGGTCGCGATGAGCACCAATCCTTTCTCTTTTACCTGACGATCCAGCT
The DNA here is from genome assembly GCF_000332415.1 of Leptospira weilii serovar Ranarum str. ICFT. Classification (GTDB taxonomy): domain Bacteria; phylum Spirochaetota; class Leptospiria; order Leptospirales; family Leptospiraceae; genus Leptospira; species Leptospira weilii_A. The sequence continues at coordinate 53,516 of NZ_AOHC02000042.1, forward strand.
TTTCGATTTCCTTCTTATGAAGAAGCAGCTTTCTCGGACGAATTTCGGGATGATTTGCGTATCCTCCGTTTTTATACGGAGTGATGGAGAAATTTTCTAAAAAGACTTCGCCGTTTTTGATTTTGGCAAATGCGTCTGTGAGATTTCCTTTTTTTTCGCGAAGACTTTTGACTTCGGACCCTGACAATACGATCCCCGCTTCGATGAATGAGATCAGCTCGAAGTTGAACTTGGCCTTTTTGTTGACCAAAGGTGAATGCCCGGATTCTTCTTTTTTGTTTGCCATCTTATTTTTTTAAACCGACTTTGTCCGGTTCGATTTGGAATTCGTTTTAGAAAAAGAAATTCCTCTCGAATGCTCGTTGGTTGGACGAGCCAACTTTGTAAGAATTCCTAAAAACTGAAATCTTCTTTTATTCGTCGTTTTGAATTCAATCCGATTGTCTCTAAACCTGCTCGATTGGATTTAGGTCGACTCCATTTACGTTCGACTTCTTTGTCGCACTATCCACTAAAACGTGAGAGTTCCCGCAGTCGCATCCTTTTTTTGCAGTCATAAGAACCGATGGATCGATTTTTGCAAAATTCGCGAGGAACTCATGCTTCGAGTGACTAGGGGTTAGGAATTAGGGGGTTAGGGTGACCTTGCCTAGGAGACGTTGATCTAAACTAAAACGGTGAAGAATTTCTTAGTCGATTCAGGATCTTCCATCCATTCCGCAACCCCCTGCGATCCGGGATAAAAACCTAAAGGGTCTTTTACTGAATCGACTCCCGGAACCTCCGGCGGGTATTTGGAATTTTTTATCGAGTAAAAAAAGACATTCCCAAAGGTCCGGATTGATCCGAACTTTGGCTCCGTACGATTCAAAAAGGAAATAACACTCGAGATTACGACGGTCCTAGTTTTAGGAAGTTCGACGTTCGAATCGGGATCAAGCATACCTTTCGTCAATGTGAGTCGGACCTAGGTCGAGAAATTATCCTCTTATCCATCCGTTTGGACGCCTTCGGATTCAAAAGATTTTTCGGAATCTTTTTACAAAACCTCTCGTTGTATAAATGATAAAAAAAGAAACGTTCTATCGATTCCTTCAATCGACTCGAATCAATTCTGAAACGAAAAAATTGGATCCGCAAATTCGCCCTTATTGAAGTCGTCTGCCGTTCATAAGACGCTCGCAGATCCGATTTTTATGCGAAGTTCGAAGATAAAAAGTTAGACGCCAGCGTCGAAAATGGATCACGAAATTCGAAATTTCAGAGAAAAAATCTTGAAATACGTATTGTATATAGTATTCTATACGTAGGATTATTTCATGACTACTAAACTAACTTTGTCTATTGAAAAGACCGTTATTGAGAAAGCTAAAAAATATGCGCAGAAACGACATAAAAGTTTATCTAACATCATTGAAGATTACTTGTCTGAACTGACAAAAGAATCTGAACGTGGACAAAAAGTAGTTACGAAATCCCAGGATTTAGCCCCAATAACTAAAAGTTTGGCCGGACTTCTAAAAGGCAAAGAATATATAGATATTAAAGAGGATAAAGTTTCATATTTGAGAAAGAAGCATGGCCTCTAAAAAGAAAGTATTCTTAGATTCAGACGTTATAATTGATTTTTTGTATAGTCGGCCTGAAGGTTTCGAATATTCAACGCAAGTATTTAATTTGATCGAGTTAGGTAAAATACAAGGTTATATTTCATCATTAATTATATGGAATATTTTTTATTTATTGAAAAAATTTCTTGGGCATAAAGAAGCTTTAAATAAAGTAAAATCCCTTCGAATTTTAATAAATATATTGAGTGTTGATGATAAGATTATTGATTTAGCACTCGATTCGGATATTAAAGACTTTGAGGATTCGATACAATATCACGTCGCAAAAAGAGAAGGGATTGGAATCTTTTTAACGAGAAATAAAAAAGATTATCCTAAACATGATCTTTCAATTTTAAATTGTGAGGAATTTATTAAATCTCTTCGGTAGTTTGTATCGACGCCAGCGTCTAACTACGGCTTCTCGCTCCGTTCGCGACTCACGGTTCCCGCTCGCGCTCACTCCGGCCTCCGGCACATTGCTTTGTCACTTCGGTTCGCAAGACGCGACTAAGGTCGCTCGAACCTCGTGCCAACCGCATCGCGCACAAGCGCTTGCGGACGCAACGTCGAGAAGCCTCTTTGGTTTTTGCTGACCCGAGGACGATTTACATTTCTGATCCAGATCATTCTCTTGGTGAAGTCAGAGAAATTGCACTTGGAATGATTGAAAATATTACTATTGCAGTTGTAATTTTTGTTGATCGAACGCAAAATGATGAAGAAATAATAAGGATCATATCAGCGAGACCGGCTTCGAATTCAGAGAAAGCTCAATACTACTCAACTGATATTTAAAGATATGAGAGAAGAATACGATTTTTCAAAAGGGAAGCGCGGTGTTTATTCACGAGACTTAAAAGATCTCCATTTTCCCGTATATCTCGATCCTCAATTGGAAGAATATTATAAGAAAATTGCTCTTAAAAAGAACAAAGATCTTAGTACGATTATAAATACGATTTTACAAAAAGAAATGGAATTGCACGATTCCTTAATCTAAATTTTAGAACAATTTTTTCAAAAGCCACCTTCGGCTTCTCGCGGCGCTTCGGAATTGCTATCGCAACTCTCGCTTGGCCTCCGGCACATTTGTTTTGTCACTCGGTTTGCAAAACGTTCGCTAAGGCTCACTCAAAACCTCGTCCCAATTCCTTCGCACACTCGCCTCCCCCGCTCAACTTCGCGTATCCAAATACGTTAGGCGACATTCCTGCAAAACTTGATTTTAGAATTAAGTATTGAGAAATAAAGAAATCGGAGAAGGTGATAAAAAAAGCTGGCAAAATACGAAACCGCATCGTATCATAGATCGTATGAAAGTTACAGCGAATTTACCCGATGATTTGATAACTGAAATTCAGAAATATTCTGGCGGGAAGAATATAACAGATTCGCTACAAAAGGCACTTTCTGAATGGTTAAAGCAGGCAAAAATTAAAAAGCTAAATCAGAAATTAGATAAATCACCATTAGCTTTCCAAAAAGGATTTAGCAGTGAAAGTATACGAAATCTAAATCGAGAAAGATAATGGTATTAGTTGATACTTCGATCTGGATCGAGTTTTTCAAAAGAAATGAACCCTATTTTAGCGAACTAAGAGATTTAATTGAATTTTCTGAAGTTATTGTCCATGAAGTAATTTTTGGAGAGCTTCTGCAAGGTTGTAAAAGTAAATCAGAGATTTCATTTATATTAGAGTACTGGGAAAATTTAAATACTTTGACCTCAGAAAACACCTAGTATAAGCAGGTAAGCTATCCTACGAACAGAAGTTAAAAGATAAAGGCGTTGGTCTAATTGATTCAGTAATAATCAATGAAGCAACGAAAAGAAATTTGAAACTTTGGACCTTGGATAAGAAAATATTAAAAGTTTTAAATCCTGCAAAGATTTATCAGTCGAAACAATAGCAGGCACTTCGCATAACTTCGACTTCTCGCTCCGTTCGTTAGACGTAATGGGCGAAAATCGATTGAAAACACTTGACAATGCACGAAAATCACACCTAGAATAAACTATGAAGAACATTACTTTTAGAGCAGACGACCGATTGCTTGAAAAAGCGAGACTACGTGCTGCCAGCGAGAGAAAGTCTTTAACAGACGTTTTTAATGAATTTCTTAGGAACTATTCAAACTCTATTAGAGACGTTTC
>NZ_AOHC02000041.1:0-202500 GCF_000332415.1 Leptospira weilii serovar Ranarum str. ICFT
ACACCTAGTATAACTAAAAGCGGCAAGAACGGAAGTCGTTCGGGCGCAGGTCGAACGGTTTCGAGTTTTTTACGCGAACTACTTTCATCTGGAAGAAACGATTCCGATGGTCGAATACTTTTTCGAAAAAATCTATAACCTAGAAGGAAGAGAACTCTGGCTCCATCTTGCGATGGACACGTACCAAAAAGTAAAAGGTATGATGAAAGAAACTTCGCGGGAGAACATAGAATATCTCATCGAACTCAATAATCTTACGGAAGAGCTGGATACGATTTTCGCCAATCATCTGGTGGATTCCGGTTGGGACGGCAAACGCTTGAGTAGGGAGGAATACGATCTTTACTACGGTCAAATGGGTCGCTACAAAGAACGGATGAGACAGTTGGAAATCGTTTTACGAAATCTAAAAATTTTTTACGAATTGGCTCATAAACCGATTAGCGCATTCTTAATCAAACCGGCTCGATTTATGGCTTCCCTTCTCGGTGTGTCCGCTTTATTTAAAAGCGTCGAAGAAGCGTATAACGCGACTCTTCCCGTATCTTCAAACATATTCAATTCTTTTTATGAAGAAGTGAAAAAGAAAGAAACGGAATACATTCATAGGTTACTCGGAGAAAACCGGAAAGAAGCGTGAGCAGACTTCGCAGACAACTTCTGGAAAGGGGGCGCCGTAAGGATGAATCTCACGAGAATCGAGAGCGTTGGCTTTTGACTTACGCGGATATGATCACTCTTCTTTTGGGTTTGTTCATCATCATGTATTCGATTTCTCAAGTCGATCAGGTAAAACTCAAACAAGTCGCCGACGTGATCCGAGGCGGTTTCGGTTTGGGAGAATCTTTTTTTCAAGGAAGTGCGATTACCTTAGAAGAGGATCCTCTGTTGCAACCGAGGACGTCGCTCTATCGTTTTTGGGAACGCGTTAGTTACGCTTTAAAGAAGTTGAAAGAAAAAGCCAAACTCAATATCGGAATCCAGGAAACCGAAGAAATTAAAATCGTACTTTTCGGCTCCTCTTTGGGAGAAGGTAGATTCCAACCGGACGAGGAAATGATTTTTGCATTTCAGAAAATTTCGGAATTATCTTCGGCGATGGATGTGGACATTGTTCTTAAAGTTCAAATCCCCTACGGAAACGAGGCCGCTCAAAAAGGTTTTAGAAACGTTTGGGAATACAACGCGTATCGCGCGGAACTGATCGCGGATTCGTTGTCTAAAAATTACCGAATCCCCAAGGAAAAAATTTCCATCGAGGCTTCCAGCTCGTATAAACCCGTACAATCTTCCGCGGCGACTCCCGAAGGAAAAGCTTCGGGGGAAAGGGTGGAAATTTTTATTCGCAAAAAAACGGAACATTGATCGGAGAATTCATGAGGCGAGATAATTTAAGGATTTTATTTTTTATTTTTGGAATATTCTTTTTTTTGAATTTATTTTTTTGTAAAAAAATTTCCGTATCGCAAGGGATTCAAGACGATCTATGGAGGGAAGAATCTTCCGAACTGGTTTCCGCGTATTGCCGGAAGTTAGCGACTTGCGCGGAAGGATCTTTCTCGGATTTGAAGGATTCTTCCAAAACTTTGGTTCTGGAAAGGTTGAACCCCGCTCATTGCGCCGAAAAGTTTCGTAAGTCGAACTCGTACTTACTTGTAAACGAAAATCCGGAAGTTATCAAAAGGGCAGTCAGAGGTTGTTTCCAAGCAGTGATCGACGAAAACTGTGAAAAAATTCAAAAAGGCGTTTTAAAACTTTCCGAGGACTGCAATCGACTTCAGGCCATTCAATCCAAACAACATCGAAATTGAATATGTTGCCGGTCTGAAAAGACTCAATCGATACGATAAAAGAATTCTGAAAATTTTAAAATTGGGAGGCAAACTTGCGTCCTTAAGTCAACGTGAGTTCGGCGGTTGAAAATCTGGGCGAATCGCCCGCATGCAAACTAATCATCCCTTTAAAAGTAAGTACCTAAATGCCGCCTGTCTCCAATAACTTTTAAAACGATTCGTATTTGATTTCAATTTTTCTATTGAGTTCCAAGTTTTTACCGTATAAGGATTCCGACTGATTCCGCTTTCTTTTATCTAAAAATATGATCTTAAAACCTTCATTCTCTGTTTTTTTATCTAACCAAATAACATGCGTAGCCCTTCTCAAGTAAGCGGACTCCCTTCTGTTTTCTTTTCTGTAAATCTTCGAGTCTTTTTTCTTTATTTCATTTTTTGCAGAACTATCTTTTTTTGCAGGGATGAGTAAGAATCAGTGGATAGTTAATTTACAGAAGAGGAAAATCAACTTTGTTAAAGCCGAATGCTCTATTAGGAAGATCCCCTGCACTCTGATTTCTATTCACTGACGCTAATACGCCGATCCCTAAAATGTTCCGACAAGAATGAGGTTTTTTACTTGCAAAAAGTATGATTTTCTGATAGAGAAAAACCTCCGAGCCTCTTACGATCTTCAAAGGTCTCATGAGAGCGCTTGATATCGGATTTATGTTCAAATTACTTACACAAAGTCGTACTATAGGTAAGGATATGCAAACACGGGGGAAACTCAACACAACGCTTCCTAAACTCAATCTCACTCCCTAAGGGTCGTTCGATAAGGCGCGTTGTGGGGGCCGAGCTTTTGACGGAGGATTGTCGTACTTCCGACAGAAAAAATTCATTTCTTGAAGTTCAAAATTTTCTCCAAACCGGATTCGAACGTTTCCGTTGGCGTCAAAAGACTCAAAACGAGTCTTCCCGTGTTTTTTTCGTCGGGAAAACCGAACATTTCTCCGGGATGAGAATAAACTTTTCCTTGTTTTAATAAGCGAAGTGAGAATTCCTCTTCCGGAAAAAAAATCTCACTTTCTAAAACGCAGTACCAACCTGCGTTCGGAAAGTCGCATCGAATCGTTTGTGAAACGGTCGAGACGTTTAGCGTTCGTTTTAAAAAAGAAAGATTTCTTTGAATCCGTTTTATGATTTGGGATTGGATTAAATTCTTCCATTGCAAAAGATCGGGAAGTACGTTTTGAACCGGAGTATTTACCGAAAGATACGTATCGGATATAAGTTCCAAATATTCCTTCGCCTTTTGTTTCCAAAACTTCGGCCCGCTGAGTAAAATCCAAGAAAGTTTCATTCCAGGAAGGCCGAGCATTTTGGACAATCCGTTTACGCTGATAACCGGTATCTCCGAATCGATCAATGTCTTATGAGATTCTTCTCCGTATACGTAGTCGGAAAAAACTTCGTCTATGATCAACGGTAAATTATGATTTTTTAAAGTGTTTTTTAAGGAGTTAAAATCGAATTCGTTTAAGACGGAGCCCGTGGGATTGTTCGGACTGACGACCAAGAGAAGTTTACATTTTTCTAAATCCTTCGGGTTCAGATCCGATTCCTTTAATTTCCAACCGTTTTTCTTTTTCGTAAAATAAGAAACGGTTTGTAGTCCTTCCATCACGGAAAGAAATTCAAACAGAGGATAACCGGGCGCGGGAATCAAAATCGAATCGCCCGGATCGCAAAACAATTTAAACAAATACGAATATGCTTCCGAAGAAGAGGAAGTTAAAAATAAATCGTCCGGATCGATTTCCAATCCTTTTGAGCCGTAATATTCCTGAATTTTTTTTCGAGCTTCTAAATTCCCGCGAGGATTGGGATGATAGGTAATGAGATCCGCAGTTCCAAAGCCGTGTCGGATCGCTTCCACCGGATATTGAAAACCCGCTTGTGTCGGGTTGGAAATCGTGAGGTCGTAATAGGGAATTCGGTTTTTCTTATATTCGGATAATATTTTTGCGAATTCGTTTTCCCCTTCTTGAAACGAAAAGCGCGAACTGAAAGAAAACGTTTCTTTCACGGAGAACCGCTTTTGAATTTTTGAATCAAAAAAAGAATCAGGGAGATAAGGACGCTGACTAAGATGGAAGTAGCCAAAGGAAAGTAGAATCGAAAGTTTTCCCTTTCGATACGGATATCGCCGGGGAGTTTTCCTAAATAATTCAAGAAAGGGATTTTATTTCCGTAGAGGATGAAAAGACCTATGAACAAAAACAAAACGCCTAAAATCAAAAACGGTTTGGCAAAATTTTCCATGGATAATTTCGATCTTAACGATTTTTATTTTCGAGTCAAGGAGCAATCGGGCTTATTAAACTCGTTCGGATAAATTCAATTTTACTGATGTTTCCATGGATGATTTCAAACATTCTTACTTTTAAAAACGGTAAAATAATTTTAGTTAAAAGATCCGTAGTCATTCGGGTATTTAAGCGACTTTGATTCTAACTTTCCGTTTTCATCAACGAACCAAATGTTGTCTTCGAGTAAATCAAACCCGAAAATTCCGAATACGAAGGAAGAACAAAAACTAAAAGTAATTTTTTCATTCCGAATCTTCGAGAATGAATTTTGCGGCTTGTTTGCTGAAAGCCATGATCGTATAACTCGGATCCACCGAAACTCCCGTAGGAAATACGCTGGAATCGGAAACGTATAAATTTTTCAATCCGTGAACCCTGTGTTTCCAATCCACGACGGATCGGGAAGGATCTTGACCCATTCTACATCCGCCTGCGGGGTGAGGAGCGGCCATCATCATCGAAGCGGGACTGAGTTCAAGTCGATCAATCTTATCCATTTCTTTTTCGGAAAGTATTTTTGTTCGTTTCAGATCCGGTAAAAGAATCCACTTGGCTCCGGCTTTAAAATTCAATCGAACCTGTTTACGGATACAATCTTTCAAAAACTCTTTCGTCAACTTTCCGAAGTTATACGTCACCGTACGTTTGCCGAAGGAGCTTATCGAAATGTTTCCGAGTTCGGAAGGAACGTCGTCGATCCACCCGATCGTTCCGCCGACGTGCGGAAGTTGTTTCATGATTTCCCTATGTTCAACTCCGAAGCCGGGGATCAAAGCCGCGAGGCTTCCGGGTTGAAGTTGGTTTGCCATGATTAAAAATCCGCCTTCGATATAAGTTCCGTCCGCTTTAAAACGGGCCAAACGAAATTCTTCGACCCCGAATGCGGAGGGGATATTTCTCCACTGAACGATCGGTTCGTCGTAGAACGCGTGTACGAACGGAGACGGATTGATTGCGAGATGTTCTCCGAGAGCGGGAAGTTTTTTCTTCCATCCGTTTCTCAGTAAGAATGTGGAACTTCCGAATCCACCCGCCGCGATCGCAAAAACGGGCGCCTCAAATTTTAAAGTAATTCCGGATTCTTTTCCGGAAGGACGATCGATCATGGCCGCTTCTAAAAATTCCACCTTGTCGCCTTTGAGTTCCAAACGAATCGCTTTGCAATCCGCATAGATGTCCGTTCCTAAGGCCATCGCTCTTGGAATATGCGTAATCAATTGACTTTGTTTGGCTCCGTACATACAGCCCTGCATACAATGACCGGACTTCTGACAGTTCTTTCTCGCTTGTGGAACCGGATTGCCTTCCCAACCGAGAGACTTGCAAGCCTTCCTCACAAGCTGGTTCATTTTATTATAATATTCTTCTTTAGCGGGATGAACGTTTAACGTTTCATCCAATTCTTTCCAATGAGGATTTAGGTCTTCGGGAGAATGACCGTGAACTCCGTACTCTTCTTTCCAAAAGTCGAGTCTGTCGTCCGGAGTTCTGTAACTATCGGCCCAATAATGAACCGAAGCGCCGCCTACGTTCTTGCCATAGACGAGATTGATCGTTCCGGTTGCATCCGTAGCCATGTTTCTTTCCGCTGAAACTTTTCCGGCCATATTGAGTTCGCGATTGTCGAAGGTTCCGGTATGATAGTAACCGCCTTCTTCGATCATCACCACCTTCTTGCCGTTTTTGGAAAGTTCGTAAGCAAGCGTTGCACCGCCGCACCCGGTTCCTACGATGACTACGTCCGCTTTAACGGTTCTGGAATTTCCTAGGTTTTTCCATTCGTAAACGCGCCCGCTCATGACTCCCCCAGGATTTTCTTATAATAGATTCTGGATTCGCTTAACTTTTCGGGAGGATTTCCAAAAGGTCCGTCATACGAAATCGCCTTGAAGGAAGATTCGTGTCCGTAGTAAACCAAAAAGATCGGTAGTTTAAGATTTACTAATGCAGCTCGAATCGTGTCGGACTCGGTGGATTCCTGAACGTGTAGAAATTTTTTTCGATCCTCTTCGCCTAACTTGGAAAAACGACTCCAATAACCCGTAACTAAAGGAAGATATTCCAAAATTAGAATGAGGGATTTGAAATCGTCGGAGATATCGGGGTCCACAAAGAAAAACTCTTCGTCCAATCTGCGTATTACTTCCGCTTTTTCAAGATCCGGAAAACCGGGTTCTTGGGGTAAAAGGCTTTGAGAGTAAGCCGATAAGAATTCAACTTCGGATGTGGAAAAGAATAAGGTTTTGGCGACGGATCGGTTTTTAGCTCGGCTCAAAAAGAATGCGCCGATACCGATACTCAACAATCCTCCAAGGCCGAAACCGAATAACTTTCGTCTGGATATTTTTTCCGTCCATAAGCTCATAACTTCGGTGAGTATCCTTAGATCGGAACGGATGTCAATTCTGAAAAGAGGTTGACGAAACAATCGTCCAACCGACTTTATAAAACATGGCCGATAAAAACGATAAAGTCAAACAGAACGCGCCTGGAAAATACTATATCGATAATAGCTGCGTTCCTTGTAACGACTGTATGGAAGAAGCGCCTATGCTTCTGAAATATACGGACGACGAATCCAAAGTTTACTTTCATAGACAACCTGCTACTCCGGAAGAAGAAATCGCGGCAAAAAAAGCGATGGAGATTTGTCCTATCGAAGCCCTCGGAAACGACGGAGAATAAATTTAAAAACTTGTAGGATTTTATTTTCAAGTTCGACAAGAATATTCATTTTTGATCTTTAAGAAAATCTTCGATTTCCCTTCTTTTTATCCAAGGAAACTTTTCAACAACGGTTCTAAAAAACGACGTTTCGATATGTTGATTTATGAACATAAGAAATCGAGGCGCGTTCTTTCCGATTGGAACATAATCGATGTATGGTGAAAAGATATTTCCATAAAAGCGGAAGTACGATATGGATTTTATTGATCGTGTCTCTTGTAAGAGATTCCCAAAAGAAACCTTTATTTTTCATCTCTCAGATCCAGGATATTACCGATCGTAAAAATATGCTTTCGGCTTTAATCGAAAAAAATGAGACGTTGCAAACTTTAAGCAATCACTTAACGGAAAGAAATTCTCAATTGGAAGAATTCAATCAGATCGTTTCTCATAATTTGCGTGCGCCGATCGGAAATATTTTTACGCTTACGACTATGTTGAATGAAAAAGACGTTACGGACAAGGAACAACTTCTCAAATCCTTGGAAACGAGTGTAGAGGATTTGATGACCACGTTGAACGATATCGTGGAAGTGATCAAAATTCGCAGAAACAAGAACGTGGATAAACAGACGTTTTTTTAAGGACGCTTTTCATATGGTCCAAAATCTTCTCTTCGCTCAAATTAAGGAAAAACGTGGAGATTCGAACCGACTTTGCCGAGGCTCCGGAAATTTTTTATCCAAAAATATACTTGGAAAGTATTTTATTAAATTTATTGAGTAATGCTTTAAAATACTCGGACTCGAACCGAAAATCGGAGATTTCTTTCGTCTCATTTGTCGAGGATAAGAAATTCTTTTTAGTGGTACGGGATAACGGTCTGGGGATCGATCTTAGGAAGTACGTCGCCAAATCTTTAAAATGAACAAAACGTTTCACAGAGAAAAGGAAGGGCAGGGGATCGGATTGTTTATGACGAAAAATCAAATAGAGTCCCTTGGCGGCGAAATAACGGTTGAAAGTTCTCCCGGTAAGGGTACATCTTTCACCATCAATTTTAATAAGAACTCGTCCCAAAACATAGGAAAATTGCGGAAATGAATGCGATGCCGAAAAAACTCGAGACGTTTTGGGACAAACTCTAAGTATAATGACTTTGAATAAACGTAATATGAACTTCTGGTTAGTCGATGATGATTCCATCTATATCATGATTGCAAAACGATTCTTGGAAAAGGACGGTAGAGTCACGGAACTACGCGATTTCCAGGACGGAGAATTGGCGCTTCAGCAGCTTCAAACATTGAGCTCCGATCGGGAACAACTTCCGGATGCGATCTTGCTGGATATCAATATGCCGTTTATGGACGGTTGGCAATTTTTAGACGAATTTAAAAAGATCCAAGGGGGACTCGCAAAAAAGGTCACAATTTTTATGGTAAGTTCTTCCGTCGATGAAAGGGACATCGTAAAAGCGAACTCTTTTCCGGAAGTTAGAGGTTATCTTTCCAAACCTCTCACTCAGGATCATATTCAAAAGCTTTATAGCGAACTAACGTAAGGCGGTTTGTAAAAATTAAATTTAGTTTTTACAATTGAATATAATATGTTCTTGCAATTTTCTGAATATTCAGAACCGGTTATAAAATTTCCGAAATGACGTAGCTTTCTTTTTTTAAATTCGATTTATTTTCCTATCTTTTCTTACTCCCCTTGTCCTAAGGAGAAGGCTCTTTTTCCGTCAAAGTAATATAGGTTTTCGGTTTTTATGGTATCAAAACCCGCCGAGTCCAGTTTTAAGAGAAGCTCCGCCACTTGTTTGTGAGAGATCGGATGATACGAAGGATCCTCCTGTTTGATCAAGGCTTCTTTGCTCACGAATCTGCATCTCCAGTGGTCGATCAAAAAAGTTTCCGGTTGTCCGTCGGGATAAACTTGGACTCCTCGGTTCGTGATGATTTTTAACATCAGTTCGTTTGAAAGGGATTTGAGTTTGTTTCCGAGTTCGTTCGGATCGTTTCCGATCCAATCCAGAAAAACGTCGACACCGACCAATTCTTTCTTTTGGACGATTCTCTTATATTCGGGAATTATAATTTTCTTTGCCTTACCGAAAGAAACGGGTTTGAATTTTTCGGGAAGATGACCCAGGTTTCCGATTACAGCCTCCGCAAATTCCCTGGTTCCGACCTTGATTCTGCTTACGCCGGCTTTAAAAATATCTCCGGTGTGGATTCCTTCTTCGACCGTCAAGAGCCAAGCGTTGTTGATCTTTGCCGCAACATCCGGTTGTCCGATATGAACGAGCATCATAACGGCTGCATTGAGTAAACCCGACGGATTGGCGAGATTTTTCCCCGCGATATCCGGCGCCGATCCGTGGATCGCTTCGAACATGGAAACGATTTCTCCGATATTGGAAGAGCCGGCCATGCCGACCGATCCGGCGATTTGTGCGACGATATCGGAAATGATATCTCCGTATAAGTTCAAGGTAACCACTACGTCGAAGTTTTGAGGTTTGTCCGCAAGGTTGGCGGCTCCGATATCGATGATCTGAGAATTTGATTCGAGGTCCGGATATTCTTTGGCGACTCCTTTTAAGATATCATGGAACAAACCGTCCGTTTGTTTCATGATATTATCCTTTACCATCGCCGTTACTTTTTTTCTTCCGTAGGCTCTTGCATATTCGAAAGCGTAACGAATGATTTTTTCCGATCCGGGACGGGAAATCAGTTTGAGACATTGAACCGTATCGTTGGTTTGTCTGTGTTCGATTCCGGTATAAAGGTCTTCTTCGTTTTCACGGATGATGACGATATCGAGAGAAGGATGTTTGGTTTCCACATACGGATAAAGAGAAAAACAGGGCCTAACGTTGGCGAATAATCCAAGGGTCGTTCTGACGGTGACGTTTAAACTTTTGTAACCTCCTCCCTGCGGAGTTGTGATGGGAGCTTTTAAAAATACTTTGGTTTGTCTGAGAATGTCCCAGGCTTCCGGTTTGATTCCGGAAGAATGTCCTTCTTTATAAACTTTTTCCCCGATCTCGATTTCGATCGGATCGATCTTGGCTCCGGCCGCATTCAAAATTTTGAGAGTTGCGTCCATAATTTCCGGACCGATCCCATCTCCGTGTGCGATTGCGATTTTTGTTTTTTCGGACATTCTCGTCTCCTAATACTTCTATTAGAATGAGAACGAAGAAAGAGGTCAATTCTCTTACATCTTAGGGAGAATCGAGTTGGAAGAAAATGTAGGAACTCTTACAAAATCCTAATGTCATTCCGGAAAAATGTGGAACTTACTGCATTGCACGGGATGAAAAAGAAACTGAATTGGAACCAAAGAAAATTTAGGAATTTGTAATAGAAGACGGATAAAAATTCGGGAAGGGATGTCAGGCAGAAAGAGAAGATTTGTAAGAATTCGTCTTTTGGAAAATCCGAAAATCTTGTTTGAAAAGACAGAGTTGCGAAAGGTTAAAATCGAAAACGACTCCTCATGAACGTAAGTTTCTTTATGCAGGAACGCAGATTATTCGATTTCAAAATCCGATTCGGAATCCACAAGAAACTCTTCTCTGGAATAAATAAGCTCCATCACGTCGTCCATCCAATCCGGGGTTCCGTGATTCGGATCACCGAACGGATCGTTGGCCCTATATTGTTTCATGATTTCGCTGTGTTTTTGAAGTTGTTCTCTTGTGCTTGCGTTCATATTCAAATTGTCGGTTTAAAAAATCGTTTTATAACTGAATTTAGAAAATAATTAATAATTTCTTTCCAAAAAGTACAACTAAAAAATCGAATCATTTAAAAATATTTTAGACTGAAGTCGAAATTCATCGTCGTAGAAATTCTGAAAAAATACGAATGGGTCTAACGATTGTCAGACCCAAAACCGTTTTAAAACAATTCGTTTCCTTTAAAAAAGAAAGAAACTTCAAGAGCGGCGTTATCGTCCGAATCGGAACCGTGCACAGCGTTCGCTTCCTTACTTTCCGCATACAGAGCGCGAATCGTTCCGGCTGCCGCTTCTTTCGGATCGGTCGCTCCGATGACTTCTCTCCAATGAAGAACGGCGTTATCCCTTTCGAGAGCGGCGGCGACGATCGGTCCGGAAGACATGTAGTTGCACAAGTCGTTGTAAAACGGACGAGCGGAGTGCACTTTATAGAATTGTTTTGCATCTTCGAGAGATAACTTTAGGTATTTTAAACCTAGGATTTTGAACCCTTCTTTTTCGATTCTCGCGAGAATGTTTCCGACGTGTTTGTTTTTTACTCCGTCTGGTTTGATCATGATGAACGTTCTGGACATTTTTTTTCCTTATTGAGAGAGTTTTTTAAGTAATGCTTTGCTGACGATTTCAGGAACATGGTTGCTCACGTCCCTACCGTGTCTCGCGACTTCCTTTACGATCGTGGAAGAAATGAAGGAATATTCGCCCGAAGACATGAGAAAGACGGTTTCCACATTCGGAGCCAATTTTTTATTCATTAAAGAAATTGCATATTCATAGTCGAAGTCGGTGACCGCTCTAAGTCCTCGAATGATACTGTTGGCTCCGACCTGATTGCAGTAATCCACAGTGAGACCCGGAAAGGTGTCGATCTCCAGGTTTTTCATTCCTCGGGTGACTTCGCGGATAAACCCGAGTCTTTCTTCGATCGAAAACAAAGTGGACTTGTTGGAATTGACCGCGATCGCGATAATCACCTTGTCGAAAAGTCCCATGGATCTTTGAAGAATATCCAAATGTCCGTTGGTCAACGGATCAAAGGAACCCGGATAAATCGCCAAATGTTTCATTTTTTACGAAGCCTGGCCGTTTCTTGAGCGGGTAAACCGTAGATATTGATAAATCCTTCCGCGTCTTTTTGGTTATACAATTCTTCTTTTTCAAAGGTTGCCATTTCCGGATTGTAAAGAGAGACGGAAGATTTCCTTCCCACGACGGAACACGTTCCTTTGTAGAGTTTTACTTTTACGGTTCCGGTCGCGTATCTCTGCGTTTCCGAAATAAAAGCGCGAACCGCTTTCATTCTTGAGGAGAACCAGTGACCGTTGTAAATGAGTTCGGCAAATTCTATGGATAATTTATCCTTATGATGTTGTGTGTCCCGATCGATCGTGATCGATTCCAAATCCCTATGAGCGACGAACAACACGGTTCCGCCCGGAGTTTCGTAAACGCCTCTGGACTTGATCCCAACCAAACGATTTTCAACGATATCCACTCTTCCCACTCCGTGTTTGCCCGCGATGGTATTGAGGTTTTCCATCACTTCGAGAGGGTTCAGTTTTTTACCGTTGATCGCGACACAATTTCCTTCCTGAAAATCAAGTTCCAAATATTCGGGCGCATCGGGAGCTTTTTCGGGAGAAGTCGTCAAAAGAAACATATTCTCGTTCGGTTCTCTATAAGGATCTTCTAATATTCCACCTTCGTAAGAAATGTGCATGAGGTTACGATCCATGGAATACGGTTTTTCCGCGGTTACGGGAACCGGAATTCCCTTGGTCTTTGCGTATTCGATCAGATCGGATCTACCGCCGAAACTCCAGATTCTCCAAGGGGCGATGATTGTTTTTTCGGGAGCCAAAGACTTAACGCCGAGTTCGAAACGAACCTGATCGTTTCCTTTTCCGGTCGCCCCGTGAGCGAAAGCGTCCGCGCCTTCTTTTTCGGCGACTTCCACCATCGCTTTGGCGATCAGAGGCCGAGCGAGAGAGGTTCCCAAAAGATAACGCATTTCATAAAGCGCGTTTCCTTGGATGGCCGGAAAAATAAAATCTCTCGCAAATTCCAAACGGAGGTCTTGGATATAAACCTTGGAAGCGCCGGTTTTAATTCCTTTTTCTTCCAATCCGGAAAGTTCTTCTTTTTGACCCACGTCCACAGTAAAGGCGATCACTTCGCAACCGTATGTTTCTTTCAACCAAGTGAGAATTACGGACGTATCCAAACCGCCGGAGTAAGCGAGGACGATTTTTTTAACAGGTTTGTTTTGCGCCATTCTGAGAACACTGAAAATCGGTGCGGGTCTGTGGACAACCGGATTTTCCCGATTTTGTAGCGGGATTTAGATAGTTTTTGTTTTCGGAAGTTCCGGCTTTTCTTAAATCTTAGAAGTCGTAAAAATGAATGCCGTATTACACGGTTTATATTTCTTTTTTGAGAACATTTTTGTAAAGATAGCTTTTCTCTCAATTTTTTCTCCTGACTTCTACTTTTTGAACGATCGTGTATTTTTCATTTTAATAAAAATGTTTTGAACAAAGAAAAATAACCTAGGACGGATTTGACGGCGGGCGAGTTTTATGTTGTCTAAGATTCTTTAGAAAAACAAGATTTATTAATTTTTTATATTCTATATAAAAAATAGTTTACTTTTATTATGTATTTTTTTACTAGTTCAATCCAATTTGAATTAAATTTTCATTTTTATGAATATTCGTTTTTTAACATATTTATTTTAAAGTGAAAAATTTTTAAATGATTGTCCATATACGCGGTCGATGTTTTGGGATTTCACAAAATACAAATTTAAACGGAGGAATTTTATGAAATTTTTTAAGCGGTTAGGAGTTGACTTGAGGAGAAAGATACTCATTGGTATCTTTTTCTTTTCAATTTTATTTTTATTTTCTTGTAAGGACGGACAAGGATCCAGGATAGAATCTTGGTTGGGAATTTTAAATCCGGTCAAACCGGATAACAAGGCGATCTCGGAGAGGGTATATACGTCTGACGGTTCGATTACACTTGCAAAGTTTAATTCGGATCTTGTTCCTTATGCTCGGAAACAGGCTCCTGAAGTTTTAAAAACGTATTTGCAATTACCTTTCAATTCAGAACCGGTTTTTTTGCGTTCGAATCATGTTGGTGATTATGATCACGATCGATTCCAACAGAAATACAAAGGAATTAAAGTTGAAAACGGAATTTATACGGTAATTTCAAAAGGGAACACGATCGAATCGATGGTCGGGCAATTTTATCAAGTTCCGGAGGATTTAAGTTCTTCTCCTCGATTGTCTCAAGAAGAAGCGCTTTCCAATGCACTCAAACATTTTGGAGCTAAAAAATATATTTGGGAATCTCCGGAAAGAGAACAAGCTTTGAAAGCGAAAAGAAATGATCCGAAAGCAACTTATTTTCCAAAGGGGGAGCTTTTGGTTTATCAACATTCTGGAGGCAAACCAAATTCTAAAAAAGAATTTCGATTGGCATATAAGTTTGGGATTTCGGCGATCGAACCGTCTGCTTCCAAATATATTTATGTGGATTCTAACTCCGGTGAGATTTTGTCGAGTAGAGACGCTAGAAGATACGAAGCGAATGGAGGTGATCCGACTCCGACAACTCCACAACCCCTGCCGGATACGAATTACGGACTTTGTTTTCCGGATAAAACTCCTTGTATCAAACAGGGATTTGCATCGACTCGTTTTAGCGGAGTGAAACCGATTACAACTTGGACTGCGGGGGAAGAGAATCATTATGAACTTAAGGATTATTCAAGAGGACACGGAATTGTTACGTATTCTTGGGAATTTGTACAAGACCCTTTCTTGGGAATTCAATTTTTGAATATTCCAATGATTGATACTAACAATAGTTGGATAACATCTGAATATCATGATGACTATAACCATGATGCTTTGTTGGATGCACATTGGGGAATTGAAATGACTTATGACTATTTCAAATCCATTCACAATCATTTGAGTTATGATGGAGATAATAGCAAAGTAGTGAATAACGTGCATTACTTTGATATGTTTGCAGCCAATAACGCGTTTTGGGATCCTGTTACGGAAGAAATATATTATATATATTGTCCTCATAATAGTAGTATATGTAAGAGTTTTGATGTGGCTATTATTTTAGATCCAAGATTTGAAGATTTGACTTCTTTGGATGTTACCTCTCATGAATTTGGGCACGGTGTAAATGGGGACATTGCAGGTTTCAATTTTGATCCGGAGCCTGGTGCTCTCAATGAAGGATTCAGTGATATTTGGAACATTGGTGTGAATCATTTTGTGAACAAAACTCTAGGAATGCAAAAAAATATTTGGTTAATAGCGGATGAAACGGTTCCGGGAGGTGGAATGCGCTCCGCAGAAAATCCGAAATTGACTACGGTTCTCAATCCCGGACCAAATACGTACTATGGGGGTCTTTGGGACTTTGAAAACAACGAACCACATACGAACAGTCTTGTTTTGAGTCACTGGTTTTATATCCTTTCCACAGGAAAACAAGGGATCAATGATCATTGGTGTGAGTATAAGGCGTCAGGAATCAGCATTGAAAAAGCGGAAAAAATCGCTTACGCGGCGCTCCATTATCTTTCTCCTACATCGGGCTATAAGTCTGCAAGAAGTGCTGCTGTTCTTGCAGCTAAATTTTTGTATGGGAAATTTTCTTCGGAAGTAAAAAATACAATCGATGCTTGGGATGCGGTAGGTGTTCCTGCGCAAACAAATTCTCGCGGAGGAGAGGGAATGATTAAACCGAGACATTTCATCACATCCGTTAAACTTTCAAGTCTGGAAAAAAATTCCGGAAATGATTGTGGATATAAGGATAACACTTATCTACACCCGAACGTTTGGAAAGGATTCACTTACAATATCGTGTTATCGAGCGAGGGTTCTTTAAGTATTCCTTCTAGAACTCATCGCTGGAGAGTATGGATTGATTTCAATCGGGACGGTAGTTTTGATTCTTCGGAAATTGTAGTTCAGGATTCTGTTTACTCCTCGTATGGTGGAACACTACAAAAATCGATTTTGATCCCTACGAGCGCACTCACCGGAGATTTAAAAATGAGAGTTTCCATGAAAGCCGCTCTCGGTTCGGAAACTTATCCGCGTGCCGACGAATCGTTCACTGAAGGAGAAGTGGAAGACTATACGATTACCGTTAGCCAATTCAGTCTTTAGAATCTTAAACGGCGAAGAGTTTCTAAATCGGCTCAGCTGGGCCGATTTAGTTCGTTTCGATCCATTCTTTGATTTCCCTCAAAATCAAAACCATTGCATAGGTATCGAGTTTGCAGTATTCGATGAGATTCTTTTCGATCTCCGACTTTTCGGATTTAGCCATCGGTTCGGTTTTGGCTCGTAGAAATTCGGAGTTTGCCATTTGACCGGATTGGATTTCGAGGCTCTTGTAATTCCTGCCTGTGACGACCGGGAGAATGGTTTTTAAGGAAGTACTTCCTTTTTGATCCGGATGATAATAATCGTATTCCCAAAAAGGTTTTGCCAAATCCATAAAATCGTCCCCGATCGATTTAAGCCAATCCTTATATTCGGGAAAGGCCGAAGCGGATTCTTCCAGGCATCTTTTTTCAAATTTATCGTTAAAACAAAGGATGGTCCCTCCCGGAAGAATCCATTCTTGCAGTTTTTCTAATATTCCTTTTCTGGGATCTATGATTCCGTCGTCGATATAATGAAAACTTTCGGGTTCTTGGGAAAGATCCTCCCGTATCACGTGTAGCGAAAACAAAAACGGAACGTGTTGAAACGGGTTCGTGTTCGGATAAACCGGAATCGGAGGATTGATCGATTCGAAATCCAAAAAGTGAATCGGATAACGAAGTTTTTCGAAAAACTCGGTGAAAGCTTTTTGATTCGTATAGGGAGTTCCGGTTCGCATCGCCTGAACCTGAATTTTTTGACGAGGAGTCAAACTTTCCGTTTCTTGAATGTCTTTTAGATTGAAAATTCCCTGTTCGTAAAACCTTACGGATTCTTCCTTCCCTTCCCGAAGTGTGAAGATATCGCCCGGAATTTTAGGAGCCAAACAGATTTCCGGATAAGAACAGTTTCTAGGATGAGAACATAGATTACTCGCAAAACGAGGAGGAGGATTTTTTCTAGAAAGAAGATCGTATAAGGAATAGGCGGCTTCTTTCGTTTCCTTTTCTTTAAGGGCGACTTCGTTTGTCACGTCCTTACGCACAAAAAGAGAATCGACTCGAATTTCGTCCTGGAAGTGGAACTTGGAATTTACGAAAAGAAGAGTGCATCCCGAAACCGGAAAACCGCATTCTTCCATTACGAATTTTTGAAATGCAATTTCCGGAATATGTTGCTTTTTGAATGAACTCGAAACTTTGAGAACGATTATTTCGAAGGTTCCGGGTATTTTTTCGTTTGGCAGAATGTATTCCGCCTTCATGGAAAATTTTTCCGTTTCCAAACAGGCGGACCTGACTCCCTTGCCGGATTTCAAAATTTTTCTGGTTTCGGAATCGGAATAACGAACGTTTTTGGCTTCGGGAAAAAGGGAATGGGAAAGATCCCGTAAAAGGGATTTTTGTTTCGGGGAAATGTATTGGTGTTCAAAGGGATCGAAATCGGGGCGACGTTGATACGTGTTTAGCCAAAGAAGATATTCGCAGTGAAGGCCGGTTGTAAAGTTCGCCTTTGCGAGTTTTGGAATTTCTCCTTCGGGTCTTTTGAGGGAAAAAAATCCGGAAACCCATTTCGGAAGATATTTCCGAAACGGGTAAATCCGCTTTAGAATCGAAGATATTCTATTTTTCAGGCCAATAGAACCTTGATATCCTTAGGGCTTGAAACGGCGTAGATTTTATTTTCGGAAGTTCCCATGTTCGCTTGAGTCAGTTTTTGACTCACCACACTCGGCCCGAAGTCGATACCGGTCACGTTTGCGGTGGTAACGAAAGGTTTAACCGCCTTATCCCAATGGAGAGTTTTGATCAACATCTCTCTAAAAAGAGGAAGACCGATTTCCGCATCGGATTGCATGTTTCTTCCGTCGAAGATGGAATAAACGGGAACTTTCAGATCGGAACCTTTGAAATTGAAACCGATTCTTTCCATGTCCAAGGGAATAGTTTTGTTCGTATCTTCCATATGCGGAGAATGGAAAGGAGCGGTTGTTCTCAGATAAACGAACTTCACTTTTTTTTCGTCCATTTCCGCTTTGAACTTTTTACGAAATTCGAGAAGAGATTCGGGATTTCCGGAAACGATGTTGGAATCGGGAGTGTTAAAAAGACTTACGTAAACCGCTTTGGCTCCGCTTAATCCGAGCGCCTCGTTGGTTTGTTTCACCCTGTCTTCGAGTTCTTTTTGGGAATAACCGATGACCGCAACCATCGGAGCCGGTTGTTTATCACCCACTTCTTCGTTTGCTTTGAGAAGAGTTTCGGAAGGATTGTAAGCGCCCACGAGTTCCTGCGCTCTGTAACCGATATACAAAACGAACTTTAAGAATTTTGCATATGCCGAATAAAAATCCGCGCCTTCTTTACCAAGCGCGAATAACGCGGAAGAAATAACTCCCTGGCTATGTCCTGTAACACCGATCAAGCTTGCGACCAATTCGGAAACCGGAAAACCTTTGTTCGTGAATGCGACGTAGTTTCCGATTTGGGTTAGAAAAATCCCGACGATGGAAACGGGCGCACTACAGAGATAGTTTTCATCCGGGGCCGAATCCGGATTTTTAACCCAGCTTTCGAAGTCATAACCGCCGTAGACGATTTTTTTATCGAGTCTGGGAACTTCTTCGGCGATGGTTTTAAAAGAAATATCGAAGAATTCTTTGAGAGAAGGCTCGGACTCGTAAAGTTTGGAGAGTTCTTTCAAGAAGGGAGATCCTTGTCCTCCGAATTGCAGAAAGAGTTTCCCTCCGCTAACCTTAACTTGATTCAGAAAGTTTGCAATTGCCATGAACTTTGTTTTTCCTTAGGTGTTTAAGGATGAATCTCGTTTTACGGGAGGTTTCGCAATTCTTTTTTATTCCGAGAACTTGGGTTGTGTTCTACTTTCGCACTTGAATTCCCGATCTTCAGATGTTGTTTTTTTCAATTGAGTTAAATGGATGAAAACAAATCGAATGAAGAAGGAGGATTTTCTAGAACGACTCCTTTAAAACCTTTTCAATTTTTTATACGAGTCAATTGTGTTTATAATGGTTTGGAGATCGTTTGAAAGATAGAACCCGAACGAATCTTTACGAGGATCATTCGAAAAAACCGATTCCGATCCAGGATACAAAGTCATAGGAGTGTCTCGGAAATATT
Source organism: Leptospira weilii serovar Ranarum str. ICFT (assembly GCF_000332415.1). Taxonomy (GTDB): domain Bacteria; phylum Spirochaetota; class Leptospiria; order Leptospirales; family Leptospiraceae; genus Leptospira; species Leptospira weilii_A. The sequence goes on from NZ_AOHC02000041.1 coordinate 18,903, forward strand.
TTGCAGCTTGTCCCAAAAAGTTTTAGAACGATGTTTAACGATGAAATAAAAAACTTTTCAAGTGAATGAATTCAGTCGGGAAATGTTACGTTTTCAATTTCCACGTTCAGTAAGAAAAAAATCTTGTTCATTTCGTAAAACGAAGATTTGGTGAAACACATAAGGGCTTTTGTTTTTAATTATAAAATCCTAATTTTTTGAGATAAAAGAGTTTTTTATTTTCTACAAAAGTTTTTTGGAACGAATCAACCGTTGATTTCGGTCGAAAATACTCGCGCCGATCGATCCCATTTTTGCGGATTCGAAAAAATTCATTTACGAGAAAGTGATTGACCCGAACTCATAAATTTTTTTTATTTTTTTCTGAGTCTTTACGATAAACGTAAGATTTAAAAATTCCATCCTATCGGACTTCCTGAGTAATGAACTTCCCGATAAAAAGTTTAAACAAAGATGATCAAAGTTAAAAACCTATCTAAATTCTATGGCAAAAAACTCGCTATAGATCGTCTGAATTTTGAATTGGGAGAAGGAGAAATCGTAGGTCTTCTCGGTTTGAACGGAGCCGGCAAAACGACCACGATTCGAATTCTCACCGGATATCTGATCGCGTCCGACGGGATCTGCGAGATCGACGGAACCAACACGTTCGAGAATCCTCTCGAAGTGAAAAAGAAGATCGGTTATCTTCCCGAAACACCGCCTCTTTATCCGGAACTTTCGGTGGAAGATTATCTCAAGTTCGCCGCGAGAATCAAACAGGTTTCGTCCGAGTCGATCGACTCCGAGATCGCGAGAGTTTGTGAAAGGACTTTTCTCACGGATGTTCGTAAGAGTAACATCGAAACTCTTTCGCTCGGGTTTCGTAAGAGAGTGGGAATCGCACAAGCGCTGCTTGGAAATCCGAGAATTATCATTTTAGACGAACCCGTTTCCGGACTCGATCCGAAACAAATCGTCGAGATCAGAAATCTCATTCACTCTTTGAAAGAAGGGCATACGATTTTACTTTCGAGTCATATTCTTCCCGAAGTTTACAAAACTTGCAACCGTTTCCTGTTTTTGCATAAGGGGAGAATGGTGTATCAAAGAGATAGAAAACAACTCGAAGAGGAAATGGAAAAACTCTCGGGTCTTGAAGTTACTCTTTCGGGGGCGAACGCCGAGTCCGGTAAGAAATTTCTTTCCGCTTTTCCCGGAGTGAACTCGGATAAGATTCAATCCATCGGAGAGGATTCGAGAGGAAATACGTTTCTCGTTTCCACCTCCACCGAAAGGGAATTTAAGGAAAAACTTTTCGCATCCGCATCTTCTTCTCCCCGTTTGGAATACATTCGCAAACAGGAAGTCACCTTAGAACAGATTTTTATGAATCAGGTTTAGACAACGATGTTTCAAAATATTAAATGGATTTTTTTCAAAGAAGTGAAAGTGTTCTTCGGAACTTTTATGGCTCCCTTGGTTTTCGGCGGAACCGCCTTTTTAAATTCTTTGTTTGTGCTCATTCTGAATTTTAACTCAGGCACAAATTACGTGGATACGACGGTTATCACTTTTCTTTCCTTTATGTCGACGATCATCATCGCGATGTTGATTCTTGCGATGGGAAGTATCACCGAGGAAAGAAACCGAGGAACCTTGGAACTTCTTTTTACGGCTCCGATTACGGATTTGGAAATCGTAGCGGGCAAGTTCGCTTTCGGAGCTTTGATTTGTCTTTTGATTTCCGTTTTCGTAAACGGATTGTTTCCGATCTTTCTTTATTCCTTCTGGAAGGCTCCTTTGTACATCGTAGTCTCGGGAACGATCGGAGTTTTTCTTTTGGGAATTTTTTCTTTTGCGGTCGGGCTTTTCGGAAGTAGTCTCGGTAAAAATCAGATGATTTCGCTTCTGATTTCCATCGTGATCGTTTTGACCCTTTGGGTATCGGGATATTTTTCGTATCTGTTCGATTCCGTAACGAGAAAAATTCTCTATCACCTTCATATTTTTTCACACTTCGTCGGCTTTTGTAAAGGAGTTCTGCCTTTGAACGGAATCGTTTTCTTTGTGAGTGGCGCGTTATTCTTTCTTTATCTCACCGTAAAAGTTTTGGAATCTAGGAGATGGAGAGGATGAAAAAAGAATCCGTTTTGTTGAGAATTTTTCCCTGGGTTTCCCTCGCGTCTTTGTTTTTATATTTTCCGGTTCGGGACAGCATACAGTTGCCCGCAAGTCGTTGGCTCTGGGCGGGTTTCGTATTGACGATCCTGATTTTGGAGCCCGCTTATCGCTGGTTCCAAAAAAAGAATATTCAAGAAGAATGGAATTCTTATATAGCTGCGGCTTTGAGCCTTGTCGCTTTCGGGATCTATCATCTTCGGGTTTTTTTGGAAGAGCTGGCGCTGAGGTCCAATTCGACCGGCTCCGGAAACGAAAGAATCCGGGAAATTCTTTTGGTGCTTCTGGTTTTTTTTACGGCCGGATTTTTAATTCTCACGTTGTTAAAGGAATTGGGAAAGGATTCCGCGGGCGCTCAGAGCGTTTTGAAAACCTCGAAACAGGCTTTGGTTCGATACTTTATCATGAACCTCGCGATCGTTTTTGCGGCTCTTGTGATCGTAAATTACATTTCTGTAATGCGAAATCACAATTTCGATCTGAGTTCCAAGGGACAATATTCTTTCGGCCCGACAGCCGTCAAAATTCTTAAAAACGTCGGCAAAGAAGTCGAGGTAATCGCTTTTTATCCGAGACCTCTGGAAAATTCTTCTTCGAGCGATAAGGCCAATTCTTTTTCGTTGAGAAGGATTCGTCCCGATCTGGAAATTTATTTGGATCAACTGAAATCTTTGAGTCCTCAGTTTAAGGTTCGTTTTATCAATGCGGACGTGGAGCTGGACGATCTCGCCGAGTTCGGCCAGGTTTCAAACGGAATCATTCTTTTTAGAACCAAAAAACCTTTGGCTGAGGCGACCGGAAAACAATACGCGGAACAAAAACTTGCGATCAGAGAAAAAAACGATCTGGAAGATTTGGAGCGTAAGATCGTACAAGCGGTCGTGAACATCACAACGGAAGAAAAGAATATTTATTTTACTCAATCCAACGGAGAAAGATTTTCACCGATCTTTCAAAATCTTCCGAACGAAAAGGTCGGAATTTTATCCAACTCCTTGAGTTTCTTAAACTTTAAAGTCAAAGGACTCGGGATTGCGGAGGGTTGGCCGGTTCGAATTCCGGAAGATACGGACGTTCTGATGATCACGGGACCGACCGTCGCGTTTTCGAAAGAAGCGCAAACCGCTCTCCTGAATTTTATCGAAAAGAAAAAGGGAAAGGTTTTTATTACGATCGATCCGAAAGGAACGGAAAACTTTGGATGGCTTTTGGAAAGGTCGGGTTATGAATTTGCAAAAGGGCCTTTGTCCCAAATTCAGGGCCAGGCCGGAATGGTTCTCGCAAAGTCTTTTAGAAAACATCCGATCGAGGAAACGTTAACCAGAAAAGACATGGGCGCCATGTTTCCGTTTGCCGGTTATTTTGTTCCTCAGACGAATCTCGGGTCGGGCGGTAAAAATCTCGAGGTTTTTCCTCTGATGGAATCCGGAGGAGAATCCATATTAGATAAAAATAATAATGGAAAGTTGGATACGGGAGAGGAAAAGAGAAACGTAATCCTCGGGATGATTTTGAAGACGATTCCGAAAATTCAGAACGGATCGATCGAGACCGAAAAAAAATCACAAAACGGTTCGAACTCGACGGAGAAGGAAATCGGTTTAGAAAATTCTAAACAAGATTCTCCGAACCCTTCCAATTCTTCTTTGCCGCCGGGCCTGAACTCCGAAAAGGGAACGGCTCCTGCGAAGATCGAAAACGAATCCGCTGCTCAAAATACGAATACAGATTTGAAGGAAGAAGGAAGAGTTGTGATCTTTTCGGGAACTTCTTGGATCACCGATCAGTTCATTTCCTACGGAACGAACTACGAACTTGCAACCTCTTCGATCACTTGGATGTATCAGGATCTTTCTCTATCTTCCATTCAACCGAAGAAAGAGGAAGTGAATACCGTTTCGTTGACCGATATTCAGAAAAGAGTCGTTTGGATTTTGGGAATGTTTATTTTTCCGGGTTTGATCGCGCTCGTTTCCTCCTTCGTTCTCATTCAAAAACGTAAAAGAGAAGGAGAAGAATCTTGAAACGGGCTCTTCTTCTCGTTCTTGCGTTAGTCGCTCTTGCAGCCAGCTTTTTCTTTTTGGAGGAAAAAAAGGAGGATCGTTCCGAAATTTCCGTTTGGGAGATCGATATGGACGAAATCGAATATCAACCTCCTAAGGATTCTTGGGACGGAGACGACGTTTCCGCATTTTATCGAGCGCCTATCATTCTCAAAAAACAAAAAGGAATCAGCGAAAACCCTAACTTTCTTACGGTAGAATCCAAGGACTTAGAAACCGGAGAAACTCTCGCGTTCGAAGGCGGTTATAATTCGGAAAATATTTTCCGAGAACTTTCCGTTCTCAAAGTAAAAGGTGTCGAGCCGATCGTGGACGGAAAGGTTTCCACCTCATTGCAGTTAAACGAAAATTCTCCGCGGATACTTTTGAAGTCTTCCGGAAAATTGCTGAAGTCAATTAGGATCGGTAAAAAGAAATCCGGCGATTCTACGAGAATTGTCCGAGAAGGAAACGAGATTTTTATCATCCAAGGAAACACAGCCGAACGGTTTACGAGAGGAATCGGAGAATTCAGACAAAAACAACTCGTGAATCTAAAAGACGAGTCCATCGTCGAAACGATTTGGGAAGAGGAAGGAAAGACCCTTCATCTAGACAATCATCCGTTTAAAGAGAAAACGATTAAGAAAAACTTTTGGAGAAGACTTTCCGGAAAACTGATTTCTTTGGAACAACCTTTGGGTGATTCTTGGAACAATCAAGTCGTGGGACAAATTGTGGAGTTGTATCCGGACGATCCGAACGGAGCGGGTTACACCGTAGCCAAAAGTTTAACCGGAGTTCCCGCGGATGTTTCTCTTAAAATTCGAATCTCCAACGGAGATTGGATCACACTGCGTTATTATCCGAAGACGAATATCAATTCCGTGGATTACAGACCTGCGATTCGGATCATAAACGGGAGATTTTCCGAACCTCCTTTTTACATCCGTGAAGATAGTTTCTTGCGGTTAAAAGAAGTTGTGGGGAATTTGGAGAAAGCGGAACAGAGAAAGGAACCTGTAAAACAGAACACGCTTCCTAAGAAGTCCGCCCTTCCCAAAAAATGATCGTAGATAAAGAACAAGATTTTTCCGAAGTTAGAACCGAATTTCTTCAAAAAGTTTTTCAGTCTCCCGAAAACGCCTTTGATCTTTATCAAAAAACGGAAGGTTTCGGTTATTCCGAAATTTTAAGAACTCATTTTCTACTTTGGATTTTCGCTCCTGCGGTAAAACTCATTTCCAATTTCATTTTTTCCGTTCTTTCTTTCGTTCGATACGACGAAGGAGAATGGAATTTGTTCTCCGGAGTCGTTTTCTCTTTTGTGATGTATCCTGCGGTATTATTTTTAGTCGCTCAGTTCGACGTGTTTCGTATCTTTATGAAAAAAGCAGATCGAACTAAAGGGGAAACACTTCCTCCGGCGAATATTCTTTTGGTTTCGTTTATTCCATTCAGCGCGTCTTCCGTGTTTTGGATTTTACCTTCCCCGTTGCAGGCGGTTTTTATCACGATTTCGTTTTTTCTTTCCTGCGTTCTTTCCGTTCGAAATCTGAAAAAAAATCTGAACTGGAATGATAAGGAAATTCTAATATTCTTTTTGTCCGGCTCGGCGTATTTTTTGACGGGAATTTTATTTTTAACAATCGTCTACAATTTAATTAGGACCGTTCTCAATTGAAGATTTTTCTGATCGGAATCGGCGGCATCGCAATGGGGAATCTCGCCCATATGCTTCAGAAAAGCGGACACGAAGTCTCCGGTTCGGACGCGGGTGTTTATCCTCCTATGTCGGATAAATTAAAAGAATGGAATATTCCATACTTTGAAGGTTTTAAAGCGGAGAATATCAAAGGTCGGGATCTGATCATAGTCGGTAACGCGATTTCCAGAGGAAATCCCGAGGTTGAGGAAATGCTCAACTCCGGGATGAATTATCTTTCCATGCCCGCCGCGATCAGCGAATTTTTTCTCAAAGGAAAGAAGGTGATCGTAGTCGCCGGAACACACGGAAAGACGACAACTACATTCCTAATTCATCATATACTCAAAGAGAACGGAGTTTCACCGGGTTTATTCGTAGGCGGAATTCGAAAAGACGGATTTCCGGGTTTCGAGCTCGGAAACGGCTCTTACTTTGTGATAGAAGGAGACGAATACGATACGGCTTTTTTTGATAAATCTTCCAAGTTTTTACATTACAGACCGACTTATGCGGTGTTAAACGCATTAGATTTTGATCATGCGGATATTTTTCCGGATATCGCTGCGATCGAAACGATGTTCAAACGTTTGATCAATTTGGTTCCCGGAAACGGAAAGATCTTTTATTGGAACGGTTCGGGTTCCCTTAAAAAATTGGTTCAACACGTTAAGTTTACAAAGGCGGAAGGTTTTGAATGGAATCGAAGGGATTCTTATCTTACCTGGAAAAAACACGAACTCCTTTGGGATGATGTAAAACTCGATCCGGTTCTTTTCGGAGATCATAATTATAGAAACATGGAAGTTGCGATCCGAGTTTGTTCCGAAATTTTGAAAACGCAAAATCCTTCCGGTTACAAACAAGGAATCGCAAAGGCAATCGATTCCTTTCCGGGAGTTAAAAGAAGACAGGATATTCTTTTCCAATCTCCGACCGCGATCGTCATGGAGGATTTCGCACATCATCCCGTTGCCGTTCACGAGACGATTCACGCGATCAAAAAGAAATTTCACGGTTATAAAATCATTTCTCTGTTCGAACCGCGCAGCGCTACTTCTCACAGAAACGTTTTTCAGAAAGAATATTCGTATTCGTTTCTCGGTTCCGATCTTACAATTCTAACCGAGATCCATAACCTGAAAAAGGTTTCTAAAGACATTCGTTTGGACGTAAAAAAACTCGTTCAAAAACTTTTGAAAAATTCCAAAACGATTCCTGTTTATGCAAAGGATCCGGAGGAGTTGCTTGCAAAACTTGAGAAAATGATTCCCCAATTTACGGGACAGAAAATCCTGATCCTAGCCATGTCCAACGGTTCCTTCGGCGGTATCTATCCCGAACTCGTTGAGTTGGCTCGCAAACACGTATGAACTTATCCGAGGAACTGGATTCTATCTATAAAGAAGCGATTGAAAAAATCGGCTCTTCCGTTTCCGAAGAGGATTTAGATAAGAATAAAAACGATTTTATCGGTAAAAAGGGCAAGTTGACCGCGGTCTTGAAAAACGTTGCCTCTCTTTCTATCGAAGAAAAAAAAACCGTCGGCCAGAAGGCCAATGAACTTTCTAAAAAATTGGAAGTTTTTGTTTTCGATACGAAAACTTCTCTCAAGAAAAAACTTTTTGAGAATCAGGCCGCGTCCGAGTTTTTCGACGCACTTCGTCCTCTTTCCAACCCTTCGATCGGAAGTTTACATCCGATCACTCAGATTCAATACGAGATCGAGGATATTTTCGCTTCGATGGGTTTCAGCATTATGGACGGTCCTGAAATAGAAACCGACATCAATAATTTCGGCGCTCTTAACTTTACGGAAGATCATCCCGCGAGAGAAATGCAAGATACGTTTTATCTGGAAAACGGAAATCTTCTCAGAACTCATACTTCCGCAATTCAAGTAAGAACATTAAGAAAATTGAAACCTCCGTTTCGAATCATCGCGCCCGGAAGAGTGTTTCGTTACGAGGAAGTGGACGCTTCTCACGAACATACGTTTTATCAGATCGAAGGAATGGTAGTCGGAAAGGATATTTCCGCGGCCAATCTGATCGATACGATGCAGGTTTTGCTTTCCAGGATTTTTGAAAAAGAAATTAAAACCAGACTTAGACCGGGATACTTTCCTTTCGTAGAGCCCGGGTTCGAACTTGATATCAATTGTCTCGTTTGTGAAGGAAAGGGTTGTCCCGTTTGTAAACAATCCGGTTGGTTGGAACTTTTACCTTGCGGTTTGATTCATCCCAACGTTTTGTCTCATGCGGGACTGGATCCGAAAGAATGGACCGGATTTGCGTTCGGGCTCGGATTGGATCGTCTTGTAATGATGCGTTATGGAATTCACGATATTCGTTATTTCCAATCGGGCAATCTAAGATTCTTAAAACAATTCTAATATGATTTCCACTCCGATTCAGACTCGATGGATGGATATGGATCCGTTCGCTCACGTAAGCAATTCGGTTTTTGTTTCGTATCTTGAAATCGGAAGGGTGGATTACTGTCGCCGTCGTTTCGGAGTAAAGAACGTTTTCGACGTTCCGTTTATTCTTGCGAGAATCGAAATCGATCTTAAAAAATCCATAGAGATACATCATACTGCGGAAGTGCAAACCGCTGTGACGAAGATCGGAAACAGCTCTTGGGATTTTCAATCTACAATTTTAGAATCGAATACAAAGGAAGTTTTTGCAGTGGCGAGAACGGTTCAGGTGGCCTTTGATCACGTAACCAAGTCTACTATTCCAATTCCGCCTAACGTTCGCGCGGTTTTGGAGGAGGATTTAAGGGAATTTCAAAGAAAAAATTAGAACTTATTTGTATCTTTGGTTTTTATACAGCGTCTTGATTGCTGCGTACATCATTAAAAATTTTTAGAGTTCTAACTATAACCAAACCACAAGTTGAAAAAACAATTAGAATAAGCACGATCAGAAGCAGTAAGAAGTTCTGACAACCTATGAAAATGAAAGCAGAGTGTTTTAAATCTAAGCTACTCAACTTTTCCTTATCGGTCCTAATTCGTAACACGAAAACATGTATTTAAAGTTCAAAAAACTATCGGTTCTCCTTTGGCTGAGTTCGTTTTCCGTTTTTTCCCAATCAAAAGATGTATGTTTATTCGGAGATTGTCAAAATGGAAGAGGCGTTTTTATAGATGTCCATGGAAACAAATTTATGGGAATTTTCGAAAACGGAAAGTTGGAAGGATTGGGTGAAGTTGAATTTAAAAACAGCGGAAGATTTTCCGGCGTTTATAAAGATCCGTCGCATCATGGAAAATCAAAATTCGTCCATTCGGATACTGGAAAAACCGAATACGGAACGCGGTTTACAAATGGAATTTGTGACCAAAACGGATGTCGCACTTGGGTTCAATTTATATTCGACTCGAATGTGAAATGCATTTTTCAGGGAACGTTTCTACAAAATCAAAAAACCGGAAAAGGTAGTTATACTTGTAACAACGGTGAAAGTTTTGAAGGAACTTACTCAAACGATTTAGCCAATGGAAACGGAAAACTGATCTATTCCGACGGAACCATCTTGCAAGGAGAATTTAAAGACGGTCACCCGGTTCGGAAATAGAAGTCCGATGCAAAAAGGAGTCGTTTGATGGTGTCTAACGTCGTTTCGTTTTTGTTAACGAATTCGATCAATTACATTGAATCTCAGTGAATCTACGTTTCCAAGCCGTGTTTTCCGCTCCAGGATAAGGCCAAAAACGATTCATTTCATCGATCGTCAAACGCACCTTTGCGGCAACGATCGGATCGACGGCACAAATTCCATTTAAATAAGAAAAATGACGCCCTTGAATGGCACCGCCGATATCCGCTCTATCTTCTGCATAATTCGTTGTGGCATATTCACTCACAAAACCGTCAATAGGATTCCAGAATTTAGTGAATAGAACGTTAAAATTAGTGGAAAAACGAGGACTGGAAGAATATTGGTAACTTCCATATTGAAATGAAGGCGGGTTTAAGGATTCCCATTTTGGATCCCAGTAATATCTCATAACGTCATCGATACTGTGAGTCACTTCATGGTGAACTACCTTTGATATCCTACTTGCACCATATAATCTAGAATCTGCCTCCGCGCGGGCTTTTATCCCGTCCGAAACGTCTATCAATATAGTATTGTCTTCCGGTTTTGATAGAGCTGCTGCGCTGCCAGACGGATTTGCAAGGAGATTTCGAGTGAGTACTATCTTTTCTGCGCGGGCTTTGATAAAATATCCTCTTGGGTATCTTGCAATTTCAGTTTCAACGAAATCTTTAACAAAGTTTAAATCTTCATCGGAATAGTTCGTATCGTAAGAAGCGCCGCGGTATGGTATAATTGTATGCGTTATGATCTGAACGTCCCGATCGTAGTTTTCCGCACGATCCGGAAGTAATAGAAGTAAGAGGAGATCGGAAGTATTTTTATTTTCTTTTTCAGTGGAACAAGAGGACAGGAAGGTAAAAACAAACAAAAGACTTAAAACTAATTTTACGTTTATTATCATAGATTTTGCTCCGGAGATTTTTCAAAACATCCCAATTGAATAACAAAAAGATCGTATATTGTGTGCCAAAGAATCCTGAGAAAACTCGGGCGAAAAAATTTAAGTTATAATAAGAACTCCGATGAGTCTTACAAAACAAAGAAGGCTATTTTGAGCGTTCATCAACCTCTAATGGAATCTGCGGTAGCTCCTACATTTTTTTCGGTCTTGGTTTAAATTGATGCGGAAGAAAATTCAATGCCGCGACTCTCGAAACTCAAAACGTTGCTGCCTGCTGTCGCAACGTTGGATCGCCGCAGCAGGGATCGAGGCGGGGTCAAGTTATTGGTATTCTAGAAAAATGGTACTTAACTTTTTAGTTTTCAATAACTTGACCGGAGCGGAGAGCCCGGTCCCGCCTGATTCGTTCAAACTTACTTTTGCAATACGTTGGCGGGAGCCGCCCAAGTTTAATTACGTGAGTTCACATTCTATTATGAATCATTTGAAAGCTTGTATCGGAACCCTTCTTCGACTTAAACCAGGGAAAATTCTCCGATTTAAAATTCGAATCAGTATTCCTCTTCCGCAATGTAAGTCAAAATCAGAGACGCAAAGAACGTTAGAAGAAATTGCGAGAACACCCAAAGCCAAACGATCATGTTCGGAAGAACATTCACAAAGTTTAAAATAGAAATGGCCGGACCGACGTAAGCCGCCAAAGAAAAACAGATCGCAATGATCAAGCCGCCTACAATTCCCGTAGGAAGGGAATCTTTAGCAAGACGGACTATAACTCCTAAAAAGAAAACCTGAATGAGATCGGCAACGATCGGTCCCACCCACAGGATCATTCCCACGGATTGAAAAAAAGATTTATAGGCAGGGTCGTAGTAAAAGCGAGAGAACAAAAGACTGCGAAGTGGTACGGAGATCACTTCCCAGAAACCGAAAGCGATAAACAATCTTAAAAGAAACTGATTCCAATCTTTCGCAGTCTTTAAACTCATTCTTATTTTCCTACAATGAACACTACGTTAGTTGTCGCGGACCCGCCGATATTCAGCATCAGTCCGTTTTTAGCGCCTTCTACTTGATAGTTCCCGGCGGTTCCGGTCACTTGTTTGTAAAGGTCGAGCATCATACGAACTCCGGAAGCTCCCACAGGGTGACCGACTCCGATGAGTCCGCCGGATGGATTGATCGGCTTCTTGCCTTTCAAATCGATCACGCCGTCTTCGATCGCTTCGTGTTCTTTTCCGGGCTGAGTGATTCCGAACGCGGAGATCGCAGCATACTCGGAAGAAGTGAAACAGTCGTGAGTTTCGAAAACGTCGATGTCTTTCACACCGAGTTCCGCTCTATCATAAGCGTCTTTAACGGTTTGTCTTGTCCAAGGGAGAATGTATTTGTCTCCTTTCGATTCGGCAACCTTCGCGTCAAAAGTGATCGGAGCCACTCTGTGTCCCCAACCTTTCAGTCTTGGGATCGTGTTGATCTTCTTTCCTCTTTTTTTAGCGTATTCTTCGGTATAAGATTTGTTCGCGAGAACTACCATCGCAGCGCCGTCGGTAACTTGAGAACAATCGGTAATGCAGAGTCTTCCTCCCACCGCCATATTGAATTCTCCGCCTCTTGCGTTCGCGTGTTCTTTGTTCATAAACCAAGAACGAGTTTGCGCTTTCGGATTTCTCTTTGCGTTGTCGTAGTTGATTCTTGAGATTTCGGCTAACGCTCCCATAAATCTTTGTTCCGGAAGTTTGTATCTTTCCAAGATCACGTCGGCGAGTTTTCCGAAAAGTTTCGGGAAAGGAAATTGAACTCCCTTCGCTTCTTTTTCGTAATAAGCGGCGGTTCCTAAAAAGTCTCCACCCACGGAAGAGCTTACGGTTTTCATGATCTCGATTCCGAGAACGATGGCAACGTCGTAGTCTTTCGCGCGGATTTTTGTAGCAGCCGCATCGAGAGCGATGGAGCCGGAAGCGCAAGCCGCTTCAAAACGACCGCCCGGTATTCCGTAGAATGCAGGATCGACTTCGGTTAAGAATGCGCCCAAGTGGCCTTGAGTTGCGTACTGTTCCGCATCGAAGTTTCCTACGAAAATTCCGATTCTATTTTGTTTATTCAGTTTTTTGATTTCATCGGGTGTAAGTCCGACAGCTTCAAGTCCGTCTTGAACGGCTTCGCGCATCAAGGACATGAAGGATTTTCCTTCCTTAGTCCAGTTTCTTTGAAAATCGGTTTGTTCCCCGCCGAGGACGTAAATTTTATCGCTCATGGTGACCCCCTAAATTATCCTTTGAAAAGAGAACGAGCATCCAGTTTTTCTTTCAGCTCGTAAAACGGCTTTCCTACTTTCGCTTTTGCTAATACTTCAGGAACCGGAAGTTTTGCTTTTTCGATCAGTTGAATCGTATCCTTAGGTCCGCCTAAGAAATCAACGAATGCAGAAGCGGGAGCCCAGTTGAATCCTGTTCCCATTGCGAGATCCGCCATTTCTTTTGTGTCCACAACTTCGCCGACGATCGATAAAGAGTAACTAACGTATCTTGCGATAAAGTATCTCGCGAGGTCCGCTTCGAAACCTTTTGCTTCTTTTACGACGTTCATCGCGCCTGTGTAGTCCGCTTCTGAAATCTTTTTGTTCGCCTGACGAATAAAATCAATCTCGAATTTAGGAACCGGCTCGTACAGATCGGCGCCTATATTATAGACTAACTTTTCTTTCTTACCGTCCGGAGTTTTGGACATCTTATAAAGTCCGCCGCCCGCTTTTCTTCCCAGATCGCCTTTATCGATCAGCTTTTGGAAATAACCCGGCATTTTAAAAGTAGAATGAGCCGCGTCCTTTGTCATTTCATAGAGGTTATCCACGATCGCTTTGTGGACGTCGAGCCCGACGAAGTCCGCAGTGTCCAGAGGAGCCATCGCTCTTCCTGTGTAACCGCTCATGATCGCATCCATAAGAGCGATCCCGCCTTTGTCTGAATATTTTTCAGCGATCTGGGCGACTTCGTTGATGAGTTGAAATCCGATTCTGTTTCCGGCAAACGCAGGAGTATCGTTCGTATAAACGACGGCGCGTCCTAAAACTTGATCCAGATATTCTCCGAGTTGTTTGAGAACTTTCTTATCCGATCCTTTGTGTGAAACGAGTTCGCAGAGAATCATTTTGTAAGGAGGATTGAAGAAGTGCGTTCCGAAATAATGCTTTTGTCCGTCTGCATCAAATGCTTTGGAAAGTCTTTCGATGGAAAGGCCGGAAGAAACGGTGGAAACGATCGTTCCCGGTCTTCTGGAACTTGCGATTCTTTTGTTGATCGGTTCTTTCACTTCGTAGCTTTCGGCTACGAGTTCAAAAACCCAATCGGATTCCGCGACCGCTTTTTCCAAATCCGCGTCATACGAACCGGGAATCAGTCTGGGACGAATCGTATCGGTTTTGACCGAGCCGATCGCTTTTTCAATCCCTTCTTTCGCTTTGCTTACGTCTCTTGCAAGCATGTGGACTTTTGCCTTTCCGAACGAGGCTACGATTGCTGCCGATCCGGCGCCCATCGTACCATTCGCGCCGAGTACTGTTACTGTTTTTATTTCTCTCATGAAACTATACCCATTCTTGGATTTTCAATGGAATAGAACCTGTTTAAAACAGCCAGGTCGGGAGGAAAGATTTTTTTCAAACGAATCGGGCTTCTAAAACAGAACGAATGTTCTGCTTAAAAGATTGCGAAAGGCTAAAAAACCAGGTTTGTGACAAACTTTGTTCATCACGAAAAATCGGGTGGAAGCGATGGTTGGGTACCATCTGGGTCAAAAGCCGATAGAATTTCGGAACCGCTTTCGGATCATTCTCTCCAAAACCTTATTTTTTTTAAGCCGGTTTTTTACGGATTCCATTCTAACGATTCCGTATGAAAATTTTGTCCATATCGGGAAGTATTCGATATGTTGCGACCGCAGGAGCAGCACTTTAGTTCAAGCGCGATCCAGCCCTTGCATGCAAGGGCTGGATTCGCCCAGATTTTCAACCATCGAACTCACGTTCAATAAGTCCCCTAATGATTTATAAATTTTTTATAATATTTAAATATTTTAAAATTCTTTATTTAAAGTGGCGCATCGAGCGGAGGCTACTGTTTGACCGCCGTAGGTACAGATTGCCGATGCGGTTCCATTATTTGAAATTCCCGTAATTTTCGCCTTTGTATTCGCATCCGGATCCAAACCGTAAAAACCGGGAAAAAGGTTTCGGTTGCTACTGGCAAGTGCATTGGAGCAACCGGTATCAAGGGTTTCTTCGGCAAATGCCGCTAACAGTTCTCTGTATCCGACGTTTTCCCCTTGTTCAACTGTCAATCTATTTAAGACTTTGATTTCCTCAGCCGAGAAACCAAATGAAGTCAAAGGATGGGTAGGGGAGGAGAGGTGGGCGATCGCTTCCGTCCGAAAATCCGCAATCGGAAAAAATCTGATTCTTGCTCGTAGATTATCATATTGTGTCTGGGTGATTGTCAATTCGTCATTTTTAAAATCCGTAATCAGGGTTTTCGTAGCTTCGGAACAATGTAAAGTGTTCGCAAGCTCAGTGATTTTATTGTAATTGGTTTCGATGATTTTTTTACGAGATGCAAGATCGGAACCCATGATTTTATTAAAGTCGCAGTCTTTTTTCGGTTTCGTACTGAAACTTGCATAATAATAGAGAAAGTCTCCGCCGCTCCAAAATAATTTTTGGACAAAAGCGCAATTTCCACCGGTTTGGTCTAGGGAATAGACCAAACTCGATGTTATCAGATCATCACTGTCGTTTTCGTGGTCGTTTACTTTGCAGGCATGGAACGCGATGATGATCATACAAGCAGTCGCCAATTTCAAAATATTCTTTTCCATAGAAATTTCCTAATTTTTTTCCAAAGAACCTGTCCCAAAATAAGAAAGTTACGTATCAAAAGTAAGACCGTGGAAGTTTCGGGACAAGTTCTAAATAGAATACTTACTTCATCTCGCCTTTGCGCCTAAAATTGCGCGAATTTTTTGTAAAAAACTTCCTATTTTTTTTACAAAAAAACTTATCACATACTCGGCTATCTTCGACAAAAAAGAGTAAAGTATGAATCTGACATCCTGGGTGAATGCGGAATAGATTGCAAAATAAAACAACTACGTACAAATGCCGGGCGGATGTAGCAACACTTGAGTTCAAACACCACTTTGCGGGATCTTTTGATGTTTGTCCTATTTCGACTATGGAAGATTTGTATTCTTTAATCAAACAGTGATTAAGATATTGAGTAAATCATTTAAAGTAAAAAAAACGGATCTACCGATTCGTTTTATGGAGTTCTAATGTGGAAATCTGCGTTCCTTACATTTACGAAAGAATATAAATATTCGATTTTGATCGGATTCGTTTATTTTCTTTTGGAGTATATTTTTAACGGGCCGTTCAGCGTCGGATACTTTGTGGATGAATTTTATTACTTGTCCTGTGCCGATCGTCTTGCGTTCGGATATGTCGATCATCCTCCCTTTTCGATTTTCCTACTCAAAATAATCGTCTTTCTGTTTGGCGATTCGGTCGATGCAATTCGAGTGTTTCCAGCGTTATTCGGTGCGGCATCCGTCCTTTTGACCGGTGTTATCGCAAAAAAACTCGGAGGAGGAACCTGGGCCGCCGCTTTTTCATCCCTTTGTTTTGCCACTTCTCCCTTGCTTCAGGTCTTATTCGGCTTTTATTCCATGAACAGTATCGAAATTCTATTATTGAATATTTTAATATTATTATCTATTAACTTAATTGAAAAAGATCGTTTTTTGTATTGGATCGCAGCCGGATTAGTGATCGGTATCGGAGTAGAGAACAAACATACTTTTTCGGTTTACGTAGCCGCGATCTTGTTAGGTTTACTCCTCGGAGGTCATTCTCGACGTATTTTTTCAAAAAAATCTCTTCTTTCCGCCTTGATTGCGTTAATCATAATGATTCCAAATATTTTTTGGATGTATCAAAATGATTGGGTTTCCCTTGAATTTTATTCCAATGCAAACAAGTTAAAAAATATTTTCACTCCCCCTTGGAAAGTTTTGTTCGATCAAATATTATCACACAATCCGTTTTTGTTTCCGATTTGGTTTGGCGGTTTATTGTATCTGCTCGTGATCGAAAAGACTCGACGGTTTTGTTACTTGGGTTATGCATATCTTGCTCTTCTTTTATTGATGTTGCTCAGCGGATCGAGTCGTCCGGATAGGATCGCAGGATTGTATCCTCTTTTGTTAGCGGCCGGAGCCGTATATTTGGAAATCCTTATATCAAAGCGTTGGAAAACATATGTATCTGCGTTATGCGTTTTGTCCGGATTTGTTTTTATTCCGATTGGAATTCCAATTTTACCGGCGGAAGCATTGGCGAATTATACTCGTTTTTTAGGAGTGGTGCCGGTTATAGAAAAGGGAAAACATTCGCTTCTTCCCCAATGGTTTGCCGATCGATACGATTGGGAAATTTACGTTCAAAAAGTAGAAGAGGCCGTATTAAAATTAACGGAAGAAGATCGAAAACAATTGATCGTTCTTGCGGCTTCTTACGGACAAGCAAGCACATTGGAGAAATTCGGATTTAATTTAGCTCCTGTGATCAGCGGTCATAATAATTATTACTTATGGAGACCGAAAAATATAGATGCAAAATTATTTTTAGCGATCGGATATCCGGAAGAAACATTGAGGACGAACTTCGGCGAGGTTGTTTTAATAGGTCGATTTTCTCGCAGATACAGTAGGTCGATCGACGAACCGATTTTTCTTTGTCGAAAACCGAAAGAATCCGTTTTAAATTCGATTCGAAATCTAAAGATGTTTCGTTAAAATACTTGAACCGGACTTCAAGCTCCTTTGTAAGCGAAATTTTTACGAGAGCCTGGTCCGCTCGAAGTGTATAAATGCCTATCATTCTTTTTGGAGAAGTTTTCTTCCCAAAAGTCCGCGTAAAATCGGATTTAAAGGAAGGATTTTGAGTGCACGAGCCAAGCGAAGTTTAAAATATTCAAAACTTCTAAACTTCTTTCCAAATCGGTTTCCACGTTGAAGAATGCAATGATTACTGAAGAATAATCTGATCCACTTTATTCTTTCTGTATTTAACGAACGCGCTACCGTTTTGAGAATACCCGAGATACGGTCCGTTTTTCTGAAATTGTTTACCGAAAACTTTTTCCGCGTTTCCTCGATCGGCCCCGATCGGAACTCCTTTGTCGATTCCCGGACTGTTGTCTCCGTATGCGTTTACTTGAAGAACCGAACCGATGCTCAGTAAAAAAGAAGTTTCCTTGTTGCTGTAAATGTAAAATTCGCTTCCGGAAGATTTATCAACTTGGATCTTATCCGGTTTTCCCCAGAGTTTTAATAAATCTTCCAGCTTATCGCCCGGACCGACTCCGCCGACTTTGAAAACGTTTTGTTTTGTATTTTGCGAAGGATCGGGAAGTACGATTCCGTGAAAATCAGCGAGGTGTTTTGCCCAACCGGAAGAGGAATCGTAGTTCTCCAGATAATACATAGCCAATTGTTTTGTCTTAGGGGTTTTCTCTTTGTAGGATTCCAGAAGAACGTAATTTAAAATCGGAGTGAAATTTTCGTAAACATAATCCGGATCCAACTGCGTTTTTTGACGAATCGAGTTTCCGATTCCTTGTAAATAGGCTTGAATGTCCGGATTCGAATTTGCTTTTTCACCGAAAGACTGAACTCTTTTGTCCACCATAGTTGCGACCGATTTGAAAATTTCCATAGCCTTGTCTTGATCGTCGGTCCAGTACAAAACCACTCCGAAGTTGTTTGCAAGAGGAATGGAATTTTCGGCTCGGACCGTACTTCCTGCAAGCGACTTTGCAACGTTCATGTCGTTTTCTTCGGTGGAATAAGAAAGAAGAACCGCATAGTTCGAAATAAAATACGGGTCCTCGGTTTTTACGATCACTTTTTGATAGGCTTCTTTGGCCTTATTATATGCGGTCTGATTGCCCGGAGTAGCTCGCATAACGGCTCTTTTGCGAAGTCCTCCCGGAAATATCATGGAATCCCGGAAAGAGGGCATATCGACGACGGGTTTTACTTTTAAGTCGTCGTTGCTTGCGGTCGCCATCCAAATTTTGTGAAGACAAACCGCATAAGATTTTTCTAAATGAGTGTTCCCTGGAAATTTGGAAAGCGCCTTCTCGAGATTGGATTTGGCCGGATCTAAATTTTTACCGAACTGGATATCGTCATACGTTTTTTCCAAAGTTGCAAGTAAAGAATAGAGTTCCTGCTTGTCTCCGCTGAATCTGGAAAGTCGATCGTTCGGAGAGGGATGGCTCGTGAAATATAAGGAAGTCATGGATTCGGGACTTATCTTATCCAATTTTTTGTTTGCGATATATTCCTTATATTGATTGTCTATATCGCTCATCAATTCCAAGGTTCGGATCATATATTCTCCCCCGTATCCGGCTTTGTTTAAAAGTTGGAATCCGGTTTGATCCGCATCGACCTCCTGTTCCTGGGAAAATTTAAGATTTTCTAATATTGCTTCTCCCGTAGGATTTTCTTTCAATTGATAGAATTTTTTTACGGAATTGAAAGTATGTTTGTTGTAATAATGAGAAAGCTCGTGGGACAAAACTCCTGCGATGTATCTTTCCCTGTAAAAATTCAATTTATCCTTCGCTTCCGGTTCGGAATTCTTAATCACTTGATCCAAAATATCCAAGGTTCCCGAGTTGATACAAAACTGACCGCCCGCCATAGCGAACGCGTTGAAGGAGTTGTCCTGAATTAAATTGTAAACGATCGGAAAGCTGGGATTTCCGGAGGAATCCGCGAGTTTACGGAACGCGGTATCGATCGGTTTTTTCCAATTGTTATAATCTTTGAGAACCTTTCTGGATTTAAGAATA
Organism: Leptospira weilii serovar Ranarum str. ICFT; assembly: GCF_000332415.1. Lineage (GTDB taxonomy): Bacteria > Spirochaetota > Leptospiria > Leptospirales > Leptospiraceae > Leptospira > Leptospira weilii_A. Next base: position 38,244 of record NZ_AOHC02000041.1, read on the forward strand.
ACCCCATATTGATAGCCGCTTTGTCGAACGATTTGCGCATACAACTCCGCGTCAAAATTAACCGTATTATTCTTTTGAGCGCCGAGTGGAAAATAGAGCGATATCGTTCCTGCGAAAAAGAGAATGGATTTGAAGGATCTTTGCATATTCTCGCAACCTTTAGAAAAAAATTATAAATTGGGACAACTAAGATTGTCAAAAAAATTTCGTTGTCAAGCTGGATTCGCTTTTAAGAAGTCGGATTCTTTCCCTGAATTGTGATCCGGCAATCGAGAGAATTTGTTGTTCAACTTGGAGATAAACGAAACCCATTGGTTTGATGACTGGAACGTTTTGTCCGAATACTTCGTAAGAAAATTTTTTCGTTTTAAACGAACTACGATCGAATATCCGTTCTGAAAATTTTTGAAAATTCTGCCGAATCCGAACAGAGAACATCCACATCGCTAAACTCCTGATCGATTTCCATAAAAATGAAATTTCAAAATTCATGAATGCGAATTTTCGAATGGATAAACGCGTCTTTGTTCCGAAAGTCCTACGCTTTAGTTCCGTGAATCGCAAAAGGTTTAACTCAAATATTTTTTTTACATCGGAAAATTATAATTTTCGTAAGTAATAAATATGATGTTTTTCGGAACTACTACGAATCAATCCTCTTCCGGGAGCAAAGGGGAGATGAAATAGGCGATAAATTCCAACTTTCCCGTCGTCCCCGATTTTTGGTAGATGGAAAACGTTTGATTTTCGATCGTTTTCAGGCTCTTTCCTCGAATAGCCGCGATTTGATGATTGGACATTCCTCGCAGAAGTAAAAGAGCGATCTCCTTTTCCTTATCGGAAAGATCCCATTCTTCCAATTGCCTTTGAAGAGATTCCCAGAAGGATTGATTGGTGTGGACTAAAAGTTGATTTTTATTTTTGAGTCCTTCGATCACAACTCTGGCTGATTCTACGTCTGCTTGTGTACTTCTGATTTCTTGGAATAAAAAGAAAATTCCGACAATGGATAAAAGTCCGAAAGTAGTTTCGATCGTTGTAAAATAGGCTTGGGACCTTTCTATCCAGTTGATGTCGAACGCGAACGTTAGAATTTCTTCAAGGATCCAAAGGAAAATTAGAAAAACATAAATTGAAAAAAAGTAGAATCGTTTTTCTTGGGGAAACCAGAGTTTCATCTTTACCTTCTCGAAAGATTCTTATTCATCCGCAGTTTTTCGGGTAACGTCAAAACGTAATTTAAAAAATTCTAAGTTTTTATCCTAGCACACAAATGAAAATTAGAATTTTTTCCATCCAAGAGTCAAGCGGGATAAGGACTATTAAGAATTCTTAGGTAAAAACCACTAATCACAAAACGGTTTCTGAGTAATTCCCGCAATTGCTGTCTACACCTATTGATTGAGATGCGCAAAAAGATACACTGTTTGAGTATGCGAGGAAAAATCCCATGAAACTTTCTAATTTTATTTTTAAGAAATTTGGAAAATTTTTTTTTCATCAAAATATTCGGATGTTTGTTTGTAGTTTGCTTGCGGCGATTATTTTCATTTTTACCGGTTGTTTCGTTCCGCAAGAAAGATATACCTCTTATCCGAATCTAAGTCCCACAGACTACGTTTATAAAGGCGACCTACAGGGTTTGGAAAACTCGCTCCGCGCAGGACAAGGAATCAATCAAAGGGATCCTTTCTTTCGAAATTATACTCCTCTGATGGTGGCGGCGAGAGAAGGGGAATATCTGATTGCGGAATATCTCATTCAGAACGGTGCGGACGTGAACGCGAGGACTCGCGACGGGCATACGGCTCTGATGATGGCTGTGTTCAATCGATATCCGGAAATTGTGAAGTTACTCATCCGATCCGGGTCGGATTTGCACGCGACAACGGTTCAAGGCCATACCGCATGGTCCGAAGCTACATTAGAAGATTCTAAAAGAGTTCAGGAGATTCTTCTTCAAGCCGGTGCGGGTAAAAAACAATGAAACTGATGCGTTATTTTCTATCGGGGATTCTTTTTTTGTTTTTTGAATCGTGTACGGTCGATACTTCAGGCTGTGAAAAAAATTGCGAGATTCAACTATCCACCTGTCTTCTCGTTGCAGTCAATTCAGGAACCGCAAATCAGTCGTTCACCGTTCCCTTTGTTTGTTATCAGGTGTGTGATCTGTGTAAGGATAACTGTAGAGTAAAAACTTCTTCCGGCGGCGGAGTTGGATCCGTAAGAAGAGGCAGTAGTAATGGTGGAGGACGAAGTAGTGGCGGTGGGGGAAGCGGAGGAGGTCACAGCGGAAGTGGTAGCGGTGGAGGAAGTGGAGGTGGTCACGGCGGATCCGGAATTTTTACGCTTTAGAAAAATATAAAAAACCGCCGCAAAATTTACATTCGCTTACGAAAAGAGATGTTTCGATTTATCCTTGATAAAGGATGTTTTACCTGATTCTATATTGGTTGGATCTAGGGTCTCGTATTTTAGGCGATTTTTTGCGAGATAATTCGTTGGAACGAGTAGAAATAAATTCTTGTTAGAATAAAACAGGATTTTGGAAAGAACGCTTAATTTGTTTCGGACGGAATCGTATCTTTTCGATGAATTCCGTCCTATGTTATTGTTAGGGAAGAATCTTTTGAAATCTTTCTTTTAAGCGGAGCTGGGAAGCCATGGAATTTTTCGGTTTGATTGAGCGAATTTATAAGGACAGAGATTACTTAACTCGCAAACGAGCCGCGCATCTTTTTGTTTTTGACATTGCGGCAATTCTATTGGGAATTTCATCCGCCGTTTTTCTATGGTTTACGAAAGGAGAGATTTTTAGAGCAGGTTTTACCACTATGACCTTCGCCGCCGCCCTTTCTTGCCTACTACTGATACGGAAAAGGTTCGAGTTCGCTTTAAATATAATTCTATTCGCAAGCATTCTTTCGGTATCCGTCGGTTGGTTTTTAGGAATTCCCAATGCCGGCGGCGGCGACGTCGGCAATAAAAACATCGTTCTCAGTATATTCATTATGATTTTTTTATATTTTACGGATGTTAAAAAAACCATATTCATTATGATATACGGTTTTATTTTGATTTTCATCGATGAATTTTATCTCAAAAAACACGAAACCATTTATACCGCGGATCGAATCGGTCTATTCTTTATGTTTACCGTGATGTTGATTCTCACCGTAAAAACTTTGTCCGGATCCATTCAGGAAAAGAACGAATTGATTCACGAGATTCATCATCGTGTGAGAAACAATCTTCAAGTTATTTCCGGTTTGGTGGAAATGCACAGCGGATCGGACAAGGCAAGCACACAAATCATATTATCCGATTTTCAGAACCGTATATTAGCAATTTCTGAAGTTCATAATTATTTGTATAAATCGGAGAATTATTTCGAAATCGATTTTGCGGAAGTAATGGATAAGATCATCTTGGGTCTTTCTAGTAAACTGGGTAACCGATCCGTGAAGATCGAAAACAAAACCGAGTCCACCTTTTTGAGAATCGAGAATGCGATCCCGTGTGCCATGATTTTCAACGAGTTATTATCCAATTCCTTAAAACACGCTTTTCATTCCGAAAAGGGAACGATCCAAATTTTATTTCGAAAAGAGGGCGATATGTATCGTCTTCAAGTTTCGGATAACGGTTCCGGGATAAAGGATTCTAAGATTTGGTTGAAACCGAAAACCGCAGGTTTCACTTTAATACAAATACTAACGAAGCAGATGAAGGGACGTTTTCAAATTTTTTCGGATAACGGTTTTACAACGATTTTAGAGTTCATCGCGATTTAAAAAGGATGTAAGCGGATGAAACTTTCAGGATTGACCGATCAGATCTATAAAGACAGGGACTATCTTACTAAAAATAGGGCGTTTCATCTTTTTGTTTTCAATGTGGTATCGCTTTTACTGGGTATATTCGTAAATCTCTATATTCTGTTTATGAAGGGTTATTTTTTACGTCCCGGTTTTTTGATTATGCTGATCGCTTCCGCAATATCCATGATTTTTCTATTGAGAAAAAAATTCGAAATAGCGCTTAAAATCGTTTTAATTGCGAGCGTAGTCGCAGTCGGACTCGGATGGGTTTTCGGACTTTTGAGCGCTAAAACGCTTTTGGACGAAGGGAATAAGAATATCGCACTGGCAATATTCATAATGATTTTCTTATATTTTACAAATCTAAAGTGGACGTTTCTGATTACGGTTTATTGTTTTATACTGATATTTATCGAAGAATTTTTTGCAAAACAAAATCACGATCTCATACACATCGCGGATAGGATTGCGTTGTTCTCGATGTTTTCCGTGATTTCCATTATCGCGGTAAAAACTCTCCAAGGATCGATCGAAGAAAAGAACGAATTGATCCAAGAAATTCACCATCGTGTGAGAAATAATTTACAGGTTCTTTCCGGTTTGGTGGAAATGCACAGCGGATTGGATAAAGGGAATATTCAAAGTATTCTATTCGATTTTCAAAATAGAATACTCGCAATCTCTGAAGTACATAATTATCTTTATAAGTCGGAAAATTATTTCGACATAGATTTTTCGGAAGTGATCGAAGGAATTATCAACAATCTTTCCAATAAACTGGGTAAAGAAACCGTTCATATCGAAAATTCCACGAAGCAGACGTTTTTAAGAATCGAAAGCGCTCTTCCTTGCGCCATGATTTTCAGCGAACTTTTATCCAACTCACTGAGGCATGCGTTCCCTATGGAAAAAGGAACGGTCAGCGTTTATTTTCAAAAGGAAGGAAGCAAATATCGTCTGCAAATTACGGACGACGGTTCCGGCATTGAAGATTCTGAAACTTGGATGAAACCGAACACCGCAGGTTTTACGTTGATTCAGATTTTGACGAAACAAATCAAAGGAAGTTTTCAGATCTTGTCCAATTCGGGTTCCACTGCGGTTCTTGAATTTAACGCATAACAAAAACTTGATATTGTATTTTTCAATTCGAATTTTGGACGATCAATGTCTGTGCAAATCCTATCTCACGATCCGTACGAGCGTTTCAGCGCACAGTAGCATTACCGAACGCCAATAGAAGCGAGACTCTTTAGTTTCACAAAAATGTGGGAACTACTGCGTTTTCTTGTGCGGCGGTAAAGTTTCGTTTCCCCGCGGTAGGGATCAAAGCGGGGTCGATCCATTGCAAATCCGGAAATTTTCTTCTCTAAAACGACCCCCAATGGATCGACCGAAGCTGCGAGCCCGGTCCTGCGCTACTCAATGCGGTCCCATCTCTTTGGGTCGGCATCGCAGGAACCGCCCGAAATTTGCGGGAACTCCTGCAAGGTGGCGTTTTACGGTAAACTACTCGTTTTATAGTCTTGGATAGCCGGGAACTCCGCTTACGTTTTTAAACGAATGATAAGTTTCGTGCCATTATGGATAAAATCGGCGAAATTTTAATCTTTTCTAAAATTCAAAGAATATGATCGACTACGATCATGATATTCACTGCGAAAAGATGAAAGATTGAAAAGAAGAAAAATTTTCTCGCGGCTTGACGTTCGGGATTTTTGATCAATTGGTAGGAAAGAATTCCCATCCAGATACAAACCAGCACAACGGAAGTGAGATACAGAAAGCCCATCGAGGGTTCTAAAAAATAAAAACTAACACAAGAAAGAGAATAGAGAATCGTATAAAAAAATATGGACTTTGTCGTTTGATCGATTCCTTTAACGACGGGCAACATCGGAAAATCCGCGTCGGAATATTCTTCTTTAAGAAAAATCGCCAGCGCCCAAAAATGTGCCGGAGTCCATAAGAAAATCATTGTAAACAAAATCCAAGCTTGTATTGGAAGCGAATTTCCGATTGCCGCATAACCGATCAAAGGTCCCACACATCCGGCGACTCCGCCGATTACGATATTTTGGGTAGTTCTCGGTTTTAAAAGAATCGTATAAAGAAATACGTAAGAAATCAAAGCCGCAAGCGCACATAACGCGGTTAAAAGATTTACGTAAACTGAAAGTATGTAAAAGGACAATCCCATCATCGCAAAGCCGACTAACGTAGCCTGCGGAACGCCGATTCTTCCGGAAGGAACCGGACGGTTCGAAGTTCGTTTCATCTTCGCGTCTCGATCCTTTTCGATCACCTGATTGAAAATAAACGAAGCGGAAGACATCAAAAAAGTTCCGAATAAAGTGACCGCGATCAAAAAACCGGAAGGGGATTGTTCGCTTGCGAGATACAAACCCGGAATGATAGTTGCCAAAACCAGGGAAGTCACTCTGGGTTTGATCATTTGATTCCAATCGGAAAAAAAAGTGGAACTTGCCATCATAATATCCCGAAATTATTTTTCGGCCCTCCGTTTGTTTTCCGAAGTCAGTATAACTGCCCTGGAAATCAGGGAAAGGTAAGCGGAAGTGAGCAAAAGAACCGCAAAACCCGTGTGAAGCGCGGTTACGAGTTTCGGAAGTCCGAAAAATACATTCAAAATCCCTAAAATGATTTGAGCCACGACAAGATACATGGATATCTGAAGAAATCTTTTTGCGGTTGTCGGAAAATTTTTCCAAATGGCGAAACCCAACGCGATCGTAAGCAGGAACACGACCGCGTATGCGCCAAATCTGTGAAACACTTGAATTTTAACGATTTCTAATGGATGATCCGGAACCCACTGTCCCCAACAAGTAGGAAAGTCCGGACAAGCAAGTCCCGCATAATGAGAACTAACACGTCCGCCTAAAACGATCTGAACCACAATGCCGATCAAAAGAAGAAAATAAAAAACATTATCTTTTCTGAATAAAGCGTTCGCCTTGATGAAAACTTCCTTTTGATTCAGCGCCTTTTCTCTGGAATCGATGGAAACGGTAAGGATGACTAAAAAGAAAACGATCGCATTCAACAAGTGAAGATTTACCGAAGTGGGATCGAGTTTTAAGGTTACGGTCAATCTTCCGAGATTGATTTGTGAAATCAAAAGAAGAATCGCCAGTCCTAAATAGATTCCGAATTCTTTCCTGAGAATTTTATCCGTGAACGTCCAAATTGTAAGTCCCAAAAGAATCAGCCCTAAAAAACCGGAATAATAACGATGAGAAACTTCCATAAAAATCTGAAAATCGAAGGTCGGGAAAATTTTCCCAAAACAAAACGGCCAATCCGGGCAAGCAAGTCCCGAACCGGTGGCTCTCACTAAAGGCCCGTAGAGCAAATTCAAAAAGATAAGTATGCTCAGGAATAGAGAGATTTTATAAAACAAACGAAATTTTGAAGAAAGGTCGGAGTTCATTCTGTCAGGAAAGCCTTTTGTAAGGGGCTTCTAAATTACCATAATCGTAAGTCGGTCCTTAAGAGCAATGAAAGTTGTTGTAAAAATTAAGGCGCCAGCTCTTAGAAATCGTAATTTTTCCTGTGGATCGATCGAGGCTTTTCGGTTGTATTAAAATATTACTTCCAAAAAAAGAGATTCATCGAAACCTGTCCTTGAATCTTTTGGATTCTCTTCTTGTAAAAGAATGAGAATCAATTACAGGAGCCTCTTCCATGGCGCAGCAAAGTGGATACAATCAACCGGGATTTTGGACGTTTATCGTAGTTCTTTTAGGAAACTTAGCGTTCTTTGCTTACCTGTCTTTTTTCCATCCCGGAGTCAAAGAACATTCTCTCAACCTTCCTGCAAACGTTCAGGCGAAATAATATCTGGGAAATACCCCGGAGCTAAACCTTGACTCTTAAAAATTCCCTGGTTTCAGGGATCGTTTTTTTTATATTCACCGTTTCTCTTTACTCCTATGATCCGGCTGCTCGGTTTGATAAAAATGAAAAACCCAAGGAGCTGGAAGGAGTGGGAGTCAAAGAGAAGTTGGGAAATGGACTCGACCTTTCGCTTTCCTTTCGCGACGAAACCGGAAAGCCGGTTCTCTTAAGTTCGTTCTTTAAAAAAGATAAACCGGTTCTTCTTTCCCTCGTTTATTATAAGTGTCCGACGTTGTGTAACTTTCATCTGAATGGAATTACGGACGTACTCAAAAAATTAAATTGGGAAGTCGGAAACGAATTCGAATACGTCGCCGTTTCTTTTGATCCCAAGGAAACTTCCGATCTCGCAAGCGCCAAGAAGAACGCTTATCTCAAAGAATATTCTCGCGGTAACGGACAAGGCTGGCATTTTCTTACGGGAGATCAAAAGGAGATCAGCGCTCTTGCCGATTCCGTCGGATTTTCCTATAAGTGGAATCCTGAAAATCAACAATGGATTCATTCTTCCGTCGCTTATGTCATCACACCTTCCGGAAAAATCTCTCGTTATCTGCACGGAATTACTTTCGATGAAAGAACGTTGAAACTTTCGTTATTGGAAGCGTCTGACGGTAAAATAGGGGATTTCACCGATCAATTTGCCCTTTTTTGCTTTCAATTTGACCCCGGCAAAAATACATATACTTTGTACGCTTATAATATTATGAAATTGGGTGGGTTCTTCACTCTTCTCATTCTGGCGGCGTTCTTGATCCCATTCTGGATCAGGCATAACAGAAATTCCGAACTCATTAGGAAGGAGTAACTTCAAAAAAATGACCTGGTTGAACCTCATTACGGCAACAAGTTTTATGCCGGTTCAGGCTTCCGAAGTAGCAAAGAGCGTAGACAATCTCTATCTCTTTCTGCTCGTATCCAGTCTGATCTCCTTTGTCATTCTCATCGGGGGAATGACTTGGTTTATTTTTAAATACCGGAGAAAGACCGACGCGGATAAAACTGCCTATATCACACACAATACTTTGGCAGAATTTCTTTGGTCCTTTATCCCCTTGGTGATTATGATCGTGATTTTCTGGTGGGGTTGGATGATTTTTGCAGACCTCAGAAAAGTTCATGATAAGGGTGATATTGAAATCCACGTAACTGCAAGACAATGGCAGTGGACTTTCAAGTATGCGAACGGAGTTACCGTTGTTTCGCCTAACGCAACTGAAAAGTTAGACACTTTGTTTCAGCCGAATGGGATTTACGTTCCCGTAGGAAAAACAATTCGTCTTGTTATGACCTCTCAGGATGTTCTTCACTCTTTTTTCGTTCCCGCCTTCCGGAACAAAATGGACGTGATCCCTGGACGTTATACTACGCTTGTTTTTACTCCGACTGAAAAAGGCGACTTCGTAGTTTATTGCACAGAGTTCTGCGGAACTTCTCACTCGAACATGCTTTCCGCAATTCGTGTCGTGGACTCGGAGACTTACGACCAATGGTATGCAGCGGCTGAGAAAGCGAGCAAAACTCAACTTCCTCCTGCGGAACTTGGTAAAAAACTCTACGCGGAAAAAGCTTGTGCGGGTTGTCACTCACTCGACGGTTCTCGTCTGGTAGGTCCGTCCTACAAAGGTCTTTTCGGAAGTGCGCGAGAGTTCGAATCGGGAGCTGGAGTGACTGCGGATGAAAACTACATTCGCAAATCGATCCTGCAACCGACGGCTCAAGTCGTAAAAGGATATGCGCCTGCGATGCCTTCTTATCAGGGGCAACTTTCCGACGACGAAATCAACGCTCTGATCGAATATATCAAAACCCTTAAATAGGAGAGGACATGTCTACAGCAACCGCAAGTCACACTGACAACTACCTCAACCACGAAAAGGGAATCTGGTCCTGGCTCACGACAATCGATCACAAGCGGATCGGGATCATGTATTTCTTTGCGATTATGTCATTCTTCCTTTTGGGAGGGATTTTCGCGCTTCTGGTTCGTATCGAACTTTTTACTCCGGGACAGACCCTCGGATTCGTAACTCCGGATATCTACAACAGAATGATGACGTACCACGGCGCCATCATGGTGTTCATGGTAATCGTTCCCGGAATTCCTGCGATTTTTGGAAACTTCGTCCTTCCGATCCAATTGGGTGCCAAGGACGTTGCGTTTCCAAGATTGAACTTAGCGAGCTGGTATATCTTTATGTCCGGCGCGGCGATCGCGGCATTCTCCCTTTTTACTCAAAAAGTGGATACCGGTTGGACCTTTTATACTCCGTATTCCATCTCTAATTCCGTTTCCAACGGAGTTATCTTGTTGGTCATGGGCGCTTTCGTAATGGGATTTTCTTCCATTTTGACCGGGTTGAACTTCATCGTAACCACTCATAAATTGAGAGCTCCCGGAATGACGATGAACCGGATTCCACTGATGGTTTGGGCGTTGTATGCAACTTCCATCATTCAGGTTTTGGCAACTCCGGTTTTAGCGATCACTCTTCTGTTGCTCGTTGCGGAAAGAACCTTAGGTGTGGGAATTTTTGATCCGACTCTCGGTGGGGATCCGGTTCTGTTCCAACACTTCTTCTGGTTCTATTCTCACCCTGCTGTGTATATTATGATTCTCCCTGCGATGGGTATTATCTCCGAACTGGTGGCTACTTTCTCCAGAAAGATTATCTTCGGATATACCGCGATTGCGTATTCTTCTCTGGCGATCGCTGCGGTTTCGTTCCTGGTTTGGGGACACCACATGTTCGTATCCGGTCAGTCCGAGTTTGCGGGTGTTTTGTTCTCCTTTATCACAATGCTCGTGGGAGTTCCCACGGCGATCAAACTCTTCAACTGGATTTCGACGATGTATAAAGGATCCGTTCGTCTGGACGCTCCAATGCTCTTCGCAATCGGATTTATGTTTCTCTTTACGATCGGCGGTTTAACCGGAGTATTCCTCGCTTCTACCGGGATGGACGTTCACTTTCACGATACGTATTTCGTAGTGGCTCACTTCCATTACGTCATGGTGGGTGGAACTTTGATGGCGGTGATGGGAGCGATCATCTACTGGTTTCCAAAAGTTACCGGTAAGATGACTTCCGATCTTTTAGGAAGAATTTCCTGGGTCTTTATCTTCACCGGATTTAACGTAACTTTCTTTCCACAGTTTATTTTGGGATCGATGGGGATGCCGAGAAGATACTACGACTACTTACCTGAATTTACAAATCTGAACCAAATTTCCACAGTTGGATCTTGGTTGATCGGAACCGGATTCTTAGTAGTTCTTGCGGCCGTGATTCACGGTTTGATCGCAGGTAAAGCGGCTGGAGATAATCCTTGGGGCGGAAAAACTCTCGAGTGGACCATTCCTTCTCCGCCAACGCACGAAAATTTTGAAAAAACTCCAACCGTAACCGGAGGGCCTTATGAGTACCGTTAAACATGCGGAATTCCACCATGCTCATCACTTTGATAGTGCAGAGCATCAGTATGACGCTTCTAAACAAGGAATCTGGTTATTCCTTGTTACAGAAATTCTAATGTTTGGCGCCCTTTTTGTGGGTTATACCATTTATCATTCTTTGTATCCTGAAGTTTTCCACGCGGGAAGTCATCACTTGTCCGTTCCGATGGGAGCTTTCAACACGGTCGTTCTGCTTTTCAGTTCCTTCACGATGGCGCTTGGAATTCACTACGTTCAAGTGGATAAGAAAAAAGAAGCCGTGATCGCGCTTGCTGTAACGGTTCTTTGCGCTCTTACCTTTATGGTCGTGAAGTATTTTGAATATACCGCGAAGATCCATCACGGACTTCTTCCCGGTAAATTCTTTTCAAACAACGAGATGCCGGATGTTAAAAACTTGGCTATGTTTTTCGGTTTTTACTTCGTAATGACCGGGATTCACGGATCGCACGTATTGATCGGAGCGGGACTTATCATTTGGGTGATGATCAAGGTAATCAAAGGAGAATTGAATTCTTCTTATTACACTCCGTTGGAGGGTGTGGGTCTTTTCTGGCACGTAGTCGACTTGATCTGGATTTATCTTTTCCCGCTTCTTTATTTAGTGGGTTGAAATTTTCAGTTTAGAATTCTGAACCGGATTTTTCCGGAACAACAAACCCCGACGGTAAAACGCCGGGTTTTTTTATTTTTCGATCGTTTGGGCCGGTTAAATCTTACAAAGAGTAAACCTTGAATTTCTTCTTATCAATTCAAAGTGGGACGCGACGTCGCGATTCGACAAGATCCCTTTCTTAAGGATCTCAGTCGAACGATTTTGATTTCGTCTAACGGCAAGGCGGATTACGTTACACCGATCAGAGGAAAGAAAAATTTTCGTATAACCGATTTTATCATTCATTCAGGAAAAATAAAAGAATTGCCTGCACTTTCCGATGAATCTAATTTGCTTCGAAAAAAGCAAAGACGTCTTTTAAATTTAAGACATCTATAAAAGCAAATTCCCTTCTTGATCGAATAAAACAAAATCAAAACTTCAATAGATGATTTAAAGGAGCAAAATGTATGAAAAAAACGTTGATTTTAGGAATGATCCTTTCGGTTGCAATGATCGGTTGTAAACCGTGTTCGGACTTAGAAGCAAAAATCTGTGCGGACTTGGGTTCAAAGTGTGAAAAATGGAAAAGTATGGGCAAACCCGGAGTCCCTTCAGAGGATCAAGATCAGTATCGTTCCGGAAGGAGAAAATTAGTCGGGGTGATTCTTGAAAGCGTCGGCCTAATGGAACGGAACGCTCAGGCTTGCCAAGGTATATCTTCCAATTACGATGCTTTGATCGTTCCTTTAAAAAAATCCGTGGAATAAGTTTTTTCCTGAAAACTCGACGATGTTTTCCGAAAAGATACGGATCACATTGGTCGAGTTTTAAGTCCTTATTTTTTTTTAGTTGTTTTCGATTTCATTTCAATCGGTTGGAGTCGAACACCCTCCAAAAAAGAGGATTCAAACAGAATTATTTCGTAACAGAGGAACAGATTTTGAACATGACATATCCCTTACACCGATTAGTAGTGAAAACAGAAAGACTATCGATTCGGTTACTATCCATATCGTGACGTCAAGTTTTGATATCCATCTAAAAATCGGATGTAGCGATTTAGAAAACTCAAGTTGAATATGTGGGTCCTGTTTTAATTCTTTCGATTCGTTTTGAATTTTTTTTCAACAGAAATTATGCATTTAGGCCGATTTTAAAAATAGAACCAGGATTCCTGAATGCAGAATATCGATTATTCGAGAAGACTCAAACAATCTTCGGTCCGAACTCCGGGTCGCGAAACCGCCGATTTCAATCGAACAATTCAAACGGTTCAACACAATAAAAAATCCGGATCGCCGATTCAGATTTTCTCATCTACTCGTTCCGCCTTTGTTTTATTATTGGGTTCGATTTCCCTTTTTACAGCCGGTCTTGTTGTAGGTCTCAAACTGGATCACAAAGAGGAAACTTTTGCCCAAAACGAACTTCAGACTTTCAGAAACGTTTCTTCTCAAACAAGGAAGAATGAGAATGGCGGACTGAGATCCTTATTTCCTACAAAGGAAAACGAAGAACCCTTCAAAAATCAGGAAAGTCTTTCTAAATTAAATCCTAAAGAGTCCGGTGCAACGGATTCTAAGATATTATATCCGCCTCAAGCCGGCGAAACGAATTATCTGGTCGTAATTCCGACTTCGGATTCTCTGCAAGCGGTTGAACTTGGAAAAAGGCTTCTGATGGCAAGGAACGAGTTTAAAGGGAGAATTTTTCGTTCCGCTAAGGGCGAACTTTATTTGGGCTATTTTTATTCCGAAGAAGAAGCAAAAGAAGCCCTGGAAAAAATTCAACCGCTCAACGATCCGGCGTTTCATTCCGCAAAGGTTCGTTCATTGAAACTTTAATAACCTTTTCGGATAATTTTGTTGACTTTCGTCAAATTTATGCTATTTTCTTAAGCAGAGTTTTAACGGAAGTTATCATACTTACTTGGCTGCCAAAAAGAAAAATTCCGAAATCGAACACAAGGTAGGCGACTACGTAGTTTATCCCATCCATGGGGTTGGGGAGATTCTTGAAATCTCCAAAAAAAACATCCTTGGTAAAAAGAAGGATTGCTACGTTCTCGAGATCCAAGGTAGTAAGATGAAGGTTATGATACCTGTTGATAAAGCAGAACAGGTTCGAATTCGTCCTATCATCGATAAAAAAGAGATCAAGAAAGTCATCGCGCTCCTTAAGAAGGATGAAGTTGATACGGAAGAAGACTGGAAGATCCGCTACCAAAATAACCTCAACAAGATCAAATCCGGATCCATTTATGAGGTCGGAGAAGTTTGCAGAAATCTATTTCGTAGAGCGAGTGGAAAAGAACTTTCCATCATGGAAAGAAAACTTTACGAGAGCGCCTATAATCTTGTGAAAATGGAAGTTGCATTGAGTAAAGGTGTTACGCAGGAAGAAGCGGGGAATCTTGTTTCCGACGTATTGGCGAGCACCCTCTCTCCTAGTGAAAAAAAGGCAGAAGAAGAGTAAAAAGTTCCGCAAAAACTCAAATACAATTAAGGATTTGAGTTATGATTCATTTCTACAAAGTACTCACGTCTCTATTCCTCTCCGGAATTACATTTGCAGTAACCCATAAACAAGCAGGAGATATCTATTTAGCCGGGCCTATCGCCGGAGTCGTTCTGTTAGTTTCCATCATTCTTCTTTATGGAGAATCCAATCTTTTTCCAAAACTCAAAGCGGACGTCCTTTTTTGCGCCGGATTCGGCGCGCTTCTCGGACTTGCGATCGCTTGGTTTGTGGGAGCCGTCGTTCATTTTGAAGAATTAAACGTAGCCCTTTACTTTTTATTCGCGCTCTTTGGAATTCTCTCCGGAATCGCTTTCGCGAAAGAACCCGGTCTCGGAATTTTCGGCGGAGGCGGAACTTCAGGAAGCGGATTTGGAGTCGGCATCGAAAAGGAAGAAGTCAGAGATAAAATTCTCGATACTTCCGTGGTGATCGACGGTAGAATTCTAGATATAGCCGATACACATTTCTTGGATGGACCGTTGATTCTCCCTAATTTTGTTTTGAGAGAAATCCAGCTCATCAGCGATTCTTCCGATCCGATTAAAAGAGCGAGAGGAAGAAGAGGTCTTGAGATGTTGAACAAACTTCAACGCAAAGGATCGATCGAAGTAAAAATCACTTATAAGGATTATTCCGATACTCGCGAAGTGGACGCCAAACTGATTAAGTTAGCCAGAGATACCGGCGGTAAAATCGTAACCAACGATTTTAACTTGAACAAAGTCGCCGAACTGCAAGGTGTTAAGGTTCTCAACTTAAATACACTTGCGAACGCGTTGAAACCCGTCGTTCTTCCCGGAGAAGAATTGGGAATCCAAGTGATCAAAGAAGGAAAGGACGAAAATCAAGGAATCGGTTACCTCGAAGACGGAACGATGGTTGTCATTGAGAACGGCGGGCACCTCGTTGGAAAAGAGGTCAAAGTGACAGTGACGTCCATCATTCAAACGGCTGCCGGGAAAATGATTTTCACGAAAGCGAATCCGAACGGATCTTCCGAGAAGGGAAATCGCCAACCTCATCCTTCTTGAATCGGTTGACTTTCAGCTTTAGAGTAAAATAATTGAAATAGAATTCCCAAGGAGCAATCAAATGCAGGCCCAGACTCAGGTAAAAGGCTTGAAGGAACTCGGACTCGAACCTTCTGAAATTTTCCATAACCTTTCCTATGATGAGATTTATGAGCATGAGAAAAAAAACGGAGAAACCGTAGTTTCCAGCAACGGAACGATGATGGTAGACACCGGGATTTTTACCGGTAGATCCCCGAAAGACAAATATTTCGTGGATGAACCTTCCTCAAACGGAAACATCTGGTGGAGTCATATCAATTTCAAAGTATCCGAATCGATCTTTGACGAACTCTATAAGAAATGTGTAAACTATCTGAGTCACAAAAAACTTTACGTTTTTGACGGTTATGCCGGCGCCAATCCCGAAACCAGAGTGAGCCTGCGAGTTGTTTCCGAAAAAGCTTGGCAACATCATTTTTGCACCAATATGTTTCTTCGTCCTACAAAAGAAGAATTGATCGGATTGGATCCTGAATTTACGATCATCAACGCTTGTGGTATTAAGAACGAAAAGTTTAAAGAACACGGAATGAATTCCGAAGTGTTCGTGATCTTTCATCTTGCTAAGAAGATTTGTATCATCGGTGGAACCGAATACGGCGGAGAAATGAAAAAAGGGATTTTCTCCGTTATGAATTACAAACTTCCTTTACAGGGAATTCTCAGTATGCACTGTTCCGCGAACGTAGGTAAAGACGGAGACACCGCTCTTTTCTTCGGACTTTCCGGAACCGGTAAAACGACTCTTTCTACGGACCCGAATCGTAAACTGATCGGAGACGACGAACACGGTTGGGATGACAACGGGATTTTCAACATAGAAGGCGGTTGTTACGCAAAGGTAATCAACTTAGATCCTAAAACCGAGCCGGACATTTACGAGGCGATTCGTAAAGACGCTCTTCTGGAAAACGTGGTTTACGATCCTCAAACGAAAACGGTGGATTATTCCTCCGCGGCAAAAACGGAAAACACCCGAGTTTCTTATCCCATTTTTCACATCAATAATATTCAAACTCCTTCTAAAGGGGGACATCCAAAAACCATTATATTCCTAACTTATGATGCGTTTGGGGTTCTTCCTCCGGTTTCTAAACTGAGCATCGAACAAGCGATGTATCACTTCCTTTCCGGTTATACCGCGAAGGTTGCGGGAACCGAAAGAGGAATCAAAGAACCTACCGCGACTTTTTCCGCCTGTTTCGGAGCGGCGTTTATGACCCTGCACCCGACCAAATATGCTAAGTTGCTCGGTGAAAAAATGAAAAAACACAACGTGAGAGCGTATCTGATGAACACCGGCCTTGTCGGCGGATCTTACGGCGTTGGAAAACGAATGAATCTTCCTTCCACTCGTAAAATCATCGATGAAATCTTAAACGGAAACATCGAGAAGTCGGAGTTCGTGACTCACCCGGTTTTTCAAGTAGCATATCCTAAAACGATCAGCGGAGTCGACTCTGCGATTCTCGATCCGAGAGAGGCTTGGAGCGACAAAGCCGCTTACGATGAAGCCGCTAAGAAGTTAGGGGAAATGTTCATTAAAAACTTTAAGCAGTACGCGGAAGGATCGAAAGATTTCGACTTTACCGCTTTTGGCCCGAAAATCTAAGAATCCGATTTTTATATACGGGGATCTAAAGGTCTCCCGTATATAAAAATTTTTTAATATTCAAATCCCCGAAAATTCTAAAATCCACAGTTTCGCACGTTCTTCTTTCCACGGGATGACTCTTAAAATGCGGGAACTTACTATCGAAAAAGTTGTTCAAAACTGCAAAGAGACGGTTTCTGTCGGAACTTACACGCAAAGTTCGATAACAATAAAGAATCGGATGGTTTGGGACAAAGCTCTTAAACAAATTTTTTTATAAAGCATATTCAATGCGAGTCGGCTTAAAAAAAGCTGCAAAAGGTTTAGGACGTTATCGATACCCTACTTGCCTGAAATACAGATTTAGACAAACAACGATAAACAAATGAAGAATTGCAACGAAGAGATAAAACTTTACGTTCAGATATTCTCGAAACGTTTGAAAGAGTCCTATGTGAACCGCTGAAAACGTGGAGAGCAGAATCCAAAGATTAAAAACGGTCAGCGAAAAATAAACGCTGAGATAGACTACGAGAAGAAAAAAAATTCCGAAGATTGTCCTCACGATTTTATTTTTCGGAAGAAGTCAGGGATTGACATACGGACTCGGAACCTTTATCGGTTTTGCAATTGATCGTTCCGTCCGGAAGATACGTGGTTCTGGAAATAAAATTTCCGTTTTCGTCGAAAATCTCGATCGCTTCCGTTTTATGCGTTGGATAATAATAAAACCAGGTTCTTACTTTCTGTCCGTTTTTGTAATAGCCGGTGTATTCCAGTTCTCCGTCCGGAAAATATTTTTGCCAGAGATCGTTCCTATAACCTTCCACATATCTTCCCTTGAGTTCGACTTGGCCGTTCTCGTAAAATCTTTCGTAGAGGCCTTCTTCGTTTCCTTCGTCTCCGCTCATCATCACTTCGGGTTTACGAGAACCTTTTCCGAAATTTTGACGGATATAAAGATTACCGTTGTCGAAGTTCCAGATCCACTCGCCCCTGCGTATTCCGTTTTCAAAATTCCCTTTTGCTAATATACGGTCCTCGTATTTGGAATAGAATCTGCAAAGACCGTTTTCCAGCCCGAGTTCGTTTATGGAACAGTCTTGATAAATTTTTCCATTGTCGTAATAAATTCGTCTCCTTCCGGATTCGGAAAGCACATACGTGTTCGATTCTTTTTGAAACTTTGCGCCGGTCGGAATTCCCGCGGGAAGCGGCTCCTTTAGACAAGAAAAGAAAAAAGCGAACGCAAAAAATACAACGGCCTTTTTGGGTGAAAAAACGAAAATCCTTCCGAGAAAAAAAATAGACTTAGGGTTCATTCGATTTTTATTATATACTCGATCGTCTACGGAGTTCAATCGATGGTAAACTTTTTATTTACGAGCAATTCTTCGTCCTCGTCGCGAATTTCCACTTCGTAAGAGCCCGGTTGATCGAAAAAAGTATCGTCGTAGTAAGTCTGGAACTTCTCGAAATTCTTACGAAAGTCTTTTTCCTGAACCGAAAATTCTTCCTTTCCGCCGTCCGTTCGATAAATGGTCAGTCGCACCTTCTTAGGAGTGGACCAACCTTTCTTGTAATAGACGAAGAAGTCTTGCCCATGAGAGAAATGGTATTCTTTTTGAGAACTCATTCCGGAAACTTTTTCGGGAGTCATCTTATCTATGTCCATATAGATTTCGTGTTTTGCGGGCCAGAAAAACCAAATGGCGAGCGCCAAAAGAATCACTCCTGCAATTTTCAAAAAACGCGAAGAGCCTTCTCTTTCGGGGGATTCCGGTTTTGTATAATCTTCCAATCTCATGACACTGCTTATCCTGTGAAGGTGGTTCTTTTTGGGCAAATGTTTTTCCTCTCTTGCCTCGGAAGAGGATGAATTCGAAATCGGAGAATTCTCAGGTTTATCGGTTTTCAAAGAAGAATTACTTTCGGTTTGTGCGGAAGATTCGTTTTTATCCGAGTGAATTTGGGAAGAAACATCTCCTAGTGTAGAAACGGATGAATCGTATTCGTCTTGAGGATTTGTTTTTTCCGATGAGACAAATTCTTTTGAAGATACGGATTTTGATTCTTCGGAGCGAATCAAATGATCTTTCGAGGATTCTTTAAGGAAAAAATTTTTTGACTCGGATGAAGAAGGAGAAAATACAGATTCACTTTGCGGAGTTTCTCCTCCCAAAGTCTTTCGAACGTGTGCGCCCGCGGCTTGTTTTAAAAGATCCTTCTTAGCCAAGAGCCAAAACCTCTTCTACAAAACCTTGATAGGATTTTGCCGCCTTTCCTTTGGGTTGGTATTCAAAGAGAGTCTGTTTCATCATGTGAGCTTCTTCCACACTCACCGATGGAGGAATTCTGGATGAAAACAATTTTAAGTAAGGTTCAATCATGGGTTCGAGAGTTTGAGAAAGAGTCGTTCTCGGATTGAACATCGTAAGCACGGCCCCTAAAACTTTCAGAGAAGGATTGAATCGTTTTACGGTATTCTTATGCGCTTCTAAGATGGCTTCGATTCCATCCAAAGAAAACTTGGAAACCTGCAAAGGAACGAGCAAACCCGTCGACGCAACGAACGCGTTGAGAGTGATCATGGAAAGACTCGGCGGACAATCGATGATCACATAGTCGAACTCATTCTTGATCCGTTCCAATGAATCTCTAAGATGAAAAAAACCGTCGATCTTTCCCGCAAGCATTACGTCCACTTCCGCAAGGGACGAATGAGACGGCGCGATCTTTAAACCTTCGATTCGAGTCGGAACCAAAACCTCTCGGAGACCAATCCCGTCCCTAAAAATTCTATAAAGACTTTTTTCTCTTCCTTCATCCTTGTTCAAAGATAGAGAATTCTCTTCGACAAAAACGGAGGTTGCGTTTCCTTGGGCATCCAAATCCAGAAGAACAACTCTCTCTTTTTTGAGAGCAAGCCCGAAGGCGAGATGCACCGCAGTAGTCGTTTTACCAACCCCGCCTTTCTGGTTTGCAATACAGAGGATCTGTTTCATAAAAAATCCGTTGCCCGTAGATTCCGATTTCTCGAGACTACATTTAGAGATCGTTCTCCAAGGATTAGGGATAAGAATCCTCAATCGGTTTTGGATGACAATCCGGAAAAGGAGATACAGTTGGCAGAATTTGAAACCATCATCGGGCTGGAAGTTCACGCACAGCTCAACACGGAATCGAAAATATTCTCTACAAGTGCGACGAAGTTCGGTTCTCCTCCGAACTCTCAGACCAATCCCGTTTGTTTGGGATTGCCGGGCGCCCTTCCCGTTCTCAACGAAACCGTTTTAGAAAAAGCCATCATGGCCGGGCTTGCATTCGGATGTGACATCACTCTTTTTACTAAATTCGATCGTAAGAATTATTTTTATCCGGATCTTCCCAAAGGGTATCAAATCTCTCAGTTTGATAAACCGATCTGCACCGGAGGCGGAGTCACCTTTACGATCAAAGGGGAAGAATCTCCGCGTTATGTGCGCTTGACGAGAATTCATATGGAAGAAGACGCGGGGAAACTGATTCATTCGGCGGACCCGAACGTTCCTCAATCTTACGTGGATTTAAATCGAGCGGGAACTCCTTTGATCGAAATCGTTTCCGAGCCGGACATGCGTTCTTCGGACGAAGCATACTATTATCTCAATTCTTTAAAAGCCGTTCTGAAATACATTCGAGTTTCGGATTGTAATATGGAAGAAGGTTCCCTTCGTTGCGACGCAAACGTTTCGATCCGTCCCAAAGGTTCGGATAAATTCGGGACCAGAGTGGAAATTAAAAACCTCAATTCTTTCAAAGCGGTCAAAGCCGCGATCGACTACGAAGTGGAATGGCAAACGGAAATGGCCTTGGAAGGAAAAACTTTCCAACAACAAACCAAACTCTGGGACTCCGTCGCCAATAAAACCGTAACGATGAGAACGAAAGAAATGAGTCACGACTATCGTTACTTTCCCGATCCGGATCTTCCCGTAATCATTCTTCAAAAAGAAACGGTGGAAGCCGTTCGTTCCAAATTGCCCGAACTTCCGAACGAAAGAAAAAATCGTTTTGTGGAAACATTAGGACTTCCTAAATACGATGCGGAAGTTTTGACCGCCGAAAGGGAAATCGCGGATTACTTTGAAGACGCTCTGAAAGTTTCCGGAGACGCCAAAAAAACTTCCAACTGGGTCAAGGACGAAGTCCTCGGTATCGTAAACAAAGAAAGTATTACAATATCAGAATTTTCTGTTTCAGCACAAAGGATCGGCGGACTTGTAAAACTGATCGCGGACGGTAAAATTTCCGGTAAAATCGCAAAAACGGTGTTCGAAGAACTTCTTACATCGGACAAAGAAGCGGAAACGATCGTCACCGAAAAAAATCTGCTCGTAGTCAGAGACGATAAAGAAATCGAAAGAATCGTAGACGAAGCGATTGCAAACAACGAAGACGCGGTGACCAAGTACAAAAGCGGAAAGGATCGTGCGTTAGGCGCCATCGTCGGCTACGTGATGAAAGTTTCCAAAGGAAAGGCGGATCCGGAGTTGGTAAACCAAATGCTTTTGGATAAGTTGGGACCGTTGCCTCCGAAAGGTTGAGGGAATGGAGAATGTAATCAAAATTTTGCGTTTATTCGATGATAAATCACGTTTTCAGACAAAGCTGAATTTGTAAGATTGAAAATTTAGTCACCACGAATCCACACGTTGAGGGCAATGGGATAGGGACTCTATGTCAGTGTAAGCGTTCTTCTGAAATGTGGGAACTCCTGCAAATTTAAGATTTTCCGTAAACTGTGGGAACTCCTAGGAAATACTATGTGTTTCGGATTGTTCAAGAAACGATGACTTGTGGATAAGGTTGTTAGGTTTTTTGTAATTAACGTGAGTTCGGTATAACAAATGCGAAAGCGATTATGTTGCGACCGCAGGAGCAACATTGAGTTCAAACGCGGTCGCGAAGCGATTCGCCCAAGATTTCAACCGTCGAACTCACGTTAATTATTCAGTTTATAGGAATTTGACCGAAAATATTGAATTACTGATTCGCGCTTCCTTTTTCCAAGAGTGTTTGAAAAATTCGATCTCATAGAAGGCTTCAGAATTCGGTCTAACCAACGGATTTCCGTCGATTAGACTCTTGACGTCGGGTTCACCAAAATTCTATTATGTCCCTTACAATGCAGGATTTCGCCCATCTACATCTGCACACAACTTACTCCATGCTTGACGGAGCGATTCGTATCAAAGAATTGATGCAACACGTAAAAGAGCAAGGTATGTCATCGGTTGCGATGACGGATCATGGAAACATGTTCGGCGCCGTTGAATTTTACAACGAGGCGATGAAACAAGGTATTAAGCCGATTATCGGGAGCGAGTTTTACGTTTCTCCCAACCGAAAACAAGAATCGGAAATGGTCAAGATCGCGGATGGAAACGCATACCATTTAATCCTTCTCGCAAAGAACGAAGAAGGTTACAAAAATCTAATACGTCTTTCCAGCAAATCCTACACCGAAGGTTTTTATAAAAAAGCGAGAATCGATTACGATCTTCTCGACAGACACAGCAACGGTCTTGTCTGTTTAACTGCTTGTCTCGCGGGGGAAGTCAATCGGAAAATTTTGGAAGGAAAGATCGACGAGTCCTTTCAGTTGGCCGGAAAATTAAACGAGATCTTCCGCAAAGAAGATTTCTACATGGAAATTCAAAATCACGGAATTCCCGAACAGATGACCGTGGCCAAACAAATCCACGATTTCGGAAAAAGAAGCGGCATTCCTCTCGTCGTTACGAACGATTCTCACTTTTTAAAAAAGAACGACCAGGAAGCACAGGATATTCTTCTCAGAATCGGAATGCAAAAACGCATAACGGACCCGATGGAATTCGGCTTTAACGGAGAATTTTACGTTAAAAGTCCGGACGAGATGGCGAGGATTTTTCCCGAAATTCCGGAGGCCTTCCATAATACATTAGAAATCAGTAATAAAGTAAATTTGAAACTTCAGTTCGGGAATTATCTTCTTCCGGAATTCGAAGTTCCAGACGGATACGACGCGGATTCTTATCTTGAAAAACTGATCTGGGAAGGAATCGGAAGAAAGTATCCGAACCTTTCTCCGGAAATCAAAGACCGGGTCGTTTTCGAACTCAATACGATCAAGAATATGAAGTTTGCCGGTTATTTCTTAATCGTTCAGGATTATATCAATTACGCGAAGAGAAACGGAATCCCCGTCGGTCCGGGAAGGGGTTCCGCAGCCGGTTCCATCGTAGCCTACGCGCTCGGAATCACGAACGTAGAGCCGCTCCAACACAACCTCCTCTTTGAAAGATTTTTGAATCCCGATCGTAAGGATATGCCGGATATCGATACGGATTTTTGCGTGGAACGGCGTGAAGAAGTCATCAATTATATCCGCAGAAGATACGGAGAAGAGCGAGTTGGTCAGATTATCACGTTCAATTCTCTCGCCGCAAAAGCCGCTCTCAAAGACGTAGCGCGCGTATTGAATCTTCCTTTCGGCGAAGCGAACGAGATGACGAAGGCTTTTCCGAACAAACTCGGGATGTCCATCGCGGAAGCGCTCACAGCTTCATCCGAGCTGAAAAACTTTTCGGAAAAAGACGATATCAATCATAAAATCTTTGCGATCGCTCAAAGGCTCGAAGGAAACTACCGTCAACCCGGAAGACACGCGGCCGGAGTCGTAATTTCTCCTTATCCTTTGGAAGAAGTCGTTCCACTTTCCACGGTCGCAGAAAAAGAAAGACCGGGTTTTCGATCCATCGTAACTCAATACGATAAGAACAACTTGGAAAGCATCGGTCTGATCAAAATGGATATCCTGGGTCTGAAAAACTTAACGACCCTCGACTACGCGATCAAACTCATCGAACAAAGAAGAGGGATTCGAATCAATCTCGACGAAATCTCTTACGATGACGCGAACACATACGCACTTTTAAGAAAAGCGAACACACTCGGTATCTTTCAGTTGGAATCCACAGGAATCACCGATCTTGTTGCGAAAAGTCAGGTAAGCAACTTCGACGAGATTGTTGCCTTGATCGCGTTGTATCGTCCCGGTCCGATGGGCGAGGGAATGTTGGACGAATACTTGGACCGTAAGTCAGGCAAGAAACAAGTCACCTATCCGCATCCTTCCTGCGAATCGATTTTGAAAGAAACTTTCGGCGTTCCCGTTTATCAAGAACAGGTCATGAGCATCTCCCGAGTTGTCGGAGGATTTTCGGTCGGAGATTCCGACATGTTGCGTAAGGCGATGGCGAAGAAAAAAGCCGATCTGATGGAAAAACTGAAAGGACAATTCGTTGAAGGCGCGGTGAAACAAGGCACTCAAGAAAAAGTCGCCAAGGATATCTTCGAACAATTAGAAAGATTCGGCGGTTACGGATTCAACAAATCCCATTCTGTGGCTTACGCGATCATCACGTATCAAACCGCTTACTTAAAAGCGAATTATACGATCGAATATCTCACCGCGCTTCTCGCATCCGATCACGGTAAAACGACCGATATAGTGAAATATATCAACAACGCGAGAGAGATGGGAATTCGAATTCTCAATCCCGACGTTTCTCAATCTCAAACTTCTTTTAGCGTCATCGACGATACTACGATTCGTTTCGGACTTTCCGCGATGAAAGGTGTGGGTGAGACCGCGGCAAACAGTATCATCGAAGCAAGAACGAAGGTCGAAAATTTTAAAACACTGCAAGGGTTTGCTCTCAACATAGATACGAGATTGATCAATAAAAAAGTTTTCGAAGCTTTGATCCAAGCGGGAGCTTTGGATTCTTTCGGTTATACTCGTAAATGTCTTTTTGAATCCGTGGACTCCATTCTTACTTTTGCCCAAAAGGAGCAGGAGAGAACAAAAGAAGGACAGTTCTCTCTTTTTGGAGGAGAGGAAAGTTCTTTCACGCTCAACCTTCCGAAGGACGCGCTCGAATGGGAAATCGACGAAAAGTTAAGACGCGAAAAAGCGATAGCCGGTCTTTATCTCTCCGGTCATCCGCTCGACAAATACGAGAAACAGCTCAAAAGTTTAAGGACGATTCCGATCGAAAAATTCGACGACTTGAAATCCGGAACCAAGGTGGAAGTCGCCGGAGTGATTTCTTCCAAGAATATCAAACTTAGCAAACGAAACGAAGAATTTGCGAACTTCAAACTCGAAGACAGAACCGGAGAGATCGAATGTGTCGCTTTTGCAAAAACGTATCAGAAATATAAGGAATTTATAAAGGAAGACCAGGCGATCTTTATCAAGGGCGACTTGGACAAAATCGAAGTGGGAGATACGGAACTCCGCGGGCAGGTTAAAGTCAACAGTATCGAAATTTTAGACGATACAACGATCGAAGAAAAACTTGAAAAATCACTTCATCTTCGCCTCGAAGAAAGACATACCGAAGATCCGGAACTGATTCCGAAATTGTACGCGTTGCTCGCCTGTTATAAGGGAGAATCTTCCGTTTACTTTCACATCGTTGAAAACCAGGAAGAAAAACAAGTGATCCGCGCTCACGATACGTATTCCATTCAACCGATCAAGGAACTCTTTTTGCGGCTGGCGGATCTTTTGGGAGATCGTACGGTCTTTTATTCCGTCGGAGAACAAATCAAACCGATCAATAAAAATCAGATCGCCGATAACGTCGGCTAACACGGAAAAGTCGGAGGCTGCGCAAAAAAAAATCCGATTTTCAAAATCGCTCTCGTATTCTCTCGCATTTCTTATATCGAACTTGTTTCGATCAAAGGCGACTAACGTAAAAAGTGAAACTTCTTTCGTTGACGTTTCCTCTAAAATCCCGAGCGATTACCTTGATCGTATTTTCGCCGGACTTCAAATTCAGATTTCCGATCAAATATTGATCCTTATGGTAAAGACTCGTAAAGGAAAATCCGTCCGGATTTTTCCATTCGGAAGCGGAGTATTGTAAACCTCCGAAATCGACGGATCTAAGAGTTTCCCCGTTCAGAAAATACCGAACCAGGGTGATTCCCCTTCTCTGGGATTTTTTTTCTCCCGCGTCTACGATCGAAACCGTAAAGGGAAATTCTCTCGAAAGATTGATATTATCCCCGTCGTTGATGTTTGTAAATTTTCCATTTACATGAACGAGCAGACTTGAAATTTCGGGAGCAGTGTTGTCCGGAATCGGAGAAAGAAATTTCATAGGATCCAAAATTTCGAGCCCGTATTTTCGAAGTACAACAAAGTGGAGGTGGGCTCCGCTTGAGTGACCGGAATTGCCCGTAACGCCGATTTTATCACCGGCTTTGAGTCCATCAGGTTTTAATAATTTAGAAATCCTGCCATCTTTCAAGTGGTAATAGGCCGTAAAATTTCCGGATCCGTGGTCCAACCAAACCGAATTTCCCGTTCCTAGTTCGTCCTCGAAAGAATGATCTTCCGTATAACGACTGTACAAAACTTTTCCGTCCGCCATTGCAACCACCGGTTCGTTCACGGAAGAGATATCCAATCCATTGTGAAAGTGATCTCCCCTGGATTCTCCGAAAGTCGAGGTGATTTTGTTTTCCAGTTGATCGGTTTTGACGGGGAGGAGATAATTTATTACTTTATTATTTTCCGCTTCCATGCTGAGATGGAACGCGGTCCAGACGACGATAAGTAGAAATCTTTTCATTCAGGACCCAAACCTAAGTGCAAGTAACTTATACAAAATGAATTTGTCAAAAGATAAAACCCTAGATCTCGTTTCTCGATGTGGAGATGGAGAAGAAGAAGCGCTCAAACAATTCTTCGAAATCTATTCGGAAGATATCTATAATTTCCCGATGAAAATCTTTCATCTGAGCGAAGACGACGCCGGAGATTTTTTTATCTATGCATTTGAAAGATTAAAAACCGGATCTCGTTTCGGAAGTTTTAAGGGAAAATCCAGTTTTAGAACCTGGTTCTATTCGGTTCTTAGGAATATGTTGATCGATTGGCAAAGGACCAAACGAGAGCTCAAGGTCACCAATCTCGGAAAAATCAGCAAAGAAGGAAAAGAATACGCGACCATCGAGGACGAACCGGATACGCGTCCTACAATGCAGGAAGAAGCGAGCGAATTTTCCGATCGATTCAATCAGGCCCTGGAAGAAATCGGAGTCGATAAACGGGTCATTTTCAAACTTTCCTACATTTATTATTTAAACCTAAACGAAGACGAAGTTCAGTATCTTCTGGAAAAAACGGGATTATCTCCAAACACGCTGAAAGAAAAAATTCTTCAACTCCGGTCGGAGCTTTCCAATCGAGAAGAAGAGAATATTAGAATGGAAGATAAGATTACTTCTCTTTATCTGAATATTCTAGAGTTAAAAGAAAAGCAGCAGAATACGGCAAAGATCGCGCCTATTCTTCCTATGGAAGTGGACAAAACTTCTCACGCTTTGAAAAAAAAATACGAGCAACGTAAGAAACTTTTGGAAAAGAAAAAGAAAGGGCATTTCCTTGCGAGAACCCCGTACCGTGAAGTTGCGGACTTAATCGGCATTTCGGAAGGGAACGTAAGCGTCACTTTACTCCGTTTAATTGAAAAAATTCAGAAAAAGCTGGATTTTAGTGATTTGGAATTTTAAAAAATTCCGTCATTTTATGCTATTGGAGAACTAAAATGGATTCGGGATCTGAAATGAACCAAACAAACGAGCTTATGCTCTCGCTTTTAAATGGAGAGGTAGCTGATGCAGATACAGATATAAAACTGCAGAATCAACTGATTCAAATGGAAGAGTCGATCCAAGCCGGTATCAGCGCCTCTACCTTATCGTATTTAGACCAAGTTTCTAAAAAGGGAAAATATTCCGAACTTCAGGAAACGATCGATTTGCAAAAGGCGGATTTAACCGGTTATCTGACGAAGGGCATTCCGGAATATCTAAAACGTTATGTTTCATTGGAACTGGCGAGGAAATCCCCTGGAAAGGAGTCAATCGTAGTAAAATTGGGAAAGTCCGGGGCCCGGATCTTTGAAAGTCTCGTAGAATCTCTTCAGATCAATACAAGAGTTGACTACGCGCCTTCCATGCGTTCGGCCTTAACCAAGGATCCTTCCGAATTCGTTGTTTTCGAAGAAAAGGTTCTGGATAACTCAAAATTTACATATCAATTGGTTCAAGAAACGCCTGAAACCGCTTTTTTAAGCGTTAAGATCGAATCTCCGGATGTGGATTCGTTTCAAAGAGTGAATCTTTATAAGGACACAAGATTTATTCTTTCCAACCAATTCAATAACGAAGGAATCGCTAACTTCTCCGGCCTAAGAGAAGGAAAATACACCGTAGAATTCCAAGGAAAAGAAAACTCCAAATCCTTGGATCTTTTCATTCTTTTGGAAGCCTAATACCGGAAAACGGCTTTCCGGAAAAAAATTTCCAACGCTGTATGATACCGAAGTTCCTGGAAAGGGATTTCCTTTTTATTTTTCCAAACAAAAAGTTTTCTGAAAAAAACGTTCCCGTGTTATAATTTGATCCTGGATTTTTAGCCATGCTGAAATTAATTATAGATAGAGTCGGAAGTGTAAACGTATTCAACATTATAGATACGTCTGGAAGCGGATCCGAATCCCATATACAATCTACGATCGACGAAGACCTTATCTTAGAGTATATTAAAGAAATTGAAAATTTAGTTCGTGTATCCAATGCGGTAAATTCCAAAGGAATGAGTCACAAAACTTTGGAAACCGAAATTCTTCACGAGTTCAAAATCCTCGGAGAAACCTTTTACGATCAGTTTTTTCCCGTGCCGATTCAAGAAAAGCTGAGGCTCACCACGGAAAAATACCTTCATTTGAATATGGATCCTAAACTAGGAGTGATTCCGTGGGAACTTCTGCACGACGGGACTTGTTTTTTATCGGATAAATTTTTCATCGGTAAAACGGTTCGAGGAGAATCGAGCCAAAACGCTTTTAAAGAAAAAGAAAAATTAAGGATGCTCATCGTGGCGGATCCGACGGAGGATTTGGAATGGGCTCAGAAAGAAGGGGAGCAGCTTTTTAAGGTTCTAAGTGCAAAAGTTTCTCCTTCCCGATTGGAAATCGAATTTATCGGGGGAAGGCAAGTAACAAAATTGAAATTGCTTTCTTTGATCAAGGGCAAGAACATCATTCACTACTCCGGGCATCTTTACTTTTCGGACGATTCTTTGGAAAACGGATGGCAAATCTCCGAAGGTAAAATCCTAAAAGCGAGAGAGATTAAAAATTCGGGATTCAATACCGACTTGGTTTTTTCCAATTCTTGTCAGTCCAATTCGAACGCGTCCAGAACTCTCAACTCCGATTTGATGAACAACTTTGCCGGAGCTTTTTTGATGTCCGGAATCAAAAGTTTTATCGGAACCAATTGGGAAATCATCGATAACCAAAATACGATCGATTTTACGATTCAGTTTTATACTTATCTGTTCAGCGATAAAAGTATCGGAGAATCGCTTTTTTTAGCGAAAGAATATGCCAGAAGAATTTTCGATACGAACGATCTTACGTGGACGAATTATTCGCTTCACGGAATTCCGAATCAACAAGTGATGGTGGATCCGACCAAGGGAAAACCGATTCAAAAAATCATCAATCCTTCTCTAATTTCGAATTTCTATCCTTCAAACATTGCCGCTTCGTACTATAACTTCATTCAAAAACAAAAGGAAGAAACCGAATCTTCTTTCGAATTGATTCGGTCTTTGATTTTTTCTTTTGAAGAATTTTCCAAAATTGTCGGTGGAATTATCTTCAGCGATCATCAACATCATTCTTTGGGAAAATACATTCCGAACAACCCGGACGACTCGGTGGAAATCAAAAAATGGTGGGAACTGATTTATCAATGTCTTACGGATTTTAGAAAACTCGAAATCAGTCCGCTTATCGGCAACATTCAGGAAGTTCTGCAAGTGAACAAAGATACGATCCAAAAAATGATTCAATGGATCGATCTCTATCGGCGCGGACAGATTTTACCCGATTCGGCCGACGGTTATCTGATATCTTTTCAGTACTATTACGAAAATCTTTTGATGGAGTTGGATGAATTGGAAAAGACGAGTATCTTTCTCGTTTCGACGAATTCCAACAATCATCTTTTCTTTCGAGGAATAAAACCGGAAACTTCCTTGGTAGTAGCTCCTGTGGTCAAACAGGATTATATCGGAGAACAGATAGAAAAGTTCCGAGGTAAGGTGATCATATTCAACGAAACCAGAATGACGATCATCCCGATGCTTTGTAGCGTGATAGAAAATACGGAAACTAAGGAGTTAGAACTCAGCTTTCCCGGTTTTAAATCGGAAAAAAACTCCATTCAGAATCTTTAATATTTTGAGTCTTTGTCAACCCGATAAGGGTAATTTTTCATGCGGTTCTTGTTGTGGAATTTTTAATTTGGATCTAAGTCCGGATGAAATCCGCAAATTGATTTCAGAAAGAACGGAAGAATTCAAAACTTCCGTGGATTTTAAAAAACCTTGGACGATGGCTGAATATCGAAAAGTTCGGGAAAAAAGGGAAGTATCCATTCGAAGAAAGGACGAACTTACTTATAATTGTCCTTTTCTGGGAGCTTTCGGAAAAAAGATAGGGTGTATGATCCATCCGATTTTTAGCGGAGATCCGCTGAGTCAAAATTATTCTTTTTACGGTTCGTCGATCTGCCAAGGTTACGAATGCAGAAACATGGAACGTAAAAGTTCCAAACTTTGGGAAAATCTTTTAGGTGAAATGGAATTGGACTCTTTCACTTATTCCGCGATCGCTTCCGATTACAAAACTCTCGACTTGATCGAAAAAACTTTTTCTCAAACGGGAATTTCCATCGAGGAATTGTTTCGATCCAAAAAAGATCTTTTGAAACGATTGATTCAACGAAAAATCGATCAAAACGTTGCGATGATGAATACTTCTTTTGAAATCCCGATGGTTGAGGAGAAAGGCCCGGCAAAGGAAGTTTTGATTCGACTTTTGAATCTTACTTACACGCCTGAATTGTTAAACGAAATCGACCGATGAATTTCGCCTTGCGGATTTGATTCATTACGATTTCCTTTGTTGATTTTGAACTTGAACCGAAGTTTACTCAAAACACCAATGAACACAAAATCCTTCCTGCATCTAAAAAATACAGGAAGGAAAACAATCAATGTCTAGCGGCAGTCTCTGCTTTCGGTTTTGAAGATCCGTTCAAAGGGATCTTTGCGGACGAAACGCTTTGGCCAACTTTCGATTTAACTTCCTCTACCTTAGAGTTGACTTGTCCTGCAACTCCTTCGACTGAGTGAAGAGTTTCTTCGATGTATTTTCTAAGGTTTTTGGCGACCTCGGACTGATCTTGCGCTCCTTTAGATGCAAGTTCCTTAAATTCTTTTTCAACTTTTAGGAGAATGCTATCGGCTTGTTCGCGGAGTGATTTTGCAGCTCCAATCGCAAAGTTAAGCGCTTCCTTGATTTCTTTTTCCATAAGTTTTTCCTCTGTTTTCTGCACTGAGAATAGACCAATTTTATGCAGCGCACAAAAACGTGTCAAATGAAAATTTGAACCCATGAAAAGAATTACAAAACTATAATTTGAGAACTTTAAAGTATATATAAGGAATTTAGGACGAAAGTGGTTGGGGTTTGGTTTGAAAAAACGAAACAAAACTTCAATTTCACGATCATCATGATTTAAGAGATGTTTGGCGCTTCGAAAGATTTTCGTTTATAGCGCCGTATTTTCTCCGCAAAAAGAAACTGGGTTCTTAAAACGTGGGAACTCCCGCTCGAGCGGCTGGTAACGAGTCATAATCAATCCCACAAGTATTTGGATCTGAAGATAAATCAGTCGGAATTACGAGAAATTTTCTGTGAAACTTGCGCTGTAAAATCTCTGAAATCTAATCCATAGGCACTCGAAGCCAATTTTTGGGATTCAAAACGGAATTTTTGATTCTCCGGTAAGAAACATTCACGATAAAAATGATCGCCAAATACAAATGGAGTTGTTGAAAAATTCAATAGTCGCATTAACAAAACTGCGTCAGTCGTCCATTTCAATGAAACAGAAACAAATGGAGAATTAATTTTTCAACAACTCTAATGGACTATTTAGGGGATTTATCTTAGAATATTAAGATTTTATTAAATTCAAATGTTCAAAGCGGATATGATCGGGATAGAAAAACGCCGATTGAATACGATCAAACCGGGATCTTGGAAGCTTATATCGATTATATCTTTCCCGCCTATACCGTAATTTGTATTACATCGGTTACGATCCAAAGGAAAATCATTATGATTATCTTATATTCTGAGTTTTTACTATAGACCTTTGCTCGAGGCAAAATCGAGAACCCAAGTGTTCATGGATAAGATCGTAAAAAGTAAAACCACAAAAAGTGTGACTCCTAATACCGCAAACACGATAAAAATCGTATTTCGAATCACTCTAAATTGAAGATAACTTACGGATAACGTAATATTTCCGGTCGAAGTTAATTCGTCGTTTTTACCCATTCTGAAATAATTGCGGATGTAAAAGATCATCATAAGAAAAACAAGAACGATCAGAAGAATTCCGAATTCGAACGAATAATGTTTTTGAAGAAGGAAGATCGGAATATAAATCAAATTCCCCAACAGGATTCCCGTCAACATAATCCCTGCGAAATGAAAGAACATAGGAATCCATGAAATTTTAGAAGAAGCGGACTGAAATTCTCCCTCTTCTCCGTTTTGTGCGGTTTGAAAAACGCCAAAACGATCCGCTTTGTTTTCGTAAACTTTCGAGATCGTAAAAAGCATGTAGATTAATAAAATCGTTAATGCGAACAAAAATAGGGAAGAGATCGCGCCGATTACCGGAGTTTGCTGAATGCTTCTCAGAGGGTGCTGAAGAGACATTAAAACCGGAAGAATGGAAATCAAATATAAACTTCTATTTAAATACGTATAAAACCATGCTTTGTAATGGATCGCTAAAAAGGAAGTAATCGAAAGTAATATTAAAAATCCGTAAATAAACAGCATGATTTTCTGTCCGAGAAGAATTCGACCCATCCTATCTACGGTCGCTTCGAGTTGTGCGTCGGTAGGAATCGTTTTTTCGTTTAATTCTTCCATAACTTTGGAAGTAAGGCGGATTTTCGAAATCAATCCTCTTTCGATTCCCCATTGAGGAGCGAGTTCCCTTCCGGACCCTTCCAGCAAAGCTTCCATTGAATCCATATCCTTCGGATCGTAAAAGATCGGTTCGAAAGAAATGTTAATCAGACAAAAGGACAAAATGATAAAGGGCATGATCTGAGCGAATTTTGTTTTCATAGTTTGGTTTTTATTTAAAAAAGAAATTGGAAAATTGCGGTCATTGCGATTCCCAAAACTCCAAGTGCGATTAGGATTGTGATCAATAATCCCGAATCTTCGGAAGTTCCGGAATGTTTTGTAGAACTTTTGGAAACGGGAGGTTTCTCTCCGGTCAGGATCGTTTTTTCTCCGGAGTAAGGACGAACCTTAATCGAGTTCTCTTCTTCATAAATTTTTCCGAATACGTCCGAGCCGATTTGAACGACGGTTTCATTTTCTACTCCGTTGTTTTTGGAAGCGACGACGGTTCCGGGTAACGGACGGATTTGTCCTTCGGGAGTCTCCAACTTCATCGCTTGGATAATACTCTGAGAAGAAGAATCCGATTTTAATAACTGAATCATGATCTTGTCTCCGGGTTTCAGTGTGTTGATCTGAATTCCGGAAACCGGAGAAAGAACATACTTCATAGGAATCACTCTGGAACCGGATGGGATGAATTGTTCCAAGGTTGTTTCCGCGGTCTTTTTCATTTCAAAAGAGGCCGGTTCTAAAGAGGGAAGATCTTCGTTGGTTTCTTCGGAAGAATCTTCGAAAACACTGGTTTGACTTTCTTCGTTGAGTTTGGCTCGATCTACGGTAATATAAAAAAATTGAATGTCGGGTTTTGAGTTTCCTGCGGCTTGGTTGATTACTTGATGAAGAATATTTTTGATCTTATCGTTGTCCTTACCGTTAAAGTAATGGATCAATTGTTCCATGAAATCGTCCGATTTACCGTTTGTCTGGAACAGTTCGGTTAACTTATTCGTAAGATTTTTAAGTTGTTTACCTTCGTATTTCAACTTTTGGCAAACTTTCACGATGTCCTTATGAGTCGAAACGGAAAGTTGAACGGATCCGATGTTTTCCGCTTGCCCGACCGCTACTACTTCGAGTTTTTCCATCCTTGCCTGTCGGATATCGATGATGCTTGTAAATAAAATATGAATGGATGAGGAAGTGTCTTTTGAGATGAATTGAAACGTATAAACCTGATTGGAACTCATGTATTTTTAATTTAAGGAAGCTACGCTTGAGAAACTTTCTTCTTTATTTTTGACATTCTGGTTCGGATTCAGAGAATTGTCAAACTAAGGAAGGATCTCACCTTCTAATTTTAAGAGTTTTTTGATGAAGGTAAATTTGTTCCGAGGTTCTTTGATATTTCTGGTAACTTCGCGTTACATTCGGGGGTCGCGTGTAGCAGGTCTTCTCTCGTTAAAATCTAGATTATCTTTCATAGTTATGGCCGTCGGAGTTTCTCTTCTGATCGTCGTCTTATCCATCTTCAACGGCTTTCAAAGACAGGTAAAAGAATCTCTTTGGCAAGGCGGGCCTCACATCACGGTTGAAAATAAATTCGATTCCGGTGATATTCAACATTACGAAAAGATAATCGCATGGATTCGTAAGAATCCTTATCTCAAAGATAGAATCGTTTCCATCGGCGGAAGTATTACGAGCCACGGTTTGATTCAAAACACCAATTCGTTTATTCCCATTATGGTGCGCGCACTTCCGGTTGAAAACATTCACGATCTCATTGCAAATCGTCTTACTAACTTTCCAAGAATCGTACATCATAACCGGGAAGAGATCCAGAGATACAACATTGACAATCAGGTTTTGATCGGAAAGGAAATGGCCGGTATTTACGATTTTGATCTCGGAGCCAATTTGACGATGGCCGTTCCGGGCGGAAGGTTCTCTCTTGGAAAGGGTGTGGACGTTTCCATCAAAACGTTTCATACGGTGGGCTTTTTTAAAACCGGTTATTATAACTACGATACACATTACGTTTTTCTTTCGCTTCCGGTCGCACAAAGATTTTTCAATTTGAAGGATTCCGTAAATCAGATCGCGATCAAAGTGAAGTCCCTGGACGATTTGCAAAATTGCAAAAGGGAAATTTTAAAAGAATTCAGAGATCCCGAATTTGAAAACGAGATCGGTTATTCCGCCTCTTTCAGCGTAAGAACGATCGCGGAAGAGCAGGAGAATTTTTTCACCGCTTTGAAGCTGGAAAAGACGATCATCTCTATTATAGTTTTCTTATTTATTATTTTGGCCGCATTGGGAATGGTCGCGAGCGTCTACAGTTTAGTGAGAGCGAAAAGAAAATCGATCGGAGTATTAAAAGCGCTCGGATTACCTTCTTCCGGCATTTTATTGATCTTTACTTTAAACGCGATGGTTGTCGGAGTTCTTGCTTCTCTTGTCGGAGGAGTTTCCGGAATTTTTATAGCGAGCAATTTGGAGACGATCATAAACGGACTTTCCGAACTCATCAATATGGTCGGGTTTTATTTTTATCATTCCGAGTGGACGAATGTGGAATTGGTTCCGAAAGACGTCTATTACTTCGATCATATTCCCGTGGATATAGACATTTCATTTATATTTATGGTTACGACGGCCGCTACGATTTTATCGGGAATTGCCGGTTACTTCCCCGCGAGATGGGCCGCCGGTCTCAATCCCGTCGACACTATAAGGAACGACTAACGTGAGTCTCATCAAAGTAAGAAATCTGGTAAAGAATTATCATATTCTCGATAAGGAATTTAAGATTCTGGATCATTTGGATCTGGACGTCGAAGAGGGTGAGATCGTTTCCGTGGAAGGGAAATCCGGGATCGGAAAGTCCACTCTTCTGAACATCTTAGGTTCCATGGATTCCTCAGATACGGGCGAGGTTGACGTTTGCGGAGTTTCACTCGATCGAATTTCCGAAACCGGGAAAGAAAAATTCAGAGCCGAAAAGGTTTCCTTTATCTTTCAACACCATCTCCTACTTCCGGATTTTACCGCGCTTGAAAACGTAAGTATTCCTCTTTTGATCAACGGAGTTCAACCGGGAAAGGCAAGGCAGTTGTCCATTGAGATGTTGGATCGAGTCGGACTCAAGGATCGTCACGATAATTTTCCTTCTCAGCTTTCGGGTGGAGAAAGTGCGAGGGTCGGAGTTGCAAGAGCGCTCGTTGCCGGAAAAAAACTCGTTCTTGCGGACGAACCGACGGGCAATTTGGATCGCGAGAATTCTCGTAATCTGATGGCCTTGATTTTAGAGCTGCAAAAGGAATTTCGTTTTTCGATGGTGA
Source organism: Leptospira weilii serovar Ranarum str. ICFT (assembly GCF_000332415.1). Taxonomy (GTDB): domain Bacteria; phylum Spirochaetota; class Leptospiria; order Leptospirales; family Leptospiraceae; genus Leptospira; species Leptospira weilii_A. Next base: position 74,693 of record NZ_AOHC02000041.1, read on the forward strand.
TCGTCACACATGACATGGAACTCGCGGCTTTAGCTCATAAGAGAAATCAGATGGCTGGCGGAAAACTTCAGCCGATATTCTAGTGGATAGAAATCAGAAATCAGATTTCAGCGTAATTTACCGAATTGAAAAATTAGCCTTTGTTAAAGTCTAATGGCTCCATTAGGAAAATGTAATTGAAGTCCGATTCTTTGCTTATGAAATCAACTGAACTCCGTATGAGAGCATCAATGTAGGAGTTCCCACATTTTAAATTTTGAGACAAACTCTTTGTTGGATTTCCATTGGAAACTTTCTTTAGGAACTCCAAACTCCGGTTTTAAAATTAAGAAACTCCTCGCTTTTATAAAAGATTCTAAGAGTTTATCAACAATGTCCTCCGAGAAGTGTTTATATTGCGGGACGGATCGGGCCGCCTGGAACGAAAGAGGAAAGATCGGTTGTATTCATTGTCTCAAACTATTTCGAAAAGAATATCAGGTACACCTGAGACAAAAGGACTTCGAACTTTCTTCCCGGTTTTTGCAAGGTAAGGAATTCGAGAATTTTCTGAGATTCGAATCTCTTTCGGAGTCCCGAAAAATTCTCGAATTGGATCGTATGGCTCCTCCGTTCACATACCGATTGAGAATCGGGCGCAATATTTCCGGTAGAATTTATCCGGCGGCGGCAGGGAGCGCCGGAGTTCCGACCCAAATCCTAAGGGAGTTTTTAAGCGAAACGTTAGGCATTGCTTCAACCCTTCTTGGAACCAAAGACCTACCGACTCGGATTCCTTGGGGAGAAGGAAATTTATTTTCCGGAGACGAAGACCATCTCCGTTGGGAGGTATTAGCTCCTACGATGTCCGAATTATTCCGACAAATTGAAAATTCACCTTTGGAAAAGTTAGAAGATCAAAATCTTTTTGACTACGATCCTGAATTCGGTTATGTCACTTCCTGTCCTACGAATGCCGGTTCGGGAGCCAAAGTAAGTTTAAAACTTTCCATGAAAACCTGGAAAAATCGGATGAATCCCTCCTTTAAAATACCGGGTTTTTTGGAATTCTATCTTGAGAATTCATCCGAATTCGCCGTGTTTTATCTGAAAAATTTTGCTTTTTCTCAAAAAAATTCCTTTTTAAATTTAGTTTATTATTTAGCCTTACAAGTGGAACCGGCGTTATAAGCCCGGAATTTACTCGAACTTCCAATCCTTTTTCGAAAATGTTCCGATACTGAAATTATAAGAAATCCGTTCGAGAAAAAACTGAAAAATCCGCCTTGGATAAACCTCACTGCGGTTTCAAATTTTCAGAAGAGAAAAATGAAATTTTTTGAAACGCTGTCAAGCGGGTCGCCGTCCTTGGGTGGGAATTTCGAAGCGAATTCAGTCTAATCTTTACAAATAAAAACAAAGGCGCCGTTATGCTTGAATTTACAAAAAGAGCCAAAAGAGTCATCAACGAGATCGCTCAGGATGAGGCCAAGCGTCTTGGTAGCGACTATATCGGGCCGGAGCACATCTTGCTCGGTCTTCTGAAAGAAGAAGACTCGGTCGCTATCAAAATCCTGAACAACCTCAACATTAACCTCAACGAATTACGCAAAGAGGTGGAAAGAAGAACCCGCGAAGCTTCGGGAGCTTTGCTTATGGACGTAGCCGGCGGTCAGGATCGATATCAAAAAATTATCGAACTCTCCAAGGAAGAGGCCAAACGTCTCAAACACAACTATGTCGGAACGGAACACATCCTTCTCGCGTTGCTCCGAGATAACAACAACATAGCGGGTGGCGCGCTATATTCATTTAGCGTAAATTATAATGTTATAAAAAGCGAAATCTTACGTTTACTCGGAGCTCCTCCAACGAGTTCCGTGGGCGTAAGTTCCGCGACTCAGTCCGGTCCACAAGGAACACAACCTCGTCAGGAGAAAACAAAAACTCCGATTTTGGACGAGTTTGCACGCGACCTGACTCAACTTGCAAAAGATAAGAAGTTGGATCCGGTTGTCGGAAGAGCGACGGAAATTCAAAGAGTGATCCAGATCCTTTCCAGAAAAACGAAAAACAATCCGGTTCTTGTGGGAGAATCCGGCGTGGGTAAGACCGCGATCGTAGAAGGGCTTGCGCTTGCGATCGTTGAGAAAAGTGTTCCCGATCTATTGTTTGAAAAGAGAGTTCTTTCTTTGGATCTTGCATCCTTAATCGCAGGAACCAAATACAGAGGAGAATTTGAAGAACGTCTGAAGAAGATCATGAAGGAAATCACCACTTCCACAAACATCATCATCTTTATCGACGAACTTCACACTCTAATCGGAGCCGGCGCTGCGGAAGGCGCGGTGGACGCGGCCAACATTCTCAAACCTGCGTTAGCGAGAGGAGAACTGCAATGTATCGGAGCTACAACCAGCGCGGAATATCGTAAGTATATTGAAAAAGATTCCGCTTTGGAAAGAAGATTCCAAGTCGTGAAAGTGGCGGAACCTTCCGTGGACGATGCGATTCAGATTCTCCAAGGATTGAAAAAAGCGTACGAAGCTCATCACAAAGTGAGATACTCCGATAAGGCTTTGGAACAATCCGTAAAACTTTCGCACAGATATATCAACGATCGATATCTACCCGACAAGGCGATCGATATCATCGACGAGGCCGGTGCAAAAGCTCGTTTAGCGAACTGCGCTCGTCCGCAAACGATCAAGGATCTAGAAGAAGAAATCAAATCTCTCGCTTCTAAAAAAGAAGAATTGGTTCGCGCTCAAGAATATGAAAAAGCCGCCGGTGTTCGCGACGAAGTGAATCGGAAAAAACAAGCCATGGAAGAAAAGATCCGTTCTTGGCAGGAGAAGATGGAAGACTTTGCGGTCAACATCGAAGAGGACGACATTCTTTCCGTGATCTCTTTGTGGACCGGAATCCCTTTGGAAAAAATGGAAGAATCCGAATCCGATAAACTTCTGCGTTTGGAAGACGAGTTGAAAAAACGAATCGTCGGTCAGGCAGAAGCGATCGAAAAAATTGCGAAAGCCGTACGTCGCGCCAGGACCGGTTTTAAGAGCGAAAGACGTCCTACCGGATCTTTCATCTTCTTGGGACCTACGGGAGTCGGTAAGACGGAGCTTGCAAAAGCTCTTGCGAACTTTCTTTTCGGAAACGACGACGCAATGCTTCGTGTGGATATGTCGGAATACATGGAACCGCACGCAGTCAGCCGTTTGATCGGAGCCCCTCCGGGTTACGTGGGTTATGACGACGGAGGTCAGTTGACCGAATTCGTGAGAAAAAAACCTTACTCCATCATTCTTTTGGATGAGATTGAAAAAGCGCACCACGACATTTTTAACATTCTCCTCCAGATCATGGAAGAAGGGAACTTGACCGATACGAAAGGACGAAAAGTAAACTTCCGAGATACGATCATCATCATGACTTCCAATATCGGAGCAAAGGAAATTCAATCGGGCGGAAGACTCGGATTTGAAGATCGTAAGGACGAAGCGTTGAAATACAAATCCGATCAAACCCGGGATCAGTTGAAGAAATATTTCAATCCCGAATTCTTGAATCGTGTGGACGAGGTGATCTACTTCGGATCTCTCACCAAAGAAAATATCATGTCCATCATCGATATTATGGTGGTCGATACTAACAAAAGGCTTCGTGAAAAAACGATTCAAGTTTCCATCACTCAAGCGGCAAAAGATCATATCATGGATATCGGTTACGACGAGAAGTTTGGTGCGAGACCGCTTCGGAGAGTTTTCCAAAGAGAACTCGAAGATCACATGGCGGTTCAAACTCTCAAAGGAGCCTACAAAGAACCTACTAAAATCGAAATTGATTTCAAAGAAGGTAAGCTCGAATTTATGGAAACTCCTTGGACGGACTATAAACCGGTCGATGCGAAGGCCGGGGGGAACGACAATTCTTCCGGTAATCCCGAAAGGTCGGAAGAGATTGCCTTAGTCTAAGGATGCCGATACTCATCCCTGTATTGATTCTGATCTCCTATCTTCTGATTCGGAAGATCTGGTTTCACCTTAGGAAAATCAGGACCATTGCGGGGATTGAGAAAATTTCTCTCTGTGTTTTTTATCCCGATTTATTTCTTCCCGAAGTACGGGTCTTTTATAAGTATTACTTTCAGGGCGGAGTTTACTACGGCTCCGGATATATGCTTTTGACCGATTTTCTCGGCCAGGAAGAATATTCAATTTATCGAAATGCGGACGGACTTCCCGTTCTTGAAATGGAAGATCAAATCGTTCTTTCGGAAGAACAAATTGAACATTTTCTCATGCAGAGATATCCGAGTATCATCGTGTATATCGATCCTGTAGAACCATTTCATTCTCTCATCGACTGCATTAATGCGAAGTCCATAAGTATGACCGCCTAACAATCTAGAGTGTATCAAAATGCCAATTCGTAAGTTTTTATTTTTACAGCGCTTCGCAAAATTTAATTTCATTTTATCAAAAATATCAAACTGCAAGTTTCCACCTCGGTTCCGAGAAAGATTCTTATTCCTCGTATTCTGTTCGGTGATTTCAACTCATTCTTCATTGATCGCGCAGACAGGAGAAGATTATTCTCTCGCATTGAAAGAATTTGAAAATCGGAATTATGAGAAATCTTTAGAGATCATTCGCGCCTTGCATGAAAAAGGCGGGCGTTCGTATGAAACTCATTATCTTGCGGGACATTCTCATTTTGCTTTAGGAAGGACCAAGTCAGCGGGTTCTCATTGGTCGGAGGCTCTTTCGATCAAACCCGGAGACGCGGCGGTCAGTTTGGACTATACAAAATATCTTTTAAACAACGGAAGAGAGGACGACGGATTACAAGTAATCGCTCGAGCGTATGAACTCAATCCGCGTAATAAGGACATTCGCCTTCTTTTCGGAACGGCGCTTCTTTATAACGGAAAAGTAAAGGACGCGCTTAACGTCACCGAAAAATTAAAGTCCGAGGATTCCAACGACTATCGTCCATTGGTGTTGGAAGGGCAGATTTATTATTATCTGGGTAATATTGAAAAAGCGGAAGTCAGTTTGAAATGGGCAAATTCCATCGTTCCAAACAACGCGAGCGTATTAAACAACCTCGCACTGGTTTATGAGAAGGCTTCCAATCAGGAAAACAAAAAAGGCAGGTTTGGGAACGCGAAGAATTTTTTAAATTCCGCAAAAGAACAAATCGAATCGGCTTTGAAACTCGAGCCAGAAAATTCTCACTTCAAAGATAACCTTAGAAGAATCGAATTCAAACTCAATGCCCTCTCCAATAGCTGAACAAACGGTTCTTTTTAACACTCTCGGATGTAGACTCAATTTTTTCGAGTCCGACGGCTTGTTTGCCTCTCTCACAAAACACGGATATCGTTCCGCGGAAGCGGAAGAACATCCCGAAGTGGTGATCATCAATACTTGTACGGTGACGAACAAGGCGGATTCTAAAAATCGAAATACGATTCGAAACGCGATCAAAAAATTTCCGGGTTCTCAAATTTGGGTTACGGGTTGTTACGCCGAAACGGATCGCGAGTCGATCGAAGCCATTCCTGGAATCGCGGGTGTTGTCGGAAATACCGAGAAGTCGAAACTTCCTTCCCTCATCCTTGAAAAGAAAGGATTGATAGAGGAAGCTGCGATCAACGGCCAAACCTTTGACCGTTTTTCGTATTCGGATGTTTTGCCGAACGGCCATACCCGCGCTTATCTGAAAATTCAGGACGGATGCAATCGTAAATGTTCGTATTGTAAAATTCCTCAGGCCCGTGGGCTCGGAGTCAGCAGAAACTACCGGGACGTTGTGGATCAGGTTCGATTTTTACAAGATAACGGCGTCGGCGAGATCGTTTTAACCGGAGTCAATCTCGGTTGGTATCGGGATTCCGAAAACAAAAAAGCCTTCAATAAAATTCTGGACGACATATTAAGTATTTTAGAATATTCAAGAATTCGAATTTCTTCCATCGAACCTCCCGATGTAGGAAACGAACTCGCGGAACTGATGACTCATCCTCGTTTTACTCCGTTTCTTCATATCCCTTTGCAAAGCGGAAGCGCCGATATTTTAAAAAGAATGAAACGCACTTATACTCCGGAAACTTTCCGTAGACGAGTGGAAATCGCCAAGGAAAAAATCCCAGGTCTGTTTTTAGGAACGGACGTGATCGTCGGTTTTCCGGGTGAAACCGAATCGATGTTTCAAGATAGCGTGAATATGGTTCGAGAACTGGGTTTTGCAAAAATTCACGCTTTTCCTTTTTCAGTAAGAAGAAACACGTTAGCCGAAACCTTTCCGGATTCCGTAAGTAAGGAAATCAAAAAGGAAAGAGTTCACTTTCTGAATGTGTTGTCCAGAGATCTTCATAAAAACTATGCAATCGCTGAAACCGGAAAAACTCGGGAAGCGATCCTGGAACAAGGTGGAATTGCCGTTACGGACAATTATCTCAAAGTGAGAATTTCGGAAGCGGAGCAGAGAAACTTAAAGACGGGCCAGTTTTTGAACGTGGAACTTCTAAAATATGAAACGGAAACCGACAAAGAAGGGACTTTCTCGGGACGTGTTTTTCGTTAGATCAGAACCTTTATCGGTAAGGTTTCGAGATAAGAATTAATTTGTCTTCGAGAGAATCTCATTCGATTTCAATTCAAGAAACAGGTTTTTCTTTGAAGTCATTTTTTATCGAGCCTGAAGTCCGGATCTGATTCGATTAAAAAATGATTAGAGCCGTTGAAAATAAATTATGAATCGGTTTCTATCTTATGAACCGGGAAATTCAAACGATCGCCGGAAGATAAATCTCGACCAACGCTTCTTCCGCATTCAAAAATTCTAAAGTAAGATATCCGCCGAAAACTTTCAGCAAAGCGCTGTGAATTTTAAGTCCTTGCCCTGCGGATTCAACGGATTGAGTTCGGTTTTTTTCGATTTGATTTTTGATTTGAATCAGAATTCCTTTTTTTTCTCCATGTTTCTCTAAGAACGAAATGGAAATTTTTTTCGGATTTCCTTCTCCGGAATATTTCACAGCGTTCCGGATGGATTCTCTGGATGCATAAAAAAGAATTTCCAAAATCTCCGGTTTGGAAATCGGAAATCGTTCTTTAAGCTCGGGATCGTAACTCCAATCAAACCGGGATGTTTCGAACTCGGAACCGGTCAGTCGAATCAATGCGTCGATCAAACCAAGCCTGGCGATTTCCAGACTTGTATCGGGAAGTTCTCTTAAAAAACTAGAAACTCGTTTGTGTAAATTCGTGAGAAGTTGGATTTGTTCGGAAAACGCACTTTCGTTTTGCAACTGAGAAAGAATTAGAATGGAAGAATGGATTTCCGGAAGAATTTCATCGTGAAGAATCTGACGAGTTTTATAATCGGATATTCTTTGTTCTTCCGTGTGTTTTCTTTGCAACGAACTTAACACGAGAGAGTTGCTTTCCGTAAAAAGGGAAGAAAGCATCCAAGAAACCGTCGCCTTTGCGGTTTCGATCTCTTCTTCCGCATACAAACCTCCGTTTATTTTTTGACCTAGGAATAAAAGTCCTTCTCCCGAGTGATCGTTTTCTACTTTAATACGGAGCACAAAATCGTTAACGTTTTTTTCCTCCAAATACGCGATGTTTTCTTTTTCAAAAAATATATTCAAATTTCTGAATGTATCTATGTTTTCGATCTTCGTTTTATTTGGGTATTGCAGAATCATATCCGTGATAAAAGGGATTCTACTTTCGTTGATAAATAGAGCTGAGGAAGTTTCGAGAATGTCGGAGCAGAGAATATCGAAAGATCTTTGGAACTTTTCTTTCAGATCTTTTGTGTCGGACGGATTGTTTTCTGAAAATTTTTTGAGAGAAAGAATCGATCCTAAGATGGAATTTTTTTCCAATCGGAGATCCTTGTTTTTTTTCAATAGAAAGGTTCTTGAAATACAATAAACATAGGATCCTGTCAGAAAAAGTTCTATTTTCGAAAGACGAAGTACGGCAGTAGTAAAATAGAGAAGTGTTACGGCTAAAAATCCAAAAACTGCATTTTTCCATTCTTGACGTAAACTGATCTTTGGTAAAATTCTTCCCGTAAAAATTTCGTAAGAGATCAACGCCTTTCCTAAAACGAGAATAGCAATCGTTATCAGAAATTGAATTCCGATTAAAAAACCGTAAAAAGGTTCGGGATCGTTGTCGGATCTGGAAACCGGATCTTCTATAATTCCCAAACCTTCGCCTAAGAATAGAAAAAGTACGAGTATTAGAACTCCGAAAAGTAAAAGAGATACGGTCTTGAGATAAGGAACCGCTTTGTTTCTCGCGATTTCGGGAAGAATGTTTTTTGAGATTTGAAACGAAAAAAGAGCGAAGATTGGGATCGCGATACAAAATAAAATATAAATGAGATACGCGAGCCGAAATGAAAACGGAACTACATTCCAAAAATGGAATAAAGATAAGCCGGAAGAGATTTTACGACCCCAGATAAAAAAGAAGACGACCGCAACAATCTGAGAGACCGACAAAATCCAAAGAAAAATTCTATAAATCCTTTTTTCTCTTAAAAAACCCAAGAACCAAACGACGATAAAAAACCAGCCGAATGGAATCAAAATCAATCCGAAAATTCCCGGAAAAAAATAAACCGCGGAATAATTCAAAACTCGAATGAGACCCGATTCTCCAATCCAAGAAAAAAATCCGAATAACGCGGATACTACGATCACGATCACGATTGTGAACGTAGCGGAACGATCCTGTTTTTCTAAGTTGATTATGGTCGTGGATGCGAGCCAAAAAAGTATGGAAGATAAAAATAAAAATACGGAACAGATAAAAATTTCCGGATTAAAATTCAATCCCATCGAATCCATTCTCCGGATCCGTTTCTGTAATACGCGCTTCCGTCCTCTTCCCATTGAAGAAAACGATTTTCTCTTACGATCAATGCCGCTCTCGTTCTCGCCACTTTTTCATCCGAGGCGGATTCGTTCAAATCCCAGGCCGCATAAATTTGTCCGTTGATTCTGCTGATCGTTCTTTTATCTTTAAAACCCAAACGTGCGGCGATTTGTTCGTTGTTCTGTCCTTCGGCTAACATCTTAGCTACTATTTTTTCGTTCGGTTCCAAGATCGCCATGGGAGAATTTTCATCTTGCTCTTTTACTTCGACGATTCTGGATTCTATTTCCGGATCGATAAAACTTTTTCCTTCGTATGCAAGTTCGATCAACGGAACTATCATTCGAGGTAAAAGATAATTTGATTTTCGAACGTAAGCATAATGACTTAAGATTCCGGCTTTGCGAAACGTGCGAAAGTATTCGTCGCTGTCTTGTATGGAATAGATGACGACCGGCTTTCTCGGAAATTCTTTTCGAATCGCGAGAATGGTTTCGATTCCGTTTAACGTTCCCGCCAACCGCACATCTACCAGCAAAACTTCGAACTCGTTTTTTAATGCGAATTCGATAGCCTCTTCTCCGCTTGCACAATCGTAGGAGACCGTAAACTTACCGAACTCTTTCAGGCCCGTTATGAGGGACTTCCTTAACTTTTCGTTATCTTCTACAATCATTAGATTTAGGATTTTATCTTTCATAAGAACTTAACCGGTAAAATAGGACGCGCTGTAAACGAACGACCCGATTTTAAGTTTTTGGAAGCGTAACTGTCAAGCACTTGCGTGCTTTGACATTCACACTCAAGAGGATGAATCCTTTCGGAAATTTTTGTATATTCTCAAACATGAAACGAATCATTGAATCGACTTTGTCGGCAATCGCCTTGGCGTTATTTTCTCCCGTCTTGATCGGAGTAGGATTGTTAGTTCTCTTCGTAGACGGTCGTCCGATTTTCTTTTGTCAGGATCGTCTCGGTCTTTTTAGAAAGCCGTTTCAAATTCTGAAATTCAGAACGATGCAAGACGGAAAAATCACGAACCTCGGTTATTGGCTTCGGAAAACCGGTATCGACGAACTTCCGCAGATTTGGAATATTCTGATCGGAGATATGAGCATTGTCGGCCCTAGACCTTTGACTCAGTACGACGTGGATCGTTTAGGATGGAACCGAAAATTCTACGACGTTCGTTGGTCGGTTCTACCCGGCATCACCGGTCTTTCTCAGTTGTATTCCGGAATGGGCGCTGGTGTTTCCTTTTGTTTTGATCGTTCTTACTTTAAGTCGAAAAGTTTTAGCCTCGATGTTCGTATCGTTTTCCTTACGTTTGCGATGAATGCGTTCGGTAAAAATAGAATTCGAGAAAAACTGAAATCGGATCTGAAAGATAGAAAAATAGGAATCCGTTGGAAACAATGGAGAGAACATTTTAGCGGCAATGAAAACCGTCCGTTACCTAAAATCGATTTTGAAACCTTGGAACTTCGTCCGAATGAGATGCAATCCATCGCGTACTCTCTCGCCATATTTCAGTTAGGCGAAGCGGGGGAAGGTAGGATCGCGAAGGAAATCGATAAAACCATTCTTTTCGGGATCGACGATTTTTATAGGGAAGCGTTGAAACTTTTCGTTAGGGAAGAAGGGAGGCACGCTAGAATTTTAGGAGAATGCGTCCGCGCCTTAAAAGGAGAACTCATCGAATCCAATTGGACCGAAAGATTGTTTTATTTTGGAAGAAGGATGCTCGGCGTTCGTCTGAAGTTGATGGTTCTTCTCGCTGCGGAAGTCATAGGAATTTGTTTTTATCGAAAGATCGCCGAAAAGATTCCGAACGGATCGGTGAAATCCGCTTTACTCGATATCGTTAAGGACGAGGAAAAACATCTGAAATTTCACAGCGATTTTTTTAGGATTCGGATCCGAAACTTTTTTACCAAAATCCTTTTTAGAATGTTATGGAGAATCGTCGCTTTTGCGGCCTGCGTCGCGGTGATTTTAGATCACAGAAAAACGTTTCGAGTATTAGGAATTTCTAATTGGAAAACGTTTCGGAAATTTCAGGAGATCGCGAGATCCACGGAAGATTTTATCATGAAAGGTTTGAGCCATAAGTTAGAACGCGGGATTTTTTTTCAATCCACACCATTTCATTATGAAATTTAAAAAGCAGCCGTTTTCTAAGGTTCACATTTGATTATAATACTTGAATGTTTTATCGTCTTTAAACATGGATTTGGATATTTTTTTATAATTAAACCGTCGCCGATTCTGAGGGGAAATCGGGATTTGATTTTATCGTTTTTGAATTTTGCAGAATCGTTTTCGGAATCGATTGAACTCAAACAAAAAGCGGAACAAGACGCGCTTCGGGCTAAAAACGAGTTGGAAAGGGTTAAAATCGAAGCGGAACAACAGGTAGTAAACGCGCGAGCCGAGGCCGAAACCTTAAGACTCAAATCGCAACAAATCACTCCGATGATGGTGGAGATGGAACGAATCAAAAAATGGGACGGTAAATATCCGGATACGTATTTGGGAGGCGGTGCGAATACACTTTTTCAAATTAAGTAAGTAGGCTCTAAGATCGTATGAATTCTTCCGTTGTGTCCTCTTCTTCTTTGAGATCGTAAAAACTGTACTCGAAATTTCTTCCTGCTACAACTTCCAAACCGTAAACATATTCGGATATTCTAACATTCTTTACCACGTCGAGATGATACATCTCCGCTAGGAATTTCATTTTATCCAAAGAGATTTTGTCGCTGATCTTAGGGCCGATGGAATATTCGTTTTTCATCCAATCTAGAACGATCAACTTGCCGCCCTTTTTTACGGAACGTATGAGACCGTCCATTGCAAGTCCCGGATCCGGAAATGTCGACAGGACTAAGGATGCAAAAACCGCGTCGGGCGCCGGAATCCATTCCGGTAAAAGAGGATGATCCGATTTTTCGATGAAGAACGGTGTGAAGTTCGAAATCTCGTCTCGATTTTTCCAATGAAGCACTTCGTCGATCAAATCCTGTTGGTATTCCGCGCCCCAGATCCAAGCGTCTTTCGGAAGTTGTTTTTTTAATTCTAAGGTAAAATAGCCGAGTCCCATTCCGAAATCGACCAAATTCATTACTTCTTTAAGATTGAAATGTTTGAATACGACTTCCGGAGAAGTAAGTTCGCGGCGTCGGCTGGAAATCAAGAAATTCTGATATTCGGGGTTTTCGTAATAATCCAGGTCGCTCATAATTTTTATCTGGATTATGTCTAATCCATCATTTCGGAAATGTCAAACCCGAAATCGCGATCGTATCGTTTGTACTAATGATGTTGAATTCAACGGGTTATCAAAGAGTGCGGGAACTCCCTCTTTGCCGATGTTAAAACCGATTTCTCTTCGGACTGCAATTAAATAACACGGTTTGGACTGTCGATAATCAGTACCAAAGACATTCCTTTTATGAAAATTCGCACTCTATTAGTCTTGTTCATAACGTTAGTTTCCTTTCCGGGGGCTCAGGATAACACGTTCAATCAAAATCAGGTGGAAAACTATAGTGTGGCAAATTCCATTCATGCGGAGATTTTAAAGAAGGATGAAAATTCGATTCGGATCTTTTGGGATGCTCCGAAAGAAACCGGTGAAATCATTATCGCACGTTCTTCTTCTATGATCGATACTCCGGAAAAATGTATGATCGCCGATTCGTTGGGAAAATATCCGAGCGGAATTGCGGGCGGAGTGACTCAGATCTTCGATTATAATCTCAAACCGGGAACTTATTATTACGCGGTCATTTTGGCGCACCATGTTAAAAAACAGACGATCAAATTGATTCCCGGAAAAAACTTTACGACGATTCCGGTAGTTATCGAACACGCGCTGACTCCTGCGGCGCCTAACTCCGAAAACAAAGTTCCGGAAATTCCGGACGATGCAAGGATAACCGATCTTACCGTTAAAAAAGAAGGCAAACATCTCCGATTGAATTGGACGCCGTATGAAAAGGCGATTCAGAACGCGACCGTTTATACCGTTTACCGTTCTTCGGAACCCATGTCTTCCTTATCTTTGATGAGGAAAGCGGAAAAATTGACCGAATTGAGTCATCCCGAATCCACATTTTTGGATCAGGATCTGAACAAGTCTCAGACGGTCTATTACGGAATCAGCGTTCGATCCGGTGCAAAGGAAATCCTACCCTTGATAAACGGTCAATCCTTCACTCGGTTTTTTTACATAGGCGGTCCGAGTAAAGGCGGCTCCGAGAATATTAAAACTCCGGAATATTCGGAAGATGAAATGCACGTAAAAGACCTTACGGCGACCGTCGAGGATCTTAACGTAAAACTCGAATGGAAGTCTCCCGAAAAAGCGGATGGAAATACGGTTTACACGATCTACCAAGCTCTCAAACCTTTGAGCGGCGGAACCGCCACCTTTCTCGGGGGAAATATTCGTAAATTGGGCGAGGTCAATCATCCGGATACGGTGGCGCAGATCCGTATGAAATCCTTGGATTCGAAAATTTATTTCGGAGTCACGGTAAAACATATCGATAAGGAAGGATTTAATCTTGTTGAAAACGAATCCTTTGTCGCCGTCAATTCCGATAAGGATTCCAAAACCGAAGGTTCGGAAGAAACCGAACCGAAGGAGAAGGATGAGTCGGAAGAACATTCGATTGATCAGAAAGAACATTCCAAAGATAAACAACAGGAAGAAGAGTTTTCCGGAACCGGCGACGAACTCGATAGGATCTTGATACGAACCTACTGGAAAAAGGAATTTTCGGACGCGATTCACGATTTGAAACCGTACGTCAAAAACGGAAATTCCGTTTACATAAGAGGGAAGGCGAAGTTTTTCACTGGACTCTCTTACTACAAAAAAAGGAATTATAAAGAAGCCCTTAAGTATTTCATCAATAGAGATAGTAAATTTTACAATGCAGAACGCTCGGAGTTTTGGTCGAGGCGTTGTCTGTCTCGGATCTCCGGAGGAAATCCATGAATCGCTCCATCATCTTAATTACCGGATTTTTATTTATCTGTGCCGGCCTTTTAATCGGAGTTTACCAGACTACGATTAAAGACGAGGATTCCAAACGAGCGACGGCTTTGGAAAGAATCAAAGAAGGCGAAGAATATTTAAAACAGACGAACGCCAAAGCCGCCGAAAAAGCGGTCGACATTTTCTCCGAACTTTCCGCGAAAGAAATTCCAGAAGAATATTCTTTCCGAGTGAAATACGACATGGGCAGAGCCTTGGAAAGAAACCAAGACAACCTTTTGGCGCTCGGAATTTATCGCGAGTTGAATCAGAAAGAAGGTCTTTCCAGAGACGAACGCGCAAAGGTCGCGTACTCGATGGGAAATCTTCTTTTACAACTCAATCGGGACGAGGAAGGAAAAGGTCATCTGGAAGAAGTCCTTAGAATTTCAGCGGATCCGAAACTTCGATCGAACGCGTTATCCGCAATCGCGGACTATTATATGAAAAAGGGGAATTACGATCTTTCCCGCAAAAACTACGTTCTTGCTCTTCAGGAAGATCCGGAAAACGTGAAGGCCCGAGTGCGCTGGGGAAAATCCTTACGCAGAATGGGTAAGGACTGGTCCGCCTACGACGTCTACGACGACTACTCTCAAGCCGGATTTTACTTTGATCCTGAAAAAGAAAAAGTAGGTTCGGAGTTTAGAAACGGAATCTTAGAGAAGGCGAGGCAACTTTACGTTCGTAAACAATATCACGGAGCCATCGATACTTTTAAAAAAGCTCTCGATATGGGAATCAGTCCTAAAGCCGAAGAACAGGCTTTGTTTTATATCGCTGAAAGTTACGATGCGATCGGAAAATCCGATTCTTCCCTTCAATACTTAAATCGAGTTTTGGAAAACCAAGACGGTTCCTTGGATCAAACGGCCCTTTTTCGAAAAGGAACGATCCATTTCAAAAACGGAAAGTACGAAAAGGCGGCGGCCTTATTCCAAGAGGCAACGGATAAATATCCCGATTCTCCCGTAGGAAGAAAAGCGAGCGCTTGGAAAAAAGAATCCCTGGATCAAGTGGAGGATAATCTTCATTACAAAAATTTCGATAAGGAAAAAAGTAAAGAAGATCTGGAAACGGAAAGACTCGATTAGGATCCGAGATGTGATTGAGAATATTCTAAAATTCTAAGATTCCGTTTTTATAAACTCTTCGTCTTTGAGTTCGATTTGAATTCCAAGGACTTCATAGATTGCGGAAGGGATGTCCACGATCGAGCGGATTTTTTCTTTCATCTGCGAAGTATATTTTCCGTAAAGAACCGTAGGAACCTGATTGAGAGTATGAACATCCACGCTCAAGTTTTCCAGGTTTCCGTGATCGGAAGTTACGATCAACTGATCCTCTTTTGGATTCAATTCTTCTAATATTCCGGTCAAAAAGCCTTCCAGTTCTCCGATGTATTTCTCAGCCGCTTCCCAATTCATCTTGTGACCGATCTTGTCCGTTAGAAAAAACTCATAAATACAAAGAGCGTAATCGTCCTCTTTACAATTGCGGATGATGGACTTTCCGGTTTCGTACGGATCTCGGATTTGAAACAATTCGTCGGATTCATCCAAATAACCTCTGGAAAATTCCTTCAGATATTCGTGGGTGATGTCCATGTAAAGACCTTTACCTTGACGAAGATCGTCCATTCCTTTGAGGGGTTTATCGCTCGCCATTTGAATCAAAGTGGAGGCCGAAACGTGGCGAGGATTTTTTTTTACGTGTTCCGCAAAGGCCGGAGTATAACAATTTAAAAGATCGGCTTTAAAACCGTGTTCTTCCAAAATTCGAAGAATGGAATATTTGCTGATGATTTTTTTGAGAGTAAAAGTGGGAAATCCGCTTAGATGTCTTTGCAGTACCTTACAAGCGTTGATTCCCGTCCAAAGAGAAGTCTGACCGGTCGCACTTTGAGGAAGGCCCTTGATTCCCATACTTGCGTCCGTTTTTAGAAAGACGGCGTCTTTGAGAAACGGCGAAGCGTTTTCCGGAATCGGTTTTCCCGCGAGAGGAAGGAAAAACGATTTCGCGTATCTGGAAAACGGATTCGTTTCCGGATCATCCGGTCCAAACCCGACGCCGTCGATAAACATATAAAAGATCATAAGAACCTGTCCCTAAAGGTCGGGAACCTTGTTGCTTTTTGTAAAAGATGATTCGAGTTTTGGAACGAACCGTAAGTTTCTATCCGGTTTTCTTCTCTTAGGTTAGACCCAAAGGACCGATACTCAGAACAGTGACGTCCGACTTTTACAGCAAAATCACCTTTGCCCTAACGCTGATTCTATTAGGGCTGATTCCCGTTTCCATTCCTTTTTTCAGAGAGGAATGGAAAGAGTCTTGTATGAAGTTTCCGTTAAACCCCGCCGGTAACGAAGGATTTTTAAGGCGGGACGTTTTTTTAAAGGTTTGGTCCGAAGCCAGAAAGGCTCCTCTTTTTGAAGTGGGTTCCAAGATAGAATATACGATTCGAAATTTTTCTCTTCCCAAAAACGCTAAGGAACTCGGCGAAAGTTTGCTTAAGAATTTGGAACTGCGATCGATCAAGATATACGATTCGTCGTACCGCCTCGTGTATTCCAGCCAAGAGACGAAAGAGATTTTTAACGGAGATCTCCGTTTAGGCGACTTGAAAGTTGCACCTTCCGAAATCAACTTTGACAACTCGGGAATTCCGATCTATCGAAGTAAGGATGGAGAGTGGTTCCTATGGATGAACGGTTTTGAATTGGGAAAACACATGTCGCTTCCGTTTAATATCAGGGACAAACAGGTTTATTGGATTTTTGAATCCGGAAAAATCGGGCACGATTCTTTGATCGGTTCGAACGATCTTAGATCGCTTAACTATCCGGACAATTTGGAAGAAATATTAGCGGAATTTAATAAACCTACGATCGGTTGGAAGGATCGTCCTCTTTGGGAAAAAAATAAAATCGGGAGTCATACCATTTTTCTCTCGTACGATAAGGGATCCAGATTGGAACAATCGTTTCGGATTTTCGCGTTTCTGTCCTTTTTACTCGGAGCCTGCGGATTGGGAATCATCTCCTCCACTTTGGTTCATTCGATCGTCGTGGAGAAGGAATTCGATCATAAAGAGAAGGTTCTCAAATTGAGGGACGTTTTCCTGAGGTTCATACTTCTTTTAAAAAGGGATTTGTCATGACCGGACTCAAATTAAGAATCGCGATTTTAATCTTATCGGCGCTTTCTTTTTTTTATTATATTCTCGCGCCGTATTTTCCGGACGGAGTATATTATAAATATAGAATGAACTCCGTGTTTACGAATTTGAACGAGGAATTTCGTCGTCTTGAAATCGGATTAGGCCGGGTACACTCGCCGTCGGAATTGGAAAATTTGCAGTTGGAATTTCCAATCGTTTCCGGTTTGAAGTTCGTAACGGAATCGGATCTCGCTTCCCGCAAAGACGCGGAAGGCAAACTTCTTGAGGAAACGTTGAAAGAAGGAACAAGTCGTTTATTTTCCTTAAAACCTTCTTTGGTATTTTGCCTTCCCGATCCTAAGGAAAAGAAATTGATTCTCGCGGAACTCAGGGAGGATTTGTTTCGTGTTTCTTTTTCAGGAACCGAATCCATATTGATCCCCGATTTGAAATTCGGAGGTTATGTGGAACCGGGAAAACAATCTTACGGTTTGAACAGAGGTCGTATTTCTTCCCTGCTGGTCGACGAAATGAACCGATCGAAAAGTCCGGTCAATCGGATTCAAATCGGTTCCGTTTCGTTTATCGGATATTATTATGCGACACCAGAAAATTCTTACGGTTTCTTAAAAGGAATTCTCGTTTTAAAACCCGGAAACGACGGACTTTTTTTCTTATTCCTTTCGGGTTTTCTCGCCGTATTATTTTTGATCGATCTGATGATTCGAATCTTAAGAATCAAACGGAATTTTTTTACGAATCGGGAAGGAAAAGAAATCCAAGAGATCGTAGGAAGGATCTCAAAGGGAATCGCCGCGCTCCAAACCGCCAAACAAAATGCGCTGGAGTCGGCACAAAAGGACAAAGTAGAAGAAATACAAACCTTAACCTCCGAAGAAGTGGACTTCGATTTAAAAAGTTCTCCGATCAGTATGAAGGAAGTAAAACGGGAAGACGGTCCTTCCATTTTCGTCCTTCCTTTCGAACTGAAAAAAGAAGGTTATGTTTCCCCCGCGTTTTTAAGGGATCCGCAAAAGTTCAAGGCTCAAACGCCGGTTCCGCCCGAGATCGAAAAAAAACGTTCCGAAATTTTTACTTCCGAATTGCAGAGTTTGATTTCCAAGGTGAACGAACCTACTCGCGAAAAACCTAATATACCTACGGACAAACCTCGTTCCGAACCGGAGCCGGATCGTTCCTCCCATCGTATGGAGTTGGGTCCGGGTTATATGAAATGGCTGAATACTCTCCAAGTTCGGGAGCGGAGAAAAATTCTGGAAGTTTTGGACGAACTCGGTTACGGGTTGGAATCCGAATATTCGTTTATTCTAAAATACTACATTTCCGTATTTTCCGGTCTTAAACTTTTCGGGTTTTCGATTCACTACTACGACAGAAGAAACGGGAGTTATAGTCCTTTTGTGACACACGGACTCAGAGACCGCACTTCTGCAAATATGATTTTTCTCTACGACGATCAATATATCGGAAAAGAATCGGGAACGTATTCTCTCATTGAAATTACGGACGAAAAAAAGTCGGATCGTTTTTTTCGAAAGAAATTCGATCCGATCGATTTGGAATCCTGTCTTTCCATTCTTACGATCCCTTTGTCCAATTTCGGAATTCCGTTTCGATTTTTCCTGTTTTTCAAAGATCCGCCGATGGAGGAACACGCACAGGAAATCGAAAACATAGTCTTTCATTCTTTGGAACCGGTTGTTCCCGCTTTTGAGGAATACGATCGAAAGATTTTAGGCGAATTGTTCCGAGATAAACGAGACGTCGTTTCTTCCCGAATTCATTTGATGAGAATTGCGACCGACGGCGAAAGAGGACTTACGAAATCTTTTCGGATCGAATTTCACGGAAAGGAATACAACAAACTCGAGTCGCTTCGTAAAAAAGTAATGTCGCAAATTTCAGAAATCATCGGTCCGGAAGATATATGTTTCGTAATCGGAGTCGGAGCGTTCGGTTTATATACGAAAAAGGATTTGGAAGAGCAGGTGCGTTCCTTGACGGATCAAACCGGAAGCGCGTACGATTTTATAGTGGACGTTTATCCGGAAAACGGAAAGAATCTTTTCATGTATCTGTAAGTTGTTTCTTTCCCATCGTGTCATGATTCCAATTCGTTTATCAATTCTGCTTTTCTACTTAACGTTTTTCTGTTTTTCGATTTTTGCAAACGAGGAAAGCCGGAAGGAATGGAACCGCGCGGTTAAGGAAAAAATTCTAAAGCTGAACGAAGCCGAGGAGGATACCGAATCGATTCCTTATCTTCAAAAGTTCGTGGAAAAAAATCCTGCGGATCTTACGGTTAAACTCTGGTATGCGAGAGCCTTGTTCTATCGTAAGGATTTGGAAATTCCCGGATACGCGGAAGACGTTTTTTCCAGAATGGAAAAACTCAAGAAAATCAAGGAGAACTATCTTCTTGCCGCAAAAACGTTCGAAGAAGTTTTAGAATATCTTTCTCAAGCGACTCCGAGAGATCCCGATCTCGGAAAATGGCATTTTATATGGGCGATGTCCGAATGGTACGCAGGAAGAGAAGACAGGGCGATTCAGATTTTTAAGAAGTCCTTTAAATACGATTTTAGACTGAACGAAGCGAACTACAATATCGCTTGTATCTATCAAACCCTGGGTCAATTGAAGGATGCGGATATTTATTTTAGAATATATCTTAAGAACGATAAGGAAATGAGAGAAGAAAACTGATGGCAAGAGTCGATAAACGATTCCAGCTCCTTATGACGGAGGAAGAACTCGAACTTCTCAAAAACGAAGCCGAAAAAAGAAATCTTTCTGCGGGTGAGATGTTACGATTGTCTTTCAGAAACGAAGTGTATCGATCCGATTCTTACGAAAGATTGGAAGCACTCAGAATTCTCGCAAACTTAAAGGAAGAATGAAATACTATCTCTCCAAGTCCTTATTGGAAATTCTCGTTCAAGGCCCTTCCGATTTAAAAACGGTCGTCGCGGGTTCGATCGAAAGATTGATCAAAGAACAACATCTGTTTTATACCGGCACGATTTCCGTTTTTTCTTTGTTGGAAAAAGAAAAGGATCCTATCAAACGAGAAATCTTTTGGAGTCAGACAAAACGGCTTTGTTTGGATATCCTGGATTTTAAATCCGAAAATCTTTCCTTGGCGCAAAAACTTTCCAAAGAATTCGGGGAAGTTGATTGGGTTTGGAACGAAATTTCGATCGCGATCGAAAAGGATTTGGACGGTTTTATCACCGTGGATAAAAATCTTCCGGATCAAAAGATGATCAAGGTCTTACTCGCTCAGGAAATAAATTTCGACGGGATCGCTTAAGGTCGATACTTGATCTTTTCCGGTTTGAAAATGATAGAATTTATTGTAGGCGCTGATTCTAAAAAAGTAAGTCGTTCCTTTTTTTAAGAACAACTGATTCTTTTCCAAAAGGATTTCCGAATTCAGGGAAATGATCCTATTGTCGATACACGTCGAAAGTTTATTATAATATTCTTGAATATGATTTGCGTTCTTTCCCGGAGGAAGTCCCGTGATCGGATCGAGATAGTCGGAGGCCGGATGTTTTGGACGATTCTTTTTATTCGGCGTTCCTTCGGAGAAAGTTCCACGAACGATTCCTACCATTCGATCCGGATGAGTTCCGTAATGAATGAAATAGCCGCCGCCGTTGATTACATCCCTTTCCGGATTGGACTTCCAATTCAAACAAACGCTCGGTCCGGAATCATCCACTCCATTTTCCGCAACTTTTAAACCGAGAGGACGTACGGGAGGATCGGTTTCCCGAAACGTCAGGGATATATTTTTTAATTCGGGAGTTCGGTTTCCGCTCGGGTCGGCTTTAAGTTTGGTTCTCCATTGATAGTATCGAAACGGGAGAAGATCCTCTTTGTGGTCCGAAATCCCCAGAAATTTCTTTAGGGAACCTTTCAAGGAAATTCTATACGTGTCCGGTTCGAGCGAATCTACTTTATAATTTTCTAATTTTCTTAAGTCTACTCCGATCCACGCCGGGGTTTCGGAAGCGGGCGTAAACGGGGTCGGAGAAACTCTGAAATAAAGTTCCATCGCCGATGAGGTCGGAACCGCGGCCTTGAGTTGAACTTCATCCAGAAAAGAACTTGAATACTTGCTCTTATAAACGGGCGAAATTCCCGTTCCGAACTTGGATTCCGAAGTGTGTGTTTCGGGATCAAAGTTTTGGCCGGAAAAAGAAGTATCTTCGGAACTCGGGTTCGGTTTTCCTTGAAAGACCGAAAAATTTTCCATCCAACCGTAATACGAACTTGCGATACGAAACGAAGTCGTGTCATCCGGATGAAATCCGATGCGAGTCAAATTTTGATTGGCCGGAACGGTTCCCCTTGCGGATTCCTTTCCGTTGAGATAAAGTACGATTTCTCTTTCGGACGGATTGAAATGGAGAAGAACTCGGTTCCACTGATTTTTTTGTAAGGTCGTGTTCGAAGTGAGAAACAAGGAAAGAAAACGTTTTTCCTCCGTTTCAAAAAAGGAATAAAATCCAGCCTTGAGTCGATCGTCGGCGATTTTTAAATTCCAACCGTAACTGTTTCCGGAAGTTTCGTAGAGTTTGGAAATCAGAGTCGCGTCTTTTTCGACCGTTCCCGGAAGAAAGTTAAAACCGATGTAAAATTCTTTGGTTAGATCTTTGGAAGTCAAAAGACCCGAGTTGGAATGTGCGATTTTAATTCCGGTACGTTTTCCGGAAAAACGCGCGCTCCGGGTCGAATGGAATACGTTTTCCGAATCGGGTAAATACGAAGACATAAGAACTTTATAATTTCCTGATATATCTTTCAGATCGGAGGGATTTCCGGATTCGAAATTCAAATAAAGATCGGAGCCGACGTTTCGATTTCGAGTTTGTAGTTTAAGAGTTTTGTCATCTCCGTTTTTTCCCGCAAGTTCGAGTCCGTTTTTTTGCAGGTCGCCTAACGGAAGAACTTTGGTCTCCGAAAAAAGAGAGAAGGATGAAATAAAAAAAAATAAAACGGTCGGAGGGAAGACGATTTTGATTTTAGAATTTGAAATCGATCGCATCCGATTTTTTGTTAGGAATTTAAGGTTTCGAGTTGATTGACTCTTCTTTCGTGACGTCCGCCTTCGAAAGAGGTATTTACCCAAGTGCGAACGATGTTGAGAGCCAGTTCCTTACCGATGATTCTTCCGCCCAAAACGAGAACGTTTGCGTTGTTATGGCGTTTGGACATTTCCGCGGTAAATTGATCGTGGCAAAGCGCGGCGCGGATTCCGCTCATACGATTTGCGGCGATGGAAGCTCCGATTCCGGTTCCACAAAGGGCGATCAATCCCTCCACTTCTTTGGAAAGAACTTTTTTACAAGCTTGTGAGATGATAATCGGATAATCCACGGAGGTTTCGTCCTTGGTTCCGTAATCCACGATTTCCAATTCTCCGGAGAGGGAATTGCGAAGAAATTCTTTGAGTTCAAAGCCTCCGTGATCCGAGGCGATTCCGATTTTTTTCATGACCTATATTGGTTATGTTTCTACCGGATTCAGGTTTCAAGCAAATAATTCTTTCCCTATTGAATTCTACGAGCGACTTTATAAGTGAGATAACCCTAGCGCAAGCGACGCTGTAAGTAAGATAATAGAGCGCGCCTTTGTAACAAAGAGCCAAGTCGATTTAAAGAATGGAATCTCGAAACGTTTTAGACATTGCATCCCAGAACTCGACTTGAAGGAGGAATAACGAAAGATAGATCATTGAAAAATTTTCTTCGGAGATTTTTTCCCCTTTGAGCGCAAAGCCTGTCGCGTCGTTGAGCCGGGTCAAAAGTTCCTTCTTTTGTTTGAGGTGCGTCGTGAGAAGTTCCCATTCGATCGAGTTTAGAGATCTTGTTTTTTCATCCGAAAGGACGTAATTCTCATAATAAGAATTCAACTCCGCGTATATGAAAAGATAACGATTCCAATCCAAAAGAAGTTTTGTATAATCTTCTTCCGATAAATTCTTACTTTGGATACAAACGATCGATTGAAATCTGGATTTTCCTTCTTTGTATGCGATCGTTTCCGCGATTCTTTTTTTCTCCTCCAAAGGAAGAGGGGACTTGAATAAGTTCGAAAGTTCGGAAGAAGCGGCCTCGTTTGTAAAACAATCCCGAACCGGAGTTTGTGTATTGAAATTCAACCCGGAAGCGAAAGGATTTCCGGACACAAGACCGCCTAACGCGGATATTAGGATCAAAATCCGAAAATTCTTTTTAAAGGACGAAAGTTTCATCAAACCTTGGATTCAAAATCCTTCATAAAGGAAACGAGCTTTTGAACTCCCGTCAGAGGCATGGAGTTGTAGATCGAAGCCCGGAAACCTCCCACCAATCTATGTCCGCCTAATCCGTGTAAGCCGTTCTTTTCCGCCTCGTCCAAAAACTTAGAATCCAAATTTTTGTCCTTGAGTAAAAATACCACGTTCATCCTGGAACGCGCCCTTTTTTGAACCGGGCAGACGTATAAGGAAGAAGAATCGATAAAGTCGTAAATCAACTTCGCTTTTTGTTCGTTGATCGTTTCGATGGTTTCGATTCCGCCTAACTTTAAAAGCCACTCGAACACGAGTTTGGCGATATAAATCGAATACGTGGAAGGAGTGTTGTAAAGAGATCGGTTCTTTACCATCACGGAATAGTCCAATAGAACCGGAATTTTTCTTCCTGAAATTCCGAGAAGATCGTTTCGGATGATCGCAAGACTGAGTCCGGAGGGTCCGATATTTTTCTGAGCGCCCGCAAAGATGACTCCGAAATCCTTTACGTCGATCTTACGGGACAAAAGTTCGCTCGTCATATCGGCTACGAGAGGGATACGTTTGATTTTAGGAAGTTCGGGATACTGAGTTCCGTAGATCGTGTTGTTGGAAGTGATATGAAGATATTTTCCTTTTCCGGAAAGGCTTGCGTCGGTCAGAACGGGAACGTCCGTAAAATGATTTTCCGTCGCATCGTAGATAACGTTGACCCCGTTGAACTTAAGACCTTCTTCCCGGGCCTTTTGCGTCCAGATTCCGGTATGTGCGATGTCGAAACTTTCTCCTTCTTTGAGAAGATTGAGAGGAAGAGCGGAGAAGTGTAACGTGGCGCCTCCCGAAAAGAATGCGATCGAGTAATCGTCTCCAAGATTGAGAAGTTTGCGTAGAAGGATTTCCGCCTCCTTGATTACGTCTTCAAAAAGAGGTTCTCTATGACTGACTTCCATCACGGACATTCCGGAACCTTTATAGTTCAAAAATTCGGCCGCCGCGATTTCCATCACTTCGTTGGGGAGCATCGCGGGCCCCGCACCGAAATTGTAAATTCTTTCTTGGAACAAATACATAAGGGATAGAGTTACGGAAGGGAGGTTGGGGATCAACTTTCTTCCGACAAAGAAAACTCGGGATCGGGAAAAATCCTTGTCTCAATAGAATGCTTAAGGATAATCTATTCCCGGGTCAAACGACTCTTTCTCTTCGGGAGAATAAAAAGGAGAATTTTAGAATGTTCAGAATCTGGATCGCGTTCGTATGTTTCGGTTTTTCTTTATCGTTATTTTCTCAAGATAGTTCCAAACTCGGAGAAAAAGAAGTTCGATCTTCGCAGAAGGTTCGTTTTATCAATCGATCTTCGGAGAGAGCCGGGGAGGAAGTGCGAGGAACCAACGAGAAAGTCGGTTTGAGTCTTGCGGACATTCTGAAAAAGGAACCCGATAAAACTCATACACAAGGCGGAATCAGCGTAACTAGGATCGCTCCCGAAGAAAAAAAATTCGGAGCGGACGTTTTTGCGATTTTGGAAGATTCCGATTACGGACATATCAATTCGATTCAGAGAATTCTGGCGGGTTTTGTAAAATCCAATTTCGGTTACGACGATAAAAATTCGGACATTCTCGCCACTTATATTTTGTATTACAACGCCATTCATAGAAAGGATAAGGGTTACGTCGGAAAGAAATATTCCAATTCCGTAATTAAGTTTGTAAGTCATAATTACATCGGAATTTCCAAACGTTATTCCGAATGGCCCGGAAAAACCCAGATTCTGATTCCTCTTGTGGAAGACGTTCTCGGTAAGGACGTTCATACGGACGAATTGGAAGACGAGGTAAATAAAGAACTGGATAAGAAAAAAGAAGGCGAAGGCGAAAAGGATAAGTTCAGCGATCTTCAGAACGAAAAAAATAAGAAAGAATTGGAAGAAGTTAAACGTAGAAAAGAAGAGAATCAAAACAAACAAAAAGAAATTTCCGATAAGGAAACGAGAACCGATAAGGAACTTCAAGATCTGAACAAGGATCCCGTAAAAAATAAAACTCAGATAACGGAAAAGAAAAAAGAAAAAGAGCAGATTCAAAAAGAAAAGGAAGCCGCTAAAAAAGAAGAGCAGAAGTTAAAGGAAAAAGAAAAGGAAGTCGTTAAGAAAGACGAAGAAAGAAAAAATAATAAAACCGGTTCCTCGGGTTCTTCCGGCTCCTCAAGTTCTTCTAAATCCGATTCTAAAAGCGATAGCAGCAGTAAGTCCGGAAGCGATAGCAAATCTTCTTCGGATGATAAAAAATCGGAAGCCGAGTTGAAAAAAGAACTCGCAGACACGAAGAAAGAATTGGAGACCAAAAAAGAGGAAGAAAAGAAAAAAGAAGAATTCGATAAGAACGTTGTGGGTGGAAAAATTCTTTTCTTAAAAACTCTGAAATATTTGGATAAGGGACATTATAACAACGAACTTCAGGTTTTGGATCCTACCAAAGACGACACGATTGTTAGAGGAGACTTCAACAAGATCTGCGGTAGAACTTTCGAGATTGTGGACGGAAAAGCTCTTGTGATCGGTTTTGAAGACGGTCACTCTTCCAATCATAAGTTGATTTTGATCGATCAAGAAACTCTGAAGCCGACGATTTCAGCGGAAGACAATATTTTCTGGAGATCTCCTATGATCGTTAAAGGCGACGAAATTTATGCCTTTGAGGAAGTTGAGGAGAAATATTATCTTTCTCGTTTCGGTAAAGACCTCAAAAAACAAGCCAAGTCTTCGGAAGAAATCAGTCCGAATTCGAACGTAACTTTTTACGGTGAAAAAATTTATGTTACCGGTAAGGAAGAAAGTTCGGGCAGTGTGCAGATTACGGTTTTTAACAAGGCGGATCTGAAACTGATCAAGAAGATCAAGCCGTAATTTTCGAAATCAGGTCGGGACGGTAGTATAACGTGAGTTCGGCGGTTGGAAATTCGGGCGAATCGGAAACCACTAACACGCCCGCGTCGATTCTCACGACCTGAATCCGAAATTACATTATAAAATTCTAAAGCGCAGAACCTTTCCAGGTTTTAACGCCGCTTCCTTCGATCGGAAACGGATCGCCCAGATATTTCGGATTCGTCTTGAATAAATTCATATCGATCCAAGCGAGAGTTCTTGCAAAAAATTCCCTGAACCTGCTGAAAGGTCCGCTCGTATAAATTCTTCGATCCGATTCAAAGGCTTGAAATCTGAGACCGATCTTATTCGCAAGAAACGCCGCCCGAGGTTGATATACTCTCTGACTGACAAAGATCAGATCTTTTATCCGAAAAATTTCCTTTGCACGGACCAATGTGTCTAACGTTCTAAAACCCGCATGATCGACGAATATGTCCTTTTCGTTCACCTTGTTTTTCAGGATGTAGAGCAACATCGGTTTTACTTCATTATAATAAATCGAACCGTTGTCTCCCGAAAGAAGAATCTTTTTCACCTTACCCTGATGATACAATTCCAGAGCGCAATCCAATCGATCTTTTAAAACGGCGGAAGGTTCGTTTTTATAAACGGAAGCTCCGGGAACGACCGCGACCATCGCCGGACGGGCGGATCTATGATTCTGATACTTTTCGGTGCGGAGGTATAATTCTTCAAAGCTAAAATCGATCGCGATCGGAACGGTTATAACGAGGCAAAAAACGAAAAGGCTTCGGGTATAAAATTTGGATTTTTTGAGGAAATTTAGGTTAAACACGAAATCGCGAATCCGTCAAAATCAGGAAGGTTTTTTGATAAGCTTACAAGCCAAAATTCAACGGAGAAAGTTCTTTTTTTCTTTTCAACGGATCCAAGCCCGGAAAAATTTTCGAAACAGGAAACAAACTTTTGAACCAAGGGTCTTATCGATTGAGAAAAAACCTCATGAACCTCCTGAATACATTCGTCAGAATTACTGTCGCCGGTTGTTTTGTTACGCCGGCGGTCATTTTTTCCCAAGAGTTGATGGGGCTTCGTTCCGGTATGGATTCCAATCCTCCTCCGGTTCGGCAGTTGGCGCCGATTCGTCAATTGAGAAGTTTCGGTCTCGTATTCGGAAACGTGGACACGGTAAGAGAAAGATTTGCTCTTTCCGAAAAACAATTGGACGAGATCTCTAAGATCAATGAAAAACACAAACGGGAACATTTCAAATGGCTCCAAAAAATTTCTCCGATCGAAATAGAACTGGAGGGACTTTTAATGGAGCCTAACGTGGATCTAACGAAAATCAGGAAACACCTAATCGAGATCGGAAAGTATACCGCCGAAATTCGGATCAATCAAATCTCGCATCGTCTTGCTATCGAAAAAGTGCTTACTCAGGATCAAAAATCCAAAATCAAAGAACCTTCCGCTCGTCCGGAGCCCGGATTCCCCGTGAATCTTTTTTCTCCGGAGAGAATCATCCTTCCTATACAAGGAATTTTACACTGAGGTATTATGGACCAGAAAGAATTTACCGAATTGATCGACTCGACCAAACATATCGTACTTTCGGCGATTAAGAAGAATTTATTCGAGGAATTTCACGATTCCATCGACGACGTAGTTCAGGAGACGTATTTCCGCGCATACAAAAGTCTTTCCGCAAATAAGTTTCGCGGAGATTCTTCCATAAGCACTTGGCTTTATACGATCGCAAGAAACGAATCTTTAAGAATGAATCAAAAAAGATCCAGACAAACCGTGCTTGCCGGTAAGTTGAAAGAGAAAGTGATCTTGGACAATTCCATTCAGGAAAAAGAAGCCGCGTCGGCGAGTTTTACCGATTTTGAACTGAAAGATCTTTTAGCTATACTTCCGTGGAAGTATAAATCCGTGTTGAGTCTTGTCGGAGAAGGTTATAAGGAACAACAGATCGCCGAAAAGTTGAGTATTCCCGAAGGAACCGTAAAGTCTCGGGCGTTTCGTGGAAAACAAATGTTAAAGAAAATTTTCGTAGAGAAGCAGTAGATAGGATCAAAGCAGTATGAAATCGAACGGATTCGAGAAGGAAATTTCGGACAGACTTTGTAGCAAGGTTTGGAGTTCTAAAATCTGTGACGCGGTTTACAAAAAACGCCGCTGGAGAATGATTCAACTGGCGTTCATTACGTTTTTATTCGCGTTTTTTTCCACTTCTTTTGTATGGCTCGCTTTTTTTGAAAATCAAGGAGCGGGACTCGCGCGTAACGAACTTCATTCCTGGATTCAGGAACAGATTTACGGAACGACTGTGGAAGCGGAATCTAACGTGCAGAATGCGATCCATAAAGCGGAAGATCCGATGAAAAACGCTCCGGTTTCTTGGGACGTGGATACTTTGATCGAGGCTTCTTTGGATCGAAGATAACGACAGACGTAATTCGGTTCGATCGACTCGTACTACGCTGAACCGATCGATATGGATCGGAAAGGAACCGGGTTTATCGATCCGGTTTCCACTTGACCTGTATTTCCCCCGGATAGATTCTTAATCTCGAGTCTATTTCGATGGAAAAAGAAATCCGTAAACGATTGGATCGAGTTAAGGAGAAGGGTCATCAAAGACTGACCGTACTTCTCATCCCTCACGGCTTCGATAAATCCTTTCATTTTCAAATTTCGGTTTTTACGATTTTCTTTTTGTTCAGCCTTTTGATTTCCATTTTGGGAATCGCCGTTTTCGGAATCGTAAAATACAATAATACAAGAAAACAAATCAACGCCTTAGCGCAAGTCTACGGAAAATACTTCGACGAATATATCGAATACTCGGAACAACTCGAAGGAGTTCAGGACGATTTTCTCGCGCTTACGGAGAACTTAGAAGAAATTTATTCTCTTATCGACGGACACGGAGACGAGATGCTGAAACTTCCCGATGAGTCCGATATCGAAACGATCGCGCTCGCGGAACTAAAAACGGAAGAATCGGCGGACAAGGATCTCATGTTGGGGAGAAGTTATCTTTCGGAAATCTACGGATATCGCACAACGCGGGTTTACATGGACAAACATCGACCTTTGATGGACAGTGTTTATGATTTTCTAAATCTCAGGTACGACGTGATGGATGCGATTCCTTTCGGGGAACCGTTGTATTCTTACAATCTCACTTCTTATTTCGGAACGAGGAGATCGCCTACGACCGGTTATATGGAATATCACGATGGGATCGATCTTGCAAACGTGCCGGGAACTCCGATTTATGCGACGGGTAACGGAAAAATTCATCGAGTCGTTTATTCGAATCGAGGTTACGGAAATCATATCGTAATTCAACACGCGAACGGTTACTTTTCCCTTTTCGGACATTGTACGAAAATTTTCGTGAAGGAGGGACAACAGGTCCGCAAAGGAAATCTGATCGCAACGGTCGGCTCCTCGGGAAACGTTACCGGGCCTCACTTACACTACGAAGTATGGATCGGGGAATCCAACCGCACCGATCCTATGGAATATCTCAAAATCCCCGTTTATTGATTTCATCGGAGTCGATATGCCAAAGAAGAAAGACGATTCTCGTAAAACTCTTTCGGAGAAGGAGGCTAAGAAAGTAATAGCCGAACTTTCCGATGAAATCCGCCGTCATCAGTATTTATACTACGTAAAAAATCGACCTAAGATATCGGATTTCGATTTTGATAAGCTGTTCCGGCAACTTCAAGACTTAGAGGAAGAATTTCCGCAGTTCAAAGATTCGGCAAGTCCTACTTTGGTTGTGGGTTCGGATCTGGACAAGGACTTCGAAAAGTTTCAGCATAAACTCCCCGTATTATCTCTCATCAACACATACAACGAAGACGAGTTGATGGATTGGGTCAATAAAACCGATCCGGACGGACTATACTCGGTGGAATGGAAAATAGACGGAGCGTCCATCGTATTATATTACGAAAATGGAATGCTTCAGAACGGAGTTACCCGAGGTTCCGGCGGGATCGGAGACGACGTTACCGATAATATCCGCACGATCCGTAATATTCCTCTTCGTCTGCCGGAGCCGATTACGGTTTATCTTCGAGGAGAGGTTTTTATGACCTTCAGGGACTTCGAGGAATTTAACGCGCTATCTTCGGGTAAATACGCAAATCCAAGGAATTTGTCGGCCGGATCCATCAAACAAAAAAATTCTTCGGATACGGCAAAACGTCCTCTTCGGATTTTTACCTACGACGCGACCTTTCCGGACGCCGCGAAAAAATTCAAAACACACGAAGAGATTCTTTCCAAACTCGAAAAACTTACGTTTCCGGTTCCGCCTAACACCGTTTTTGTGACCGGCTCTAAGATCGCAAAGACGATCAAAGATTTTAAAAAGAAAAAGGATAACTTAGGATTTCCGACCGACGGACTTGTGATTAAACTCGACGACGTTTCCAAGCGGGACGCTTTGGGTTATACTTCCCATTCTCCCCGATGGGCGAGGGCGTATAAGTTCGACGCGGTGATGAAAGAAAGTACGATCGTCGACATCACTTATGCAGTCGGTCGAACCGGAAAAATCACTCCGAGGGCCGAAATCGAACCGGTGAGCCTTGCGGGTACGACGGTTACGTTTGCAACTCTTCACAATCAAGATTATATAGACGAACTCGGAGTCGGAATCGGAGCGATCGTAAGAGTCGCAAAACGCGGAGAAATCATTCCCGCCGTGGAAGAGGTCGTTACTCCCGGTAAGGATGTTTTTCAGATTCCGGATCGTTGTCCTTCTTGTAATACGAAAACGATCAAAAAGGAAAGTTTAGTCGATCTGTTTTGTCCGAACCCGGATTGCCCCGATCGAGTGAAAAACGGAATTATCTTTTATTGTCAAAGAAAACAGATGGATATCGAAGGGTTAGGCGATAAACAAATCGAATTCTTATACGATCACGGTTATATAAAGTCCGTCGCAGATTTGTACGATCTAAAGGATCAAAAAGAAAAATTGATGGAAGAGGAAGGTTTCGGAGAGAAAAGCGTAACCATTATTCTCAACGGAATCGAAGAATCCAAACAAAAAGATTTTCGTTTTGTACTTCCATCCATCGGACTTTCGGAGCTCGGTCATAAAGTAACGGAATTGTTGATCGAACACGGAATCGATTCCATGGACGAAATTCTTTCCATTTCCAAGGATCCAAAAAGAATCGAGTCGCTTTTGGAAATCCCGGGTATCGGACCTTCTACGGTTCAAGCGTTTCAAGAGAATTTTTCCGATCCAAGAATCTTAAATCTCATAGAACGTCTTAAAAAAACGGGACTCAAGTTGAAAGCGGATCCGGTAAAAGTCGCCGATCAACAACCGTTTGCGGGACAATCTTGGTGTGTTACGGGCTCCTTTGAAAATTTTCAGCCCAGGGATAAGGCGATGGATTTGATCGTCTATTTCGGAGGAAGAAAAGTAAGCGCCGTAAGTTCTAAAACCACTCATCTTTTGGCCGGACCGGGCGCCGGATCTAAATTAGAAAAAGCGAATGAACTTGGGGTCGCGGTTTACGACGAAAAACAATTTTTGGATCTGCTGAAGTCCTTGAAGATCGACTTTAAGAACCCGATTTAGAACTCGTCCTTAAACTTCGTTTTCATTTTGATAAAACTTGATTCTGATTTAAGTTCGTTTTAAAAATTCCCCGGTTCTATTTTTAGAAAGCCCTCTTAAAATGAACAAAAATTGAATATTCAATTGAACGTATGTTTCTTTTTCCTTTCCAGCGGCGGTTCAAAAATAGCTTGATGGAGTAAGTTCCCTTTCTATTCTTTCTGCATGTTGTTTTTAAACCCGTATTTAGAAAACGAAGACCGGGATTTTTACAATACGGTCAAAGAGTTCGCAAAGGAAAAGGTTCTTCCTTCCGTGGAACAAAGAGACGAAGATTGTACTTGGGCCGACGAACTCTGGAAAGAGATGGGTTCCATGGGATTATTGGGAATTCCCCTTCCCGAACGATACGGAGGACAAGGAGGTTCCTGTTTTCAATGTTGTCTCGCACAAGAGGCGTTTAACGCGGGTTCGTTGGATGCCGGTTTCGGACTTTCCTGGGGCGCACACATGATCATCGGAACTCTTCCGATTTTATTTCAGGGAACGGACGCGCAAAAAAATAAATATTTACCTAAACTTGCTTCCGGAGAATGGATCGCCGGTCTCGCTTTGACGGAATCGGATTCGGGTTCCGATGCGGCGGGAATGAGAACTTACGCGGAAAAAACTCCGGGAGGTTTTGTTCTTAACGGAAGTAAAATGTTCATCACCAACGGACCGATCGGACAAGTGTTTATCGTGATGGCGAGAACCGTAAAGTCTCGCGGTCCGATGGGAATTTCGGCGTTTATCGTCGAATCCGATCGGAAAGGTTTCCGAGTTTCCAAGGTTTTAAAAAAGTTAGGTCACAACACTTCGACAACTGCGGAACTTTCCTTCCAAGATATGTTCGTTCCGGATGAGAATTTGTTAGGTCCTTTACACTCTGGATTTTTAAGAATCGGCAAAGCGACTCTGGAATGGGAAAGAACCGTACTTCTCGCTGCGTTGATGGGCGGAATGGAAAACATCGTAGAAAGTTGTATTCGATATACTTGGCAAAGACAACAGTTCGGCAAACCGATTCTTTCTTTTTTTGCAATGAAGGAGAAGATCGCGAGAATCTGGGTTTATCTCTGCGCTTCCAGAAGAGTCATTTACTTTGTCGCTCGTAAAAAAGATTCCGAACCCGACGTAAGTCTACCGATGGAAAGTTCCATCGTAAAACTCTTCGCATCCGAAGTAAGTGAAGAAGTCGCTTCCGACGCGGTGCAGATTCACGGTGGAATGGGTTACATGAGGGAGGTTCCCGTAAGTCGATTTTACAGGGACGTAAAGTTGGCGACGATCGGAGGAGGAACATCGGAGGTCCAAAGAAGTATTATCTCCGCGAGTTACGGGGGTTACGAAAAGTTTCAAAGTATCATCCAAAGCGCGGCTACGGAGGAAACGAGAAATCTTTCCGAACAAAAAACGGAAGGAACTCCGATCGGAGGTTTGATTCGCTGTTTGGATTCTTTGATTCGATCCGTGGGAGAAAATCCGGAAAGGAAAAAAAGACAGGCTCTCGAATTCGGTTTTGCGGATCTTTTGACGTTAACCGCTATTTTAAAACTGAGCGTTTGGGATTTGACGAAAGACAACAACGACTACAAAACCTCCGAAAAGGAAAAGGATCTTAATATTCTAACGTATTATCTGACCGCGCGGTATATTCGAGGAATTGCATATTTAAAAGAATTGGACGAGGACGGGGTAAACGATCTGATTCGCGCGTTCGGAAATTTAAACGCACCCGAAAAGGAAATAGAAAGTTGTATCGAATTCTTAAAGGAAGGAATTCTGGGTAACGTTACGTTCGGAGTATAAAAAACCGAGGACGGATAACTAAAAAGGACGGGGCGGTTTTCGGAGAAAATGTTTGATCGTATTTTAGTAAATGATTGTATTCTATGGAAATCACCCTTTTTGTTTCTCCGAAACCGGGCTCGCGGCTACAGTCAATAAATTGAATGAAGGAAACGTTAAACGAAATATTCCCTTCCTATCCAATTTATTGACTCCGCCTTGATCCCTGCCGCGACCGACTTGCCGTAGCACAAAGTGACCGATTTTTTTTTACGCCGAATGCTCGTTAAGAGCTTGTGTTAAGGACTTAAAAATGCGGGAACTACTACGTTTTTTCTTTTTGGATTTTGAGACAGGCCCTGAATAAAACGATCGGAGAAATCGAGAATGTATCAAAGAGGGAAAACTTACGAAGAAATTGAAATCGGAGATAAGGCGAGTTTTGCGAAGACGATCACGGAGACGGATATCTATCTTTTTGCGGGGATCAGCGGGGACTTCAATCCTCTCCACGTGGACGAAGAATATGCAAAAACCACGATATTCGGAACTAGAATCGCACACGGAGGACTTGCGGCTTCTCTTCTGGCGCCCGTTCTCGGAATGAAACTGCCCGGACTTGGAACCGTGGCTTTGGAAACCGTGACTAAGTTTCGTAAACCGGTTTATCCGGGCGACACCGTAACTTGTACAGTGGAAGTCAAAAACAAAGTCGAAAGGATGAGAATGGTCGAAATGAAAATTCTTTGGACCAATCAAAAAGGGGAGACGATCGGAAAAGGGGAATGTAAGGTTCTTCCGCCCGGTTCGAATTCCGAATCCGTCATTCACGAACAAAAATAAAATCCATAAGGTAAATCCATGAATCCTGTTTTGCTGGGAATAAGCGATTCCGTCGCGTCCGATTTTTCGGAAGAATACAAAGAATGGTCCGGAGAAAGAAAAGTATTAGAACATTATAAAAAATCAATATTTGATCTGCTCGGTTTTTTAGAGATGAAACCGGAAACTCTCAGGGGACTTCTTACGGATTTTGTGAGCATAGAACCCGCGTCTTTGGGAAAAACCGGCTACGGACATAGCGTAAAAATCGCAAATGAATTGGGCTTTGCAGGGTTTCGTTCTCATCTTGTGGATTTGGGAGGAGCCAGCGTTACGGGTGCGCTAGGGCAAGCGAGAACGATACTTCAGTCCGATCCGGAAGCGGTCGTATTGATCGCCGCAGCGGATGTTCCCAAATCCGCGTTCAGACAGGTTTCCGATATGAAACGTCTGAACGAAACGGTCTGTCATCCCGCGTACGAACTCAAATACGGAGCGACTTTGATCGCGATGTACGGACTTCTGATGAAAAGAATGATGTTTGAAAACGACATCACTCGGAAAGATTTGGAAACGATCACGAAAAAATTCAGAGCCAACGCGATCTCCAATCCGAGGGCCAACGTTTACGGACAAGAGATCACCGAAAAACAACTTACCAGAACGATCGCCGATCCTTATTCCGCACCGATGATTGCGATCGTTACCGATCATGGATTTGCAACTCTTCTAATGTCCGAAAAAAAAGCCAAAAAACTTCAATCACAGGGAAAGATCAAAAAAGAAATCGATCCCATGTATCTGATCGGAGCCGGTCACGCGGCACATGCGGAATATTTTATGTTCAAGGGAGACTTTGACACACCTGCGGGAAGGGCGGGCGATCTCGCTTTCGCATCCGCAGGAATCGAAAGGGAAGATATCGATTACGCTTGGATCTATGATTGTTTTACGGGAATGGTGATTCTTCAATCTTCGGAATACTTTGGAATTTCCAAAAAGGAAACGGCGGAGAGTTTAAAAAACGGAAATATAATATTCAAAAATGGTAAAACGATTCGGGTCAACGAAATGGGGGGGATTTTGAACTACCAAGCGGCCATGTCCGTTTCGGCGGCCACCGGATTGATCGACGTCGCCGCCCACTATGGATTGTATTCTCGATCGGTGCCGAACATTTCGATCACTCGTCCGGGAAAATCTTTGTTGGGAGGAAACGGGGGAGTGGATAGTATCAACTCGGTCGCGATTTTTTCATCCGTACCTTCCAAACTAAAACCGAAAAAAATCAAAGCCCGACGTCTTTTTTTAAATCAAAACGGGGCCAAGAACAACGAAGTCGGCACCCTTTATTCTTCGACAACGGTAAATATGAATCCCGGATCTTTTACGAAAGCGCCTTATTCTTTAGCTCTTGTAAAAATGAAACCCGGAAGATACGTAATGGTAAACGTTTACAATTCCAAAGGAGAACTATTAAAAACGGACGGGACGCTTCAACTCGATTCTTCGAAATTAAAAATTGCGAGTGAAAACGGTTTTTTGAAAGGAATTTTATCCTAAGCTGAAAGAAATTTCCAAAATCATAAGTCAGACATTTTCCAAGGTTCCGTAAAATTCAGGATTGGGTCGATTTATGCATATCAAGGCTGAGAATATTCAAACGGGTCAGGTTCGAACCTTTAGCGGTTCCGATCTGATTTTGGTTCCCGACTCTTCGAATGAAAAAGAAGGAACCATGTTTCTTCACGGAAGAAAGGTGGAAAACTGCCTCAACCTTAGAAAGTATTCCACCTTTTTCGTAGTTTCCGATTCCGTCTCTAAAACCGGGTTTCCCGATTCGATTAAATTGAAGGAAGTCGGACCGGACGGATCCGTTTTTGAAATCTCCGAAAGTAAAATCGATTGTTATCGAGTGATGGGAATATTTTTAGAATAAGAATCACTTTCTGCTGGATTCGAACTCAACCAATCATAGAATCCGTAATGCGACATTCTTTTCTAGGGGAATTCAATCATGGTCCAAAAAAAGAAGAAGACCAAAGCTCGGAAAACGGCTCCTAAAAAAAACAAAAGCTCCGTAAATTCTTCGGTTAAAAAAAACGACATTCGGCTTTCGGATATGTTGGATCTTGCGGCGGAAGAATTTGTGAAAACGATCGAAATTATGTCTAAGTTGACCTCCGGAAACAGGATCAAACTCAAAAATTCTATCAAGGCGGCGGTTAAGAATATTTTGGAAGATTGATAAGAACGATTTTCTTTTCAACGGTTCGTTTTTTAATTCAGTCAATTTTTTTCCAAAAGGCCGGAATTGTTTTCCGGAAACTTTGGAAAAAAATTTCCAAAACGATTCGATTTTTTATGAGAATTGTAGTCCATTATAGATATGGAAAACTTATTTCTGATCACACTCTTATTCTTAATTCTATTTGAGCAGTATAAAACCAGGGTTTCCCGGGAAAGAATTCCGATTCGCGCTTTGAAACAGTACGTTCATCGATAGTTCTCGAGTCCTTTGGAAGCCGGGAAAGACGTTAAGGTTCTCAGCGTTCCCGGTTTCTTACTTTTTTCACCTTCGCCTTTTTTAGAATCCTTACGTTCATTCCATTCTTTAGAGAGTTGAAACATTCTCATTCCGTTGGAACCTTGTCTAAAGACCTATGTACAAAAAACCGATGACACCTACTCGAGCCGTCGAGACTTTCATTCTGAGCCAAAAAAAACAAGAACCCGTTTCGGAAGAAGTGATTTTAGTTTTAGATTCTTTTCAATCTTGGAATGAGATCGAACTTACCGGTCTTCTAAACGCTTCTTTTTATTTCCCGGATATTTTAAACGAAACTAGATCCGAACGATCGATTCGACCGCTTCTTGAAAAATTCAACCAAAGAATCGTAGATATTCCCATTCAATGACTCCTTTTGCCGAACCTAAAGTAATTTATCAGGAAGCAAATCCGTACGGAACCTTTACCGCGTATTTAGAGGACGACGGAAGAACCGTTTATCTTTATCTTCAAGCAGAACAAAATCCGGAATTCGGAATCAAGTCCGTGTGGGTTTGTAATCGTGTGGAAGCTCCCGAAAAAAGAAGCGAGGAGGATCTTTCCAACGGACTCGCGCCGATTCTTCTTCGTTCCGAAGTCAACGAATCGAAACCGCATCCCGCTTTGGAAGAAAAAGAAATTTATTTTATCTGGACGGAAGAAGGGGACGGAGTCGCTCTTTTTTACAAAGAAACTTTGATTGCGTTTCTTCCTCCTTGGTCGGGTGTCAAAGGATTTCACGGATATTCGTTTCATACAAAAATAGAAGCCATTACCGCATATCCTCTGGGCAATTCGGAGTTCGGGATCATTCCGGATCGTGTGCGTACGTCTCGAGATTTTTGGGAGGCGCGTTCTAAAACGGGAGGATGGAAAGAAATTCAGGAAAAACGACTTCTCTTTTTGGAATCTATATTCGGAAAACATGATAAATATTGGTCCGCAGACGGAGGAAAGTATCCACAACTAGGAATCGCACGATTTAGATCGAAGAAGTTTCCCGAAATTCTGATCTATTCTACGATCGGAATGAGCGCGCAAAACATGCCTACGGTGGAACTCTTTCATAAAGATTACGAGAACTACGCAAGAATCGAATTGATTCTTGCCGTTAAAATCGGATCCGAAGGATTGGAAAGATCGGAATCCTGGGTTCCGCATTTAATCGGAGAATTGATTCGTTTTCCTTGGAATATGGCGAAGTGGTTCGGCGACGGACATACGATCACCATGACAAGAAGGGATCCGGAAGCTCTTTATTTGAATTTTACTTCCATTCTCTTTCGGGATCTCGAAAGTTTTACTTCTTTACCGAATGTGCCGGATCTTTCGGAACTCGTTTCCGAAAACGGAAAGAAGGTTCGATTTTTAACCTTATTACCGGTATCGGAAGAAGAAAAAGAATACGCGCAAAAAGACGGAATTCAATTTTTCAACCGGATGTGGAACGAAAAAGGATTTCCTTGGTATCACGACGCGGAAAGACAAAGTCTCATATAAAACTTCATACAAAATGACTCTTTTAGAAGACATTACTCAGTCCATCAGACGTTGTAGGGATCACTTCCTGTTTTTATCGGTTTTGATTTGTACGGCTTCCGTATGGATTACACTTCCTCCCTCTCTTTTATCGGAAAATACGGAGAGCGCGCAGGTGCAGGAAAGGATCTGGCAAGAAATTTATAATCAAGATTTTCATTCTTCCAAAAAGTTGGTTCAACTTGAACTCGTTAAGAGTGGTAAAAATGAGACGATTCCGCTTTTATCATTGTTGGAAATTTCTTTGAACGGACTTCAGAGATACAAACAAGCGAAGGATGTCCGTTTAAAAATTCTATCGATATGGGAAAGTAAACATAAGAAGTCTTTCTTAGAGGAAAATTATCCGATCAATCTTGCTACTTGGACGAGAATGGTGATCGTAAAACGGGATTCATTGTTCATCGGTGCGGAATATTTTATGCCTTATCCGATCAATACAAACAAAGAAGGATTTTATTATCATAAGTTTACTTTATACAATCGTTTCTCAAAGAATCCTACTCGCTTCTTCAAATTAGAAAAATCATCCGCAACCAATCAAGAATATCGTCTTTATGAGATCAATGTGGACGGAGAGTCCAAACAAATCAAGAGTTACGGAGATATTTTGCCCGAGATGAAGGATGAAATGAGTTTTCTCGCGGAATTTTTAGGTATTTAAGCCGATTGATGTTTGATGGAACGATCCAAAACGTTTGAAAGAGTGTCTTTAAAAGAAAAAACCCGCTTCGAGAAGCGGGTCTTAAAATTTCATCCCTTCTTAGAATGAAAATGTGTTGCTAGATTTACTTATTTCTTCTTCGCAACTTTCTTTTTAGCTGCTTTTTTCTTTGCAACTTTTTTCTTAGCTGCCTTCTTTGCTGCTTTCTTTTTTGCAACCATTGACTCTTCCTCCGTGTTACTAACGTTAAGTTCTGAATGAACTCAGAGCTTAACGCCGTGATTAGAGACATAATTAATGGATCAAGATAAAAATGTAAAGTGTTTTAATAAATTTTTACATTTTTTTTAAAATTTATTTATCTCATCGATTTCTTTTTCATTCGTGAGTCTTTTCATCGACTTCAATGCAGATAAAAGATATGTCATCGCTAGGATCTTTCTTACCTCTAAAGTCTTGAATTGTTTTTAGCACAAGGTCGGTAAGATCTTTTGGATTCAATTGATGATTGTTCTTTAAGAGATTTAAAAAATTCTCATCGCCGAAGATCTCTTCGTTATCATTGAACGTTTCAGTGACTCCATCGGTGAATAAGATTAATTTATCACCCGGATGAATCGGAATCGTTAAGTGTTTGTATTCGGTAGGTAAGACGCCTAAAACTCTTTGGGTTTCCGTTCTTAACTCAACTTTTCCGTCTTTTCGAATACAAATCGGAAAAGAATGACCTGCGTTGATGTATTGAAACGTTTCTTTATGGGAATTATATTCTCCGCAGATGAAAGTCATGAACTCGCTTCCTCTATATCGTTCGATGAGAAACGAGTTGATCACTTTGAAAATCGTAGATAAGTCCGATTTTTTTCGAATTTGATTTTGTATGATACCTCTGATGGCGCTGACTAAGTATCCAGTTCCCAATCCGTGACCTGAAACGTCTCCTAAAGCCAACAACATCGTGTTTGAATTCAATTTTTGAATGTCTAAGTAGTCGCCTGAGATTCCGACGGCGGGTATCGAAAAGAATCCGACCCTAGTTCCTTGGATCTGTCCGCCTTCCGCTAC
This sequence comes from Leptospira weilii serovar Ranarum str. ICFT, assembly GCF_000332415.1. Lineage (GTDB taxonomy): Bacteria > Spirochaetota > Leptospiria > Leptospirales > Leptospiraceae > Leptospira > Leptospira weilii_A. The sequence goes on from NZ_AOHC02000041.1 coordinate 115,064, forward strand.
GTGGAGAGTTTTATCGATGATCGAAGCCATGTTGAGATCGCGAACGATTCTTTTTTTCTCCACTTCTTCCGCCAATAAAGCGTAATTCTGTAGAAGCATGGAAGCCATTCGAGTGCATTCCTTCAAAAAATGAAGTTCTCCGAGGTTGAAGTTCTTTCTGTTACTTTTTTCACCCACTAGAAACACGGCCAAAACCTCTTTTCCTTTGGAATAATTGAGGATAGGATATGTAAGTTGTACTCCCGAATTGTGAAGAAATTTATAAACCGATTCTCGGATCCCGAGTCCGTACGCGAGATGTGTGGTGACCGTAACTTCCGTATTGGTCGCGAAATATCGCCATATTTCGGAATTGGAGGAAATCCGAATGAAGTTGATGTTTTTCAGATCGGTTCTGGGGAACTTATCCGCAGGTATCAATACGAGAATTTTGGTGATGTCCAGCGCTTCCGAAACATTTTTCATAAGGCTGTTGATGGTCGCCCTCATCGAAATCGGAGCGCTGATCATCGCGGAAATCGTTTCCATCGCGGAATGTAATTTCTGGTTCCGTTTAAAACTCCACGTGTCTACAAGATTGGAAAGACGTCTATTGATGGAACTTAAAGTATAAACGCTCGAACCAAGAAAGAGAATGTTGAATTCTTCCAAATATTTATCCGCGGCGATCGGATCGAATTTGAAAAACGCTCCGAGCAAAAACAAATAACCGCCGGCTAAGATGAGGATCAGATAAATCGAAGTGAGGGAAGAACTGAATGCGATTTGAACCGGAACGATCGAATACATAAAGGTTCCGTAGATGATCAAAGCGGGAAAAATCAGAAACGCGAATAAGATCATTAGTTTGGAGAAATTGGGAGAGATCAGTTCCGAAAACTCGACCGAAACGAAAGGGAGAATGGAAATCGCGCTGAACGCTAGGATCAAACTCAACTTTTTGAATAAACTCTGAAGAGGAAAAAGATTTCGTATCGAATCCAGAATGAGAAAAAAAATACAGATCACGGAACAGAATAAGATAAAATAAACTCCGTTGGTCGCGAGTATTCCGAAAATATGAGGATCCGCTTTTTGCGATCTGCCTACAAAACCCGCGATCAAAGAAAAGATAATTTCCGGAGCGAACCAACGCGTAGGGAGTTCCTTTCCTCTGAGTCTGAAGGAAATATTCAAAATTACGAATGCTGTAAAGTATAGAAAAAAGAAAAATAAAAAGTGAAATTCGTGAAATCCCACTAAAAAGAAATTAAATAAACTCAAACACGATAACGACCCGAATAGTAAAAGCATATAAAGGTCTCTCGTATAAAAGAAAAACCAAATCGCCACGGAAAGATACAAGAGCGAGATCAGAATATCTCTCGTAAATTCTTTGATGACCGAGTAATACGATTTAGGCGCTAAAATCACCGGGATCGTTTCACTTACACCCTTGTCGTAAACGTGTATTCCGTTTTCGTAAGTTTGTCCGGACTCGGCCATCTTTACGGCGATTTCCAATTCCAAAAGATCGACTTTTTTTCCGAGAATACCCGGAAACTCTTCGCTGCTTTGGATGATCGTTCCGTTCGGATAATAATAAAACGGAGGTTTTAACGTTTCGGAAGAAGTTTGTAAAACTCCGATAAGCAAAGCGATGCTGAGCAAAATCAGGGAGATAAACAGTAAAAGTATATTTCTCACGACGGTAGCCTCAGATCGTGAATCGAAATCATAGTGCGACTCTTCCAGGTAAGGACCAAAGGATCGTTTTCGATGTTTTCTTCCACTTCCCACCCGGTCGAAAGAAGGTTTTTACCGAAATCGGAGTTTCTATGAACTTTGAAATTTTTTCCGGACGTTTTTAAGGAGACCGTATTCTCGTTTCTTCTAATAACTCCGACGAGAAGATCGTATTCTTCGTTCCAGGAAATTTCTTTGAGGTAGGATTCCACGAGACTCTTGATGTAACTCAAACTTTGAACGGATCTGGAAGTTCTCGCCGAATATAATGTTCCCAATATATAACAAAGAACTAATACGGAAACCTGATTCGTGACTCCCAGTTTTAAAATGACGAAGTAAGTTTCGTCTCCGTCCGAATTCAGGAACTCCACGAGTTCTCCCGGCTCCCTGGAAAGAAGTTCGATGCGAATGTTTCCGATCATAGGCGGCTCTGCGGCTTCCAGGAACTTTCGGATTTTTCCGGCGGTTTCCAATTCCTTTCTGTATTTTTTATTTTCCGCAACCTGAGAGGAAAGGATATGATTGTGAACGGCGATCCCGCATTTTCCGGAAAGGAAACTCAGATCCTGTCTGACCGAATCCTTGGGAATGTTGGATACCGCTAAAAAACCGAAAAGAGTTTCTCTATAAACAAAAGGTAATATGAAATTGGCCCTGAGACTCACAAAGTCCTCGTTGATCTCGTGATTTTGATCCGGTTCTCCGATGATCGTGCCGTTTTTCTTATTCAAAATGTATTTCAAAAGTTTTGCCTTGGGGTTGATCCCGTCGTGTGTGATTACTTTTCTTTGTTTCTTTTTTGCGTACGTATAGAGTTCGAACGTTCTCAAATCGTTGTTGAGTAAGGCGAGTTTTCCGTAATTACTTTCGGACAATCGAACGAGATCGGGAAAAACGTTTTTAATCAGACCTTCGTGATCGAATTTACGATAAGCCAATCGGGATGAGCGGGGATCGTCGCTTAAATATTCGGAAATCAGAATGGACTTAAGTTTACCGCTGAGTTTTTCTTGAAGAGGGAATATGATAAAAACCGCAAATATCAAAGTGGAAAGTAAACTTACTTCCATGTAGTATTCGATCGCCGTCGGGAACACGGAGAGAATAAAAAAATAGAATCCCGACGCGACGAGAACCGAGGTTCCTTTTGCGAATAGATTGATGATTCCGGAAATGAGATAATAATCCGTTACAAGAGAACGAAATGTTTCCTTAAATCCCCGCCGAGTATCTTTACTTTCAGGTAGTGTAGTAGGCATTCTCTTCTATGTATTTTTCCGTAAAATCGCAGCCCCAAAATTTCATGGAAACCGCTCCAACATTCAATACTACATTTAAGGAAATTTCAGTATTATTTTTTAGATATTCGGAAAGCTTTTTTAAAGTTTCCGGGTTTGCTTCCTTGACCGGAAGGGTTCCAAAATGGATTTCAAGACCTTCAAACGGAATCGGTTCGTCAAAGACCTTACCCACTGCCATTATCAATCTTCCCCAGTTCGGATCTCCGCCGTAGATTGCGGTTTTTACCAAGGGAGAATTTAAAATGGACTTGCCGATTTTTCTCGCTTGAGTTTCGTTTTTCGCTCCCGTAATCGTAAGTTCGATCAGTTTAGTGGCGCCTTCTCCGTCGATCGCGATGAGTTTCGTAAGATCGATACAGATTTCCGAAAGAGCCTTTGAAAAATCTTCGAGCGAACTTTCACCGGATAAACCGTTGCAAAGTAACGCGACCGTGTCGGAGGTGGAAGTGTCGGAATCGATCGTTAAACAATTGAAACTCCGATCCACCGAAGATTTTAAAACGTCGTAGAGGTTGTTTCCTTCCGGAAGAGAAACGTCGGAAAGAATGTAGCAGAGCATCGTCGCCATATTCGGTTCGATCATTCCGGCGCCTTTTGCGATTCCGTAAATCGTACCTTCTCCCGATTTCGTTTTAATTTTTCTAAAAGAAATCTTTTTTTTTGTGTCCGTCGTCATCATCGCTTCCGCGACTTCTTCCAAGTTTCCCGGTTTTAAAAGTGATTTCGCTTTTTTGCAAGCGGGCAGAATGATTTCCATTTTGAGGGGAACTCCGATCACGCCTGTGGAGGAAGGAAGGACTAACGTTTCGTCGATGCCGAGAGATTCTCCGATTGTTTTACAGATGTCTCTCGAATTTTGAATTCCTTTTTCACCCGTTGCAACGTTTGAATTTTTTGAGTTGATGACTATGGCTTGAAGGACACCCGATTGAACGTGTTCCTTTCCGACGATTACCGGAGCGCCGGGATAATTGTTTTTGGTGAACACGGCTGCCGCTTTACAAGGCGCTTCGGAATAAATAACGCCGAAGTCTTTTGTGTCGTCTTTGATACCGATATTAATTCCAAAAGATAAAAAACCTTTAGGCATGGTCATGGATAAGATCCCTCAACGTGTCGATTGGATCTATCTTTGGAAAATTATCTCTGTCGAAAAGAAAAATTCAGAACGTTTCGGGTCGGTAACGTATTGGAATCGTAACTGAGAAAACGGTTCCACCTTCCGGATTGTCAAAAACTTTCACGGAGCCGTGATGAAGACGAACGATATGTTTTACGATGGAAAGACCCAAGCCGGTTCCTCCTTCTTTTCGGGAACGGTTCTTATCAACTCGGAAAAATCTTTCAAAAATTCTGCTTTTGTCCTCGTCTTGAATTCCGATTCCTTGATCGATCACTTGAAACTGAACCTGATCGGATTTTACTGTGAGAATTTTGAGAGCGATCGTTTTTCCTTCGGGAGAATAAGAAGACGCATTTGAGATTAAGTTGAGAAGCATGTGTTCCAAAAGAATCCAATCCGCCGAAATCATTAAGGGCTCGGGCATCTCTACGACGAACTTCTGACTCTTGGAAGATACGACTCCTTCGACCGTATAACTTAAGTTGTCCACGAGAGATTTTAAGGAGAATTCTTCGTTTCCGGAAATTTTCGTTTGGTTTTCAATTCGAGTGATCGTAAGCATGTCTTCCACGATCCGAACCATACGATCCGTGTTTCTTGAAATCGCGTCCAAAAATCTTTTCTCGTGACTTTCGGGAGAAAGACGAAGACGATCGAGTAACGTTTCCGTGTATCCCTTAATGGATGTGATCGGGGTTTTGAGTTCGTGAGAAGCGTTTTGAACGAATTGTTCTCGGATGATATGAGATTGTTTTTCTTCGGTGATGTTTCGGATAACGCCGATATACATCAGAGTTTTACCGTTCGTTTTCAACGGATACATTTTGATCGTGTAAAAATTTTGACCGAGATCCAGTTCCATTTTGGAATCGCCGGCTCCTTGGAGATGACTCGATACGAATTCCAAAAGTTTCGGGTTCCGAATCGCGTCTGCGACTTTTCTGGATCTTGAATTCGGTTCGATGAGAGAACCGGGAATACTTTTGTTTTGGAAAAGGATGGAGGCGTTTTTCGGATCGATCGCAAAAACACCTTCCTTTAAGTTCTGCAAAACGGAATCGAATTTTTCTTTTTCGATCGTGAGATCCACGAATTGATTCTTAAGTCTTGTGGACATTAAGTTGATGGAAGACGCGAGGTTCGCCAGTTCTCGTATGTCCGAAAGCGGTAATTCGGACCCGAAATCTCCCGCGTTGATTTCACCGGTTTTTTTTTCGATTCTGTCCAAAGGTTCCGAAACGCTTTTTGCGATCGAGTAGGACACGTAAAAGGTTCCGAACATAGCAAACAGAACGTAAAACGAAAACAGGAGAAATCTAAAATCGGGATGAACAAACTTCTCCGTAAAAAGAACCGCGCCCGCGGTAACGATCAGTACAAGCAAAAGCAACCAGTTGCTAAGAAGAAGTTTTGAAAATAAGCTACGCCTCATTGAATCTATAGCCGATTCCGCGTATCGTCTCGAGTCTTTCCTTTTCGTCTCCGAGTTTATCGCGCAATCTCTTAATATTTACGTCGACGGCTCTGTCCGTAACGTAAATATCTTTTCCCCAAACCCGATCCAATAATCTATCCCTGGTAAAGGCGACGCCGGGATTGGTCATAAAAAGATTCAGAATTTTATATTCGATCAGGGTTAAATCGACTTCGGAGTTGTTTATAAAAGCCTTATGCGCTTTCAGATTGAGAAAGATATTTCCGATGGTGACGTTTCCTTCGAATTGTTCTTCTTCCTCTCCGTCTTTTGTTCTTCTTAAAACGGAACGTACTCTTGCGATCAGTTCTCTCGTGCTGAACGGTTTACGAACGTAATCGTCCGCGCCGAGTTCGAGTCCGAGAACGGCTTCGGTTTCTCCGGATTTGGCGGTGACCATAATGATGGGCATTGAGTATTTTTCTTTGATTTTTTTACAAAGATCCATTCCGCCGATTCCGGGAAGCATAAGATCTAAAATAACGAGATCGGGAGTGTTCTTTTCAAGTTTTGGAAGTACTTCCAAACCGTTTTGACAAGTGTCGACTTGGTAACCGTTTTCTTCGAGGTGAAATCGGATCAGTTCGGCGATATCTTCCTCGTCGTCGACGACGAGGACTTTTTGCCCTGGGTTCCCTGCTTGGTTTTTCATGAGTTCTATTCTTTTGCCGATCGCTGTTTTTTAGAAACCGATTTACCGTTTTAGAAAATCGAGAGATCCTTCTAACCGGCTTGGCAGAGTTTATAATCTCTTAATATTCCAGAAATTCGTTACAATTGGAATACGAAAAAATTACAAACTACAGAAATTCGATCTTCCTCTTCAAAACCGTCTCGTTATCCGCAAGGCGAAGCGTAAAGTCGGGCTAAAACCTAACTATTCCGCCGCGCGCGTTCCCAATTACTCCTTATCATCCAACTGAGCATTGATCTTTCGAATGAGGGAACGTTGACGGAAAATTGAAAAAACCAGAAATCCGCTCAGTAACAAGGCTCCGATTAAATAGACTTCGTTCAAACTTTTCAATCGTTCGTGTTCTTCTTCGATCGCTTTGATACTTTCCAAGTGAGAAATTAAAAAGTAGAATTTATCCGCGTCGGGCCACTCTTTTTTGGATGTTTCCCGAATCTGAGTGATTAAGATCGCCGCTTCTTCTTTTTTCATCTTTTGAACGATCGGGAAAATTTGATCCAGATCGGAATCGAGATATTCTTTGGCGCTCATAACCCGTTTTACGCTTCCTTCGTTTCCGGGAGAATTTTTATCCGCCAACAGGTTGTTAGTCGAAGTTAAAACGAAAGTAATCAACAGGGCGAGGATCAAAGTTCTAAAAGTAGAGTGAATCATTCAAAAAAGCCTAATTTGTTTTTCCATTCTTTGGTGTATGGATTTCTATAGTGGACAAGATAGATTCCCGCTAAAATAGCGAAAACACAAAAGAGAATACTACTCGTGATTAAAATGAAAGAAAGAAGACCGGTTTGGATCAAAAATCCCAGGTCCAAAAAAAACAAAACGGATAAGGGAGAGAACCCAAGAAAAAACAAACCGAATAAGATAATTTTAATGTGACGTACGGGAACGATGTGTAACATCACTCTACGTTTTAAGTCCGGTGGTACGGGCGTATTTTCCTCAGGATTCTGCGGTCCTTCCTCGAAGAAATGCAGTTTTTCTTCGAGTTCCGCCGGAACGGGATCGATCTCGGTGGAATGAAAATCATTCTTGTTTTTCATTGTTTAACCATTCTCTCATGATTTCCTTTCCCCTAAAAATATAACTCTTTAAAGTGTTCATTTTCAAGTTTAATTTTTTCGAAATTTCTTTGTAGGACATATTCTCAAAATAGTGGAGCGTGATCGGCTTTCGATAGAGTTCCGGTAAACTTTCCACGAGGGTTCTGATTTTTTCGGAGCTTTCCTGTTTTAAAAGTTTTGTTTCTTGTTCGGATTCGATCTTTTTTTCTTTTTCGTTTTCCGCAAGAAAGAGCGCGTCCAGTCCCGCGATTTCCGGGTGTTCTTTGCGATATCTTCGGATGATTTCGTTGCGAGCGATTACGAACAACCAAGTGGAAAATTGGGATCTGCCTTGAAATGTGGATAAACTTTCGAAGGCTTTTAAGAAAATATCCTGAGTGAAGTCTTCGGCTTCCGTTTCGTTACGAAAGGCTTTGATTGCCTGAGAATAAACCAGCACTTGATACCGGTTCATCAGCAGTTCGAAAGAATTAAAATCGCCGTGTAAAACTTTTTGAATGCAATCCCAGTCATCCCGGTTGCATACAATGGGTTCCCTCATCGGGACTGGGAAAATTTATAATAGCAGAGTAGCCCCAATCCGGTGCCGAGTGGAACGAGTCCGCCGAGCATTGCGAGCGATTGTCCCAAAACGGAAATGAATCCGACGGAAAGTGCAATTCCTACAAAGGTAAGAATCAATCCTAAAAAGAAAGAATACGTTCTCAGATCGAAGGTTTCTTTTTTATAAAGCCCCGCTTTGATGATCTCGATCCGTTGTCTGTACCACCAATAAAAAACAAAAAACAACAACGCACAACCGAATACGATTCCGAAGATCGGAACCAAATAAAGAACCACTTTGTAGTCGGAACCGGAATTGGAGCTTTGACTTTGAAGGTGTTTCAAAATCAAATCCAACGTTTCCAGTAGTTTTACTTTTTCTTCCGGGTTCATCTTACAACGGCTGCCGCTTTTTCATTTTCCGCTTTGGTTTTGAAGTAGGGAATTCTTTCCTCGATACCGGGTCGGTTGATCAAAGATTGATACCATTCTTCCTCTTGAAAACTTTCTTTTAAGTATGAATTACGCATTTCCGTTTGAAATAAGTTTTTGATCGTATTCATTGTTTTTATCTCCTTTTATGATTCAGTGCGTTTTAAAATTCAAATGATATTGTGTTAGGTTTTTCGCGTAAGCAATTGAACTACGTCGTTTCCCCAAACTTGCCGAGCGATTCGGAAAGAACGAAGCGGCTTAAGCGGACGGGTTCTTATGTCTTATTAAGATTATCGGCAGATTAAAAAGATTCGCCGCATAATTTCCCGATTCTTTTTTAAAGACCTATTTCCGTTTTTGAAGTTTAGATCTTATCCACTCGCGTTTTTGCGTGTTCTATAAAACAGGAACTTATCCACAATTCTCAAAGGGCAAACTAGCTGAAGAAAAAAATGTCTTTTTAATTTTTTTTAGAGAATTTTCGAATGGGATCAAAAAAAGGAGGATGGCCTAAATTCGGTTCGACTCGGGTCGCTTCTCTTTCAAAGCCCGCGAATTCCCTTAAAAAGTTTACGATAATTCTTCCGGTGGCTCCCCAGAGTAAACCTTCTTCAAGATCGAAATAATAAATTTCAATTTCTTTTGCGCCGGATCTTCGAATTCGAATCGAATAAAACGGAGAAGTTTCGAGACGATTCAGATCCAACAGAATCGAACGTTCCACTTCGTCCGGATTTGTGTTAAACAGAAACGGACCTTTGTAACGCGCAATGAACGGAGAAATATGAAATCCCGTAAAAGTAAAAAGTCCTCGATATTCCCCCAACACATCCAGAACGGAACTGGATTCGCCCATTTCTTCTTCCCATTCCCTAAGCGCCGTATCCAAAAGATTTTTATCCTTTGGGGAATAAGCTCCGCCGGGAAACGAAATTTGTCCGGGGTGTGCCTTAAGGTTGGAATTCCTCTTTTGTAAAATGATTCCTTGAGTGAAGTCCGGCTTTTCATAAATGGGAAGGATGACGGACGAGGCCCTTGATTTTTCTTCTCCCATCGGCGGCGCGGGAATTCCGGTAAAACTTTCCCGAGGGACAATAAGTTGTTCTTTGAGTGATTGAAAATCGAATCTCATTTTTTAACTGCATTCAAAATACTGAATATTCTTATTCGAATTTTTTATTAATCGGAATCAGTCCTTTGATATTCGATTCGTAAGGTACGTTTTCCAATGCGGCCAAAATCGAAGGTCCGTAGTGAATCACTTTCCATTCCGAGAAAAGATTCATCTCTCTCAACTCGTCTAAAGTTTTCGGATTTCTTTGCGCCAACTCCGCGATCATTTTATTAGAAGGCATCATTTGATGGCTCATTCTTCTTATCGACATGATCGTTTCTCTCCAAATTCTCAAACGTTTAAAACGTTCGCCTTCTTCGTTCGTCAGATTCTCGCCCGGCTTTTTAAAAAGTTCGGATTTTTGAATCGGAGGCCCGCTCGGATTCGCATAAATCCGAAAGAGAGTTTCCGCGTCTTTTTTGCCTACGATTTCGGTTAACTTAGCCATGTCTCTTCTGGATTTTACGAGAAGAACTACTTTCTCGTTATTGAATACTCGAAAGGGAGCCTTATTCAACTTTCTGGATTTATCGTCTCTGAAAACCAGAGTGTCATAGATAAATCTTCTTTCGTCCGCGCTGTATTCCAAAATCTCGGGGAACTTATCCATGGAGATGGAATTTCCTTCGGCCCCCGGTTCTTCGCATGCGATCTTTTCAAACTCGGAAAGCGCTTCCTCGTGGAGATTTCGTTTGGTAAGTTCTTCCTTCATCCTTTCCCAAATCGTTTCCAGATAAACCGTGTCCAAAGCGGCGTATTGAAGTTGGCTTTTTTCGAGAGGTCGTTTTTCCCAGTTAGACTTCTGTTCCTTCTTGGAAAGTTTGATCTTATGGTAATAATCCACAAGATAAGTTAAGGAATATTGATCGTGATCTAAAAGACGGGAACTGAATCCGGTGTCCGCGATGTTCTGAAATTTAAAACCGAAATCTTTTTTGAGCGCTTTGATATCATCAATGGCGGAATGGAATATTTTTAGAATTTTTTTATCTTCAAATAAGTTTCCGAGTCCATCTAAGTTTTGTAACTTCAACGGATCGATGATGTAATTTTTTCCCTTAGCCGAAATTTGGATCAGACAGACCTTGGAAAAATACGTATAATAACCTGAGGACTCCGTATCGATGGAGATGGAATCGGCCTGACTCAAATTGATGAGGACGAGTTGTAGGCTTCGAATTGTATCTACGACAATGTAATCGGAATTTATTTGCATGAAATACGCGACCTGAGATTTTAAGCTTAAGAAGGCAGAGAATGAGTCGAATTCCCGATAAATCCAGAGTAAGAAGACAAGCCCAGAATGACAAACCAAAAGATGAGTGTGCGATTTTCGGTATATTTAATTCATCGGAAGCTTCTAATTTCACATATTTAGGTCTTTACTCGATGCAACATCGGGGGCAGGAATCGAGCGGGATCGTATCCTCGGACGGAGAGCATCTTTATCGATACGCAGGGATGGGTCTGGTCGCCAATATCTTTACCGAAACCAAACTCAAAGAGCTTCAGGGCCATTCCGCGATCGGTCACAATCGTTATTCTACGACCGGTGCGAGCTTTTTAAGAAACGCCCAACCGCTTCGTGTAGAATCTCATCTCGGGGCCGTTTCTCTGGCTCATAACGGAAATTTGGTCAATTCTTGGGAACTCAGAAGCCAACTCGAAAAGGAAGGAAGTATTTTTCAGACGACCATCGATTCGGAAGTGATCGTTCACCTCATGGCTCGTTCCGGAGAAACCGATTTCCTTTCGGCGCTTTCCACCGCTCTCAAAAAAGTAAGAGGCGCGTATTCCCTCGTCATTCTGAACAAATCTCAGTTGATTGCGGTTCGAGATCCGAACGGGTTCCGTCCTTTGGTGATGGGTCGTCGCGAAGACGGATCGATCGTGTTCGCATCGGAAACCTGCGCCTTCGACATTACGGACACGAAGTATGAAAGAGACGTGGAGCCGGGAGAGATGGTCGTAGTCGATAAGAACGGAGTCAATTCTTACTATCCGTTTCCGAAAGCGACTCCCAGTCTTTGTATTTTCGAATATATATATTTTGCAAGACCCGACTCCAGTATCTTCGGGGAATCCGTTTATAAGGTTCGGAAGAATTTAGGAAGATTCTTAGCCAGAGAATTGCCCGTCGAAGCGGACGTTGTCATTCCGGTTCCGGATTCTGCGAACATTGCGGCCTTGGGTTATGCGGAAGAATCCGGAATTTCTTATCAGTCCGGTTTGATTCGTTCTCATTACATCGGTAGGACTTTTATCGAACCCGATCAGAAGATCCGGGACTTCGGCGCTAAGATCAAATACAACGTGGTTCGAAACGTAGTCGAAGGAAAAAGAGTCATCGTAGTCGACGATTCCATCATGAGAGGAACCACAAGCCGAAAGATCATCAAAATGATCCGAAACGCGGGCGCCAAGGAAATTCATCTCAGGGTTTCCGCGCCACCTACGATCTCGCCTTGTTATTACGGAATCGATATTCCGACTCACAACGAATTGATCGCCGCGACCCACACAATCGAAGAAATTCGAAAATATCTGAGAGTGGACAGCATCGCCTATCTTTCGGTCGAGTCTATGAACCGCGCCGTGATGGATCACAAGGGCGGAGGATTTTGCAACGCTTGTTTTACGGCCCAATATCCGGTGGAGTTTCAGAGCGAGTTGGGAAATCAAAAAAGTCTTTTTAAAGAATACCAAGTGGAAGAAAGGGTCGTTTAATAACGACTTCCTGAACGCCGATCTACAGGAAGGCGTTTACTAAGTTTCCTGGGTCGTTTTTGTTTTTGTGTTCCGCAAAATTATATAACCAACGTGAGTTCGGCGTAACCAATGCGAAAGCGATTGAAGCGAGATAGGTCCGGCCTGCCAAGGCCGGATTCGCCCAAACTTTCTTATACCGAAACTCACGTTAAGTCGTTTCGTTTTTGAAACCCTTATTTATGTTTGGAAAGAAGTTCTTTAATGAGATTTTTTTCGGATCTTCCCAACATTCCTTTCTCTTCGAATATTCCCAAGATTTCCATCGTAATTTCCGGTTCTAAAGCCGATAAATCCGCAAATAAAGATTGGTGATTGAGTTTTCCCGATTTGTATTTTTCAAGTATGACGTGTGAGGATTCTATGATTTGTTCTTTTCTCAAAACCAACTCTTCCATCGTGGATAAGATTAAAAAGATTTCCGGATCGTCTTCGAACAATTTCAGAATATGTCGATAGATTCCGGGACTTTGAATCGGCAATTCGTAAATTCCGTCTTTGAGAGAAAGATAAAGTTCTTTTTCCTCTTCCACATTCAGACCCGCGAGATTTTTTAAATCGGAAACGGCATCGGGGGGAAGGATGATTAAAAATTGAGAAGCGAACTCCGGATCTTTCGCTTCTTTAAGGCAATAAGCGATAAAACTGCATATTCTTTTCGGCGAAAGAGAAGCCCAATACGCGTTGGACTTTAAATCCAAAAACGAAGCCGTTTTTCTTAAACGTTTTCTCTCGTCTTCGGTTTGCTGAAATATATTGTATTCGTAAATTATGATTTTATAAAGTAACTTATTGCTGAACGTGTCTATGATTTCCTTGATTTTTTTCGGTTCTAGGATCGATAGAAAATATCTCAGAACTTCGAAATAAACGTCTCCTTTGGAAATGAATTCTTCCAAAACGAGAGGATGTGCTTGTAAAAACGCGGACGCTCCGACGTTAATTCCCACTCGTCCTTCCGCAAAGGCCGTCATTTTTTCGCCTGCGATGCAGGATTGTCGAATTTCCCGGCTCCAATCGTTGGGCAGTAGATTTTGTCTACAATTGTTAGGGCACGGTTCTCCCATGGAAATGCCGATTTTGCAACGATGTTTAATTTCTTTATCCAGGCAAACCCACTTTTATCGGACTAAATCCCCACAATCTCTCATTTCGGGAGCGTAAGGATTTTGAATTTTAGTTCCTTGGCTCACCCAAGTTTTATTTACCATGGGACAATAGAAGCGATTAAACACACCGGTTCCACCTGCAAGTTTTAGGCTCTCCGCAAGGTTTTCGGAAAAAAAAGAATAAGCCTGGAAGAATTTTTCGACGTCTTTGACGTCTTGGTTTTTCAAAGAATTTTGCATCTTTTCGGCTGAACTCTTAAGCCCTCCGTTTAAAGAAACGAGTTCCCTTACACGAGCGACTAACCGGCTCGTGTCGGGAATTTTACCTTCTTCTTTCATTAAAAAACCGTGAATGGATTCGTTTTCCACGAGAATTTGTTGTAAGATGTCCTTTTCCGGTTCCGTCACAACCGGCGGAGTTTTTTTACAGGACGATAAAAAGATAAGAATACCAATGGATAAGATTAAAATTTTTTGCATTCTACAAATCTCCGATAAAAAGCGTATCAACCTAAGTCTATAATTCCTGAAAAAACCTCGGTGTAAATACGGAATCGTCTAAAATCTAAAAAATGCAAATCTAACGTTGATAAGTATGCCGAAACTTGTTTAGCGGTCCGTAAAGTGAGAAGTTGAGTTTCGTTTACTTACAGCGTGCGTCTTAGTGTTATTGGTTTCTTTTGGGACAGGTTCTTATCAAAAACGTCAAGATGATATTCAAATACAATATTCGCTGATTCAGGATTACGAACGACGACGGATTCTTACTTCTTAGAGCTTTCAAAAGAAGCAAATCGTATCGAAATTATTCAGGATGACAAGTTACTATCATAATCCTTTTTGGTTAAGGATATTTGTCGGAAAGATATTTCGTTTTTTATGATGTTTTTTGAATAGAGTTGTTGAAAAATTCAATAGTCGCGATTCACAAAACTGCTTCAATTGTCCATTTCAATGAAACAGAAACAAATGGAGAATTAATTTTTCAACAACTCTAATGATTCTTACTACGGAAACGGATTGCAGAACCGAGCAGGCGTCGGATTGTATTGAAAATAGAAATCGCGAGGTTCTTACTTCATGTCGAACTTTTATACCAAACACGTTTTCGTATGCGAGAACGTGAGAGCCGAAGGGGAAAGAGTCTCTTGCGGTCGATCCGGTTCGATTCAGTTACTGGCGTCCCTCAAGAAAAAAATGAAGGATCTTTCGATGGAAGGGAAAGTGAGAATTCAGAGAGCCGGTTGTCTGGATCGATGCGAACTCGGTCCCGTCCAAGTGAGTTATCCGGAAGGAAGGTGGTTCTCTTTGAAAACGGAAGAAGACGTAGATATATTCTTAAAATATTATATACAATCCGAACAAATTGAAAAAATCGAACATTTAATCATAAAGGAAAACTAATGAATCTCCCAAACACATACAAAGCTTTAGAACTCAGAGAGTACAGCGAAAATAAGAACAGAGCGGTCATCGTTGAAAAAACGATTCGCCCGTTAAAAAAAGGGGAAGTACTGATTCGAATGCACTCCGCTTCGATCAACCCTTCCGACTTGATGTTTATGAGAGGTCTTTACGGAATCAAAAAGAAACTTCCGGTGGTTCCGGGTTTTGAAGGAAGCGGAAACGTCGTCGCTTCCGGCGGCGGTTTGTACGGTTCCTATTTAAAAGGAAAAAATGTCGCGTGTACCGCATCCGGTAAAGGGGACGGGGTTTACGCGGAATATATGATCACCGATGCCTTTAGTTGTTTTCCGATCGGGAAAAATCTTTCCTTGGAACAAGGAGCCTGTCTATTTGTGAATCCGATTACCGCGATCGCGATGGTTGAACAAGCACAAAGGGCCGGAGCCAAGGCTTTGGTTCAGACGGCGGCGGCGAGCGCGTTAGGAAAAATGGTCGTCGGAATTGCGACTCGCAAAGGAATGAAGGTGATCAATATCGTTCGTAAACCCGAACAAGAGGCCGCTTTAAAAGCGATCGGGGCGGAGTATATTCTAAATTCGGAAACTTCCAACTTCGAAAGACAACTCCGAGTTCTTTCCAACGAACTCAAGGCCACCGTTTGTTTGGATGCGGTTGCGGGAGAACTGACCTCCAAGGTTTTATTAGCGATGCCTTATGGAAGTCGTGTGATCGTCTACGGGGCGCTTTCGGAAAAAGAGATTCCGTTACATGCAGGAATGATGATATTTCAAGATAAAAAGTTGGAAGGATTTTGGTTGTCCACTTGGGTTCCGCAACAAACTCCGTATAAAATCTGGAAGATTTCAAAGGAACTCAGATCCTTGGCTAAAAAAGAATTGAAGACCGACATCGCCGCAAGATTTCCTTTGGAAAAAGCGTCGGAAGCGATCGATAATTACGCGGCTAACATGACAAAGGGAAAGGTTTTGATTCAGACTTCATTTGCGGAAGGTAAGTAAGAGATTGAGGAACGTATATTCTAAATTTCGAATCGAATGGATTCTTTTGTGCGGAGTTTCGATTTTTTCTTTGTATTCCTGTTCGGCTCTGAAGGAAAACTACAAAGCCCTTCAGAAATGCAAATTTCAGGTTTTGTCTTTGGAGACCCAAAAGGCGGAATTGATTTCCTTTCCGCCGGTTCCCAAAATCATTTTTTTAGCGAACGTTGAAATCGAAAATCCCAACGAAACGGACGTGACGCTTCATAAGTTCGATCTCTCTTTTTACGTACCCGACAACTCCGAAAAAGAATCGGAACTGGCCCGCGTTCTCTCGAACGAAAAAATTGTCGTTCCCGCTCTCCAAAAAAAACGAGTCGAGTTTCAAGTGGAAACTCTCTTTGAGAAAAGGATGGATCGGAATCTTCTTCAGATCGCATTAGGAATTTTGCATGCAAGGATGGCGGGCAAAGAGCTCAATTTTTCGATCCGAGGAAGTTTCGAATACGAAACGATTTTCGGTTCCGTTCAAATTCCGGTGAACGAAAAAACTTTTTTGAAAGCGGGAAAGAAGAACGGTCTCGGAATTTGAATTTTTTTGCGGTTTGATCTTTGATAAAAATGCTAGTGAACTCGGTATAAAAAATGCGAAAGCGATTGCGGCGTTCTATTTCGAGCCATAGAGAAATATGGATTCCGAAATTTGTAAAATCAGTATGAAATTCCTTTTTAAGAAAATAAAGGGCCTGTCCCAAAACCTCGAAGGAAATTTGCAGGAGTTCCCACAGATTTTGTCTCCTGGGCGATTATTAGGCTTTTGTAATATTTTCCCATCGTTTAGAAACGTAGTAGTTCCCACATTTTCAAGTTTTGGGACAAGCTCAAAATTCCGTACAAACGGAAGAACGCAGTTTGTGACTTTTCTTTCGGCGTTATTCTTGAGCGTAACGGGATGTTATCAGAAAAATACGGACGCGGATTTTTATACGTTTGAAGACGCAAATTTGAAACTGATCAGCGCGTACGAATCCAAAAACGTGACGTGTAACACGAGTCGAAGAATCACTGCCTTTGTTCCGGGTCGCGCTCGGAAAAAAAACATTGATCTTTGTGTGACCGCGGTACTTGCCGTGAGTTGTCAATCTTGGGCTTCCACTTCCGTCGACTCCACACCTTCAACTTGTAAGTCGATTGAGTTTCGATACTGAGGAAACGGATGAAACCTGCGGAATGGTTTTTCGGGATCAGTCTTTTACTTGCGGGTTTGATTTATTTGTTCCTTCTTCTGGTAAGAAGGAAGGAGAAAACCGCTCATAACTCCATCGTAAAATATTCGCTGCCTAAAGAGAAAGAGGATCTGAATTCCTCGATCAATCGAATTTCTGATCCCGCAGAAAATAAAAATTCTAAAACAAATATTTTGGAAGTGTTCGATTATAACGGAATCAAGATTATGCACGAGAACGGAATTTATACCGTAAACACCGGCGGCGAGATCGAAGTCTACGGTTCTTGGCAAACTCTTCCTTCCCGTTATCAAAGAATGGTGAAAGAAATGGATCATCGCGCTACCGGCGAAAAAAAAGCCGGCAAGTATTATATGGAAATTTTAAACGGAATTTATTATGTGATTTTTCCGGACGGTAAAAAACATAAATATAAACATTTCGAAGACATTCCCGAAAAGATCCGGAAAAATTTAGGTTACTAAGGAATACGAATTTCGGATAAAACCATTAACGCGTTATGCGGTATTGATCCTTTGCTCATAACTATATAATAAAGTACCTAATATTTTGCGTTGAAACGGTATTTTGTGTTAAAAATGAACGGTACTCGATTTTATAGAAATCAGTAGTAAAAACTTAAGGCAAATGTTTTCGAACTCTATTTTTATAGGAATTGGAAAGTTTCGTTTTCCATCAATCACCGCATCTGCGATAATTTTTCCCGATCCCTTTGTTTACGTTCTTTGAATATCACTGAACTCGAATCGCTTTCGGAAACGTAGGACAAGCGCTAACACACTGACCGCAACCGGTACAGTTTTTTGAGAAAGAAGGTTTATTTCCTTTAAAGTCGACGACCCCTTCTACGGGACAACTATCCTTACAATTCGAACAAGAGGATTCTCCCGTTTTATGATTCAGACAAAATTCGAAAATCCCTTTTGCTTGGCCGAACTTCGGAGAATCGTCATTCAAAGGAAGGAGCGCCTCGTCTTTGCAGGCGTTGATACAGGGCCAATCCTTACAAAGCATACAAGCGTTGAGATTGACGTCCATTCTTGGAATGTGTTTTTCCGCGGTTTCGTCGAAAACCGGAAACAAAACGCTGTAAGGACAAGCGTAGATGCAGTCTCCGCAGCCGGTACATTTTCGAAGGAATTCGGTTTCGGCTAACGCGCCCGGAGGAAGTTGAACGTTGGCGATTTTTCTTTTTCGATTCGGTTGGATTGGTTGTGGAAGGAAAAACTCGGTTTCTTTTTTTGATTTTTTCGTTTTGGTTTTTTTAGGCGTAGGTTGGCGAGAAGGGGATTCTTCGGAAACGATTTCTTTAAAACCGGAAGCGATGTCGATTGCGCTTTCTTCCGCAAAGTCCAACATTCTCGCGAGACCTTTTTTAAAAAAATCCTTCCGGTTCAATCTTGTTTAACTCTTTCGATTCTGGCGCCTAAGGCTCGCAAGCGGGTATCTATGTTTTCAAAACCCCGATCGATTTGTCCGATGTTATGAATGGTACTCGTTCCTTCCGCACAAAGCGCCGCGATGATCATCGCCATACCGGCGCGGATATCCGGGCTTGCCACTTTTTGTCCGTACAATCTGGAATGTCCGATGACGATCGCTCGATGCGGATCGCAAAGAATGATCTGCGCTCCCATCGCGATGATATTATCCACGAAGAAGAGTCTCGACTCAAACATTTTCTCATGAATCAAAACGGTTCCTTTACACTGAGTCGCGGTTACGAGCGCTACCGAAGTCATATCCGCTGGAAAACCGGGCCAAGGAGAATCGTCTATTTTCGGAGTGGCTCCGTGATAATCCGGAATGATTTCCATCTTTTGATCGGAAGGAACCAAAATTCCGTTTTCGTGCGGACGCACTTCAATTCCAAGTTTTGAATATACCATTCGAATCATACGAATGTCTTCGAGTTCCACGTCTCGAATCATCAGCTCTCCTCCGGTGACCGCGGCCAAACTGATAAACGAACCGACTTCCAAATAATCCGATCCGATCCTGTGTTCTTTTTCGGGAGGTTTTAAAGAAGTAACCCCTTCGATCGTAAGAATGTTGGAACCGATTCCGGAAATTTTTGCTCCCGCAGAATTTAAAAAATGACAAAGTCTTTGAACGTGCGGTTCGCTCGCCGCGTGACGAAGGGTCGTGGTTCCTTCCGCAAAAACCGCCGCCATCACCGCGTTTTCGGTTCCGGTTACGGAAGCCTCGTCCATCAGAATATCGGTTCCTCTGAGACGATCTGCTTTGATTTCATAACCGTCCGGAAAAACTTCGATACTTGCGCCTAATGCTTGTAATGCGAGAAGATGTGTGTCCAATCTTCTTCTTCCGATTTTGTCCCCGCCCGGTTTAGGTAAGAAAACCCTTCCTGTTACGGCAAGGATCGGACCCGCTAAAGTGACGGCGCCTCGAATGTGAGAACAGAGTTCTTCGGGGAGTTGATTTTTAAGATTACCGTCGTGTTTAAAAGTATAAGTTCCGGATTCTTCTTCGGTGATTTCCATACCTAAGTGACGGAGAACTTCCATGAGCATGAGTACGTCCGAGATAACCGGGATGTTGCCGATACGAACGGTTCCGGGAACCATACAAACGGCGCCGAGTAAAGGTAGGGCTTCATTTTTATTTCCCTGCGGAACCACGGTTCCATGAAGCGGGGTCTTTCCAATGATCTTGAAATACGAAGAACTCATAGTGATAAGCTGTAGGATCCGGTCTTTCTGGCAAATCGAATTGTGACTCAATGTTACTTTTGAATCGTTTGAATTTTAGCCAAAGGCGGCTTTTGATTTACCGGTTCTGAATTCTCGAATTTTTTATTTCGCTTTTTGGAAATGCTTACGTTCGACTGAATCGGAAACGGCCCTTCTCAATGAATTCTGTTGACTTCCGATTCCAAAGTGGAGATAAACGTTTTATCCATGGACAACTTACACCATCATTTTCAAACGTTCCAGAAAACAATCTGGTTCAATCTATTCTGTTATTTTTGGACCGGCTTTTTTTCCTTTTTAGCCTTTGCTCCCGTTTCTTTAAGTCACTTCGTATGGATCGCACCTTTCGGTCTTTTTTGGCTGAGTTTGAAATATCATGGGAAGTATAAAAAATTATTTTACCAAGGGCTTATCATCGGAGTCGTTTTTTATGCGATCTCTTTTCATTGGATCGTTCATATGGCGATCACGTTCGGAAATTTTCCGTACATCGTTGCGATCCTGATTCTTCTATTTGCCGGACTTTTATTCAGTTTAAAGTTTCCGATTTTTATGATGAGCCTTTCATTTCTTTCGGGAAAGATCGGCCGTCATTCCGTATGGGTCGCCGGTTTTTGCGGGCTTGTATCCGAATTGATCGGACCTCAGTTGTTTCCTTGGTATTGGGGAAACCTTGCGGCGGGAAACATCATTCTCGCGCAGAACGTGGAGATCACCGGGGTTTACGGAATCAGTTTTTTGGTCTTTGTGGTTTCTTATACGCTCTTTCAATCCAATCCGTGGCATTGGAAGGAAATTTTTCATTCTCAAGAAAAAACAAAACAGTATCTTCGTTTTGTTACGTTACCCGCTCTTTTACTTTTAACTTTTATCGTTTCAGGGTTTGTTCTTTATAAAAAATGGGAGAATATAAAACCCGTTAAATCTTTAAACGTATTGATCGTTCAACCGGACGCTCCGTTGAGTTTTAGAGACGGACGAGAGGTTAAGGAATCGATCGAGGCCCTGATGTCTCGAATCGAGAAACTGACCGATGAAGGCGTCGCAAAAATGGGAAAAAAACCGGACCTCATCGTGTTGCCCGAGGCCGGTGTGCCGTTTTTTTCCGCGCACAATACGCCGGTGACTACCGTGGCCCGTAGACTTTATTGGCATCGTTTCGATTCTTTGATGTTTCTTCTAGCCAATCGATACAAAGCGAACGTATTTTTCAACGAGATAGACGCCGGATACAAGGGCGAACCGAGTAATCGTAATTTAAGATATTATAATAATAACGTATTGTACGATCCGAACGGAGATCGTAGGGACTCCTATCAAAAGAAATTTCTTTTGATGTTCGGCGAATACATGCCCTTCGATTTTCTCTACGAACTCAGTCAACAAACCGGAAGGTTCGAACCCGGTCTGACTCATAACCTCATTCGATATTACACTCCGGCCGATAAGGAAAAGTCGCCCCAGGGACGACATTTGGGTTGGGTTGATACGGAAAACTTAGGTCACGAGGCCGTTCGCGTTTACTACGAATCCGCAAAAACCGAAGTGCAAGAAGCGGGTAAATTTCTTCCTTTGATTTGTTACGAGGTGATTCTTCCCGAGTTTGTCAGAGAATTTAGAACCGCCGGCAATCCCGAATTTATCGTAAATCTTACGAACGATAAATGGTACGGAACGACAACGGAAAGCGATCAGCACATGGAACTCGGAAGATTGCGTTCGATCGAACTACGCAGATGGATGGTGCGTTCGACGAATTCGGGTATTTCCGCGAATATCGATCATTTGGGCAGGTTTGTGGGCGGAAAAAAAACCGGTCTTATGACTACGGAAGCGCTTTCCGAGACGATCGACGTAATCGATTCTCCGCCTACTTTTTATACCCAGTACGGAAATCTGATTCCTTGGTTGATGCTTGTTTTGACCGGACTTTATTATCTGAATCTTTTGATCGGAATTCGGAAAGGGAAGAACGTAAAAACGACTGAGTCTGAAAATTCCTAGGAATTTTTGAAAAGAATCCAAAGGACTTGATGAAGAGAAGGTTGATATACATAGGCTCGTTTTTTAAGCCTATGTATTGTCATCGT
This sequence comes from Leptospira weilii serovar Ranarum str. ICFT, assembly GCF_000332415.1. Taxonomy (GTDB): domain Bacteria; phylum Spirochaetota; class Leptospiria; order Leptospirales; family Leptospiraceae; genus Leptospira; species Leptospira weilii_A. The sequence continues at coordinate 136,871 of NZ_AOHC02000041.1, forward strand.
CCGATGATTTGATTGCTTCATCCGGTTGTTTTCTATTTTGAGATCGAATTTTCCTTTTTCGGCGATTAATTCTTTTGTAGAAAATTCTTTCGTGATCAATTCGGTTCCTTTCCCTAACGTGTGAATCGCCAAGTCCATCCCGGATTTGACTCTTCTTTGGTATTCGTTTTATTGAATATTGAAATATATTAAAGTTATTTTTAGAGTAGCTGCGAAAAACTTAGAGCCCGTCCCAAAACTATCTATTAAAGAAATTGAAAACAATAATAGTGCTCGCGAGGTAAAGAGAAGCCATATAATTTTCCGATTTTCTCTCCCAACGGATGAGAATGGCCCTGAATCGATTGTGCCAACTGTTGTTCTTTCAACGACCCATCTTCGAGGCTTTCCTTTGTATTTACCGATGAGAGGCTTCTCACCTTTTTTACGAATATGAGATCGAATGTTTCTTCTTTTAATTAATACTTCTATATCTTTAAATTCATAACCTTTATCTAAGCAAAGGTGTTTTGGTTTTTTTCTTTTTTTTTCGGAAAATATTAGGATTGAATTCAACGTATCTTTTACACCGTGCTTGTCATGAACATCGGCTTCACTCAATGTTATAGCCAATGGAATTCCATTTCCATCTGTAAGAATATGCCGTTTAACCCCCAATTTGGCGCGGTCCGTAGGGTTTTCACGGTTAAGCTCCCCTTTTGGAGCCTTAACCATTACGTTATCCATCGAAGCCCAGTCCCAAGCTATCTTATTCTTTACATCATAATATTTTAAAATGCGTTTATATATCTTTTTGAATACTCCTGCACGCTCCCATTCTTGAAATCTCCTATGACAAGTTTGACCGGATCCAAACTCTTTCGGAATTGCACACCACTGACAGCCTGTTTTCATTCGATAGATGATACCTGCCATTACTACTCTTGCAGGAACCCGATTGCGGCCTCCTTGGCTTTGGATCTTCTTTCGGGATCAATGGGACAATTTTTTCCCAAAGCTCGTTCGGTATCTCTGAATAATATTTGTCCATTTCACTTTTATATTATTACCCTTTCTGAGTACAACCAGTTTTGAGACGGGCCCTTAGTCGACAAAATTCTTTTAGAGTTTGTCCCAAAACCGTCCGATTTTATCGGAATGGCCGCAAATCTCTGCGATTGTTTTGAGTTTTGGGACAGGCTTTTAAGAAAAAGAGCTATCATTGAATCGGTTCATGATGAGCTTAAAAATATATGCCAGATTCAACATACCAGACATCGAAGCTTTTCAATGGGGCTGTTAATCTTTTAAGCGGTTTAGTTGCATATTCATTCTTTCCAAAAAAATCGTCTCTGACTTTGAAATCTAAAGACAATTGCCGGTTCTTACTCGCTCCTTCGGCCGAACTCACGTTAATTAATAAAAATCGAATATGTAATTTCATCGTTACTTCGTCGAAATTGCGATAAAATGAATACACCTCTCGATTGCCCGTAACGATTCGGAGTTGGTTCCAAGATATCAGGGTATGAGTTTCGACACTGAAAAGATCCTTCCGCTGGGGATAAGCATTCAATAAGAAATTTTCACATCGGAACGTAATTTTTCGAACTTCGCTAAATTCTCTTTCGGAACCTTCAACGGTATTTTCAATTCTTTCAACTTTTTCAATTCGGCCAAAGGAAGTATATCTTTGACTGGATTGTCCGATATCCAAAGCGTCTCTATTTCTAAAAGTGCGAAAAGCGGAGAGATATCGGAAATTTTATTTTTGTTGAGATAAAGTATTTTTAAGTTTCGGCACTTAGAGAGCGGAGATAGTTCTTTGATCGAGTTATACGATCCGTCAAAAACTTCGAGATTGGGAAGTTTCGACAAAGGACCGATGTCCGAAACTTCCTGATTACTCACATTCAATCTGACTAACCAGGGAGCTCGCTCGACTCCTTCCAGCGATAGGAGTTTGGGAGCTTTCTTTTCCTGTCCTGGAAGTAATACCAATTTATCGAGAGCCGACATTTTGCCTAACGGAACCTGGTCTAACGAAGTCAATCCGTCGAACCGCACTTCCGTACCTTGGCTCAGTTTGTCGTCCGAAGGCGGGCTTGTAAGAAGCCCGTCTTTCGGACGATAATACAAATTCCTCGATTGATTCGGTGAAGGCTTTTCGTTCAAAATCCAGACTAGATATTTCCACCATTCGTTCTTTTTTTTGTCCGGTGTTTTTGCTTCTATCGAAACACGAGGTACGGGAATATCGAATTGCAAGCGCTCGACTAGTCTTTTTAGAAAAAACGCACCGGCATTATAAGACTCGCCGTCTTCTTCTATCTTCATATCTCCGTGTGAACAAAAATGTAAGGAGGGCTCTCCGAAACTATTTTTCTTCTTCGGATGATAAAGCCACCAATCGGGGCCATCCGATAATGCGACTTGGATCTGTGACGGTTTTTTTACAAGACTCAACCATTCGGAACCCGCGTCCTCGAGTCCTTCGACCTCAAATCCGCCGTCATTGCCCAAGAGCAAGGATGATCTATTCAGATAAAGTCTTTCATGCTTTTTCATTAAATTCTGAAAACTATGAGGATATGTTTTATACTCGGAGCCCAAAGCGGGAGATGATGCGATCAGTTCATCGTCATCATTGCGAAATCGAATCACCATCTCCTTATTCTTTTCTTCTTCGCCGCGGATTTCGATATGCTTCACATTTTGTAGCAACGACCAAAGGACAGCGTCAAAACCGGGCATATCCGCCAAATAAGAAAAATGTTCGGTAAGTAATTTGGGTAAGTCATCGGGATTTTTGTGATTCGCAATTTTTTTCCATTCGAGCAGGTAATCCGTTTCCGCTCCACCTTTCTGAGACGACTTGCCGGGATCGGTTTTGGCGCCTTGTTTTTCCACATAGCCTTTCTTGAACTTCTCGTTTAAGAGTTTCTGCGCTTCTATCAGGCTTGTTTTTTCATCCTCGAACTTCTTCGTCCGGGTTTGTCCTGTCGTACCTGCTTTACCGTAGGTCACGGTAAAGGAATTTCCACTAACTTCAATTTTCCAGAATTTGTCCGACTTTTCGTCTGTGTAGGTTAGGTGATGTTGCATATCGATTCTCTACATCCTCAAATATTTCTTTCGGAAAAAACTTTTTTACGTACTTATCCTCGTGACCGGCGTATGCACATTCTCCCACTCTTGGAGAATTTACAACAGGTAAAAGTACATCCTCTCCTTCCTCTTCTACACACTTATGATTTTCAATACAAGATTCGCACAAAAGACCCGATCCGTCATAGGCACAAAATGGACAAATAACTATCGCTTTATTGTCGCTCTGTAAATCCCTCGCCCCTAAACCCTCCTTTAAGTAGCCGAGAGGACTTAGAAAGCCCGGGGTGAGATATGCCTAGTCTTCCTATCCGCATTCATCTCCCTAAAGAGCCGCACAAGGGTTTTCAGCAGCCGACTTAGGCCAATCTAACACAACGGAGTCAAAGCTCCAAAGGGTTTATCTGTATGCTGCCAGCCTCTCGGTTCCGGTTTCTCCGAGAGTTTTCTCTTTCCGAAATCTTTCAAGCCTCTCTCTCAGCAAGACATCATACTATCTATCTCTATTTGCGATCTTTATAAAATAACATAACTAACGTGAGTTCGACGGTTGGAGAAAAAAGAGTAAAAAACTTGTACTCAAAAGCGCCAGATCGCATATTAAACCGAATCTTACGGCAAAAAGAGGGTAAAATAATGGATCTGACAACAATGTATTGTGCAATCGATGATTTTTGTACACACCAAAAATAAAACCGGTACGGAAAAAAAATTAGAGTTCTGTTGTTTGTAAAACACCTAGTATAATTACGGCTTTAGCCTTAAGTGAAGTAGCAACGATCGTAGTTTACTTTCATCTTTCTCATTGCAGAGAATTTAAGAATTTTTATTTGATAGAAATAAAAAAGGATATGAAGTCCGAATTTCCAAAAGCAGTGAGTTACAATCGTTTTGTTGAATTGATGCCAATGCGTTAGGCGTCATAGCTTCGTTTCTATCGAATTCTTGCCTGGAAAAATGTTCCGGAATTTCATTCCATCATTTATGATTATTCCTGGAAATATCGACGACAGGAATTCAAAAGTGATCTCCCCACTTTCTAAAAATATTTTCGGTAAACTTTTCGGAGATAGAGGTTACATTAGCCAATCTCTTTTTGAAAGTCTTTATGAAAAAGGAATTCAACTCATTACAAAATTAAAAAAGAATATGAAGAATAAATTAATGCCCTTAGTCGACAAAATTCTTTTAGAGTTTGTCCCAAAACCGTCCGATTTTATCGGAATGGCCGCAAATCTCTGCGATTGTTTTGAGTTTTGGGACAGGCTTTTAAGAAAAAGAGCTATCATCGAATCGGTTCATGATGAGCTTAAAAATATATGCCAGATTCAACATACCAGACATCGGAGCTTTTTCAATGGGCTGTTAATCTTTTAAGCGGTTTGGTTGCATATTCATTCTTTCCAAAAAACCGTCTTTGACTTTGAAATCTAAAAACAATTGCCGGTTTTATTCGCTCCTTAGGCCGAACTCACGTAACGCGAGTTCCTACATTACGGGAATAAGCAGTTATGACTAATGTTCTGATTTTTAAAGACTAAAAAAATATAAAAGTTGTTATATTCCGATTTTATTTTTTACGGAAAAATGAACCTTTAGGAAACGGATTCCCATTTTAAGTTACATTAGTCGAAATTTAAATGTACAAAAAGAAGTCTTATTTTGATTTGAGCGTGAAAACATTTTTATTTGTCTTATTTTTGAAAAAAATGAAATATGATTTGTTGAAATATCAAAAATACGATAAATATGAATCTTTTATGTTTTGTTGGCCCAATAGTGTCAATGGATTAGATTCAGAGTTTCTCGTGATTTAAGGAGTAAATCAATGATTATGAGAATCAAAAATAAACTTGCGATTCTATCGGCTTTCACGCTGGTATTTGTCGCGTGTTTAAATAAGTCATCTGGTAACGACAGTACGGTTTTAAGTGGATTGATTTCGCTTATCTCTAACGAGCAGGGATGTGTCGGATTGGATTGTCCAAAGAATCGGACGGCAAGCGGTAATCAGCTTCAGAGTGGACAAAGTCTACAGTCGGCTTTTCCACAAGGTATGACTCCGTATATCTTTACGACATCGTCTTCGGGTGTTGTTCACAATGGAAACTTTGGGGGTGTTACGGAAGCGGATGCGTTTTGTCAGAATCATATTCCTTCGAGCGTTCCAAGCACTGGAATATACAAAGCGATGATCACGGACGGAGTTGCTAGAGTGGCGACTACAGTGGGTCCTAATTCCACGGATGGACAAGTAAACTGGGTGTTCCAACCGAATCAACAGTATCAAAGAGCCGAGGACGGTGCGATCGTAATGACTACGAATAGTTCCGGTATGTTTGATTTTGCAAACGGCGCGAGACTGGAAAATCCATTTACGCAAATTGCCGCTTCCGGTCAGTGGACCGGCTTAAATTCGGATTGGACAGTTTGGAAATCCGGAGGTTTACCGATTACTTGTACCTCCTGGAATAGTTCTGCCCTTAATCTTTTTGGATCGTTTGGGAGTTCGACTGGTACGGACTCGGATATTCTTGCGGCTAAGGCTTCGACGGGAGGAAACTTTACGACGTCTTGTTCCAGCACTCGTACAGCCTATGGTCCGTATAATTTAGGTCTGGTCTGTGTGGAACAGTGAGAAATAAGATCGAATAATGATTTTAGAATATTCGATTTTGTAGAAATGCCACACAATCCAATTTCGAAAAATAATAAAAAGAGCGGGATTACTTTCGATTCCGCTCTTTTTATTGATTTTGTAAATCTTAAATTATCTTATAACTTGTCTCAAAACTTTCGAACTCTTTCGCGCCACACTCGGTTTTGTATCTTTTGTTTGAACGAATCGCGGCATGAAATATCGAAATCCTTAAAATCAAAATTTTTATTTCAAAAAACTCATTTTTGGAATATTAAGGATTGATCAAATAATAGGAAAGAATTCCGCTAAAGGTTTCGAGCGAACCCGCAGGTAAATTTTTATCCGGACAAGATACATTCAAATCCGCTAATGAATAGATCTGATACGGTTTTGCAAAAAACAAACGGATAAAAAATCGAAGTACGGAAGAAATGTTGGAAAGAACGTTGATGCTGCCGACCGATTGTTTTCGAACGAGTTCCGCAAAACAACCGTCTTCAAAATAAATTTTTTCCCGAAGTGGAAGATCGTATCCCGAAAAAGGTTCCTTTTCCGTTTCCAACACTTCAAACTTGGTGATTTTACCCGAAACGACCGTTTTTCCTTCTGGGTTCAGAAGCGTGGCGGTTCTGAAATAACCTCCGGGAAAAGAATCGTTTCCTAAAAAACCTCCCGTATAAAAACGAAAATCCTTTGCATTGATGGAACGGAAAAGTTCCCATCTCCGGCTGTATTTGTAAACTTCGTAGTTTGTGAGAAGATGTTCCAACCCGCCGGTTCCGAGAAGTTCCTTCTTTTTACCGTCTTGGATCAAATAACCCCAAGCGGATTGGAACGAATACGCCATATCCGCCTGCACAAATCCGTTCGGATCCTTGACCGTATGTTTACCTCCGGAAAGGGAAACGCCATGTTTCAGATCCGATTTAAAAGATAAGAATAATTTAATATTCTTCGTGTCCTGTTGGATTTCGATTCCTTCTCCATTGAGGTTCATCCGGTTGTTTTCTATCTTGAGATCGAATTTTCCTTTTTCCGCGGTTAATTCTTTTGCGGAAAATTCTTTCGTGATAAATTCGGTTCCTTCGCCTAACGTGTGAATCACCAAACTGATCCCGCAGTTTTTCGTTCCGGGACCTAAGTTACTTATCAGAAAGGTCGCGTAGATGAAGGTTTTATCGTCTCGATAGGAATAGTTCCAAGCCTGAAAATAACCTTCTTGTGTGTAAGGTTGAAAGGAATAGTCCTTGAGTCCCGCTCTTTTGAGAACTTCGGATTTTTTTAAAACCGGAGGATCATCCGCTTTGATCGTTCCGTTGGATGCGAGAAAAAGACAAAAGAACAAAAGTAAAAAAGTTCCGAATTTAGGAAACGACGAAATACGATCGAAAAATTTTTCCGAGTCGGTTTGTTTGAACATTCCGAAGATCCTTAAGTCCGGGAGAAAAATGATCAAGCGGAATCTTTTGCGTTTGGAGTTTTCATTTCCTCTTCCCGAACAAAAGCGCTGTGTTTTTCGTAAAGCTCGCCGATACAAGGAAATCGAAACACAAGGTGATCGGTTTTTCCCTCTTTCGAGAAATGTTCCTTCGCTTGCCCGACTCCGTCCTGATGAATCCAGGATTCGAACCGGTCCGCGACTTTCAGAAAAATTAAGAACTCGTGATCGTCCGTCTTCTTTAGAAATACGTCGAAGTTTTTAATCTTTCCCTTTGCTAGTCGAACTCTCATTCTTTGTCCTTCGTCCAGTTTTGAGAACGGAATTTTCGGAATGTAAAAGTCGTTTAACGTTGATACGATCTTTCGAAAGTCGTCCTTTTTTGAAATCAGCTTCCTCCATTCTTCCCGTTTCGGATCGATCGAGTTCTCCATTTTTTACCTCTCTGAAAACGGTTCCGGAAAGGAGAATTCAAGGAGGGTAAACCCGATTTTTTTTTGAAATAGAAAAGAAAATTTCGATTTTTAGCTTCAAAGACTTCCTTTTAATAAATCTTGCTAAAAAAGCGAAAATCAAAATAGTATCATTCAGAACTATGAAATCCGATCTATTGGCTATATTTTGGACAGAAAAAATCAAGCTGACCCAATATATCATTCAAACCACCAAGAATTTTAGTTCCCAGCAGCTTGATTTTTCGGCGGCGCCTCGGGAGTCGGTTCGCTCCTTTCTGCAAGGTATGGTCGCGGGCGATTTTTTTCTTCGGGTTTCGCTTCCGATTTCCGTCGGAATCAGTTCCATTCTCCCGATCGCAAGACAATCCGAAGAAGACATAGAAAAGGATTTGGTTCGTTTACGGGATCAATTCGGTTCCCCTGCGTTGCCGATCGGTCTCAAGGAAATTATCACTCAAAGCGCGGAAGAACTTTTTTTCGAAGATTGTAATCCGGAACTAAAACCGCTTTTTCTTCGTTGGAAAGGAATTCTCGCCAAACTTGAAAAAACGATCCAAGGTCTGAATAAAAAAGATTCGTTGAAATACCGTTATTTCTCCGTGATCGGAATCGTATCCCTTCCGGTTGCGATCAATTATTTCGAAATGCAGAACCTTACTTGGCTCAGAAACGGGATCATGAAAATCACGGAGAATCCGAATTTTCCTTCCCAATAACGCATTCAAACTTTAGAACAGAATCATATTCTATTATTCTATCATTGCAAAATTTTAAAGGAGAATTCAATGGCAAAGATCAAGGTAAAAACCCCGCTCGTAGAGTTGGATGGGGACGAGATGACCAGGATCATCTGGAAGGAGATCAAGGATAGATTCATTCATCCGTATCTCGATATCGAACTGGACTATTATGATTTAGGCGTGGAATATAGGGACAAAACGGACGATAAAGTTACCGTGGATTCCGCGCACGCGATTCAAAAATACGGAGTCGGCGTTAAATGCGCCACCATTACTCCGAACCAAGACAGAGTTAAAGAATACAATCTCAAACAAGAATGGAAATCGCCTAACGGAACCATTCGTTCCATTCTCGACGGAACCGTTTTCCGTAAACCGATCATCGTAAAAAATATTCCTCCCGCGGTTCGTTCTTGGAAAAAAGCGATCACGGTAGGACGTCACGCTTACGGGGATCTTTATAAGGACACCGAACTTTATATTCCCGAACCCGGAAAAGTGGAACTCGTTTATACCGGAAAAGACGGAAAGGAAAAACAAAGAGCCTTGATTCACGACTTCGACGGAGCGGGTGTAATTATGGGTCAGCATAACTTGGATAAATCCATTCTTAGTTTTGCTCAGGCTTGTTTTAATTATGCGATTTCCGAAAAGATCGATCTTTGGTTCGCGACAAAAGACACCATTTCTAAAAAGTATCACGCTAGATTTCGCGCGATTTTCGACGAACTTGCGAAAGCCAAAGCCGCAGATCTCAAAAAAGCGGGAATCGAATATTCGTATTATCTAATAGACGACGCGGTCGCTCAGATTATGAAAAACGAAGGTGGAATGCTCTGGGCTCTGATGAACTACGACGGAGACGTGATGAGCGATATGGTCGCATCCGGGTTCGGATCTTTGGGACTGATGACTTCCGTGCTCGTTTCTCCGGACGGAAAATTCGAATACGAAGCCGCTCACGGAACCGTAACCAGACACTACCGTAAATACCAACAAGGGGAAACGACTTCCACAAACTCCGTAGCTTCCATCTTCGCTTGGACGGGAGCCCTCATCAAAAGAGGAGAATTGGACGGAACTCCGGACGTAACCGCTTTCGGCCATAAACTGGAAAAGGCCGTGATCGATACGATCGAAGGCGGAGAGATGACTAAGGATTTAACTCTTCTCTGCACGGATCCGAACGCAAAAGCCTTGGATACTTTTCAGTTTATGGAAGCGATCCAGAAAAAACTTTAATCGTTTCAAACAAAAGTTCCCGGCAGCCATACAAGGTTCCGCAGCGGCCATTTTACGTGGCCGCCGGGCCGGGAATTTAAAATCGATCCGTATATAACTCGTGCAGCTCGGAATTTCAATCGTAACTATGAAAACCTTGAAACACAGAACTTCGATTTCCGACCAAATTTCATTTCTAAGTTTGGAATATTTTTTTACGTTCGCATTTTTACTCTTATTTTTAAATTTTTCGGTCCACGCACAAAAAGCTCCCAAAGAACCGACATTACCCGTAGAACCGACGGTCGGAGATTCCAGAAATCAAAGGGGAGAAAACGAAAAACAAACCGGTACCGGGGTGGATGAAAAGGGAGAAAAAAAGATCAAAGTGATTTTTTGCGACGGTCGCGACGTGGAAGGTTTTTGGAAAAATCCTCCGATTGAATTCAAGTTTCAGCATAAAAAAAGTAATATTGTATATTCAAAATCTTTAAAGCTTGAAGAGGTTTCCAAGATCAAAATCACCGGATGGAAACTCAAACCTTCCCATAAACGAAAGGAAGGAACTCCTTATCGAGCCGAACCGTATCAAATCCAGATGATTTCCTTTTCGGGAGAAACTTTTTACAAGGAACCTTCCCCGACCGGCGAGATCCAACAGGTCTCCTTAAACAATCAATTCGGAGATACGACTTTGTTTTTGTATTGGAACGATCTGCAGTATGAAAACGGACAATGGTTTTCCGGTTTAAAACCTTTTTCGGGGGAATTCAGAACGGACTGTCATCCGGACGTGATTCGAGAAATTCAATTCCCCGCAGTAAATTAAATTTTTCGAATGTACTCTAAAATTTTTCTTTCAAAATACGGTTTATGAAGGACATAAACGTTTTTTTGAGAGACTGAGATCCTGAAATCCTCGTTTTCTTCGAGTCCCGTAATTACCGCGATCGGAATATCATTGAATTTTTCCTGCTTGCGGATCGTTTCCACGAGTTCTTCTCCCGAAAAGTCGGGCATGATCCAATCGGTGAGAATGTAGGAGATTTCTTCGCCGAAAGATTGAAGGTATTCGTACGCCTTTTTTCCTTCCGTAAATGCATGGAAAGAGTAACCGTTTTTTTCCAGAATTTTTCCTAAAAGAAGTAAATTCAGCTCCGAATCGTCTACGATGAGAATTTTTCCCGCCTTTTGCGATTCTATAGAATTCGATTGATAAGAGAGTTTTATGATTTCTTTAATTACTATTTTGAATTCTTCGATTCCGGAAGGTTTCGGAAAAATTCCGTCAAAACCGAATTCAATGGATTTTGTACGATTGGCTTCGATATCTCCCGAAGTGATCAGATATATTTTAGAATTTTTGCATATATTGTCTTTGTTTTCTCGCAGGCCGTTTCGAATGGTTTTGCAAACCGTAAATCCGTCGGAGTCCGGAAGGATCATTCCGATCGTGATTAGATCGAAATTTTCCCGAAAGGTAAGATCCAATCCTTCCTTTGCCGAACTCGCTTCGAAGATTTGAAAATCTTCCGCCGGAAAAAAAGACGATATGATTTTTCTGACGGTTGTACCGGAATCTAAAACGAGCACCTTCAAATCTTTTTTCCCTTCTTGTCGATCTCTGAAATGGAAGTTTCAAAAATTTGAATGTATTTTTTCAACTCGTCTACGATTTGTTGCCGGTCGTTCATGATTTCTCCGTCCGGTTTGGTCCAAACAAGTTGTCGGTCGTAATTCATACTTAGGCTGAGATAATAAATCGGAGAAGTTCCCACAATTCGTTTTGTATCGTTCGGAATCAAAGTAAAGGAACCGAAAAGAGAAAACATCGTCTTATAACTTTTTTCCAGATAGGTAAATTCATAGGCGCGCGGCCATTCTTCCGAATTCGATTTAAGTTCCAAAAAAAAATGTCTGGAAAGAAAAGAAATCAAAGTTTCCGTTTGTTCGATTCTCTTTTCGAATGAATCCGGTTCATTCATTCTTTTTTGCCTCGTCCCAAAGACGGTCCATTTCTTCTAAGTCGGAATCCTTCGGCGTTTTGCCGCGGGTTTGTAAGGTCTTTTCTATATATTGAAATCTTTTCTTAAATTTTGCGTTTGTTCTTGTGAGCGCGGTTTCGGAGGAAATTCCAAGATGCCTTCCTAAATTTACCAAACTGAATAGTAAATCCCCGAATTCTTCTTCGATACGAACCTGATTGCTTCCGTTCGCTTGAACACGACCGAACTCGGCTAAGAATTCTTCCATTTCTTCCCTAACTTTTCCCTGCACATCCGAAATGTTCTTCCAGTCAAATCCGACTTTAGCCGCCTTCTTTTGATATTTCTCCGCTTTTAAAAGGGAAGAGAAATTCTCGGGAACGTTCGAAAAAATAGACGAGTCGTTTGATTTCTTTTTTTCCTGATCCTTGATTTTTTCCCAATTTTCCAAAACTTCTTGAGAAGAAGAAAACGCCGGCCCTTCCGGCTTGAATACATGAGGATGCCTAAAAATGAGTTTATCCGAAATTCCTTTGGCTACGTCCCCTAAGTCGAAGGCATTTCTTTCTTCCGCAAGTCTTGCGTGGAACACGACTTGAAACAGTAGATCGCCCAATTCTTCTTTGAGAAGTTCGTCGTCGTTTTTTAGGATTGCTTCGATGACTTCTTGAGATTCTTCGATCAGATACGGAACCAAAGTTTGATGATCCTGTTCCTTATCCCAAGGACATCCGTTTTCTCCTCGAAGAACGGCTGTAACTTCTTGGAGTTTACCGATTTCATCCGTAAGTGATTTTGATTGCATATACGTTTCCTCCAAGAACGGCGGGAGTTTTGTTCCAACTTTTTATCGCCGAGCTAAGTCTGCACCCTTTTTCAGTCCGTTTGGAATCGGGATTGGATTGACGGGAGCCGTAAAACTGAAGTATAGTTAAAAAAAATACTTTGTAGGCGCTTTATGATACGTTCAAAAAGTCTTATCGTTCTTTCACTCATTCTGGTCGCGGTTGCGAGTCGTTATTTTCCACACCCGGCTAATTTTACGCCGATCCTTGCGATTTCCCTTTTTGCGGGAGCCCATTTTGTTTCTAAAAAACTGTCTCTGCTTCTTCCGATAGGCGCCCTTTTTATCAGCGACCTGTTGATAGGCTTTCACGATCAGATACTTCCGGTTTACGGAATATCTTTACTTTTGGTCGTAGCGGGATGGCAGTTGAGAACTTCTTCTTCCGCAGTTAGAATTGCACTTTGGTCCTTGGGCGGGTCGATTTTTTTCTTTCTGATCACCAACTTTTACGTATGGATGGCCGGATATTATTCCTATGATCTGAACGGACTCGTTCAGTGTTTTATTATGGCGATTCCTTTCTTTCAAAATTCTCTTTTGGGAGACGCGTTTTATACGACCGTTCTTTTCGGCGGATTGGCTCTGATCGAAAGATTGGGTTGGATGAAACTCGCACCCGTTCCCGTTAAATAAATTCTTTCTTTGAACAACTCGCCTTCGTTGACTCGAAAGAGTTTCCGAAGGCTGTTTTATCTTTTTTCCTTTCCGCAAAACTAGGTTAGGATTCATAAAAAGAATTCTCAAGAGAATTCTTATATTAGAGTTTTTGAAAAATTCCATATTTGCTTTTAACAAAATGGCGTCATTCGTTCGTTTTGTTAAAAAAGAAAGAGAAGAAAATTAATTTTTCAACAACTCTCGTTTTAAAGAGTCAGAGAAACTCCCAAATAAAACCCGTAATAGGTATCGATCACTTCCTTTTGAAGTGCGGGTCTTGTCGTAGTCAAGTCCACCGTTTTTGTAACCGTATTCAGCGCCGTCGAACTGATGATATCCGGAAATAACAAATTCGCGTCGTAGTTATATCCGGTGACGGAAGATCTCATTTCCGTATATTGAAAACCGAACGTAAATTTGAGCCAGCTCGTTCTTAAAAAAGAAAGTCCGGTATCGATTTGATAACCGCCTCTTTTGACGAGGTTTTCTCCCGCCGAACCCGAAGTTTCCGTAACTAAAAAGTTTTGAGCGCCGTTATAGGTCGTACTTCCGTTCGTCTTTAGATGATATTTTCCTAATGTTTTAAAGTAATCGGCGCTTGCGTGAAACTGAAAAAAATTATTCAGTTTCTTAACGATTCTAAATCCGATTTGAGGACCTAAACCGCCGGCTTTTTCTTCCATATTTCCGAAGCCCAATCCTCCGGGTAAGTTTCCGTATTCTTTGGAATACGTATCCAAGTTCCGGATTCCTAAAGAAGGTCCGATTCTGGTTCCTGATCCCGTTTCAAAAAAGTAAAGAAAGTTCAATTGAATATCCGTTCTTCGAAGTTGCGGACCGTACAAACTATACGTTTGATTTAAGTTTCCCGAAGTCGGATTAATATTTACGGAGGAATAAGATGGATTGATTCTAAGATCTAGGAACGTAGCTTCCACTCCGAACTTTTTGGACTCGGTTAAGAATAAGAATCGAATCGGATACGCGGTTTTCGTGTTTCCCTGCGGGTTGGAATAAAAACTTCCGGTGTTGTTGATCGTGTGCGCGTCGAAATTTCCGTTTCTCGCGATCGTATCTATATTTTGATAAAGTCCGTTCGTGTAAAGAAAGGTGTTTGTCTCGTTGACGGAAACGTTTTGCCTTCTCGCTAACGATTCCGGAATCCAATTTGTTTGATTGAACAAAAACGTGATTTCAAACGTGGCTCCTTTCGGAGTTTTGGCAAGTTCTTGTTCGTGAAGTTTATCTCTAAGTTCGCCGGCTTCTTTCCTTTTTCTCTGAATTTCGAGAATCAGCCTTTTTCTCGTGACCGGATCTTGCGCCTTACCCGCTTTGATTTCGAGTTCGTCGGCTTCTTTTTCCAAAACGTCCGGGTTGGATTGAGATAAATCGTTTTGCCCGATTACGTTCGTTTGAAACAGGAGGAAAAAGACCGTAAAAAGGAAGAAGGGGATTGATCTTTGAATTTGCTTTTTCATAGGTTTTAGGAAGTGAGAGATAGATAAGACGTAAGAATTCAAACATTTTTTTCCCGAGTATGCAAAAAGAAAAACGTTACAAAATTCTCTTCGCTAAAAATAACGAAATAGAACGATCTTATCGAATGTTTACGTCCTAAAACAGGTTCCGAAACGATCCGATCCGAATAGAAATAAAAAGAGAGATTATGAGTTTAACCAAATTGGCGGTTTGTGTTTTTTGCGGTTCCCGTTCGGGGACCAATCCGGTTTATACCGAGGCGGCTCGGGACTTGGGCCGATTGCTCGTGGAAAAAAATTTCGATTTGGTTTTCGGGGGAGCTTCCTGCGGTATTATGGGAACGATCGCCGATGCGGTGATGGAAAAAGGAGGCGGAGTATCGGGAATCATTCCCGATTTTCTTTCCATCAAAGAAGTCAAACACGATCGAGTCAAAGATCTTATGATCGTTTCTTCCATGCACGAAAGAAAGTTTAGAATGTATGAAAAGTCCTCCGGTTTTATCGCGTTGCCCGGTGGAATCGGAACCTTGGACGAACTCGTGGAAATTACGACTTGGAATCAATTGAAGCTGATTTCAAAACCTTTGGGTCTACTCAACGTAAACGGTTATTTCGACTATTTGCTCAAACAATTGGGGAGAATGGTGGACGACGGTTTTTTAGATCCGGAAACTAAAAACGGTCTGATCGTTTCGGATGATCCGGAAGAATTACTCGATCTACTCAGCCAACGTTTTATTTTGTAAAAGGTTTTGTATGATTCAGCGCTTGCCTAAAATGTAATCTTATAAAGTTCTGAAAATTAATTTGTAATCTTTGGATCTGATTTACTAACCCCTAACAAACTAATCCCTATCTACTTGAAACGTTCTTATTCTTTTTCAGGCTCGGGTTCCAACAACCGAATCAATTCTATTTTCTCTTCTTCTTTTGCGATGTCTAAAGGAGATTTTCCTTCCAGATTTTTTAAAAATGGAGACGCGTTCGAGTTCAACAATACTTCCGCAGTGGAAGTCCGGTCGTGAATGATCGCGATGTGAAGCGGTGTGTTTCCTTCCTGATCGATCGGATTTGGGGAAATTCCAAGTCGAAGAATGTTTCGGCACGTTTCGTCTTCTCCGTGTTTGGCGGCAAAAAATAATTTTTCGGTAAGGGCTTTTTTAAGAATCTTGGAAACGTGATGGTATTTCTGTCTTTCCGCTTCTTCCAATCCGGTTTTTCCGGATGCGTTTGTTTGTAAAAGATCGGCTCCTACTTTCAAAAGTTTTTCCAAACATTCCACACTGTCGTGCGAAGCCGCGAGAAGAAGCGCCGTATTTCCGTCCGCGTCTCTATCTTCTAAAATTGTTTTTGTTTCTTCTTTTGATAGGAATAGATCCAATATCTCAAAATCGTTATGAAGGGCGGTAAGATGGAGGATGGTTCTTCCTTCCGAATTCTTTTTTAAACAATCTGCGTCCTTGTCCAGAAGATATTCCGCGATTTCCAAATGTCCCAAATCCACCGCCAAAAGAAGAGGGGTATATCCTTCTCCGTTTCTTTCTTCTAAGTCCGGAGTCGGCGAGTGATCGTTTTCAAAAACCATTTCCACGATTTCCAAGTCTCCGGCGCTCACCGCTTTTGTAAGCGGAGTGTTTCCCGCAAAATCCTTTTTATCCGTGTCCGCTCCCGCTTCCAAAAAGATTCGGATTAAATCTAAGTTGCCCTGATCTAAAGACGTCAAAAGGGGAGTTTCTCCCCTTGCGTTCGTTTCATCCGGCTCGGCTCCGGCTCCGAGTAGAAGCTCGATCGCTTCCTGATCCCCGTTTTTTACGGCCCAGGATAAAACTCCAGATCCGTAATTGTCTCTATAGTTTTTTAACCAATCGACGAGGATCTGTTCTCCTTCCATGACGGTAAGGAGTTTTTGAATTTCTTCCATCTTTCCGGTTTTGACTGCGGAAAATAGGTCGGCCAGTGATTCTGAAAAATCAGTCAGACAAAATTCTCCAATAATGTATAGAATAAGAACAAAGTCGGAATCGAAAGTAGGATTCCAAGTCCCGGAAAAGCGGCTGCAAGCGCGGGCCTGAAACCCATCTGAATGCAAACAATGGACGCGGTGATCATGGGCGCCATACCGGCTTCTAACACCGTTATCCGCAATAGACTCTGATTTACGTTTAAAAAACGATACGTTAGAAATATCAGAATCGGAGCGAGGAGCAATTTATAAATGAGGCCGACGAATAGAGGTTGGATGAAGTTCTCGGATTGAGAACCCAAAGCCGGAAATTCCATTTGAAATCCAACGGTAAATAAAGCGATCGGCACGAGTGTTCCTCCCAAAATTTCAAACACGGAACGGATCGATTCCGGAATGGGGAAAAGTCTTAGGAAAAACGAAAAAAGTAAAGCAAGAAAAGGAGGGAAAGTAAAGAGCTTTTGCAAAATGGATCCGATCGGGTTTCCACTTTTTTCTCGATCTTTCTCGGATAGGAAACGTAACGCGAGAATAAATCCGGGAATCGCAAGGCAGAGAAAGGTTCCGAACTGATCGATGATCAACACCGAGTTAGTGACCTCTTCTCCGTAGAACGCTCGTAAGACGGGAAGTCCTAAAAAGGACGTGTTCCCCAATCCGCAACAAAGTGTCGTGGCGATTCTCGTTTCCGAATCCCAATCGAAGAACTTTCCGATCGTATAAAAAAATGCGACTGAAAGCCCGAAGATCAACCAGGGCATCCAGGCCAAAAAAGCCAGAGACGTTTCGAGTTTCATCGTCGGGACGTTAGCTAAAATTAGAGAAGGAAGGGAAATATAAACTACGAAATTTCCAAGTACGAGTCCCGAGTTTTCGGGAAAAATTTTTCCCCGTTTGAGTACCCAACCTCCTATAAGACAAAACGGAATGAGTATTAGATGAGACACGATGTACAAAGTCTCTCGCGTCCGCGATAGGGCAAGAGATTTAGGATTAGCCCGCTGCCGGAATTGAACCGGCGACCTTTTCATTACGAGGGAAATGCTCTACCCCTGAGCTAAGCGGGCGTTTGTCGATTTGAAGAAAGAAGAATCTTGAATACCAACTTCCGAAAACAAGTTTCGACGTTCTTTTTACGAAGGCTACATCATCCGCCTTGTCCGTGAATATGCTACCTAAGTAAAAGCAGGTTGTAGACCGGAGGACTAAAAAAGTTCAGGATTCGTTTTTCTTCGACTTCTTAAATTCTTTTACCATCATTGCAGTAATGCTGTCAAGATGTTTCACCTGATCCTTGAGTTCGGGTTTTTCGTGACGCGAGGAAAAAGAATAACAGGAATTTTTAACGCCTCTGTCTTTCATCCACCAATGTCTTCCGATTTCCCTTCTTTCTCGAGCGGGAAGGTTTCCTTCGTACATTTTATATTCGTCGAATTGAGCCGGAAAATTTCTTTCTTTGAGATAGAAAGCGTACGCGGAATGAAAATTCATCGCGGCGTTTTGAATCAATTCGTTGATATGAAGACAGCCTAACGTTTTATCCGCAGGAAAACGATTCATCAGTTTTACGTAAGACATTTCCTCTCCGACTAAATAATCGTATGTTTTAACCGCGGCGGGACAGGATTCGTAAGGAACTCTTTTTTCGTCTACGCCCGATTTGACGATTTTCAACGTCGTTAGATCGACTTCGAGATACAAAGTCATATCGTGATAGGGATCGTATTGGTTTACTTCTATGATACAGAACGGAGGGGATTCTTCCGGAAACCAATAGTACCTGCTTTCATAATTCCTTTGGAAGTCAGTATTCCGAAAACGAATCCTTTCCTTAAGCTCCTGCAACGTATTCATTCAAACCTCTTATTCCGAAGAAACGTTTTTAAACAAAACATTTTCCGATTCTTCTAGGATCATCTTTTAAGGAGATTGAATTTGCTAAAGGATTTTTCCGTTTATTTTCCGGGTAGATCCCATACGAGTCGAATTCCCGCTCTGCGATCCGTTTTTAAATTCGGAATTCCTCCAAAGGATCGGAAATACGTCGTGGATTCTTCCTTTGCGGAGGAAAAAGATCCGCCTCGAATGACTTTATGCATTTTTCCGAATGCGTTTCTTTTGAGTGAATGTCCCGGATACGGAAGATAATCCGAACTCGTCCACTCCGCTACATTCCCGCACATTCCGATCGCTCCGTACGGGCTGGCCGATTTTTTTGCAAGTTCGTAAACGGAGATCGTATCCATTTTTTTGCTTTCGAGAGTATTGCATAAGGAAGAATCGAAATCGTTTCCGAAAGGATATTCCAAAACATTCGGGAAAAAGGAATAGGATTCGTCTCGATTGATCATCCAAGTTATGCCGGTTCCGCGTGCGGCCTTTTCCCATTCCATTTCGGTCGGAAGTCGTTTGCCGGACCAGCGCGCGTAGGCTTCCGCCTCTCTGTAAGTGATTCCGTTTACGGGATGATGTTCTTGACTCGCCGGGTACATTCCGCCCTTCCAATGGGGCGGAGGAGGCGTATTCATTTCCTTTAGGAATTTTGAATATTCTTGATTTGTAACTTCATATTTATCGATGTAAAAGGAGGAAATGTCCTGAAGGTTGCCTCGTTCGGGTTTGAAATAAAACGGATTGTAACTGTCTTCCGAAGGTTCGTTTCCTTGTCCGTGAAGAAAAAATCCCATCGACTCGTAAAACGATTCTCCGTTTTGTTCGTATCCTCCGAATACGAGAACCATTTCTTTTCCGTCTTTCGGATGTCTGAGTTGTTTTGCGGGCCTGGTTCTTCTTCTGTCTTCGGTGAAGAAGGCGCCCGGTTCTATATAAGCGATTTCTTGTTTATAGTCCTGAATGAAAGTTCCCGCCGTAAGGAGTTTTTCCGGTACGCCCGAGTTTGCGGTAAACGAACCGAAGAGTTCGATTTCGGAGGCATTTTTTCCCGTCGAATTGGTTTGATAAGCGACCGAGATTTGGCGGATGGAAAAGGAGCCGATTTCTTTTTCAGGATTTTTTTGTAAAACTGCGTATTGAGTTTTTTTTTCCAGGATGGCTTTGATTTCCTCTTCTTCCTTTCCGTAAAAGATGGAACCTCTTCGGATTCGAATTTTTACTTTTCCCTTTCCACTATAAACCGCCTCCACTTCTCCTTTCCAAAGCGGAACCATTCTTAGATTGAGTGCGGATTCTTCCTTTTCTTGGGTTTGTGCGAATAAAGAAGGATTAGATCCTAAGACAAAAAGGAAAAGAATTACGATCAATCGTTTGAGTTTAAAAATGAAATCGAAAATCATAATACTCGATCGCCCTTTTTATCGAAAGGACGGTTTACTATTATTAGTTTCGGCATAAATTTCCGATTTGGAAAAGAATTTTAAACGGGGGTCCGTTTCAAAAAACTAAAGCGGCACTGCTTTCTACGGATCGCAGCGCCAGGGTTGGATTCGCCCCTGTTTTTTACATTGAACTCATGTTGATTAAGAGTTTGTCCCAAAACAAAACCGTCCGATTTTATCGGAATGGCCGCAAATCTTTACGGTTGTTTTAAGTTTTGGGACAGGCTCTAAGTCGATTTTCGACTAAAGGCCGTTCTTACTTTTTCTTTTTTTTGAAAGAAGGAGCGCCGCTCGATTTTTGACTTTTATCACCTTGGGAGAATTTAGAACGAGATCCGTTGCCGGAACTACTATTGCCGAAATGTGAACTCGAACTCGATTTGGACTTCGGCTCCGATCTTCCGAAATTCCGATCCCTATATCTTCCTCCTCCGCCGGATTTCTTTTTAGAAGGATCTCTATCATCGAATTTAAAGTTGGATTCGAATTGTACGGAATCGTCGAAAGTAACGCTGTCTTTAAGGATTGTCATCTTAAACAAGGCGGCGGCGATGTCGAGCGCGGTGTAATCGTCTCCCATCAGTTTTTCCACTTGGTTTACGTATTTACCGATATGCCCCGCGTCCACGATGGATCTGACCTTGGAAGTATAAGAATGGATTTTCGTTTCTTCAAGATCGTCTAACGTTGGAATTTTTCCCGCTTCGATTTTGATTCCGTTGATCCGTTCGATCTTTTTGAGATTGTAGATCTGTTTACCGACGATAAAGGAGAACGCGATTCCTTTTTTACCGGCTCTTCCGGTTCTACCGATTCTGTGAACGTAGTCTTCTCCGTCTCTGGGAAGGTCGTAATTGAACACCGCTTCGACGTTGTTGACGTCGATTCCTCTTCCCGCCACGTCCGTCGCGACTAAAATTTCGATACTTCCGTTTCGAAATCCGTTCATCACCTTGTCTCTTTGTTTCTGATTCAAGTCTCCGTGAAGCGCCTCCGCAAAGTAACCTCTCGATTTCAACAGTTCGACGACGGTGTCCACTTGGGCTTTTGTATTACAAAATACTAATGCGAGTTTTACGTTTCTGTATTCGATCAATCTCGCAAGAGCTTCCCCTTTTGCGTTTTCTTGAATTTCGTAGTAGATTTGTTCGATTTTAGGCGCGCTCAGTTTCTGATGAGTTACGTCGATGATTTGAGGATGTTTTTGAAATCGTTTCATCAAGGTAAGAATATCGTTCGACATCGTTGCGGAAAACATAATCGTCTGACGATCCACGGGAGTGTCTTTTAGAATGAATTCCATGTCATCGCGAAAACCCATGTCCAACATTTCGTCGGCTTCATCCAGAACGACGATTTTGATGTCTTCCAGGCGGATGGAGCCCCTTCTCATGTGGTCCATCATTCTCCCCGGCGTTGCGATTACGATCTGAGGATTTTTACGAAGCGCTCGGAGTTGTCTGTCTATTTCCTGACCGCCGTAAACCGGTACAACTTCGAAGTTCCCTTTGTATTTCATCAGCTTGCGGAATTGTTCGCTGACTTGGATGACGAGTTCTCGAGTCGGACAAAGAATCAAGGCTTGTAGATGTTTACTTTCCACTTCCAGAAGTTCTATCGTCGGAATTGCAAACGCGGCCGTTTTTCCGGTTCCGGTCTGCGCGTGTCCGATGATGTCTTTTCCTTTTAATATGACCGGAATGGCTTCCGATTGGATGGGGGAGGCTTCTTCAAAGCCCATTTCCGAAATCGCGTTTTGGATTTCGGCGGATAAGTTTAGTTCGCTAAACTTGAGTTTTTTCATAGATGTTCCTTTCAAAACGATGAATCGCCCGAATTCCGGGAACCTCTAATACTTTGAATTTTCAAGATGAACATCCGGAAGATCAAAAAACCGATCGAAGAGAGGAAGGTTGGAACCAGGAGATATTTTGCGTCTTCGTTAATGAGACGTTTATATTTACTACGATTTTAGAATCGGTTATTTATACAAGGATAAAAGAATAGAACGCTCCTTGTTTGCAGATTTCGGGAGAGTTTGCGGAGCCGCTTTCAAATGTAAGTTCGGATGTCGCATAACCGAATTTTAAAACGAAACGCGTCGATTTCGAGATGAATTCCATTTAAAAACTAACGATTGCGCGTGAAACGCGAATTGCGAACTGAACGCGTTTTATCGAAAGTATATTCAAAATTTTGAAAGTTATTTCTCTTCGGTTTAAAATTGGACCGTCATCATTAAGTAACCGAACTGCGCTTGAGGAAGAAAGTCGGTTTTTCTAAATTCGGGAGAAATCGAATCGTCGTTGAGTTTACGTCGAACCGCGTCGCCCGCAAAAATCCAACTTCCTCCCAAGGCCCAAAGAATATCCTTATATTTGAATGAATAAAACATATCGATTTCTCTAAACAAATTCTTTCCAAGAGTGGTTACTCCCCTTTGATCCAAGGCGCCTTTTTCGTTTTGGATGTAAGGGTCCTTGAAACGGTCGTTTGTGTACGATTCCGTGCTGGCTCCCTCTTTCAGGGTTCCCGTAACGTCGTACCAACCGTCTTGTCTTTTTTGTTTGTCAACGATCCAATAGGCGATTTTTAACTTACCGAATTCGCCCCCGTCCCATGTAAGATTTACGGACTTACCGATCATGTTGACCCAACTCACTTGATCCGCTTCTCCGAAAAAACCGTGATTGGAATGAAACAAGTTTGAGAACGTAGCAATTTTTCCGTCCTTTCGATTCGGATCTCCGCTACCGACGTCGTATACGCCCCCGAGTCGAAAAGATCCGATCGTATAACCGAAGTCGAGTGCAAACGCATAAGCGTCGTAAGTTTGTTTTTCTTTGTAAACGTTATTCGTCATTGTTTTGCCGGTAAGAGGATCCACCGTGGCAAAGTTCGTGTTTAAACGATCCCAACTCGGCGCGATGTTCAGTCCGTTCCTTCCGGTTTGTCTCGCGTATTCGATCGAAAAATCAAACGGAATTTTCGCCTTTTTATCGGGACTTGTTCTGTTGGAAAGTCTGAACCCGAACGTATGCAGTTGATCGTATCTGGAATCTCTCGGAATCGTTTCGGGATTGGGAAGGAGCAGAATCGTAGAATTGTTATGAGGCAACCATTTCTTATACAATCCGATATAATACGCGTCTATGTGAAGTAAGTCGGACGGTTTGATCGTATTGTAAAAGCCGGTGAAGGTCGCGTCTCCTTGTTGTTGTTTGGAAAGTTCCGTAGTAAACGTACATGCGGAAGGAGAGAGGGAATTTGCCGGACAACTGTATTGTATCGGAAACGAATTTCTTTTTCCTAAGTTAGTGGAGTTACCAGCGACGTCCGAATCTTGTTCGCCTACGATCATCGCCCAGGCATGAGAGGAAAAAAGTTCTTTATCGATTTTGAAACGGAAACCGTTAAAACTTCTTCCAACGTTGTTCCACTCCAACGCGCCCACGAGCCTTTCGTCTCCGTATTTTAGAATTTGTCTTCCCGCTTGTAACGTAACGGGACCGATTAATTCTTTGGATTCGATCCAGGCTTCTCGAATTCCGACCGATTGCCTTGTGTTGTCGTTTGCCGTATCGAGCCCGTTGGAAGAACCTTTTTCACCACCCCAAAGCGCGGAGTCTTGTAAGGTGATTCTTGCCTTCGTTTTTTCGGTGAATTCCTTTTCGATCCAAATCTGAGCTTTGGCGCCTACGAAAGAAATATTATCGTTTTTGAATTTATCAAAATCGTAATTGTATCTGGCTTCCGGACGAATTCGAATCAATCCGCCGAGTTTAACCGACTCGTACCAGGGTGGTTCCTTTTTCGGTTCTTTAACTTCAACTTCGGTCGTGTTGGTCTGAGGAGCTACTTCCTGTTTTTGAACTTCGATCGGTTCTTGTCGAACCATTTGTATCGTGTGAGTCCGAGCTTTCGGACGTTTGGCTCTTTTCGTTTTTTTAGCGTTGATTTCCGAGAATGAAAAAACAACTAGTAGGAACGAAAGTTGGATCACTCCCAATTTGTAAGTTTTCAACTTGGGCCCTCTCGATTTTATTTTCTGTTTGTGTTGTTACAAGCGCTCAACCGATGCCGAATTTAAATTTGCGGAATCGTTAAGATCAATTCGAGTGTTTATGATTAGAATCTATCGTATTATAAAATATAAATATATTCTAAAATTCAAAAACTGAATATAGTGTTTTTAGACGTAATTTTCGAATGGAAAATAATACAAACTTTTATCGATTATGTCGGATCAAAGATTGTTGATTGGAATTTTTTTAAAGGAGCCGATTTATTTTTTGGAAATTGTAAAAAGAAGAATTTTGTAAAGTCCTAAAATCTAACCACTCGTCATTTGAAACGTCGGCATTTTTGATCCTTCCGATTTCAAAATCCTTCTCAACTTGCGGGTAACGTTACGGGAGTTAGGACGTTACACGGCTTTGTTTAGAGACGTTGACTTACGTTTGGGAGCGACGTGGCTTGAGTTCATTCTTTGGACTCGTGTTTCTTTCATTTTTTAGAATTCATCGTTTGTACTAATTTTTGAATTCGTTTTGTTCTGGTTTCCGCCGATTTTGCGTCTAAGATTGCTTCGATATATTCTCTTTTGTGCGACCAAGATAGGGACTCGAAAGATTTTTTTATATTCTTATCTTTGGAAAGAGCCTTATTCACGTCTTCCGGAAGTTTTACGATCTTGGTTTCGTAATCGATATATTGGGAAAGTTCCGGGCGTTTTTGTTTTTCCGCTTTAGAACCTCCTCTTTTTACGGCCTCGGTTTTTTTAAATCGAACTGCGGACCAAGTATCGTTTAAGGAAATCAGTGCGATTCCGTCGTATCCGTTTTTGGAAAGAGGTTCCCAACCGTGATCTCTGTCTAAGTCCGTTTTGATTCCCGAGGATTTTTTCGGATAAGCGATCCAAAGTAGAACGTCCTTATCGATCGATTTGAGAGTTTTTGAAAAAGAAGATTTGAGAGAGGAGGTGGAATCCGCAAAAAGAAGAATTCCATCCGCTTCGGAAATTTCATTCGTAAAAATAACGCCCGAGAGAGGAGTCGATTTGTATTCGTTCTCTTTCTCAATAACGATCAATTTGTTTCCTTCCTTAAGTTTCATTTTTTTAATTAAGTCCGGATTCAAATCTATCATAAGGCGTAAGGAAACGAAGGTCTTTAAAAAATGCAAATCCGTTTTTGTATAATTTTTTTACAAGTTCCGCAAATTGCGGGAACTCCTATTTTGATCGTTGATCTTTTCGACTTTGCCGGTAACGAAATGGTCGTTGAACCGTAAAAATGACCTTGTAAGCGATTCTAGATTCATAAGATTGGGCCTAATGATTTCACCATTCCATTGGTTGCTTCCTGCAAAAGCAAAACCACTATTACCGAAAGAAACAATCGATCGATCTTATCCTCTGTTTAGATGGAGAATCTTAGAAGCGACCTTTATCGGTTATGCCGTATTTTATCTCGTAAGAAATAATTTTCCGGTCGTTTCCAAGGAGATGGGAGAAACACTTCATTACAGCCAGGAACAAATTACGAACATTTTAGCGGTGACCGCGATCATGTACGGGATCGGAAAATTTCTAATGGGAATTTTATCCGATCGTAGTAATCCGAAATACTTCATGCCTTTGGGTTTGATCTTAAGCGCGATTTGTAATTTATTGTTCGGGGCTTCGAGTCAATACGACGTTCACTTTTATCTCTGGGCATTGAACGGACTGGTTCAAGGAATGGGATGGCCTCCTTGCGGACGTTCTCTCGGTCACTGGTTCGGAGTCTCGGAAAGAGGATCTAAATTCGCAATTTGGAATATAGCACATAACGTGGGCGGCGGTTTGGTGGGGGTTGTCGCCGCTTATAGCGCCGCCTGGTGGGGATGGAGAAACGCGTTTTATATTCCGGCTTCGATAGCGATCGTAACCGCAATGTATCTTTTGTTTCGATTGGTGGACACTCCTCAGTCGGTAGGTCTTCCTCCGATCGAAGAGTATCAGGAAGATCCTGAAAAGGAATTGAGAATATCCTCCCAAGAACAAGAAAGGGAACTTTCGTTTAAGGAAATTATCGTCGGATCCGTATTAAAGAATTATTATATTTGGACTTTCGCATTTGCGAATTTTTTCATTTATGTGGTTCGTTATAGTTTAACGGATATCGGTCCGACATATTTAAAATTTGCAAAGGGGGCCTCTTTGGAAAAGGGAGGAATCAGTACTCTCATATACGAATTTGCGGGAATCGGTTCCACACTTCTTGTGGGTTGGGGTTCGGATAAACTCGGCGGGAAAAGGGGAATGGTGAGTTTCTTATGTATGCTTCCGATTCTTTCCGCTCTTGTCGTATTGTTGTTCACTCCTCCCGGTTTTCTTTGGTTGGATCTTACTTTGTTCGGTATAATCGGTTTTTTTATCTATCCGCCTGTCATGTTGTTAGGTGTTGCGGGACTTGATTTCACTTCGAAAAAAGCGGTGGGAGCCGCCGCGGGTTTTATCGGATTGTTCGGTTATTTAGGAAGAACGGCTCTTTCCAAAGCGGTGGGATGGTTGAGCAAACAACCGGGATTTCATTGGGAACAATCCTTGTATCTCATCATCGGTGCGACATTGATCTCTCTCGCATTACTTGCGGTTACTTGGAGTTGGAAGCCGAAGGCTTAACTCGATTGAGGGTTGTATTTTAACTTGCCTTTCATTGGACCGTTAAAATAGTTTTCTATTATGGTACACCCTTGGCACGATATTTCT
Source organism: Leptospira weilii serovar Ranarum str. ICFT (assembly GCF_000332415.1). Taxonomy (GTDB): domain Bacteria; phylum Spirochaetota; class Leptospiria; order Leptospirales; family Leptospiraceae; genus Leptospira; species Leptospira weilii_A. Next base: position 163,475 of record NZ_AOHC02000041.1, read on the forward strand.
CCGGGCGATCAAGTTCCGGAATTTGTAAACGGCATTATTGAAATTAAACGCGGAAGCCGCGCGAAGTACGAAGTTGATAAAGAATACGGAATTCTGAAACTAGATCGGGTTTTATATTCCTCCTTTTATTATCCCGCAAATTACGGATTTATTCCACAGTCTTATTGTGGAGATCACGATCCTTTGGATATTTTGGTTCTTTCTCAGGTTGAGTTGGAACCTTTTTGTTTGGTAAAAGCAAAAGTGATCGGTGTGATGAGAATGTTGGATTCCGGAGAGGAAGACGATAAGATCATCGCAGTCGCGGCCAACGATATGTCCGTTAATCATATCAACGATATTTCGGAACTTCCTCCGCATTTTACATTGGAGCTCAAGCACTTCTTCGAAGATTATAAAAAACTGGAAAACAAAACCGTAGTTATCGAAGACTTTCAAAACGCGAAGTTGGCAAGAAAGATCGTTTTAGATTCTTTGGAATTGTATAAGAAAACGTTCCCAAAAAAATAATCGGTAAATCTTAGTTTTCGGCGAACGATTGAACTTTTAAGAGTTTCGGTTTAAATCCGGTCGGAAACTCGGTCGCAAAAAAAAGTATATTCCAAAATTAGAATTTAGTTTTGGAATATACTTTGTTTTCAACCTTACGGCTTTTCAAAAAAAAGAATCCAGTCAAACTTGACCGGGAAAATCTCCCGGTTTCGTTCTCCAGCGTCTATGAACCCAGAAGTATTGTTCCGGAAACAATTTCACTTCTTCTTCTAAGGCTTTTGTCCAGACTTCCGTGTAATGACGAATTGCGGTTTCCCGATCCGGGAACGCTTTTTTATCCACAAATCCCAGGTCTTTGACTCGAACGATCACCTTACCGTTTTCTCCGCAAAGAACCGAATACAAAAGCATCTTTGCGCCCGTAAGATAAGCCATCAATGCGGGACCTTGATAAGTGGATGCGGGGCGATTGAAAAAATTTACGAAAATTCCGACCTTACCCGCGTTTTGATCCGAACCGAAGCCGACCCAATAACCTTGTTTTAACATCTTGGTCACTTGACTGGATTCTTCCGTAGAAACGAGTTTGATTCCGTTTTTAGTTCTGAGTTTATAGATCAATTTATCCACGAACGGATTTCTAACTTTTTTATAAATCCCTCCGCCTTTCATACGCATCCCCATAAACTGAACTAAGATTTCCCAGGTTCCGAAATGACCGGAGATCAAAACGACTCCGACGCCTTCTTCGTTTGTTTTCTTTTCAAGAGCTAAGGATTCGGGATCATAAACGAGATAACGATCCATCCATTTTTGGTTCAAACGCGGAGCATACAAAGTTCCCGCGGCCAGATTCCCGATATGAAGAATACTTTTCCAAACGAGTTCTTTCTTTTGCGTTTCGGAATATTCGGGGAACGCGTGAGAAATATTTTCGTATGCGATTCTTCTGTGTTTTCTTGCAAGCGGATAGAGAAGAATCACGAGAAATCTTCCGTATAAAAGACACAAACGATACGGTAGAATTCGAAACGGAAGATAGAACAAATAAACAAAGATAAAAGACGGTATATAACGAATCAAAGGAGCAGCTCCGAAATCATTTTTTGATTACTAGGAGAACGATTTCGATCCGGATTGACAAGCAAAAGATCCGGTTCTTTTACGCGGACTTTAACGGGAAAGGATCGTTTTAATTTTTTCGCAATTCTAAAAACGTCCATTTGTCAACACGAAGTTTTACTCGTGAAAAAAATCCTCATCGTAAACTCGGAAGCTCCGAGAGTTGACCGCAAAGGGCAGGTCGTAAATTCTGGAATTTACCTTTTTATTTTTTTACGATCTCGTTGTTTGTTGAAAGAAAAATCTTGTACTCGAAAGAACCCATGGACAATCTGAAAACCTCCGTACATGAAATTTATCTTTCTCTTTCCGGAGAGGGAATTTCGACGGGTATCCCGACCGTATTCGTTCGTATGGCCGGATGTTCGCTTCGATGCGGAATGGCGACCGGAAGAAAGTTATGGTGTGATACTCCATACGCATTGTCTCCGAACGCGGGCGAAGAATGGAACTTGAACCGGGTATTGGATAAAATTCAAAATTTAAGTCCGGCGCCTACTCAAGTTCTTCTTACCGGCGGAGAACCTCTTGAAGGAAGGAACCGCGACTTCAGCGTCGCCTTAGGAAACGAAATTTTTAGAACTAGAAATCCATCTGGTTTGTATCCAAGGCCGAGAGTGGAAACCAACGGAGCGGAATCGATCGAAGGATTGGATCAATTCGTTTTTACCTTGGATTACAAACTCCCCGGTTCCGGAATGGAAGACCGTATGAGTTTGAGAAATTTAGAAATTTATAATAAACGAAAGAACGATTTGGACGAGATTAAGTTCGTGATCCGCGATAGAAACGATTTTGAAAGATGCCTCGAAGTGATCGAAAATCATAAATTATCCGGGAACCTATTGGTTTCTCCGGTGCAAGGAGAATTGCCGCCCGAAGTTCTCGCGGAATGGATAAAATCCTCTTTGGGTTCCGGACTTCGCCTTTCCCTTCAAACTCATAAATATATCTGGGGCGATCAAAGAGGAGTTTAGTTGGAAAATACTTTACAACTCAATCTCGACTTTGAATCCAATCCCCGCTCGGGTTATCGCGGAGATTTTTGTTATCTCACAGGTTCTCCCGAATTGGGCATAGGAAAAATCGTTTCGTCGAGCGAAGGAAAATTTACGATCGAGTTTACGTCGACTTCTTCCAAAAAGACGGTTTCGGAAAATTCTCCGTATTTGAAAATTCTTCCGGGTTATCCGTCACCGCTTAGAAACGTATGCGAACAAGCGGGATTGATGGATCTCGCTCTGACCGCTTATGAGTTAAAACTCACACACGCATTCGATAAACTTTCCGCGCTTTCCAATTCCAGAACGAGACTTCTTCCTCATCAGATCGAATCGACTTATATCGTGGTCAACAGTTTGCGTCCTCGTTTTATTTTGGCGGACGAAGTCGGTTTGGGAAAAACCATCGAAGCCGCTCTTGTGATGAAGGAGCTGATCTTTCGAAGAGGTTACAAGAAGGTTTTGATCGTAGCGCCTTCTCCTCTTTTGGTTCAATGGCAACAGGAGTTGAAGAACAAGTTCAACGAGGATTTTGAAATCGTTAAACGAAGAAATTTTCATACCGAAGGCGATAAGAACTGGAAAAATTTTCAACACGTCATCACTTCCGTCGACTTTATTAAAAATCCGAAATATGCCGAAGAGATCCTAAAAACAAAATGGGATATCGTGATCTTCGACGAGGCTCACAGGCTCAGAAGGGATTATCATAAAATCACACGCGCTTATCTATTTGCCGAAAAAATTTCCAAGAAGTGCGAATGTCTTCTTCTTTTGACAGCGACACCGTTTCGAGGAAAATTAGAAGAACTTTATTATCTAATGCACCTGATAGATCCGAATATTTTGGGTCCGTATCATACATTCGTAAACGATTATATTCTAGGAAACAAAACCGATCTCAAGGACAAAATATCCAAGGTTCTTTTACGAAGAAGAAAGGTGGAAGTCGGCGGGTTTACGAAACGATTCGCAAAAACGGTCAGAATCGAGCTTTCTCCGGTGGAACGGGAATTTTACGAGGAAACTACCAACTACGTTCGAAGAGAATACAACCTTGCGATGAGAACTCAGAACCGCGCGATCGGATTCGTGATGATCGTATTTCAGAAATTGTTGGATTCTTCGGTGTTCGCTCTTATTTCCGCGCTTACAAAAAGAAAATTCCTTTTGGAAAATCGGTTTCATCATATTAAACAAATGGAATCTAAATTGGAGGAGTGGGATCTGGACGAAACCGAAGACGTGGAGGAATTTGTTTCCGGTTTGGACGAATCCGTTCAGTTCGATCTTCAGAGTTTAAAGAGGGAACTTCTTTCCCTCAATCGTTTGATTCTTCTCGGAAAAAAAATCAAAGAAGACAAAAAATCCATCAAGTTAAAGGAAACGATTCTCAAACTTCAAAAAGAAGGACATTCAAAATTCATCATATTTACTCAGTTCAGATCGACTCAGGATTTTCTGGCCGGCGTTCTTTCCGATTTTCAAGTCACTTTGTTTCACGGTTCTCTCAGCGCCGACGCTAAGGAAAGGGCGATCGTGGAATTTAAAACGAAAACGGAAATTCTGATTTGTACGGAAGCCGGAGGAGAAGGCAGGAACCTTCAGTTTGCAAACGTCCTTTTCAATTATGATCTTCCTTGGAGCCCTCTCAAAATCGAACAGAGAATCGGAAGGATTCATAGATTCGGTCAGAAGGACAACGTATTTATCTTTAACTTTGCGAGTAAGGATACCGTTGCGGAAAGAATTTTGGAAGTACTCACGAACAAGATCCGTCTTTTCGAGGAGTCGATCGGGTCCTCGGACGAACTGCTTGGAGCGATCGAAGACGAGTTGGATTTCAATTCTTCCTTTATGAAGTTCGTAACGGGTAATAAGTCCAAAATTGAAATGGAAGACGAGATCGATAACCGGATCAAGATCGCAAAAAAAGGTTTTGAGAAATTGGGCGCGCTTGTAACTCCTAAGTTGATCGACTTCAATCTTTTGGATTATTACAGTCACACGCTTGAAGAGCGTTCGTTTAACAACACACATTTGGAAGAATTTATTTCCAAGTTTACGCGTACGTTTCCGGAAGAAGCGGGTTTTAAATTGATTCGGAAAAAACCTCAGGTTTACGAAATCGATTCGCCTCAGTATAAGGGAAAATTAGGAACGTTTGATTCCGAACTCGCGCTTCAAAACGACAGTTTGGAATTTTTAGCCTTCGGTCATCCTCTTGTCGATAAAACCGTTTCTTATCTGATTCAAAATCAAAAGGGATGGAGCGCTTCTTTTCATTCGATTTCCAATAAGGAATATTACGTTTTCTTGGTGGAGTTTCAGTTCACACTCAATCGAACCGAGTTATTTTACTTCGAGACAAACCCACGAACTGGTTCCGTAAAAAGAATCGAAGGACTTCCCGAAGAAATTAGGGAAGTTCATTCCGTCTCAAAATCTTCAACTTCAACGCCCGAACATTTCGAACTTCCTTCCCGTTTGGAGGAAAATTTAATCCGAACTTTTCTCGCCTTGGATGAAATCTTGGAATCCAGAAAAAAGGAACTCGGAGATCAGACTTTGGATCTTTTTCAAAAGGAAGAATTCAAAATCAGAACGAGCAACCAGAATACGCTCAGACAACTCGAAGAAAAATGGATGCGTCAAGAAGCCGCCTTTAAATGGGAAGGAAAGCCCGAAAAAAAATCGGCGATGAACCGAACTCGAAACGAAATTCAGAAAGTTAAGGAAGACTTTGATCGAGAGCTTCGTAAGGTAAGAAACGGAAAAACGATTCAACATCGATTTCAACTCTTTCAGGTATATCTCCCGAACTAAAGCCAAGCGGATTTTCCTGCTCGACATCCGATTTTGATCGAGGTTTCTGGACCTCAGTAATTGGAACGGAGTTTGGCTACGTGAAACTTTCCTTAGATTGGATGAACGATTTTACACCTTTGAAAGAGGTTGGTCTCGAAGCGATTTTAAAGAAGATCGCAATCTCCGTTTGTGAGATCGACGGTGCGGACTCCTATCGACCCGAGTTGGACTTTGTAAAGATTGTTAAAATAGAATCTTTGGAAAAACATCCTTCCGCGGATAAACTTCAGATCGCGCAGGTTTCCAACGGATCTTCCAAATCTCAAATCGTCACCGGAGCCACCAACGTAAAAGCGGGAGATTTGGTCCCTCTTGCGGTTCCAGGCGCCAAACTCGGAGAAAAGGAAATTGTAGAATCGGAACTCAGAGGAGTCAAAAGTTCCGGAATGTTATGCTCCGAAAAGGAACTTTTTTTGTCGGAAGAAAACAACGGGGTTTGGATTTTAAACGGACTCGAAGGCGCGGAAGTCGGAAAAACGATTCGGTCTTTTTTACATTACGATGACATTATATTCGATGTTGATAATAAATCCATCACACACAGGCCGGATCTCTGGAGCCATTTCGGTTTTGCGAGAGAACTTGCATCCCAACTTCGTTTGCCGATCACTTTCAATCCGTTCGAGTCTTTGTGGAATTTCGATCTTTCGATCGAACTTCCGAAAGTATTAGAAAATCAGAATGCACATTCCTATTACGCGTCTTCGATTCGTGAAATTTCCATTCTTCCTTCCCGAAGAAAGTTTCAATCCCGTTTGCAGAAATGCGGAATTCGAGTTATCAACAACGTGGTCGACGTTTCCAATTACGTAATGTTGGAAATGGGACAACCCACACATTTTTTTGATAAGAAGTTTTTGGAAGGTCAAGGCGGGGTTGCTCTGGAAGTTTCCTATACAAACAAGGGAGAAAGTTTTGCACTATTGGACGAAACGTCTCCGTCTTTGGAAGAGGATATTCTTATTATACGCAATCAAGGAAAACCGGTTGCGATCGCCGGAGTGATGGGTGGAAAAGAATCCGCCGTGCAAAATACTACTTCCGAAGTTGTGATGGAATCGGCGGTGTTTGCAAGGGAAAGAGTTCGTAAGTCCATTCGTTCCACGGGAATCCGATCCGATTCTTCCGTACGTTACGAAAAGGGACTCGAAGCGACTACGACTCTTCCCGTGATTCGTCGCGCGCTCAATCTTTTAAAAGAAAACGGTTGTCCTTCTCTCAAGGCTTCCGAGCCGGTCGGATTTTTACATACTCCTCATAAAGAAGTTCACATTCATACGGACATTCACTTTATCAACGCGAAGTTAGGCGTTATGTTATCTCAAGGCGACATCACCGATATATTAGAAAGATTGCATTTTGTGGTTTCTTGGAAGGGGGATCATCTTGAAGTGTTGGTTCCGAAATTTCGTCATAACTACGACGTCACGATTCCGGAAGACCTCGTGGAAGAAATCGGAAGGACCAGAGGTTACGATACGATTCAAGTGTCTCCTCTTTTGGCGGAAGTCAAAACGCCGATTCGAAATCTAAGTAGAGAATTGGAAAGAAAATGTAAAACTTTTTTTGCGGGAAGTTTGGGTTATCGCGAAGTTTTTAACTATTCGTTTCAATCCTTAAAGGAGAACGAGTTGGATGGAGACCCGAAACTTTCCGTAAAGATCAAAAATGAAATGCCGGAAGAACAATCGGTTCTTCGAAATTCTCTATTACCTTCCCTGTTAAAAAACATTCGCACCAATCAGGATCGTTTTTCGGAGATTAAGATTTTTGAATTTGGACGAGCGTATTTCAATCTTCCGGAACCGGATAACGAAAAGAAATTTCTGTCGTTTGCGGTTTCGTATGACAGAAAAAATTCCGAATCGGATCTGAAACTTTTGGAGGAGGATTTCCTGAAGGTGAGAAAGGAAATCGAATCCTTTTTAAACTCCATTCAAATTTTTGATTGTACCTGGGAGATCGAGCCGGAGCCGGTTTTTCATCCCGGAGCGAGTTTGCGTTTGGTCGTTAGGTCGCACAAAAAAAATTTAACAAAGGTCGTTGGAAATTTAGGATACGTTCACCCTGCGGTTTTGGATTCTTTTGAACTTAAGAAAAGGGTAATTTACGGTTCTATTGAATTCGAGAAAATTGTCGAACTCTGGAATCAAAACCGAAAAGTTTCCCGTTTTATCGTTCCCTCTCAATTTCCGGAAGCGGAAATCGATCTTTCGATTTTGATCGGAGAAAAGGAAAATACGAACGTATTTACCGATCTCGCAAAAAAGGAAAGTATTCCCGAATTGGAGGAAGGTTGGGTCTATTCTCAATTTGCGGGCGGTAACGTTCCGGAAGGAAAAAGATCGGTGAGTTATCGTTTTCGATTGGTCAACTACGAAAAAACGTTCACACAAGAACGAATCAAGGAGATTTCCGATCGGTTAGTCGCGCTTGCCGGGAAAAACGGATTCGTTTTACGATAAGATCGGTTCTTAATATATGTTTGAAAAGTAATTTATGAAAATTGAATATAATATATAAAGTCTCATAGTTCAAAAGTTTACCGTCTACCGTATCAGTGAGGGAATTCTTGCGGATGGTGTTTGTAGATGTTAAATTCTCGTTACCGGCTCGCATATTTTAAGATTTTGTGACAGTCTCAATCAACACCACGCCATTTTTTGTGGACTTTGTAAAGCCATTTGATAGATTCATTCGGGAGAATCGATAAAATGAATATTCATGAAACTGCATTTATTCATCCTCAAGCGACCGCGATCGGTCTCGTGGAGATGGGCCCCTATTCTTCCCTTTGGCCCGGAGTCGTCGTACGCGCGGATATGAATCGGATCGTTTTAGGAGAAGGAGTCAATATTCAGGATAACTCCACTCTTCATACCGATTCGAGTCGGGGAATTTTTATCGGAGACTACACGTTAGTCGGTCATAATACGATGTTGCACGGTTGTAAGATCGGAAGAGGTTGTCTCATCGGAATCGGAAGTATCGTTTTGGACGAGGCCGAAATCGGAGACGGCGCTATGGTGACTGCCGGTTGTACGGTTCGAGGCGGAAAAAAAATTCCTCCGGGAGCGATGGTCATACAGAAGAACGGGGAGCTGAAAGTTTTCGAAGGAAAAGCCAAATCCGTTTTGAGTGTCGCCGGTTGTTTGGAATACATCGCTCTTGCCGATCGATTTAAAAAGGGGATTTTCGGTTCTTTTACAACCGAAGAAGAAATTGAATTTCAAAATCGCGCGAAAGAAATTTTAAAGGGAATGGGAATTCCTTTCAAAGAATAAAGAGTTTGTTCGGATCCACAAAAACCTAAAACCGTCTCTTTCGGTAGTTTACGTATTTTGAATGACTTTTTTAAGGTTTTGGGAAGGTCTTCGGATTTTGGATCAATCTTTTTTCCTAAAACCTAATTCCAAAAAGTTTTGGTGGAATAAAGCAGCGTTTTTCGGACTGAGAAGTTTCACTTTTTTTTCTATAACCGTAATGTGAAAATCGACATATTCGTTTCGATAGGCTTCTCCTTCCTGAATTGAAAAATCAATACTTGAAAATATTCTACCTTGTTTGATTGGCTTTCTGATTTGAAACGGAAGTTCTTTGTGACCTTCCCCGTTTAACGAAATTTTGAATAAAGAAATAAATTCGGAGGGAAACCGAGTGTTTGCACCAAGTACGATCTGATAATTGCCCGATATTTTAGTAGGGAATCGAATCGTCGCAGAAAGATCGTTGTTCAGTTTGAAGTTTAAATAAAATGGATAACTGGAAGTTTCCTCTTCTTTGAAATAATTCGGAAGTGTAATATCATGACTCCATATTCCGTTCGTTGAAAATGGAGCTAAAAGAATAATCCATAAGAATAATTGAATTCGTTTGGATTGTAAAAGTTTCATGGAAAGTATCGTTTTCATTCTTTCAAGAATGTCGTCTAACTTACAACTTCACGAACTTACCCAAAACTTCCAGGACCTTGGGTCCTTTGGAACCTGCCTCTTTTTCTAAAAACGAGCCCGTAAAAACATGAGCCTTTTGATTCACGATAAAAATTCTCTGATAGTTATGAATTTTAAGATTTTTACCGCCGACCGGTTGTTCAAACCTGCTTTCTAAAAGGACACTATCGATTCCGTGGATTTTGGATTTTTTCGGAGGATTGATCATTTCATATTTTTGTAATACGACCGGATAAAGACCCGTCATTGTGGAAATGTAATCATCCAAGGAAATTTCCCTCGGTTGTTTGGAAAGGTCCTCTATCGTATAATTGATGTTAGTATTGAATAAACCTGCTTCCGTACTTCCTTGCGGATATTCAAAAAGAAAAAAGTTGATTCCTACAAATTCAAGAGCCTTTTTGATCGTGCCTGAATTGTCCGTGTCCGATGCGATTTTTTCCGTTTGGTTCATGAGGTTCGGATTATCGTTAAAATTCCAACCTTCGTAGTCGAGTCCGAGTCCGAGAGAAGGAATTTGAACCACTTTCGCGTTTGGTTTTAAGGAATGTTCTTTTTTACAATCGAGTATTACGAATGTTAAGAAGAGTAGGATGAAGAGAATACGAATCGGATTGTGTTTCATACGGTTGGATCTCCTAAGAAATGAAAAGAATACTTTTTTCGATAAAAAAAAGCGAGTCAATTTAGAATTTATCCTAGAACGTATCTTATTTTCTTTTCCGCATGTACGAAGAAAGTTGTCGAATGTGAAAAATTTAAGATAAGCCGCTTTATTTCATTTAACGGAAATAAGGCGAAGGATTCTTGTGTTCGGTTGTGTTTTAATTGAAAAGGGGTTTTTAAAGAAATAAAAAAGCCGATCCGCAGATCGGCTTTTTAGGATTTTCAAGAACGATCGATTAGAATGCGAAAGAAAGCAGAACCTTAAATCTTGTAAAGATATCCGCAGCGGAAAATCCGAAAAGGAGAAGCAAGAAGAGGAAACCGGAACCGAAAATGACTCGGTTCATAATCGAATCGTATTTAAGGTGCATAAAATATCCGAGCACCAAAGAAGCCTTTGCGGTTGCAACGGCCATGGCGATGATCACGTTCATCGCACCGAAGTCGATTCCTGCAACCCATACCGTAATCAACGTAAAGAAAATCAAAGTGGCAAAAATCAGGGAATAGGTTTTTACGGAGATGACATGGTGTGAACCGTGGCTTTCTTCCGCGTGAACGGGAACGGTCGCCGAAGCGCCTTTCAATTTTTCCTGGCCTTTTAAAACTGCGTCTTGAAGAGCCTTTCCTAATTTATTGTCTTTGTTTCTTGTAATAAAGTCTTGGAGTTTATTTTCTTCTAAAACTTGAGAAAGAAAGTTAACGGTAAATCCCGCGAGAGTCGCGCTGATGATCGCCCCGGCTCCGATGACAAACCCGGTAAAGGGAATCATAAACCCGATGCTAACGATTATGTAAAGAGCGTAGTTTAAAAACAGTTCCATTTTCTATCCTGAATGTGGACCGCATAGATTGCGGATGGTTTTCCGGGCGGTAAACCGCGACCTGGAGGACATCCTGGCAAGGTCTGAAAAAGCCTCAAGTACATTTCAGTGGAGAATTCGTTTCCTCCAATCGGAATAAAACTTTTCAATTCTCTCTTGTATCGTTTCTCGAGAACTTTCTAAAAAGCTCAAAAGAATCCAGGAAATTCCGTAAGACTTTCCCGAAGTAAATCGATCCGGAGTCAAGGGAAGAATGTTCAGTCCCTTGGGCTTGCCCCAGTCTGAAATCCATTCCGAATATTTCGGAATCGGTTCTCTCAATGGTAAGGGAAGAATGGAAAGATTTTCACCGAATCCTTTTTTGATTTCGTTGAGGGCGGGGGACTTTGAAAATTCAAACAGAATTCTTCCCATGGACCATCGAAAATTCGTTTCACTGATCCTTTGTATTTTTTTTATATTTTGAGAATAGAACTCAAAACCGTCGAGTGAAACCGGACCAACGTATTTCGGAGAAAAACTTTTGGATAATTCTTTCACGACCGGTTCCAAAAGGGAAGCGAGATGTTCGGATTCTTTTTCTGAAGAAAGATAAGCGCCGTTGTATTTTCCTTTTTGGTCGCAGATTTGAATCGTAGTTCCGGAAAATGTGGGAACTCCCGCGTTAAAATCATAGAGACACGAAAAATCAAACGTTCGTATCATCCAAGGTTCGGCGACGCTTGGAAACCAAGAGGAATCTTTTGCGGCGTCCCAATCTTCCCGATTCTCCGAAACCAGGGAAGAAAATTGAAGAATTTTATGTCTTCCTGAAAAACTAAACTCCGGTTTGAGAACGGTCTTGTCTGGCCGTAGTTCCGACCATTCGGAGATCAACGCGGAGAGATAAGAAGGTTTCTCCAAAATCTTGGCGGGGATATCTTGAAAGCCCCGTTCCGATTTCCAACGAGCCAGAAGAATTTTAGAATTCAACCTTTTGGAAAGTTCCGCTTTTTGAGGAGAATAAAGGATTTCGCCCGAATCATTCAGATCGGAAACGGAACCCCATTCTTCCCAGGTTCGGATCGGATCGATCGGTGAAGTTTGAAGATTCTGATCGGAATTTCTTTTTAAGAATTGAAATTTGCAAAATCGAATTCCTCTCGTTTCCCAAAATTCGATCCAACTCGGATCGGGACGTTCTCGCAAGAAAATCGTCGTCGACGGATTACAAATCGATTGAAAGAGAAAAAACAGATTTTCCAGAGATCGATTTTTCAAATCCAATCTTTCGGGAGCGATCTTTCCGGATCGTAACTCTTCCTCAAAAAATCCGTTGAACCTGCAATAACGAGTCATAATGTCTTAAAATTTTTGGTTTGTAAAATCAAGAATGGAACATCAGAATTTCGATAATCTGAATAAGGGTAAATTTATGAACATCCGTATTTTGACATTTCTGATGATTCTTTCCGTGGCCGGTTTGGGAGCCGCACCTAACAAGGTCCTAACGATGGAAGAAAAGGAAGAATTAAAACAGATCGAAACCGTACGTAAAAGCGGTTTTACGGATATTGAAATCGATAACCTTCACGCGTCCATTGCCGGGAATATTCTTAAAATCAACGGTCTACTCGGCAATGAAACGTATAAAAAAGCGCTTCGTTATATCGAAGACGAACCTCGGGAAGCCTCGAAGTTCTTGTTTCAAGATAAGGAAAATAAACAATATTTGGAACTCGATTTAGGTCTCGGTCAATCTTTTGCCGATTATCCGAAAACGTATCTCTATCAATCTAGAATTTATATTTATCCCGGAACGGACGGACAATCCTTGGAAAAGATCATTCTTCAGTTTAAAAGAACGAACGCAAAGGGAGAAGTTTTCATCCGAGAAATGAGACGTTTGGTCAATAATTCCCCGAAGGGACCGACTTTCTTAGGGGAGGGAAAAAGAACTCCGAACAACAACAGTGAAATTCTTTTGGAATTCTTTTCGAGCCATGACACCGATTTTCTTTGGCCGGATAATCCGGTTCAACCCGTTCCCGCAAGTGTTTCCACCAAGTTGCACGATGCGACAAATCCGCTTCCATACAGTAAACAAAAACAGATCGTTCTTCAGTACAAAATATATCTGAGAAAAGTGGATAAAATGGTAAGTCTTAAACTCCATGGAATGGAATTGGATCAGAAGATCATGATCTCCAAAATGTTGGAGTTTAGATGATCGGCATATTCAAATTTAGGATTGTGTAACGGTTGCTTTGAATTACGGCTAACGTTATTTTTTGATTAAGAAGTCGCTGATGACTTTTTCTTGGGTCAGATATTTTTTGTTGAGATAGGAAATGGCGTTGTTGATAAATCGCGGAATTTCTTTTCCCGCTTCCAACAAATCCAATTTTGTCTGTGTCAGTTCGTCGATCGTAGACAAAGCCAATCTACGCTGACTCTGATGCGATTCGAACTCGTCTTCGGTCACGAAAGCCATCTTACTTTTTACCTTTCGTTCAGAGTATCAAAATCTCGGGAAAACGCAAGTCGTTCTTCGCAATCCAATATTACAAAAGCCCGAGAATCCCCGATTAAGTCTAAGTCTCCCGATAATCGATCGCGGTTTGAATCCCTCTTTCTTCATCCACTAAAAAGTTGATGAGAAGAGAAATGATAAAAAAAACGGAAACCACCAAGAAGGAATTTCTTAAATCGAAAAGAACCTGCAATCCTCCCACCGCAACGAGACCGAATGCGGCGGCTATTTTTCCGGATAAACCCCAAAGACCGAAAAATTCTCCGGACTTGGATTCGGGCGCAAAAAGACCTACGATTGCGCGGCTTGCGGATTGTGTGGCTCCGAGTCCGGCTCCTGCAAAAACGGTCGTACCTACGAATACCCATTGTTGTGTGGTTGGAATTCCGATACCGATCAAAAACGCCGTTAGATCCTTTACCCAATAGATCAGTAGGAGACAAACAACCCATAATAAAAGCGTAATATTGAAAGTTTTCTTCGCCCCGATTTTATCTTGAATAAAACCGAATATAATCGCTCCGATCGCGGCAAAAAGTTGGATCAATAGAAACATTGCAATCTCGTGTTTTTCTTCCGTTTTGATTTCCTGCGCGCCGTAAATAAAGGCGAAACTGATTACGATTCCGAGTGCGGCCATCGCAAAAAACAAAGACAAAAGATACAAAGCCATATCACGGAACTTGTGAATTTCTTTCATCGTGGAAATGACTCTTTCGATTCCGATTTTGAGATAGGAAAGTCCTTCCGGTTTTTCTTTTCCCGCGGCGTATTCCCTTAAAAGAAGAAAGGTCGGAATTCCTGCGAATAAAAAGAAGAACGCCGTATAAGGGCCGACCAAACGCAGATTGTCAAAATTCGCCAACGTTTTAGGACCCAAAGTGTTGACTAACGCAACGGCTGCGATTCCGCCGAAGTATCCGATTCCCCAAGCATAACCGGAGATTTTACCCAAATCTTGTTTCGGTCCTAAGTACGGAAGAAAACTGGAAGCGAAGTTTTCTCCGGAGGCGAAAAAGAAATTGGAAAAGATAATGAGAATAAACGCCAAAAGATATTGTCCCGGAGCGATTACGAACCAAAGCGCGCCCGTGGAGATGATACAAAAAACATAACTATAAAATAGGAATTGTTTTTTACGCGCGGAATAATCGGTGATCGCGCCGAAAATCGGTCCCGTTACAACCACTAGGAGATACGAAATCGCAAGAGCGATCGACCAGAGAAGATTTCCGTATTCGAACGGATTTTCTTGGTTTGTGGTGGAGGGAACCACCAATTGACTGAAAATGATTCCGTAAGTTACGCTGATGATGACAGTCGTATAAGATGAGTTCGCAAAATCGAACATGCACCATCCAAGAATTTCTCGAAAGGGGGCTCTTTTGGTATCCTGCATGGTTTGCCTTTTTGATTTTAATCAGGAATTTCGAAGGCTATTTTTTCGAAAACCCTGTGTCAAATGAAAACCGTAAAAAATTTATCTTGCAGAAGATTTTCGGAATCTCTAATCTGAATGGAAAATCGTTTTCCGACTGTCCAATTAAATAGAAGAATATGGATTCCTCATTTTTCAACCAAGTAGATCTCTGCCAACTTATGCGCCCTCGTAAAGTTTGTGTGTGCAACCAAATATCCGAAGAAGATATCCTAACTTCGATTCGAAACGGAAACGATACCTTGCAAAAACTTATGGACGATACGGGCGCTTCGACCGGATGCGGGACCTGTTCGAATTCGGTTCGTAAAATTTTGGCTCGAGAACTGAACGCTCCGAGAGCATGACTTCGTTTCCTAACGTATCAATCAATATGGCGATGACTCTGGACGGAAAGGTTTCTCGTCCGGATGGAAGGTGGTACGGACTTTCTTCCAGAAACGATAAGAAAAAAATGGATGAAATCCGTTCCAAGTCGGACGTTTTAATCCTCGGAAAAAACTCGATTCTTAACGACGATCCCGTCGTTCATCTTCGTTACGTTGAAAGCGGTAAAGATCCGCGCCCCGTGATTCTTCTTAGGTCCGGAACCCTTCCGGAAGATAAAAAAGTATTCCGTTTTTCTAATCAACCTCCGTTGATTTTCTGTCTGAATCAAAATTATTCCTTGGTCCGCGACAATCTCGGTTCCTCGGCGGAAATCGTTTTACTTTCAGGAAACGATTTGAGCCCTTCGGAAGTTCTTAAGGTCCTGTCCGAAATGGGATATCGAGAAATTCTTTTGGAAGGAGGACCTTCTCTAAACGACTCTTTCTTTAGATCCGATCTAATTTCGAGAATTTACCTCACAATCGTTCCCTTTTTAATCGGACAAAAAAATCTTCCTTCGATTACCGGCGGTTATAAGGAATATTTGGACTTCGATCTAAAAAAATGGGATTTAATCTCTTCGGAAATATTAGAAAATGAAGTTTTTCTAATATATGAAAAAACGGTAGAAGTTTAAAAATCAAACGCCCGGATATATGAAACAAAAGGAATTGTTCCTCGCTTTTTTTTTGAGAGTTCTTCCGATTTTTTTTGCCTCCGTTTTAATTTACGAACAGTTCTTTCCGGAAAGAAAAATTTTGGTACAACAGGATCGTTTGATTTATTTACCGGATCGAAAAGAATCGATTCCGTTGGAATTGGAATGGGTCCGTCTTTCGGAGATTCCGGAAGAGTGGATTTTATACACCGTTCAGGTGGAAGACAGAAGATTTTATTCTCATAAAGGATATTCCATTTCGGATATTCATTCTACGTTAGTTTCTTCCGCCTTATTTTTTCGGAAGATGAGAGGCGCGAGCACGATCACTCAGCAATTGGCCCGGACGCTTTTTTTATCTCGGGAAAAATCCTTATCTAGAAAATGGAAAGAAATTCAGATCGCTTCGGCGTTGGAAGACGAACTGGGAAAGAATATGATTTTAGAATATTATCTCAATAGCGTTTATTGGGGTAGGGGAATGAGCGGTTTGAATCAGGCTTCTCGATATTATTTTAAAAAGAAACCGATCGACTTGGAAACGAATCAGTTTAAAGCATTGATTCAGATCTTAAAAAAACCGGACGCTTACACTCGGGAAGAAGTGATTTCGCTTTCAAGAACGTTGTAATGGATTGATGTAAAAGAAAATAAGCCGTAAAACAAGAAAACCCGGCAACGTCCTACTCTCCCATGCAGCGAACCACACAGTACCATCAGCGATGAGAGGCTTAACTTCCGTGTTCGGGATGGGAACGGGTGTGGCCCTCTCTCTATAGTCACCGGGAATCTTGAAGACATGTTTTTATTCTCGCCGGTTTTGTCATTCTTAAATTAAAAAGATGAAGGAATTTTATCGGAACCTGTCCGATTTTTTTAATTAATTTTAGATTTGACTCGCTTACCTACCGATAGGTAAGTGGTGCTATGAAACCGATGGGAGACACAAAAGAAAAAATTGTCGCTCTTGCCAGAGATTATTTTCAAAACGTCGGTTTTCAATCTTTCAGCTTTCAAGATATAGCGGATGATTTAGGAATTAAAAAGGCTAGTGTTCATTATCATTATCCTTCCAAGGATGAATTGGGTCTTGAAATACTGGAAGTATATTATAAGGACTTTGAAGAATATAAGAAAAACATAAAGGAAAGATCGTCCAGAGTCAGGCTGTTCGGGCTTTTTAAACTCTACGAGGGTTACGCGGGCGAGAACGGAAGGATTTGTCCGTTCGGCGTCGTAGGTACGGAGTATCACGTTCTTTCTCAAACGATCCGCGACAAAACGCGGGTTCTTCACAATCAACATCGCGATTTTCTAATACAAACTCTGCAAGACGGAATTAAGGACGGGTCTTTTACGCTTACTCTCGGCGTTCGCGACACGGCGGATTTATTTATGTCCGCGATTCAAGGGGCGATGCAGATTTCAAGAATCCGAATGGATAAGGAATATTTCTCGAAGACGATCAAAAGTCTTAAGTCGATGATACAAATTAAGGAGCATAAAAATGTCGGTTTCTGAATCCGTAACACACGCGTGGGTTGATATGAACAAGATGGCGGATAAAATGTTTAAGGAATACGGTCTTAACCTTGAACTTCCGCCCAAATCCTTTAAGGAAATGAATGCGGAATTCGTTGAATTTGAAGGATCGAAAAGGATTGTAGTCCGGATTCCTTACGACGATCGTTTTACGAACCCGATCGGAATTTTTCAAGGAGGAATGCTCTGCACCGCGTTGGATAACACGTTCGGTCCTCTTTCCTATCTTGCCGCCAAAAGACCTTGTGTTACCACCGATTTATCCACTCAGTTTTTTAGAACCTTTTCTCCAAAAGACGAATACGTTTTGATCGAAGCCAAAGTGGTCTCCAAGTCCCCCGCTATGTTGACGATGCAAGCGGAAGTTAGAAATCCGAAAAATAAACTCGTTGCGATCGCCACTACGAGCGCTTTGATTTTACAGGAATCGATGTTAAAAAGAATGAACGGCAGACAGGAACAAGAATAGTTTTACCTTTAGGACTTATAAGCGGAATATTAAGAAAAGTTGATGGAATCAAAAGCGGAGTCGGTGCGGTCCGTGAAAGCGGACTTTTGCAGTCCAACGTTTGCCGGGTTTGGCGATCGTGTATTTATTGAGAATGTAAGAATCTCATGGTCAGTTGCAATCGATTTGTCCGCAGTTTTCCCTTTCTTCTTCGGTTTCTAAAGTGACGTGGGCGATTCTCAGACGTTTCAAAACTTCCCGCGCCTTGGACTTGACGATTCTTTGATGTTCGGAAGAAAGATCGTTTTTCAAAACGAGATGCGCGGTAAGCGCGTTTTCAGTCGTGCTCAAGGGCCAAATATGAATATGATGAATATTTAATACACCTTCTATGGACTTGAGTTCCTTTTCCACGGTTTCGGATTGGATCGTATCCGGGGTGGAATCCAAACTCAATCTGAGGCTTTGTCTAAAAAGAGGAACGTTTCCGTAAAGAATGACGAACCCTATCAAAAGACCGACGAGCGGGTCGATCCACAAAAACCCGAACCACTGAATCAATAATCCGGAAACGATCACTCCCAAGGATACCAATCCGTCCGCAAGAAGATGCAGATACGCACCTTTCATGTTTATGTCTTCGTCTTTACTTTTGTGAAATAGGAAAGACGAAGAGAAATTCACCAAAACACCCGCAAACGCCACGATGGCGATCATTCCTCCGGATAGGTGGTCGGTCGGTTTGGATAATTTTTCAATTGATTCGTAAACGATAAAACCTACGGCGCCGAAAATGAGAGTGGAGTTTAGAAGACTGACTAAGATCGAAGATTTTTTCCATCCGTAAGTAAATCCGGGAGAAGGCCCCCTTTCTTGAAGTTTAATCGCGATCCAAGCGAGAAGCAAAGAACTCACGTCCATCAGGTTATGGCCCGCGTCCGAAAGCAAAGCAAGCGATCCCGACGCCAAGCCGATTCCCGCTTCGATTCCCGCATAAACGAGGTTGAAAAACATCGCGATCACAAGACTTTTGCCCGCGTTTCCGGAATGGTGGTCGTGGGAGTGATCGTGAGAATGGTTATGCGAGTGAGGATTGTGATTTCCCATGAGTCGTTTCAAATGATCCCTTTCCCAGAATAGCGAAGCCACTGGCCTGTAAACAAAAAAATACCTTCGTTCTTGAGAATCGATTCTCTTAAAAGAAATTCTTATCGTTTTGTGAATCGAAGACATTGTGTTCTATTAGACTTTTCTAAAGTAAATCGGTGTATTGCAAATGAGGCGTTGAATTTTCAATTCGCCGTCTTTCTCCGCGAACTCAGGTTAAATTACGACTTTGGCGGACGTATTTTTCGAATTCCAAACGTTAAATCCCCGTTATTCGATGTTGCAAACTTTTTCAAAAAATGTCGGGAAAGTCATCGAAAAGAGAAACAATTGTTGCAATTGTTGTCAAAAAATGTATTTATTGCCGACTATGTCTTGGAAGAAATTGACTCAATCCCTACTGATTCTGTTGTTTCCGTTATGTCACGGCTTGAATGCGTATCAAGAAGACGGACATTTTTATACGGTTCAAACCGTTTTAAATAACTTTCAGACTTCTTCTCCGTTAACCAAAGAGGAAATCGCTCTTGTCGCTTTTTGTACTCAACTTCCGGACGAGGTTCCCGAGTTGGATGCGATTTCCGTGTACCAAAAGTTGGCCCTCAAACATCCATTCGATTATACACTTTGGGTTTTTACCGATAAAGGTTCGCCTAACACCCTCGGGAGAATGGCCGAAGTGCAACAGTTGTTACACGGTTTGACCGGAGGAGATAGCGAACATCTTCGTAATATTGCAGTCGTCACCTTGGATCGATTGCGTACGGAACTTACTTCTCAAAAAGAAAAATCTCCCGAAAAATTATGCGCGTTAGGTTTTGCTTTTCATCTATTGGGAGATTCATTCGCACATCGTAAATTACGGAATTCTAAAAAGATGTATCCTACGGGAAGAGGACACGCTTCCGATATGACCCTGCCCGATCATCCGGTTTACAACGACGATCGTGTTGTGGAATGGGAAAGTTACGCGAAAGGAATTCCGAATTTGTTTCGTTCCGATCTGAAGGAAATCGTAACCAAGGACGACTTTAAAAAAGTCAGAGAACTTACCGGAAACAATAAACCTTGGCATTGTATGTTCGGAAGGAAATGCGAGGACAAACTCAGAAAAATTTTATTACATCGATTGAGAGAATCCGATTCTTTTCCAAAATACAATCCTATTCAGAAGGACCGTTATCCCGCGGACAATTGTCAAGAATACGTTCGCAGAGTAGTCGAACAAAAGGACATTCCGTTTACTCCGGATTGCGGCGGCTCCTGGAAAATTTACAAACAAGTTTCTTTGAATGTTTGGAAAAGTTTAGGTTACTTTGAGGACGAAAAGTCTCGCAAACAAATCGAACTCTACAAGGGGGACGACTTATGGCAGAATCGTTAAGCGAAGAGCACCCGCGTAAAAAAAGAAAAAGAAAAGTTAAGAGGAAGTCGATTTGGGGAGAGGTCCTGATCGTATTCGCGGGATTTCCGATTTTGATGGCTTGGATTTCTTTTCGTAGTTTCGTATGTTGGGGAAATTTGAGTTATACCGGAGAGGTTTTTTGTACCGTTTCCGGTGCGATCAATCCGCTTCTTTTGATTTTAACTTTGTTCCTAATCCTATTGACGTTCGTGGATCTTCACAAATTGGGGGACGAACTCGAGGAACTGCCCAAATGGTCTTCAAAACGGATTTATAAGGGGTTTCGATCCTTGGAAAAATGGGATAAGATTCATTTTTCGGTTTCGTTTGTTTCCTTTTTGGGGGCTTTGATCGTCGGGATTTATCTTCTGAATCATTTTGAGTTTAGTTTATTTTAATGTACGAACATACTATTCGGGGTTGTGATGAAAAAATACGAAGCGGTTGTGATCGGTACCGGATTCGGCGGAGCCGTAAACGGTTGTAGATTGAGTAAAAAATGGCCCGGCCAGGTTTTGATTCTGGAACGCGGAAAACGTTATCCAAAGGGTTCTTTCCCTCGTTCTCCACACGATATGTCCAAGAATTTTTGGAACGTTCCCGAAGAGAAAAACTCCAAAACCCGTCCGAGAAAACTTTCCAAATTGAATCAAACGGGTTTGTTTGACGTTCGAAATTACAAGAACATGGACGTCGTAATTTCCGCGGGACTCGGCGGCGGATCTTTGATTTACGCGAATGTGTTTCTCGAACCGCCGGATCATGTCTTTGACGAACGTTGGCCCGCAAACGTAAAAAAGAAAAGTTTAACAGTATATTATAAAATTGTAAAAGAAATTTTGGGTTCCAGACCGATCCCGCTTAACAACGATCCGCGCAGAAAAATCGTTCGAACGACACTCTATCAAAAATTCGCAAAACACGCGGGCCGCGAATCCAAACTTGCGGATATCAACGTTTTTTTCGGTAACGATTTTAAAAAACCCACTCCGATAGGACTTCAGGAAAAAAATCGGTACGGAGCCGTTCAAACTTCCTGCACGTATTGTGCGGAATGTGATATAGGATGTAACACACATTCCAAAAATACTTTGGATCTGAATTATCTTTTTGTCGCGGAAAATAAATATAAGGCGGACATTAGAACCGAACATCTGGTTCAAAAGATCGTTCCTCTCGGATCGGATGGACAGGACAATCCTTCTTGTCACGGTGAAAACGGTTACCGAGTTTATTTCCGAGATCTTTCCGGACAAACGAGGGAATTGGCTTCCGTCGTTACAAAACGAGTCGTAGTTTCGGCGGGCACGTTAGGAAGTACCGAACTTCTTCTCAAATGTAAGAATGAATTCAAAACCCTTCCCGATATTTCGGATCATCTCGGAAAACAATTTTCCGGCAACGGAGACTTTTTGTCCTTTGCGATCAAAGGAAAAGAACCGGCAAATCCGAACTACGGTCCTGTGATCACACAATACACGGACTATAATTTATTCAAAAGTTACGATCCTAAAAAGGCTTTTGTGCTTCAAGACGCAAGTTATCCGGTTTTTGCCGCTTATTTTGCCGCGGCCGCAGTTCCTTGGTTTTTAAGGATCGGATTTTTCTTTCACATGTTAGGCGAACTTTTAAGAAGATTTTTGAACGGAAAAATTTTCGGAAAGGTCGGTTATCTGATGAGCGAGTTGTTGAAAGGCGATCTTTCTTACACGTCGGCGGTGTTGCTTTGTATGGGAATCGATCGCGCGGACGGTCGGATGGTTTTGGATCGCAAAAGAGGATTTCAGATTCAATGGCCTCAAAAAAATAGTATGCCGCTTTATGAAGCGATTCTAGGAGTGATGAAAGATTTTGCTTCGTTTATCAAAACCGATTTTTATTTTCCGCTTCCGACTTGGTCTTGGCCGATTCGGAACAACGTCTCCGTACATCCCTTAGGCGGTTGTGTCCTCGGAAATTCGAAGGTCGACGCCGTGACCTCGGCGGATTCGAAAACTTTCGGACAGGTTTTTTCATACCAAGGACTTTACGTGGCCGATGGAAGTCTTTCTCCCACCGCGATCGGCGCCAACCCGTCCATGACGATCGCCGCTCTTTCCGAAAGAGTGGCCGAGGGGATTACGGGATTGAAACCGACCGCTAATCTTTAACTCACTTGAGGTTTTGGTACGGGCTAAGCTAAGTCATATCGATTTGCCTATCCGGCTTGCAAAATTGAATACACGAAAATAATATTCGTTTTTAGGATTATTATGAATAGCACAACGGAATCCCCCAAAAACACACTGGAATTGATCAGACCTTATCTGCCCTCCGGGATCGTTCGGAGATTGGCGGATTTCGGCGAATCGAAACTGCAAAGATCGCAGTCTTTCGAGGGCGCCATTTTGTTTTTCGACGTTGTCGGGTTTACTCCCACCACATTGGCGTTAGCCGCCAAAGGAACGCGAGGAATTGACGCCTTACAAACCGTTCTTTCCAATTATTATACGGGGTTGTTAAAACATCTCAGCCAATGGGGGGGAGCGGTTTATCAATTTGCGGGAGATTCCGTTTTAGTCAGTTTCGAGAAAAGGGAAGGGGAAACCGACGCGGCAGCCGCTCTCCGTGTCGCGAATTGTGCATTAGGAATTTTTAATTCGATTTCCGAATATGTCTCCAACGAACTTTTGGGTGAAACCGTAAATCTTCCGGCTCGAGTCGGCTTGGCTTACGGAGTGTATCATGAATTTATCTTAGGGGAACAGGATAGATTCTTAAGGGCCGTGATCGCAGGCGCTCCGGTGGATCAATCCATTTCCGCCGAAAAACACGCGTTAGGTGGTGAAATCATTCTCAGCGCCGGGCTCTGGGATCTTCTTCCGGCATCCAAAGTCGGCGAGAGCGTCGATTCCAATTTCTATCGTTTGATCGATTGCGAAAAATGCGAGAATATCGTCCCACCTCCGACCCGTTCCGCGCCGGAAGAAAGAATCTCGGACGAACGTTTTTTCAAACGTTGTAAACGTTTTATCGTACCGGAGTTGTATCAAAGAGTAACGAGTATTCACAAGGCGTTCTCCGGAGATTACCGCGAAGTGGCCTCCGTTTTTGTTCGAATCGATTCTCCTTTGGAGTCGAACACGGATTCAAAAAGTTTTAACGACTTTTTTATATACGTTCAAAGCGCCGCGGCCTCCTGTTCGGGAACGTTCGTTCTTACGGATTTATCCGACAAAGGCGGAGTGTTCAGTATTTTATTCGGAGCTCCTGCCGCGCTTGAAAACAAGGAAGCGTTGTCGGCTCGATTTGCGATTCGACTTTTGGAAGGTGCGTCCAATTATCCCGCGGCAAAAAATTTGCAGATCGGGATCTCGACGGGAATGGCGTATTGCGGAGATTTAGGTGCGCCTTTCCGAAAGGATTTTACCGCCATCGGCGAGATGATGAATATCGCCGCGAGACTTGCGACTCTTTCCGATCATAGCGGAAAAATCCTCATCGATTTGCAGACGAAAAACAAGTTAGGGAAGAATTTCTCCTTTCACGAAGTGGGAGACGTCGAGCTCAAAGGAGTTTCGGGCGCGAAGAAGGTATTTCAGCTAACGTCCGAGCAAAAGAATATTCCCGGACTTTTGATCCAATATAGGGATAAGATGATCGGAAGGAAGGAAGAGATCGATCGTCTCCACAAGATGTTGGACGTTTCTATGGAAAAAAGCGGAGTGGTTTGCAGAATTATCGCGGACGCAGGACTTGGAAAATCCAGATTGACAAACACTTTTATCGATCAGGCATACGATCGAAACGTTGAGATTCTCATCGGTTATTGTTATCCGTACGAAAAGTTCACTCCGTTTTATCCTTGGAAAGAATTGTTGACCCTTTTTCTCGGAATTTTCGAGGACGATTCTCTGGAAACAAGAGTTGCGAAAGCGGAAAAAGCATTAGAGAATTTGAATTCGTTCGACGTCGCTTGGGCTAAGGCGCTCGTAGCTTTGATGGGAGCTCCCGTGGAAGAAGATCCCCTTACAAAAGAGATCGATCGAAAACAAAAAAATGAAAGATTGTTTGAAATCATCATCTCCTTGTTACAGGAACGAGCCGCGACAAAACCGTTGATGTTGATCTTCGAAGACGTTCATTGGATCGACGAACTTTCCGGTCGCCTTTTGGAACAACTCGCTTCGAGATTACCCGCGATGAAAGCGATGCTCATCCTCGTATCCAGACCGGAAGGTCAGTTCGCGGAAGACACGGTTTCGCCTAACGAAGAACTCATTCGTTTGAAAGAATTCAAACCGGAAGAGGCGAGGGATTTTCTCATTCATAAATTCAAGATGGACACGAGCCAGGAAGAATTTTTGGATCAGATTCTCAACCGATCCAGCGGAAATCCGTTTTTCCTCGAGTCCATCGTACACAACCTGATCGAAGAAGGAACTCTCAAAAAATCGGAGGACGGAACCCTGTCTACTTCCGATAAAACTCGGGACATCCAGATTCCGAATACGTTAAACGACGTTTTGCTCGCACGTGTGGATCGGCTTCAGGAAAGGGAGAAAATCGTTTTAAAAACCGCATCCGTGATCGGACGTTTAATCAACGTTGAAACTCTCAATCATTTGTTACCGCCGGAGTTCCGTTCTCAAATCCAGAACATTCTACAGAGTTTGGAAGGTTTGGATCTCACCCCTCTCGAGGTTACGGAACCTCTTACGTATATATTCAAACATATCGTGATTCGGGATATCGTTTATAACACTCTTCTACATTCCACAAGAGAGGATCTTCACAAAAGAATCGCTTCGTTTATCGAAAAGGAAAACGAAAACAACGTGATTGAGATGGCGGACATTCTCGCGTTTCACTATCAGCAATGTTCGGATTTTGAAAAAGCCTCCAAATATTCTTTGATGGCGGCCCGTAAGGCGAGAAGCAAATATGCGAACAGAGACGCGATTTATCACTACGGCAAGGCTTTGGAGACGATCGCTCAGTTTGAAAAAACAAAAAGCGAAACCTATTACGAAGTTCAATTGGAACTCGCACATGCTCATCGCCAGCTCGGAGAATATTCGATCGCAGAAGTTCTTTTTAAGGAATGTTTGGAGAATAAATCCACGCTCAATTTGATTCGTTCTTATACCGGACTCGGTCAGGTTTATCAAGAGCAGGACGATATTTCCCGCGCGATGGAAACCTTGGAAAACGCATTGAGAATTACCGGAATTCGTCCGCCTGGAAGTAGGCCCGATACGATTTTAAAAATCGTATTACAACTTACTTTTGTTCTTCGATTTTCCATTTTCGGATCCTCTTATACTTCTTCGGATAAGGCCGAACGTTTGAGACTCAGATGCGCCATCCTAACTACATTAGCAAAAATGTATATTATGAAGGACGTTAAGAAGTTCGGCTGGTCCGTGTTCACTCAGTACAACGCAACTCAACGATTTGAGGATCCGGTTCGTCAATCTCTTGCGGAGTGTGCGCTCGGTCAGGTTTTTGTGGGAATGAATTTGTTCGGACCTTCCAAACATTTTTTGATCAAAGGAAGGGAACTCGCCGAAAAAACGGGCGATCCTTACGCAAAGGCGATCAGCCTTTTGGTGCAAGGCGTATATTATATGATGCTCAATCGTCCGGATCTAGGACTTCCGTTCCTTCACGATTCGATTTCGATCTATCGTCAGGTCGGAGAAAAATGGGATCTGCTTTCCGCGCTTTCTTCGGGCGGGTTTCTCTACTATTTTCAATCCGACTTTAGAACCGCAAAAAAATATTTCGACGATATCGGAGAAATCGCAAGCGAGTTAGGCGCTCAGTTGCAACTCCGATGGACTCGAATTTGGTCCCCGTATTTCGGATATCTTCTCGGCGAAGTGGATTCCCTCGAACTCGAAAAAAAATTGTTAATCGAGGTGGAAAGGGCCGCTTTGGAAAACGACGTGATGAACGAACTTTCCACAATCAATAAATTATTAAAACTGGCGATTCTCGAACGTTGGCCTGAAAAAGCGGCGCATTGGTCTAAAAGAAGTTATGCGGGATTTCTAAAGTGCGAGGTTAAGTTTCCTCAACTTCAAATCGGAAACGTCTATCTTGCGGAAGCGGCTCTTTATGCAAAGAGAGAATTGGGCGATAATAGTCTGAACAAAATCATCGATTACGGTTTAAAAAGCGCTTTAAAACTCGGAAAGTCTCTTCCGTATCTTTACGGTCCCGCTTTGATGCTCAAAGGAAAGTTAATGTTCTACGGCGGCGACCGAAAAAAAGCGGAGTCCATCTTTAAAGAAGCGGAATCCTTTTTATCCAATACGCTGAATCAATGGGAATACGCGACTGCATTGTATGAAGCCGGATTACTTTTGGAGGATAAGGATCGTATTTTCATCGCTAAGGGAATTCTTCAACAACTCGGAGCTAAGGCGGATTTGAAACGTTTGGAAGAAAGTTTGATCGGCTGAATTGTAAAAATTCAGTTAGAGTTTTGAATGTGCAGGAATGTAAATTCTCGCGTATTCTTTCGTTTTGAATTCTTATTTCTCGGAAGAAGAAATCAGTTCCCAGCCGATCCAAGCGTGGCCGAGTGCAAAAAGTCCGAGGGCCATCAAAGAAACCAGATTGCCCTGATACAAAAAAATCTTCTTTGCCGTAACGGATCCTAAAAATCCGAAGATAGGCACCACGATAAACAAGATCGCAGGTATCTTGGATACGATCCTCTGTTGATTCAGTCCGATCGCAAAAAGAATACTTCCGATTAAAAACGGCAATAACAACGGAATTAAAAAGATCACGCCTCCCGTTTGCATAAAATGCATCACTCGCACTACATTCTCCTGAATATTGATAGAATCATCCGTCATGTAATACGCGAGAAGGTGAAAGAATGCATCCGAACAAAATCCTAAAACACCGATTGCTGCCAGCACGATTCCGATCGAAGTATATCTTCTTGGAGGAAATACAATTTGAATCAAAGAAAAAAATGCAATTGTGTATAGAATCGAAGAAACGATTTGCACGATTACGGAACTGAACACTGACATTCTGGATTGTTTTACGATCGCAAGAATATGCGCGCTGTCCACTGTTCCCGGATCGGGCATTAAATACCAGCTCAACCAAAACGTAATTCCCGCGAGAATCAAGAGAACACCTGTGAGAATTTTAAATCGGTTCGTATTCATTTGTTAAATTATCTCCTTCTTTTTTACTTCGCTTTCCTACCGACAAAAAATGCGATGGCTCCGATGACATACAACTCGTAGTCTTCGAAGTTTTCTTTGAGAGCCGCTTCCAAATCCGGGAACGTATCTTCCGTATTATGAAAAACGCCTTCCCGATTTAGATTTTTCATTCCTCTTCTGGATAAGTAATGAGTTTGTCCGAGATCGTGTAACGCGGTCGTACCGAAAATGACTCCGCCCGGTTTGCGGATCGCAATCAAGTTCTTAAATGCGGTCGATGCTTTTGTGCGGATCGGTCCCGGAACGCAGTGGAATAAAAAACTCAGTCCGATGGAATCGAATTTTTCTTTTGTGTTGATAGGTTCCAGAATGTTGGCCCTATACGCGTTGAATTGTCCCGCGATTTTGGAAAGTCTTCTTCTGGCTTCGATCAGGGAATTCGGATTCAAATCCATTACGGATAGAGCGGGTTTTGCAACCGGGAATGTGGCGTTTTGCAAAAGATAACCCGTTCCCACCCCGATATCCAAGTGATTGGCGCTTAAATTTTTGTTATAAAGGTCGATCATGTTTTGAGAGGGGCAACGCCAGAACCATCTGCTGATGATATGTAAAACGATGAGGTCGTAAAACCTCAGAAAACTCGGAGTATAAACTTGTTGTCCTTCTATGACCTCGGGGCTGTACTGATTTTCAGACAATCCAAGATCGATGTAGAATTTATCTTGTTGCATTTTTCGTCCTTTTAACGTTCGGGTTCCGCCGAATAAGGCACGATTTATTTTTCATCCGAATTCTTCAAGTATATTCCGAAAACACATTAGAATATTGTTGTATTCAAAAAATATGGATTATTACCGTCAAAAGCGCGGTTTCCCGCGTCGAATTATAATCCCGCACAAATCGAAGCGGCCGTATGTTCGGCCACGGCTGAAATCGTCATCACCGGATGAAATCCGATCGAAGAAGGGATGACCGATCCGTCGGCGATAAACAAATTTTTATAACCGAATACTTCTCCGGTTTCGGATACGACTCCCTTGTCCGGATTAGAGGCGAGAATACAACCTCCCAGAGAATGTACCGAAATGATCCGATTGAATAGGAAAAAACTTGCCAACGGCCCGAATTGCCCTCCGTATGCGTCTCCCATCTGTTGCATGGAGGCCGTCATATTTTGGATGAGGGTTTTATTTTCCTTGGAATACTTCCATTTCACGTCGATATTTTTACCACGGTGGACGATTTTTCCGTTTGCGTTGTCCCTTCCGATTGCAAATAAGTTTGTCATATAGGTGGGATTTCCCGCACCCGGAAGACCGGGCGGTAAAGGTTTTGAAAGTAATCCCTTTTTAAATACGAAAGGAAGAATCCATTTTAAACTTTTCCAAAAAAAAGGTCCGATCAATCTTAAAAACCAATTCGGTTTAGAGATTCCTAATGAAGCAAGCACGGCCATTACGGGTTGACTGAACGTAGGCGCCGCCAGAGTGAATTGAAACCCTTGCGGAAAATAATTGATTACGGTCGTTACGTCCGGGCCGTCCCAAGGTTTGAGATCGGTTTTACTCGATTCGATTCCGCCCAAAAAATCCCCGTTTGCGGAGTATCCTTTTCCAAGATGTTTGCTGAGGTTCGGTAATGTTTTGTATCTGTCTCTGCTGTTAAAAAGAATTCGATTGGTGCCTAACGTTCCCGCGGAAAGAACGACCCTTTTTGCGTATGCGATTTGTTTTTCTCCGGTTTCCGTATTTTCGTAATAAACAGCATAACCGTTTTTGGGATCGGGGGCGATATGCGATACTATGGAATTCGTTTGAAACAAAGCGCCGTTTTTTTGAGCGTCCGCAATATAATTAAAATCTAATGTATTTTTGGCTCCGTAATTACATCCGAACTCGCATTCCGCACAACGTTGGCATGTGGATTGTCCCGGCCTGGAAGGTTTAAGCCAACTCGCGGCCGCGTCCGGATCGAAATAAGTATGCCGATTCAGTTCCGCAGCGGCTCGAAATTTATTTCTTTTCGGAAGATCCCATTCGGGCGGAACGGGTTTTACGTCGAATTCGGCGGCGACCTTATCGAAATAAGGATCCAAGTAGTTTCGATTGAACGGAGCCGGCCAACGAGGATCTTCAAAAACCTTTTGATCGGGTCGAATGTGAATGTTCGCGTAGATCAAAGAACCTCCTCCCAAACCCGAAGCGGTTACGGTTCCGAGTCCGCTGAAAAAGTTGAGTTCGTAGAGCCCTAGGGATTTTCTTTTTTTAGGATAACGCCAGAGTAAATTGTCGGTTTGACGCACGTCCCTCGGAAAGGATCCCGGAGGATATTTTTTTCCCCGTTCCAAAACGAGAACCTTTTGACCTTTTTCGGAAAGTCTTAAAGCGCTGATAGAACCTCCGAATCCGGAGCCGATTACGATAGCGTCGTGGTATACGTTGTCTTTTGACATATTTTCTTCCGTGGAATTACATTATAAATCTCTAAAATTCAAAATTCTTCAATACTGTTTTAAGGACTGTAGAATCAAAGGATACACGTCTCTGTGAGCGTTTTTACCGAATATACAATCGATATGTCCGTAACCCGGAATCACGTGACGTCTATACTGGGAAGGATTAAAACGGTCGATCAACTTTTTGTAAGTCAATTCCGTACTTTCCGGAAGATAACACTGATTTTCCGATCCGTGAATGAATGTGATCGGAAGGTTGAGTCGATCCCAATTCGGAACGTAAACGTCCCCTCCTTCCGCATTCACCACTTTGTGCGCGCGGATCATCTTGGACAAATGTTCGAACGCCTTGATGTTGGATACTCCGAACATTTCCCCCAAACCGTATCGATAGGTTTCTTCATTCAAATTATCTAATTTATAGAGGCTTCCGTAAAGAAAGGTGATTCTCCTGCTGACCGGATTTACGTCGTGAGCGAAAAGAGATTGAGGTTGTAGGGCCAAAACGGAGTTGAAAAATTTATCCAACCATCCGTCCCGATCGCTCGTATAAGCCGTCATGTCTTCCACTCCGAGCGCGTCCAAAATTTCCGCGGTATGGAGTCCCACTTTGATATCCATCGAGGTCGGAACTTCCACGTTAGCCGAAACCTGTGAGAGTACGACGGAGCGAACTCCTTCCAGACCTGCGAGTAAGGCCATCGTAAACGTCGTTGCACCGAAACAATGAGCGACCACTTGAATTTTATCGACTTTGGTAAGTTCTCGAACCTTATTGACTGCGGCCGGGTAATCTTTGGTTGCGATTACATCCCCCGTATTTGGAAGCGGCGCGGAGGGAAGAGCGATCGAAGTTCTATAATCGAAAAGCCAAACGTCGTATTTGTTTTCAAAAAGATATTCTAAAAGATTGGTATCGATCGTATCGATGCTGAAAATCAAACTGGAAACTCCGAGACCCGGCGATAAAAGAACCGGACCTTTATTGCCGCCCTTATATCTTAAAAGTCTTAAGTCCGCTCCGTCCGTTGTTTTAAAAAAATGAACTTCGGGAGAAGAAACACGAAGAGGTCTTTTGGTTCTGGGTCTTGCGTCCTTGTCCCAGGGAACGATCGAACTCGCAACTCCTCCGTAGACGTCGTACAACGCTCCCGCAAAAAACGAACCGAACTTCGCCATTCCTTTGATGTCGTCGAGCATCGACTTCGCATGAATGACCTTCATCGTGGTCATTTGTTTCGCAAAATCCTCGGGAAGAATATGCAGAATTCCTTTTCCGAGTACGGGAGAATTTTCGGTTTCACCGTCGTAAACGGTCGTAAAGAGTGTGCTCGTGTCTCTCCAAATGTTCGTGAGTCCGTCGTTTTGAATCCACTTGGCTCCCACAAAAAGATATTTCTTACCTTCTTCCGTATTGAGAATCATACGATAGACCATGTTTCTCGTTTCCACTCGGTCTTCTCTGGAAATGAAAAGTAAAAATTCTCCGCCCGTGACCGTGATAACGTCCTTGGAAAGGACGGGAGCTTTTACGGTGCCGAATAACGTGGCTTTGTGATCCGGGTTCCCTACCATCTCCTCCAGGTTTTCGCTTCGGATCGTAAGCAGAAATTCTATGGAAGATCCTTCGTCTTTACCGATTTGATAACCTCTTTCCGCGTCTTCTTTCGATTGAGTGGAAAAGAATCCTTTCATACATTCCGTGAATTCGATTCCGAGAGTGGTGTCGTCTTGAACGTCCGTGTTTTTAGGATAAGAAGGAAGATTGTAATCGATCTTGAGCCCTTTTTGAGCCGTGAGTTTCTCGCAAGCTCTTTCCGAAATCGCACAGATCGTAAGCAAAGGATTGACTCCTAAAGACCTTGGGATTACGGAACCGTCCATGATATACAATCCGTCGTGAGTCGCGGAACCGCTTGTATCCGAATAAACTTGACAGTTCTCGTTTACGACGGAGGAGGACGCGTCTTCTCCCATCGGACATCCGCCGAGAGGATGTACGGAAATCAAATCCTGATCCGTCAGACGATTCCATACCGGATTTTTAATATAGGTTCCTTGCAAAGGAACCGTGGCTTCTTTTAAAATCGTACTGATTTTTTCGAAGATCGGTTTTTTACCGACGTTCGGCCAGGAAATTCTCAATCGATCGTCTTTGAGAAACATCTTGCCGTCGTTTCCGTCGTGAGCCATCACGAGATAAGTCTGGGTATTTTTAACCGCACCTCGATAAGGACCCAGGATAAAACTTAAGAAAATTCTAATTTTCTCAACTACCCATTGAACAAAACCTTTTTTGGTTTTGACCCCGGTGAGTTCCGAACCCAACGCTAAAATCGCGGGCAATTGTGCGCGGATCGCGCCGGGAATCGAACCTTCTTCGATGATCATACCTTCGTTCAAAGGAGCACTTTTGCGGGTATCGATGACTCCCGTAATACAAGGACCTACGTTGGCGTTTCCGTTCGTTTTTTTGGAACCGAAACCGATTCCGTTGATCGTAGTATTTCCATTATAAGAAAATCCTAACATATCTCCGTTTCCGCTAAACCGAACTCCGACCGCGTCCGAAACCTTCAGTCCTTTTTCCTTGGAACGAAGAAGAATTTCCGTGGAACCTAAAGCTCCCGCCGCGAGAATTACCGTGTCGGCTCGGATGAACAATTCGTCGTTGTTGAATTTTTCACGATCCATTCCGAGAGGAATGAAATGAACCAACCAAGAGTTGTCTTTTTTTTCGATGTAGTTTACCTTTACTTCCGTAAAAATCTGAGCTCCGAAGTTAACCGCGTCGGGAAGATAGTTCATCAGAGTCGTGTTTTTGGAAGACACATTACAACCCGTGACACAATCTCCGCAGTTCGTACAAGCGTCTTGCCTGACTCCGACGTGATTGATTTTGGATTCGAACGTGACGTTGATCGGAGTGGGATAAAATTCTTTTTTTAAAAACGCGGCGGAAGTTTTAAGCGCTTGGTGTTTGGCAAGACTGCGATATCGACTCGGAAGAACGTTCGGTCTTAACATTTCTTCCGCGCGGGAATAATACGGGTCCATTCCGTGGCTGTTCGCTTCTTCGCGGATGATCTGCGGCCAAGCGGGATCTTGAAACACTTCGGGAACCGCTCTCAAACTCACGTTTGCGTTGATAAGCGAAGTGCCGCCCAAGCCGCAACCGACTAAAACGTTGATGTCCTTGTTAAAATGAAAATCAAACAGTCCCGTTTTGGAACCGATGTGTTTGTCTTCGTAGTTCGCTTGCACTTCTTCCAGGGCGGGGATTTCCTTGTTCGGAAATTCTCCCGGTCTAATTTCCTTGCCTCTTTCTAAAAGACAGACCTCGATTCCCGCTCTGGAAAGCCGAGAGGCTGCGATGCCGCCGCCGTAACCGGAACCGATTACAACCGCGCCGTATTGACTTTTAATTTTTTCGATGGGTTGAGAAATTTTTTGAATCAATGTCTTTACCTGGGTTAAATTGGCAGAATATTTCCAAAAAAGGAAAATATTGCAAGGAAAAAGCGGCTCAAGGATGTTGATTCTTTAAAATAATGAAACGTTCTTTGTGGTTGACGCCCGATTTAAAATCGTACAGGCTAACGTATCAAATACGCATATGATTGTTTGATTCTATTCTGAAAATCTAAACTTACCGTTTCCCGAAAAGGGAAGGGCGTTATGTATCTTTATCTAAAATCAGAAGGAATTACATGTCACAGTCAACTTCAATCCTCGTATCTTACGGATGGGAACCGGAACTTTTCCTTTCGGAAACCGAATCTCTCGAAAACTTAAAACCCGGGCGAGTTGTCTCCGTTTACGGAGAATATTCAAAGATTATAATAGAGCAAGGCGAACTGAGAGGGATTCCCTCCGGCGTTTTGACTTCTTCGGGGGAATCGATCGTAACGGGAGATTGGGTTCTCGTTCGGGAAATCGACGGAGACGATCTTTGTATCGTGGAGAAAATTCTTCCCAGAAAAACTTTTTTAAGAAGAAACGATCCGGGAAAACGAAATCAGGTTCAGGCGATAGCGTCGAACATCGATTGGTTGCTCGTGGTTATGGGTTTGGACAACGATTACAGTCCGAGAAGAATCGAACGTTATTTGTTCTTGGCGAAGTTAAGCGGAGCGGACGTCGCGATCGTGTTGAACAAACAAGACCTCTGCGAAAATCCGGAACAAAAATTTTCCGAAATCAAAACGATCGCCGGAGAAATTCCGGTCGAAATGATTTCCGCTTTAGACGGATCGCAAACTCGGACCATCCTGTCGTTTATCAAACCCGGAAAGACGGTCGCGTTTTTGGGATCTTCGGGCGCGGGTAAGTCTACGATCATCAATTCACTGTTAGGTGCCGAAATTCAAAAGACAAACGAAGTAAAATCTTCCGACGGAACCGGAAGACATACTACGACTCACAGGGAATTGTTTCTTTTGCCTTCGGGTGGAGTTCTCATGGACAATCCCGGAATTCGGGAAGTTGGTCTTTTTTCCGGAGGAGAAGGCGAGGAAGAGCTCGAAGAAATTTTTCCGGAAATTGCGACGGCCGCTAAAGAATGTCGTTTTAACGACTGTTCGCATAACGGAGAACCGAATTGCGGAGTTGCGGCCGCCTTGGAGGAAGGAAGGATTAGCGAGGCACGTTATTCTTCTTATTTGAAACTTTCAAAAGAATTGCGGGCTTATAAGGTTTTAAACGACCCGGAAGAGGCCAGAAAGAAAAAACAAAAGGACAAACAAATGTCCAAAGATTTGCAGAAACGACTCAAGGATAAGGGAAGAATTTAAAGTAATTCCTGATCGGAACGCATTTTGTCTTTTCTTCCTAAAATCCGATCCGTAACGGAAGAACCGATGCGGAGTTCCCTCCTACTTTGCCGAAATAAGCGCAAATTGTTCGTCTCACATTCTAAAATCCGATCTAAAAAAGATTTGTCTAAAAAATCTTGTTAGTTATAGAACAAATTTCGGATACTATATCGAACTTACCGTTTCAACAATCGGTTTCTTATTTTTTAATATGAGATTTTTCTTAATATTATTCGGCATAACTTTTCTGCTCAATCATTCTCTGTTTGGGGAGTCTCCTATTTCGGGAAAGATTTCTCAATTGCAGAAGAGCGTTTATTTCCGTTCCTTCGTGTATTATTTCAGCGATTCCGAAAACGAAAATTTTCAGGAAAGAATTTTTGCAAA
The DNA here is from genome assembly GCF_000332415.1 of Leptospira weilii serovar Ranarum str. ICFT. Lineage (GTDB taxonomy): Bacteria > Spirochaetota > Leptospiria > Leptospirales > Leptospiraceae > Leptospira > Leptospira weilii_A. The sequence continues at coordinate 198,714 of NZ_AOHC02000041.1, forward strand.
AGATCCTTCTCTTTCGTTTCGAAATATTCCGGCCGAAATGTTTTCGTTGGGGTTTACGAAAACAACGGCCTGGTTTTACATTCCTTTGAAGAACGATACAGAAAAGGAATATTATGGAATATTCGAAATATATAATCCTTATCTCGAAGAAGTCGATATCCATTATCGATACGGGAATCAGGATCGAATTCAAAAAATTTCTGCGGGAACGAACCGCGTTTACGAGGAAAACTTTCCCACTTTCGATTTTTATCTCCGCCCCGGAGAAGAAATCCAGATCGTTTGTAGGATCAAAAGCGAAACCCCTCTTCGTATTCCTTTCGTGTTGGAATCGGAAAAAAAATACGGTTTTACGAAACAACTCAGGTCGATCTTAGTCGGTTTGACCATCGGCTTCGGAATTGCGATGGGTTTATACAATCTGTCGTTATATTTCTTTTTTAGGGAGAAGTCGTATTTATATTACTTTATTATGATTTTATTCTCTACGGCTTACCTGACTTCTTGGGACGGATTGACTTTACCCTTGTTTAAACCGGAGTACGGACGGTATTATCTTTCCGTTGTCCTGATTCTGATTTATACTTCCGCTTTGTTCTTATTTTTGTTTTCTTTCGAATTTTTGTATCCGGAAAAAAAGGAAAAGAAGGTTCAAATTGTAGCGATCGGATACGTCGTCTTCAGTTTTCTTTTGATGTCGCTTTCGATTTTTTATCCGACTTCGCTCAATCGTTTTTCCTATTATTTGGGACTGATCAACAACTTAATCATCGCATATTTTTGTATCGTGAGGATTCGGGACGGTTTTAAGTCCGCAAAAAACTTTTTACTGATTCATATGGTATTTCCTATCGCGGGAATTCTCACGAATTTAAGCGCCGTTGAGGCGATTTCGATCAATTATCTTTCGCTTCACCTTTTGGAATTGGCCTTTATTTCCCAGTCCGTCCTTTTTTCGATCATGCTCGTTCAAAGAATTAAGGAATTGGAATATAAGCTGAAGGACGGATTACAATCCGAGATTCATAAAAACATAATTCTTCTCAAAAAAGAAATCCAACAGAGAAGAGAAACCGAATGGGAATTGATTCAGGCGAAGGAAGTTGCGGAAAAAGCCGCCAAGGTGAAAAGCAGTTTTCTTGCGAACATGAGTCACGAGATCCGAACTCCGATGAACGGAGTGTTGGGGATGGTTCAACTTTTGGGAACCACAAAACTCAACGAGGAACAAAAAGAATACGTCAATATTCTTTCCATTTCCGCCAAATCATTGTTACAGATTATCAACGATATTCTGGACTTTTCCAAAATCGAAGCCGGAAAAATTTCATTGGATAAGGAAGTGTTTTCCGTCCGCTCGGTTTTGGACGAGATACACGATCTTTTATATCCTCTTGCAAAACAGAAACAAATCGATTTTCGTCTGGAAGGTAAATTCGAAATTCAAGAATACGTTTACGGGGATCAACTCAGACTTCGGCAAATTTTATGGAATCTCACCGGTAACGGAATTAAATTTACGAATCGCGGAGAAGTTGTGCTTAACGCGTTTCAAAAAAATATTTCGAAAGATAAGGTTTCGATAGAATTTACGGTTTTGGATTCCGGGATCGGAATTCCTTTCGAAAAACAGAAACAAGTTTTCGACGCGTTCTCACAAAGCGACACGTCCATTGCGAGAAAGTTCGGAGGTTCCGGTTTGGGTCTCAGTATCACGAAACAACTTGTGGAACTTCAGGGTGGAGTTTTGAGTTTGGAGAGTAAGGAAGGTCGGGGTTCCAAGTTTGCGTTTGCGATTACTTACGATATTCCTTCCGAATCGGAAATCGAAAAGATTCTGGAAGCGGAAAAAACGAAAGATCTGGAAAGTTCCTATTCGAATGCGGTTCCTAAAAGCATAAAAATTCTCGTTGCGGAAGATAATGAAACCAATCGCCTTTTGATCGAAAGGGCGCTTAAAAAATTGGGTTACGATCCGTTTGTCGTTCACAACGGCAGAGAAGTGATCGAAAGGATGCAGTTGGAATTTTTCGATTTGATTCTTATGGATATTCATATGCCCGAAGTCGACGGAATCGAGGCTACGAGATGGATTCGCTCCAGAAAAGAAAACGCGGAATTTCCGATCATCATCGCTTTGACTGCGGACGCGATCGATAACAGTAAGGAACAATACCTTGTTAAAGGAATGAACGACTGTCTTTTCAAACCTTTGGATTTGCCGGCTTTCAAAAAGACTTTGGATTTTTGGTCCGATCGTGTGGAAGCTTCTCGCCGAAAATTATAATATTCGTATAAACTATAATTTTTTTTTACGAAAATCGTAGACAAATCGAAATCTTCCGTTTTAAAACGAAATCGAACTCGGCTTAAAATCCGCAAACAAAAGCGGATTCGAATTTTGCAGATCGATTTTTCCTCCGGAAAGAGCGACGATCCGATCCAATCCGGAAAAAACCCTTTCAAAAACCTCGTAACGAAATTTTTCCAAAAGGATCCAATCCCCGTTTGTGAAAGCGTATAACTTTTTCTCATGGAGCAACTTTTCGAAAAGACGAACGCCTATCGAGGATCGAATTCCAGATTTTTCTAATATTCTTAAAGTTTCATTTAGAGAGAGGGTCGTTTCCTTGGGGACGGCGGCGCTTTTTAGAAAATTCAGAATGCGGGTTACGATAAAAAGGGAATAGATGTCTTCCCTTTCGAAATGTTCGGAAGGGATCGCCATCGAGGTCAGTCTGGAAAGGAAAATGTCCGATTCGTTTCTTTCCGGAAAACCCGAAGCGATCGGAGAATTCGGCGTTAGATAAAAAAGAGAAGCGCCCATCAAAACGGGTTGTGCCGCGTTAAACGCCATTGTTTGAATCATCGAATCCAAGGTTTCCATCGGAAGTCCGAGGATTTGATACGAAGTGATTTGAAATCCGAGTTCAAAACCTTCTCGAACGATTTGAAGATACTTTTCGATCGTATGCGGTCTTTTTGTGGTTTCTCGTACGAGTTTATCGGAACTGACCAGGGCAAGATTCAGATTCGTAAATCCGGCCTCCTTCATCAAACCGAGGAGTTCGCCGTCCAAGCTGATGTAAGAGATTCCGTTCATCGCGACGAACTGAACGTCTTTTTTCGGAAAGGCGCGGATCAATTCTTGGCAGAGAAGTTTCATCTCCGGACGGAAAAAAGTCAGATTATCGTCCTCGAAATCGAATACTCTATAACCGAGTTTATAAGATTCTTTGATTTCGTTTAACACATTCTCTACGGTGTTTCTTCTGTACTTGGTTCCGAAAGTCGTATGAACCGAACAAAAACTACAACGATGCGGACAACTTCTGGACGTGACGATAAAACGCATCGGCTTTCCTTCGAAAAGATAATGTTCTTTCGATAAGGAAGATAGATCGGGAGGCGGAAGTTCCGGGATCGAAAAATTTTCTCCAACAGGATTCAGGCGAAGTTCTCCGTTCTCTTTCCATCCGAGAGAATCAACGAGCGCATAACGTTTGTCGTTTTGAAATTCTTTTAAAAAATCACAGACGGCCTTTTCTCCCTCTCCTCGGATGATAAAGTCCACGTTCGGGTTGGAAAGCATCAGTGTCGGACAAGCGGAAACGTGAGAGCCGCCCATCAAAACGGGAACGTCCGAAATTTTTTTCACGGCTTCCGCCGTTTTTAAGGCCTCTCTGTAATAGGGAGAAAACAAGGACGAAATCCCCACGAGATCGGGTTGCAGAGATTTTACTTCTTTTGTTATGTCTTCGTAAGAAGCCCCGAAATGAAAATATTC
>NZ_AOHC02000041.1:207500-392608 GCF_000332415.1 Leptospira weilii serovar Ranarum str. ICFT
TTAAGGAAAAGTTATTGGTTTCTTGGATCGGACTCAGAGGCGCGGCTCCGATTATACTTGCTACCTTTCCGTTCGCGCAGGGAATCGAAGGATCGGATAAGATCTTTCATTTGGTGTTTTTTACGGTACTCGTCTCGTTACTCGTTCAAGGAACGAGCGTTCCTCAAGTCGTTCGATGGCTCGGATTGGACGCGCCCTTGGAACAAAGGGCCTCTTATCCGTTTGAATTCGAAAATCGGGAACAAAGCGATTCGAATCTTCTGGAATTCATCGTACCTTACGGATCGGATTCTGTGGGAAAATCCGTATATTCCTTGAACTTTCCGGAGAATTCGTTGATTACCCTGGTCTATCGAGGAGATAAACATATCGTTCCAACAGGAAAAACTAAATTAGAAGAAGGTGATGTCCTTTTGATTCTAACTCCTAAAGGAAGCGAGGATAAGATCCGGAAAATTCTTTCTAAAATAGAACCGGTAATCTAAATTACGAATCCATAAATTATATTTCGCGAATTTTTTCGATTTGATTTTTTATATTTTCTTCAAACTCAAAAAGAAATAATGCAAGTTCACGCGGTTTCCAAGAACGTTCTTTAAATCCTGATATTAAAAGGGCAATCTCCCGAGAATTATAAACTAAATTTTTTTGATAATGTGAAGGACATTCTTGAACAATTCTTGCTATTGCAAGCCTCATTGATAGATACACGTTTGGAAAAACTTCAAATGCGTTTAATTCTTCATTTGGTTTAAGAATAACAAGTGGCTCAATATCTAATATACATATAGCAGTCAACGCACCAACTTTGTGACGATCCAATCTCATTGACTCAGGATCGTTGTTGATACGATTTTTCCATATCTTCAATCTTTCAAAATATTCTGATATTGTAATATATAATTTACTTTCATCGATGTCAATATATCCATTTCGAAAAATATTTCTTTCGAAACATAGATTGACCATCCTTTGGATCGCTTCGAAACGTTCCGAAGTCGTACTACTTGGAGTAGATTTCAAGGGGATTTATTATAGTTGCGTTTTATAAGCTCAACAGCTTCTCCGTATGCAATGGAAAAGTTGTCTTGGATATTATCAAAAGCCTCTACCCATTTTGGCATAGATGTAGGCTCATCGTGATTATGGTCTTCCATTTCCTGAACAGCTTTATTAAGCGTTTCTAGGTTGTGTGTAGGTTCCTTAAATTTCGTTAAAGGATCCGGCGCGCTCATAATCTCTCCTTCGTAAGAGGTTTTCTTTGAAACTTTATGAATCTAATGAAAGTTTCCCAAATCGAAACATTATAATGATTCGAATTAAGCCACTTATAGACACTAATAAACGATTGCATTATCCTAATAAAGGATAATATTCCTTTTTTTATCTTTTTTTATTAAAAAAGCCTCAAGCATAAATCAACGATTCTTTCGACTGTAATTTCTAACCGATTTTTACAAATAAACATACGTTTACCGCTTTGGCTACTTCCTAAAAAAGTTCGTCAGTGTCGATCCTTTTTCATAATTAAGAGCAGTTTAAACAGATTAATTCCATTTAGAGTCATTTCATCACGACTCCAAAACAGATCTCGTCCTATAAGGGATAATTGGGTTTAAGAACTTTATGATATTCGAAAGCGATTTTTTTCGATTTCGGTTTTGAACGCTCGGATTATTTCTCCAAAAATTCCTTCAAAATATTTAGAGCCTGATCCCAACCTTTGTCGGAATGTTCATAAGACGTCTGAGTGGGAAAATTTTCTTGGGTCAAAGAAAGAGAGGTCGAAGTTCCGTCCGTTTTCAATTCAAACGTGATGACGGAATTCTTTTCGGGAAGATCCGGAACACCTAAAAAACCGCTCCAATAACTGTATTGAAATATCTTTTCCTTTTCCAACTTGAGAATCGTCCCGTGGTCTTATATTTTTTTTGAGGATTAAACTTTGATTTATCCTAACGTCTCCCTCATAGAAGCCCATAAAAACGCATTTATAGAGAAGTTAGACATAATTCTCCCGTCTCAGTGGATTTGTGGGAACTCCTTCAAAACAAATCGGATTGACAAATCGGCGTTTTGAATTATATGTGACTAATAGGTCACATGTCAGAGGAAGAATTAGACCCGGTTTTCAAGGCCCTCGCTGACGAAAGTCGCAGGCGAATCCTGGATATCATTAAGAACCGACCCGGTATTTCTGTGGGAGAACTGACGGAGTTTTTTGAGTTCAGCCGTTTTGCGGTGATGAAACATCTCAAAGTTCTCTCCGAAGCGAATCTTCTCAAGATAGAAAAAAAAGGTAAGTTCAGAAGTATTCATCTCAATGCGATTCCGATTCAGATGATCTACGATCGTTGGATTTCGCAATACGGCAAACATTGGGCGAGCGCTCTGACACGACTAAAATACGATATGGAAGGTGAAAGTAAAATGGAAGAAGTTAAACAAATTTATACTTTGTATATTAAAACGAACCTGGATAAACTCTGGGACACTTTGATTCAATCCAAGATCACACCCGAATGGTTTGCCGGAATGGCAGTGACTTTCGAACCGAAAGTCGGAGCGAAACTGACCTACGATGTTACCGGTCCCGATGGAAACAAGATGTCGGTCGTTCAAGGAAAAGTGTTGGAGTTCGATCCGAAGAGAAAATTGGTTTATACTTTCAAATTGGATGCGGAACCTAAGGCGGCTGCGGACAGAGAATCCAGAGTCAGTTATGAACTGGAACCCGTGGGAGATTCCGTTAAATTAACCGTGATTCACGACGACTTCGACGGTAAAACTCCGACCTATCTCGGAACTTCTCAAGGTTGGCCGATGCACTTAAGCAACTTAAAGACGTTCGTCGAAACCGGTAAGGCGATGGACCTTCCGAAAATGCATTGATATAAAAAAGGACGAACTGGGAGAAATGAATATGATAAATTACGGTAAAATCAACGTGGTCGCGGGATTTTCGGCGATGTTGTTAGCGGCAATGGGCGGATTTGCGTTAGGCGCAACCTTCGATGCAAATGTAGTAAAGGACGGGCAATACGTTCTCAGCATCGTTCGTTTTTATCTGAGAGAAGGTCATTCGCACGGAATGCCGATCGCGATGTATAACATGGTCGTCGGTCTTTGGATTGATAAAGTCGTTCTTTCGGATCGCGCTAAGTTGATCGCTTCCTGGGCCGCGGTCTGCGGACTTCTTTTGCCGATCGGTCTCGCGATGAAAGGCGCCGCCGGCGCTCCCGCAAATTTTCCGCCGGTCGGACTTCCGGGTATTCTTGGAATGTTCACTTCGATCGTTCTTCTTTTGATCGGAGCGCTCCGTATTCAAAGAAAAGCGTAAGAAGCCGAAACGACGCGTACCGATATCATATCGGTGCGCGTTTCTTTCTATCTTAACGTGAATACATAAGAACTTTAAAAAATACTAAACTACACTTCGAATATTTTTATTTCAGAACCAACCCGTGTTTTCCGTCGGACCTGAAACGATGGTTTCTCCGGAAGACCGTTCTTCGGTATTCGCGTGTAGGTCATTCTTTCCAAACATGATGTTGTTTCGCCCGTTTTATATCTTTCGGCTTCGGACAATCGAATCTTTCAGAACCTATTTTTCCTATCAAATCATTTTGTAAAAGAAGCGACCTCGCGAATTTTCCCGCGATTGGATTTTTCATTCCATGAAATAAATTTCCGACTCGGCTTCGGATTTTTTACGATAATGAATTGACTTTTCTAAAAACACACTCAGACTTTCTTCCACTCTTTAAGGAGATTACCCAAATGTTTCGAATCATTTCAAGATCATTCCTCGTCCTTCTGGTGTTCGGTTTTATTTCAACCGCTTACGCACAGATCGGTCAAATCAACGCCTCTTCGATCAGCGGTAAATATAAGGTTACCGGAACCAATCCGGACGGCTCGTCTTACGGCGGAAGTGTTACGATCACACAATCCGACGGAGAATATCTCTTTACCTGGACCGTTGCGGGTCAAAGTTTTACGGGAACCGGGAGTTTGGACGGAACTACGTTAACCGTGGATTGGGGACAAGCGGATCCGGTTATCTACGAGGTGAAAAACGGCGGCAGACTTTTGGAAGGAACTTGGGCGGCAGGAAGCGCCACCGAGACCTTAAGAAAATAATAATATACGAATGTGCGAATGGGTTTGATCGCGCCGATATGCGACGGCGCGAGCCGACCTGAAAGACGATTCTCCGTTTAAACGTCTTAAACGGAGAATCGTTTGTGTTAGGCGGGAACCGCTTGTTTTGCGGCTCTTTCCAACTTGATCAAATTGGCGCTTGCGGTTGCGACGCTGTCCAGGTTGTAGGCCCCCGAAATCGTTTTTCGTTTTTCCAGTTCCTTACCGCTCAATGCTTTGAGGGATCTTTCCAAAAGAAGTCCGCATAAAAAACGCGCGGCGATTTCCACAACTTCAAACGCCAGAGAGTCCTTTACGTTTCCGTCATGGATCGATTTGTAAAGTCCCACGCTTGTATCGAGGTCGCCCCAAACTTTTTTGAGGTCTTCCGACGCGGATAATTTCGAGAGTTCCCCTTCGGCGTATTGTCTCAGTTGTCCGGTCGGAGACATTCCCGATACAACTCCTCCGATCGCGGCCACAACTTGTAACTGAGTCGTTCCTTCGTAGATCGTTGTAATACGACTGTCTCTGTAAATCCTTGCGACGTCGTAGTCTTCGGTGTATCCGCTTCCTCCGTGAATCTGTAATGCGTCCGAAGCGATCATCACACATCCTTCCGAAGCGTAATACTTGCTGAGCGGCGTAAATAGGTCGGCGAGTTTTTCCCAACGACGAATCGTTTCGTCTTGATTGGCGTCCCTTTCGGATTTACCTTCGATTTTGATGAGATGTTCTTTCGGCCAGTGATACAGATCGATCGCCTTTCCCGTTTCCGCGATGAGAACTCGGGTCGCGAGAATTTCCCTTTCCATACGATCCAATATTTTCTTTACCGCGGGAATTCGTTCGATCGGTTTTCCGAATTGAATTCTTTCCGAAGCGTATTTTTTACCTTCGTAATACGCGGCGGTTGCAATTCCCAAAGATTGGGTCGCAATCGTAAGTCTCGCGGCGTTCATCATTCCCATCGAATATTTTACCAGTCCGTATCCCGTTTTTCCGATCAATTCTCCCGGAGAGTTTTCAAAGACAACTTCACAAGTCGGAGAACAATGAAGCCCCATCTTGTGTTCCACACCCGCAACGTATACGTCGCTTCCTTTTACGAGAAAAAACGAAAGTCCCCTCGCTCCGCTTTCGGGAGTTCCGGTTCTTGCTAACGTAAGAATTACGGAAGGCGCGTCGATATAACCGCAGGCGTGTGTGATAAAACGTTTTGCTCCGTTGATTCTCCAGACTCCGTTTGCGTCTTGAGTCGCTTTTGTTTGTACGTTCGGAAGATCCGATCCGTAGTTCGGTTCCGTAAGAGCCATCGCCGCGCTGTACTTTCCCGTTGAAATTTCAGGAATCCATTTCTCGCACATTTCGGGAGTTGCATATCTCTCCATAATCTCCACGATGTTAATGTTTCCGTAAGCGAGACAAAACGCCGCGTCGGCCCTTGCCGCAATTTCCATCATAAAAGACTGAACCGTTGCGGGTAATCCCATTCCGCCGTATTTTCTGCTGATCGAAATCGGCATCAATCCCGCGTCTCTCAAGGTGTTGTAACATTCCTCCTGAGCCGTCGGAAACGTTACCTTTCCGTTCGCATACTTGAGTCCGATTTGATCCATTTCCTTACTGCGGGGAGCCACAAATTCTCCCATAATTTCGCCTAAGGATTCCAATACGGATTTATAGTATTCTTTTGCTTCTTCCACGTTGGAAGGGGCGTATGCTAATCTTTCATTGCCGGTATTTTTATATTCTTCCGCATCCTCGAATCGATGTTCGTATGCGTGGACAATCTCCTTCCAATCGATCAACTCGTCGAAAACGAGTTTGAGATCCTCATTGTCCTGAAAGTAATTACTGATAATCATGTGGATTCTTACCTCTCAATTATGCCCAATAGTTAAAACCATTCGGAAGAGATGTCAAGCGTACAAAGAGAACTAACCTCCCGTCTTATCCTCTTCTTTCGATTTTTTTAATTTTGGCAATTCTCCGAATAATATGCTTGTGCAATTTCGAGATAGAGGCGTCCGGACTCGTATCGGGCCTCGTTCATCCTCACGTTTGTAAGAGCGCCCGCGGCTTTATAAGTCGTGTATTGACTGACCCCGTTCAGGATCGGAATCGTAAGTAAAAGTCTCGTTCCCGGTCCGACCGTCGGCGGCAAACTGCTTGTGGAAAATCCTCCGGTAAGAGGATTCGGTTCCGTATAATACGGATTGAAGTGAGAATTCGGTCCGGGGATTCTATAAAATTTATTGTACACCAAAGACAAGGACGGGAAGAAGGACGCGAAAGCCGCGGCTTTTTGAGAATCCGCTTGTTGGATCGCTTCTTCTTTGAGAGCGATTCGTTCCGTTCTTTCCACGGCGTAGGCATAAAGTTCGTCTATGGTCAACTCCTGTTCCGGGGAAATACTTTTGATTTTTTCGGTCGTAACTCCGGTCACTTCTTCGAGTCTCGGTTCCACAAACCCGTCGTTGGTTTTGATCGTTGAGTCGTCCGTACAACCGGAAACAAAAAACGAAAGAAAAAGAAAGGCCCGATTCAACGTACAAAATACATCTTCGGACTTATATCTCAATATGAATTGTGAAACCGCATTTTTATCAATGAGTTTTTCGCGTTTAGATACCAATTCAAATTTTGAAACGACGACCTCATCAGAACTGTTTTTAAAAAGATCTTTGGATTTAGAACGGACCTCGAAACTGGACGGCGATTTTACTTTCAACTTTTTATCCGATCCGTATTGATTGTTCCGACAAACTGTTTCGCTGAAAAATTTCTTGAAAACGAACCTCCAGTCCGTCTCCCGGTAAAATAAGGCCGATTTTTTGACTTGGCATGGAAGGCGACCGAATAGATTCATTTTTTCTAATATTACTTCGATTCATTTTTTGTTTTTTTATGTTTGGACGCAAAAGTCGGCTCCGGAAATACGAAAGTCGGAGTTCCGACTTCTTCCTTCTTTTCCTTTTCGCCGAGATAATAAGCGGCGGGAACAACCAAAAGTGTGATCAAGGTGGAAAGTGTCATCCCGCCTAAGATCGTCACGGCCATCGGGATTCTCGTTTCCGCGCCGGGTCCGAGAGCCAATGCGGGAGGAATCGCGGCGGCGATCGAACTGAGAGAAGTCATAAGCACGGGTCGCAAACGGATCGGACAACCTTCTTTGACGGATTCTCGGATGTTTTTTCCGGTCGATCGAACGTGGTTTACGAACTCCACGAGAAGAATCGAATTCTTTTTTACCAAACCTAAAAGGAGAATCAGCCCGATAAAACTGTACATGTTGAACGACTGGCCGAATAGATAAAGAGCGACTAACGCGCCCGTAAAACTGAAAGGCATTGCGAGAAGGATATACAGAGGTTGTTTCAAACTGTTGAATTGACTCGCAAGGATCATATACGAAAGAAGAATTCCGAATATAAGAGCGAGAACCAGGCTGTTCCCGGATTCTTTTGCCGTTTTAGCGGAACCGGTCACGGCGACGGAATAACCTTCGGGAAGAATTTCCTTTGCGATCTCAAGAGCCTTTTCCGTGGAAACGGTTTGACCTAAGGCGGGAGCGGGATTTCCAAAAACACGAATCGCTCTTTCTAGGTTGATTCGAGTGATCGTTTTTCATCGTTCTTTTTATCTTCGGCATACAAGGACGCCCGCATCGGAGTAAAACTCAAGGCTTCAAAAAGAGAAAGAAGGACCGCGACGGAAATGGTAACTCCGAATTCCAAAAAATATCTTCCGATAATTCCTTTCATAAACGCGACGGGAAGAAAGATGGCAACGATGGCTAACGTGGCGGCCAAAGCGGCGAATCGAATTTCGGAAGCGCCGTCTAACGCGGATTCGAACCAGAATTTTCCCATCTCTCGATGTCGCGTAATATTTTCCAAAACCATGATCGCGTCGTCCACGACGATCCCGGTCGCAAGAGATAAACCTAACATCGTAAAGGTGTTGATCGTAAAACCCGCGAAGTATAAAAACAAAAAGGTTCCGATCACCGAAGTGGGAATCGCAAGAAGAACGTTCCTCGTGCTCTTCCAATTTCCCAAAAACAATCTGCAAACGAATCCGGTGAGAATCGCCGAAAAGATCAGAGTGAATTCGAGTTCGTTTACGCTATCTCTAATATAGCCGGTATTATCGTTCGAGACCGTAAGATCGTAACCTTTCGGAAGTTTCGGTTTTAATTCTTGGACCTTCGTTTTAACGAGATCTCCCACTTGAACCGCGTTGGCTCCTTTGAGTTTTTTGATTCCGATTGAAACCGCGGAGATACCGTTAAAGCGGGAAATTCTCCGTACGTCGCCTAACCCGTCTTCTACGATCGCGATGTCTTTGAGACGGATCGATCTAAACAAAGGAGAACCGCTTCTCGAATTTAAGAATATATTTCCGAATTGTTCCGCAGTGGGGACTTCTCCCACGGCGCGAAGACTGATTTCGTTCGTTTTGTTTTCCAATCTCCCGGAGGGAACTTCCAAGTTTTGTTCTTTCAACGTATTGACGATGTCGTCCACCGCGATCTCGTTTTTGGAAAGCAAGGGAAAAACCTCTTCAAATTTTAATAAGAATGAATGAAGATCGAAACGAACCTTATATATCGATTCGACCTCTTTTTATTCGGAAGCGCTTCGAGCGATTTACTTTATTATCGCTTTCCTGATAAAAAGAAAGAAGGAACGATGGTCGCCGTTCGGATTTTTGCCGTAGGCAAAACGATCAAATTTTTGGAGGCGGAAAATGAAGATTTTTATCACAGGAGCGTCGGGTTTTGTAGGAGAGGCGGCGACTCGGATTCTATCTAAAAAACATACCGTGAAGGCGATGTCTCGTTCGGAAAAAACCGACGCAGTAATTTCCAAGGCGGGAGGGGAACCGGTTCGCAGCGAACTCAATTCCGTGGATCCGAATGTTTTGAAAGGAATCGACGTTGTGATTCACAGCGCCGCATACGTGGAACAGTGGGGACCGTTCCGGGATTTTTGGAAGGTCAACGTGGAAGGAACCGCTCAACTTTTGGAAGTTGCTCGCAAAGCCGGTGTTAAACGGTTTATCTTTATCGGGACCGAGGCCGCTCTTTTTTACGGACAACCGATGGTCGACATAGACGAGTCGTATCCTTATCCGAAAAATTCTCCCTTTCCTTATTCCAAGACAAAAGCGGAAGCGGAGAAACTCGTATTAAAAGCGAATTCTTCCGAGATGCAGACTTTATCGATCCGTCCTCGTTTGATTTGGGGGCCCGGAGATAAAACGGTACTTCCCGTTCTTTTAAGGATGATCGCGGACGGAAATTTTTCCTGGATCGACGGCGGAAAGGCTCTTACGAACACGACTCATATCTACAACTTGGTTCATTCGATCGAACTCGCTCTAACAAAAGGTCGGGGCGGTAAGGCTTATTTTGTTACGGACGACGAAGTATTCCATTTTCGTAATTTTCTGGAATCTCTTCTTGCGACTCAGAAAGTCGTCGCTCCGAATCGTTCCGTTCCGGGTTGGCTCGCTCGTTTTTTAGCGAGGATCGTCGAAGGAGTTTGGAAACTTTTCGGAATTAAAAACGAACCGCCTCTAACCCGTTTCAGCGCGAGTATCATGTCTCGAGATTGTACGATCAAAATCGACAACGCAAAAAAAGATTTGGGTTATTCTCCGTTGCTGACGGTTCGACAAGGACTTGCGGAAATGCCGGTTCTAACTTCTTAAAATTTAGAGTTGTTCTAGTAAAGGCGGCTTTATCCTGCCGCACTCGCGTGCGGCGCTTGAATTATCTCCGCATTGTGTTTGTAGCGAAGTTTTTCCGATTGTAAGATTTTAATTTTCCCTTATACTCCCTTGTATTTCGCTTTAAAATCTCAAGAGGAATGGTACACGAAACATTCGGGAGATTTTCATAAACAATTAGAATATTCTATTTTTGGAATGTATATGTTGACCGCCGGGCTTGCGTATTTTGCGCCGAAAAGAATCGTAGACTCCGAAGACTCGGACGTAAATATCTACAGTCCCATCTTTGCGCACAAGGCGTTGATACCGTTTTCTTTGTCGTTACTTGTGATTACATTTTAAGGAGTTATAATGGAGATGAAAAATTTCAATCGACTCGTTTTTTTACTTTTAGCGTTTGGCGCTTCTCAAGGATACGCGTCCGAGATTCTCAAAAAAGAAATCAACTTTTTGGCGATTCATCCGATGAAAGAGGTCCATGGAATATGCGAAGAAGTGCAAGTTGAATCTCCGCAGATTCAGATGTCGGGAGGCGGATATAAACTCAATTCTCCCTTTCAAATCAAAATTCCGATTTTGAGAATTCATTCCGGAGATGAAGGTCGAGATTCTCATATCATGGAAATCTTAGGTTATCCCGAAACACCCGAGATCGTCGCGGTCGTAGAGTCCGTCACAACTTCCGGCGAAACGTATTTGATTCGAGGTAAATTGACGATTCACGGATTGACTCGAGACTTTCAGTCTTCCGGTAAAGTGGAACCGAAGGATCCGGGACAGATTCGAATATTCGGAAAAGTCGATATTCGGTTCTCGGATTTCAAACTCGAAAAACCGTCTCTATTATTTATAACGGCAAAAGAAGAGATCGAAATCGGTTATGACTTTTTAATCAAGATCTAATCGAAATTTAGAATTTCATTCCGAACTTATAACGTGTTCCAAAACTCACTGAGCGATTTTTAGAGAGTGAAGTGTCGAGTTTCCTTCCGCTCATCGGAATGATTGAGCGGATCACCGGAGCGTTGTCGCTTTCGATCGTAGTTTACGTTTCAAATCGAAATCTAGAATTATTTCTTGACATTCCCTCGAATGTGAAATCGATATGATTGTTTCGTAAAGTACGGAAAGGTTTAAGATATGTCTTCGTTATTGCTTACCCTTGTTTTATTTTACATTTTAGGAATGTATCTCATTCATTACGTGGTAACTAAAAAAGAAATATGATTTTAGGTCATTACGCATCCGCACTGATCCCGTATTCAAAGTTTAAAAGATATCCGTTTTGGATTCTTCTTCTCTGCGCCAACGTCCCGGAATTTTTTTGGCTGTTTCTCGCCTTAGTCGGAATCGAGCCCGTGTTTCCGTCCTCCTTGTTCGACGCTACGTTTCAAAATCTTCAAGTCCACATGACGTACAGTCATAACCTGATACCCGCGTTCATTCAGGGCGGTCTCGTCGTCGGGGTAATTTATACGATTTACAAAGACGTTTCGTTTTCGCTTTGGTGCGGATTTTTGACCGTATTACACGTATTATGCGATTTGATCGTGGGATTCGAACATCAGTTGTTGAGTCCCGATTCCGCGGTCGTTTCTCTGAATTCTTACTCTCATTTTCCGCACGTTGCCATTTTGATTGAGTTTGTATTCAGTCTAATTTGTATTTTTTGGTATGTTCGAACCGAAACGTTAAGCGGAACCCCGGTAACAAAACGTAAATTGATTTTATTACTTTTGATTTTCGGAATCGGAATTTTGATGTGGCTTCCGAACGCGACCATTCCCATGAAAAATCTTCTTCCTTTTTTTATTTCCGATTGATCGAACTACAAAATCGTTTGCAGTTTAAACACAACAATAACTTTGGAAAAGAAAGATTACGCCGAAGAATGGGTGGAAGGCGGAAAGTCTTAGATTCAAGATCGATTATAAAAGGATCAACGGATGAATTTAATTCGATGTGACATTTGCAACCAAATGTATTCAAGGGACAAAATCGTTTCCTCTTTCGCGATCCGTAAAGAGATTGAAATGATTCTTAAGGAAAAAAATTTCCATTGGAACGATTCCAGCAACGTCTGCTTTAACGACTACAATTTGGCTAGAGTCGACTACGTAAAAAAACTGATGGAACAAGAGATAGGAAGTATCCAAACGCTTGAACAAGAGGTTGTAAACAGCGTCGAGAGAAGCAATTTGATCACTTCGAATAATAACGAAGCCTACGTCGAAAAACTAAACCTAGGAGATAAAATCGCGGATAAGGTCGCTAAGTTCGGCGGAAGTTGGGGTTTTATCATTTCGTTTTTTATAGTAATGATCGTTTGGATTTCGGCTAACGCAGCCATTTTAGTAAAAGATCCATTCGATCCTTATCCGTTTATTCTACTCAATCTTATTCTATCCTGTTTGGCGGCGCTTCAAGCCCCCGTAATCATGATGAGTCAAAATCGACAGGAGGCGAAGGATAGAATCCGATCCGAAAACGATTACAAAATCAATTTAAAAGCGGAGATAGAGATCCGAACCTTACACGAAAAAGTAGACCATCTTCTTTTAGATCAATGGTCCAAGATGATTGAAATCCAAGAAATTCAAATGGAAATTTTGGGAGAGATCAGCAGTCATCTAAAAAAATAAGAGGAATGGATCTGCAAAAATGGGAGAGATCGCCGGTGCGACGATTCGGCCCGACTTCGCATTAATTTGCAATCAAAGAGGAATGATATCCTTCCGGAGTTTCAAAACCCATTACGTCCAAGATCGTAGCCGCGACGTTTGCAAGACCCGGATCGGGCAGATTCTCATTCAGACGGATCTTGTTTTCGGGATCTAAAACGGAAAAAGGAACGGGGTTGAGAGTGTGACTCGTTTTAGGAACCGGATTCCCTTGTGAATCTTTTTCCACGGAACCCTTTTTGTCCAATTGATACATTTCATCCGCGTTACCGTGATCCGCCGTAATCAATAAAACAATATTCTGTTTTTCGCATGTTTTCCAAAGACGTTCCACACAACCGTCTAAAAATTCCATGGCTTGAACCGTGGCCGGATAATTTCCGGTATGACCCACCATGTCCCCGTTAGCGTAGTTCACACGATAAAAATCCTGTTTGTTTTCGCTCAGCGCCTTTTCCAAGGCTTCCGTAATCAAAAGAGCTTTCATTTCCGGACTTTGATCGAACGGAATCACGTCGGATAGGATTTCACGATATTCCTCCGAGTTTTGATCGAAGTAGCCGCTTTTGTTTCCGTTCCAAAAATACGTTACGTGTCCGTACTTTTGTGTTTCGGATAACGCGTACTGTCTCACTCCGGAGTTGACCATGTATTCGCCTAACGTTCGATTGATGGCCGGAGGGGCGACAAGAAAACGTTCCGGAAGTTTGAGGTCTCCGTCGTATTGCATAATTCCTGCATATACTATATCGGGAAGAGGCCCGCGTTCGAACTTGTTAAAGTTTTTTTCGGTAAACGCCAAGGAAATTTCCATTGCCCTGTCTCCTCTGAAGTTCGTAAAAACGACCGAATCTCCGTCCTGAATTTTACCGATCGGACTTCCGTTTTCCGCAATCACAAAAGAAGGAAGATATTGATCGATCACCTTAGGATCTTCGGCGCGAAAGGTTTCGATCGCTTCTTTAGCGGACGAGAATTTTCTGCCCTCTCCCTTAACATGGATCGCCCAACCTCTTTCCACCATGGACCAATCGGCTTCGTAACGGTCCATCGTGATCGTCATTCTTCCGCCGCCGGAGGCGATACGAATGTCCGTTCCGTTTTTTCTAAGGGAATCCAGCCAGGTTTCAAAAGGATTCAAATAATTGAATGCGGATTTTTCGGGAACGTCCCGTCCGTCCAGAAGAATATGAAGTCTGATTTTAGAAACCTTTTCTTCGATCGCTCGAGAAATCAAAGCCCGAGTGTGATCGATATGAGCGTGAACGTTTCCGTCCGAAAAAAGACCTAACAAGTGTAAGGTGGAACGATTCTTTTTTGTATTATCGATAATATCTTTCCAAGCCCGATCGCGAAAAATGTCTCCGGATGCGATCGAGTTGGAAACCAACTTGGCTCCTTGATCGAAAATTCTCCCCGAACCGAGAACGTTATGACCTACTTCCGAGTTTCCCATATCCTCGTCGGAGGGCATTCCTACCGCTTTTCCATGAGCTCGAATGTGAAGAGTCGGGAACCGGTTCCAAACTTGATTTAAAAAAGGAAGTTTCGCGCCTGCGATCGCGTTTCCGAATTCAGGGCCTTTGGAAGAATAACCTACGCCGTCTAAGATCACGAGCAAAACCTTTCTAGATCGAAAGGAGTATTTCTTTGAGAGCTTCATGTTAGATTCATGGAACCAGTTGGCTATAGGAAAAGTCAAGAGATTCAAATCTGAAAAAAACTTTGAAATTTGCTTTCCTTTCCCAATTGAAATGAAAAAATAAGAACCCACCCCAAAGTACCGCTCTTACGAATTGTAGTATTTGGACGGCGACGTGTGGAGTTTAGGATCTCACACTTTGAGTTTTCGACTTCGGGACTTTATTCATACGAAGAATGTTTTGAAGAACTTGTAAATAAATTTCAGTAGTTAATCGTTTAACAGTGGAGAGGCGATGAGCAAGCCGGTTTTAAATCAAGCGTTCGGTGGAGGAAGCCAAACGCAAAACTTCTTGAAAGTTAAA
Organism: Leptospira weilii serovar Ranarum str. ICFT; assembly: GCF_000332415.1. Lineage (GTDB taxonomy): Bacteria > Spirochaetota > Leptospiria > Leptospirales > Leptospiraceae > Leptospira > Leptospira weilii_A. Next base: position 222,073 of record NZ_AOHC02000041.1, read on the forward strand.
AAAATCAACGAAGTAGTCAGTTATTATTTGAACGACCGGCTTACGCATTCCGTTTATAAGGCGGTCGTTACTCAGACCAGTCATAAGAACGTTAAATCGCAAAATTTATTTCAAGTAGAATCCAAGGTTCCCGAAGCTCCCGAACTTACGACTGCGGAAGTGGCGTTTCATATCAAACGATTATTGGAAGACGGAGTCGCACTTCAGTTCGCATACTTTTACCTAGATCCTGCCACGTCCGAGTTAAGATTAAAACCTTGTTACGTTGCCTATTCGGATGCGGAGTTGGGAGATCTTACGCGCATTTATCTTTTGTTGGTCGATCTTTCCGTCAATTCGATTCAGTCTTATTTGGAAAGCAGGCCGCCGCTTGGAAAGGAAATCCTATGGGAGGATTTGGAAGCGGACTTTAACGGCGAGAATATACAGAAGTTTAAACTTTTTTTTAATCCCGAAAGTTTTTTCCAAGCCCCGAATATTAGCATTCCATTAAATCCCGAATACGTTAAGGATATGTTGATCGAAATCACGGACGGATTGATTAAAAAAGGGAGAATTAGGGAAATACCGGAATTCGGATATTTGATCGTAAAGGTTAAGGAACTTCAGGCGTTATTCGAACTCGTAGATGAATTTCATTTTAAGAAAGTATTTCCTAAATACAAATGGGCTTTGTCGGATTCGTTTGCCACGATTTCTCAAGAGGAAAGAATGCACACAAACGATCCGTCCGCTACGCCGACGACACTCTTCGGTAAAAAAAGGGCCAGAGCGATCGAAAAGGCCGTACAAGCCGATCCGGAAAAAAAACTCAAACGTAAATTAATGGGAGTCGAACTCATACAAAATTTAAGCGATGAGATCGAAAATACGCTTAAGTCTTCGTATCAAGAACAGATTCGAAATCGTTTTCACGAGATGAGCGATCATCTTTCCAAACAAACCGGGCGTTGGGATAAACTAGTATTATTCATTCCGGATGAGGAGTTTAGAACCTTTCCACCCGAGTTGAAAAAGCTTTTCACGGAAGATCGACATATCGCATATTCACCTTGGGAAACAAAGGGGATCACGATCCATTGTTTTATGAGAGTCGACGTCGAAACCGTTAAGGCGGTTATAAAATCACTAACGGTGACGTCTAACGTAGAGGCGTGGAAGGTATTAGGAATTCGTAATTTGATCGAACTGAACGAAGACGCCATCCAGTCGGTTTTTCGCGACGAAGAGTTCGTAAGGAATTACGGAAAGATACTTCGAAAAGGTTACGTGAAATATTTTCCGTGGTACTTTGCGATTTTGGATTTTATAGGAATCGCAAAACTTCTTCAGGATGTATTCTTTCAATCCGCAAAAGAAAAAATTCGGGCGGAACAATCTTTGTTCAAATCGAAAAATCGAGACTCGGCTTTTAAATTGGAACAAACCAAAATCCAGGAAAAATTGAAAGAAGATGAAAAAATCAAATCTTTGGAACAAAAGTCGAAACTTTCGGAAGCGCTCAATTTGTTTTATTTTGAAAAAAATATTCCGCCTGCATTGAAGGATATTCTTTACGAAGTTCCCGGATATTCTCCCGAACTGATCCATCAGATTGTGGATCGTGAAAAATTCGTTTTGATACCGGATCCTTCGGGAGACAAAGCGGATTCGATTCTGATTTATCCGAACGACGAATCTTTTCGTTTCAGAGCGAAAGAAATGCATAAGGTTTTAACCGAAAAAAAGAAGAATTTGGAATTTAAACTTAGAAATAAAGAAGAGGATTTTCAGAACGAAAAAATTACGAAAATCTTAAAATATCTGGATTCTTGGTTTGTTTCCAAACCGGATCAGGGACTCAATTCTAAAGAAGCTAAGAACACTTCCAAAAATTCAACCGAGGATCCCTATGAAAATTTTCGAAAGGAAATTGTAAAAATTAAAGACAAAGAAAAAGTTTCTTTGTAATCGGTTGGGTTGTTTCGATCGACGTTTTGTTTCCAAAATTCAGTCTGATTTTAAAAACCGAATCGATTCGTTCCGTCCATATAAAGCGACTTGATTGACGAATCGTTCGGCGACGATTTTAAAATGCGCTCAGAAAGACATTAGAGTTGTTGAAAAATGAATTCTCCATTTGTTTCTGTTCCATTGAAATGGACGATTGAAGCATTTTTGTTAATCGTGACTATTGAATTCTTCAACAACTCTATTATCAAAACCTTATAAACTAAAATTGAACCGTATAAACGACGGTAGGCGTAATCTCCGTATGTCCATGGATCGGACTTCTCACTACAGTGGCTGAAAATTTCCATCCTTCCGGATTGGGATCCGAAAGTAAGGATTGTATCTTTTCGAAATCCCTGGCTAATAAAAACGTATGAATCAATTGTAATCCGTAAATCGCACCTACTAACCACTGTGCTTGATTGTATTGGGATGTCGCGTTATCATAGTTGTTGAAATAAGGATTGGTCGCGGTTGCCGTGACCAAAATTCTCGTAACCAGAGCGGTTGCTCGGATCGTTTCATCGGAAGTGACCGGATTTAAATTAGGATCGGCGAACGCAGCCACTGTAATTGCGGCGGAATTGGTTTTATAATTGTTTTCTTCCGTTGCGGCTTTTTCTTTACAATTGTTGGCGTATAACGCAGCGCCGGCGAACAATAAAAAGCTGATCACCGCCCATCTTTTTTGTCCTACTTTCCATTGACCCCAACCCGGAAGAATTGCGGATCTGCCGGTTACACTCCATTTCGTTTCTTTCCAAGTGTATCGAGTTGCAGTCGGTTCCGTTTTGTTATCTACGGGTAATTTCGTATTAACGTTTTTTTTTGGTTCGTCCTTTTTTGGATCTTTCAAATTGATTTCGGAAATTTCGTTTTTAAGAACGGTCCGCATTTTTCCGTTGATTTCTATTTGAACTTCGGTTCTCGATTGGTTTATAATTTTGCCTTGGAGCGTTTTTCCGTTTTTAAGAACGATCGTACTTGCCGGCAACGGTAAAGAGATCAGAATCATTAAAATGAAAACTCCCGAAGGAGTTATACGTTTAGACATTCGAGACATATAATTATGATTCTCAATCATGGAATTTTAGAATTCATCTTTTATACAAGAAATTATCTTTTTGCTTGAAAAAACAAGTAGGAATCGGCAACCCTTGATTACCGTGGCAAACACTTCCGAGTTGGAAAAACTCTATAACCACAATAAAGATGATTTATTTCATTATATAAAAAAGTCGTTCTACGACGAAAATTCTGCGCAGGATATTCTGCACGATTCGTTTCTAAACTTTTTTCGATATTATGAAAAGAAAGACATCCCGGATCCTACCTCTTGCAGGATGATTCTTTTTAGAATCGCGAGGAATTTAATTATTAACCACGCAAAATCCTACTATCAACGAAATGTATCTCTGGTGGGTGAAGATACGGGAAATAATTTTGCGTCTAAATCCCCAAGCCCGGAATTTTCAGTAATGGAAAAAATCGATCAATCGGACGTCAAAAATACGATGAATTCTCTTTTAGAGAAGATTACTCCGGAATACAAAGAGGCTTTGCTTTTAAGATATCAGCAGGATTTGAAACTGGATGAGATCTCTAAAATTCTTGGGATGAGCATATCTGGCGTTTCTAGATTTATCGAAAGAGCTGAGAAAGCCTTGGCTCAAGAAGGAAAAAAAATAGGCTTTCAACCTGGAAACTACATATAGAATCTTCTGCCCGATCGTCTTATATTTTAAAAAAGAAAGAATTCAGACTACTGGTGATAAAAAAAATCAGAAATGAAAAAAAAAGCTCAAATAGACTTCTTGAGTTTGTTTAACAAACAGGAAGCAGATGGAATGAATCCCAGAATCTGGGAAACATGAATATGGAAGAACATAAGACAAATCTCACCGAATTTGAAGGGTACGCGAGATTCCTTAGAGAAAAGGATTCCGTAACTCAACTCCCTGCTTTCGATCCAAATTGGATCGGAGCGAAACCTCGCTTTATCGTGGAAGATAAAGTTATGAGTGTTTCGACCGGTACAAAAGTTCTTCATTTTCCAAAGATTATGTCATTCGCGGCGGCAGCCATATTATTATTTGCGATCGGAGTTTGGATTAGCTTTCGGATTTCGAAATCTGGGCCTGAGATCGTTCAAGGAACTCCTCTAAAAGCGGTGGTCGTTTTTGTAAAAGGTCAAGTTTCTGTTATGCGAGACGTTGAGACAAAGTTACATCAAGGCGATCTTTTGAACGAGTCCGATATCGTTTTGACCGATGCCGGCGGAGCGTTGGATATCGGCTTAACCGATTCAAGCGTAATTCGTGTAAAAGAAAATAGCAGATTGATTTTGAAAGAACTCAGAGAAAACGACAACGGGTCTCAAATCAGAATGAACTTAGCCTCCGGTAGATTGTTGAACGTAGTTGAGAAGGAAAAGAAAGGGAGCAGTTTCTACATAGAAACCGCTTCCGCAGTTGCGGCCGTAAGAGGAACTTCTTTCGAAGTAGGCGCTTCCGAGAGCGAATCCGTAATTTTCGTAGTGGAAGGAGCGGTGGAAGTGACTTCTTTAAACGCCGGCGGGAAAGTATATATCTTGGAAACGGCTAAACGTGTAACCGTAAATAAGGACGGAGAAATCGAGTCGATCGATCTTTCTAAATTAAAATCCACACTTCCCGAATATAAGGATATGAAAAAGAATCTTGAGAATCTGGATAGTGAACTTCTTTTCGACGTTCGGAATCTGAAATCCGCGACAACCGAAGAGGAATTGAGCAGGATTTACGACCTTAGCATCGAACGTATCATTATGAAAGACGGAAGAGAATTGAGAGGTGTGGTCGTTTCTCAGAAAAAAGGAAAACTCGTGGTTCAGACTTTGAAAGGTTCTTATATTCTGGATGAGGAAGCCGTAGATAAGATCAAGTATTGACCGATCCCGAACTTTTACATCTTTATAAAAAAGAAAGCCGTTTGAAGTCGGTTTCAAGCGGCTTTTTTATTTTTGATGAAAGAATATTCTAAAATTATAATGTTTTAATTAAGAGTCGATATGATCGTAGATCCATGAATCTAAAGACCAGGAGCCTCCTCCGAAAAACAAAAGTGCGATTCCTATGGAAACCCCGAGGATGTGATATTCAAATCCTTCTCCACCTTGATTGCCGAACCAATTCATAAAAAAGCCGATTTCTTTGTGAGTCCATCCGGCCACTGCCAGTGTACATGTAATTCCTAATGCGGAAAGTCTTGTGAAAAAACCTAACAGGAGCGCGATAGATCCGAAAAATTCGGATACGATCGCTAGGAGGGCGAGTGCGATCGGAAATTCGGCGATATTTACCAGATAATCCATGGAAGCTTCGTAACCTACGCCGCCGAACCAACCCAAAAATTTTTGAGCGCCATGAGGAAAGATGCAGATTGCGAGTCCGAATCTAAGAAAAAGAGGGGAGTGGGATTCTTGGGTTGAGAAGAAACTTTGCATCATAATGGGCTCCTAGGAATTCTACCCGTTGTCAATATTTGAAATAAGGAAGAAAACAAAAATTAAGAGTTTGTCCCAAAACTTAAAACAATCGCAGAGTCTTGCGGCCGTTCTATAAAATCGGATGGTTTTGGGACAAACTCTAAAGAAAAAAGTGTCTGGGAACATTTCAAGTCGTTAGCGTTGTGTAAAATCCTACCCTAACATCGCAACCGTGTGCGGCCCCCTTCGCTGTTGGAAATGTGGGAACTCCTTCATTTTTAGAAAAACTGCTTCGGATTTCGGAAATGAATCTTTAAAATCCTAATTTGTGAATGAGGACTGCTTGGACACCGGCTATTTTGATCGGATCAAACCGGGTTTTCCGTTAAAATCGGTTGTCGAATTCCCCCGATTCTAAAAATCTGGCATAAGATTATTTGGCGGAACATCCATGTCTGAAGAAACTCAAGAAAAGAAAAACAAAAAGATCAATAAAATGACCGTGGCGGAAATTAACGCCGCAATTCAAGCTTCAAAAGAAAAAATGAACGGCTCTTCCAGCAAATACATTTTGCATCTCAATGCAAGATTGGAAGAACTCGCTGCAAAAGGTAAGAAATAATTTCCTAACTCCGGTCCGTCGATTTTCGGCGGTTCGGATCCGCGCCGTTTTTTACCTTTCCGAACTTTTCTACCCTTGCTTCAATTCATCGACATAAAACATCAGTACGCTTCGGCCGTATTGTTTAACGGATTTTCCTGGCATATCAAACCCGGCGCGCGCGTTTGTCTCGTCGGTCCGAACGGATCCGGCAAATCGACTTTATTCAAAATCGCAGAGGGAAAATTCGTCCCGGACGACGGAACCGTTGCAAAATCGAAAAATACCGAAATTTCGGTTTTTCAGCAAATTCCCGATTTCGATCCGGAAGCCTCGGTCATCGATACTGCATTAGAAAAACATAAACATTATCGCGAATATTCGGATCGATTGAAGGAAATCAATCACAAGTTCGATTTTGTGTCTCATGATTCTAAAGAATTCGCCGCCGTTCTGGACGAACAAAGTTCTCTGGAAGAATACGCTTTCACATACGGAGTTCACGAGCTTGAAGCCAAGGCCCGAAAGATTTTAAGTGGATTAGGATTTTCTAATGTTCAGATGGAAATGAAAGTCCGAGAATTTTCCCCCGGTTATCAACACCGTTTAGGTCTTGCTATCACGCTCTTAAATCCGGGCAACTTATTGTTGTTAGACGAACCTACGAATCATTTGGACAACGCGTCGAAGGAATGGTTGGCGGCTTATCTTAATTCCACCGGACAATCTTTTGTACTTGTGACTCACGATCCCGAATTTTTGAATGCGACTTGCGATACGATTGCCGAACTTTCCCCTTCCGGAGTAATCGAATTTCGGGGAACGCTGGAAGAATACTTCGAACACAAGAACGAACTTCAGGAAAAACTGAAAGCCCAGTTTCAAAAGGAAGAGGCTTATCTCGAAAAAAGAATGGAATGGATCGAACGATTTCGTTCCAAGGCTTCTAAGGCGAGACAGGTTCAATCCGCGATCAAAAAACTCGAAAAAAGAGATAAGGTGGAAGCGCCTCAGGAATCCTTCTGGAATTCCAAGTCGGATTATCGTTTTAATTTTATTTCCTCGGGAAAAATCACAGTCAGAATCGAAGACGGAGGTTTTTCGTATTCCGGTAAAACTCCGCTCATTTTTAGCGGCGCTAATCTGGAAATTTCCGCAGGCGACAAGATCGCCGTTGTCGGTCCGAACGGAGCGGGTAAGTCGACGTTCCTTCGTTGTTTATTAGAAATTCATAAACTGACTTCCGGAAAAATTTATTACGGACCGAAAACAAAAATCGGTTACTTCTCTCAAAATCATCGCGAGGAATTGGATCCTTCCAAAAATCTGCTTCAAACCGTAATGTCCGTTTATCCGGATCTTACGGAACATCAGGCCAGAAGTCTTCTCGGTTATTTTTCTTTTTCGGACGATTCCGTTTACAAACAAACCGGTCTTCTTTCGGGTGGGGAACAAAGTCGTCTTCGTCTCGCGATGCTCGTTCGTTTTCCCGCCAACTCGATTTTTTTGGACGAGCCGACCAACCATTTGGATCTTGTCGTTCGCGATAATTTGCTGAGAGCGTTGATGGAATATGAAGGTTCCCTTCTGATCATTTCCCATGATCCGGAATTTTTAAGGAACCTTTGTAATCGTACGATTTCCGTGGATAAAGGGCAAATCCGGGACTTTAACTGTACGTTCGCCGATTACCTCAAATACGATCTGGAAGAGACGGCGCCTTCGAATCTACAAGGCGGAAGTTCCTCTTCGAAAAAAGAGCAAGTCGATCAAACTCGTTCTAAAAAAAATTCGGATAAAAACCGAATCAAAAAAATTCAGAAAGAACTGGAACAGATAGAAACCAAAATCGAACTTTTGGAAAAATCCAAAAAGAATTTGGAAGAAGTGTTGGCCGATCCGGGCTTTTTTAAGAATCGTAGTTATCAATTGGAACTGGACAATTTAAACGAAACCAGAAACGAAATCACACGTTTGACATCCGAATGGGAGTCCCTTCAATTCGAGTTGGAGGAACTTTCAGAACAGTAACTCGATCGGAATTCCGTTGAAACGACGATTACGTATTCTAAAAACTATTCTTTGTTTTGAAATACGTTTATCGCATAGTAAGGGACTTTTGAGATTGATCCACGTTCAATCCGTTTGAATTTTTGGTGTTCTATTATATAGTTTTCAGTAGGACGACCGTTCGGCGAATATCATATTCTATTTTTATAATAAGGAACATGTCGTATGACCCCTAGAGAACTAAAGTCGAGATTGGATCTGAGAGAATCGGGAAAGGACTCCTTTTACCTTTTGGATGTGAGAAACCCGAACGAGGTGGAAATTTGTACGATCGAAGGAACCGATCTTTTGATTCCGGTCGGAGAACTTTCGAACAGACTTTCCGAGATCGGTCCTTGGAAAGAATCCGGCAAGGATGTGATCGTGTATTGTCGTTCCGGAGGACGTTCCGCCATTGCCTGCGGGATTTTAAAACAATCCGGCTTTGCAAAAGCGCATAACGTGGAAGGTGGGATTTTGCTTTACTCGGACGATGTGGATTCCTCCCTTACGAAATACTGAAAGTCGAAAATGAATTTCCTTGTCATTGAGGGATTTCGTATTAGATTTCTGGAATGTGATTTCGATGTTTCGGAGGGATTTACGCGCAAAGGATCGATGCGGAGTCAATAAATTTGTGATTCGGTTCTTTTTCATATATAAAGAGATTGAAATTTATTGACTGAAGCTGAGAGCCTGGTGGTCGGGCGGTTTCAAAAAGGTTTTCTTTTTTATCGAAAAGTTTAGCCCGACCATGCGCCCGTGTTCTTTCGTGAAACGTAACTTCCGTTTACAACGTTCATTCTCCTAAAAGAATTTTTCGGAAATAAGAAAAACCCTCCGCCAAAGGATCGTCTTTCCCGCCTCGGCGGCGTTTGAGCATATTCGTAAGATCTAATACCATCAATCCGTACATCCAAGCCCACATCGTTCTTGCGATCGCGGGATATTCCGCTTTAAGAAGTTTGAATTCGCGGTTGGTGCAGCCGTTCCGAATGGTCTCTAAGAATACTCGATAACTGGTGGGCAAACTCGGAAACGCTTTTCTGTGCATATGTCCGTGAACCGTATTGAACATCACTTTGTGGAGCTCTTTGTTGTTTAAGGAAAAATCCCAATAAGCCCGTGCGATTGCGGCTAACTGTTCAAATGCGTTCTTTCCGTTTTTCTGAGCGTTCCGCAAACGTTGGGTCAGCTCGGTTTCTCCCTTGGCGATTAGTATCTGAATGATTTCTTCCTGGCTCTTAAAATGAGAATACGGACTTGCTACGCTACAATCCAATTTTTCGGCGATCTTCCTCATGGAAAGTCCGTCGATCCCTTCTTCTTGTAGGATCTCCATCGCAACTTGAACGATGTTTTCCCGATTCAGACTGTTTCTGGATCTTCTTTTGTGGCGAACTGTTGTAGTCATAAGTGTTGAGTTTTTACTTTATCAAAAAGGTCAGGCCGTGATTTTTATAGAACAGTATCTCTTTGGTTTTTTTAGGACGGTTCCGATGATCCCAACTTTACGCGACCCCTACGCGATCTGAAAGCAAAAATCCTCTTCCCAAAATAGGCTTTTTTTGAGGACTTGGATGAAGACGAGTCAACTGAGTAGAATTGTCTGTTTTTGAGTTTTTTCCTAGTTTTTGTAGGTGGCATCGGGTGGCAAAAAAGGCTGTAAAAAAGAAATTTGTGGGAACTCCCACATCTAAATCTTCGAAGGTTTCCAACAAATCTGTGGGAACTCCCACTTCCACTCGAAAAAAAGAAGCGCCTTCTTCTGTGAAACCGGGATCAAAAGGTCGGAAGACCTCCAAATCGGCCGGAGATTCTTCTTTTGACAGGAAGAAAAACGGCGTCATGTCCATACGTGAGAAAGCGATGGATTTGTCAGGGGATTTCCAAGGCGGCGCCTCTGCGCCCTGGAATTTAAACGGAGAAGGTTTTTTATTTCCTCTTTGGGCCAAAAAGGAATACAACCGGGAAATGGGATTTTTTACCGACGAGGATTCCAAACAATATTTAGGCGGGCTGGGCTCCTTAATGCTCGTAAACTATGAGTCGAGCGATGTAGGTCCTGATTACGAACTTATGTATATTCCCGGCAGTTTCGAATATAAGAACGATTCTTACAAACGGATTACCCGCATTTTTGTCTCCAGCCAGAAGTCGGTGGAAGAAGGAATTCGTAACTGGGCGATTCCCAAAGAAAAGGCGGATTTTATTTGGACTCAGGAAGGAAATAGAACGAAGATTTCCGTTTTTCGCGGGGGAAAGGAATTCTTTCGGGTAACGATTTTGATCAAAAGTTTTTTCTTTCCGGTTACGACAAAAATTCTTCCCCATACTCTGCTTCAAAAATCTTCGGATGGATATTTGCGAACTCAATTTATCGGAAAGGGCAAAGGAAGAATCGCTACGATTCTGGAAATTTGGAGCGACGAGGCGGTTTTTCCGGACGCGATTAAAGGCGGAATTTTTAGGACCGGAATTTATACGAATCCGTTCGAACTCGTATTTCCTCCGGCGAACAAGATCGACTAACGTTCGAGATTGTTTTGCGCGACCGTGAACGGTTTCGTGTAATGTGTGTGGACGAGTTCGCTTTCGCAAGCGACTAAGAATTCAAAAATTGGAATATTAGAATTATCAGGAGTAATTATGGAAGAAGCGGTTATACTGGACGGAATTAGAACTCCGTTCGGAAATTTCGGAGGAACTTTGAAGGACCTCAGTGCGGTGGATTTGGGGGTTTTGACTTCTAAAGCCATCTTGGAAAAAACGGGAGTTTCTCCGGATGCGATCGGAGAATCCATCTTTGGAAACGTAATTCCGACCGGAAAAGAAGCGATTTATCTCGCCCGTCATATCGGTTTGAAAACCGGTCTTCCTTTGGGAGTTCCCGCATTAACTCTCAATCGTCTCTGCGGTTCCGGTATGGAAGCGATCATTCAGGCCGCAAAAAAAATCTATCTCGGAGACGCGGACGCGGTTCTTGCGGGAGGTGTGGAATCGATGAGCAACGCGCCTTACGTTGTGCGAAATGCTCGTTGGGGAGTTCGTTACGGTTCCGCGGAATTTGAAGATACTTTGGAACAAGGTCTTACCGATCAATACGTAGGTTTGATCATGGGACAGACCGCCGAAAATCTTGCGGATCAGTATAAAATTTCCAGACAAGAACAAGACGAATGGGCGGCGACCTCTCAAACCCGCGCGGAGAAGGCAACGATAGAAGGCCGTTTGAAAGAGGAAATTCTTCCGGTGACGGTCGGCGGTAAAAAACCGATTACATTAGAAAAAGATGAATTTATCAAGGGCGCTGCGGGCGCGGAAAAACTGGCGTCCTTGAAAGCGGTATTTCGCGACGGCGGAACCGTAACTGCGGGTAACGCTTCCGGTTTGAACGACGGAGCTGCGGCTACGATCGTTACTTCCGCTTCTTACGCAAAAAAGATCGGTAAAAAACCGCTCGCGATCATTCGAGGTTACGGCCACGCGGGTTGTGATCCTGCGAAGATGGGCATCGGTCCTGCGCTTGCGATTCCTGCGGCGTTAAAAAAAGCGGGTTTGAAACTTTCGGATATGAACCTTGTGGAAGTCAACGAAGCCTTTGCCGCTCAATACCTTGCGGTTCAAAAAGAATTGGGTCTCGATCCTGCGATCACCAACGTAAACGGTGGAGCCGTCGCGATCGGACATCCGCTCGGAGCTTCGGGCGCCAGAGTTACGATCACTCTTGCTTACGAACTTAAGAGAAGAAAAGCAAAATACGGCGTCGCTTCTCTTTGTATCGGAGGCGGTCAAGGGATCGCGCTCGTTTTGGAAAATCCGGAAGCATAAAAACTTTTTGATTTAATTTTTTAGAAAGGCTCGGGATCCCGAGCCTTTTTTGTTTTTCTTTATTTTCTGACCTGTTTGATCTTTAAAGAACTATAACGAAATATGCGGAAGGGATGGATTTAAAAATGCGGTCTTATTCTTTAAAACTCGGATTGAAATGCTGTTTCTTTTTATCTCGTTTGGAATTTTAGGATTGGTTCAAAATTGTAGTTCGAATACTTCTTCTTACTATTATTCCCAGAAACAAATTGAATATGGCGATCTAAATTTCCATCATACTCTGAAAGTCAACGAGTATATCAATGCGTTCCCTCAGGACGAAATTGTGGTTCCTCTAAAACAGGATCTCAGTCTTCAAGTTCATTCTTTTTCAAACAATCCGAATTCAAATGAGAATACGAATCTGATTCAGATTTCCGTTAAAACTCGTTTTCCAAATCCGGAAGAGATTGCAAAAAAAGCGAAGGTTCAATATTTGGAAGGTTCGAGAATTTCGACGATTGGACTTGGTTACGACGTGAATCAGAATTTACTGAGAACCGTGGCTGAAAACGGTCAAGGTCACTATTATTTTGCGGATAACGCCAAAACTCTTACTAAGATCATCAGAGACGATTTTGAAACTCTCGTAGTTCCAATCGCTAAGAAAGTCATTCTAAATATACATTCAAATCCGGGTTATAAGATTCTGAAAATCTACGGAGCCACTGACGACACTCCGATTTCATCTAATAAAATATCTTTGAATTTGGGGGAATTGAACGCAACGACTGGAGAATTTTCGTTCTTGAAGTTTCCGGAAATCAGGGAACTTATGATCCGATTTCGACTCAATTAATTTATTCTAATATAGAGGACGATCGTAGCCGAATTATTTCCGGTCCTTGCAGAACCACAAAAATAAATCTATCATGGAACAACGATTTCAATCTTGGTCGCATCTTCACTATCTGCTTTTGTTTCTCACCGGATTTACGATCTTCGTTCTTTTGTCGATCGCGAGAAAAGATTCTTCCGGAAATGTGAGTAAGAAGATCGGTCAGATCTTGGCTTGGATCTTGATTTTAAATTATATCGTTTACGTGATCTACAGGATCGATTCCGGTCATTGGGAGATCCGTTATGATTTGCCTATGGAATTTTGCAATTGGGCGATGATCGTAACTTCGATCGCGCTCCTGACTCACAATCGAACGTTTGCGGAACTTTCTTATTTTTGGGTGTTGAGCGGTTCGATCAATGGAGTGATCACTCCGGATCTTCAGGTTACGTTTCCACATATCTATTTCTTTATATTCTTTATCGCGCATTCGGGTCTTGTGATCGCTTCTTTGTATCTTGTTTTCGGTTTAAAATTGGAACCCCGTCCTTGGGCTGTTCTTCGTGCGTTTTTGTATTCTCAGACTTTTTTTGCAACGGCATTTGCAGTCGATTATGCTCTGGATGGCAATTACGGTTATATGATGTCTAAACCCGCCGCCGGTTCCGCGTTGGATTATTTAGGAGAGTGGCCTTATTACTTGATGCAGATGCAGCTCATTGGATTTGCGTTTTTCTTTCTCCTTTATCTGCCGTTTTATTTTAAGAATCGGAAAATTAGATTTTCCGAATATTTTAGAGAAGGTTGATGCTACGGTTTGGTAAAAACTCAAATCACAAAAATAGCTTTTTTTAATAAGGGAAATTTTATGAAGCAATTGCAATTATTCGTAGTAGCGGCCCTTTTGAGTTTCAGTTGGGACGTTGATTGCGAATGTTCGATGTGTTATGAAATTCTCTATGTCGAAGTTACGGAGACGTCCGGCAAAAAAGGAAAGTTTTTCTTGGATGTGTCTCCGGAAATAGAAGATTCCAATGGAAGTCTCCCTCCGATACGTTTGAGTAGCTCGGGTCACTTTGGGCAGCTTCAAATTGAAAAAACAGGTAAGAAAATCGAGTTGATTTCTTTGTATCAGAAAATTGAAAGATCCGTAGATGTGAATGGGGATAAATCCTATTGTAGTAAACAGAAACCTATTCGAATCAAGGTCAGTTCAATTCGTCGGATAACGATTGTCCGGCATATCCAGAACGTATATTCGCCGATCGTTTTTTGTAAGTGAACGAGTCCGGGGCTTCAAGGTTCGCGATGAATTTTTCGATAGAACCAAGTTGAATTCAACTTCATTCAAAAAAATTCTGAATTTTTATCCCTTAGCGCAAAAATTGCCCGAGTGGAGAAAATCGTAGATTTTCGGAAAGAGTCGTTGTAGGAGCTCCCACATTTTTTGAACAAGAATGTCGAGTTCGAAATCGACTGAGTTTGTAATAGTTCCCACATTTTCAAGAAGAATGATATCAGTCGGTGACACGATCGAGATGCAGTAGTTCCCACATTTCTAAAACGAAAGAACTTCGAACGGAACCGATTGTCTTTTTTCATTTGGGTTTAAAAACGATTGGATTCCGATCTTAGAAGGTGTTAGAGTTCATCAAGGAATCTTGTTGGAAAAAGGAGACACCTTCTTTCAAACGAAGAATGAACTCGAATTCGTTTGTGATTCTTCTTTCAAGTTTTGACGTAGGAGATTCTCCTTTCGTACCTTCTTGACGGTAAAGGATTGTCTTCGAATCCTGCATACAGAGCTCTTAAATCCAGGTTCTAATATCGATTTCGAGGCCGTACTGGAAAAGATCACCGGCTATCGGAGATCCAGACGGGGATTGCCAGGAACCATCGGATGAGTTCAAATTCGACAAGGTGTGCTATAAAATGGAATTTGCACTTTCCAGTGAACAGAAAGAATTGCGTGATCTCACCAGAAAATTTGCCAAAGAAGAGATGCGTCCTCGTGCGGAACATCATGACCATACGGGCGAATATCCAATGGAGGTCTTAAAAAAAGCTTGGGAAATCGGCTTGATGAATATTCATATCGAACCCCGATTTAACGGCGCTGGAATGGCGGAACTGGACGACGTAATTATCGGAGAGGAACTTTTCTGGGGATGTTCCGCAATGGCAACCGCGATTCTCGCGAACAATCTCGCGTTAGCGCCCGTTCTCCTCGGAGCGAGCGATCGAATCAAAAAAGAATTCGTACAACCTATGACGGAGGAATTCAAACTCGCCGCTTACGCGGTGACCGAACCGGGCGCGGGATCGGACGTCGCGGCGATTCGCACCTCCGCAAAAAAAGTCGGGGACGAATATATCATCAACGGTTCTAAAATGTGGATCACCAACGCCGGATACGCCGACTGGTTTTTCGTTCTTACCAAAACCGATCCATCCGCAGGTCACAAAGGAATCACCGGGTTTATCGTGGATGCAAAATCGCCCGGAATTATCCTGGGAAAAAAAGAAATCAACATGGGACAGAAATGTTCCGATACTCGCGGAATCACATTCGAAGAAGTGAAAGTTCCCGCGTGGCAGATGGTTGGCCGCGAGGGAGAAGGTTTTAAAATCGCGATGGGCGCCTTTGATCACACTCGTCCCGGAGTTGCAATCGGTGCCGTCGGAGTTGCACGCGCCGCGATGGAACATTCCATCCACTACGCAAATACTCGTAATACTTTCGGTCGTCCGATCATGGACAACCAAGGAATTTCTTTTATGATCGCCGAGATGGCTCGCGACATCGAAGCCGGAAGACTTCTTTGTTATCAAGCGGCTTGGATGATCGATAACGGATTCAGAAACACATACCAAGCCTCGATTGCGAAAATGTTCTGCGCGGATATGTGTATGAGAATTTGTACCGACGCGGTTCAAGTTCTCGGCGGGTACGGGTTTAACACCGAATATCCGGTTGAAAAATTAATGAGGGATGCAAAGATCTTCCAAATCTACGAAGGTACTTCTCAAATTCAAAGAATGATCGTTTCTCGTTTCCTCGCCGACGGAAAGGGAATCGAGGGGCCGAACTTCTGAAAGAATTCTCTCACACATTCGAGGAATTTTCCGCGCTTGCGGAGCGCGGGAATTTGATTCCCGTTTTCAAACAGATCTTTCTGGATATGGAAACTCCGGTCTCCCTGTTTGCAAAATGGGGGTGCGAATCTTCGCAAAATTCTTTTCTTCTCGAATCCGTGGAAGGCGGAGAAAAACAGGGAAGAAATTCTTTCCTCGGTAAAAATCCCTCTCGTCTTCTTCAAGGAAAGAACGGACTTTTTTACGTCACGGTCGGAAACGAACCGGCAACCGAAATCATCACTTACGATCCTTTGGTTCTTTTGGAAAATCTTCTCGGAAACGACATTTACGTTCAAGACTATCGTCTTCCTCCTTTTTCGGGAGGAGCCGTAGGATTTTTATCCTTTGCGGCGGTTCGTTATTACGAGAATATTCCGGACACAAAGCCGGACGACGAAAACGCCCCCGATTGTTACTTTGCGATCTGCGACGAACTTCTCGTAGTCGATCATATCGATCACGTTTTAAGAATCGTGGTCAACGCCAGAATCGGAGAACATTCTTCCCTGAAAGAATGTTACGATTCCGTAATCCGCAAAATCAATTCCATCGAAAACGAAATCATAAACGGAACCGTTCCGGAAGAGATTAAAAATCCGAAAAAAGTAAGCGGAGTTTTAGAATTAAATCCGAATATTCCGGACGAGGAATATAAGAAAAATGTGGAAAAGGCAAAGGAATACATCCAAGCCGGGGATATCTTTCAGGTCGTCCCTTCCCGAAAGTTGCAGTTCAAACCGGAGGTTTCTCCGTTTCAAATCTATCGCGGTCTAAGAACCGTTAATCCCAGTCCATATATGTATTATCTCAAACTCGGCGAGATTACGATCGTCGGAAGTTCTCCGGAAATTATGGTTAAATACGCGGGCAATCAGACGTATCTTCGTCCGATTGCGGGAACTCGTCCGCGAGGCGTAAATTCGAACGAAGATAAATTTCTGGAGGAAAATCTTCTTTCCGATCCTAAAGAAATTTCGGAACATATCATGCTCGTCGATCTAGGACGCAACGATCTCGGAAGGGTTTGTAAACCGGGGAGCGTTCGTGTGAACGACTTTAAGGTTATCGAAAAATATTCCCACGTTATGCACATCGTAAGTCAGTGTTCGGGCGAACTTGACGAGGAAAAAACGATCTACGATTTGATCCGAGCGACTCTTCCCGCTGGCACCGTTTCGGGCGCTCCGAAAATCCGCGCGATGGAAATCATAGACGAACTGGAAACGACTCGTCGCGCGATTTATTCCGGCGCCTTGGGTTACATCTCATTCTCCGGGGAAAGCGATCTCGCGATCATCATTCGTACGATCGTGTTTTACGGAGACACCGCGTTCTTACAAGCGGGCGGCGGAGTTGTTTATGATTCGGTCCCCGAGTTGGAACTGGAAGAAACAAAAAATAAAATGGCCGCGCTTTTAAAAGCGGTGGAGTTCGCCAGAAACGGACTCAAAGGGGAATGGAAATAATGCTTCTCCTGATCGATAATTACGATTCTTTTACATACAATCTCTATCAGTATTTCTGTCAGATCGGAAACGAAGTCGAAGTTTATCGAAACGACAAAATCACGTTAACCGAAATCAAGGAACTCGCTCCGAAAGCGATCATTCTTTCTCCGGGTCCGGGCCGTCCCGAGGATTCCAAAGTTTGTTTGGACGTGATCCGCGAACTCGGCGGTAAACTTCCCATTCTCGGAGTTTGTCTCGGACATCAGGCGATCGGTCTCGTTCACGGCGGTAAAATCGTATCGGCGCCTTCGATTATGCACGGAAAAATTTCTCTCATAGAACACGACGGAAAGGATATCTATAAGGGAATTTCCTCTCCTTTTGTCGCGACTCGTTATCATTCTCTCGTAATTCAACCGGAAAGTATGCCGCCGGAACTCGAAGTGGCTTCTAAAACTCCGGACGGGGTGATTATGGGAATCCGTCACAAAACGAAAAAACATCTTTACGGAGTTCAGTTTCATCCCGAATCCATCATGACCAGCGCGGGTCTGGATCTGATCAGAAACTTTTCCTCGATCATTCAGGAGTTATGAAGTTTTTTTTCAGACTTCTATCCTATTCCGTACATTACAAATATCGATTCACACTGGGGATCGTATTCGCATTGTTAACCGCCGTTTTAAACGCGGTTTCCCTCACCGCGCTCATTCCCTTATTCGATTCTCTCGGAAACGACAAACAAACCCGGTTTCAATTGCAGACGACCTTACCCGAGCAGAGAATTCTTCTCAAACAAAAAGTATTTGGGAAAGAATCCTTGGACGGACTCGAAAGAACCAAACTTCTTTTGATCGACGCAAAAGAATGGGTCAATGGCAGAACCAAAGGACTCGAACCGAAAGAGGTCGTTTGGGCGATTTGTATCATCGTGATGCCTTTGTATCTTCTCAAGTTGATCGCGTACTTGTTATCCGTGTTTTGTATCGCGACCGCGGGATACAAAGCCGTACGCGACATTCGACAGGAATTGTTCGAAAAAAATCAACTTCTTCCTTTAACTTTCTTTTTTAAGGAAAAAACCGGTCTGATGATGAGTAGAATCATCAACGACGTGGAAATCGTGGCCGCTGTGATTTCCAGCAATTTCAGGGACGCTACGATCAACTTCTTTTACGTGGTAACACACTTAATGGTTTTATTATATTTGAATACCGAACTATTGTTGATCGCTTGTCTTACGGTTCCCGTCATCATTCTTCCCGTGACTTTATTTACGAGAAAGATCACCAAATCCACCTCTAGATTTCAGGAGAAGATGGCCGATCTGAACGCGAACATTCAAGAGATGATTTCCGGAATCAAGGTAATCCGCGTTTTTAATTCGGAAAAATACGAACAGGAAAAATTCGGAAAGATCAATCAAAACGTTTACCGGAGAAATTTTAAAGGTCAGTTTTATCTTCAGATCGCTCCGTCTCTTGTGGAGTTGACCTCTTCGATCGTGGTTCTCGGTTTTTTTGCGGCCGGCGCAAGCCTCATTTACAACGGAAGGTTCACTCAAGGCGAGTTTATGGCCTTTCTTTTGACTCTTCTTTTTTTACTCAGACCTCTGACTCAACTTTCTCAGATGGTCGGAAAAATCACTCAATCGATAACTTCGGGAAAAAGAATTTTCGAGATCATCGATCTGGAAACGGAAGATCATAGTGAAGAAAGTAAGGTTGGAGCCGCTCCTCTTGCACAAAACATCGAATTTAAGAATTTATTCTTCTCTTATCCGGGAACCGCGACTGCGGTTTTAAAGGATATCAATCTCAAAGTGAAAAAGGGCGAAACGATCGCTCTCATCGGTGCGAGCGGTTGCGGAAAGTCCACTTTGATGGATTTGATTCCGAGATTTTTCGATCCTACTTCCGGATCGATCGAGTTTGACGGAATCGATATTCGGAATTTAAGCCTAGGAGATCTTCGTAAAAAAATCGGGATCGTAACTCAGGACATTTTTTTATTTCACGGTTCCGTTGCGGAAAACATCGCTTATGGAAAACCGGGTGCGACCCGTAAGGACGTGATTCGTGCGGCGAGACTTGCACACGCGCACGACTTTATCAAAAAGATGGATAACGGATACGACAGCATCTTAGGAGTTCGAGGTTTAAATCTTTCCGGCGGACAAAGACAGAGACTTGTGATCGCGAGGGCCCTTCTTCGAGATCCGGAGATTATGATCTTGGACGAGGCAACTTCCGCTCTCGACGTCGAATCGGAAAGATTGGTCAGCGACGCACTTCGAAGATTGTATGCGAACCGAACTACATTCATAATTGCTCATAGACTTTCCACGATCAAGGACATTTCGAGAATCATCGTGATGGACAACGGAAAGATCGCGGAAGAGGGGGATCATAATTCCTTATATGAGCAAAACGGAATTTACCGAAAACTTTCCGACAATCAATTTGCGGCCAATAACGGAGTATTACCATGAAGAAGATCGTTTTGATCGTGGACGACAACGACCGTTACGCGAACAATCTCAAAGTTTGGTTCGAACAAAAGGGATTTGAAACCGTAAGAGCCGTGGACGCCGCTCAGGGTTGGGAAATTTATTCCAAAGATAAAAATCGATTTCATACGATCGTAACCGATATCACGATGGAAACCCAGACGTCCGGACTTTGGATGATCCGAAAGATTCATAAGGACGGTTATCAGGGAAATAAAATCATCGCCACAACCGGTTTCGATTTTGCGGGTGTGATGTTTTTCTCCTCTTGGATACTGCCTTGGTTTGCGGGAATCGGTTGGATGGTTCCGAAAGTTCCCTTGAAGGAAGGAACCGCCTTGTTCCTTCCCACTTCTTTAAAACAAAACGTACCTTTCGAATCAGTTCTCTAAGGGAGGGCCTTCTTCTGCGGAAGGTTCCGTGTTTTGGTTCGAAGGAGAGATCGGATCGGTTTCTTCCATTTCGGAAGCGGGAGTGAAGTTGTTCGGTTTTCTTTTAAATCGTTTTCCTCTTTTTATCCCCTTTCCCATTTCTTTCGGAGGAGGGACGATCGTTCTGATTTTCAGATATCCTCCAAACACCCAAGACTCGAACGTTTCGTAATAACTTTCCGGATTTTTAGATTCCAAAAGAAGAAGATAATAATGATCTTCCGCGAATTTATCTCCGACTTTTTGGATGAATCTGCGATCGCTTTTTTTCAGGATTTTTCCGGCTTCTCCGGCGGAAAGGGAACGCAGTTTACGGGAAGTTGGATACGGATTTTCCTGAGACGAGGCTCCTTCCATGTTTACGGTTCCGAATTGATAAAAAGCCTTTCTAAGATGCAATTGCGCCAAAATTCTTTGAGATAATTCATCGGAAGTCGAATTTTCTAATATTCTAATGAATGAATATGTTCCGTAAAGACTCGTATTCTGGCCGATCGCTTCGATGATATCTTTTACGTATTGGGGTTTTGTCTCCAAGGTTTGTTCCAATATTCTCAAGGAAGCGCGCGTCTTATGAACTCCAAGAGCTTCGATCGCGATTTTTTGAAGTTCCGGATCGTCGGAATTCAGATACGTTTTGAAAAGTTTAAGGTCTTCGTTAATCTGAAACGCGGCGAGTCCCAGGATGGAGGCTTTTACGATTTCGCGCCTGGAAGAACGAATTCCCTGCCGCAGAAGAATGTCCCTCGCGGAAGGGTCCTTGGTTTTACCCATTCCTCTCCATGAGGAAAATTGAATATCCGGATCGTTGGATTTGATTCCGTTAAAAAAATAATCCAGGGAAGAGGGCGATCCGATATCGGCTAACGCTTTGTAGGCGGCTTGCCTGACTGCCTCCCCGTCCCTTTCGATAACGTGATGTAGAGTTTTTACTCCGCCTTTGCCCATTCTTCCGATCGCTAAAACCGCGGCGGCTCTGACCCTCGGAATCGGATGAGTGAGAGCCATTCGGTCCAGAACCTTATAACGTTTTTCAGCTTCCGCTCGAAAAACCGTAAGAATCCCTTTTTTGATCAAAAGATCGTATTCGATTTCCTGTCGTTCTTTCGGAGTGAGATCCTTTCTTTTTCTTTTTTCATAGGAGGAAATTCCGTCCGATTCTTCCGTAAGGTTCCTCGGATCGTCTATATTCAAACTTCCCGAAGTATTTTCGTTTGCGGACGATTCTTCTTCCGGCTCGGAATTTTCAGTGGAATTTTCCGAAGCGTCCGTTCTCTGAAAAAAACTTTGGTCCTGAAAAAGTTTGCTGAACGATTCCGCTTTCAATCCGGCAAAATTTAGAGAGGAAAGAAAAATAACGTAAAGGGATAAGTTTTGCAGTTTGGAAAATGAGAACATCGGGTGCCTTTGACGGTTAAGATTTTTCGCAAGTATGCTATTCATAAGTTCGACCGATTTTTCAGATTTTTCCTGTTTTTTTCCATGACAAGCATGATTTACAAAAACTCGGAATGCTTGACGGAAACCGAGAATGCTGTTACGTTTTAGCAAAGGGAGAACATTCCGTATTAGCAAGCTCAGCGGTAACCTCAACGGTCTCAAATCCAACCAAATTCAAAGACTTAAAAAAATTTCCGAAAAAAGAATTCGGGAAGACGTAATCGTTAGTCAAGAATTGGCGCGCACTCTCTGCGAATTGTCCTTAGAAATCGGCAAACAAATCGGAGTCCTAATCGATCGCTCCGGCCACGTAACGCATGTGTTGGTCGGCTCCGACAATTCGATCGAAATTCCCTTTTTGGATCGACTCCGTACTTCCGAAGCGAGGCTCCGAGGTCTCAGATTGGTCCACACACATTTAAAGGGAGAATCTTTGAACCAAGAGGATTTGACCGACTTGGCTTTGTTGCGTTTGGATTATTTAACCGCGGTCGTTATGGATTCTTCCGGAAATCCGAACGGATACTATTCCGCGCATCTCAATCCGGAGTCGGAAGACGAACTTTGGATCGTTCTTCCCAAACGATACCCCGGACAACTGAAGGAAGGAATCCTGGATGAAATTTTAGAAATAGAATCCAGACTTTCCCGTTCGAAAAAAAATCTCAAAGACGCTCAGAAGGAAAACCGCGCTTTCTTAGTCGGAGTTTATCCCGAAAGAAACGTAGGCAGACATCCTTCTTTATCCATGGAAGAATTGAAGGAACTCTGTAGAACCGCGGAGGTTCACGTCGTGGATACGTTTATGCAGAGAAAAAATCGTCTCGATCCTTCTACGGTTTTGGGTAAAGGAAAACTGCAAGAGATCATTTTGAAAGCGATTCAAAAACACGTGGAGCTTCTGGTGTTTGATCTGGAGCTCACTCCTTCTCAAGCCAAAAAAATTTCGGATATCGCGGACATCAAGGTGATCGATAGGACACAACTCATTCTCGATATCTTTGCGCGAAATGCAAAAAGCAGAGACGGTAAACTTCAGGTGGAATTGGCTCAGCTCAAATACCTCAAAGGGCGTCTAACGGAGTTGGACGATAACATGTCCAGGTTGACCGGGGGAATCGGAGGAAGAGGTCCGGGAGAAACAAAACTGGAAATCGGAAAACGGAGAGTCGAAGAAAGAATTACAAGGCTTGAAGTGGAACTTAAGTCTCTCAAAAAACGAAGGGAGATCAGTCGAAGACAAAGAAAGAAAAACGAATTGCCTTCCGTCGGTATCGTTGGTTATACGAACGCGGGAAAATCCACTCTCTTAAACGCTCTGACAAACAGCGACGTTCTTTCCGAGAACAAACTTTTCGCCACACTCGATCCGACCACCAGAAGAATTCGTTTTCCCGAAGAAAGGGAAATTGTAGTCTCCGACACCGTCGGTTTTATTCACGATCTTCCTCCCGAACTTTCCAACGCGTTCAAAGCGACCTTGGAGGAACTGGGAGACTCCGATCTTTTGGTGCACGTCGTGGACGTTTCCAACCCGGATTATAAACTTCAGATGGAAGCGGTCGAAAAAATTTTAGAAGAATTAGAACTTTCTCATATACCGATGATCCAAGTGTTCAACAAAATCGATAATCTCGAAAAGTTCAAAACCTGGGCGGTTGAAAACGATTCGAACGGTTATAAAAAATCTTCCCGACCATCCGTAAATCACGGTCCGGGATTGGAGGTGATCGCGGATTTGAAAGAGGATTTGGGAATCGACATTCACTCCGATACGGTTTTAGTTTCCGCGTATCAAGGTTGGGGTTTGAAAACTTTTCTGGATCTTTTGGAACAAAGAATCTACGATCACTCCCGCTACGGGAACCTTCGAATTTAGATATTTTATCTTTCCGGAATGGTTTATCGAGTATCAAGAGCGGAACTAAAAATTCTCATAAACATTCTTTTTTTATAATATACAAAAATCGTTTATTTTCCAAAATACCGTATGTCCGAAATTAACAATCCTCACGACCGACTGATTCGAGAAACGTTTCAGGATAAAGTGGAAATTGTATCTTTTTTCAAAAACACACTTCCATCGGAAGTCGTAAATCTACTGGACTTGGGAAGTTTAGAATTACTGAAATCTAACTTCATTTCTGAAGAGTTGAAAGAAGAACAGGCGGATATGCTTTATTCAGTGCGATTAAAGTCCGGAAAGGAGGCGCAGATCTATATCCTTTTTGAACACAAAAGTTATTTAGATCCCGATATCTACGTACAACTCTTGGGTTATCTTTCCAAAATATACAATAGCCAAATCAAGAATAACGGTTCTTATTTCGTAGTGATTCCGTTTGTATTTTATCACGGAGAAATGAAATGGATGTTGGGAGAGTATTTCCTGAATCAATTTTCACTCAGTGAAGAGGAACGAATTTTAAAAGACTTTATCCCAAATTTTAGGATCGACCTTTTTGATTTATCCGGGGTTGATTTAAAAAATAAACTGGAAAGTATAACGCTTCGAGTAGTTTTTGGAGTGGTGCAGAGGATTCGCGATGGCGAATTGGATTTTATAACTCACTTACCTGTTTTATTTTCCGTTTTAGTTAACATAGAGGACGAATCTAAAAGAGTTGCAATCCTAAAGAAATTGTTATTGTATATTTATTGGGTGCGGGATTTGAAACCATCCGCATTGAGGGAAGTCCTTCATACGGCGAAATTGGAACAATACGAGGAGTTGACCATGACAACGGCAGAGCAATTGATCGCAGAAGGAATGCAAAAGGGAATCGAGAAGGGAATCGAGAAAGAAAAACTGGAGGCGGCCGGTAAAATGTTTGATGAAGGGATCAAAATCGAAGTAATTCTTAGAGTCACCGGATTAACCGAAAAAGATCTCAAAAATCATGGATTCCTTTGAATCAATTTGAATAAAAAGGATTCTCTCTTTTAAAAATTCTCATCCAACTCTTTTGTGCGTTATAGACCGAAAGTCAGGTCGTTTGTCGGCTATCAAGAAAAAGCTTTTTGAGCTTCCTCAACGGAATGATAGATCTGTACTTTTTTAGGAAGTTCCATCAGACGAATTACGTTTTCCAAAAAATGATTGAGACCGCCGATTACGATTTTGCCGGAATGTTGATCCACGGTTTTGATCAAGGTAAGAATCATAGCGACTCCCACGCTGTTGATGTATTCGAGATTCGAGAGATCCAAGATGATGTTATAAACTTCGTCTTCGAAGATGAAATGGATTTTGCGGGAAATCTCGAAAGAGTTGGAGTTGGTCACCTTTCCGTTGAACACAACGAGTTGGACTTCCTTATCGGGGAGACTTGTTCTTGTCGTCTCAATGTACAATGAATCGAATTCTACTCTCGCCATGAAAATTCCTTTATCTCTTTGAGTAAATTTTCCCTCTTAATCATTGAAGCCCGACTTTCCCGTAAATATCATATCGATCTCAAAGTTTGTCTTCCAATCGAATGGCAACCGAAGTATGTCGGATTAAAGACAACTGGTCTATGATCTTTAATGACTTTTTTATATTTTCTTCCGTTGCAGGATGTGTAATCACAACAACCTCAACGGGTTCTTTTTCAGCCTCATTTTGTCTCACGGAAGAGATCGAAATTCCGTGATCTCCCAATACCTTGGAAATTTCAGAAAGAACCCCGGGCAAATCCACGGTTGTAAATCTGAGATAGTAACGTACCAAAGATCCGTTCGCTTCCGAGATGGTCGCTTGCGGGAAAAGATTGTTTTCCGCCAAAATCCCTTTGTTTCTTCTCGCTCCGTAATATAAAACGTCGGAAACGACCGAAGAAGCGGTCGGTAAAGCTCCGGCTCCTTTTCCCACAAACATTCCCGGTCCTGCATAAACGGTTTGATAATAAACCGCATTCATCTCGTTCATAATATTCGCAAACGGATGTTTGACCGGAATCATTACGGGTTGGACTCGGGCTTCGATTTTATGAGACAACTTCCGTACGAGTCCGAGAAGTTTAATTCTATAACCGAGTTCACTCGCAAATTGAATGTCCAATCCGCTAATCTTTGTTATACCTTCGATTTGTACACTCTGTAAAGGAATTTTTTCGGAGAATGCCAAACTTCCTAAGATGCTGATCTTGTGAGCGGTATCGATTCCTTCCACGTCAAAGGTCGGGTCCTTTTCCGCAAAACCCAAATCTTGAGCGATACGTAAAGCTTCCGAATAATCCAGATGTTCGAGTTCCATTTTGGAAAGAATAAAATTTGTAGTTCCGTTGAGAATACCGTATAACGAAAGAAACGAATCGGAACCAAGACCGGATTTGATCGAGCGAATTACCGGAATAGCCCCGGCAACGGACGCTTCCATTCCGATTTCCAAATTTTGCTCCCGAGCAAGAGAGAACAACTCGTCCCCTTTTTGAGAAAGTAAGGCTTTGTTTGCAGTAATCACCGTTTTCCCGTTCTTTAACGCGGCTTTTACGATCGAATCGGCGATGTCCGTTCCGCCGACGAGTTCTAAGATCATATCGATTTCAGGATCGGTAACGATTTTTTGATAATCGGATTCTAGTTTACAACTTGGAAAACTTTGAAGTTCCTTTCTGATTTTTTCGGGAGTTCGAGTACAAACGGAGGAAAGAATCAGTTCTATTCCGAATTTTTCGCGGTATTTGATACTTTCTTTTTTAAGAATTTCAATGACGCCTGACCCGACGGTTCCGGCTCCGATCAATCCAATACGAATGCGTTCCATGGTTTACCATCTTCGTAGTTTGCAGGGAGGATTCACTCAATTTTCAAAGGTGAAGCGGCGTTCCGGAAAGGGTTGAAATTTTATTTTAATTTACAACGAATCATTTTTCTGGTACCAATCAAAGATAAGTTCTTAAATTCAAAAATACAGGTCCAAATGGCAAACAAAAGAAGGCCTCCTAGAAAAAAGCATAATTCAAATCAAAAGGGTTCGGGGGGGAATCGGGAAAACTCCGATTCCAACCGAGGCGGGAACGAACAGAGAGGAAGACATTCTCACCAACAACGTCAGCAGCAAGGAAAGAATTTTCAAAGAAATCAAGAGTTCCATCGTAGAAGTCAGGAACTCGCCGTGGAAAAAGATGCCGCTCCCAAGGTAAGAGTAACGCGAGAAAGCGGAAAGTTTGTGATGCGCGCGATTCTTAGCGTTAGCGTTTTACTTTTAGGTGTCTTCAGTTATTTCATTTGTGAAAACTATCATACAAAAACTCCAGTTTACGGAAAACGCGGCTGGGACGATTCGTTTCATCGATCCGCAACATGGGTCGAAGCGAACGCAATCTGCGATGAAAAGGGAAAACGTCTTCCCGGAAAAGATCAACTTAAGACTTTCAGTAAAAGAGCGGATCAAAAATTAAAAAGCGCGGGAGTGTTCTGGTCTTCCGGCCAAGACGGAGAAACGGGTTATTACTTTTCGGTTAATTTCAAGGACGGTTCGGAAACGAGTAGTCCGGGAACGATGAAGTATAACGTGATCTGCGTTAAGTGAAATCGACAAGCCCTTTTCAAAGTCCAAAACGTAAGACGCAATTCTCATTCGATACGGATTTTTTCCAAGTTCGTATTGATGAGAATTTCCAGGAACCCTTTCATGATTCAAAAAATATCCGGTAGAATCGTCACTCACGACAAAGATTTTTTTGGAACCGTGGAATGGGATCCTAATACGGGACTGATTCTCGAAGTTCGCGAGGATACCGACGCGGTTTTAAACGTAAAGTCAAAGGACGAAGAGATCCGATTCGATTCCTCCGAGACCGTGATCTTTCCGGGTTTCGGAGATATTCACATTCACGCTCGCGAAGACGAGAGCGGCAAACACACATACAAGGAGGATTTTATTTCCGCAAGCGCCGCGGCGGTCAACGGAGGAGTCGTTCACGTCGCCGATATGCCGAACAATCCGATTCCTCCCGTTGACGAAAATACATATTCAAAAAAACGCAAGTTAGCCGATCGTTCTCCAATACACATAACGTTGTACGCGGGGATCGGGCCGAACACAAAACCTTTGAAACAATCCGTCCCTTATAAGGTTTTTATGGGGCCGAGCATCGGAGAACTTTTCTTTCATAACAATCAAACTTTGGAAGATACGATCCGCAATTATACGGGAGAGAATATAAGTTTTCACTGCGAAGATCCGGTCGTTCTGGAAAAACATCAGAACGAAAAATTTCACGAGGACAGAAGACCTTCCGAGGCGGAAACGACTGCGACCGACTTCGCTTTATATTTGATCGAAAAATACGATCTCAGAGGTAAACTTTGTCATTATTCCACGGGTGAAGGTTTGAACAAGATCAAACTCGCCAAACAAAAAGGGACCAAAATCACCTGCGAGGTCACACCCACACATTTGTTTTTCGATAAATCCATGTTGACTCCCGAAAATCGCCATTGGTTTCAGATGAATCCTCCTCTTAGGGACAAGGAAGATCGGGAAAGAATGTTGGAAGGAATCAAACAAGGTTGGATCGATTATCTTGCCACCGATCACGCTCCTCATAGTATCGAAGAAAAACAAAAAGGTACAAGCGGGATTTCCCAACTGGATACATATTCACTTTTTGTAACATGGTTGAT
The DNA here is from genome assembly GCF_000332415.1 of Leptospira weilii serovar Ranarum str. ICFT. GTDB lineage: Bacteria > Spirochaetota > Leptospiria > Leptospirales > Leptospiraceae > Leptospira > Leptospira weilii_A. Next base: position 250,410 of record NZ_AOHC02000041.1, read on the forward strand.
TTTGAAAGCGGGTGTGGAATTGAAAACGATCGCAAAAATTTGCGGGAAAAACCCGGGCGACTTTGTGAACGAATATCTTCCCGAAAAATTCGGAAAAGGTTTCGGAAGAATCGAACCCGGATATTCGGCGAACTTCACCGTTTTGAATTTAAAAAAGCCGAAAAAATTTCTCAAAGAAGAAATCAAAAGTAAATCCGGCTGGTCTCCTTTTGAAAATTTCGAATTTCCGGGTTCGATTGAGGCGGTCTTTTTTCGGGGAGCTCGTGTGAAGTGATTGTACTAGGGGTCAGATTTCAGGAAATTTACAGAAGAGGAATATTCTACATTGTTAAAGTCTGATCGTTCTATTAGGAAAATGTAACTAACTACTTGAAACGCGGAACTCATACAAATTCAACTACGTCAATCTCCTAAAACCGTAACCCCTTGCCAGTTTTCAGGAACTCCAAACCTGCAGTTATGCACCGATTTTTCCAAATACACTCTTGCCGCTTGATCGGCTCGGTTTTTTTCCAGGATTCGATTGAAAACGACGCACGCCTCTTCGAAATGTTTTTCTCTGAACAAAAGAATTCCACGTTCGAATTCCTCCCTTGTGTTCATATAAGAATCGATTAAATTTTCGGGAAGTCCGTTGAATACTTCCAAAACCGTATAAACGCTTCTTTGATCTCGAATCTGAATCCGATCCACAACTCTGTAAAAATATCCGGATGCATTTGTTAAACGAAATAAGGTCGAATCGGTGATCAATAAGGAAGAATCGTACATTCTCGAAAGTTGTCCTATTTTTGAAGCGACGTTCACCGAAGACGAAATAACGGTGCTTTCCATCCTTTCGGCTTCTCCGATGGTTCCGAGTAAAATCGGTCCGGTGTGAATTCCGCTACCGGAACGGATCGGATCTTTTCCGTTTGCGATTCTTTCTCGGTTAAACTCCCTTAAAATTCGTTGAATTTCGACGGCGCTTTCCAAAGCCTTTTTTGGCTCCGGAGGAAATAAGGCGAGAAAAGCTTCTCCGAAATATTTGTCGATAAATCCGTCCCTTTCGCGAATTACGGGACCGACCTTACCTAAGAAGGAATTGATGAATTCGAAATTTTCCTTTCCGATCATCTTTTCGGAATGATCGGAAAAAGTTCGGATTTCGTTATAAAGAAGACTCATCTCTTCTTCCACGATGTCTCCGAGTTTGATATCAAGAATATCATGTTTATTTAATATTTTTAACAATTCTCGTGGAACGAAAAGTCTATATGAAGAATTCACTTTTTTTAAACTTTCGGACATGTCTTGCACCGCGTCGAAAGCCAGAGAATATCTTTTAGCTAAAAGATACGCTTCGGAAAAAATGAGAGCGATCAATCCGAACGGAGCGAGAATAAACGTAGGAATGATTCTTTTATTGTAAAAAATATCCTGACTGTATGCGAGAAAAACCGCAGACATTCCGATTAGGATCGGGATCGTACCGGGCTTTTTTCGAATCAATGCGAGCGCCAATGCGTAAAAACCGATTGCAAAACATAAAAACGTAAAAACGTAATACGATTCTATGGTTCCCGTAAATAATACGGGATCTTGAGAAACGACTATCAAGGAAAAAATCGAAGCGATAAATGCGATCGTGTAGTGAATTTCCTTTTTTATCTCTTCCGGAAATAAGGCTCGCAAAAACGCGGTCGTAATCGGAGGAATCAGATAAAAACTTAAGTAAACGATTCGCATATGTACCAGATACGAAACTCCGGGGAAAATCACATGAATCAGATTTTGCTCGGTACTGATCTCTCTGAAACAAAACACCAAACAAAGAATTCCGAAATACAAAAGAGCCGCGTCTTTCTTTCTCAAAAAATAAAGAGTGAAATGATACAATGCCATCGCGATTAAAAACCCGAGAAGAAAAACGTCCACGGTTATTCTTTTTGCCCTAAGTAGAATGATTTGATCTTCGTTTCCGAGGATCAAACGCGCGGTCAAACCTCCTCTCGCGTGATAAAAATTGGAAAGGGGGATTCGAATTTGAAATTCTTTTTTTTGAACTCGGAACGGTAAAATTTTTACGTTCCATTCGGGAGTGGAAGTCTCTTGTGTTTTTCCGGGAACACCTTGCGAGCCGATTTTAATTCCGTCGATCCAAACCTCGTACGCGGTTTCGGAGGTTTCCGCTAAAATGGCAAGGTGTGCCGAACTTTGATTTTCGGGGAGAATCACTTTCAAAAAGTACGTTGCGATTCCGGTGCCGGGATAATTTTTTCCGTCCGGTTCTTGGATTCGAGTCCAAGCCTTAGGGACGGGCATGATTCGATTTTTTTCCGAATCGATATTCGGATTTTCGATAAATTCATTCCAACGAAAGTTCCAATCTCCTTGCAAAGCGACCGGGCCGTACGCTTCAAAATTCCAAGAGGAAAGATCGATCACTCCGGATGCGGCGGAAATACGAGGTCGCTCCGATTCTAGCGCACATTGATTGAAAATAAAAAAGAGTCCGAAAAAAAACAGAACTCGTCTTTGGAAAGAAGTTAAAAAAAGCATGGAACTTTTCTCTATCATAAAATCATACTTTTGCAAGTAAAAAGTCGTGTGGGAACTTCGACGTTCGAAAACCGATGGATATTCGATTCTTTTTTAACGATTGTGATTTATACAAAATCTCTTACACTACACACAGATGAAGGAATATCAAAAATCAAACGCAACGGCAAAGAAGAACGATTTTTCCGAAAAACAACGAACCGCATCCTTTTGGAAACGGTTTATTTTTTTCGGCGCCGTTCAACACGGAAACGTTCCACGAATTCAGTCTCTTTTGCAAAACGGATTGGATCCGAATCTTAATTTTTATCGTGGTATAACTCCTCTTTCACTCGCGGTGAAATACGATCGATTGGAAATCGTTCGCATACTTATGGAATTTCACGCGGACCCGAATCTTTCCGATGACAAAACCGGTTTGACTCCGCTCATACATTGTATCTCGGAGGATTTTTCTCCGGAGACGATGTCGGCTTTGATTGAAGGTGGAGCCGATCTCGATCAAAAGGACGGAAACGGAATGAGTCCTTTACATCATTGTATGAACGAAGGGAAACTTGAACCGTTACGTTTACTTTTGGAAAACGGAGCCGATCCGAACGTTCGTGATTTTGACGGAGTTACATGTATTCATCTTGCAAAGTCTTCTCAGGGAATGTCCGAGTTTACCGAACTACTTTTAAAACACGGAGCTGATCCGACGATCAAAGACAAACACGGAAAAAACTATCTGATGTAGTCGGCTTTAAAAACGAATTCATTTGACAGGTTATCGAGGAGCGAAAGTTTGAAAATAAAATGAAACCTCCCGCGAGTCAATCCTGCCAACATTATCCGGAATGTGCCGGTTGCGACCGACTGCATATCGGTTACGAAAAACAACTGCAACACAAACAGGAAGAGATCGAAAAACGGTTCGGAGGTTTTAAGGGACTTGAAATCCGAACAATCGTAAAAAGTCCGAAGGAACAGATGTACCGTCATAAGGTTCAACTTCCTTTCGGACATCGTAAGATCGGAAAAAAAACCGTTCTAACACTCGGGCTTCATAACAAGGAAAATACGTTCATCATCGATCAAAAGGAATGTAGAATTCAAGACGCCGACTTGACTACCGTGGCCGCGGCGATAAGACACTGGGCGCGTGTCGAAAACCTCGGACCGTATTATGAAAAAAACGGGAGCGGACTTTTAAGACATATCGTACTCCGAAAAGCGAACGCTTCCCAGGAGATTTTGGCGGGAATCGTCACGAACACAGACGAGATTCCGGGAAGAAAAAATCTCACCAACAGTCTACATTCGTATATTAAACAATTCTTAACTAAGGAAAAGTCGAAGGCCGAGGTCGTAGGAATCCTACAAAACGTGAATCGGAGAAATACGAAGGTCGTTTTAGGCGAAAAGGAAACGACTTGGTACGGAAGACATTTCGTAAAGGAAAAGATCGGCAATCTTGATTTTCAGATCGGTCTTTCCACTTTCTTTCAAATCAATCCGTTTCAGATCGAAAATCTTTATAATCTCGTATTGGAGGAACTTTCGAAGGATTCGAACGTGATCGACGCTTATTGCGGAATCGGTACGATTTCCTTGTATGTCGCCGCAAAATCCAAAAAAGTAATCGGTCTGGAGGAAAATCCGAATTCGATTCGTTCCGCGATCGGAGCCGCCAAAGCGAACGGAATCGAGAACGTAACGTTTATCAAGGGAAAGGTTTTACATTCCTTACAAACTGCCTTGAACGAAAAGTCGGACGTTGTGATTTTGGATCCTCCGAGAGAGGGGCTTGATCCGGAAACGAAAAAGATATTATTAAATTCTAAAGTAAATAAGATACTTTACGTTTCTTGTAATCCGGAAACTCTGAGAAGGGACGCGATCGAACTTACAAAAAATTTTAAATACGACAAAATAACTCCGGTGGATTTGTTTCCACACACGAGTCATCTGGAAAGTGTTTCCGTTTTTACGAGATGATTGTTATTAGAGTTGTCGAAAAATTAATTCTTCATCTGTTTTTGCTTCATTGAAATGGTCGGTTGAAGCAGTTTTGTTAATCTGAACTATGGAATTTTTCAACAACTCTATTGAAAAAGGAAATCAAAATATCAATGAATGATAAACTTTAACGATCGACGATTGGAGCGGAAATCGAATCTTCAAAGAGGAATCTTTTTCGAATTCCTAAAAAACTTGAAAACGGTTTCCGCGAGTTCTTCCTGTTTCGTAAAAAAGCAGATTTGATATTCCGTTTCTTCCTGAAACGTTTTGAGATACGAAAGAGCGGATTCGATTCTGGTTTGATCGAGATGAACAAAGGGTTCGTCGAGAAGTAACATTCCGTTTTTAGGAACGGTTTTACGCGCCAAAAATAACTTGAAAATCAGATAAAAAGTCGCGAGAGTTCCGCCGGAAAGATGATCGATGGATCGGAATGTTCCGGATTGATCCTTCATCTTGATCGATTCTTTTTTATCGATCGCTTCGAAAGAAACTTCCCGTTTCGGAAGCATCAGATTGATTTCCTTTCCGATCTCGGAAGCGACAAACACAAACTGAGCCGATTGATCCTTGGATATTTCTTCGACGAGTTCCTGGGCGATTTTGGCTGATTTCCGTCTGGATTCTATTTTAGAAAATTCTAATTCTTTTTCACTCAGGGATTGAATCGTATCGATCAGATCCTTTTCTTTTTCGGGAAGGGAATCCCGAATCCGCGCGTCTTCCACTTGAATTACAGTATTCAAATTTCTTAATTCGTTATCCAGGGATTGAAGTTCGTTTTCGAGTTCCTTTTTTTTAATATCTCTGAATTGTCTTTCCGGGTCGTTCGGAAATCGAGTCGGAACGTCTTCCATCGTTGCGATCGTAGTCTTTTGTTTAATTTCCAGGTCTTCCAAACTTTTGGCGGCGTTATCCGTAAGAATTTTTTTCAAACCCTCTGAAAAGTTTTTGGATTGAGCCTGAAACTCCGCGACTAGTTTGTGATAGTCTTGGATCGTAGCCGAACGTCTATCGTTCAACCAGGAATTTCTTTTGGATTCAAGTCCGGAAATTTTTTCGGATTCGAGTTTTAAGGACGATCGAATCGGATCCAATTCTCCGGCTAACGTACGGATTTCTTTTTCCAAAAATTCTATCCTATGAACGTTGAGTTCGTAGTTTTGGATTTGTTTTCCGAAAAATTCCCTCAGGTTTTCAATTTTATTCATGATAGAAATAGAATATTCTGGAAATGTTAAGTTCCATTGTCCGGAAATTTTGACCACAAAGTCCTTTTCCTTAACGGAACTGTATCGAAAAACGACGGATTCTTTTTTTTGTGAAATTAGAAAAATTCCGAAAGCGATCAAACCGCCGGAAATCAAGGTTCCGCTCAAAGTAGCAACGGGAGAAAGTTTGGAAAATAAAAACGCTCCGAACGACCCGAACACGCCGAGAAGACCGAGTCCGACTAAAACGAATCCTAAAAGTTTTTTCGAGGAATCGAAATGAACCGATCGAATCTCCTCGTTAAAACCGTCTTCACGAAGGGTTTTGTCGATTTTTTCGTTCCATTCCTCCGCTTTTTGTTTTTTCTTTTGAAGAACGGAAATTTGACTTAGGTGCCGATCCAATTCTTTCTTTTTGGAATCGATCGCGTTTTCTTTGTCTTTGAGTAAGGACTGGGAAGAAGAGACGACACTCCCGGATTTTTCGATTTCTTTTTGAAAACTTTCGAAAGCGGAGGATTCGTCCTTTGTATAAAGGAAGTTTTTTTGGATCGATTCTTGGATGGATTTTAACCTTTGAATTTCGGAAAGAGATTCCAAAAGTTGAATCTTCTTTTGAATTTTAGAATCCAAAGCGGAATCCTTTTCGATCCGAGCGAGTTTGTTTTTGATCTCGGTTTCTTTGTTCCGGTCTTTGAGATGTTTTTCCTCTTTTTCAATTTTGTTTTTATTTCTGGAATGTAAGTTTTCGATTTCGGAAACCAACGCGATTCTTTTGGTTTTCAAATCCGAAATTTCTTTTTTCAGGGATTCGAAAAAATTCGCGTCCTTACTACCCGTTTTTGGGGAATGGATCTTTTTGAACGAACCGGAGATTCCTTCCAAGTCGACTCCGCTGTTTAAAAGTTTGCTCCGAAGAAAATCGGGTTTGATAAACTTATCGTTGTTAAACGCAAATTCAAGTTCGCCTTCCCGGAGAGAAACGCAGTGAACGTACTGAGGAGCCGCGTCCTTGGAAAGATCGGGAACGTTTCCTAGGATTTTATAACCGTCCAAACATTTCTCGCCGTAACGGGCAAGAATACTTTTTTTCGGTTCTTGACTCGCCGTAAGAAACTTACTACCGATTGCGAGTCGGAGCGCGTCGAAGACGGTGGTTTTTCCGGATTCGTTTTTACCGAAAAAGACGGTGACACTTTCCGAAAGATCGAAATCCTTCCCTTCGAATTTACCGAATTTGAGAAGTTGAACGCCCGAGATCATCTTAATTTTTCCCCGCATTTTCTTCGATTTGTTCGAGACCTAAAACTAAAATTTCGTTCCAATCGAGAGAATCCGCGCCGTCCCAGTTTGTTTTTTTATCCATTAGCTTTTCGTAAAATAGTTTTGCGATCGGGTTGTCGATCAAAGTGGACGAGGTTTTGAGATCTCCCGTTTTGATATCCAATTTTCTACAAACGAGAGATTTTTCGAAACGAGCCAGAATTTCAGAGACGGAATGTTCGTCTTCCACGATTCCGGAAACTTTGATACGAACGAAATCCTGTTCGGAAACGAGCGCGGGAATTTTGGAAAGTTCCGGAACTTCACCCGTAAGAGTCGAAGAAACGGAAAATTCCTTAAATTCTCCGGCGGAGGAAAGGATCTTTTTTTGAAGGACGGGAGTTCCGTTTTTTCCGAGGGTCACGATGTTGACGGAACGCGGACCGAACTCGCCGGAGGAAACGACTCTGGGCGAACCGGGGTAGGCTTTGAGAAGGGCCCCGGATCTTTCGGAACGTTCGCAGTGAATATGTCCGAGCGCCAAGTAGTCGAACTTGGCTTCCGCAAAAGGATTGGAATCCAAAATCGAATCCGCTTCTTCGGGGGAAGGGCCGAGGTATTCCACGAGTTTTGTATCGGTACCGTGTAGGAGCGCGATCCGGTATTGAACCTTTTTTTCGTTAAATTGAATATTCGAATAATCTAAAGTTCTTTTGAACGGAAAACCGAAAAACTCCGCGTCGACACCGTCGACTTCCTCGGTCCAAAGTTTGTAGGAATCGTTTTTTTGCGGATACAACATCGGAGAAAGATCCGCCGAAATCGGAAACGTTCCTTCGGGAATACCGAGTTCTTCGTGATTTCCGGGGATATAAAAAATTTTTCCGGAGAAAGTTTTTAAAATCTCCTTCACTTCCTCTTTTAACGCGGCAATATCCGAGTTTCGATCGAAAAGATCTCCGCAAAAAAGGATATGAGTGCACCGTTCTTCCGTCGCGCCGGAAATGATTTCTTTCAAGACGCAAAGGGAATAATCTTTTTCCTTTTGACTGAGGTGAAGGTCCGCCGTGTGTAAAAATCGAATCATGATCTGGTTCCTGTCGTCAAAGTTTATCCTCTTTCTAAACCGCTGATTCCTCTAACCCTCTAAGCGCCAATTCGTTGAATTTTTAATCCGCCTGATCTAAAAAAGAAATCAGATGTTGTTCCGCGTATTGAATGACTTTTTGAATTCGATCGGAAGCGTTCCATTTTTCGGAAATCATCCGAGGCGCGCCCCAAAGAAAAATCGCTTCGATAAAAACTTTGCGAGGATCCGGAAAGAAAGATTCGATTTTGATTTCGATTCCGTGGTCTTCCGGGTCTTGGGGATTTAGCGGAGGCAGAACGAATCGAAGTCCGCCGCCTAATATGGGTCTTCCGAGTTGTTGCAGACTGTCTTTGCTCTGACGAAGTCTTTTTTCCCAAATCTCGCCAAACGCGTGTTCTGTGGAAGAGTCCGTTAAAAGACGAACGGTAAGGTCGCTCTTGACCACGTTTTTTCCTTGGATCTGCCAGACCTTGTCGAACGCTTCGATGACTCTTTCAAAATCTTCTTCTATGGATTCCAACGAACCTTCCGGATTTTCGGAAATGACGAGCAGTTGTGTGATATTCGGTCCGGCGTTGACGATCTGAACGGTTAAGACCGATTGAGACAGTTGTCTGGTGAATACGTTTTGATTCGGTCCGTAGTTGGTTCCCGTGATTTCGATTCCTAATTCTTCCAGGTTGGATTGGAACTGAAGGATCTCGGATTTGGATCGAACGACGATCGGTAAGTATAAGTCGCTGAGTCCGACATGAATGATGTTTCGATTTCGGTTCATGATTTGTACTCTTTGAGTCCTTTGTCTCAAACGGATCTTTTTTGAACAGAAAAGAAATGGAATCCCGGTTCGCGGTTATTTGTATTTCAGAATGAATAAGTCCTGGGATCCTCGGATGGGAACTCCGTGGATTGCGCCGTTTGTATATCCGGAACAGTAGAGATTTCCTTTTAAGTCGAGTCCGATTCCCGTGCCGTACATGGACACATTGGAAGTTCCGATCTGTCGCGCCCGAACGATTTCTCCGGAAGAATTGTGTATGGTCAAAAAAACGTCGGATATTCCCTTAGAATTGTCGTTTCCATTTATGATATTTCCGGTGCTCCAACCGGTCGTAAAAATGTTCCCGTCTTCATCGTTTCGTATATCTGTAATCACGGTCTCTTTTCGCGACTCACCTTTCTCGATCGGACCGAATTGTTTGACCCATTGTAGAACGCCGGACGAATCGTATTTTACTAAGGTTCCACGAAAATTCCTTCCGGTCTCCGCACTTGATTCTAAATTACCGTTGCTATTTCCGCCCACAAAAACGTTACTCAACGGATCTACGCTGATGGACGCACCTTCAACCCAACTTAAAGCGCGGCCGAGTTGAGCGAAAAATTCTCGATTACCGTCAGAGTCGTATTTAAGAATAAAAAGGTCGAAATGTCCGATGCCTGGAATTGTATCCGTCGCCAAGTTTCCGCTTACCTGACCGGTCATATAAATATGACCCGTAACCTTATCAACGGTTACTGCGTTCGAATAAACTTGCCCTCCCGCGATTGCAATCTGTTGGACCCAAACTTGGTTTCCGTCCGTATCGAATTTGACGATGAAACCGTTGCGCCCTATCCTCGGGCCGCCGAAGGGTCCGGTGGAAGTTCCAGCTATATAAGAATTTCCGAATGTATCTACCACGATTCCCGCGGGGTACGTTAGAAATTTTTCTCCCACACCGCCCGTTTGTTTGGCCCAGACTTGGGTTCCGTCGGAATTGAATTTGATTAGGAACATGTCTTGTTCGCTTGAATGTGGGCCTGCAAAGTCGCCCTTTGTATTGCCGACGACATACAAGTTTCCGTTCGGATCGACTGCGATACCTGCAACACTTAGCGTCCCGCCCGGGGCTCCTACTTGTTTGGTCCAGATTGTATTTTTGTTGGAATCATACTTTCCAAGGATGATATCCCTGATTCCGATACGATTTGTATTGTAAAGCGCGCGGTTCGTCGTTCCCCCCGCGTAGACAAAGCCGTTTTTATCTAACACAAAGCTTACGTCCGTGCTTCTTGCGTTCGGGGCTCCGACTAACAAAGTCCATTCTAATTCTAAGTTGTTTAAATTTTTACGCAGTGAGACGGTCTCGATTTCGTCTTCGGTTTCATTTTTTCCTTCGATTTCGGTTCCCGTTTTTACTTCGGTGACAACCCCTCGAAATAAAAATTGTAGCCAGTAGTCTTTTGTTTCCGGATTGGACGGATTGGATATTCGTGTTGGAGAACAAGTCTGAAGGAGTATAAAAAGAAAAAGGAAGCTCAAAATCATAATATTTTTCCATATTTAGCCATTTCAATTTCAAGGGCGTTAATGTGGAATTATGGGAGATTTTGTATAGAAATTTCGGTACGAATAGGGTATTCCATCCTACTGGAATAGGATGTGGGAATGAAAGAGGGAAGGCGCCTTCAACCCCAGCCTTCGCCCCCGTCCACGTCCGCCCAAAGATACCAGGAAAGAATCGTTCTATAGGGGGAATAACTCTTTAAGAAATGTTGAATTTCCTTTTTGTTCTCCTTGGAAATCCCATAGTGTTTTTCGACCGATTTTCTAAGAATCAGATCGTTGATAGAAAAATGATCCCAACTATCCAAGGCGAAGATCAGGACCATTTCCGCCGTCCAAGGCCCCACACCCTTTAAGGAACAAAGAAGGTTTAGAACATCAGAATCTTCTAATTTACGAAGTTTGGAATCCGTGATATTCCGTTTAAAATACGCTTCGGCGACTCGTTGGATCGTTTCGGATTTAGCTTGGGAAACTCCGATCTTTCTCATATCCGAGGTTTGTATCCTAAGAATTTGTTTCGGAGAAGGGATTTTTTTGCCTCCGGCTAAGGCGATCAATCTACGTTCAAAGGTCAGGGCTACTTTGACGGAGAGTTGTTGTCCCAGGACGGATTTAATCAAAACCTGATAAGGGGTTCCGATGGTCCGTAGTTTGCAAGGTCCGACGTGATCGATCAATCTTTTTGTGACGGGATCTTTTTTACGGAGCCAATCGGACGCTTTTTTAAGACGAACGTCCCTATCTTTTAAAACGACAGAAGGACTTTTTTTAGGATTGGCGGATCGGGAGGAATCGGGAAAAGGCATTCAAGTCAACTGACACTGATTATACTCTTTTTTTGAGTTTGTTTTCCATCTGAGATTTTTTTCTGTAGACATGAACTAATTTTTCCAGTTCGACCAAATCGGTACAACTGAGTTTGCCTTGATCGAGTTTGATCCATTTGTTTTTGGTCAAAAGGTCCAAAACCAAGTTCTCGTCCTTAGGATAGGAAAGACCGACCATTTTGATCAAGTCCTTCGTGCCGATTTCAAAGTTATACAAAACTTTCGCAGTGATTTTGATTCTGTTCTTTTCAACGAGAGTCAACAAAGTATCGGCGATTCTTCCCTGAGGATCGTTGATCATCAAGTTCGCGAGTTGTTTATAAGCGGTCCAAATTCTTTCGGAGAGAAGTGTGATCAGACGGGTTGCGAGTTGAGGTTGCGCTTTGACCATCCCTTCGAAGTTGGCCTTGTTGATCGCGAGAACTTGAACGTGGCCCCACGCGATCGCCGACGCGGATCTAGGTTTGTTATCGAGAAGGGCCATTTCTCCGAAGATATCTCCGTTTTGAAGAACCGCGAGCAGTACTTCGTTTTTATCCACGATTTTAGTGATTTTAACCTTACCGTTTTGAATGATATACAGTTCTCTGCCGGGTTCGTGTTCGCAAAAGATCATCTCGTTATCGGCATACATACGATTGAACTTGGTGAGATCGATCGCGGGAGCCTGCATCGGTTGATTCATCGTTTGTAATTTCAGTTTTGCCTGAGTCGCAAACGGACCGTTCGGAAGATATTGAAGATATTTTTGGAATGCGTAAGCGGCGTGAGGGTTGTTCTTCTGATTGAAGTAGTTCTCACCGATGTTGTAGAGTTCGTTCGGATCTTCTTCGACTGCGGAACGAAACGTAAGACGTGTGATCGTCTGGTCGAATTGGCGGAGTTTCATCGAAAAGTAGCGGATGATTTTCATCGCTACCGGGGTGTTTCTTTGGATGAGGGTTCCGAATTGATCGTAACTCACTTCGATCACCGAAACGTCTGTAAGAGCCACCGCGGATTCGATTTGAGCGTGTTGGCTCATGGCGGCGACAACTCCGAAAAAGTCTCCCGGACCTTGAACGGAATTCGGGTCTTCGCCGACGACCGGGTTTTCTCTGCCTATTTTTACCTTCCCTTCTCGAATAATGAAGAAACTAGGAGAATCCTTTTTACCCTCTACGATAATGTAGGAGCCCTTCTGGAAATTAACGATTTGGAAGATCCCTGTGGACATGCTGTTATGTTAATATTTTTTTTGAAAATCAGAGTTCAACTGTTTTCATTATCGGTTTTCAGGAATCGAATCTCGAAAAAAAGAACTACTTTTCTCCGCATTCCGACATTTCCGTCTTTGAATCGTTTAAAATCTCCCATTCCGAGAGTTCGGAGGAGGCTTTTTCGGCGAGTTCTCTGGAAAAGGACTGAGTGCAGATCGATTTAAAAACCTCTCTTGCTTTGTTCTCTTCACCGATTTCAAGATAGAGTTTACCCGCCTCGAAAAATGCGTTTAAACCCGGAGAAGAAGTCGGTTCCTGAGAATACTGATGTAGATTGATTTCTAAAACTTTTTCAGGACGTCCCAGTCTGGAATAATTATTTTTTAAAATCTGATACGCTTTGTTTTTAAATTTACTCGATGGAAAAAGAATCAGGAAACTTTTAATTTCCTCAATGGACTTATGAAATTTCCGGTCCTTATACGCCTCTTCCGCGATCCTAAGAAGATTTTCGGCCTGGGTTTCCTGAAGGAGATCGGCTCGCAAAGACCCGGAAAAGAAAATCCAAGTTAGGAAAAAAATAATAGGAACTCTTCCAAAATTTGCGGAACGATCCATAAAAAGCGCTAAAATGCGGGAACTCCTACGAAGATTCGATTGGCCGGGGAAGGATGGCTTGCAGGAAAGATTCCGATAGAGGACGAGCGGTTGAGTTTCTTTCGGGAAAGGTTCCGAATATCACCATTCGCAAATCGGAACTGAATCGCCTTTCCAGAAAGGAAAGTTTGAAACTTATGACGAGTTGTAAGTAAAATGAAAAATCTTATGGCCTGCAAGATAAAACTCCGGAGGAAACATTTCTCCTACTATAAGGATTATCTGCAGGTTTTTCGAAAAGGTTGATTACTTTTTCTTATCGATTGTCTTACGATGGTGTTCGCAAAGCCTGTAGAGTTTTCCGGAAGAAGGGTTTTTCTTGGTAACTTTCGTTCCGCATACGATACAAAGGCCGTTGTTTCTTCTTTTTTGATACAAAAGTTGAACTCTTTCAGCCCCGGACAGGTTGTATTTACTGACCTGTATTCTGAATCCTTTATATAAATAATTTCCCACCGCTTCGATGGATTGGGATTTAACACCCGTTACAAGGGACTCAAGATCATCGTTCGAGATTTTTTTCGGTTTCATACAGATATTTATGACGAAATCACCTAATTAAAATTACAGAAAAAAACAAAGACTAAGTCTTTTTTTTTACGAATGACGTAAAAAATAAAACTTCTTTCCTCTTGAACCGAGTTTAAAACGCAATCATTTGAAATATTTTTTCTAAAATAAAAATTCATATTCCAAAACTTAGCGAACTCAAATTAAAAAGTGGTAACGTTCTTTCCTAGTAAAAAAACGATTTACCTGATTCTATTTCATAAGACTTGAGATCGCCATCAAGCAATTTTTCTGTCGGATCGTTAGCCGGGACAATTATAAGTTCATCTTAAGACTTTCACGATCCAACAACTTTTTCGTTCTTGCCGGAAGGGGACGGTTTTAGGACGAATTTTAGAAATAAATTCTTGTCAAAACGGAAACCGAGTTTTTGGAACGGGCCTTAAGAAAATCGGAAGGATTGGTTCGTTTCGATTTATAGGCGACACAAGTCGTCGATGATCGAAGATTCCGGATTCTTTTTGAAAAGAACCAAATGATTCCTATGAATTCTAAGATTAAAAGCGGCGAAAACGACGAATGGCTTGCAAAAAACGAAAAGTCTTTCAGAATTAAGGGGAAATTTTTCGAAAGAAATCAAGGAGGATTGTATGGAAAATCGAGGATTGTTCTCAAAGGAATCACGCCAAAGCTCTTTGCAAAGGAAACGAGTTCTTAGGAATTTCAGTTTTACATATAGTGTTTTTTTTCTTATTCTTTTTGTCTTATTCACGAACGTAGGTTGTAAGCCGAGTGCAAAAGATCAAATTCAAAAAATATTGTCCGATCGCCAAATTCCGGTCGAGGAAAAAATTCGTCAAACGTCGTTTCTGTTGTTAGGCGACCGTTTGAAAGAAATCGAAATATCTCCGAGTATTACTCCCGACGGAAATACGACGGATAAGGTGAGGGTGACTGTTGCTGTGGGTGGGAATACGGCTCTTACTTTTTTAGGACAAAAAGAATATAAGGAAAGAATGAAATTGGAAGTGGCATTGTTATCCTTTCGAATTTTGCAAACTCTCAAAAATCTTCCTATAGAAAGTTTTCGGGTAAGCATTATAAAACCGTATTATGTGAAAAATTCTCCTACGGATTCCATTGAAGAGTTCGAAGTGTTTCGGGCAACGATGGAAAAAAATTCTCTGATTCGGATCCAAGGATTTGAAACCGTGGATTCTTTTGCCGCGGATTCCTACGATTCTCCCGAGCCCGCCGTTCTGGACGTAATGGTTCGAATCGTTCAATCTTGGAAAGTGGAACTGGACGAATTGAACCGCGTGGAACTGAATTGATAAAATTCTTTGCCGCAGGAAGTTCCATTTGTTTCCCACAACGCGCCCCTTAGGAAGCGTTGTGCTTTAGTTTTCCCCTTGGTTTTGGCGGAGGCGGTTTTACTCACTCGTATTCTAAAACGCCTCCCTACGGGGCCGCGTTGAAGAAAAAATCTAAATATTCTGTAAAATTAGAATATTCCAATTTTAGAATCATATTATTTTTAAAATATTAAAATACGCTAATTCATAATTATAATTTGTTACGTGCAATCGAAAAGCAGCCACGCACCTCTTTATGCCCGCCCTTTTTTGAAACGAACGGATGAATGATGGAAATATAAATATTCCAAAATAGAATATTTTATATTTTTTGAATATTCATAAAATATGTTTTAAAGATTTAAAATATTTTAGGACTACTATAAAAAAACTAATTTTCCAGGTATCGTTGTTACGATAACTACGAGTGAGTCCAAAACTAAAAGGCAGGAAATTGATGATGAGTTTGGAAAAAAAGGATATGGAAATTTATGAATTTGAAAAAATTCTCACCGATTTTGAAATCAGAAGTTTGATCGAAGCGGTCAGAGATAATCCAGATCATTTTGTAATGATACGAGTTCTTATCGTGTTCGGGTTAAAACCGGAAGAATTGATCTCTCTACGTTGC
The DNA here is from genome assembly GCF_000332415.1 of Leptospira weilii serovar Ranarum str. ICFT. GTDB lineage: Bacteria > Spirochaetota > Leptospiria > Leptospirales > Leptospiraceae > Leptospira > Leptospira weilii_A. The sequence goes on from NZ_AOHC02000041.1 coordinate 266,030, forward strand.
GGCGACGTCGACCTCGAAAATAAACTCTTAAAAATTCGCGGGCCTCAAGGACGGAGCGATCGATATCTGAAGATTTCTCCTTTTTCACTTGGGAATATTTACGGAGCGATTCGAGGCAGAAAACCCGAAGAATATTTATTCCCGGGAAGAAAAGGAAAGTTACATCCTAAAACGATTCAAAAACTTTTCGAAAAATTGAAACGTAAGACGGGTATTGAAGCGAGTTGTTCTAAAATTCGAGAAACGATTGCCGTTCAACTTCACTCGAGAGGGTATTCGATAAAATTTATCGGCGAATTTCTGGGATTAAAAACAAGACGCGCCGTCTATAAGTTGATCGGGAAAAGATGGAACCCCAAATTGGTAAGACTATTTTCCTTGGATGAAATTATGGATATCGGAACTTAAAAATGAGTTGTAAACGCGTTCCGAAAACTTAATTTAGTCCTAACTCTCCAAAAGGAAGCCATCTTTGGAAATCAAAACGAAAAAGATCGGTAAACATACACTAGTAGCGCTCAACGGTAGGCTGGATATCGGACATTCAGACGAGGTGGAAGCGAAATTGCTAGACGATGTGCAGTCCGGACAGGGTGATATTTTGATCAACCTGGAAAATATTTCTTACATCTCATCCTCTGGAATTCGTATCTTTGTCGGTATGGTCAGAGAATTGGAAAAACAGGGAAGAAAGCTGAAACTTTGTTGTATCACTCCTCCCGTAAAAAAGGTATTCGACGTGGTCGAACTCTTGGATCTGTTTGAAGTTTACGAAACAGAGAGTTCCGCACTCGATTCGCTCACATAAAATCCGGGTTTGCCCCGGATGCCTCTTCGGGTTTTATGTCCCGGAAAACGCTCACCTTGATTCCATCCAAAACGCTCTCTTGGGTTTTATTGGGCCTTTTAATTTTTCTTTTAGTATCGATTTCGCATAACGATCGACTTGAATTTCCGCCGGTTTGGCCGGATGAGGTTTTGTTTTTTTCACCTTCCCAAGATTTTGCGGAGTTCGGAACGCTTCGAACTCAAGTTTTGGAAGGTTTGATTCCGGGGATGGAAGAAACGACATTGTGGATGCCCCCCTTGTATTTTTTTTCCGGTGGTTTTTGGATGAAGTATGTGTTTCCGGGACTTGTCGGACTCCGTTTATTTACGCTGATCCTCGCGGGTTTTTGTATATTCATTTTTTATGGAATTCTACTTAGAATCGGATTCTCTTTTTTCTCCGCGTTATTCTCCTGTTTATTGCTCGTTACGGATCTTTTATTTTTGAGAGTGGGGACGATGGCGAGAATGGAAATGCTTTGTCTGTTTTTCGCATTAACGAGTTTATTTTTTTTAATCCGAACCGCTTTTGACGAACATCCAAAACCCGTCGAAAAAGTTGCGGCCTTGTTTTCCGGAGTTTTTCTCGGGCTTTCTTTTCTTTCGCATCCGTTCGGCTCGGTGTTCGGAATTCCCACGTTGTATCTACTTTGGAAAAGGAAATCTTTGTCGGCTCCATTGTTTTGGATCGGAGGTATACTTCCGATAACGGTTTGGATCGTTTGGTTGTTTCCTCGTTGGAATTTATTCTTATTTCAGTTCGGGTTGCAGTTCGGAAGAAAGAAGGAACTTTTCTCCGTATTTTCGATTTTGACCAAGATCAAAATTTTAATCGGAGGCTATGAAAATCCGGGAGTTAGAATTTTATTTTATATTTTTCTTTTGGCGGGAATCGGAATCAATCGAGAATTATGGAAGGAAAAAAAGGAACGATTCTTATTTCTTTTCGTTTGGATCTTAGGGACTCTCGTGTTCCTGTTTTTATCCACTGAATTTTATTACGTGATGTATCTTACCCTTCCGCTTTCCGCGTTAGGCGGAATCTTGATGGAGGAATCCGATCGTAAAAGGGTGATTTATATAGGCTCCGGACTTTTATTTTGTAATTTGATCGTCTTGTTTTTGGCGTATCGAAAGGTCGGTTTTATCAATCCGGAGTTCGATCTCGGAAAGAAGTTTTCGGAGGAAATTGCGACGGAATTGAAATATTCCAAAAAGGTTTACCTGCAAGCGATTCCGGATCCGTATTTCCATTTGAGAGCAAAATATCCGAATCAGAAAATTTTGGAATTCATTCCGGGAGAACTTCCGGTTCCTCCGGAGATGTTTTCAGCCACTTTGGATTCCATCGACACGTTCGTTTTCAGCGAAGGAACAAAACGGAACGAAACCGTCGAAAATTATCTTAAGGAAAATTCGTCCTCTTTTTATAAAAGAAACGTATCCGTTTCTCCTTCCACAACTCGAAAATTGGTGCGCGCTCAGGCGGAAATTTATCTCCGGAAGAAAAAATGAGATATTTTCAATTCCGCGGAATTTTTCAATTTTGGAATATTCTATTTTTATTATTTATTTCCTGTGTCGCTAAGGAACGCGAACAACAAGGGCTTTCGTTTCTGTTGCCTTTGGCCGGCCCGCTTTTGAAAGTCGGGATCATAGGGGATTCTCTATCCCAAAGATCGGACGGATTCGGTCTGAGGGAAAAACTGGGGTTGCGATTTACGGTCACGGATTATTCGGTTTCCGGAAGGGACGTTCCGGGTTGGACACAAATGATCGGAACCGCTTTAACGGAACGTCAGGATTTGTTGATCTTAGAATTGGGAACGAACGACGTTGCGCATTATTCGGTCGATCAATTTCCGGAATACTACGAGAATCTTCTTACTTCAATCCAAATTCATAGCAACGCGGCGATTTTGGTGACGATTCTTCCGCCGACGATTCAATCCGGTTACCGGGAGAATATTCTTCGGATCAATCCGTATCTGAGAGGGTTGAATTCCCGTTATCCGACTGCGGACATGGAATCGGTTTTTTTAGAAACGGAAAAGACGGTTCCCTTATATTCACAAACGGACCCTGTTCATCCGAATCCCGTCGGATACGATTTGATGGGAACCGCCTACGCCGATTCCATTCGTAAACTTTACGTTCGATAAATCGGTTTTCATTGAGAATCCGGCCCTTGCATGTCAAGGGCCGGATTCGCTCAAACTTTCTTAGGCCGAATTCATGTTAATCCGAATTTGAATATTCGCAATTTAGAATATACGGGTTGAATATCTGGGCTATGTACAATCTTCCTTCGAACGGAATCGCGGTACTTCCGGCTGAAATTAAATCTCCCGAATTAGTGAACACTTCCTGAAAATTTCCGTCGGGAAAAATTCGAAATACCAGAGTCGGCGAGAGATAATCGTGGTTTTTCACGTGTCTTAGAAATTGATACGTGGAACCGTGACTGACTACGAAAATTCTTCCCTTGGAGTCCAACGTAAGATTGTCGGGACCGAAATTGATAGGGATTTTTTTCGGTTCTCCGAGCATCGGTTTTCCTTGTTCTCTGCGGATCGCAAATTGAAACACGCTTTTGTCCGAGTAACCGGATCGATACAAAAATTCGTTTCCTTGAAAATCTTTCGCGTATAAAATTCCGTTTCCGAGGGAGAGAGGGTTTCCGAGGTTCGACCAGTTTTTGCCGTCGTAATAAGAAATTTCCGCACGTTTGAATCTGAACAAATCGTCCCAGAGATATCTTGGGATTCCTCCCGTTCCGTGGTCGTTGGAGAGAAAAATTTCATTTTCCGACACGACCGAGAGATCGTTGGGGCTTGTAATTAGAGGATCTGTAAGAGTTCCCACATGCGACCATTCTTTTCCCTTGCGTTCGAAGATTTCAATCGTGTGAACCTCGTACAATTTTGGATGGGAAATTACATAAAGCCTATAAATGTCCTTGGTTTTGAGAAGACTGATCCCGTGTGGTCGGAACTCCGGCGGGTATTTTACGGAAAGTTCCGTCGGAGCGGAAGGATTCCCCAGATCGATCGTAAAGATTTTTCCGGTTTGATTTTTGGTTCTTCTTTCATGACTCGAGACATAAAGAACTTTCTCTTCCCAATCGATCGCCAAATCTTCGGGACCGGGAATTCCTTCGATTTTTGTGCAGGCTGCTCCCGAAGGACCGACAGCTTTAATTTCCACGCCGCAATTCCACAGGTTTAGGGATAGGAGGATCGCACCGAAAAAAAGGAGCTGGGAGTTCCCACATTTTTCAGGCCGTTTTAATAAATTGCAATGTTTCATTGTTTTAAGGTCTCCGAACTTGCTAAAAATCAGTGGGCAAGTAAGAAAAAAAAGGAAAAAAGTAATTGCTATTTTTATGCACTGCACAAAAATAGTGAACGAGATCCTCGAAAGCAAATTGAGAGGTTGTTGTATGGAAAACAAAAAATTAAACGACATAATCAATGTAGGAATCGGAGCCGTTCAGACTTCACGCGAGATTTTTGATAAACTCGTGGACGACCTGAATGAAGGCAAAGAAAAGATCGAAGCCAGATTTGATCAGTTAAAGACCCAGGGCGAAAAGGATATGAGCGATAACGCCCTTAAATTAAAAATCAACTTAGCCTGGGGATTGGTTCGGTTCGAAGAGATCCGGGACAATATCCTCAATCACTTCATTAAAAAATAAAACTTTTGTTCAACGTCAGAGTTTTATTTTTTACATTCGAATTTTAATTTCCGTCGGAGAAATCCGATCCAAGGAAATTACATTGATTTCCCGTTTCGCAGAATTCTCCCCGAGTTTTCGGGGAGAAACGGTTTTTCAAAGGAAACTTCAAATACACTTTCCAGATATCAGCGGTTAGAAATCAGGGTTCAGAGGATTTTTCCTAATAGAACCGAATTGCACTTTGACAAAGGCTGATTTTCCAATTCTGTAAATTATTCTGAACTCTGATTTCTGAAATGTAATAGGAATCAGTGAATAGATTTCAGAGGTCGGTTATCTTTTCCTAATAGAAGCGATTGGACTTTATCAAAAGTTAATTTCCTTATTCTGTAAATTTACTCCTAAGAAACAATTAGGATGAATTAGCGGAACTCTGGAATTCCTGGTTTAAATTAACGTGAGTTCGACGGTTGAAATCTTGGGCGAATCCGGTTCCGGTATTTTCCGTAAGAAAAAACCGGAACCGGACCGCGCTTTCCGCTCCAATCAACAAATTGATAGAACGCTTTAAAAGAGAAATTTTTTTTCATTCCAATTTGTTGATTCCGCTTCAATCTCTTTCGCATCGGTTATACCGAGCTCACGTTAAGTTAATCTTTATTTAATATTCGATTTTTAAAATCGGCTTAAACCCAACTCCAATGTCTCAAAAGAATCGACTTTTCAAAACCGAACTTTTCGTAGATTTCCTTGCCCATCTCAGTCGCGTGTAACACGATAAATCCTGAAAAATTCTTTCTAATTTCGCCTAATAGATGTTCAACGAGTTCCGAAGCGTAACCGAAACGTCTATGATTCCGATCGGTTGTGATCGAATACAAACCGAAGGATTCCCCGTCGTAAAATGTCATTCCGGTCGCGATCATTTCCCCGTTTACAAAGCCGCCGTATATACGAAACGAATCTTGGTCCAATAATTTAAGATATAGATTTTCCCGATCTTCGGATTCGAAAGAATCGTTTACAATTCTCAGCCAAACTTTCAGATCTTTTTCGGTTTCAATATTTCGAATATCGAGTTTGAAATTCCGTTTTTTGTTAAGCGAAGTCGGATTTCCTTTTAAAAACATCCCGATTTGTTCGTTGCAGAAATTATATCCGAGTTCGCGGATCGTAGTTTCGTGGGTTCTTGTATTCAGAAAATCTAAAATATACGGATTAAATTCCTTGTTTCTCAGGTCTTTGATTTCCGAGCTTAAATCGGAAGGGTTAAGGTTTCCTTTTAAGACGATTCTCGTAAACCAACTCGAATCCGGATTCGAGTAGAAATCGAAACTTTTATAGTTGAAGATCGGCGCTTTCGTTAGGTCTGAAAGCGTCCTATGAAGTTTTACGTAATTCTCCGTGATCTCTACGACTTTCGGTTGCATTTGAATTAAACGAGAGCGAGAATTTTTTTCTTCCAATGATGCGCGTTTTTTCTCCCTTCTTCCAACGCTTCATTGCCGTGTTTAAGTTGATTTGCGTCTATATAAGGAGTTATCGTTTCCACTCGTAATATTTGTTTTTTGTAATGTTTTGCGAGGAGTTCCTTCAGTTCCCTCGTTTCGTTTTCTATGATCTGAACCGAAGAATGGAAGGCGCGAATCATCGCCCTTTCCGAACGGTCTTTTTTTGTGCGAACGCTGTGGACGACGATCTTACGTATGGATTTATCCAAGATCAATTCTTTGATCGGTTCCTGATCGGCTACTCCTCCGTCGATGAATTCCTCCTCGCCCAACTTTTGAATTTCGAAAAGGAAAGGAAAAGTCATCGAAGCGAGAATCTGATCGATCAAATCGCCTTTTGTTTTGAGTTCTCTGATTTGTTTCGTGATGTTTGAAACGGAGATTCCCATCGGAATGGGAAGGTCTTCTATCTTTTTATGACCCAACTGAGGTTTTAATAATTCTTTGACCTTTTTACCCGAAAGAATTCCGGAATAATTTTTGAGTCCTTTGCGAATCGGTTTTACGAAGTTCGTGACCAAATTCCCTTCCCAAAAATCTTTCTTCTTTAAATTCAGAATTAGATCGCTCATGGTATCGATAGGCACCCCGGCCGCAACGAGAGAACCGATCAAAGCCCCGGAACTGCAACCGGTGATTTTGGAAGGACGAAAGCCGATTTCGGAAAGTCCTTTCGCAAAACCGGCATGCGCGTAAAAGCCGAAAAAAGCGGAGTTAAACGTAAGAGCCGTAAATTTTTGTTTAACGTGGATTTGCACAATATAACCTTTTTTGAATGTATTTTATTCCGCGATCACTTCGCCGAAGATCCATGAAAAATACTCCCGATTTCCTTCCAATAAAGGAAGTCCGACTACACAAGGAACGGAATAACTATGTAAGGATTTGATTCTTAATGTAAGTTCCGTCATGAGGTCGCTTTTTGTTTTCAGAATCAAAACGGCTTCCTCTTCTTCGACCAATTTTTTTTCCCAATGATAAATCGACTTGATCTTGGGAAGAATATTCGCACACGCCGCCAGTCTTTCCTCTACGACGGTTTTTCCGATTTTAAGTGCTTCCTTTTCGTTACCGACCGTAACGTAAACGAGTCTCGCTTCCATTTCATTCTCCAATTTGTTGATCTCGTTTCGATCGCTTTCGCATTTGAACTCACGTTAATTTTAAATTTCGTCCGGAATCCATTTTTTTCGGAAAGTTTTTTACGCTTTTCTTATGTTTTATTGAAAACTTACGAAACTATAACTATGAGGAAACTTCCGAATCAATATTTGAAATCCGAAACTATGAAACTCCGACTTCTTAAAATCCTATTCTGCGTTATGATCGCGTTTATAAATCTTGATCCTCTTTTTTCGGAAGAACCGGAGAAGATTTTATTTCGTTGGAAGTTAACTCCCGGAGAGAACGTCGAGTTGAACGAATATCATAGGGTTCAATTGGTAAACCGCGGACAAAAGATCAAAAGAGAGGATAAGAATCGGATCCTTTTGCAAACCCTCTCGTGCGAAAATAAAACGTGTCTGCTGGACGGATTTTTCGATACCTACAGTCGTTTTCCGGAAGTTGATCCCGCGTTTCGAAAAGATAAAACGTTTACGAGCAAATTTCAAATTACCGACTTGGGGCAATATAAGGTTCCGCAAGAATACGCGATGCCGAATCTCCGTTCTCTTCCGAGTTTTTCCGAAAAGCCGGTTTCAATCGGAGAAGAGTGGGTTCAACCCGCAACGGAAAGTTTTCAGTTTCCGGGTGGAAGGGTAATGATTACCGTATTTGCAAAGTACAAGTATCACGGAATGGACGAATGGGAGTTTCAAAAACTTTCCGGCAAAGGAGATCGTATCGAATACAATTATACGTTATATTACGATTCTCAAACGGGCCGAGAAGGAGTTCCTTTAAAAATCCACGGGTTTGCGAGAGGGATGGTTTTTTTCGATCGTGAACTCGGTCTTCCTCAATACAAAAGAGTTCAGTTGGTTTACACATTCGTTTATGCGAACGGGGCCGCTCAGGAAATGTCGTTCGACATTCACGGATTATATAATAAAAATGTAAAGCTTACGGACAACGACAAGGATAAGTTCGCGGAAGAAATTCGAAAAATTTTAGGCGGAGAACTTACCACCGGAATCGAATCGAATTCTTATCCGAAAAAAAAATCCAAAAGAGAAACTCTTTCATGGCCGGACGAGGACGAGAATCGGGTCGAACCGGAAAAATCTTCCGCTCCTCCGGTTGAAATTCGAAGAACGGAGGAGGGAATCGCGATTTCTTTGAACTCGGTCTTGTTCGATCACGACAGCTCCGAACTCAAAGAGGAAGCAAAACTCGAATTAAAAAAAATCGCATCCGTGTTGAAAAAATACGAAGATAGGGAAATCAGGATCAGCGGTCATACCGACAACTCGGGCGGGGAAGAATACAACCGAAAACTTTCCAGAGAACGAGCTCTTTCCGTTTTAAAAGAGCTTAGAGACGAACAAGGTTTGGAGGAAAAGAGGATGTCTTACGAAGGATACGGAAAATCAAAACCGATCTCCGATAATTCCACGATTCAAGGCAGACGGAAAAATCGTCGAGTGGATATTACTATTGTAATGGAGTAGTTTAAAATCCTGGCATATTTTTTGGAAAAAAGATATTTCATAAAAAAGATCGTCGCGTTAGTAAAACCGCTTAACGATCATTACCATAATCTAACGTGAGTTTGATTTCTAAAATGAGATCGATTTTAACTTTTATTTTATTGCGAACGTCGGTCATTAATTCTTGCAAAACCCGAGTTCTCCGTTACGTTATCGGGGATTTTTAACGCAACAATGGCGAATTACGTTATAAAACCGAATCGGAAATTTTTTTACGATCGATTTTTTTGGTTCGTAGTCTTTCTATTCTCCACTCCGGTTTTCGCATTTCCGATTAACCTCACAACGGATTGGAAAATCGTTGCGGGAAAAAATTTAAACGCTTCGATCGAAGACGTTTCTTGGAAAGATTTAAAATCCCTTCCGATTCCCAAAGACACGGTTGATTTGTTTTCTTTTCCGAAAGATGCGATCTCTACTTTAACTTTATTGAAAACTTTCGAAGTTTCCGCGCGGGAAGTTCAAGAACTTTCTTTAGACGGGCTCTCGATCCATTTTCCTTTCTTGTCAAACGTCTACGAAGTTTACTTCAACGGAGAAAAAATCGGAGACGGAGGTCTCGTTTTAAGAGAAAAGATCGTTAGGAACGGATTTAAGAGACACGTGATTCTCCCGATTCCCGAGAACAAGATCAAGATCGGTAAGAATGAAATCAGAGTGATTTTGTCATGGAACCCGGGGGAAGAGTTGGATGTGTATGCGAGTTTTGATTCCGCGCCTCTCGTAGTGGATTTACAATCTAGGAACGTATCGATTTTATTCGAGAGTCCCAGGTTGATACTTGCGTTCTTATATTTATTCGTAGGGTTTTATCACTTCCTGTTTTATTTCAAAGGTCCTCGGCAAAAATACAATTTGTTCTTCGGACTTTTTTCGATGTTGTTTTCGATCTATATCTATCTTAGAAGTAATGCCGTCTATGAACTCGATTTAGATCCGCTTCTACAGATGAAGTTGGAATATATGGTCGTTTTCAACATAACGACCTTTTTCCTTTTGTTTCTTGATACGTTTTTCGAATCCAAGGTCGGCTTCTTTACCCGCTTCTATCGGTTTTTCGCACTCGCGCTTACGTCTTTGATTCCCTTTTCAAATAGGGCTGTCTGTTTATTAATTTTGCAGATCTGGCAATTTTCCGTTTTTATATTCTCATTCTATTGTCTTTTTATCATCGTAAAAGCTCTGATTCGGAAAAATCGGGACTCTATTCGTTTGATTGCGGGTTTTATCATCCTTTTAGTTTCGGGGATCGCCGATCTTGTAGGTTCTATGCAATTGATTCATAATTTAGAAAATTATGGACTTCTAAAGTATGGATTTTTTGCTTTCGAACTCGGGATCGCGTTCATCTTGGCGAATCGATTTTTAAAAGTTCATAACGAAGTGGAGGAATTGAATCTCGACTTGGATCGAAAAGTAAAAGAAAGAACCGATCAATTGGAAACCACGTTAAAACAAGTTCGGGAGTTAAAGATACATCAGGACGGGGATTATTTTTTAACCTCCCTAATTCTGGACCCTTTGAACCGATATAAGGTCCGAAACGATTTTATCCTCGTGGACGGTCTCAGTCGTCAGAAAAAAAAATTCGAATTTAAACAATGGAAAAAGGAAATCGGCGGGGACATCGTCATTGCCGATGAAATCGTTTTAAAAGATAGAAAGTATCTCGTTTTTGTAAACGGGGATGCGATGGGAAAATCCATTCAAGGAGCGGGCGGAGCCTTGGTTTTAGGAGTTGTATTTCGTTCATTCGTGTCTAGGACAAAAACCGTTTCTTCTTATCATTCTCAACCCCCCGAGTTGTGGCTCAAAGAATGTTTTTTAGAACTTCAGAATATTTTCGAATCCTTTGACGGTTCGATGTTGGCCTCCGTCGTATTGGGATTGGTCGACTTGAAGTCGGGCATTTTATTTTTTTTGAATGCGGAACATCCTCCTACGGTTCTTTACAGAAACGGAAAGGCTTCTTTTATAGAGGATAAATTAGAACTTCGTAAAATAGGAATTACCGGTTTGGAAAGTAAGATGAAAGTGAAAACCTTCTTTCTGGAAAAAGGAGATTCTATTTTTATCGGCTCGGACGGAAGGGACGATCTATTACTCGGAATCGATCCGGACGGGATTCCCTTGATCAACGAGGACGAATTTCAATTTTTAAAGAGAGTGGAGGAATCCGGAGGTGATCTCGAATTATTGGTGCAAGGTCTGCAAAATTACGGAGAACTGACCGACGATTTAAGCCTCGTCAAATTGTTCTATCTCAAGGAGCCCGCACGTTTAGAATCGACTGTGGATACTTTATCTTTTAAATTTCCGGACGAAACGTATTTGAAATATCTTCAAGACGAAAACTGGGAACATACGATTTATCATCTCGAAAATCTGAAAAGTAAGATTACGGGCGAAATGATACCTCCCGTTTTTAAAAAAGAACTGGCTGAAGTATATTATAAAATCGGAAAGTATGAGGAAGCGCTTTTTTTATTTGAAGAGTTGATTTCCGAGTTTCCGGAAGACGTTGAAATGATGTTTAACGCGTCTTTGATCCATAAAAGATTCAAACGTTTTGATCAGGCGATCGAGTTGGGTGAGAGAGTTATGTTAAGAGAACCTGAATTTCTAAACAACGTCGTACACCTTGCCGAGTCTTATCTTTCTGTCGACAAACGGGAAATAACCGTTCAGTTGTTGGAAAAAATCGATCGGTTGGATCCGAACAATTCTCAGGCAAAAAAGATCAGAATTCAATTGGATTCCCCGATTCCGGATCGTTAAAATCCTTAGAACCCGTTCCAAAACCTACAAGATTTTTATTGTTGTCGGCCTTATCTCCGATTTCCTTTGAGGTTGGGATGGTTCTTAGAACAAACGGTCGGCGATCAACTTTCCGACGTCGATCAAGTTGCTGCTATGTTCTATCGTGTTTGTGGTAATCACGGCGTTAGCTCCGCTTCGTAGCAGTTCCTGAAAGGAATCGTCGGCAAAAACTCCGTGAACACAAAGACAAACGGGCGGTAACATTTTCGTTTTTTTCAGATGAATGATCGTTTGAATCAAAGTCCTTCCCGTCGAAATGATGTCGTCTATCAAAACGGGCGTACGATCCGGATAAGTTTCCATTTTTGGAACGCTGACTTCCACGTCTCGATCCCCCTTTCGATTTTTTTCAAGAATCGTAAAAGGAACGCCGGAATAACCCGCCACTTCTCGAACCCATTGACTGCTTTCGTTATCCGGTCCGATCAATACGGGATTACTTACATTTTTTTGAATATAGTTTGCAAAAAGTTCCGTAGAATGTAAAACCCTTGCGGGGACGTTAAAGATTTCCTCCAGATTGCCGATTCGATGAAGATGTGGATCGATCGTCAGTATGGAATCGATATAACGCGAAATCAAAGCGGCAAAAAATCTAGCGTTCATTCCTTCGCCTGGATGAAAAACTTTGTCCTGTCTCATATAACAAAGGTAAGGCGCTATGAGATGGACTTTTCCCGCCCCTAGTTGTCTTGCCGTTTCGCAAAAAAATATCAAGGGAACGATTTTGGAATCGGGTTGGTTTAGAGAACAGAGCAGATAAACTTGCGAACCGTTAAGATCTTCTTCGATTCTGAATTTGGATTCCCCGTCCGGAAATCTTCCGAACTCCGCGTTGCCGATTTTCATCCCCGAAAATTTGGAGACGGATTTTGCCAAAGACGAATTTTCGGGAAAGTGGAATAGAATGTTGTTCATGATCCTTCCATTAAAGAATTGTGATGATTCCGTTTTGTGAATTCAGATATTCGAAAGCGTATTCCAACTCTCCTTCCGAATCGGAATGAATCGTATAAAGAACGTCTCCTTTTTCGATTTTTTTACCGATAGGCGAAAGGAAATAAACGCCCGCCGAAGAACTGTTAGGCGCTCCAGCGAGTCTTGCCACTTTGGCTATCTTTCGATTGTCGATTTCGGAAATCATACCCGAAGATTTGGAAATCACGTTCTGGTGAAATTTTGAGAGAGAAGGTTCTTTCCATCCGCCTTGAGCCTTACAGATGTTTTCGAATTTTTTCCATGCCTTTCCGGATTCTAAAATTTCCGACGCGGTTTGAATTCCGTTCTTGAATTGATGCGGGGCGGCAAATTCCAACATTTCACCGGCGATCGTCAAAGCTCTTTGTTTCAGATCCTGAGGAGCGTTTCGATCGTTCTTTAATACTTCGATACAATCCTTAATTTCAAGAGAGGGACCGATGCCTCGCCCGACCGGTTGAGAGCCGTCCGAAATCAATACTTTGACTTTTAAATCGACCGATTTCCCGACTACCGTAAAATAATACTTTAGCTTTTCTGCATCTTCTTCCGTACGAACCTTTGCCGTTTTTCCGATCGGGATATCGATCACGACGTGAGTGGAACCGGCGGCGGCTTTTTTGGATAAAACGGAAGCGATCATTTGACCCGTGCTATCCACTTCCAAAGCTCTTTCCACTCGGATAAGAATATCGTCAACGGGACTAAGTCCGATGGAACCTCCCCAAACGATACAACCTCCTTCTTTTTCCACAACGGATTTCATTTCGGAAAGTTTAAGGTTCACATCGGTAATCGATTCCATAACGTCCGCCGTTCCCGCTGGAGAAGTGATCGCTCTGGAAGAAGTTTTAGGAACGGTCAAACCGGCGGCGGCCACGATGGAAACGACGATCGGAGTCGTTCTGTTTCCGGGCAGACCGCCTATGCAGTGTTTGTCGACTATGGGATGTTTGTCCCATTTTAAAACGGAACCGGCTTTGATCATCGCTTTAGTGAGGGATTTTATCTCGTCCAAGTTGAGATGATCGCCCGAACACGCCGTGATAAAGGAAGCGATTTCAATATTAGAATATTTTTCATCTTTAATGTCTTGGATGATCCTCCGAAAGGATTCCTCGTTCAGACGGTTTTCGTAAATTTTTGATCGGACGTCGTGCATGGACAAAACGGGCTGAAGATGGGAAAGAATTACGGGATCTCCTTCCTTTGCATTAACCGCTTTCCAGGCGCTTTCTGATAAGCCGACTTGTCCAATCTGGAGAATTTCGGTTTCGACGATGTTCAAGGACGCGATGATCTTTTTGTTACGCACATCTACTTCGATTCGATTGAGCGCGATAAATCCTTCGGACTTACAAACGGGAGAATCTCTTCGTAAAAAGACGACGTACTCTTGATTGGTATCGATTCCCAAATTGATTAGAGAGAGAGGTTCTTTTTTTTCGGACATTGTATCTCTTAAAATCTTAATTCTACGATATCGAATAACGTAGGAATCTCACATTCGAATCCCAAGCTGTCGGTCAGTTTAACGCGGAGCGCGTCCGAAGATCCTTTTTCACCGTGAACGATAAAAACTTTTTCGGGTTTTCCTTTTAACGCGCCTAACCAATACAAAATTTCCTTTTGATCCGCGTGGGAAGACAGACCGTCGACGGAGCTTATTTTCGCTTTTACTTCGTAGAACTTTCCGTAAATCTTGATTTCGTGATTTCCATCCTGAAGTTGTCTCCCTCTCGTTCCCATCGCTTGAAAACCGCATAAAAGAATCGTCGAGTTCGGATCGCCTAAATAATACTGAAGATAAGTAAGCACTCTACCTCCTGTCGCCATGCCGCTACCGGCGATTACGATCTTTGGGGATCGATCTTCCGCGAGTTTGTAAGTGTCTTTCATCGATTCCGTTTTTTGGAAACAATCCCAGATTTGAGAACAATCCATCGGAGAAAGTTTATGCCATTTCGTATAAGTTTGAAAAACTTCAAATACGTTTTTCCCCATCGGAGTATCCAAAATCATAGGGACGTTCGGGATCTTAGCGGCGGATTTTAATTTCCAAAGGAGGTACATAAGACTCTGCGTTCTTTCCACGGCAAAGCTGGGAAGAATTACGGTTCCCTTGTTTTCCAAGGTTTCATTTAAGATCGTAAGCAATTGACTTTCGGAATTTTGGGCGTGAATTTTACCCCCGTAAGTACTTTCGATAAAAAGATAATCCGCGTTTTCGGGACGATTGGGCGGATACAAAAGAATATCATCGGGTCTTCCTATATCTCCGGAAAAGACGAATAACTTACCGAAAATTTCCAATTCTATATAAGTAGCTCCTAATATATGTCCGTTGTATCTGAATCGGGTCCGGATACCTTCCGCAAGATCCTTCCAACGATCCAAATCGATCGAATGAAGATAGGAAAGAGAATCCACAGCGTCCTTGAGATCGTATAATGGAACTGCCGGTTTGTGTTTGGAATAATGATTGGCGCGATCCGCGTCTTCTTCCTGAATTTTGGCGGAATCCTTGAGAATGATTTCAGTGATTTCTAAAGTAGGAGCGCTCCCGAAAATTTTTCCTTGAAATCCCTCTTTGACCAATCGAGGAATATAACCGACGTGATCGAGATGACCGTGGGTTAAAAGAACGATATCGATTTCGGGAACTTTCACCGGAAGCGGGGACCAGTTCAGAAGTCTGAGTTCCTTCAACCCTTGGAATAAACCGCAATCCACAAGAATTTTGAACGTGCCGGTATCGATCAGATATTTGGAACCGGTTACGGTTCCCGAAGCGCCTAAGAAATGAATATGGAGGGAAGGTTTCATGATGGAATGGAGTATCGCCGGATCGTTAAAATGAAATCATAAATTTCCAATTTGGAATCGAAATCGAATGTACCTAACTGCAAAATAAGAGGAGAGAAGATCGGCAATATTAGAATTTTATTGAGTACAAAGAGTATTATGAATCGCTTGTTATGGATAAAATCGGCGAAAATGGCGATTCTTGATCTTTTATGAACCGGCTGGAGTCTATAGATTTAATAAAACAATTTGAATGTATTTGAAATAGTTAAATATCGTTTGTTATTTTAAAAAGCAAAAAATATCCCGAATCCTCTTGACAGTGAATCGTCTCCGTTTAAGTTTTCACTACGGTGAGACAAACTTTATAATTAAAAAAATAAAGTGAAGTTTTTTAAAAAAAAATCAGAATAGTGAAGAGAATTGAGCTTTTACAAAAATTTATCATCGACTCTCCGATGCAGAATGGCTCGTGAAACTTTGAAGTTTTGGTAAGAAGAATGCTTTGAGTTTTGGGAAGCCGTAAGCTATAAATTCCTGTACCTTGCTAGATTGGCTCCGCAGTTTGCGGAGTCTTTTTTTATTTTTTTCCCGACTAAAACTACCAATAGTTGTAGAATTAAATCTTAAATCCTGATTGGATGCGTATCCCATGAATTTTTCTTTTGCGGTTTTAGGTTCCGGAAGTATCGGAACATATATCGGTTGTAGGTTGCTGGCGGCTGGGAACGAGGTTACACTGTACGGGCGGGAAAGAATTCGGAACGAATTGAAAACCTTCGGCGCCAAAATCACCGATTATACGAATCGGGAAATCCGCATTTCTCCCGAAACGATTTCTTTTTCCACTTCTCTTTCGAGTGTTTCCGGCGCCGATGTTTTTTTAGTCACGGTAAAATCCAAGGATACGAAGGATCTTACCAAGGAACTCAAAGGAATTCTTGAAAAAAGACAAAACAAACATTCCGTTTCGCGTTCGATTCCGATCGTAATCAGTTTTCAAAACGGAGTTCGAAACGCCGAGATTTTAAAGGAAGGACTCCGGGATCTTCCCGTGGAAGTTTTAGCGGGAATGGTTCCCTTTAACGTCCTTTCGAAAGGAAACGGTCATTTTCACCAAGGGACGAGCGGGAATCTCGTGATCGAATCTTCCAAATCTTCCCGTTCTCTGGCCGGGATTTTCAATCGAGCCGGACTTCCGACCTGTACACATAAAAATATCGGCGGAATTCTTTGGGGCAAACTCGTCTTCAATTTGAATAATTCTTTGAACGCTCTTTCGGGACTCACCTTAAAAACCGAAATATCAAAATCGGGTTATCGAAAAATTCTTTCCAGATTGATGAAAGAAGCCCTTGAAATCCTGAGACTCGCCGAAATCAGGCCGATCCGTTCCGGAAAGATGATCCCGAGTTTGGCTCCGATCATTTTGAATCTTCCGGATTTTCTCTTTTTCAGAATCGCTTCGGGTATGGTCAAGATCGATCCGCAGGCGCGATCTTCTATGTGGGAGGATCTAATTCATAAAAGATCGACCGAAATCGATTCTTTGAACGGAGAAGTGATCAAACTCGCGGACGTGATGGGACATCCCGCTCCTCTAAATCGGGAAATCGTAAGTTTGATCAAAAAAGCCGAATCGAATCCCGAAATTCTAAATCTGAGTCCGGAAGAACTCGCCCAAAAACTGAAAATCAATCTAAATTAACGTGAGTTCGACGGTTGAAATCTTGGGCGAATAAGAAACTCAGGTGCGTTCACTGAGTTTCCCGGGTCGCTCCGCAGCTCGCGAATTTCATAGCTAAAATGGGCTCGCGACCTAACGTTGCGACAGCAGGCAGCAACGTTTTGAGTTTCCCGAGCGACCGTAGAAGCGAGACGCTGAGTTGTTCGTTTTCGCTCCAATTCCTTCGGAATTAAACTCAATATTTCTCCCTGGTGCTGCGACCCTTAGGGAGCAGTGCCACTTTAGTTACCCAAGTCGTTCGAGTAACTCAACGCAGAGCTTTCCTAAACTCAATCTCACTCCCTATGAGTCGTGAGATAGGTCGAAATATATAATCGCTTTCGCATTTGTTATACCGAACTCACGGTAATTTAATTTTTTAGAATATTCTAAAATGATCGATTGAATTCGATTCTTTTCGAACGTATTTTTCTTCCCATTCTTTCAGGCGGATGCCTTCTTGTGCGGCTTGTTTTCCCGAATCCGTTGAATGTGATTGTTGAAACGGAACGATGATTTATCGATGAACGAGTCTATATGCCGTTTTTATCATGTTTGAAATTAAAAATCGGATTCGATCGTATAGGTTTGTAACGCGTTTAAGTATTCCTTATGAAGAGGGAATATCCGGATCGCCTTTTTGATTTCCGCTTGGGCCTTTGCGGGGTCCTTTCTTTTTTCAAAGTAGAATTTAGATAACAGGAAATGAGATTCCGATTGGAAGGCTTTGGTACGAAACGATTTGGAAATTCCTTTCTCCAAAGAAGCGATCGCACCTTCCGAGTTTCCTTCCATAATCAGACACAAACTAAAACCGTAGTACGCGTCGCCCTTGTCGGAAATGGAAATTGCGTTTTGAAATTCGCTTAAACTTTCCTTTCTCCGATTTTGTCTGAGATAAAGACTTCCGATATTTTCATGAATAAGCGCTTCAAAATCGGGCCCTTTTTCTTTAGCAAGTGTGAGAGCTTCTTGGTATGCGGTTTCCGCTTCTTTGTATTCTTTGTTGGATTCGTATACGAGACCTAGACCTCTTTTGCAATCCGGAGATTTGGAGTTGATAACGAGGCATTTTTTGAAATCTTTCAACGCCGCTTCTTGATTTTTTTGAAGATAACGAATCCAACCGCGGACGTAGAGTAATTCGGCGGTATCACCTTTTTGCTTCAGGTTTTCATCCGCTTTTTGAAGGGCTTCCATTAGATTTTCTTTTTCGGTGAGGTCCCGAATTTCCAAGATGGAAATCGATTCTTTTTTATCGCAGTTTACGATCGAAAAAAATAACGAAATCGTAATCAAGAAGGAGTGAAAAAAAGTTCTTAAACCGCGGAGTCTATTCATGTTTTATTTTGAATCCTTATTTTTCTTTTTACGGAACCGTTCGAAATTTTGCGAAAGTCGGAATTCGATTTTCCCCACTCAGAAAGAATCCAAGATCGTTTTGATAACGCAATCCGAAAATACGATCCACAAGTTCCTCTTGGAATGTAAAGACCTGAATCCTAAAATGTGGGAACTCCATCCTTCGCAAAACGACGACCAACTTCGAAAAACATGTCCGTAAAACCGAATTACTTCCTTCTCGAGCCGATCGTCCGCCAAGAGCAGTCGTTTCGATTTTAGAATCGATGAAGTTGTTGCATCAGTTTGGAAATAATACTTATTTTTTTCAAAGTATGATTTCTTTTTCCATAAGATTCTTTAAAAAAACAAAAAAGATCCCGAGCCTATATATTTTTTTTAGATTTAATCTTACGTCAGTTGTTATATGCAATTGACGCCTTTGAATTGAATTCCAATTTTAATTCCGAACGGATCTGAATTCGAGATGCAATTTTCAAAAATATTTTTTTTCTTAATCGGTCCGTTTGCGCTCATCATTCTTGTCATGATCTCTTCTCCTTGGCAAGCGCGGGACGGACTCAGGGCCTACCAAGGTAAAATCGATCTCAGAGGCATTCAAGACCCGGATTTCGGGATGACCAAACTCAACGGAGAATGGGAGTTCCATTGGCTTCAGGAACCGGGTGTGGGAATCGAAAATCATTCCAACGAATTTATCGGAATCCCCGGCGCTTGGACCAACGAATCCAAAAATCATCCGGCTTATCCGAAGTTCGGTTATGCCACGTATAGATTGAAAGTTTTTCTTCCGGAAGTTTGGAAAAAGAAAATTCTTTCCGTAACTTTGGGAGCGGTAGCTTCCGCGTATCGAGTTAAGATTAACGGAGAAACCGTCGGTGAATGCGGAACGCCCGGCTTCGACGCCGATTCTACGATTCCAAGAATCGAACCGAGAGACTTTTTATTTTTTGCGGACAAAGACGAAATACAAATCGAAATTTTCGTATCAAATTACGCCTCCACGATGCCGGGAGTTTTACTTCCCATTTCGATCGGGCCTTCCGATTCCGCCGGAGTTTCGAGGGCGATCACCCTGTTTTTCGACATATTCTCTTTCAGCAGTCTCCTGATCATGGGAATTTATCATATATTCCAATATCTTTATTTAAGAAGTAGCGTGTCCCCTCTGTATTTCGGAATGTACAGCCTTGTGATTTGCCTCAGAACATCTTTAATAAATTCTAAAATACTCATGTTATTTTTTCCTCAGATCCCTTGGACTTGGATCAATAAGATCAATCATTTGACTTTGTCGGTGGGAGTTCCGTTTTTTCTTTTGTTTTTCAGTTCGGTATTCGCTCCGTACGTAAGCCGAAAACTCATCAATGCGGGAGTGGTTTTTTCGATATTGTTTTCCATCGTAACCTTATTCGGGGATATGGAGTTCAATAATCGGAATATTTCGATCTATCATTACTTCATTCTCGTTACGATTTGTTATTTGTTTTACACGATTCTGAAGATCGATTTCGATAAGGAAAGAAATTACACCTACATTCTCTACGGTTCCGGAATTCTTTTTATCGCGGTGCTTGTGGATTTATTCTATGCGAGAGTTTTACAAACGGGCAGTATTCAAACTTCGCATTACGCCCTCGTTTTTTTCGTATTTCTCCAGTCTCTTCTTCTCGCCTCCGAAAGATCCAGAAAGTTCGCCGAAACGAGGGAATTGGCTCTTAACTTGAGAACTTCGAATTTGGAGTTGTTCGAGATGAAAGAGCAGTTGGTTCAAAAGATCGAAGATAGAACCCGCGTTTTAAACGATAACATCGTTCAGATCAATCGAGAATTGGAAATCGCTCAGAACGTTCAGAGAAAAATTTTGACTCCTTTGGATCGAACCATTTCCGGAATCCGATTTTATTACGAATACAAACCTCTTGAAAAAGTGGGAGGCGACTTTTTGGACATATCCGAAATTTTGCCCGGAAAAGTAAGAGTGGTGATTGCGGACGCGGTCGGTCACGGAGTTCAGGCGTCCTTGATGACGATGGCTTTAAAGACGGAATACGAAGAGCTGAAGAATCTGGAAAATCCGGCTCAGATTCTTAAGGAATTGAATTTCAGGTTCTTAAAAAAATTCGATTCTTTGGAAAGTATCTTTCCTTGTATGATCGGGGACATCAATATTCAAAAAGAGGAATTTACATACGCGTCCGCGGGGCATCCCGATCAAATTCTTCAACTACCCGGAGAATTTCCTTCCTTAATTCACAAGACCGGGCCGATTCTCGGTTTGTTCGAATCTTTGGAGATCGTTTCCAAAACAATCGCATTTCCGACGGGTTCGAGACTTTTATTGTTCTCGGACGGACTGATAGAAAATCGCATGAAGGATTCCTTAAATACGAAACAGTACAACATGGAACTGATCACAAAAACCCTTCACGAAGGAAGAGAACGCGGGCTGAACGAATTAATCCAAGAGATCATTAAAATAGAAGAATTAACGAGAGGGGAAAATCCACGTTACGACGATATCACCGTCATAGCCGTGGAATCTTATTCGTCCAAAAAAGTTTAAGCGATAATTACCATTTCGCCGGAACATTTGATTTCTCCGGAATCGTCGACGACTTCCAGGGAAACCGTAATCAATTTCTCGCCGTTCTCTTCTTTCTTACGTTTTACTTTTCCGGTGCAGGTGAGTTTTTGGCCGGGTTTGGTCATGTTTTTAAACGTAACTCCGAATTCTTTGATTTGTTTTTGATCCACCCAAGAAGTGCAGAGTTTTCCGAGTTGCGCCATCACATACATACCGTGTGCGATCGTTCCGTCAAGTCCGGTCTTACGAGCGAAGTCGGGATCGTTGTGAATCGGATTAAAATCTCCGGATGCGCCCGCGTAACGAACCAAGTTTGCGTGGGTGATAACGT
The DNA here is from genome assembly GCF_000332415.1 of Leptospira weilii serovar Ranarum str. ICFT. Classification (GTDB taxonomy): domain Bacteria; phylum Spirochaetota; class Leptospiria; order Leptospirales; family Leptospiraceae; genus Leptospira; species Leptospira weilii_A. The sequence goes on from NZ_AOHC02000041.1 coordinate 287,311, forward strand.
CCGTTTTTAAGGGAGGAAGTTCGTATCCGACCTCGATTTTATCATATTCAATTTTACTCATATCATACCTCCGGTTTTCTGATGAAGATGGACATTTCCTGTTCTACGATCGTTTCGCCTTTTGCGTTTTTAACCGTAGTTTTGAACGTCATCGTATCCATTTTGCCGACGGTTACGTTGATACATTCGCCTTGAGAAGAAACTCTTCCCGGATAAATCGGTTTTAGATACGTGTATTTTTCCTTTAAGTGAAGAATCCGGGAAGTGTCCACTCCCATGTTTTCCATATCCTGCCAAATTTTAGGATAACCCCAAAATTGAATTACGGTCGGATAGGTCGGAGGAGCGGTGATATCTTCGTAACCCGCTTTTTTAGCGGCTTCCACATCGAAATGGATCGGATTGGTTTCTCCGATTGCCTGACAGAACTCGCGGATCTTTCCTCTTTCTACGTCGAATTCGTAGCGATCCAGTTTGGTTCCGATCAGGTCTTTGGATATTCCTTTTACTGACATATAAAGTTCCTGAGTTTTGTTTTTAAAAAGGGCTTTTGACCGAATTCAATCTTACCGGAACGGAAGAATCCGGTCGATGATTTTTTTAGAGAAAAACAGAACAAACGTTCTGTCTGTCAGTTGGAGTGGGATTCAAACCATTTCTTTAAATCGGTTAAAACCTTGGTTCTGTCTTCTAATCGTTCGTTCATCGTTTCGTGATAAAGACCTTCGTAGATCTTGAGGGTTTTATCGGAGGCGCCTACAACTTCAAAAAAACTTTCGCTTCCGGTGTAATCGGCGATATTGTCTTCCTTTCCGTGAAAGATATAAATCGGAATTTTGATTTTTCCGGCGTTGGCTAAAATCGGTTCTTCGCTGTTCAAAAGCATGTTACCGAGATAGGCCGAAGCCATTCCGTGAACGAGCGGGTCGGTTCTGTAAGCCTCGACCACGGACTTATCATGGCTCAAGAAATGAATGTTCAATCCGGTAGGAAGGGTCAGGTTCGGCAAAAGATCGGACATCAAAGGAGCGATTCCCTTTTTGATTTTCATCACGAGATCCGTTTTCACTCGGATCGGAAGGGCGGAAATAACGAGCGCGTTCAGACTTCCTTGATTGCTGCCTTCTTCGGCATAGAATGTGGAAATTGCGGCTCCCATCGAGTGACCGAGTAGAGTGACCTTCGAAACCTTTTCTTTTTCCTTTGCGATCGAAATGAGTTTGTCCAAGTCGGAAAGAAAATCCGAGAAAGAATCCACCGCGCCTCGTTTTCCCTCGGAACGTCCGTGTCCTCTGGAATCGATGAGATAAAACGCCGTTCCGGTTCCTGCAAAAGCTTCCACTAAGAATTCGTAACGTCCGCTGTGTTCTCCGATTCCGTGTTGAACGACGAGAACTCGGTTTCCTTTCCTACCTTCCTTAGGTTGGTAGGTACGATAAAAGATTTTTGATTCTCCGCTTCCCGCGAAAACATCGTCTTGTAGATTGTAAGAATTAACCCATGACATAGCGAGACGTGTTATAAACACAAAGACTCCTTTGAAAAGAGAAAAAAATTTCGTTTGGGAAAAATTCATTCCGATCAGAAGGTTCTTTTCTGTTGTCTCAAAAAACGAAACGAGTTTCTTGGATTCATGTTCTCGCACCTTTCTCAAAAACTTAATTTTTCTTTATCAGAGAGGTTAAGCCGCGTGAACTCGGCGGCTCGTTCTCTAACTCAGATCTCACTCTTAGGGTCGTTCGATCGGATGTTTATGATTCTTGTACTTTCAATTCCGATTTTGGAAGGATGTAATCGAATTTCGAGTTCGGATAAGAACGTGGTTAAAGGGGATCTTACGCGTCTTCTCAAAAACGACGAGTTTCAATGTACGGGCGATACGAATCGTGAGATCGAGAAGTTTCGATCTCATTGGAAAAAAAATCCGGGAAGATATTCTCATTTAAATCCTAAGGATCGTTGGAAGAACGTTCAGATGACTCTTTATACGGACGAGTCTCTTTATATCAACGAGTCGCAGGATTCCGTTTTTGTTCCGGCCGGAGAGGAATGTATTCTAAAATTAAAGGATTCGAGTTCGGACGTTTGCGGAAATCTTTTTCAATTTTACGCCGCGCTGCTTTCGAACGGAACCGCCGGGGACGGAGATTTGCGGATCTTATTGGATGATATCAAAATCTTCGAACAAAATTTCAAATCGCAAAAGGAAGAATGGAATCGTTATTCCGTTTCTTTACAATCTCGGAACGACAAAAACTTAAGTAAGAATGAAAAACAGAGTCCGCAAAGTTTAAAACTTTTCGGAACGCAAGATGTGCCGGAAAAGATGAATTGTAAATCGAAATCGTTTCTTAAAATTCGATGGGATTCCAAGTCCGGTTCCGGATTGTTTTTGGGTTCTCCGGTTCTATTAGAAAAACAAAATACAGAAAAAAAGAATGTGATTTTGATCGTGATCGACGCGTTCAGGCAGGATTCCTTGTCGTCCGGCGGTTCCCCGTTTCCGACAACGCCGGCGCTGGACTTATTTTCCAAGGAATCAATCGTATTCAAAAAAACGATCGCAAATGGAAATTGGACGAAACCCTCTATGCTTTCCTTTTTTACTTCCGAGATCGCGTCCAATCTCGGACTTGGAAACGCCTGGTTTTATACTTCCGGCCAACAAAGAAAGATTTTCTATTCCAAAAAACCTCTGACATTACCGAACGCGTTTCGAGAAGAGGGATATTTTACGGAAAGTATTATGAATAACGTTTTTCTAATGGACTATACTTCGGTGGGAGTCGATTTAGGATTTCATAATATTCAACAGGTGGGAAAGGATACTTTGGATACGGAAGAATTGGTTTCCAGGGCGGAAACTTTCTTTCAAGAACACAGGGAAGACTTGTTCTTTTTGCATCTCAATCTGAATACTCCGCACTGGGGTTATCGACCTCCCGCAAAATATTTGCAGGAATTGAAAGACGCGTCCGATCCTTTGCTTTGGAACGAGTTGGACGAATACCAAAAAAAATATCTCGGAGAAATTCGTTACACGGACGCTCTTTTGGGAAGAATTTTCGAGGAATTAAAAAAGCAGGGTCTTTTCGAGGATTCTTGGATCGTAATTACGAGCGATCACGGCGAGTTGCTTGAGAAGTCGCATTATTACCATCATCATTTTATTGCCGAAACCGTTTACGCACACGGGGAAACACATTACGAAAAAGAGATTCGAGTTCCTTGGATCATACATCCGCCGAAGTCGTTCCTGAATCGCATTCAAAAAAGAGAATTTGAAAATCAGGTTTCCCTTCTTTCTTTGACGCCTACTTTGCTCGGTCTCAATCGGATTTCGTATCCGGAAGGAAAGTTAAAAGGAAACGATTATTCCAAAGCGATTTTCGGTGAAAAAGGACCGGAGTTCGAGCCCGTCATTTATACAGAGGGAAGATATTCCGAATCCATTCTCACCAAGGATTTTAAATACATACGAAGATATCCGGGTTACGATTCCGTTCGGAGGTCAAGGGAAGGAATTCCACACAAGATGCCCGAAGAATTGTACGACTTGCAAAAGGATCCGAAAGAATTGAAAAACATTTCCTCTTCCGATCTTCCCTTGTTAAACGAAGCGAGGAACGTCTTAAAAGAAAATCATCTGGATAAAAATTCCTTTTTTTTGCGACTTCCCAAGTGTGAAAAAACTTGCGATCGTGAAGTCCGTCTTTTTGTTAAGGGTGGAATTTATCGTTATGATTTTACGGGAAGTTCGAACGTTTTACAAGAGGATTCGAAAAATATTACTTTAAGAATTTTGAATGAATCAAACGATTCTGATCAGGTTTTGACCGTAAAAACCGTGGACGTTTCCCCGAGTTTTAACCTTCGGATTTTGAGAGACGGGAAACACGAGGATTATCGCGTGGGTAAGTGGGGGATTCGTTCCGACGTTGTGTCGGAAATTTTACGATACGAACCGGATTACGTTTCTCTGGGAAAAGATCCGTATCGATATACTTCTTCCGAAATTCCGTTTTTATACTATCATACCGGTTTCTCCGGCGGCAAAGAGTCCGAGGAAGAGGCGGCTATGGGAAAAGAAGTGCGTAAGATTTTGGAAAGTTGGGGTTATATCCATCAATAATCGAAAGGTTTTTGTTTTACGGTAAGCTCGGATTTTTTACGTATCAACGTAGATAAAGGCTTTTCAAAACGGAAACGATGTTTTAAAAGATTATAATATATTTTTAAGCGGCCGTTCCCGTTGTTTTAAGAACATTCGGAGGTTCTTGGACTTTCGAATTGAGTTCCGTTGTCGGAGGGAAAAACTGAAGATCACCGAAAACGATAAGGTTTTTTCTCCGGTCTTTCGTTTTTTTCAAATTCGTTTTCGGTCATACGGCAACGATAAAAGAATATTTGGATTTTATGGATAAAAGAATCGGGGAAAATCGGGAAAAATAATGGCGGGATATTCAGGCAAATCTTTGGGAGATAAACTCGGACTCAAAGCGGGTATGAAAGCGTTTTTTAAAGATCTTCCGGAAGAAGTTCAAAAGGATCTTACGGATCATCTTGGAAACGTGGAAATGATAAAAACCTTAAAGGGTTCATTCGACTATTTGCATATATTTGTGAAAGAATCCGAGGATCTACGGAAACAGTTTCCTAAACTTGTGGAACACTTGGGGAAAAAGGGTATGATTTGGATTTCCTGGCCCAAAGGTTCCTCGAAGGTCCAGACCGATATCAATGAAAATATCGTTCGTGAAATCGGCTTGGAATTGGGAATTGTGGACGTAAAAGTCTGCGCCGTTTCGGATATTTGGTCCGGATTGAAGTTTTATAGAAGAAAAACATAAGATTCTAATTCCAAAAAAATGGAGCGGGAGCCGCCTCAAAATATTATCGGGTTTACTTTATCGAAAATGTAAATAGCGGGGAAACTAAAACGCCACGGCTCCTTGAACTCAATGAATTACTTTCTAAGGGTCGCAATTCAGGTCACAGTGGCATTTTAGTTTTTTCTTATGCGTAGTTCGCTTCGTGGGTCATCGAAGGTCTTCTTTTTTCTTTGTTCGCCTTCATCGCTTCCAAAAGGTTTTTGAGCATAGCGGGTTGTTTTTTAAAAAGTTCGCCGAGTTCTTTCGGCGCGGCCTTTGCCGCTTCCAACGCTTCTCTGTTCAAAGCTCTTTTTGTTTCGACCGTCGCAGACGCGGGAATTCGGTTGAGGACATTGATCTTGCTCAAGGATTTTTTTCTCAATTCTTCTAAGGAAACGCCCACTTCGCTTAACAATCCGTTCCGTACCGCTTCAGCGGGTTTGTAAAGCGCGCCTTCCAACGCCGCTTCCGATACGAAGGACGGTACCATCACCTGTCTCATTCTAAGAATCAACGCCGTTGTGATCGGCAAGCCGACTAACGGTTCCGCGAAACCGATTCTTCCCTTTCCGTCCACCATGTATCTGTAGTCGCAACAATAGGCGATGATCGCTCCGCCTCCGACCGCGTTTCCGCCCACTTCCGCAATCAATGGTTTTGGAAAACTCATGAGCGATCCGAACATCTCAAAAATTCCGGCCATGATTTTGGAGATCTCATCGGTGGACGCATTGAGAATCGCGTCCGGATCAAGGCCCACACAAAAATCCCCGTCGGGTCCGGAAATGATTCCCGCTCGGATGTCTTGGTCCATGGTAAATTCCCCCAGGATATTACCCATTTCGCGTATCAACGGAAGTGTAAGCGTCATCGGTCCGTCCGACACCAACTTCATCACTCCGATTTTTGAATCCTTGGAAGTAATTATTTCCTTTGCAAGTTTCATACGATTTCTATCGATCTCCCCGAATTTTCAAATCCGTTCGTTTTCTTATTTTCCAAAGTGGATGTTTGATAATTTTGGATCAAACTTATTTCCTTCCGGAGAAAGAAATAAAAGGTTTGAATTTGAAACTATCGTTTGAGGCTCCTATTGAAATTTCGATCGTTTCAATCGCGGCGGTTCGGAAAGGTTTTTAATCGGCGGGAAATTTGCGGAGAACCCGTTGGATACGGGTTCTCCATTCAAAAAATCTAATATTATTTTTTGGGTTTTTTCGACTCGGATTTTTTGGGAAGTTCCACTTCCACTTCTTCCTGAATGAAATTCCATTGTTTTTCGCGAACCTCTTGTTTACCGGAAGAATGTCCGTGTTGAGCCGTGTTCATATCATACTCGGGCCGGAATTTACTTTCGATCCATTCTCTGAATCGATCGATAAATCCGAAAATCGACGGTACAACCACGAGCGTTACTACCGTGGAAAGAATCAATCCTCCGATGATCGCGATCCCCATCGCGGTTCTGGATTTAGCCGCTTCCCCGAATCCGAGCGCGATCGGAACGGTTCCCATAATCATCGCAAGGGAAGTCATTAAGATCGGTCTAAGCCGGACCAGTCCCGCTTCGTAGATCGCGTCGTTTCGAGACATACCTTTTTCACGCATCGCTTGCATTGCGTAATCCACAAGAAGAATCGAGTTCTTTGCAACGAGACCCATGAGAAGAATCAAACCGATCATCGAGAATAAATTCAGCATCTCGTTCGTAAGCGCGAGTGCGAAGAAGGCTCCCGAGATCGCGGGAGGAATCGCGAACAAAATCGTAACCGGCGTGATAAAAGATTCATACAAGGAAGCGAGTACGAGATAAATGAACACAAGAGCCAAGCCGAATGCGAGAACGATGTTCGCCAAAAGTTCTTTGAAGTCTTCGGACTGTCCTTGGAAGTTGTATCGAATTCCGGGCGGCGGAGGAAGTTCCTTTCTGAGAATTTCATCCGTAATTTTGGTCGCGTCTTGGACCGCACCTCCCGGCGCTAAGTTCGCCTGGATCACGATGGTTCTTGCACGATCGATTCGGTTGATCCGAGAAGGTCCGGCGGTTTCCTTTCCGACGCTGATCGCGGAAAGTGGAATGAGTTTGTTGGCGATGTTCGGAACTTTGGTTTGTCCGTACGCCATTCTCAAGTTTCTTTGATCGGGACGAAGTCTCATCTTGACTACGTATTCGATTCCTTTATCGTAAAATTTACTGACCTCGTCGCCCGCGATCTGATAACGAAGTTCGGAACCCGCAACTCCGGGAAGAACTCCCACGAGTTGCATTTTCATATTGTCCAAATGAATTTGATATTCCGGTTTTCCGGCTCTGTAATCCGTATCGAGGTCCGCAAGATCGGATAGGGATTTTAATCTTGAGACCACCTTTTTGGAATACGCTTCCATTTCGGCGAGATTTTCTCCTTTGATCACAAGCTGGAACGGATATTGAATTCCTCCGCCGACGGCGCTATAATCGGATACCGCAGGTCTTGCATACGCGAAAGGTTGTAAAAGTTCGCGGATTTCGTCCTTTACCTGAGTCGTATTACGTTTTCGTTTTTTAGAATCTACTAATGTAATGGCGAGAGTTCCCGCGTTCGGTTCTCCTCCGTCCGGTTTACCGATCGTTACCGCGATCATTTCCATTTCCGGAATTTTTTTCAAAACGTCCAGGACCTGATCCGCGACCTGTCTGGTTCCGTTGAGACTGGTTCCGGGCGGTAAGTCCAACGTGACTAAGAACTCTCCCTGATCGTTTGCGGGTAAGAATGTACTTTTCACCAATTTTAAGGAAAGGATCGAAAGAATAAAAATTCCGAGAGAAATCAAAAGAACGATTCCCGGTCTTTTCAGTGCGACTTTCATTACTTTTCCATACTGTCTTTCGAGCCAGGTTTGGAATTTGTCGAAAAGTTCTACGGCCTTATTCGGTTTTGCGTTGTGATCGATTTTTCCGGCGAAATAGGCGGAAAGCATCGGTGCGACCGCGAGACCGTCGAAAAGAGAAATGAGCATCGCAAATACGACCGTTAAACCGAATTGTTTGAAAAACTGTCCTACGATCCCGGAAAGAAACCCCACCGGCAAAAACACCGCGATCACAGTTAAGGAGGTTCCGATGACGGCTAACGTTACTTCCGTAGTTCCGGTTTCCGCCGCTTCCATAACTCCTTTTCCTTCCTCCAGTTTTCGGAAAATATTTTCCCGAACCACGATCGCGTCGTCGACGAGTAAGCCCACCGCCAAGGAAAGAGCCAAAAGAGTCATAACGTTGATGGTAAAACCCATCGCCCACATTAAAACGAAAGCGCCGAGCATGGAGTTCGGAAGCGCAAGTCCCGTAATAACCGTAGAACGAAAGTTTCCTAAAAAGAAGTAAACGGTAATGACCGCGAGTAAAATTCCGATTACGATCGCTTCGGTCACGTCTTCTACGTTATAACGAATCCATTTCGATCCGTCCCGAATCAGACGGATTTTCGGTTTTCCGTCTAAGTTCTGAATTCCTTCGTTGAGTTTACCGATTCGTTTGAGAACCTCGTCCGCAACGGAAACGGTATTGGCGCCCGATTGTTTGTAAACGTCGATGAACAGAGCCGGTTTGATCTCCTTCACCGAAGCTGCGTTATCTTTTTTTCCTTTGAAGAGGTTTCCGATTTTTGTGAAGAAGGAAACTTTTTCTCCAACGGTGTTGTCCTCTTTCGAAGCCCAGAGATAACCGATGGTTTCTTCGTCCTCCGTACCGTCGCGGACGGTTCCTAATTGTTTGATGAGAATCGCGTTCCCCACTTCGCCGCTGAAGGAAACGATCGTGTTTTCGATTTGAGAAAGAGATTCGTATCTACCCAAAGTTCTATAAGAAGTTTCTTTAGTACCCGTCTCGAACTTTCCGACCGGAACGTTCAAACCTGCGGTTTTCAATCTATTGGCGATCACGACCGTCGGCATTTGATAGGAAATCAGTTTGTCTCGGTCCAGTTCGATTTGAATTTCCCTTCTGGTTCCGCCGACGAGTTTAACCGAGCCGACTCCTTGAACCTGTTCCAATCTTGCTTTAACGGTTTCTTTTGCGAGGTCGTAAAGTTTGGACTGATCCAAATCCGCAAATAAGGCAAGACGAACAACCGGCTGATCCGCCGGATCGAAACGAACCACTTTCGGTTCTTTGATTCCCGTGGGAAGTTTCGGTTTTACGAGACCGACTTTATCTCGGAATTGTTGTTCCGCGTATTTGATGTCCGTGTCGAGCGTGAACTCGCCGAATACGACCGAGACACCTTCCTGGTTTCTGGAAGAAATTTTTTTCAGACCGGAGATGGAAGAGAGTTCTTCTTCCAACGGTTTGGAAACGAGCTCTTCGATTTCTTCCGGACCGGCTCCCGGATAAATGGTGGCAACGGAGACAACGGGAATGTTTACGTCCGGAAAAAGATCCACTCCCATTCTTCCCAAAGCGACCCAACCGGTGAGAAGCATTAGAAGAACGATACTGCAAATAAAAATAGGTCGTTTGATCGATAGGCGGGCGATATTCATGGACTACCTCAGTATAACTTACCAATGGACGCCGAACTTCTTAAAAAAGATATCAATATCAAATTTTTGTAAAGAAATTTTGAATATCTTTACTCTCAAAATAGTTTATCATCGTATTCTGTTGATTGTTATTTTCGAATCCAATGAAAGTTCTCTTTCTATCGGAATAGAATCTGCGAATTTATAGATAGTTTGTTTGGAAATCCATCGATTTGAAAAACAACCTCGAAAGAATAAAATCTTTCGGAAATCGATATTTGCGAATCGAAAGAACTCAATCTTTTTTTGAATGCCGATCCATAAGAAGCATAACTTTACTCAAAATAGGGAAAAGTATTCTTCTCTATTTTTTGTGGACAATCGCTTTCGCATTGGGTTAAACCCAACTCACGTTAATCATACTATTCGTTGAAACGAACATAGAGTATTCGGAAAAACCGTAACGTTTTTCTTGATTAGTAAATTCTACGAATTGCCTGGGAAATTCTTTGGATATTATCTTTTGTCAAGTTAGGATAAACCGGAATACAGTGACCTCTTTGAAAAAGCCTTTCCCCATTGGGAAAATTCGTATTCGGAAGTTCTAAAATATGATGAATCGGTTCTTCTGTTACTTTTTGAGTTCCGATGTGTAAGGAACGGAAATATCTTTCCACCTGCTCGTAACTTCCCGGAGCGAGAATGATAAAACGATTGAACGTGTCCAGGTTCGGATCCCCGTACCAAGTTTTTACCGAAGTTCCGGAGATGGATTGAAGATAAACCTGTGCGATTTTTCTTTTTCTTTCTAAGATGATTCCGATTTTGGAAAGTTGTTCGATTCCAAGCGCGGCTTGGTAGTCGATCAAATTGTAATCCAATTTCGGTTGCCCTTCTTTTCTTTGGTAGGGTTCTTTTCCCGCTTTCATTGCGCGTATTTTTTTAGCCAGCGCTTCCTGATCGGTAATGATCATCGCACCGTTTCCGGTTGTGATCATCTGATCCACGGATAGTCCGCAAACCGCAATGTTTCCCTGTTTCCCCGGAGTGAATGTCGCGCTTTGCGCACCTAAAACTTCGGAAATATCTTCGATAACCGGAATTCCTTTAAAGTCGTAACGTTTTGCGTCGGCGATGGATCCAAAAGAATGATCCAGAATGATCGCTTTTATGGAAGATTCTTCCAAAGCCGCAGCCAGTCCTTCCGGACTCAAATGGAAAGAATTTTTGTCCAAATCGATTACGATCGGAGTGGCCTTTAAGAGAAAAATCGCATCGAGTGCGGAAACGGGTGCGAAGGTTGAAATTGCAATTTTATCGCCCGCTTGGATTTCGAGCGCAAGAAGAGCAAGGTGATAGGCAGAAGTGAGATGATTGCTGGAAATGACTTGTTTGTAACGAAAGGTGGAGGCGAACGTTTTTTCAAAACGTGTCGTTACATTTCCGGTAGTTAGGTGGTCTTCGACGAGACATTCCAGAACGGTTTTCAAGTCCTCTCTGGAAAGAGTGGGTTTGTGAAATTCGATTTCTGTCTTTTTTTTGGGATTTTTTTCCAGAATTTCAGTTTCGGTGCTACTCATATCCAACATAGGCTCTTATAATTTAATTATGTCGCATTATGCACTTGAATTCGATCTCGTAAAGATCTTTTTCTTTGCCTTACAAACGCAGGTTGTGGGAGGATCCAAAAAGTACAAGAAAAATTCGCTCTGGAACCGGGATTTTGTGGGAACTCCAGCGAAAATTGAGATTCGTCCTGGAAAGGACGGAATTTTTCATGAGTGAAGTCGTTTTCCGTAAAAAAGTAGGAACTCCTGCAAAGATAAAACGAGTTTCAGAAAGACGTTGCAGTTCCTACAAATACGAATCCCGTCATTTGGTTCAAAAAACAAAAGTAGGAACTCACGCTAAAAGTTTTAGAGGCAATCCAAAGTCGTAAGATTTACGGAACAAACGCTGGATCTTTTACTTTCGGAAAGTACAATTGCGGGAGCCGAACATGCGGTGTTTCGCTCCGGCGCTTGCTTTGACGGAATAGGTTCCCACGTCCGCAAGAATAAACGTTTTTGACGTTGTCGCTACGATACCATTCTCGTTCAAGATCGAAGTTCCGGTGCAACCTGCTCCCGAGTAAACGCTTACATTTGCGGTTCCTTGGTTGTTTAAGGATGTGCTGTTCACCGAAACGGAAATTCGATTTTTATTTCCTTCCAAAAAAATAACAACGAAGCGAGTAAGGCTTGCTCCTTGAGATTCTACGTATCGTTTGTGCCGATTCCGGTTGGATTGCATCCGAAAAAAAAATCGATAAGATGAGCGTAACGCAGCCAACGAAAATTTTCTTTTTCATAAAATCCTCCAATTGTAATTGCAGTAAGGAAAAAATAAATTTACGCAGAAGCCAAATCGGCTTTGGAATTTGTTTTAGTTTGACAATTGAATTTATGAATATGGTTTGCTGTGGGGAATATTTTTAAAAGATTGAGAAAATTGCTTCCTTCGACGTGTTTGGAATGACTATATATTCGTACATTATAATATACTCAATAGTTTGTAAAGTAAAGAAGACCGGCGGATCAAAAAAATACGCCAAAAAAGAAAAAACCGGATTCTCATCATCCGGTTCTTTGGATTTTTTAATTCTTACTTCTTCTTGAAAAGATTTCGGATGCCGATCCAGATTTCAGGAAGGAGTTTTACTCCTTCCCTTGAAGGATATCTATAAACAGGTTATAGAAGTTGTGTTCACGAAACAAGATGCTGCAAATTTACTTTCACTGAGAGTAAATTCAGATGAACAATAGCTATCGGTCCCAGAAAAAACTCTCACTGAAAATGTGCCTTTGGTTACGTTTAAGGTTTTTACATTTAGCCCAGCCACGTTATTTGCACTCGTTACAATATTACCCGTACAGGAGGATCCGCTGTGAACCGAAATATTTGCGACACCTTGATTGTTAAGCGAAGATGCGTTTACTTGGGCTGAAACGTAGTATGATGACGGTTGGGTGCTAACACGACTAAGCGCAATCAGTAGCAAAAGATTTTTGAAGGATTCGTCCTCTGCTTCTTTTATTAAAGAACTACAGCCGTTCATCATGGTAAAGATTAATGTGAGTGTAAAACAGAATGATGTGATTTTTTTCACTAAAAAACTCCTATGAGAAGGCATAAAAAAGAAGCGATTGTTCAAGTCAATGATTTTTGTTTTTAAAAGAGAGTAGTTAACGTTTGTGAAATAAAAGTTTGAGTATTTAGTTGTTTTATTTTACCTACTAACTTTTAATTCGTGTCTGTTTAATTTTATTAATAAGCGACGTTATTGGAAACAGGTCGAGACGAACCTTTTTGAATCATGAAAATCCGGCGATAGCGCGCAGCTCAAAATTACCGGTTGCAGTTGCGTAGTAAAAAAGAAAAAACCGGATTCTCATCATCCGGTTCTTTGGATTTTTCAATTTTTACTTCTTCTTGAAAAGATTTCGGATGCCGATCCAGATTTCAGGAAGATAAGCGCCAGTTATGATCAGGGCCAGGCCGCCGATCGTCCATTTCGTAATCAGGACGTTTTCCGTAAAACGGGTCAATCCCACATTCAAGATGCTGATATACCAACCGATCCCGATGAGAATGAGACCGATCGTGTGGGGAATGATGTAATTCAAAATCGTATTCATTTTAATTCCTTTGAGTAAAGTTTACAATGGGAGATTTTGCAGAAAAAGCGAATGGGTTCAAGTGGTTTTCGAGTTGATTAGAATTTGAAGTTTCGGAAAGTTTCAGCTATGTCAGAAACTCAAAACTGGAACGAGGATGAGGAAGATTTTCCGATTCCCGTAAAAGAAGCCGGAAAAACGGAATCCAGGCTTTCCGCTTTATTATTCAATCTACTCGGTCGGCATTCCCCGATGAGTTTTACAAAAATCCGTTCTTTGCTTCCGGATCATTATCAGAATTTGGAAAATCCGGATTCCGATCGAAAAAAACTTTCCAGAGACCTGGAGGAGTTGGGAGAACTCGGTTTTTTTGTACGTTCCACGCAGGAAGGTTACGTTCTCGATCGAAACGTAGCCAATCGGGAATTGCGATTGGAAAAGGAAGAATTGCGGGTTCTTGCGGAAACGATTCTCAGATCGTATCAGGAAGCTCCTTCTTTAGAATTGTATTCCTTGTCTCAAAAATTATTTGAAGGTAAATTGGACGTTTATCCCGAGTTGGAAATGGATTTGAAAACGCAGAAGTCCTTGAGTCAGGCGGAAGGAAGCGCGTCGGAAGAACTTTTAAAAAAACTTTTAGAGGCTTTAAAAACAAAATCTCCCGTTCAGTTTTTATATTACAAAACGTTTCCGGAAGAAACCTATCGAGTGGAAGTCGATCCGATTCGATTGATCCGGAAAAATTCCGAGGACTATTATCTTCTCGCTTACGACAGAAAGAAAAAAGAAAGAAGAAGATTTATCATTCCGAAAATCACGAGAGTGGAAACGATTGCGGAAAATTCACTCTATCAACCTCAAGGACAAAAAAGAGAGAATTCGCAGGACTGGGTTTTGCATCCGGCGCTTTTTCAGGTTCACGATCCGATGGAAGTGGAATTGGTTTGCGATCCCGAATTCTCTTACAAAGTTCGAAATTCAATATCGGAAATTCCTTATGAAGAATTTTCCAGGGATTCGTTTCGACTTAAGGTCACAAACCGGGAAGGACTTTTTCCATTGTTGATCGAAGCAAGGGACTCGATTCGGAAAATTCTCCCGGAATCCATGGCCGCAGACTTCCGAAAAAATGTGGAACAAATCGTAATCAACTATAAATCCTTTTCAAAGGGTTGAAAGTCGATTTGAGATATCGCAGGATTGAATTAGTATTTTATAAAATTATAATTTTATAATTATTTTTTTCGTTTCTGCGTTCTGTTTTTTAAATCGATTTATTCCTGTATGGACGAAGAAGTTGTTCGATTTTGAAAGTCGAATAGGATCCGTAGGTTATTTTTTACGGAAAAAATCGAATTTACCATTCTCCCGTGTTGGGCATGGACATCCAAGGTTCTTCCGGTGGAAGTGCGTGCCCTTTTTGTAGGAGTTCGATCGAGATGAGATCGGGGGAGCGTAGGAAAGCCATTCTTCCGTCGCGGGGAGGGCGGTTGATCGTGATTCCTCTGGAAACGATTCTGGAACAAGTTTCGTAAATATTTTCCACTTCGAACGCCAAATGACCGAAGTTCCTTCCGCTTGTATAAGTTTCTTTTTGTCCCCAGTTATAAGTTAATTCGATTTCAGGCGCGTCGGTTTCTCCGGTTGATAAAAACACCAAAGTATATTTACCTTCAGGGTGTTCTTTTTTACGAACGACGACGAGTTCAAGAGTCATACAGAAAAAATCGAGAGCTTTTTCAAGATCTAAGACTCGTATCATGGTGTGAAGGTATTTCATGGTTTCTCCTCTTCCAAATTCTCATGATTTGGAGAACGGCGATTCGTAAAATTGAAATTTTTTTAGGTTTATCTTTTTAATTTTTTGAAAACTTTGCGGGAACTCCCATAAAGTTTTCAATATTCAATTTGGTTTTATCTTGTTTTGAGGATTTTGGGAGAATTTTTTTTTGCTCTTTACAATATCTGGATTTTGTAGGCCGAAAAAGTAGAATCTTCCTTTTCTAAGGAACCTTCTAAAGCTTTCGTTTTAATCTTTGGATAAACGCAATACGCTCTTCTAAAGAATTCTAGAATATAGATTTTTAAAAAATGTGGGTTTTAGAGGTTTCCTCAAAAGACTTTTATTGAGGATAATTATTATGTCTCATTGAAGGCCACAACTGGAAAAATTTTGACCTAACTGCTACTCACTAACCATAACCGCCCCGCAAGTTGAGATGGGTTTTGGAATCAGAAGGATCAAAAACGCACATTTTTCAAGTGTTCCGACAAGAATGAAACTTTTTACTCGCAGAAAGTATGATTTTCTGATAGGGAAAAGTCTCACGAGTCTTCCCACCACCTATTTCGCGATCCTTAGAGAGCGAAATAGAGTTTCTTCTCCGCCGCCCAAATGCGGGGGAAACTAAAGCACAACGCTTCCTAAACTCAATCTCACTCCCTAAGGGTCGTTCGATAGGGCCGAGCTTTTCACGGAGGATTGTCGTAATTCCGACAGATTTATCTTCAGATCCAAGAATTATGGGTTCGTTATAATCGCTCGCCATTTGAAATGTGGGAACTCCTGCTTGTTCAAAAAACTCAACTAAAAAATCCTTAAGCTGAAATGAGTCAGTTTGACGAATTTTGGAGAACTCAATTTCACTTTAGATAAGATCTCTTCGTTTTTTCGAGAATTTGCTTAATATTATTTCAGTTTCTTTTAAAAATAAATGCTTAAAAATTAAGCAATGTTTATTAGTTTAACATTTATTCTTATTTTTTTCAAAATGAGACTTTAAGTGATTATAATGAATGCAATTTCTCCGTTTTTAAAAGCAATTTTAAGAGGAATTGTTTATAAAATGAAGATGATTGTATCCAAGTCGGACAATCGTATTCCGATTAGGCATACTTTCTTATATTGTATTCATCGTGATCAATTGCAAAGGTGAAATCTTAAAAACTAAGCTCACTAAAGTAATAATGTATTTTTCGAGCCGCTTTTAGTCGGATATGTTTAATAAAAATAGAATATACAGAATTTATAAAGTATTTGAATGAATTTTTAATAAAAGGAGGTAAGAAAATTTTTTTTGATTTATTTCTTGGGGTAGGTAGGTCAAATGAGTATTGAAGATTCGTTCTTCAAAAAAATACTCATCTGAGGTTTCAATCATGAAAATAAGCAGACTGATTTCTGTAATTTCCCTTCTCGGCTTTTTCGCTACGAGCGCAGCATTTGCCGTATCGGAAGAAGTTGAGGATCAACTTTTGGAAAAAGCGATCGTTGAGAGTGCGGTTACTAAGGAACAGAAAACGGCCGTTGGAAATTATTTGAAAGCGATTGCGCAACAAAAAGCGACTAGATCGGAAGAACTGCGCGAACTTGCAAGAAGGTCCACAGGCGGAAAATTTGTAACGAGCAATGTTCAATCTCAAAAATATCTGAGACAAGCGCAAGCGCTCGAAAAAGAAGCTCAAAGATATCAGTCCGTTCTTGGAAATCTTTAATTCATTTTCTTTTCATATAAGAACCCGTTCCGAAAGAAGCGGGACGTTTTAGTTACCCAGCAAGCTTGATCTTTCTGATAAAGTAAAATTAGGTTTTGGGACGCGCTGAAAATTAAGAATAAAAAAGAGATGCTTTAAGGCGTCTCTTTTTTTTACCGATTTGTTTGAGAGGGGCGGCTCCTGCCGGGATCAATCCGAAATCACAGTTCGGCGAAACGGCAGGACCGCGCCCTCAGCTCCGGTCAAGAAATTGAGTTCCATTGACTCAATATGCTATTTTTATAATACCAATTTCTTGACCCCGCCTCGGTCGTTTCCGCGTTGTAAACACGTATCTTTTGAGTTTCCAAAAAACAAAGTCGGTATATAAAATCAGAAAAAACTAATTTTCTTCTATTTCATTCCGAGTTCCCTCAGGTAGTCGATTCCAAATAACATGATAATAGAGTTCTTTTACTTCCTCATAATTTTCATTAACAAACTTTTCAACGAGTTCTATATTTCGATAGTACAACGGCTGATGCATCCAATCATGAACGTTTTCTAAAAATTTAAAAATACGTTTTAGATCGTCTAAGGGAATTTCGATTTTTTTCACCATTTTCCTCCTCCAGTTGCGTAAATAGTTTCTATCTCTTCTTCCGCCCTCATTTCAGGTTCTTCTTTTTTTGAATTTGCTTATACATTCTCAATCGCAAGGAGAGCCTTCTCGTCGATGCTTAAATATACGAAAGAATTTGGACGTTATCAGGTTCTTCTAAGATTGACAGAATTCTTTGCAATTAGAATCTTAAATAACCTTCATAATGAATACGTAAAATAAGAATTAAAATCTTTTAGAATTTAAAGGTTATATTCGTTTCAAAAAATTCTCTACACAGGAGAACCAAATGAAAAAAACGATCTACATTTTCACAATCTATTCCATTATATTAACCGCAACTCTTTCAGCCCAATCGGTGCGCAAAATCGAAACAACGTTCATAATTTTATGGAAGACTATGCAAAACCCGCTGTCAAGCCGCCAAAAAGGGAAAACCGGAATACATCGAAAAGATTCTAATCGAACTTCCGAACTTTGCGCTCGACGAACAAAAAGCGAAATGGAACGAAATTTCCCAGGAAGCGTTGAAGTCGAAAGACTATGAGCAATCCTGTAAGTCTTGTCATAAGGAATTCAAGAAGGAATACAAAAAACCTACCGCAAACGGCCGATTCAGGTTTCTCCGGAACTGATTTCTTATTTGAAGGATCTTAAGAAATAACGATCAAACCTTTCGGCCGCGGACGGATCTTATCCGGGTTTGATCACGTTAGCCGCCATTCGACAAACTCGCGGAGATCAGACCTGCTTAACTTCCTGTTTTGGAAATCTCCTGATACGGAGAAGCAATCGCTTCTTCGGCATCCTTCTCCCCTTTTCCGTTCAAATCCAGAATCAACAGAGTGATATCGTCTTCGAATTGATCCTCTCTCCCGGACCAAGTTCTTACGGTATCGAACACGATTTGATTTAAGATTCGACCTTGAATTTTGGAATTGGATTTTAAAAGATCGTAAAACTTTTGATAACCGAACATCTGACCGAACTTATTGCGAGCTTCGGTGACGCCGTCCGTAAATAAAACGATTCGATCGTTCCGTTTGATCGGAATCATCAGTTCTCCGTTTTTAAGATTTCCGTCCAGTCCCATGATCCAACCGGGTAAAAATATTTCCCTGAATTCACCGGATTGATTGAGAATCGCAATCGGAGGATGACCCGCATTCGAATACGTTATGATATCTTTGTTTAAATCGACGATCAAATAGGCGGCGGTAATAAAATGTTTTCCGTATTTTCCCATCAAAGCGCGGTTAACGTTCTTTAATAAGTCCGCCGGTTCGGCCATTTTCCTCACTTCGATCGAAAAGGCCAACTTAACCATTGAAGCAATAATCGCGGCGGGAATTCCGTGACCCGAAACATCGCTGATAAAAACCCCGAGTCTTCCGTCTCCGTAATCGTGGAAGTCGTAGAAGTCTCCACCCACGAAACTGGCGCATTCCGTCCTCACAGAAAGTTCGATCCCTTCTATTTTCGGAAGTTTATCGGGAAGAATCGATTTCTGAAGTTCTCTGGCGATCCTGAGTTCCTGTTCGATCTCGGAAAGTTTGATCTGATTTTCGTACGCGGCAACGTTCGTTTGTAGGCTTTCCGCTTGTAAGGATTTAAATCGATCCGCCAGCGCAAAAGAAAGAAGTGTCATTTCAAACAAAGAACCGATCAAAGATCCCCAATCGGTGAACAAATTACTCGGCAAAACGGAAAAATTTTTCAAAACGGTAACGAGAATAAAAACGATTAAAACCGACCAAGCCAAAAGAAAAAATCGGGCCGGTCTATATCCTCGCCGATAACGATCGATTCCCGCGTAGATGATTATCACCGAAGCAAAAATCGGAAGTAAAGTTAAAGCCTGCATATTCCAAAAATAGAATATATCGAAAATGGAAAGTATACATCCGACCGAACCTGGAATCGTAAAAAGAATCAAAATTCGATCGATAACCTTCGTATTCCGATATGTGTGTAAAAACGACCTCGTAAATTGAATCGAAAAAACGATTGCAAGGTATGCGAACGGAACCAAAAAGTCGTTCCAAATTTTTAAAACGCCCGGAAAGAGATACTGATTGCCGACGCCCGTGACGGACAACTGCCACAACGTAAAAAACAAAAGATATAAAACGTAAAAAAGATAACCCGCTTCCCTTACCGTAAACAACACAAAACCGTTGTAAACAAGCATCACCAAAATCGCGCCGAAAAATAAACCGAACAAAATATTTTGAATCTGAACGTTTACGATGAACTCGTACACGCTCCAGGTCTTAAAATTCAAAATCAAAGATCTACGAGACGATACGCGAATTAGATATTCGTCCGTGATCGAATTTTGGGAAACGAGACGATAGACGGGATGAAAATAACGTATATTCTGTTCTTTTGGGATCTCTTCGTAACGAATCGGAAAGCCGGAAATTTTTTTATAAACTACAAATTCTTCCGCCGCCGGATTGGCTAATTCCAAAAACCAAGGATGAAAACCCAATTCGCGGTTTTTATAACGCGTCTTGAATCGAATCCAAAAGGAAGAACGCGTAAATCCTTTGGAAAGAGTTTCCTTTTGGAAATTTTTCCAATCGGGATTAAAGTTTAAATTTGAAAAGTCCTCGATTCGAATTACATTTTTAGAATCTTCTAATATTTGAAGATTCTTTCCGAGATATTCTCCTCGCATTTCACTCGAAAGAAAGAATACGAATTCTTCGGTTAAAAAGTTCGTTTTTGTCTGGGAGATAACGTCCTTAGGAACCGCAAAAAGAATTCCGATGAAGATCAAGATGAGAAAAGAAAAAACATCGGTAAACCGTCTCGACAAAAATTCCGTTATACCTTGCCCGACGCAACGGGTATGAAAAGAATCCCGGCCGATCATCTGCAATACGTTTTGTAGATAGCGTCGCATGGGATTCAAAAAGTAAAGCCGTCCGAGCTCCTGAATATGCAAAAAGCGTAACATTGAGTTTCCGACTTTGAGTTTTTTCGAAATCGAAAATTTGAGTTTTGGGGAGTCAAAGTTTCACACCCGCAAGTCCCAGAATGAACTGAAACTCCGCAGGGGAAACAGGTTGGATGGAAAGGCGCGATCCTTTCTGTAGAAGCACCATATTCTTCAATTGTTTGTGTTTTTTCATTTCTTCCGTCGTAACGGGCTCGGGAAATTTCTTTTTGAATTTAATATCCACCATATACCACGTCGGGTTTTCGGTTTTACTCTTAGGATCGAAATACTTACTCTTAGGATCGAAAGCGAAATGATCCGAATAACCGGGTTTTACAACTTCCGCAATTCCCACAATGGAAAGGGGATTGGCCCTGCTATGATAAAAGAGAACCAAATCTTCTTTTTGAATACTATCACGCAAGAAATTTCGGGCCTGATAATTCCTGACACCTTCCCAAGGTGCAATCCGAGAAGGAGCGTTGTAAAGGTCGTCGATCGAAAAGACGTCGGGTTCCGTCTTAAACAGCCAATGTTTCATTCGTTGTAAGCTGGATTCGTTTTAATTCCGTTTTGTTTTTTAGATTTCACGGTTTTTTCCGGCTTTTTTTTTGTGCCTTCTTCGCTCGCCGGATGTACGATCGCCATCAATTCCTCGTGAGAAATGGTTTCTTTGGCGAGAAGAGCTTTCGCTAAACCTTCGAACTTGGAAGCGTTTTTACGAACCAGATCCCGCCCCTTGTTCAAACAGATCAAAATAATTTCACGAACTTCCTTGTCGATCATCGCCGCAAATTCTTCGGAATAATATTTGGTGCTATGACCCATGTCTCTTCCGATAAAAACGTTTGCTTGGTCTCCGCTGTAATTTACGGTTCCGAGTTTTTCGGACATTCCCCACTCGCAAACCATCTTACGCGCGATGTTGGAAGCTTGTTGAATGTCGTTGCTGGATCCGGTGGAAGTTACGCCGAACTTGAATTCCTCGGCGATAAAACCTCCCATCGCCACGACAATCTGATCCAACCAATATGTCTTGGGGAGAATGTGTTTGTCTTCTTTTGGAAGAGATTGTGTCAGTCCAAGTGCGCGTCCTCTGGGAATGATCGTAACCTTATGAACCGGCTCGGTGTATGGAAGAAGGGTTCCGAGGATTGCGTGACCGGCTTCGTGATACGCGATAACTTCTTTTTCCTTTTCGGAAATGAAAAATGATTTTCTTTCCGGTCCCATCATTACCTTATCGCGAGCTTCTTCGAGTTCGTCTTGAGTGACTCTTTTTTTATTTTTACGAGCGGCGAGTAACGCGCCTTCGTTGATGAGGTTCGCAAGATCCGCTCCCGTAAAACCGGGGGTTCCTCTCGCAATCGAATGCAGGGAAATATCGCTGGTCATCGGAACCTTACGGGAATGTACTTTTAGAATTTCTTCTCTTCCTCGGATGTCCGGAAGATCCACCATGACCTGACGATCGAAACGACCCGGACGAAGAAGAGCGGGATCGAGAACATCGGCGCGGTTTGTCGCAGCCATTACGATCACACCCTCGTTCTTTTCAAAACCGTCCATTTCCACGAGCATCTGATTCAGAGTTTGTTCTCTTTCGTCGTGACCGCCTCCGAGTCCGGCTCCTCTCAAACGGCCGACCGCGTCGATCTCGTCGATAAAAATGATACAAGGAGAATTTTTCTTACCTTGGTCGAACAAGTCCCTTACTCTGGAAGCTCCGACCCCGACGAACATCTCCACGAAATCCGAACCGGAAATGGAAAAGAAGGGAACACCCGCTTCCCCCGCAACGGCTCTTGCGAGTAAGGTTTTACCCGTACCCGGAGGACCGACTAACAAAACACCGGTGGGAATTCTCGCGCCGATCGCGTGAAACTTTTTAGGATCTTTGAGAAATTCGATGATTTCGACCAATTCCGCTTTGGCTTCTTCACAACCCGCGACGTCTTCAAAGGTGATTTTTACTTTCGGATCCACGCTCATCTTCGCTTTGGATTTCCCAAAGGAGAACGCTTTGTTTCCGGTGGATTGAATCTGTCTCATCATGATGAACCAGAAGAGACCGATTAAAATTACGATAAGTAGAATATTACTTCCGATCACACTCCAAAATTTTCCTTCCTCTGCGGAACGAGCGTCGAAGGAAACGTTAGCTCTTCTTAACGAAGAGATCAGATCCTTGTCCAAAGGAGCGACCGTCGTTCTGAACTTTACGGGTTTTGCGGTTTTGGATTCCGCGTATTCGGAAGGAATGTAAAAACCTTCGATCACGTCTTTTTCGATTTGGATTTTGTTGTACTTGTCAACGTTTCCTTTATACAACTTACCGAGAGGTTTTTTTCCCTCCACGGGTTCGACCATATTCAAAAAGTCGGAGTAGGAGATATCCTTGGTTGCGCCTGCGTTATTTTCATAATTGTAGGCGATGATCAAAACGACCATCATAATGATTAAAACGAAAAATACGTTTTTTAAGTTCTTGTTCATGGAGTTCTCCCGTTAACTTAGACGCCTGTGAGATACACAAAACAGGCAAGAGGTTCCTTCTCTGATAGGATTTCACGTTTCTTCAAAAAGGCAAGGAAGAATTAGCCGAAACCTTCTAAAAGGAATTCGGAAGGAAACGAAAAATCCTGCGGATTTTTTTTTAAGTCAAAGATGATATTTTTCGATTACGTCGTCGATATCTCCGAGAGAAATCGAACGAATCGCGGCTTCCGCGTCGTTGATGATCTGAATCAAACTTAAGTTTTCCATCGGTTCGAAATCTTCCTTCAAAAAAGAATCCCGAGTTTTCAGATTGAATCCTTCGTTCTGGATTCCGATTCTAATTCGAATAAAATTAGGGGAACGAAGAGATTGAATGATGGATTTCACTCCGGGGTGATCGGTTTCTTGGGTTCCCTTATCGACGACGATTCTTCCGAGCGGAAGAATCCAGTCTTCTTGGATGACAAGAATTTCCCCCACTTGGATTTTTAAAAACGAAGCGATGTATAAAACGGACTCGCCTGACAGATCACTGAAGGTCTGAGGCTTTAAAAGTACAACTTCTTCTCCCTCAAAATCACCGCGACCGATTAGGGACTTCTTCTTCTTGGTCTTAATTTCAACATTGATGTTATTTGCGATAACATCCAAAATTTTGAAACCGATGTTTGAGCGGTTATTGTTGTATCTGTCCCCTGGATTTCCGAGTCCGACGATCAGCTTCATGAATACCTATCTGTTTTTATCAGATTAGATCTGACGGATGTTTCGTATTACTTCTTACCTTTCTTAGCTTTAGCGTCGTCAGCGCCTTTAGCTTCCGCTCTTTCAGCGGCAAGAAGAGCTTTTGTTTTATTCACGGAGGTCACGATCGGATCACCGTTGATTAAAATTTCCCAACTCGCAGGAACTTTCAATTGACTGATCTTAATCGCATCACCCACGTCGAGATCGGTAACGTCTATCGTAAGATTTTCCAGAAGATCTTCAGGGATCGTCTTAACGCGTAGTTCGTGAATGATATGTTCGAATTGGCCGCCGGTTTTGGAACC
Source organism: Leptospira weilii serovar Ranarum str. ICFT (assembly GCF_000332415.1). Classification (GTDB taxonomy): domain Bacteria; phylum Spirochaetota; class Leptospiria; order Leptospirales; family Leptospiraceae; genus Leptospira; species Leptospira weilii_A. The sequence continues at coordinate 310,932 of NZ_AOHC02000041.1, forward strand.
TTTCGCGATTCCGGTCGTTTCGATACCGATTTTGGTAACGATCTTTTGACCCGGTACGACCTTATAAAAATCCACGTGACGGATTCTGTCGATTTCGGGAAATCTTTGGATTTCTTTCACGAATACTTTTTGTCGGCCTTGACCTTCTACGTCGAGTTCGATCAGAGTGGACTGGCGGATTCCGGAATGAACCATCTTTTCAAGTTCTTTCTCGTTGACCGCGCCGGAAGTTGCAACTCCGGCTCCGATAATATTTACGGGGATCATTCCGGAGGAACGGAGACGATTGTTTTCGTTTTTACCGGTTTCCGTTCTTTTTTTAACCGCAATTTTGTGAATCGTGTTTTGGCTCATATTTTTAATTACCTAACCTTAATCGAATAAAGTGCTGACTGATTGATTTGTATGAATCCTTTTGATCGCGTTTGCGAACAGAGGGGCTACGGACAATGATTTCAATTTATGAATCTTTTTGGATTCGGGAATCGCGATCGTATTGGCGAGAACGACCTCGGCGAAGTCGGTCGCGTTGATTTTATCCACCGCTTCTCCGGAAAGAACTCCGTGGGTCGCCGCGCAATAAACCGACTTGGCCCCGTGTTTCAAAAGAGCGTCCGCGGCCTTACAAATCGTTCCGGCGGTGTCGATCATGTCGTCGAGAAGGATACAATTCTTACCTTCGATTTCGCCGATCACGTTCATCACTTCGGAGACGTTCGCCTTCGGTCTTCGTTTATCAATGATTGCTAATGAACCATTTACTTTTTTACCGAAAGCCCTCGCTCTTTCCGCCCCGCCCGAGTCGGGAGAAACGATCACAAGGTCGTCGATGTTTTTCGTATTGACGTATTCCGCTAAAACGGGAGCAAAGTGAAGATTATCCACCGGAACACGAAAGAATCCCTGAATCTGATCCGCGTGTAAATCCATCGTAAGAATTCTGTCGAGACCCACAACTTCCAGAAGATCCGCTACGATTCTCGCGGAAATAGGAACACGAGGCTCCACCTTTCTATCCTGACGTCCGTAACCGTAGTAAGGAATTACGACGCTGATGCTGGATACGGAAGCTCTGCGGAACGCGTCCATGATCAGGATCAGTTCCATCAAATGATCGTTAGCCGGAGCGGAAGTGGATTGAACGATAAAAACTTCTCTTCCTCGAACGTTGTCTTCGATCTTAACCGAAATTTCTCCGTCGGAGAATTTCTTTAAGTTCATCTTGCCGGGTTGGATGTTAAGATGAGTGCAGATTTCCTCGGCGATTTGTTTGTTGGAACTGCCCGCAAATACCGCGATGTCTCCGTTCATGGATGGACTGCCTCCCCCTTGATCAAAGCGGAGAGCATCTGTAGGTCCTCGGGAGAATTTACTCCGTGACTTTCGAGGTGGTTTTTCAGTTTCATGGCTCCGAGTTTTTTTCCGGAGTTTCTATATAATTTCACTAAGTCGGGAAGATAATATTCTCCCTGCGCATTGGAATTTCCGATCATTCTCAAAGACTCAAAAAGACCGTCCCCGTCGAATACGTAAGTTCCCGTGTTGATTTCGCGGATCGTTTTTTCTTCGGCGGACGAATCCTTTTCTTCCACGATAGCCGTAACATCGCCGGATGTGTTGCGTATGATTCTTCCATAACCGGTCGGTTTTTCGACAACAGCGGAAAGTATCGTCGCGGAAAATTCATTTTCTTTATGTTCTTTTACGATGTCGGCAAAAGTTTCGGAAGTGATCATGGGAACGTCGCCGCAAGCAACGATTACGGAACCTTGAAAGTTTTTGAGTCCGGGTTCTGCGCAGAGGAGTGCGTGAGCGGTTCCCAGTTGTTCTTTTTGTTCCGCAAAGGAAACTCCGGAAATTCCGGAACAAAGGGATTGAACCAATTCTTTTTTGTAACCTACTACGACTACGATCCGTTCCACGCCGGATGTTTTCAGGTGATCGAGTACGTGGAGAAGTAGCGGTTTGCCATTTAGCTCTACCGCAACCTTAGGCTGATCCGTTTTCATACGGGTGCCCTTCCCTGCGGCCAATACCACAGCGACCTTATCCTGATTAGGTTTCATCATCAATCAATGTTAGTAATTCAATGGCTGGGCTGCTAGGATTCGAACCTAGGAAATGGCGATACCAAAAACCGCTGCCTTACCACTTGGCGACAGCCCAGTTTCTAAAAATTAAATCGTACGAATGTGAGATTTGAGAATTCCTGCCTCAGCCTGTGCAGCAGTTCTTCTTGGATCTCAAGACCCTGAACCAGTCCGTACATACTCGAACCCGAACCGGTCAACGAACAATAACTGGATCCAAACTCCAGGAATCTATCCTTAAGAACTCCCAATTCCGGATGAAGTTGGAAGGCAACCGGTTCAAAATCATTCAAGAGCCTACCCTGTAGTTCGCTCCAATCCCCGTTTTTTAGAACAGACATCAGATCTTCCGACAGCGTGTTTCCATTTTTCCGAGAAGCGCTCTCTTGTAAAGGTTTTTTCAACAAGGAGTACATTTCCGCCGTGTTCATCACCTGCGGAGTTAAGGCGAGAATTCCCTGACCGGGATGTACTTCGATCTCTTCCGAAATTTCTCCTTTTCCTGTGACAAACGCATGTCCTTCGCCCAGAAAAAAAGGAACGTCCGATCCGATTTCGGCGGCGAGCGCGCGCATTTCGTCGGATGTAAAAAAAGGACGCAAAGAAAAAAGAAAATTCAAAAGAGAGGCCGCGTTTGTACTTCCTCCGCCGAGTCCTCCCGCCGGAGAGATTCGTTTTGTAAGATGGATTTTGACTCCGGGAAGTTCCGGAAAAAGAGATCTGGCCTTTGTAAAGGTTTTATAAAGAATATTCTTTTTGATATCTCCGATCTCCGAAACCTGATCGTATAATTTACGTTTTTCTAATATGATTTCGTTTTCCGAAAAAAGTTCGAAAACTCCGTTGTTTGCGGGTTCGATCTGGATATCGTCCCCCCAGGAGATTTTTAAAAATACGCTCCGAATTTCGTGAAACCCGTCCGGACGTCGGAACGGAATTTCCAATCCGAGATTGATCTTAGCGGGAGATAACAAAAAAAAGTCCCCTGATCGAGTTTGATGCCGCGCTCCTGAATTTTAATATAGGAGTATTTTGAATACATTCAAATTTCATGTTTTTTTAATGTTTTAGCGAAAGAGGATGTCCGTGTCGTTTTTTAGCGAAGGATCGATTCTATTTCGCCGAAAATCCGTTTTACTAAGTGTGGAGGATTTTTGAGGATCACGTTTTTTCCGAATGGAAGGATCGTCTCTAAAAACCAGCTTTCCTCCCGGATTTTCGCCTCGGATAAATGATAAACGACGTTATCCAGCGTTTTTGTTTCAGCCGTTCTTTTCAAACCGAGTTTTCGATCGAGATTATAAAACACTTCCTTTGTATGCCAGATTTCGGCGACTCCGGACGAATTTTCCCGATTTTTACGAAACTCTTCGAACTCGCGAATGTATTCCGATTTTTTTTGACCGGCCGATTGCGAGATCGGATCGGCGCCTATTTCCAAGGAAAGAATATTGTCCAGGCGAAAATTGCGGGGAGCTTTTCGTTCATGACAATATCCTAATAAATAATCTTCTAATGAATGAAATAAAAACCAAGGGTCCACTTTTCTCCGAGAAAATTTCTCCTCGGTTCTGGATTGGTATTCAAGGATCACTGATTTTCCGCCCCGAATCGCCTCCTGAATATCGGCTTTGTAAGTCGAAAGTGCGTCCTGTCCGGCCACCGGAACGATCGAAACGATCTTCTCAAGAATCTTTCGAGCGATTGAATTTGTCTTTGGATCGGCGCCGGTTTCGACAATCTCTTCCAGAATTTTTCGGAGAACCAACCATTCTCGAATGCTCAAACGTAAACTCGAATCGAAACGAAACGGCAAAATCAAACCGACTGTATCGGTTTGCGAATCGTAATCGACTTGAATCAAATCGGCGACGTGAGGAGTGGCTCCTATGAAAAAAAGTTCTCCCAATTGCTCCTTCAAATCCTTTTGATTGCCTATTCCGGTTATGCCGGAAAGTTCTTCCAGGGTCAATCGTTTGCCGTCCCGAAGATGACGAATCAGATTCAATTTGAAATTCAGTCGGACCGTACTTGGATTCATGGAGCCTCAAAAATAAAAATCCCGCGCATTCTGTAAACCGGAAATATAAAAAGTAGGCGCCCAATCAAAGAATCTTTAAGAAATTTCCTTAAATTCAAAAAGTTGCATCCTGATTGACAATCCGATAGAAAAAAAGATTCTTTCAAGGATGCGAAAAATTCTTCTCGTTTTCGTTCTCTGTTTGCCGGTTTTCTATTACGTCGGAACCGTTCTAAGCTGGGAGAAAAAAAAGAAAATTCCGATCACCGGCGACGAACCCCATTACCTGATGATCGCGGAAAGTATTCGAAAAGACGGGGATTTCGATCTTAAGAATAACTACGAAGAAGATCGGATCACACAAAAAATCATCGGTCCCGTAGACGTGGAAAATCATACGGTCGTAAGGAACGGTAAATATCACAGCATTCATTCGATCGGTACTTCGTATATTACGTTAATCGGATATTCATTTTTCGGAATCACGGGCGCTCGAATCAGTCTGGCGCTTTTGGCGGGACTTCTTCCTTTTTTATTCTATCGAATGGGTAGAATCCTTCGTCTTTCGAGGAAGGAAGCCGCTTTGATCGCCGTTTTTTATTCGATCGGTCTTCCGTTTCCCATGGCCGCGGGACAAATATTTCCGGACTTACCGACCGGCGTTTTTTTAACCGGCGTTTTTACGATCCTGCTTTCTTTGGAAACGAAATTATCGTTCAAAAAACGGAATATTCTGTTTTTTGCATGTGGAACCGCGATCGGATGTTTGACCTGGTTGCACGCTAAAAATCTTCCGATCGTAATTCCGATTCTTTTCGGAATTATGATCAAAAAAGAACGGAATCTACGATCCAAAACGATTCTAGTCGGAATTCCGATCTTATTCATTTTCTGTTTTTTGATTTGTAACTTTTTTTGGTTCGATTCGATCCTCGGTCCTTACGGAAGAACAAATTCTCCGCCGACGCTGGATCCGAATTTTTCGCATTGGATCACTGTTTTTCTCGGTCTTTTTATGGATCGGAACCAAGGACTCTTTTTTCAAAATCCTTTGATTTGGATTCCGGGAATCGTCGGATTTCTTTTTCTCATTCGTGAGAAAAATTTAAAACAAATCGGAATCCTTCTTTTATTCGTTTTGATTTTGCAACTCGGTTTGAACGCGGGACATCCTTGCTCTTACGGTTGCCTTTCTCTTCCCGGTAGATTTCAGTGGGGCGCCGCGGCTTTATTCTTCCTTCCCTTTCTCGCGGGTTGGAAAATGTTCGGTTCCCTTTCTAAAATAATAGCTTGGAAAATTCTTTTCCTTTATGTCGTTTATCAAATCTGGATCGGAAAGTATTGGTTCGATCATACTAGTTCTTTGTATCACGTTATGGAACCGAACCCTCAAAAAAGACCCGGCTTTTTTCCGGAAAAAGTTCTTCCTTATTTACCGTCCTGGACCGATCCGGATTTGTCCGGGAAGGCTTTCGTAAATTGGATCTGGATCGGAATTTTTTTTCTGCCGATATTAACACTGAGTTATCTGTGGATTCGGAACATTCGTAAAGCCAAATCGGTCTGAATCCTTTGGTTGACATGGAAACGTTCCGAGAACCAATATTTGAAAGTAAAGGTATCCAAAGAATCGTTATGAAATTGAATTCGTACACTATGTTTCTTAAATTGATTTTTCCTTTTTTGTGGATCGCGGTTTTTTCTTCAAACTTGCGAGCTCAAGAAGAGAATCAAATCGTAAAGGAAAAAATGATCTGCCAAAAGATCGAACTCATCGTTAACGGACAGAGATACGACGACGGTCATAAATGTGTGTCCGCCGAGGCGATTTGTTATATGGTCGAGGGCCTTTCCTTGAGTTGTTTTGCCAATCCGAATCTCGTCGATCCGGCTTTGTATAAACCAAATCGGTAAAATCTCCGTTCAAAGTTTCAGATCCGTATGAGTTCCCGCAAAATCACGATCTTAGAAGTTCAGGAACCGACTCGATCGATTTCGTCCCTCACTCGAATTTCCGAGGAAGAATTACCTCGGTATCGAAACGGCCTTCCCCCAGGTTTTCGAGAAGAAGTGGACTGCGACGAGGACACGGTTTTGTTTTTGCATCCCGACTTCTCGCCGTTAATGTTCGAAAAAATGCGGGAACTCCTCATTCTCCCGAAAAACGATATGATTCCCATCGTTGCGATCGATCCCCAAGGTCAAATTCTCATGCAGGCGTTTGGAAACGAGGAAAGCCAAGGGCTGACTTTAAAAACCGGATACGCGCATTATTTCAGTCGATCCAGAAACCGACTTTGGAAAAAGGGAGATACTTCGGGACATACTCAAAAAATTCTTCAAATCCTCTCGCCGCCCGATCGATCTTTTTTGGTCTATCAAGTGGAGCAGGAGGTTGCGGCCTGTCACGAAGGATACTACAGTTGTTTTTTTAGGGAAAGGATCGCCGGAGTTACGTGGAAACCGCTTCCGATCCCGAGAAATTTTCTTCCAGAAAAGAGCTGAAATCGTATTCTGCCTTTTGAAACCTGTCGAAGGAAATAGATGAATTTATGAATATTAAGAAATTTTTGATTTTTTCCGGGCTTTTCATCGGAGTTCTACTTTTGATCGCCGTCACTGCATTTTTTGTCGTAGACGAACTCAAAGGAGGTGCGGTCGGTTCCGGACAAACTAAGATGGATCTTCTCGTCGAATCCGGGGATACTTCCGGAAAGATCGTCGAAACCCTTTCCACACACGGAATGATCAAGTCCTCCAAATATTTTCTTTATCTGGTTCGTTTTACGGGAAGCTCCGGGAAAATCAAACAAGGGCTTTACGAGATCAACGACGGAATGGATTCCAGAAAGATCCTTCAGGTAATCACGGAAGGAAAAGTAAAACTCGTAAACTTTACGATTCCGGAAGGATACAACAATCGTCAGATCGGCGATCTTCTCGTTTCCAAAAAAATCATTTCCAGACGTCAGGACTTCTTACTCGCGGCGAGTGAGCCGGAGCTTTTGAGAGAATTCAAAATTCCTTCGACTTCCGCCGAAGGTTATCTTTTTCCGGAAACATACAGCGTTCCGTTCCATTATCCGGTCGATAAAATCGTTCGTATGATGATCAAAAGATTTTATGTTCGAGTCGCAAAAATCGAAAAGGCGAAAAACCTTTCTCCTTTAGAACTTCATAAATTTGTAATACTTGCCTCCGTCGTGGAACGCGAGGCGAAACGAAACGAAGAAAGACCTTTGATGGCGGGAGTTTTTAACAACCGTTTAAAACGGGATATGCCCTTGGAATCCTGCGCTACGATTCAATATCTTTTTGATAAACCGCACAGCAGGATTTTCGAGAAGGATCTTAAAATCGTTTCTCCGTATAACACGTATTTGAACAAGGGATTTCCTCCCGGACCGATTTCCAATCCCGGTTTTCCCGCCTTGGAAGCCGCATTTTATCCTAAAGAAACCGAACATCTTTTTTTCCTCTTAAAAGGGGACGGTTATCATTACTTCGCAAAATCTCTCAAAGAACATTTGGAAGCGAAGAAGAAATACATCGACGTTCTTTACGATTGAGCCGAAAAAAAAATTATTGCCGCGCCCTTCGCATTAGGTTTTTTAATAAATAATAAGTAAATATATGTTAATGGTTCCGACAACATATATTTACTTATTATAAATATAGCAAAAATCTGTTTTTCACTATTGACAAAAAAGCAACATTTGTTACTTTTTATCCAAATCGAGCCTGGGAAAAAGGCAAGGATACTAAATATGGCTCTTATCAATTATGGGCATATCTTTGAAGCAATAACTCAAGAATCTTTACCAAATTCAGTTTTAACTTCTTGGAAAGTAATAGTAAAAAAGAAAAATATTACAAAGACCATTGTCAAAGAAAGTGGGAGTAACCTTACGCCGATGAGAGGTAATGTCTTTCAAATTGAAAAATTGAACACTGACATAGATAAATTTTTGTAATTTCGATTATTGTGACGACCACTCCTTCTGTAAAAAACTTTGTAAATTTCTACAAAGATAAATATGTAAAAATTTATTCCGATCTTACTTCTTTTGTTGGTGTAAAGCCAACTCAGCTACTCATTGAAAATGAAAATATAAATGCTCATCTTGTAGTTTATTTATCAGATCCTAAATCACAAACCGGAAAAGATAATTTAACGAAAGCACATAATCATTTAGTTCGCTGTACTATTGATGCTTCAAAAATGCTTTGGATAGAGATGAAGAAACATTTAGATAATGAATTTAAAAAATTTTCAATTTCAAAATATAGTTATAATCTCTCGGAATCTGAATTTTTAAGGTTATATAATGAATTTCTTATAAAAGGTCAAGAAGCAAGAAAAAGCGAACTACAGAATGTGGGTATAAGTCCTGAAAGTTGTATAGAGTCTTATTACAATGCAATCAACTGTGCCTGGGAAATAATACAAAAACATGATAAATTAAAAAGCAATTCTTTTGTACGATTCAGAGTATGGAATTGGATAAAATCTAATGTAATACAAATTCTTGCTTCTTTTTTCATTGGAGTTTTTGCATCCTGCATCTCTATAAACATGTCTTTAATTAAAGACATGTTTTGGAAAATTTTCCCCTTGTCAACCGCCAACGAATCAATCGTAAAATCTCATAAGTAGTCTAGTTTTTATTTTTTTGACACAATTTGCGAGGTCGGGCTCTCCGCTTTGGTCAAGTTATTGGGTTTGAACGGTATTTCAGAATTTAAAGTTGGGTGCAATCACTTGAACCCGCATCGATCCCTCGCGGTTGTAAAACGGAAATCGAATCGAAACCTCAGGGAAACTTTTTGAAAAAGGAAAATTCTTCTGTACAGAAAATGAAACATCGCGCCTTAATTCTAAATGGAAGAGAATTCAAATCCACTTTTTAGAAACTCTATGAACTTTTGTTTGGCAGGTAGATAAACATGGCTACTCCGGATTTGGAAATCAAAAATGTTACCCAGGAATTGATGGAAGTTCAAAAGGCTTTGAACGTTTTTCGGGAAAAGCAAAAGAACCGGGAATCGTTGGACGAAGCGGCGGTAGAATTCGTAACCAAGGCGGATTTGGTCGTCCAAAGGGCCGAAAGAAATGAAATTTTTTTGACGGACGATCAAAAGAGAAGAATCAAAAACAATCTGTTGAAAATCCGCGCCTCTTTAGTTCGAAATCAAGCTTCTTGAAATCTCTGTTCGTATATTCAAGTTCTCATATTCGCTTTCGACGGAAAGTCTTGTGCCTTAAAAAAAGCTTCCTATAACGTACGAATCCCCGTATCGTTTTTGACATTCCCGGGCCTGTAAAAATAGCGTATCCCCCAGTGGAAAAAATTGAAGTAGGAGTCATCGCCGCGGCCGGTAAAGGAACACGGGCCTACCCCCGGTCGACATACATTCCTAAACCTTTGTTCGAGTTTCAGGGAAAAACGATCCTGGAACGAAACGTCGAACTGATGCAAAACACGTTCCGCGTAAAAAAAATCTACGTACTCGTCGGTCATCTCAAAGAGATGGTCGTCTCCGAAATCGAAAGGATTCGGAAGAATCACCACAACGTGGAAATCATTCCTTCTCCTTGGACCACAAAAGGTCTTGCGAGTGATATCGCAAGTTTGGAACCACAAATCCGTTCTCCGTTTATCACGATCCTGGGGGACGAGTTTTACTTTCATCCGGATCATAAAAAATTCATTCAAACGTTTCAAAAACACCCGAAACTGATCGCTTCGATCGGCGTTCAAAAGACCACCCTTCTTTCCAGAATCCGAAAGAATTATTCCGTGGAACTGAAAGGGGATCGGATCTTGGAACTCGTGGAAAAACCTTCCGATCCTCCGAACGACCTTCTCGGTTTGGGAAGTTATCTTTTTACTCCGGCCTATTTCGAATATTTTAAAAAAACTTCTCCTTCTCTCAAAAGCGGCGTGATCGAAATCACGGACGTGATCGATCTGATGGCAAAGGAAAGCGGCAAGGTGTTTGCGACGGAACTCGACGTGGAATACTTCAATATCAATTCCATGCAGGATTATCATCACGCGGTTTACGAGATCCGTAACGAGGAATTTGCTCGTTTTAAAACGACGTTGATCGTTCCCACTAAAAACAACGAAAGATCCGTCGCGGACGTGATCGTTGATTTTCGGGGGAAGGTGGATGAAATTTTAGTGGTCGACGCCGGATCTTCGGATAAAACATTAGAAATTTCTAAAAAAGAAAAAGCTAAAGTTCTTTCCTGTAAAACCGCGGGAGACGAGGATCATTTCGGAAAACAGATTCGGGAAGGAATCCGGGCCGCGTCCGGAGATATCGCAGTGATCGTTACCCCCGACGGATCGTACCGATCCAAGGATTATCCGAAACTTTTGGAATATCTGAAAGACTCCGATATGGTGATCGGTACTAGAACCACTAGACAGATGATCGAACAAGGTTCCAATCTTCTTCCCGGAGTTCGTGTGGTCAATTTGATCCTCGGAAAACTCATTGAGGTTTTTTGGTGGGGAATGGAACCGCGTTTTACGGATGCGATGTGTTCTTACTTTGCGATCTGGAAGGATTCTTACTCTAAAATCGAACCCGATCTGGAGATGAATGACCGGAGAATCATTCCCGAACTGATGATGGAAACCGTTCGTTCTTATATGCGTTGTATCGAAATTCCGATCTCCTATTATCGTCCGATCGAATCCATCCCGAAGAACACGGTCCGCGAATTTCTCTCGATCGTCCGTTTGATGCTGAAGAAAAAATGGTTCGGCAACTAATTTAGAATTTTGTAATTATAGAATATTAGAAAAGGGATATATATGGCAAAAAAAGTTTTAGTGACCGGCGGATGCGGATTTCTGGGTTCTCACGTTTGTGAAACGTTTCGTAAACAGGGTTGGGACGTGATCAGCTACGATAGTATGACCAAATACGAATTGAAAAGAACCGGATACGGAACCGAGGCCACCCGCGAGTACAACTGGAATTTTTTAAAAGCCCTGGGAGTTACGACGGTAAAAGGGGATATCCGAAACCTCGAACATCTTATGGATCGGACGGAAGGTTGCGATTTTATCGTTCATACCGCCGCACAACCCGCGATGACCATTTCTTGGGAAGACCCCGAACTTGATTTTACCACAAACGCATTAGGAACCTTTAATGTTCTTGAGGTCGCACGCAGACGGAACATTCCCGTCGTTAATACGAGTTCCATCCACGTATACGGCAATTCGATCAACGACACTCTCAAAGAAGGAGCCACTTCCTACGAAAGAAATCCGATCGCGATCGGAGAGGATCAGCCGGTGATGGTCGGAGAAATTTCTCCTCTTCACGCTTCTAAGATGAGCGCGGAATATTACGTCCGAACGTATGTGGACATGTATAAGATTAAAGCCGCTTCGTTTCGTTTTACCGGAATTTACGGCGAACGCCAGTTTGGCGGGGAGGATCACGGTTGGGTCGCGAACTTTGCGATTCGTTCCGTGTTCGGTTGGCCTTTGCGGATTTTCGGAACCGGTAAACAAGCCCGCGATATTCTCTACGCGGCCGACGGAGCGGAAAGTTATCTCCGATGGTTCGAACATCAGACTCCGGGAGTTTTTAACATCGGCGGAGGTCCGGATCATAAAATTTCTTTATTAGAATGTATTCATATGATTGGAGATATCCTCGGTAAAAAACAGGAGATTGTATTCGACGTGGAAAGACCGGGTGATATGCGTTATTTTATCTGCGATATCGCCAAGGCGAAAGGATTCGGATTCAATCCTAAATTCAAACCGAAAGAAGGCGTGGAAAAACTGATCCGCTGGATTGAAGCGGATAAATCCGTGTTCGAAGTCAAAAAATGAAAAACCTCGTCGTCATTCCCGCTTACAACGAGGAGGAAACGATCCGCGAAGTTGTCGAACGGGCTTTGGCGTATTCGGACGTTCTTGTTGTCGACGACGCTTCCAAAGATAAAACGCCGGAAATTTTAAAAACGCTGATTCGCAAATATCCTAAAAAACTATTCACGATTCGTCACGAAAAGAACACGCATATTCCCGGCGGGATTCAGGACGGAATGAAATTCGCCGTTCAAAAAAAATACGATTCGGTCGTGACGATGGACGCGGGGCTTTCCCACGATCCCGATCGACTTTCCGAATTCATCAAAACGGAAGAGGACCTCGTGATCGGAAGTCGTATAACGACGGACGGGGTTCCACTTTACAGAAAGCTAATATCCTTTATCGCCGCAAAGGTGATGAATTATTGTATTTCACCGGGTTTGTTCGACGTATTCGGTTATCGATTGCGGGATTGTACTTCCGGATATAGAAAGTATTCCAAGAACGCGTTTACTTGGATCGCCGAGTCAAAACTGGAATCGGTCGCGTTTGACTTTCATATGGAAGCGCTTTCGATCGTCGCTAAAAATCGGGGAACGATCCGGGAAATCGGAATTCATTATGTGTTTTCCAACTCCTCCTTCAATCGAAGGGTTTTAAAACAAGCGATTCGATTCGCATTCAAATTATTAGGAAGAAAATTCGGTTTCGGCGGTTAAGAATATGCAAAAAATTGAATCTTTATTTCGAAAAGTCGATTCTCCGATGAAAGGTTTGATCGTTCTTTTATCACTTTACGGTTTTGTGACTCTGGCTCTGTGGTCCCGTTATCAGTGGAACCCTTCTGCGATGGTGAATTTCGGCGAGGAGTTTATCAAAAAGAACGAAGCGGAAACTCCGAGCGGGGTGATCGCCTTTAAGGGAAAAGAAGGGGATTTAGGCGCCGGTTACGACGGCCAGATTTTTTACTATTATTCCAGATCGATTTCCAATTTCAGTCTGAAGTGGCCGGAAGGATTCGACGCCACATACAGAGCGCCTCGGATCGGTTATCCGTTATTGATTTCTATCTGGGGAATTTTCGGTAAATGGGGAAACGTTGCGGGGATGTATGTCTTGAGCATTTCCTTGCTTTATCTTTCTTATTTGGCCCTTCGCGTACTGTTAAAGGAAAAATCGCACTGGGCGATTTTGTATCTGATTTCTCCGTTTGCATTGGCGAGTTATTCCGTTTTAGTAAGCGATACGATCATGGTGTCGTTGATCGTTCTTGCGATTTATTTTTACGAGAAGGAAAACTACGTTTCCTTTTATCTTCTTTCCGGTCTCGCTTTGGTTACGAAAGAACCCGCGTTATTCTACCTTTTCTCTTTGGGACTTGCGGCTCTTTCCAAAAAAGACATTAAGAAAATGTTGATCGTAGGTTCCACTCTGCTGGTTCCCGTCCTCTGGCAGATTTATCTCAAATATACTTTGCCGAATTGGACTCCGACAAGACTTGCGGTTTTTATAATTCCGTTCGAAGGAATTTATAAATATCTAATGGAGTTGGGCGCGAGTTTTACGAGCGGAGGGGGAATCAAACAGATCGTTCGATCCTTTTCCAAGTTTCCCCTTGTACTTCAATTTTTGACGATGTTTTGGATTCCTTTTACGGGATCTTGGAAGAAAGGAACTTTTTATAAGGTCGGTTTTTCTTTGGTGATCTTGATGATCGCGATCGCCAATCACTATCATTTCTGGTCCGAGTACATCAATACGATCCGCCTTTTTACGTTTGCGATTCCTCTTTATCTTTTGATCAAAGCCGAGGACGAGGAAATCGTCGATCGGCCGTTTTTGATTTTGTTCTTGATCAACTTGATTCTGATTTTGGCGAGGCTTACGATTTTGTACAAAGTTCAGGATTATGCGGCTCGATGATTTTTTAAATTAGAAAGCGTGTGTCGGATTCTTATATTGTATCGAAAGAATCGGTATCATAAATTTTTCCGATTGTATATTAGGTAATGGGAATGTATTTTTTTAAGAAGGATTTTCGGATTCAACGGAAGTTTTAGAACGAAAGACTCGAATCGTCGCAACGACCAAAATTGTTAATCCTAGAAAAAAGAATACACGAAGGATCCAAGTGGAAACGGGAGGTTCTCCGATGGAATAGCCGAAATTTTCATTTTCGTGTTCTTCTTTGACGACGGCTTCGTTTTGAAATGCGGATTCCGAAAATGTTTTTTCGAAATCGAACTCGGCGGGTTGCGCGTAAGGATTTCCATAAAAGATTTTCAAATCCTGAATGTCTTGATCCGTTTCCAAACGTAATGGAAAAACGATTTCCTCTTGAAGGATAAAAATTTCCGCCTTTTCCAAAGTCAACGGATCGTCGTCTCCGTCGAAAATTTCCAATTTAAGTTCGGAAGAAATCGGTTTCGAGAAAACCAAATTCGTATCCGAGGATCCATTCGATTGATTGAATATGATACCGTCTCCGAGCAGTTCGAATTCCTTGGAGGAATTTTTAAAAAATACGTTCACCTTACGTTCGAATTTCTTTTCCTTGATGAACAGGAACGCCCTATGAATCGGAATTTTCATGGGATTTCTGAAATAGAAAACGCTCGATCTCGTATCGGAGTTAAAACCGAATTCCAAATCGGTTTTTTCCAAAACTCTTTTGAATTCCGCCCTTTCTACAATCGGTTTGTAAGTCGTTTTGAGAAACGTTAAACGGACATCGGAATCGGTTTCGATCCGAACGTAAGTTTCGTTTTGTTGCGTTTCGAATCGAATTTGATTCGAAACGTCTCCTCCGGAATAACTGTAGACCGTGAACTCCGAATGGAATCTCCAATCTTCCGGATTTTTTCCCAGATAAACTTTTCCTTTCACCTCGTATTCTCCTGGGCCTTGAACGATAATCGAAGAGTATCCGGTTTTGACGGGTATTTTAGGAAGTTTTAATACATAGATTCTATCGTTTTCGTTGTTATCTTCGAAAAGAAGTTTCACTCCGGCCTCTCCGGCGTCCTTGGAACTTTCGAGAGTGTTCTGCGAAATAAACGGGATCACACGTCCGTTATGAACGATCCTTCTGTCGTTGATCCCGGAATGTCTGACGATGTCCTCGTCCAATTTTATTTTTCCGTAATATACGTTATCCTCCGCGCCGCTCCCGGCCTTGTGGATAATTTTCGGAATTTGAATTTCTTTATAATACCGATAACCTTTCGTATTGATCGTTTCGGCTTCCAAAGAAGAAACGGCGGACGAAACTAAAATTGCGAGGAAAAGTAAAAGTAAACCGGATGAATTTTGGTAGTTTGAGAGTTTTTCCTTAAACTTTTGATAATAAACGCTGATAAGAATAAAACCGAGACCGAGGGTAAAACCCGCGATGATTCTCACGATCTTACTCATCGTCCATATATCATAAAAATATAATTTTCCAACCAATATCACGGACACGAGAGCGCCCGCGATTCTAAGGGATTTGAAGGAATATTTGAATCCCGCAAAAAGAAACACGGAGGCATAAAAGGCAAGAACATAAGAATATCCTAAATTTCTGTAATGTTCGTTGTGAACGGCGTGGTAAACGTCCGTCAAAGTGCCTAAAATAAGAGTAAAAATTCCCATATAAATAAATCCCCGATCGAACTCCGAAAAGTTCTTGTTTTTTTGAATGTAATAAGTTCCGAAAAGAAATACGGACGCGAGAAAATACAACGCGAATCTTTCGTTGAATAAGAACCATCGGTTTACGTCGTCCATTGAATTGAAAATATACAACCTGAACAAGGCCGCAACCCAGAAGCCTATCGAAAGAATGCGAATTTGTACGTTTCCGGAGTTTGAACTCAGTAGAGAAACGACACCGGCGAAGGTGATCCAAGAAAACGTGAGCCAGTTTCCTTCCGAAAAGTCCAAAAGCGCGGCGAACGTAAACCCCAAGAGAAGATATAAATGGATCGTTTCAAAAATTGCGCGTTCCGATGCGGAAAAAACTTCCGCTTTTTTTCGACTGAGAAGAATCCATAACGAAAAAAGTACGGCTCCGAACAACATAAAATGCGGACTTAAATCGGGATAGGATTCCCGTAGTTGTAAGTACCCCGTATATCCGAAACATAAGGAATTTAAAACTAAAAAGACGGGATAAAAAATCCAATTCCACTTGGGAAACACGGCGCCAAAATTTTCGTCCCTTTGCGAAAGTTTCGGAAAGAAAAAAACTTTTCCGTAAACAAACAACAAATACGTCGTATTGATAAATAGGAAGGGAATCAAAAATCCGCTTCGTTTTGCGTTCTCTATCTCCCAGAGATAATACAATACGAAGTTGGCGATCAATAATAGATAAGAGGATACGATCCAGGATACTTTTCTAGAAATTAAGAATAGTAGTATATTCAAAAAAATTAAATAACTGAATAGGAATTGATAGGAATTTTCCCCTTGGGAAATCAGAACGGGAGATAATACCGAGCCGACTAACGCGAAGATATACAGGATTTCTTTACGGATCCAATAAGCCAAACCGGAAGAGAATACGCCTAACAAAACGAGATACAAAAAAGTTTCCGAGAGCGAAAATAAATCGTAATAATAATACGCGCCGAACAAACTCAAGTAGACGATTGAAAATCCGGTTCCTAAAACCGACTCCGGCAAAATCCGATAATTCTTTTTAGCCAATCCGAGTCCCGCAAAACAAACTCCGAAGCCGATCGACAATCCGATCAGAATTCGACCGGACTCGTTCACCCATCGATTGTCAAATGCGAATTTGACGAGCCATACGCTTGCCAGTAGGATCGAAACCAATCCGAATTTGCCTAAAAGATTTCCTCCCCAAAAAAGTTCCCATTCGGGACTTCTGGATTTTTGAATCGGCGCGGCGGATTCGATGGCTGGAAGTTCGGATAACGTTTCGGAAGTTGTATTCGATTCCGTTTTGCCGATCGTATGCGTGAGGATTTCTTTTTTGAGAGATACGATTTCTTGTTCCAGTTCGTCCAAACGTTTTTGTATTTTCTTTAAGTCCAAGGAACACCTGCTTATTGGGCGGCTTAATTGTAATTCCCTATTTAAAATTGAAAGTAAAAATTCTTCGAGTTAATCTGTGTTGTAGTTTAAAATAAAAAGGTCTTTGTAAAATTTAAAAAAATCGAACGATAACTTTTATATTTGATAAGAAGGTAATATTAAAAGTATTAATCTCACAAGAGAGAATAACGTTGAATGTTACTAAGATCTGTGTAATAGATTATTAAATTTGTAGACTAATCGTCATTTACTAACCGTACCCAAAATGAATGGACGATTTTGCGAAGCTATAGAAGTTCTCAAAAATTGCACCTATCATGGAATTCAGAGCTTTATGAAGGAAACCACACTTTTTAATTTTTTTGGAAACAAATATTTTCATCCATCCGAGTAATAAAAGCACCTATTATGCAATTCTCAGTAATTTATCATGAAATCATAGTTCGGTGTTGCCATAAAATGAAATTTATTTTATGAAAGGTTTTTTAGCTATTTGAGATCAACATGATACGTTCCGTTCTATCTTATCAACTATCGACATTTCTATTCGCAATTTTTGGATCTTTGATAAAATAGAATCAAACTAAGAAATCAAATTTGGAAACGAAGTCAATATAGATTCCGTTTCCGAAAACTCTTTGGATCGTTTATATTTTGCAAAATATGCAGAGTTCTGTTTTGGAGATTTCAAAATCGGAAAACGGCCCTTTTGAAATGGTACATCCCGAGGGAAAAAATTCTCTATTAGAAAAATTGAATTATGATATTTTTTTATTGAGTAATTTTAAAGTTTTTGGAAGAAAAACCGGAAAAGTGATTAATGACGGTCATTGTGGAGAGTATCCGGAATTTTACGTGGAAAAGTTTGAACTTTGGGGAATGATCCGACGTTGTACTGCCATAGGAGTCGAAGGTTTTTATCGATATATGGATTATCTGCCAACTCATTCCTAGGCAGCTGAGGATTATAGTTCTTCCGATTCCGAAATAATTCGGGTATCGGAAGAAACTTGCAGCCAAAAATTTACAGCATGCGGCGAGGCATTAAAATCCACTTCCCTTGATTCAAAAGATTGGAAATTCAAAAATAAAACTTTAGATTTAGAAAATGGTTATGAAGACCATCTGTATGAGTCGGTTCGTTTTTATCCGGTGACCAATTGTTTTGAAGATGAACAACTGTGTTGTAAGCCGACACAATTTAAAAGAATCAAAATAGCCTCTGGGCATCGATACAGATGACGAACTACACTTTGTGATAAACATTAGGTGTAGGGATGAGTAGAAGGCGAAAACCTTTTAAAAATGAATTTGCTAAAAATATCCGTACTACCTCCGGCAACTATGGAGCGTCTTCAAGAAACCTGAGCGCATCATAATTATTTTTTCTGTCCAAGTTCATTAAATATTTTGCATGTTCCAGAGGAGTTTCCCCAGAGCCGTTTTTTACGGTTGGGTCTGCGCCTTGTTGCAAAAGATACTGCGCAATTTTTTTCGAGCCTGCATCATACAGTGGAGTCTGCTGATAAACATTCTTACCGTTTACATTGGCGCCGTGTTCTACTAATTGTTTTACAATTTCAATGTTGTGTTTATTCTCTACTGCGTAGTGTAGAGGACTACTCCCGTCTTCCGCCAAAGTAGAATTGACATCGACTCTTCCCTTTTCTAAGAGCAACCTAATAATTTTGAGTCTTCTATCATTTTTTGGCGGAAGATTAGAATAATGTTTTATCACGTTGAAGAATAGATAATTACAACGACGAAAAAGATCGCAACTCTTCGCATTTGCATCGGCGCCTTTCTCTAAAAGAAGCTCAACGATTTCAACATTCTCTTTCTCAATAGCAAAATATAATAAAGATTTATCATAGACAGCGTTGTTTTGGAAATGTACATCGGCGCCTTTCTCTAAGAGTAACCTCACGATTTCAACATTCTCTTTCTTAATAGCAAAATACAATGGAGACGGACCAATGAATGTAGAATTTACAATTGCAGCGCTAGTCTCAATACAACGGCGAACCCCGGATAGATCGTTGTTCTCGATACTTCCGATTAGAAGACCTGATTCCCAGGCCTCGGGGACTCTCGAATAGTAATATGCCGTCAACGGAATTGTAATAGGAAGTAGGATCGTATCCGCTAAGAAGGACAAAGGAAGATCAATAATACTAAAAGGAAAATTCTTATCTATACCAGTCATCCAGTAGAGTCGTATCCCTGGATAAATCCAGAGAGGAGGATCCAAGGCGCTACGATTTTTAGACAGTTGCTGAGAGATGGTTTTATCTGCGTATCTTGCCATGGACCAAACGGGTGTGGGTAAAATTTGGGCTTCTTCAAGCATTAGGATTGTGGCACAATCCATCTGAGCGGCCATCGAGATCATTATCATCATTCTGAACAAGATTTTCATTTTCTATTGTTCCCGATTACATTGGATTGTTCCGATTCAATCTGTTTTGGCATTCTCATATCTGTAAGTCCGGCGTAAAATTTTATAATAAATAAAAATAGGGTTTTGTTCATTCTTTTTTGCATTTGCTTAACGTTATTTTGATTCGTAAGAAAATGAACTTATTTCGAAAACACAAATCTTTTAAGTGCGATCCAGGCCTTATTTTGAGGTCGATTGTTCTCGTGAAGACGGATCAAAAAGCAAATGACAGAGGGATAAGTTTTGATTTTCTAGTGATCAGATTCGAATTTTTTACTTCAGGATTAAAAACCCATGAGCGCAACCCATACCGTCGTTGATCAAGCGACCGCTAAAAAAGCACTTTCCGTTTCCGCAGGAATTATCGAAGAAGTTACGAAGGCCCTTGCGGCACGTTGCAACGTAAACGGAAAAGTTTCCGTTGAGAAAATGGACGAGAACCAACTCGTTCAATACCAAATCGCTTGGCTTACTTCCGAACAAAAAATCGCGGAAAAGTTCATTGATTATGCTTGGGACGCGTCCCGAGGAACGGGAGATCTCGAACAAGAGATGGCCGTAGTTTTCGCGGCTGAAACCGTAAATCACGTTCGTTCCGAAATCAGTTCCCGTCCTTCCGAATACGGAATCAAAGCCTCCGACCTCGTTTCCAAAATTTTCAACGATGAAACCAATCGATTTTTAGAAAACGCGATGGCGATCCAAAACTACAACCGGATCGCCGATAAGATCGTCGCCAAAGGCCACTTCGGCGCTTACGGTCTGGACGAGGACCACGAGATGTTTCGTGAAACGTTTAAGAAGTTTGCGGAAGACGTTGTGATGCCTCACGCGGAACACGTTCATAGACACGACGATATCATTCCCGAAGACATCATCGGGGGACTCAAGGACATGGGATGTTTCGGTCTTTGTATTCCCGAGTCTTACGGTGGTATTCAACCCAACGATAAACCGGATAACCTTTCCATGTTAGTCGTTACCGAAGAACTTTCCAGAGGAGGTTTGGGGATCGCAGGCTCTTTGATTACAAGACCCGAGATCATGTCCAAGGCCCTTCTCAAAGGCGGAACTCAAGAACAGAAAGACAAGTGGCTTCCGCTTCTGGCAACCGGAGAAAAAATGGCGGGGATCATGGTGACCGAACCGAACTACGGTTCCGATGTTGCCGGAGTTTCCGTAACTGCAAAACCGACTAACGGCGGTTGGGTGATCAACGGGGTTAAAACCTGGTGCACCTTTGCGGGTTATGCAAATCTTCTATTGATTCTTTGTAGAACCGAATCCGATCCTTCTCTAAAACACAAGGGCCTTTCGATTCTTCTCGCCGAAAAGCCGAGTTTTACCGGTCACGAATTTACGTACACTCAACCGGAAGGCGGAAAGATCGAAGGAAAAGCGATCGGGACCATCGGCTACCGCGGAATGCACTCGTTCGAAGTTTCCTTTGACAACTACTTCGTTCCCGCAGAAAACCTGTTAGGCGGAGAAGCCGGTAGAGGAAAAGGATTTTATTTTCAGATGGAAGGTTTTGCGGGCGGTAGAATCCAAACCGCAGCTCGCGCTCACGGTGTGATGCAAGCCGCGTTGGAAGCGGCGCTACGTTATGCGCAAGAGAGATCCGTATTCCAAAAACCGATCTACGAATATAACTTAACGAAATACAAAATCGCAAGGATGGCTGTGATTCTTCAGGCTTCTCGTCAGTTTGCAAATCACGTTGCCAATCTTTTGGACGATCACAAAGGTCAGATGGAAGCCACTCTGATCAAGTTCTACGCTTCCAAAGTGGCGGAATGGGTGACCCGCGAAGCGATGCAGATTCACGGCGGTATGGGTTACGCGGAAGAATACGCGGTTTCCCGTTACTTCGTGGACGCTCGAGTGTTCTCCATTTTTGAAGGCGCCGAAGAAGTGATGGCCCTCAGAGTCATTGCAAAATCTCTAATGGACCAATACTCCGCGGGCTGAGTTTAAGTTTAGAATCGAATGAAAGTCTATTCAGAAAACTGAATGGACTTTCGAGTCGGAAAGGCGGGTTGTTCCGCCTTTTTTAGTTTAGCGAAGATCAAAATTAGTATTTTGTTTTCGATATAACCGTCCGATTCTTTTCGACGAGGGATCTTTTACTCATTCGTTCGGATCCTTGGGCGAATAGATGTTCCTTTCTCCGGTGATTCCTTTGAGATGTTTTGCACCCACGAATTCGAAATTTTCCAACCCGGCCTTGTTTACAAACTCCTCCGTGGTCAAAATACTCCTGCCGAAATCTTTGCAAAGAGATTCGACTCGAAAGGCCTGATTGACCGCGTTACCGATCACCGTAAAATCGAGCCTGTCTTTAGCGCCTACGTTACCGTAAACTACGTCGCCCACGTTGAGCGCCATACCCAAGTGAATCGGAGACTCCGGATGATCGGCGTTCCATTGGATTACGGAACTTTGAATCTTTTGCGCCGCTTTTAGAGCCGCCAAACACGCCTTATGCGGATCTTCTTCCGCGGGAAAAACGGCGAGGATCGCGTCCCCGATGAACTTAAGAATTTCTCCTTTTTCTTCTTGAATCGGTTGTGCGGTGAGTTCGAAGTAATTGTCCAGAATTTCCACGATTCTTTTAGGGGAATTGTTTTCGCTCAAATAGGAAAAGTCCCGTAGGTCCGCGCAAAGAATCGCCGCGTAGATCGTTTCACCCGATCCTCTTTTAAATTCTCCCGATAAAACTCTTTTGGAAGCGTTGGAACCGAGATAAACTTCCAAAAGTTCGTTGATCGCGAATTTTCTGGATTCCAAATCCAAACGTAAGGAAAGAACGTTTCGAATCGAATTTAAGAAATCGATTTGCTCCTCCGAAAATCCTCCGGGCGCGTCCGTACTCCAAGAAATCGCACTTCGAATGTTTGTTCCGAAAACGGAGGCGAAGATACAATAATCCGTTCCGCCTTTTTCGCGTAAGTCGACGCAGATCGGATACGAAAGATCGGCGTCCGGACCGGTCAGCTTACAACGAATGAAATCCTTTTCTTCTTCTCGAATGAGATAGATAGGACTGTCCTTGTATTGTTGTTGTTTGAGTCCGTCGTGTGAAATCAATACGGCTTGTGTTTCCTCTCCTCTCGTCCAGATGAGCGATCTCACCATCACTTCCGGATGCATGGTGGGAATACTCGTAAAAAATCTCCAAACCGGAATTCCCGTCTCTATCATTTTGCGGTTTACGATTTCTATAAGTTCCTTCGCTTCCAAGGCTCTGGATTCGGGGGTGGATAACCAATTTATAATTTCTTTCATTGTTTCTCTTCTTACGTTATGTATTGGATTCGTTTCGAGTCCGTTTCTAAGATTCGAAGACGGTTCGAAAGGATTCTGCTGGTCCATATCCTACGTTCGGAGTTTTATGCAAAGAAAAATTCAATCTAGGAAAAACCGGATGTAGGATTGAAAATCGTTTAAGTGAACGTTTTTGATTAGGATCTTTTTCGTTCGTAAATTAGAAAATTTGCAAGTAATGTTCGAACTATACGATGACATATCAAACGATCCCATAGAGTTTTTGAAACCTCCGTCTCGAAAGAAGTAGGTTTTTCGATCGGGACAGAGATATATTTAGAATTCATTTAGGATCTTGGAACGGATTCTAAAAATAACAAAGGAAGGTTCATTGGACCCCTGGAAAAGACGTCACGTATTTGATTTTGATATCCGGAAAATTGTCCACGAATTGGATTTTAAGATCCGGAAACGAATCCGTCATCTGCCATTCTCCGCAGGAATCCGCCGACGAACTTACCACTTTTACTTTTAGGTCCGGAGACGAGGTTACCACTTTTACTCGTATATCGGGGGAGTTACTTACAACTTTGATTCTTCCATACAAACGTTTGCCTTCAAAGCTACAAGCCTCATCGATATTGTCCGCATAGATTGTGCTTCCGATTAAAAAAGTTCCGATTAAGATTGTGCATGAAAAAATCCGTTTCATGATTCCATCCTAAATATGGTTTGAGAAACGTCGATGAGAACATTTCACTTTTGAATTGGTTCCTAAAAAAGCGGCTTAACTCTGAAATTGAAAAAGTTTTTAAAAAAGTAAAAGAACGATTTTAACTTGGAAATTGAGTTGATCCTTCGATCGTTTTTTCCGGTATAGTGGGAACACACGTCCTTGATTTCAAATTCCGTTTTGATATCTTCCGATTTATGAACGATTCTCCTGAAAACAACAAAGCGGACCTTTCTCCCGAAGAGATCGCGAACTGCATCCGACTTCTGGAATCACTGACGGAAAATCCCGAACTGCTTACTTCCATTCCCGAAAAAGAACGAATCGCGTTGATGATCGTTGCCGGAAAAATTTCCCGTCCGGATCGGAACGAAATTCGAATTCGAAACAAAACGATCAAACATTCCAGAAAAAAAGAGATCGTCGCACGGGAAAAAAAAGCGAGGGCGGCGACCGGGATTCGAACCGCGCGAACTGTCTCCGTATTCAAAGCGCCTTTGCAAATTGCCGATCAAACCGATTTATGGAAAAGCGAGAACGCGCCGGAACTTTCCTCGCCTCGCAATTGTTACGTTTGCAAAAAGGAATATACGCGCCTTCATTTTTTCTACGACGCCATGTGTCCGGAATGCGGAGAATTGAATTACAAAAAAAGATTTCAGACCGCGTCCTTACACGGCCAAGTCGCGCTGATTACCGGTTCCAGATTGAAGATCGGATATCAAGCGACTCTGATGTTATTAAGGGCCGGTGCGACCGTGATCGCCACGACTCGTTTTCCCGTGGATGCAGCATTACGTTTTTCTAAAGAAGACGACTTTGCGGATTGGTCCGATCGACTTCAGATTTTCGGTTTGGACTTAAGACATACTCCGAGTGTGGAACTTTTTGCGAGTTATATCGAACAAACCGTGGATCGTTTGGATATTCTCATCAATAACGCGGCCCAGACGGTTCGTAGGCCGCCCGGATTTTACACTCATCTTATGAAACTCGAACTATTATATTTTCATGATATACCAAAAGAGGCGTCGCAACTTCTGAAACTTCACAGGGATTGTAAGGAAAAACTCGAATCTTTCGGAGGAACCGACCTTGCGAACGAGGCCGCGCTTCCCGTAGGTTGGAACGGAAAAATTCCCGGAGTGGGAATTCGTTCTTCCGCACAACTCTCACAAATGCCTTATTCCCACGATAATTCTTTCGAATTGGAGACGGTTTTTCCCGAAGGTCAAATGGACGCGGATCTTCAACAAGTCGATCTTAGAAAAACGAACAGTTGGAGACTTAAGTTAGGCGAAATCCAAACTTCCGAGATGTTGGAAGTCCAGCTTGTAAACGCGGTCGCTCCTTTTGTACTTTGCAATCGCCTTGTGTCCGTTATGCGACGGGAAAATACGGGTCTGAAACATATCGTAAACGTTTCCGCGATGGAGGGAAAATTTCATCGTTTTAAAAAAGAGGACAGACATCCTCATACCAATATGGCAAAGGCCGCGTTGAACATGCTTACACATACTTCCGCGATCGATTTTGCAAAAGACGGAATTTATATGAACGCGGTCGATACGGGTTGGGTAACCGACGAGGACCCGATCGAGTTATCCCAAAAAAAACAGGACCTCCACGATTTTCAACCTCCGTTGGATATCGTCGACGGCGCGGCGAGGGTCTGCGATCCGTTCTTTGACGGAATTCTCACCGGAAAACATTGGTGCGGTAAATTCTTAAAGGATTA
The DNA here is from genome assembly GCF_000332415.1 of Leptospira weilii serovar Ranarum str. ICFT. Lineage (GTDB taxonomy): Bacteria > Spirochaetota > Leptospiria > Leptospirales > Leptospiraceae > Leptospira > Leptospira weilii_A. The sequence goes on from NZ_AOHC02000041.1 coordinate 336,113, forward strand.
TTTTCCGATCGATTGGTGAAGAAAAAAATACATTCTATTGAACGCGAATTCGACTTAAAAAAGTTTGGGCGAATCCGGCCTTGGCTTTGCCAAGACCGGACCGCGCTTTCCGCTCTGATCAACAAATTGAGGGAATGTCCGAAAAATGAAATTCTTTCGTCGTTCCAATTTGTTGATCTCGCTTCAATCGCTTTCGCATCGGTTATATCGAAGTCGCGTTGTTTATTTCGACAAATCTTCCGGTTCTATCTTTTTTAGTTTTTTGAAATAATGGAAGAATTCGTTTTCGATCGTTTCTCTTCTCGAATTTTTGGCCGCTCCCAAAATCAACAAACGATCCCTCGCTCTTGATAAACCGACATAGAGAATTCTCCTTTCCTCTTCGATCGTTTCCAAAGGAGAATCGTATCTGGCGTTCCAGCCGTCCGCGACGTCCACAAAAACCGTATGAAATTCCAAACCCTTACTGGCGTGAATCGTCATCAGATATCGATCCGGTATTCCAATTCTGATATATTCGGAAATTCTAAAATTTGATCGACATAAAATTTTCAAATCTCCTGCGGAGGCGGGGATCGCTCCAAATAGGAAAGGAATCAGATCGGCGGTTTCTTCCATGAGGATTTTCCCGATAAAAGCTTTTCCTGTGCGCGAAGGAAGAACTTCTTTTTCGATTTTTTCCCGATTTTTTAGGATCGGAATTGCGGACGTTCGGATGATTTCCGGCAGAGAACGATAGTTTGTGTTTAAAAAATGGACCTTACAAGGTTGGAAGAGTTTTTGGAAACTTAAGAACGCTTCCGGCGCCGTTCCCCGGAAACTATAGATTGCTTGGCTGTCGTCTCCGACTACGAATTTCTTGTTTAGATTCCCCAAACGAAAAAAACCAACTCACCAATCCGTTTCTTCGAAACGTCCTTGGCGAGTCCATTTTTTCCTCTGTTCATCAAAACAAGAAATTCGTAGTCGGAGACGACAGCCAAGCTTTTACTAAAAATAAGCCTTCTACCAAAACTAAATCACCTAAAGTAAAGTCTCTAACAGCTAAAGATCGTTTTAACTCTAAATTCCCTCATATCAACATTGACTATTACACCAATTTAACTAAGGCTCTATTAACTAATTTTTACCCAAAGACTTGTCCTACTTGTAATGTTCTTTTAACTAAAGAAGTTTCTACTCGTGAGAATGCTATTCTTTGTCCAGAGTGTAACTATCATGGATCGAGAACTGTTGGAACTTCATTGCATCATCTAAAAGTACCGTTATGGACGTTCTCTTATATCTTAGTAGAAGCAGTACAAAGGTTTCCATTAGGACTATCAGCTTCTGAAATACAAAGGAAACTATGCGTCAGTAATAATACTGGGATTCTTCTTAAAAGGAGGCTCCAGGTATTCCTCTCTGAAATGATACCATCTATAAAGGCTTTAATGGTAGAGGATATATGTAAGTCCTGGAAAGGTAGGAATTTGCCAGAATCAGGCGATTTGAGCAAGATTATTAAGGGTAAGCCCGTAGTTCATACGGATACTTTAGCTCTATTCAGTGCTACACCTAGTATGAGAAGCAACGGACATTTAGCTAGAAAGAAACATACAGGACAAACAGCTAGTATCTACCTCAGTGATCGAGTAGCAGAACAGAAAGGTAAGTATCAGATTGGAAGTTTGATCCATACCATAGCGATTAAAGGTAAAGGGATTATATTAACTTCTGTTCCTGATCAAAAACAAACTACTCTACAACCTCTCTTTGATTTTTTGCCACAGAATGCGCCTCTATGCTCTGATGAGGGAATTCCCTGGATGGAAAGATACAATCGAAACTTTAGATCAGTAAATCATTCAGCGAGATCTAAAGATGGAAAGAGGAATGTATGGGCTAAGAATCGCTGGAGCAAAAATGGAATATCAAATCAAGTAAGTGAAGGAACTCAACGTTCTATTAAATATTCTTTCTTAGCATCATACAGTTATTTTAAACCAGAGAGTGGACAATTGTATCTTAATGAATTTTCTGCGTTAAAAGCTATTCGAGTATATGGAGTAGAAGAGTTACTACGAGTTAGTAGTCATCAAAAGGTTCATCTTAGCTCTAAAAAAACTAAGGAATTGGGGAAAGTAGAGACTAAATATAGGATTAAGCCTAATTCCAGTATAAAGCACTCGGATTCTAAATATTTGCTTAAAACAGTGGATTCCTTCAAGTATATACCACCCACTCCAAATGGAAGAATTCGTAGAGATTTTAGTAATTCAAGGAAAAGAATCGATGTAAAGTTCCGTAATCTACTAGAGAAAAACGAATTCTATGAGTTAAGACAGGCACACATTGACTATCTGGATTTCATGATTGACGGACCAAAGCATAGAAGACTAAAAGAAAAATACTTCAATTCATTATCCTATATGCTTTGGAACAAGGTAAACCATGAATCCGAAAGCTATGTAAATAGTGAGGAATGGAAGTTTTTAAAAGATAGAAAACCATTAATAAGAATATTATCACGCTGGGCGAAACTCGGAATTGCAAAAGTAACAAAAGTTAAAACCAAAGCCTTTGATGAATTTGAGCTAAAGGTTCAGAAGCTTATTCCTATATTACCGGATGTCCTTTATACTTACGATCGAAGTGATTTTTTAAATTATAAGGAACAAAGTAAGAATATCAAAGTTATTATGATACCGACTCAGGTTGGTTCTAAAAGCAAATACGGACTTACAAAAAAAGAACGGGATAAATTGATAAGGGGTTGCAATGGGAAATTTCAAAACAAAAAGAAAAGACACTGAAAAGATTCGTTTTGGAGCTAAGGAATTCTGGGAAATACTAAATCGGCAAGAAAGAAAGTGTGCATTGTCTGGAAGAATATTAACTGAATTAAACACTCAGTTTGAATTAGTTGATCCCCATAGAACAAAGGATAAGGGTTCGCTTGATAATATTTATGCTGTCGATAAAGCTCTCTCTTTCGTAGCTCGACACTATTCAGATAAAGAGATCATTAATTTAGCAATTGAAATTGTTAAGTTTAGAGGAAAAGAGGCTAACGTCGAACTTAAGAAAATTAGGAAGTAACGAAAAGTGAATTCTATCCAGTCTCATTTCCCTCCTTACAAAATATTAAGACTCATAATGCTTTTTAGGGGAAGATTAATGGACAGAGTAGAAAAAGCTGAGAATAGGAATTTAACTTCCAAACAACCGGCTACTTGGTCTAGTTGCCTCATCAAAAATAAAAGTCGAATTAGAAATAGAATTCTAAAAAAAGATAATCTGTTACCTAATGATGGCTGGCAAAATTTGATCACTGATCAAAGAGCAAAATTTAAAAGACTCTACAATGACGATTACGCATGGCGGGTACTCGAATACGAAACTCTAGAAAGATTAAATAATTGGATATTCCCTCAAGAAACCGGTTATTTATGGAAAGCTGCAATATCAAGACAAACTAAAAAATTTAGAATGCGGAGTGAAGTTCTTCAAATTCAAACTCGGGGATCAAGATACAGATTTATCGAAGTTCAAAGAGCTAAAAGGAAAAAATTGATATTAAACAAATTAAAAATAGAAACATATTGGAGCCTTTGCTTTGAAGGACAGAAAATGAAATTGGACAGGTATTTTAATCAAGGATGGATTGATAGGATTAGTGATCAAAAACGAAAGCTATGGAGGATGATCTTGTCACATTAAATTTAAGGAATGGGTTTTCTGAATTTCAATAAAAAATTGTCAGATTGACTTAATATTCCATTATAAAATTACGAATAAATAATATGCTATGTCGATTCAAGATTGGGGAAAAACGATGAATTAGTTTTCGATTATTTTCGGAGATCGATTGAAACTGGATTCTTTTTAAGAAAGTCATTTACACAAGATTGCTGATAACGCCCCGGGTCGAATTGGAATCGGTTTGCGAATCTCACAGCGTAAATTGACCAGCTTTTCATCCAGGCAATTCACCGGTTCTTGATTACATGGATTTTTATTTTTTATCTATGTACAACAATAAAGTACGTATACTTTTCGCGGTGACGATTCTAGTTATTAATAAATGACTCTGAAATTTCCAAAACTTTATTTGTATTGTATTGTTTGAAATCTGAAATCGGAAAGTTTGAAAAAAGGATAACCTTGCAATTATGTTCGTATATCCTGGCTCTACCTATCGCTTGAGTTAAATGTTTTTCAGTAAACATAAGTTGCATTTTTCTAATTTGAGGATTTGAAGATAATACCTTATATTGAAATTTATAATCCTTGAATTCAATTACTTCCAAATTATTTATCTCGTTAAAATTTCGAATTGTATTTGTATTAAATCCAAGAACTTTACTTCTAAGCTTTAGATACGGAATAGTTGGAAATGGAGTCCCAATAATTACTATATTCTTACCGGCATATTCTCGAATTCCTTCCGTAGCGTAAAAATAAACATCGGATTTATATTTTTCAGAAATTGATTTGAATGAAATTAATTTAAACCCAGTTATATTAGATTTTTCAATTAAACTTTCTAACGTGTCCTTTCTGTCTGAGTTTAAAGCAATCGAAGTTTTGGAAAAACTCCACTTGTTAAATTGAATTAATTCTGCTCGTGGCTTGATATTTCCGATTTTATAGTATTTAACTCTATCTCCGAAAAGTGTTCTATATTCATCTTCATTAATAGAGGCAGACAAAATTGTTATACTGGAATTACTGGGTAGTTTGCGCTTAGTTATAAAATGTATTTTCTTATCGATTACTAGGAAGTATTCCGCATTAAATAGTTTGAAAATATTTATAGAAAAATGTTTTGATAGGATATCACTCTGAATTGGATTTGATTCTTCGTCTATTAGTTCTACGCTATTCCATCTATTTTGATTTGCAATGGTGTTTGCAAGTGAATCTAATAAATCGGAATCTCGCTCTTTTATCTCGTAAACAAGGGATTTATCAACTGTTTTTATTTCCCCAGAATTTTCATCCATTAGAAATTGATCGATAAATTGTAATGAATAGGGAGTCCAAAAATCGGTTTCATTGATTTTTTCTTCTATAAAACTTTTATACTTTTTTAAATCTTTGATCTCTATGGAATTTATTTTTAGCAATGATTCGATAATATCCTCATCTATCCAGATATTTGAAATTACTTTGGTTTCGTTGACAATGTCTGGATCGGTTAAAAATCGTTCATGAGTTATTTTTAATATTTTTGAATTTTTGGCTGCTTCCACATCTGATATGTATTTTCTTGCAATTTGCTTTTCAGATTCATTTAAGGAATTAATGAAGGTGGGATTTTTTAGAAGCTTTAATCTAGAAATTCCCATCTCGGTGTAACAACGAATCTTTTTCTCAAGAAATAATGGAGACTTTGGGTAAAGGACACCAATATTAACGGATTCTAATTGTCGATACGTAGGTCCAACAATGATCTGCTGATATTCAGTTTCTTTTATTCCCTCAATTAAAGATGTCTTTCCAAGTCCTGTTTGGGCTTGAATTATTGTAATATCGTTATTGTTATCGCATTTAATTTTTTCGAATAATAATTTAAGTTTTTTTCGGCCATCCTCAATTGATTGGTATTTTTTATCTTTATTAAGTAGAATAACTCTCTTTCGGCTCTCATTTTCTAGCGTAATCAAGTTTCCTGAATTGTTGCAGGTACCACCTAACTCTGTATGGTAACTGCAAAAGTTACTACAATACGATGGAGGGCTATTTTTGGATCTAATATCCTTTATGAGTTCTGCATAGTAATTTCCTTTCCTTCTTTCATTATGCGGTCTATCTTTGAAGAGTTCAAGGGCCTTTTCCCTTCCCCCTTCAAATCTAAATAAATTGAGTAGAATGTGCCTTAATTCCCCGTGATTCGTGAATTTTGGAGCTTGGAGAAGCATACAATTCGATAAGAGATATTGAAAATTTAAATCACGGATCTTATGATAATTCTTTTTTTTGCTGCGGGATCCATTAGAAGTGCCCTCCTCAAAAATACTAGCATTTTTACCATTCTTTATAGTACTAGACTTATAAGACTTGGTAGAAATTAGCCCATTTTCTATTTCAGAATTAATGGAATTAATGAAAAAATTAGGGGCACCTTTATTTGATCCCGGAAAAAAAGGTAAAGTCATTCCATATTTGATATTAAGGTCTTCTATGAGCGCGTTTGGAGTAGAATACTCACCATGTGCGGTAACTAATTGTTTTATATACTTTTTAAAATGGGAATTCGAGCTATCGTTTTCTAATAAAGACTTAACATCTAATCGATTATCTTCATTGAAAGTCATTATTTCCGAATTTCGATGAGTTAAGTAACCTTTTGAAGCATCGACGCATTGAGTATCGTGAAAGAATTGAGATACTGCGGCTTTTAAGATAAGTTTCAAAGTTGAAATATTTAATTGTTCTTTGACTGCACAAACTACTCGAAATCGATCCGCTGTAACTTGAACTTTTTCTTCCTCTCCATTCTTTTTTATAGTTTTGTCTTTCGGTTTTTTATGATTCCTTGTGGTATAGATTGCAATGCATTGATTTTTAAATATCTTTATCGCATCCTCTAATGACAACCCCTCATCAATATCAAAGAAAACTAAATTTGTGTGATCAAAATTTTCTAACAGTTTGTGGTTTTTTCCGTCTTTGAGTTTAAATGGTAGGATGCTTAAGCCGCTATTAAGATAGCCTATGAGCTGCTTTAAATTCGACAGCTTTGGGATGTAATTATATGTGAAATCATTTTCGAAAGAATTAGTAACAATTCCGGCTGAAACGTTGTAATGAAATAAATTATTCTCTTCTTTTTTATTTTCCAAAGGCAAATTTCCCCTTGATTTTTTTGGAACCAATAAATATGTTGTCATGACAACAATTAAATTTCAATTGCTTGTAGTCAAGGAAAATGAAAAAGATAAATTTAAAAAATCCACTATCTAAAGACCCAGGTTATTTATTGTGGCAGACTTCATTAGATTGGCAAAAAAAAGCTAAAGTTAAACTGGATAAATTTAATTTAACTTTGACTCAGTATTACATTTTATACGCAATTCGAAAAATCAAAACTGAAGTAAAGCAAGTCGATATAGCGAATTTTTTAAATATTGATCGAATGATGACATCGAAAATTATTTCGAGCTTAAAAGAAAAAGCGATTGTAAGTGTGATAAATGAGCGTTACGTTTCTTTAAATTCAATTGGAACCAGATTATTAAAGGAAGCAGAACAAGAGTATTTAATCAGTCTTAATGATTATTTTGGAATGTCTAGTGCAGCCAAGAGTAAACACATTGAATACTATTCTAATTTGAATATGAGAAATGTTGAAAGCGATGTTAATAACTCCGTCGGAATTTATTAAACTATGTTAGAAAAATATGGACATGAGCATGAATGATTTCATTTACACTATTAATCGGGCCATCTCTGAAGTTGAAGTAATCTTTTCACAGACTATTGCATATTGGGAATGTCGGATTGAATTTTTGACTGAAACCAATCCGGGTGAATTTTTTAGAGAGATTGATCACTATGGGTTTTTAGATATAGTATTTGAAAGAAAAGAAGATCTTTGTTTTTACGAAAGATCTATTCTTAATAATCATAACCATTTGATAAGAAATGAGAATGATTTTTCAAACTTTGAAAAAAGAAGATTTGATCAGCTTATGAAGAGAATCTTTATTTATAAAAATGCCTATTATTTAATGCGTGAGCGAGTGCTTTCGCTTATAGAACAAGAACATGAAATTGAATCGAGTCAGTTAAAAAAAATATTAATCACTTTCATCGCTGACCTAAAGGAGAACGTAAAATATAAAATGAAAATGGCTCATCCGTTTAAATTAGAAATAATAAAACAACATTTTTCGAACAATATTTTTGATTCTGAATTGAAACAAATAGAGTATAGATTTATGCATGAGCTTTTAGGACGTGAGAAAATTAGCAATTTTAGAGAGGGGTATCAGCAATCTTGTGTAAATGACTTTCTTAAAAAGAATCCAGTTTCAATCGATCTCCGAAAATAATCGAAAACTAATTCATCGTTTTTCCCCAATCTTGAATAGGCATGGTCCATTTTTTAGACATATGATTCAAGGCTAAATAGAGAAGCTTGACTGCTGCCTCGTCATTAGGAAACGAACCCCGATTCTTGATGATTTTTCTCAAACCCATATTCATAGATTCGATAGCGTTTGTTGTGTAAATCGCCTTACGAATGTTAGGTGGGTAGGCCAAAATGGAATGACCGATTCCCAATTGTTTCTCCAAGACTTACTGATCATCGGATACTGACTGTCCCACTTGGTTGCAAAATCATCAAGGCTTTTCTTAGCGATTTCTGCCGATGGAGATTTGTAGATAGCCTTCAGATTTATAATTTGATTTTCGATCTTTCCCTTCTTCGGATATGTTTCGATTTGAGCTGCCGCACCTACAGACGAATTTATATTTGAAGCAAGTAACGCCTTCATTATTAACTCTATTTTAATTAACTAATTACAGGTAGCGGGATCGTCTTTGATTATTTCAGGAACTTTCACGTATTACGAAGCAGAAGGTTTGTACATTTTAAATATATAGCCACTATTTATTGAGTTTTTCTAAGAAGTTAATATGCCAATCAAAGATTTCTTGGATTGAAGTTTCTAAATCAAAACCTATTTTTAAATATAATTTTTGATAAAAGGAAAAATCACCTAAACGCAAATCTGGATATGCCGAGAAATGATTTCGATTTTCTTTCCAGACTTCGATTGAAAATTGAAACGGGTTTTTTACGGAACTACGAATGGATGGATCAACATAAGGAAAGGCATACGGGACTCTTTGCTGGAAATCTCCAAAATTGACCAGTAAACCGCAGTTGTCTTCCGCACTAAATGCGTAAAGATCTCGTGGATCCAGTAGATCATAATTTTCAGGGTTCATGTTGAAGGAAAAAAATCCATCTATGGTAATATCTAATTTAGATTTTAGATAGGATTTTGCTTCACTCATTGTACTTCCAGTGTAAATATCATCATCGTATAAGAGAATATCGCTACGACCAGATAGATCTTTTAATTTAGAATCCTGAGTGAGTGTTTCCATCTTGTAGCCAAGCTTCCTATGTCCGTGAAGGTCGAAGATTCTGGAAATGGATAGATTGTATTCTAAGCGAATCATAGGATCTAAGCTGATTATATTCGTCGTGGACATTGATTTTAATTTTTGTATTTGTTTTTCGAGGGAAATTACGTCCACTGCTTGAAAGAAATCATGAAGAAACTCTGGAATTGGGTAACTATCTTCTCGGACTTTTAAGTTCTTGTCATAATAATTCTTTTTCTGATAGGATTTTCGAATCTCCGAAGAAGCATTGCTATTTTTCCCTTGAGCAAGATAAACGGATTCTTGATTCTTAACATTAACCTCATATCCATTTCGAGTAATTACAACGCATCCGTCTTCGGAATATTTGAATGCTTCTGCAAAACGAAAGTTGTCTCCACCGCAAAGAAAGAAGATTTTAGTCTGTAGTTTTGCATTCCGTTCCAAATATTTTTTGAGTCGAAAAACGACTTCAGTAAAATTGATACTGGTTTGATTGAAAACGCCATTCCACGGATCCAAACCAATCCATGGATATTCTTCAATCTTTTCGGTTACGATTCGATTTCTTTCATAGATATTTAGAAATGAATCTGTTTTAGGGCCTACGTAGTCGTCATGATCGGGTGAGATATAGCCCCCTAAAACTTGGTAACCCTCTTTTTCCAAAGAATCTTTTGCAATGATCATCATTTCAAGGTGACCGTCATGTATCGGACACAGAGCACCCGTAAGCAACAGAACACAATGATTATTGGTCTTAGGCTTTTCTAAAAAGGAATAAGGCGTACATAAAATAGATGTGGTGGCTTCAATATCTATGTCGTCTGAATTTAGATCTTCGAAAAAACCTGCATTCAATGTAGCGTCTAATCCTTCTTCTTGAAAGAGTTTACTGTAATAAGGGTCTCGTTTGATTTTCCAGGTCTGCATGTTTTTCATAAAGTTTTCATTTTATAGATTAGATCTCCACGAATAATGATTCTTGGAAGATCTCTTTCTCCTAAATACACGTCAACGTCATGACAAATTCTATGATCAAAAATTAATATAGAACCTTCTCTCGGTAAAAAGGCAGACAGGACTTCTTCTTTAAGAACTCTTCTATCCCAATCCGAATGATTTCTATCCCATATATTGAAATTTTCTAAATTATCTCGAATAAATCGGGTCGCTCCAGATTGATTGGTAGTTAAATAGATCACAAAGGATTTTAAAGTCCGATGAATCCCGTCTTCATATAAAAACCCAGCATCGTAATGAGCATAGTGTTCGCCGCCTGATTCGTATTTCATAAAACGAAAAAGTGGGCTGACCTGAACCGGAATCCAAATAGGAAATTTATTAGGATTCCCTTGCCACCAATCTGTAGGAGTTTTCTCCGAACAAAATTTTTCATTTAGGTGAGGGATAATAAGTTCTGAAAGTTCATTCGCTAGTTGAAGAGACCATCCAGTTGCCCTTTGACTTCCGATTCCATAGTCTTGGTCCAGAAGGCCGTTGATAGAAACGGGTGCTGAAATCTTTGATTCAGAAAATAGATTCCTAAGAGAATCGCAAGTATCAGGACTTAAAAAGTGATTCCAATAATCTATTTCCGGAATTAAGGTAGCCACCTTTGAAAAATTAGAGTCTATTTGAATAGGGAATTTTATCAATGGCATTGCCCAAAAACCGGGAACTTTGGATTGTTCGGGTTTTTTGTGAAGTATCATGACCAGCCTCCTTCCACAACTCTCTTCATAACATCTACGAATCTCGAAGGAAGGCCGACTTTGTACTTATGAAGGTTTTTCTTATGTAAAGCTTCTATATTTTCAAAACTTCGAATCGTGTCGGAAGAAAGAAGCTGAATCATTTTTCGAAAATCAAGACCGAAATCTTTGAGCAAGATAAAGAAGCGAATATCTTCGTAATTTGCACCTATCATTTCTTGGTCGGTTCTTCCGTCGAAAACATCGCCTGTTGGTTCGGCACAAATGATTTCTTCCGGTATCTTAATACTCTTAGCGATCTCAAATATTTCATTCTTGTGTAGGTCCGCTATGGGTTGCAAATCCACCATTCCATCAGAAGCCTTCCCATAAAATCCTAAGTAAGCACCTTCATCTCGATTGGTTGTGCCTACTACGATGGATCGATAGTTTTGATCTTGCAGAAGTGCAGCGTGAAAGTAAAGGAATGGTATTCGAATGATAGAAAGCAATTGTCCTGCTGCGAATGGACTGTAATGACCTTCTTCGAGTCTGAGATAACTTTCTTGAACTTGAGTCAGATCCTTTTCTAAGAATTCTATCTTTTCATTTTGCAAACTCGGATACGATTTTAAAAGTTCAAATTTTCTTAAAGCTTCTCGCTGACCGGTTGCGCCGATATTAAAAATCGGTAGAGTAATTCCTCTAATCTTTTTAATAGGGGAGCAAGGTTCTTTTGATGCCAAATTTAGTAATCCGAGAACAAGTGATGAGTCAATCCCGCCAGATAGTCCTATGACACAAGAATCTAAATGTTCTGTATCAAAGAATTCGTTAATTCGTTCGATTTTCTTTTTTAAATAAAATTCTAAGTCGAAACCTCTTGCATGATCGAGAAATTTCCTTATTTCCAATTCAGTTCTCCAGGCTCGACCTATAACGGAAATTGAAGAGGAAGAATTGATGTCGTATTTATCCATAAATAATTCCAAATACTTTGAATCTTGATTGAATATAGTAAGAGATTATCCTCATAGGTCAAAACTAAATCCTCGTTTTACCATTCTATCGTATCTCGCCTTGTTGAACTCGTAGAGGAGGGCCGCTCTGTGGGCTACATTTTCCTCGAATCCTTTCGTTGCGTTGAGTATATTGAATTGCAGAATCTTTTTACGGAAGTTTCGCTTATCAAGATTCTTCTCTAAAACAATTTCGTATAATCTCTGTAATTGTGTAAGAGTGAATTTGCGAGGGAGTAACTCGAAACCGATCGGTTGATAGCGAACCTTTCCCTTTAAGCGCGTCAAAGCTACGTCTACGATTTTTTCGTGATCAAATGCAAGCTTAGGAAGTTCTTGCACGTTGTGCCATCCGGCATTCTCGGCATCTGTAGCAGCCTGCACGGAATGGTTCTGCAAATTTACGAGGGCATAATATGCTACAGAGATAACACGTTCTCGGGGATCACGATCTACTTGACCAAAGGTATATAGTTGTTCCAAGAATATATTCTTTAACCCTGTTTCTTCTTTGAGTTCACGACTGGCAGCTTCGTCGATTGTTTCTTCGATTCTTACAAATCCTCCCGGTAATGCCCAGTGACCTCGAAACGGATCCAAAGCCCGTTGAATAATAAGAATTTTAAGCTTATCTTCGTCAATACCGAATACAACACAATCAACTGTGATGCTCGGTCTGGCAAATTCATATGAATGTGTGTCATTCTTTTTCATCGGATTTAAAAAAATTGGTAGTCAGTTTTGAAAATATGGATTAAGGTGTAAAATATACACTAACTAATCAAGTAAAAAACTTCAACATGAAAAAGTTTATATTAAATATTCAAGGCTACTTTGATCGGCTTTGTTATGCGTTCCTCAGATTTAGAAGGAAGCCTTTCAATGATTCAACTTTATATAAAAAACTATCGGAAAAAGAGAAAGTTGCAGTTATCTACGGATGAGGATCCGTAAATCGGGAGATATATAAATCTGTGCATAAAGAATTCCGAGTAAAATACGGACATCATGAAAAAATCTCGATAGCGTTCGCGGTGTAAATCGCCTTACGAATGTTAGGTGGGTATAACCGATTTACTTTCCTTGGGAGGATTCGTTCTCCCAGGCTCAGAAAAGAAGTCCATATAACTCAAAATCTCTCCGATTCCATTGACGACTACCTTACAATTGTCTCCAAAATTCTTCAAAAAATCGGTTCAACAGTCTTTAAGAATATAATGAAAGCAAGTTTTAGGGAAGTATGGCAAAGTATAGAATAGACTTGACAAAATACCCTACAATATTATGATTGCCGCCTTTGACGAAAGATAACGGTTGAAAGAGATTCCTTCAATAATTCTTTTTATGGTGACTTGCGAATGATAAAAGATTTTAGAACAATAATTAACGGCTGTTTGATGGGGAACTCCAGAAGCTGGAAGGAATTCCTCTTAACGTATGATCGCCTGTTGAATGGAATTGTGATACAGACCTTTGGTCGTCGTGATTCCGAGGATATTGTCCAAAGAATTATAGAGGAATTAATTAAAGATGATTTTAGGTTGTTACGTCAGTTTACCGGTGAATCGGAGATCGCCTTTAAAGTATATTTAAAAAATATCGGTAGAAACGTCGCTCGTAATGAATTTCGAAAGCTTCTAAAAAGAAGAGAAGCCGCAGACTGGCAGGATAACGAAGTAGAAATTGTCATGGGAAAGCAAGCAGAGGAAGCTTGGCAAAAAGGGGAGTCGGAAGCTCATTATCGAGAACTCTCGAATGAATTTGAGAGCCTAATTGAAAAATTGGATTTTACCTCCAGACAGGTCATTTTATATCGTAGAAAAGGTTATAAGCACAGAGAAATCGCTGTTATAATGGCAATGCCTCTTGGAACCATTACAAGCCTCTGCAATCGGGCCATTGTTGAGTTAAAAAAATTCAGATCTTCATAGGATTTTGCAGTAAAACCGATATTATGAAACATTCATATGATGGAAGCGAGGAAATCTCCGAGGAACTTTTACTACGATATGTAGAAGGTCAGCTTTCTGATGAAGAAATGGATAGGGTTGAGACTGCGATCAAAAGAAACAAAGAGATATTTCTAAAGTTCGTTTCAATAAAAGAAGTGATCTTTTTAGAATCCATAGGAAGTAAAATCTCCTCTGAGAACGCAGATAAAATTATCGAATCTAGTCTTCCGGAAAATGATCCCAACTATCTTCGAATCCTAGTCCGTGTTTGGAAGGATCGTGTAGTAATTTCGACCTCAGATCAAAACGACCTTGTTTACCGAGGACTGATGGCTGAATTTAAAGATCCAGGAAGTGAACCGGGACCCGTATCAATTACGAGAAAAATCAAAGGGAAAGAATTCACCTTTATACTGGTCCCAGGTGATACTCCCGGTGAACAATATATCGGTCTGACTTTGAATGATACCGAAAAACTCTATGCGGAGTTATGGTTAGAGCGTCAGTTTATCGAAAGAATTGATGAACTCGGTCCCAAGAAATTCTTTAAGAACCCACTTCTCTCCACACAATCAGTTGAAATTAGATTCTTCAATAACAAGAATGAGCGGATCTTTTCCGTTGGTTTCTTTCTCCAAGAAGAAGACTAAACTAGTAATTTTTAATAAATTTTTTCCTCAGAACTGCAATAAAATCTAAGAATCAATACATTTCCATATTGAGACTATATGTTTCATTATGGAGAGACTGTGATTCTAAAAACTCAAAATCCTCAAGGTAAACAAATTACATTTATTTTAGCAGTGCTTCTAAACCTCGCTTGCATCTCTGATCTTGAACGAGCGTATCAATCACCTGTGAAAAATAAAAACATCTGTGATAATTTCGGAAATGTTGATTCTAAAACCATCCCTTCTGAATCGATTTATTTCGATGAAAAATTACAGAAAGAGGCAATCATAACTGACCGTTTTCTAAAAACGGTCCCTCTGGATTATTTAACGAATGCGGTAAATATTCAAAATAAACATGACCTGATTGCGTTTCAAAAATTGTATTCTGATGCTTGTGGAAATACGGGAAAACCTGCTATTTTTGATAAAATTGAATTTGTTATTAAAGAGAAGCAAAAATTAGCTCAAGATATCCTAAAAAACATAAATCCTGAAAATGTAGTTGAAGTTAAGGTTCCTAAAGAAGGAGAAGGTTTTTCTTCTTTTGGAGGTATGATAAAAAATATATTAAGAAAACTTGGACAAGAAGACTCTTCTTATGGCCCTTCTACATATCCAAATGAATACTTGAAAAATTTTGTAGAGTCCCATTTTAATGATATCGAATATAAGTTATATAATTCTTTAAAATATGATGGGGATGAATTTATATTCAAAGACTCCGTAGAAGAACTTCATGAAATCAAAAAAGAAAAAAAATATCTTTATATTCAAATATACACCCGCAACCTTGCAAAACTCTTTGATGTTTGGAAAGAATACGATTTTAAAACCCAAACTTTTTCAACTAAATTTTCTGAAGAATGGGAGAAAAATGACAGATTTGATATGCCAAAAGATTTACAAATTAAGATTCCTCTCAAAGAAGCAAAGTATTTCAAGGATCTATATATAGGTCATGTTGATGACGGTATTGGTGATAAGAGACAGAGACCTATAGAAGTTGAGTTGCTATTTAAAATTGAGAATGGTTTTGAAGACAAGATCGCTTGGGGAGATTGCTCTGATAACATGATTTACTGGACTAAACCGCCTATCGAAACAACTTGCAAAGTAAGGATGGATTTACGTAGAAAGAAGCTAAATCTAATTCCTGTTCGATACAGGATTGAGAATTCCAGTTTCAGAGACTTGGAAATATATTTAAATTATTAAGAATATTAATATGGAAAATTATGAAATTGGAGATTTAGTAAAACATAAATCATCATCACAAATAATGGTAGTAAAAGGTTTTTCTAAAAATGAAACAAAGTTTGGATTCGCACGATATCAAAAAGGAGAAAATACGTCACCTTATATTGTTTGTGAATTTTTAGAAGATTGCAACAAAAAAGTTTTAATTTTCCCTAAGGAATCATTAGAAAAAATTAAAGATAATTCTAATTCCTAATATAAATGTCACTATAGCTGTCGCAATTACCGTGGGACCATAACAGATAAGCAAGGGTATATCTAAACCTGTTAATGCATATAAAGGAGTTTGTTTTAAATCTTTTTTAGTTTGAGAATCATCTATTATTGAAGTATAAAACACATTACTAAACAAAAAAATTCCCACCCAGAGTAAAATATAGCCTAAGATTTCCATATTTACTTAACGTGAGTTCGGCCTAATGTGAAAGGGATTGATGCGGGGTCAATAAATTGAATCTAAAGACGATCGTTGTATTATGTTTCCTGTATGCAATAACTTGACCAGAGCTGAGAGCCCGGCCGGCTGCCTGTGGCAAGCCGGATTCGCCCCGGTTTTCTTATGTCGAACTCACGTTAATTAGTAGTAGATTCGAACTCCACTCATATAAACCATTAAAATTTGAGGGAGTCAACTTGCTTATGAATATCCAAAAAATAGTAAGGATAAAGTAACATAGGCAAATTAAAGAATTGATCGGAAGAAAGTCATTTACACAATCGAGCCGACACTGTCGATTTAATTATTGAGAAGAGTATTCTTTAGAG
Source organism: Leptospira weilii serovar Ranarum str. ICFT (assembly GCF_000332415.1). Taxonomy (GTDB): domain Bacteria; phylum Spirochaetota; class Leptospiria; order Leptospirales; family Leptospiraceae; genus Leptospira; species Leptospira weilii_A. The sequence goes on from NZ_AOHC02000041.1 coordinate 352,582, forward strand.
AAGAACTGGTTGCAGATCATTATCTTCTTCAATACGAAGCATCCTAATATCTTTAACACATTGTTTAAACTGTGATAGTTAGAACTTGATCTTACACTTCTTAAAATAAATAAGGAGAACAAGATGGCAACAGTACAATAAATAATCAAAAACAAGGTGAGTCTTTTGAAGTTAGTGGAGACCTTCTCCAAGAATAAGTCTAATTCATATTTTTTTTAAAACGTTTTTTCCTAAAACTGCAATAAAATCCAAGAATCTATACATTTCCTTAATAAGACCATTTTGTCTGATTCAAGGAGAATCTTAATGATTTTATTGGCTATTTGTTTGCCTTGTGTTTATTTTTTGATAACGGGTAATTTGATCCGTTCTTTTATTTCCTTCATATTGATGTGCTCGCTTGTCGGCTGGATTTTCGCGTCCATGTGGGCAATATCTTATCGTTCCGAACAAAAGATAAAATCTCTTCAAAAGGATGCAAAAGAATGAAGGTTTGTACCTGTTTCTTGCTAATGGCTTTAGCTACCTCTCTTTTCAATTGCAATACGGATGATGTTAAAAATGCAAATAACGACGCTGATTTAGCGGTTGCCCTTTCTTTGATTGCGAATACTTCGAATACTTCGAATACTTCGATTGTTTCTGAAAGTTCTGTAGCAAAAATTCGAAGTCGAAGCCCAATTCCACTGGCACACGGAGCATATACAATCATTTCCTTCAACGAGGTTGATTACGATACGGGTGGTTATTATAATTCCAGCTTACCCGATCGATTGACTGTTCCAGAGACCGGAATTTATAGCGTGATCGGTGAAGTTAGCTATGCGGCAAATACAACAGGCGTACGGAAAACAAATCTCATCGTGAATGATGGTTTAAGTAGTGTATACGTAGTTGCCGCAGCTTCCTTGCCTGCCTCCGGATTTGGGACTTATGAGGTTATGGCAAGTGTTGGAACGAATTCAAGGTTTAACAAAGGTGATACGATCAAATTGCAGTGTTTTCAAGATAGTGGAGGCGCGTTATCGCTACTAACCGCCTCTTATGCGCCGATTCTGACAATTAATAAGATTTCTAATTAAGAATGCTTTGTTATTTAATCACGAATATTCAGGAAGCGATTATATAATACAATTTTGTAATGCTGTCCGTACAAAAGATGAATTTAAACTACAAGGATAAAAAAGGAGAATTTGAATATGGGATTCTTTGATGATAAAAGATATTTAGTAAATCTGCGTTTAAGAAAAAAGAATGATCGGCAAATGACTTATATTGTTAAAAAAGAAGTTATAGCAGGATCATGGAATCAAGCAGTCAATCAGCTTAAAGATGAATATGGAGACGATTATTGTGATGCAACACCGGTTTCCGAAAAGATACTCTAATTTTCTTACTCAAACTATATAATAAAGTACCTAAATTTCTGCCTTCAAAAAAGGGATTCGTTTCAAAATTCTATGGTACTCTATTATGTAGGAATCAGTAATCTACGGTCTGAAATGAGGAAAACAATGATAAAAAAGCAATTTATAATCGGTCTTTTGATAGTTATTTATTCATGTTCCTTTTTAAAAGAGGAAAAGGGATGGAAAGAATCTTTTCATTTAAATAAGTCTATTTTTGAAATTGGTTCAAAATTGGATGTGTCAGCTTCTCTTTTTTACGGAGAATTAGATATTTCTAAATTAAAGTCTTTTCAATTAAACAAAGAATCGAACGGAGTTATGGCAGATTTTCTAAATTCCGAAGGTTTATATAATTTTTCTAAAACCCAAGAATTTAATCCAATAAAAAATATATCAGAATATCAAAAAAGATCTAATCTATTATATCCATTACTTATATTAATTCCTAAGAAAATGAAAGTTCACTTTCAGTCTCGTTCGATTTATAATAAATCTGGAAGCTCATTAAACAATGATCTAACTTGTAAAGTAACCAATAAATTCTATCTTAAAGACTTAGAGAGAGGACTTTTCAAGAAAGACGTCAAGTATCTTGAGAGAACAATGCAGCAAAATGGACTATTGGATTCTTCGACTATTTTAGATTTTGATAAAATAGATGAAGCAATGGTATATTCTAATACTTCCTGTGACTCAGTACAGGGCATAAAAGACAAACAAAATTGTTGGTATAATAATAGTTGGCGTATAATGTACCAGGAAAATTTTCCAATAATAGTTGCAAACTGTCAGGAGAAAGAATCAATTATTTATTCTAAATTAAAGGATCGAGAGCATTTTTATGAAGAAACTACAAATTTATCCTGGCAAAAATGCCCATCTGGTTTGAATGGTTTACAATGTGAAAGAGGCAAATTAAATCAACTTACTATAGATCAGGCTATTTCTTTATGTAAAAATATTAATCCTAAAAACCAATGGAGGCTGCCGACGTTAGAAGAATTATGGAAATTCAATCTTTTTACTGATAGTAACTCTGGAGCTGAAGTCAAAAAAATCTATAAAGACAATTCTATATCTTTACTACATTCTCAAGATTTATTTTTAGGAGAAAATAATACATCTTCACATTTTGCAAAAGGTATTTTCGAAAGTAAATATGAGATTGTAAATAATGAAAGTATTCTTCCGTTTATATGTGTTTCTGAATATATAGACTAATTTTTTAATTGTTATTTCCATTATCAAATTAAAAGAAATGAATATTAAAAATATTAAAATTGCGACATGGTCAACTTCTGAAAAGGAAAATATATATCCATCGGGTCATCTAATCAAGTTTACCGCCGATTCTCCGTTGGACAATAGAAGTAATTTCAGTAAAACTAAATGCGAACTGTTGGATTATGAATAACAGTGTATGGAAAGAGATCGATAGTGTAGGGAAGATCAAATTAAATGAAATTCTCCGGGTCTTGAATAACTTCTATGATTCAATGGTTAAAAACAAAACGAGAGATTTTAAATTCCTACTCCCTCAAGCTCAAAATACAAAAATATATCTCCAAAAATTAGATGACTTTTCATACTTCGTATTTGCAGAGATCATTGAACCTGAATCAACGATGCGAGATAATTGGATGCATATAGACGGCATTAAGGAAGAGCAGGTTCACTTTACATCTTTGGGGATTCTCGACCATCCAATCTTTGATATTCCCTGTTTAACAGAAGTTTATGATAACCATTCTAAAGTTGTAGACTTTGACCCTAATCGATATAAGAATGTACATCATTGAGAGAGGTTACGTAAAGAAGCTGTCAAGTATCATCATTCTCAGGCATTTCTTGTAGATATGGGCAAGTCTAATACCGGTTATAAGAAAAAGCTCTCGGCTGTTATGCGATTGTCCTTGCTTAGGATTTTCTCTGTCTCTTTTTGTCTTGAAAATTTCTTCCGAATTACGTTGTAAGGAAAGCAATCCTTCTATAACTCTTATGACTCTCAATTAATCACATAATAAATATCTTCGAATAGAAGACTCTATTTTCTACTTGAGATAGTTCAATTACTTTGAAATCGAATTGGGTTAGAGATTATGAGGATTGTTCGCAAACCTTCTAAAATTACCCGCAGAAAGCGACTAATTACACGAATTGGAGCCTTCAGGATCTTCTGAGGCCCTGGTTATCTATCCTAATGAGAAAGGTGATTGTCAGAAGCCGAGAATGATTAACCGACAAGAAATGGAGGCTTTTGAAATAGCTGATTCAGGGGGATTTAAAGCAAAGCAAAGAAACCGATGTGACATATTGGCATAAAAATGTCGCATTTTTAGGGCAGTTCTTCGCCATTCTAATTTTTTTTCAAAAAAAATAAACCCTCAAAAATAATCGATTTTAAGCGAAAATGAGCTATTCTTTACAAAAAATTAAAGTATTGGCTTGTATTAAGTCTATATTAAGTATAAAAAATTTCATCTAAAAAAGCATCCTTAACTCCCCAAAATTGGTAGATGGTTTTCCGAAAATAAATGGGTCTAAGCAATTAATATAAATTTGACCTTTTAAATGCTTTTTAGGTACGCAATCTCATAAAATTCGGCAGGAAAACGGGCAATTCGCGCTCGTTCAACGTTATTGATAGATCATTATCAATAACAAGGTTTTGACGCATTCTCTAAATAAATTTCCAAATAAATCTACGGTTGATTGGGTGCTTAAGTATATATAAAAATAATAATATACTAATGTTAATTATTCGAACGCTAAATAAAAACTCGAATCGAACTGGGAATGCAGGGTGTTAAAGTATATAACAAAAGTATTATATATTTTGAATCGTATGCTATATTTGGCAACTTATTCTGTTGACACTTTCGATAATTTGTTGTAGATTGGAATCGACAAAATCAAAGATTACGGAGGTTTGAATGTCAAATAGATCAGATATTGAGTGGACAGAGGCGACTTGGAATCCTGTTACGGGATGTACAAAGGTAAGCGCGGGTTGCGCAAATTGTTATGCGGAGACAATGACCAAACGCTTTGAAAAGAGTCGAGGGAAATTCTCTGAAATTAAAATTCATGAGGATCGATTAGCAATTCCGGTTAAAAGAAAGAAACCTACAGTTTATTTTGTGAATTCTATGAGTGACCTATTTCATGAAAAGATTCCGACTGAATTTATTCTAAAAGTTTTCAAAATAATGCAAGAGAATCCAAGGCATACGTTTCAAATTTTAACTAAACGGCCAGAGCGCATGTTGGAATTAGATCCTCAGATCACTTGGACTCCAAATATTTGGATGGGAGTTACTGTAGAAAATAGAAAAGCTTACGATCGTATTGATCTACTCAGGAAAACTCATGCCCAAACGAAATTTGTCTCCGTTGAACCATTATTGGAAAGTGTCGCCGACATAAATTTGGACGGGATCGACTGGTGCATTGTTGGAGGAGAATCCGGACCAAAGGCAAGGCCAATGAAACAGGAGTGGGTTGAAGAGGTCTTAGCTATATGCGACAAAAATTCCATACCCTTTTTCTTTAAACAATGGGGAGGACGAAATAAAAAACAAAATGGACGGACTTTGAATGGTAGAAGTTATGATGGCTATCCTCGCAAAAAAACTGTCCAGAGAAATGTCATTCGCCTTGAATTGGCAATTGATTTCATCTTTTAATCTAAAAACATTTTTATCAAACAACATTTAGCTTATGAGCACAGGTTATCATTTAGAAGTCGTTGTTAACCTAAATTATCTACAAGAAATAAACTGGTAAAGCCCATTAATAACAATGAACTAATCAGTAAGATTATGGAAGGAGAATTAAATTGGAAATAGAGGAAAACAGCTTAGAATAAAAGAGAGTTTTATATGCAAAAAGAAGAAAAAATACAATTCCTATCAATATCGAAATTAAAAGAGAGGATCGGATGGACCGATGTTGCCATTAGCAATTTTCTCGGAGAACCAGATAGAATGGTGAAAAATCCATACTATAAGAAAGCGGCTCCGATGAAGTGTTATTTGCTATCTCGCGTTTCGGTGGTCGAAAATTCCGATTCATTTAAGGAGTTTATTGAGAAGAATAGAAAGAGAATTTCCGGAAGCATTCGTTCCATTGAAAAGAGGAAAGAAATGCTAAAGGAATCCATAGAGAAGATTGAAATTACAGTAAAGGAATACCCCAAAGAAGTTCTAATTAAAAATGCGATTTCGAGTTATAATTCAAGAAAGCAACTCCAAGGTTTCGATGAAATGGCAAATGATTCCGATAGCTGGGACTTTGTTAGGAGAATTACTGAAAATTATGTCAGGCATGAATTGACTCATTATGATAAGATAATAATGAGTCACTATGGAAAAGTCGGAAAGCTTCGTGCATATAAACATCTAAAGGAGATGGTAACTAAAAAGATTTATGAAATCTATCCGTGGCTGAAGACAGGTGAATTGTATTGATTGAATTGTTCATGGGACAAAATGCCTTCTCACAATAATTTAGAGTGAACATGTGTGCGATATATTTGTTTAAATAAAAATAAATTAGTATTATGTAAACTGAATGCAAATTTGTCAACATATTCAAAAAGAATTAAATTGTTTCTTGTTTTAAAAATTATTTTGTCAACAAAATAAAATGTTTAAATCGCTTGTATTTCTAAGAAAAAACCGTTGATGCATTCATTTCTGTAAAAATAATGGAATTCATATTGGCAACAGAAGAGAAAAAAATAAATAAATGTCTACAAAATAATATTGAAGATCCGTCGCTTAGGCAAGTTCGTAATGACCTAATCTTCGAACTAGTAAAATCATTAGGATACGATATTCGTCTAGATAGGCAAAGAACACTTACAACTGATGACGACCCCAAGTCAAATTCAAGAGTGGCGAGAATTTCTAAAGAATTAACATATAAAAGCTTTTACCCAAAGGGTCAATGGCAATTGAATCTTTCCATTGTAAAACATTTTAGTTCGTTGCTCATTAATCCCGAATTTCAGCTTGATAATGAATCTATCCTCAAAAATAAAATTGGAAACATCGCTCTATTTCAACATCCTCACAGTCATGTTATTTGCATCGATGTGGATACGCATGATTCTATTGGAATTGAAAATTCACAAATTGGGCATAGCTCTGTTGTAGAGTGTCTCTATAATCTAACCGGAGTTTACCCACTATTTTCAGAATACTCGATGTTAAATCGGGGATTTCATTTGTTCTACTATATTAATAAATCATTCAATGTTGAATCCTTTGGAAGATTAGTAAAAGAACGCTTGCGAAGAGAATTTTCCTTCATTTCCAGTATAGATGTTCGTGATTGTTTCACTCAATGCGTTCGATTACCATTGGGTGGCGATTACGTAGGATATAACGTAGAATTAAATAAAGAATCTCGTAATCTAGATGAAGTTTACGGTTGGGTAAAAGAAAAATTGGATTCAAAGGATTGTATTGTTAATTTTGAGGAAATAGTACAGGACATTAGAATGGTCACTCCTGAGCTTTTGCCTGTAGAATTTCAGCCATTGGAAATTGGAGCTTCTATATGGGAACGTATTGGAGTAACTGGAACGAAGACTCCGATTGGATATGATGATATCAAAATAACAGCAGGCAATCGAGTCGCCGGTGATGGATTGCTTTGGAAATTAGCATTTAGATGTGTGAGGAATTCAGAAACCTATGATATGTTTAAAAGATTAGTATTCTTATGTAATGTTGATAGTAAAGATCTGACTGAATTATCAGGAGCGTCTATCCAAAAGCAGGATAAGATTCTAAAAAGTCTATATGAATACGCGATTAAAAAATATCAGGAGTCTGGAGCAAGTTATAGAGATAGTTTGGGTTTCTTTAGCAATTTGGAACTTCTGACTGAATTAGATGAGTTTAATATTGAAGAAGCTGTCGGAAGAAATACCAATAAGAATATCTCGAAACAGAATCTAAATTTGATGACTCAAGAATTTGTTGGCAAACATAATTATGAATGTAAATATCCAAGGACAATTTCGGCTAAAGCACATCTAAAAAAAGAAACAAAAGAAAGATTAAAATATGGAGTTCAGTTTCCATTGAATTACGTTGAAAAGGCTAAAGAATTTCACTTGTTGAAAGGAGCACCAAATACTCTGAGGTCAGTAATTTATAATAAATTAGGCTTATTCTCTCAATGCGGGGGCTATTTTAAGAATGAAAATGGATCATCTTGTAAACAGTTTAAGTTGAATTATGTAAATGAATACAATAGTGGGAATAAATACATGGATCCTACTATTTCAATAACCCATGAGGGTGAGCTTGCGGCTCCCCTCATGGAAAATATATATTATGTGAGCGATACTAATAATGAATAATAGATAGGAGAAGAATATTGGCAAATGAAGGAAGTGTAGTGTTGGAAGAAAATGAAGACTATAGTCAGGTTGTGAGAGAATTTATAAATCAATTAAATTTGAGAAATAATGGTAAACCTAAACGCTCTTTAGGTTTTGATTCTTTGGATCGATTTATAGATAGTCCTGCTGGTGAGGGTGAAATCACAATATTAGCAGGCGAATCTGGTTCTGGTAAATCTTTGTTTTCATTAGCGATGGAAATAGGTTTGTTACGCAAGAATACTTGTGTTGCGAAATTATCCTTAGAAATGACTAAAATAAGAAATCATGAGAGATTGTTTTCTATGTTGCTCGGTAAAGATAAATCCTATTTTGATAGCGTGACAAGTAGTGAAAAATCCAATTTGGATTTTCTACCTGAGCTCATGAAACAAAATGAATTATTAAAACGATATTATTTTAATGATAATCCAAATGTTTCTTTAGAACAATTGCCGGAATTGATCCGCTTAATCCAAAACCATTTTAAGTCTTTAAATCTTCTACCTGATGATGGCTACTTTGTATTGATAATTGATTTGTTATCTTTAATTTCAGATTGGGGAGTATCACAAATCGAGATCCAAAATTCGATCGATAGATTGCACCGGATAATTAAATCCTTACCGGTTCATTTGATCGGAATAGTTCAGACAAATGAAAATGATCAAAGATCTGGTAGTGGCAATAAGAATGGTCTTTTTCAGTTAGCATTAAAGAATCTCAAGGGGTCTGCGGCTTATAAAGAAAGAGCACGAGACGTGCTTATTTTAAATAGGCCGAAGTTGATGAAAGCGAGAGAGGAAGGTAAACTCACGACTGATTATTTTAATGATGACATAATGAGAATTCATATAGCAAAATCTAACGATGGACAAGATGGTTATGCTGATTTTGTTTTCACCAGTGCAAATGGTCTCTCTATTATTCCGATAGCAGAATACAAGTCAATGTATGATATAGCTTCGTGAAAATTTACAAGGATAGGAATAATAGAATGGATATTTTAAAAAAATTAGATTGGGTCACTATGGTACATTCGCTGGATGAACTAAAGGGCGATAATGGGTATATCTGCAAAAATTACACTTGGAATAATAGAGATAGAATTTACCAAATTCTAAAGAAAATATCAGAAACGAAAAATGATATGGTCATCATAGACGGTATAAGCTTAGATTTAAATTTTGTAAATAAAGGCCATGAGCGAAACTCAATTGAGCTTTTGGAATCTTTAGATACCTTTTATCTTGTTAATCCCTTAAGGCTCGAATTTTATAGACCGGAAGATCTAAGTCTGTCTATTTTTATCCTGATTTTGAATAATATATCTCCAGTTGGAGATATTAAATATAGGGAAAAATACAGGGAAACACTATCTGAAATTCGGCCCGGAAATTATCAAAATAGGGAGATCTTCGATGACTCTACAGATATCTCTGAAGCGGATTTTACTAGAATGGTAAATGGATCTCCAGTTCGTTTAGTGCGAAGATACTTAGGAGGCAAAATTGGTTTTATAGGGGATAGGCATGGTTTATATAAATCTAGGGCGATCTTCGATATCTTCGAAAGCTGATTTTATAGTAAAGACAATGGATAGCTATTGAATTTCTTCCTTTAGTCGATCATTAAAAGCCATTAGCAATTTATGTGTGCTATTTAAGAACTCCTCATATGGTGCTTGCCTGTGAAAACAAAATCCTTGGAATTCTTCCTTAAAAGGAATTCCAAGTTGTGTAGCTTCGGCTATACCACCCAGAAAGAAGCGATTCTTTTCGTAGATATCAAAAGTATCTTCCTGATCCTTCAAGAGAAACCAATTTTCATTGGAAGTGTATTTAGGGTTCCGATCAAAGATTTTTGGGATTAGGTGCGTATTTTTAATTCGTAACTCAGCGAAGAAGAATGTATCTTCGAATTCTTCCGTAACGCCGTGCCAGAGCTTCCAACTTGCGTTTGAATCGGAATACTCGATTTTTTCTTTGCATTTTTCTAGTATTCCGTTTTCATAAGGATCAATAAACAATCTTCCGGTAATTTGCGATTCGATATTTTTCTTCATAAGTGTTCCCCCTTAATTTTTTACAAGAGCGTCCTGCTGAATTCGAATGTTTCCTTGGGTGGCGATTTTTTCAAATATGGAATCTAAGATTAGGAATGTATCCCAAAATGTTAGCTTGTTTTTTTCGCAAAGAAGATACGATATTCTTTCTTCTAATTCACTGTCTCTGGCTCCTCTCCACAACCTGTCTGAAAGTATGGCAAGGGATTCTTCAAGATTAGGGGAATAATTATGCCACTCTCCATGAATCTCGCAAATCGTAGATATGGAAGAATCGATTCCCCAGGATGATAAGAATTCTTTTCCAAACTTTTCATGAAGATTGCCCGGCTCATATAGTTCGTCAGGAAAGTAAATCTTCCCGATGTCATGGACAACACAAAGAATTTGACCTAAATATTTGTTGATACTCATGTTCATTGATAACGGTAGTTCTAAAAGGATACTATTAAAATTCTCAAGGACTCTGATATGATGATTGATAAGCCGTTCGGGTGCGGATAAGAACTTTTGAAAATTTAAAGCGTCTTTAAATGTATTGAATCTAATCATCAGTCAAAATCTCCTTAATCTGGAATCTGTTGTGACCGTCGATCTCCGGCCTATACCCTTATTAATTGATAAATACTTTTTTTAAAGCCTTTGGATTTAGTTGTGTGTGCAAGTAAAATTTAGCCGTCGTGCTAATATCCTCATGGGACAAGCGTAAGGCGATAGCTGGAATTTTTTCTCCTGCCAAAAGAAGACTACTCGCATGTGAGTGGCGAAGCGAATGCACTGAACAATGTTTATCTAATATACTTCTAGAATATTTGTTAATTTCTTGCCATAAATATTGTCTTGAGTAGTACCCATTGATTGATCTCAGGTTCTTAAATAGGTAATCCTTGGGTTTGATAAATTCACTGTGGAAGGTTTTTAAGATTTCTTGATAAAGTCTAACCGGGAATGCGTTTTGAATTGTTACTTCTTTACCACGTTTCCTAATGATCGTAATAGCAAGAGAGTCATTTGAAATAGAACAATCCTTAATTCGTATTCGCGTTAGTTCTGATACTCGAAATCCAGAGTTATATAATGCTTTGATCATTAGAGAAAGCTTCTTAGGTGTATTTTTGCAGAGTGTAGATATCTCTTTTCTTGATAAGACCGCCGATTCGTTTAATGAATATTTCGTAGAGTCGATTTTCATTTCTTTGAAAACCGTATCCAAAACACTTAAGAAAGCGAGATTATTGGCCTTACCGGGAAGCGATTGTTTTATCCCTTTTTTTAATGCAGATTTTGCTACCCGAATTGTAGCGGACCGGACTCCTTTGGTCTTTAAATACGAGAGATACGATTGGATACGGTCCGGAGTTATTAACTCACTTTGATTCCAAATATTGAATTGATTAATATGGAGTTTGTAAGAGTTCCGAGTATTTACGTTTGATTCTTTCGGATTCCGTAAAGTTGTAAGGGAATTTTCTCGGATAAGATTCATTATTATCTAGATTAGTTTTCTTCAGTTTTTGAAATGGAGCTTCAATTACGTAGTGTAACGGAATTCGTTCTCCTATATAGAGAAGAATGTCCTTACGTCTTAGTTTATTGCAGGAAGTTGAAATAATTTTCGAGAGAGACGTATAGCTGGTTTTAAAGAGTATAGGACTTTAATTATTTCTGCCTATGGATAAAACCTGATCACTTTTTCAGGTGCGCTAGGTTGAGAAAATTCCGATTATTTATTCTACGACCGATGTATAAGTTTAGAGCTATGGCAAGGCGGGAGATTCGGATACTCTATTTGAAATAATGCAATCTTCGATTAAATTTTACCCTTCTGATTATATAGAACCTGTTCGCAATCCTCTTGAAGACATCGTAGCTTGGGGGCAAAGGTTTTACAGAATTGCATAATGATTTGCCTGAATCTTTTCAGGTATGGTTCTTGGACAAGATTTTAGAACTCTTGATGAATTCAATCAAATAAATAAGCATAATGAACGTAAAAGCCCTACCTGGTTAAATTTCGAAAAATTAGCAAATCAAGTTGGTTTGTCTTTAGAGAAATGTTTTTTAAAAGCCTGACTATCGGTCTACACAATGTAGTAAACGCACCTGGTGTTCTCGCGTTATAAAAGTTGATTCTTTTTATAAGGAAAATTTAAAGTTTTTAAGAACTCAAATTGAATTTCTAAAACCTAAAGTTATCATTGTTTTAGGAACTATCCCTGCGCAAATCATTTCAGGCAAAAAATTGTTTGATGATGAAGCTGAAATTCAATTTCTAAGGGACGTGTTTGGGATCGTTGAAAAGAGATAAATGCGTTTGTTTACATATCTCCACTTATGTAAACAAGCATAGATTTAAATTATTAATCGTTACTTTTTCGGCAGATTTATTGACCGGATTCAGGTTTCTTTGACTGGCTCCCTTACGACTTCGCTCAGATCTTGAGTAGGGTCTCATCTACTTGGTTTATTTTCAAGTGAGTTTAATCTTTTGCTTTAATACTTTTATTTAAAAAATAACTCTAGAGTTTTAGGAAGATGCATCCTTTTAAGAACTTGCACTCAGAAAAAGAGGAGTCAAAGAGGAAGTAAATCGCACCTTAAAGTCGAAAAATCTTAAAAGTGCGGTTCCGATGGATACAAAGAATTTGATTCGGGATTATTTACGAAAAAAGAAATTTTAATTCCATGGAGCCGGGTAGTAGCAATTTTGATCTTTTGTGTCTACCTCGACTAGGTTTTCCTTATTTTCATCTAGAATCCAAGTTTTCAAAATTACGTTCTCATACTTTTTACTTTTGTCGGGTAATTCTGTTTCTGTACCCATTTTTAAATCAACCCAAGTAACTGTATTAAAAAAACGAGGACCCGAACAGAACAAATCTTCATTTGGTTCCTGTGAAACAACTAAGAGTTTGTTTTTATCAGTTTCATACTTAGAGACATCCATGACATTAAGGATTTTGAATTCAGACTGGCGTCCTACAAATCTTAAAGTCTTAGACAATTGAACAAATTCTTTATTATTGCATTTTCCTTTCGAAATATAATAACGATGCGACCATTCCTCTCCCTTTAAGAAAACGGCAGAAGCATAATGACCCTCACAAACACTGATGGAACCCCTATAGATCATGTCCACAAAAGGAGCTTTGTTTAATTCTTCTTTAGTATATGATCGCGTCGTAAATTCATCATCCAAAACAAAACCGTAATCAGATCCAATTTTCACTATATTGAACATTTTACCATCTTTCGGATTTTGAAATCCTTCTGAAAGAAGGCGCGCGCTTTCTCCGTACGATAAAGATTTTAGTATTTTAGAATCAATCGAAGGCGATTCATATACTCCAACTCCGTTTAAATTACTTACATAGAGATCGTTAACAAGAGATTTAGTATCTATGAGATTATAATCCTTAACATACACCCATCCTATTTGATCGTTTCTTTTAATTTTTGACCAAACTCCTTGATTATGTTCAGGAGGAATCGTTTCTAATATGTTGACTAAAGTGCCGATTGAAACATTGAATTTATTATACGTCGCTCCGAACTTGGGTTCTGAATAGAGTGTAATTTCTGAATTCATAAATACAACACCGATTCGAAAATTCGGATCGAGAATGGTAGTTTCTTTTTTACAGGAACAAACAAGAGCAATCAGAAAAACTACGCCATATTTCAGATTTGTAAAAGAATTCAATATTATAAATTTAAACATTATTTTTTTACTCTCGTAACCAGAGATATTAGGTTCAATACAATAATCCACCACCGAGTGCTTCTTTCGGGACGAGTTTGTTTGATTTTGAATCATAGAGTCAAGCCCTTCCAATAACGTTCGTAAATTCAGTATCTTCGTTTGAGTCTTTAAAAGACTTCCCTTTTTGTAGATTCACGAAATCTATTGGGATTTGAACTTCCTCTTTGGTAAAACAGGACATTTCCATATCTGTTCCGATAAGAGTAGTGATAAAATTTCCAACAAGATATTTGGGATGCAATTCTTGATTTAATACGAACAAAGTTATAAAAACTGCGTATATATTTGTTCGTCCGATTAGAAAACGTCCTAAAAATTTCGCAAAGTTTTTTTTATTTCAATTTTACTATCGATTTTAATAGGAGGAATCGTAATTTAGTTAAACTTAAATAAGAGCTTGTCCGCCAACCTACTTGTACATAACCGCCTGATTTTAAAATGTGACCTATGAAAACGGAATTAGGTGGTCTTAATATACCTGAAACAATTTGGAAAAGATTAGAGCCATTACTACCCAAAAACAAGAAAGATCCGAGTAAAGGAGGTCGTCCTCGCTTTAGGGATTAGTTACATTTTAGTACAAAAGGAATCAGACTCTAACAAAGTATGATTTTTCTACTCTGTAAATTGACTATCCACTGATTCCTAAGCCTATCCACTCATTATATGTTTGGTTCTAAATCAACTTTGCATAGAAGATTTCAAGAATGGGTAGATGCCGGAGTTTTTGACAAGATTGAAAAAGAAGCGTTAAAACTTTACGAACGATCCATCAAGATTAGAACCAAAAGAATGGCCGAAGACGGGAGCTTCGCAAAGGCTCCAAAAGGGGGCTTTCACGGGACGCCATCCAACGGATCGCGGCAAAAGAGGCATTTAAAGGCATATTCTCGTCGATCGGCGTGGAGCACAATTGTAGCTTTTGTATTGGCTTGCGCAGAGACTCATGACTCTAAGTTAATTTTTCCTACTTTAAAAAAGTTTAAAGTATTTCGAAACAAACAATTGCTTAAACCCGAAATCCTTTCCTTATATAAGGCTTACGCTAGTAAAACAATTAAAAGCAATTTAAAAAAGAAGAATATTCAATACAGGATTCCAAACAAAACGAATGCAAAAAATCCTGTATTCATTCCTAAATTAAAACCATTCCGATGGATCGTTGAAAGGACTTTCGCATGGTTCAATGCTTTTCGAGCTGTTAAAACACGCTGGGAATTTAAAATCGAAAATTATTCCGCTTTCTTTTACTTGCGTACGCCATCATTCTATTTAGAATGATTTATAAGTAGGTTTTGGGACAAGATCTAAGTAAAATTATTAATAGATTTTATTTGGCAACTTAAATTATAAAACTTAAAGAAAACAGAAATATTTCGAGACATGCTAGGTGTAGTTATCCCACTTAAAACCGTACATCTCAGTTAGCTCCTAAGCAATAGGGGGTAATGCTATGAATAGTCTCGTATTAATGACATCGTTCACGTAATCACCTCTGTTTAGCGAAGGAGAAGATGGTCGTCGATATAAAAGGAAAATAGATAATAAAGAGGCATTTAAACTGCAAATTCGATTTTACTTAAAGTGGATCAAGCTAACGTTATGTATTCAATAGCCGAAAGAACAATAAAAGTTATGACAAGATCAGCATTTCCCGGACATAGAGGTAAATGGAGTATGAGCGAATTAAAAAATCTTCGGAAATTCTATGGCGCCGGTGATGTAATAAGACGAATTGCCGAGAAACTATCAAGGTCTACATTTTCAATTCAACATAAGATTGATGAGCTTGAATTAGGTAATCGACGCGTCTTGTGGACTAAGCATGAAGAATCAAGACTACTGAAATATTTCTATAAGAAGTTAACTAATCAAGAAATTTCTACTATTCTAAATCGTACACCAAGCGCAGTTGGAGGAAGACTGTTGTTTTTAGGAAAAAAAAGAAAAGATGTCAATGCTTGGACCTTGCATCAAAGAGAAAATTTCTGGAAACCTAATGAATTAAAATTACTTAAAAAATTAGTTAGAGAAGGAAAGTCAGGTAAAGAGCTTAGTCAAATCTTTGGAAGACCGATCGGAGGAATTTTTAATAAAATGAGAGAGCTATCTCTCAAAATTAAACCGAAATCCAAAATTGAAAATAATCTCTATAGAAGATTTTATAATGTAAATGATACTTATTTTAGTTTAATAGATTCACAAAAGAAGGCTTATTATTTGGGGTGGTTGATAACCGATGGTTGGGTTAATGGAATTATTCGAAATAAGGATAAAGTATATAAATCAAATAAAATAGGATTGAAAATTAAGATTGAGGACGTAGACGTTTTAGAAGACTTCAAGAGAGAATTAGAGACGGATAGCCCAATTAAATATTTTAAAAAAAGCCCACCCCAACTCTTGAAAAATAAAATTACTGGTAAGACTTCTATAATAAAAGCCGGAAGGCAGGTCGGTCTAGAAGTGTATTCTTATCAAATGCAACTTGATCTGTCAAATTATGGTGTTGTTCCAAAGAAAACCTACACGGTTAGTTTCCCAAAAAAACTGCCTGAAAAATATTATCCTGGTTTTATTGCAGGTGTAATTAGTGGTGATGGTTGTGTATATCTTCATAAAAAACATAAGAGAGGTAGCTTATTGCAATGTAATATAGCTGGGAATCTTGGTTTGCTGAAAGTGATAAGAAAAATATTGATAAAAAATATTGGATTCAATACTGATAAAAAAATTCTTAAATGTAATAGTAGCGTGAATCTTTATCTTTTAAATCTTAGTCAAACCGAAACCGTAAAGCTGTACTATTGGTTAAAAAAGAATAATATATCCTTAATGGATAGAAAAAATAAGATCATTGAAGCCTATTTAAATGGTTTGGAGTAAACCCGAGGCAGAAATTATTACAAGTCATTTACACAAGATTGCTGATAACGCCGAATTTAATTCTTGGTAACATATATGCTGCTTTTCGCTGTTTTGTTTTGAGCTTATCGTATTAGATATCTTTTCCCCATCGATCTTTTTCGGTTCGATTCTATATTCAAAGCGACAAGACGATATTAATATAACGAGAAAAATAGACGAATATGAATAAACTTTCGTTTTAGCCTTTATGCACAATTCCGTTTGTTCAAATTGAAATTTATAAGCCAAGACGACCTCACTTTGTTGTAGATGCTCGAAAAACATTGTTTCTGGAAGAACGATAATACATGTAGCAGCTATCCGAATTCTTAACGCGATCTGTGCAGCTATCTCTACAATTATCTCGATTGGAATTCTCTAAATAAGCATAAGGGTAATCTTTATTGCATTTATTTAGGCAAGAATCTAAGGCCAATGCACATGTTTTAAGATCTACAATGTATTGACCTTGTAATGAGTTAGTTGGAGAATTCTCGTGCGTAATTCTTTCTAGTTTAGTTTCCGATTTATAGGCGCAACCAAAGATTAACAAACTGTAAATCATGTTTGAGAAATAAAAGATCAATAATCGCAAATTTTATGCCCGTAGTTTATATGAATCCCTTTTCGTCTGACAGCCATTTTGTATATTCGGAAGTTATTATTCTATGCGGATAACTCATAATTCTTCAGATTTTTATTTTTTATCGAAATCCAGAAATTGACCAAATATCCAACCGTAAGTTGTGTTAATATCTCCGTAGCAGCCAACTGAAGTTGATACATAGTACCAATGGTTATTCCACTTTTCGATTTGATATGTTTCCACTGTTTTGGCTATGGCCTCCACTTTATAACCTTTCGGTAGTCTAACTTGTTGTTTAATTCCAGATCTGCCCTTGTCTGATAGAATATCTTCCATACATTCTTCCGAAGATAATTGGTTAAATGGAATGATTTCCCCTTTTGTATTTGGCGCTTTTCTAAAATAAGAATCAAAATTGACAGTAACTTTCTCTAATCCGGTCGTTATCATTTTTATTTGATCTAATTCGAAATGTATACCTTTGGGATTTCTGGATTGTTGATTATAAGCTTCATAGTTACTTGAATCAATATCTTCAATGGAACAGCGTATAAATTGTTTGGGGAGATAATTGTGTTCTTTAAAGCCGTAGGAACATTTATGGATTTGTCCTTTTAGGCGTTCATCCTCTGCATTTTCTAAATTAATTGTGATAAACTTATCATCAACTGTATAAGTTCCTACACCATGTATAACTGGTTCCGATTCTTCGTGGAAATCGACTTTTCCGCCGTTAAAAAATTCAATGAAAACACCGTTGGAACTTTCCCATCTTCCGGCTTTCATTAAAACTTTTCGAATCTCGTCTTGTTTTTTAGGCCAGCTATTGTTTTGAGCGAATGTAAGATGAGATAACAGCAAGTAAATGAATAATAGAGTTGTTACTGCATATTTTGGAATATTGAAAAATTTAGAATTCATTTTTTTCTCCAAAGTAAGAATGTAAAAATAAAATTCAAAACAGAGAAGAAAGCTAAAACTACAATCGATATTTGATAAAATGTTTCCTTCGAAGAAAATGGCTCGTTCCCTTCACGAAAGGATTTCGTTTGTAATAGAATAGTATTTAACTCTTCCTTAATATCCTCAATCGAACGAAAAAGTTCGGAATCCAAAAGAACGACCGTTTGGGAGCCGGCGGATTTACGATTTTGGGAAGAATTAGATTGAATATTTTTTCTAGAAGAAATATTGCCTAGGAGTTCGATTTCCTTTTTAAGCTCCTGATCAAAAGGCCATTTTTGACGGGCCTTTTGAAGAAGAGATATAGCTTTATCCAAGTTCCCCTTGTTCGCTTCTTCTCGTCCGAGGCCGACCCAAGCGGATGAAAGAAGATATTCCGCGTTCGGATCGGAAGGGTTGTTTGTGAGTAAGGACAGGGCCAACTTTTCGGCCTCTGAATATTTTTTTTCTTCTAAAAGTTTTTTGCCGTCCTCATGACTTCCAAAATAGCCGGAGTCTTGCGGAAAAGCTTGGGAAGAGAAAGTAAAAAGAAAAACGGGGATTAAAATCAATCCCAAAGAAAACCGAAGAATGTTGCCTATGGAACGAAACACTTTCATTTTTTTAATAGAACCAACCTCATAAACTACTTGGATTTTCAAAAAAGCCTAACCCCCTAACTAACTAAAACCTCGCTACTTGAAACCTACCTGTCGATTCGGATTACTTTGTGAGCGTAACGAGCGCGTGGCATCTTTTGAGAATCCAGAGACCAGGTGCTTGCGATCGGATTTTGAAGACCGATCGAATAAACGGAATCTGTGGGAATGTTGAGTGCGGAAGCTCCTCCAAAAACAAAAAGTTTCCGTGTTTCGTAGGAAGCTTCCACTCCGGGAAAATAAACGGAAACGGGTAAGATCGGACCAATCGCAAAGGCAAGTGTGCCGTTTTGAAAAAAGTCGGTTCGGTTGGTGGTTGTGATTGACGTGATCGGTTGTAACGTACTCACTCCGGTTGAACCTCCAAGGACCGCAATCCATTCGGGATCGGTAGGGTAGGGATCAGAGTTCAAAGGTTTTACACAAGCCGCACCGGCCCCGTGCCTTGCGATTGTAATCGAAGGTTCCCCCGCGCTCGAAGTGGAATTGATCGAAGGAGAGTAAGCATCGGATGTGGCTTGAGAGGTTCCGTCGTTTGTAAATCTCCCGCCTGTAAAAAAGATATTTCCATTGAGACCACAACCGGACATGTCCACCCTAGAATAAATTGCAGTGAGAGACGTATAACTTTGCCAAAAACCGGTCGGACCGACTCCGGGAACAAAACGGGAGACCGTGTTTAGGATCGTCCCGGTCGTCATGTCGGCTGTAGTGGTTCCCGCTATGATAAAAATTTCTTCTCCCACGGATGCGATGACGCCGCCTTGATTGGCAACGGGCATATCGGACAGGGTAGTCCACTGATTTGTATACGGGTCATACACCTCGGTTTTTTTAGAAGCTACGTAATTGATCCCTTGTTTTTCGAGACCGCCGATGACATAGATTTTGTTTTTGTGAGAAACAATATTAGCAAAAGCGCGAGGAGTAGGAATCGAAGTTGCCGCCGGATACCAGGTAGACGTTACAGGATCAAAAAAATCAATTTCCCGAACGGGGGATGAGTCCGCACCGATCCCACCTACAACCCAAAGACCCCGAGTTCGATTTGGAAAATCACTCGTCCAAGTTTTGAAAGTTAAAGGAACCCCTTGTAGTTTGTCTGTGCTATTGGAACAAAAAACATACGCGAGATAATCGGTGTTTGGATCCAAATTAGGGAGAGTCATCGAGTGCAGTTTAGAATTTTCTAAACTAGTCACAACCGATTCGATCGCACCTTTGCCGTACAAAACAGAACCCGGAAGGGACGTAGAACATTCCCAGAAAATCGTAGCGGAGCGAGGACCGATTTGAGTCACAAAAGCAAGGTTAACTTTTTCGTTTTGTGCGTTGTGGATGTGCGAAAGCGGGGAATTTAAACAGTTTGCAAGTTGTAAGATTAGAGTGAAAAGAAAAACGAAACGGGTGATTTTAAAACCATTCCCGATTTTTAATAAGAACGCCGGTATAACGAAAGAAAAGATTTTCGAATTTAAAAAAATCATCTGCAAAGGTTCGTATATAAGAGCTAAAGTCTCCGAACGATTTAGGAACGTGTTAAACATGGAAAGTATCCGGATCGTCTTTCTTTTTTTGAAAAATAAAATCATAACAAAATCCCCCAGGAGATACGAAGCCCGGACCTACAAAGTGAGTCCCCGGTTTCAAAAGTGCATTGTGACCGGATACCGAGCCGCAAACGAGATCCGTTGTTAAACTCAAAAGCCCAACCGAATTCCCCTAAAAGTTCGGGATCGGTTCCGTTATAAGAACGAGAATCGTTTTTCCATTGAACCGACGTCACACCTCCACCTAACAGGAAGTAGGGGGCGGAAGAACCGAATTGTTTTCCGAAATACATAGATTGATTCCAAAGAGAAATGGAACCTAACGCGCCGGGTGCGACGGAATACTCGGAAAGAAATCCGAAAAACCAGAGAGGATGATTGATAAATCCTTTTTCGATAAAAAACCCTACGCCGGCGGTGCCGGGGTTGTTTTTGTGCCAAGATCCGTGATTTGCCTGAAAGAGTAAACTTCCACCGACATAGAGTAGGTTTTCACCCGAACGTCCGGAGAGATATTTGTCAGGTAACTCGGGACTTTCACTTTCGGACTCTAAAGAACTTGCGTTTAGATTTTGAATTTTAGTTTTTTCGATTTCCACAAACCCTAGTTCGGTTCGAAAGACGAGCCGATCTTTTTTCTTTTCCACGATAATGCCTCGGATGGAACTACCGTCCGTTAAACGGAATTCGGAATAATTGTAAGAAGACTCAGGGCCTTTTTTTTGATAATCGATCCTTTGAATCTCAGACTTTGGGATTCTATATTGCCTTCCTTTCCAACGAACATTGACCACATCCGCGCTTTCGTTGATTTCTTCGATCAAATACGCTTCTCCCGATTTTAAAAGAAGTTCGGAGGCGAATAGGGCGGGGGAAAGGTGCAAAATACATGAAAGAATTGGAATATAATATTTCGTTTTGAATTTCATTGTATAAACACCTTTCGGAAGTTTAGATCCAGAAGTCTAAACTATGTTTTTCTTGTAAATAGAATATTAAATTAAGTTTAGATGTATAACATTCTAAAACATTATCGATTATAATCGATGATGTTTTAAGGAAAATGAGCAAAATGGAATTAAATCACTTTATAATTTGTTAAACGTACTTGAAAATGACCGGTCGCTTGCGGTATGCGAAAATTATAATTCAAAGATACAAAACTAGTTCTAAAAGTTAAAAAATCATTCCTAGAAATAACTTGTTTGTGTTAAGGTGGCAAAAATATCACAAAAACACGTTGTATTTCTGTTAGGTGAACTTGATTTATGGGATAGTGCAAGCTTTAGAACAAGAGAATTTAGAACAGAGGTTTTTCAAATGAAATCACGATCTATCGGCATTATTTTATTAGGGGTTTCCATTCTTTTCATACTTAACTTTTCTCTTTTAAACGGAATTTCTAATATATTCAACGCGGCGGCGTCTGCAATTGCGGGCGGAATTCCTCAAAAACTTCCGGTAATACAAGCCGGTCCCGACGGGTCGGCATCAACTCAAGTAGAAATCGAAGTTCCACCCGGCACGAAAGGAGTGATCCCGGAGCTTTCCCTTTCGTACAACTCAAACGGAGGAAACGGAGTTGTGGGAATGGGATGGAGCTTAAACGGAATTCCGACTATTTTCAGAAATCCGTCGAACGGAATCGGTTACAACGGAAGTGATTCGTATATTTCGAGTTTGGCGGGGGAGCTGGTAGACATAAGCGGGAACAAAACGATCTATCATTCCAAAAAAGAATCCTATATAAAATTTGAACCGCAAGGAACTTGTGGGGACGGTCCTTGTACTTGGATCGCAACCGACAAGGATGGAAGAAGACATATCTTCGGAAGTAGTATCGATTCCAGAATTCCCGCGCTCGGCAGAACCGCAGGATCGATCCGGGAATGGGCTTTGAGTCGGGAAGAAGATTCTTTCGGGAACGGATATGATGTTAGTTACACATTGATCGACGTTACCAACGGGGACTATTATCCTTCCACGATCACATACAACGACAGAACGATCCGGTTTAACTACGAAAATCGAAACGACAAAATTCCGAATTATTCTTTAGGCACTTTGGAAAGACTTCAAAGAAGACTGAATACGATCGATATCCTTGTCGGAGGAAATACGTTTCGGACTTACGACCTGGATTATACAACCGGGCCTGTAACCGGAAGGTCGGTTTTACAAAAGATCAAACGATCGGGAAGTAACACGTTCGGGAGTGAGAATTTTGCGGATCTGAATTTTACATATACGAATCATTCGGGGAATTTTTCCCCCGGTAATATAGACTACCAAACCTTGAATAATACGATATCGATGGCCGTCTTTATGCCGAATATTGCATTAGATATCTTGAATGTATATTTTAACGGAGGGTTGCCGTATCATCCTTCCGCGCTGGACTCGAACGTGGATGCGTCCTTGCAGTATGTAGTAAAGGTTCCCGTGCCGGATCGAAACGCTTGTAATTTGGGATTTGCGTCTTGTTTGTGTGCGGCTCTTCCGGTGTGTTGGGGTGGGAATATGGGTTTTTTCGATTATCTGGCCGGGAATTGTCTCAGTTTTTTAAGTTGGGGCGGGCCGGGAGCCTGCGACAACGGAGTGGATTCGGCGTTGACGGCGTGGTTGCCGATGGATTTAAACGGAGACGGAATTACGGACTTTGCGACCTTAAACGGGAACGAAACAAACGGATCGATTCATTTGGTGGGACATATCCAAAGGATCGGACAAGGACCGGTCACATTCAACGGTCCTAATATTCCAATTCACTACAATACATTTTATCAACCCGTGGACTTAAACGGGGACGGTAAAACCGATTTTGTGTACGAAGACGGCGGAACACTTTGGGGGGTTTATTCTACGGGAGGAAACTTTAGTTCTCCGGTAGCTTTTGGAAACGTAAGCCTGGTTGGGGCCAATCGAGACATGAAAACATTCAGTCCGTATGAATACAGATTTCAGTATTCTCCGAGTAATACTACTCCACTGGCGAGTAACCGATCCGTTGCCGATTTTTTTGCGGATATGAACGGGGACGACCTGACGGATTTTGTACATTCGAACGGCGGAAGTTTTTCGATCTATATCAACCGGAAAACCTACTTTGACAATCCGATTGTAATCGGAGGAGGTTCCGACTTTTATATCAATTCCATGATTGATTTTACGGGAGACGGAAAAGCGGATTACGTGCAGCTCCTCGCGACGTATGACAACTCCACGTTGACGGCGTTACAGGCTCAAAAAGCGGCGTTAGACACCCTCATGGCACAGTATCAAGTGGACCACGCGAGGGTAAAAGCGGTTGCTGATCAGTTGCCTACGCCTACGACCCACGCTACAATTAACGATACCGAATTTCAAAACTTATTAGATTATCTGACTTTGAACGGATACGACATGGTGTCTGATTCTTTGGAAACGGACGGAAAAGACTATGCCTATGATCCCGCACAAGTCGCAAGTTTACAGACAGTCCTCGACAATATCGTAAGCGCAAAGATGAACTTTGTGGGGCAACAGAGTCAGGCGATCAACATACAAATCGGCGCGATCTATGCACAGGGAACGATGGGACAAGCCACTTACGCACTTCAAGTGAGGACGTTTAATACAAGTAACGGAACTTCTCAAGTTCGAACCTTTCCGATTTCTAACTCTATCGATCCTGACAAAAGCACGTTAGCCGATATCAATAGAGACGGGGCCTTGGATTTTGTTTCCTTTATCGGAACTCAGGTCTCCGTTTCTCTGTTTATGGGCAACGGATTTGCTCCTCCGGTGTATACGGGCTTAAACGCAGGGAACGGCAAAAACTTAGTTCAGTTTAATTTCGGCGAAGTGAACGGAGACGGGCTTTCCGATTTAGTTTTATTGAATAGAGAAAGTCATGTAATTGAAACGTATCTTTCGAGAGGCGACGGAAGTTTTACTTTGAGCGGGGGTTATTCGTTCGGAGGATTTTCCACTCAGGAATATACGGATTCCAACGGGATCGAAAGATCGGATTTGTATCAAATTTCTCTACAGGATATCAACCTGGACGGGATATCGGACGTAAGCATCGCGTTTCTTTCCTCGGACAAAAACGTGGGAAAAATTTATTATCGTTATAACGCGGCTCGGAACTCCGGGGAAGACATGTTGTTATCCACGTCCAACGGAGCGGGTCAGAGTTCGAGCGTTCAATATGCGCTTAAGAACACACACGCGGGAGCGGTTAACGTGGGTTCCGGAAACTATCCGGACATGCCGAACCTGTCACCGGGATATCTCGCGACTCAGACCACTCAAGGATTAAGCGCGGGGATTTCTAAAACGACCACGTATCGATATACAAACGCAAGGCAATATTTAGGAACTCGTAATGTATCGAGGAGTTTGGGATTTGCCTCCGTAAGGGAAACGGATATAAACACAGGTTTTTATTCTATCACGGACTTTTTTCAAAACGACTATCGTTTGGCGGGAACTCCACAATCTACGAGAAGTTACAACGCGTCCAATAACCTAACCGGATCGACTGCGAATTCCGGTTTTAGTTTTCCGAATTCTTTTGGAACCGAAATGGCGGTTCCGGGAACTGTGACTACGAATGATTACAGCAACGGAACGTTAACCGAAACATCGATTAAAAATTATACATATGACGCTTACGGATTTGTTACGAGTGAAATAGAGAGTTTGGGTTCCCATACGATTACAAATACAACTCAGGTTTCCAATGACGTGGCCGGTTGGAGAATGGGAAGGGTTTTGCGGTCGAGAAAAAACGTAGACGGAACTTGGGTGGAAGACGTTTCTCTTGGATACACGGGAGACAATCTCACTTCTCAGACACAGTTTCCTGCGAGTGCGTCTCCGCTAACGACTACGTTCGGTTATGATTCTTTGGGGAATGTGATCTCGGTGACAGAACCTTCGGGAGGCGTTTCTTTGATTTCGTATGACGCGGGTTTAAATCTTTTTCCAGTTACCAAAACAAACGCGCTGGGACATGTTACGACTACCGCGTACGATCTTGCAACTGGACTTGAAACATCTACGACCGACGCAAACGGAGCGATCACCTTAACCGGCTATGACGGTTACGGAAGGAAAACGAGCGTAACGTATCCGGGAGAGGGTAGCCCGAACGAAACGTACACCTACACAAACACGGGCGAATACGATTTATCGAATTTGAATAACAACGAGTTTGTCACGAAAACGATCCGGGACAACGTGAGTGGGAACACGAGCACAACTCGGGTTTTTACAGATCCTTTGGGAAATACGATTCGCACGGAAGGAAATACCGCGCTTGCCGGAATCAATACGATCGAAGAAAGTTTTTATGACTATACAAAGGGTCAACTCATTCGAACATCCAACGAATACTATACCAGTATTGCCCCACAATATACGACGTATCAATACAATGATCCGGACGGGGAGCTAACATCGATCACGGAACCGAGTCCTGGCGGTGGCGTGATTACGACTAACGTAACCAGAACGGCATTTACCGAAACAAAAACGACTACCTATCCGGACGGCCAAAGCAAAACCGAAGTTGTGACCAAAAACGAACTCGGACAAACGATGAGTAAAACCGAAAACGGAAGGACACTTTCCTACACCTATTCCCCGTTTGGTGGTATTTCTTCGGTTACGGACGTGGGCGGACTTACGACCAGTTTTGTCTATGACTCCAAAGGAAGAAGGACGAGCACACAAGATCCGAACTCGGGTACGATCAATTATTCTTACAACTCCTTGGGTCAGTTGTCCTCTCAAACCGACGCAAGAGGCAAGACGATTAGTTTTAGCTACGACATTTTAGGAAGGATTCTCGCACAAAACACGAACGGACCCGAAGCTCCGGTTTCATACACGTATGACGACGCGAGCGTTCCGTATTCGAAAGGGCGCGTAACGCAGATAGCGGACGGATCGGGAATTACAAAGCTTTTCTACAATCAACGAGGGGAAACGATCCAAAAAACGAGATACGTGGACGATATCACTGCTATTTTTAAACGGGATTATGATTCTTTAGGCCGTCCGATCACGGAAACGTTGCCGGACGGAACGAAACTTCACAACTTTTATTCGCCTAACGGAACGTTGTCAAGTATTACGATGGACAGCGCGGATGGAACGAGCACGGGCCACACGGTTGTAAGCTACCAAGGGCCTTACCTCAATGCCAACGGAGTTCCAAGCGTGAGGCGAGTGACCGGAAACGGAGTAACGATGGAGATTGGGTTTGAACCGCTGGACAAAAAGCCGTTGAGCGTGGTTTCCAAAAAACCGGATGGAAGTGTAATCGGCAACACGGAACTTACGTATGATTCCAAAGGGAATATAACAAAAATTGAAGACAAGTTGAATCCGAATCGAACTCAAAACTTTACGTTGGACAGCTTGGGTAGAGTGACACAAGCGACAGGGAAATACGGAACCCAGGACTATTCATATTCGCCTAACGGTAATTTGCTGCAAAAAGGCGCCTACACATTAGGTTACACGGATGGAAGCCACGCAAACGCGGTGACAACTGCCACGAGCGCAAATACGGGAACTCTAAGCTACGGATACGACGCAAGCGGGAACATGGTTTCGAGAAACGGCGACACGTTACGCTACGATTCCTACGGCAAACTCATCGAGTTGACTCCGTATGCAACGAGTAGTTCGATTCGAAACACATACGATTTTCAAGGAAACCGAGTGAAAACCGTCTCGGATATATCTTTGATTTCCACATATACGTTAGAAGAAAATTACGAAATTGTAAGAACTCCGGGCGTTGCGGAAAGACATACATTGTATGTGAGAGGCTTGCAAGGGGATTTGGTGGCGCAATGGACGAGGGACGACGCGACTTTACGGATTGCGGATACGGGTCCGAGAACAGAAGAAATTGCAAGTGAAAATTCGATCGGATCGGTTGTCGGAAGATTTGTGGGAACTACCACAAAACCGTTTTGTAAGGACGTGGCGATCGATTGCGGGACGTATTACAAGAATCGAATTCGGAATGGTTTTATTTTCAAGTTTTTTCAAAATGGAGTTTCGACAAGCACTTACAACGCCTTTTATTTCTTGCTTTTATTAGGACTTTGTTATTTAGTTTATCCTTATTTTCTAAAGGGGAATGAACTACTACAAAGACTGAGTTGGCGCGGCGTCGGAACACCTGTCTTGATCCTTGCGATGTTTGTTGTAACATCTTTGCCCGGATGCGGCGTGTTACCGGGAACCGGCGGGAAGGACGGAGATCCGCCTTGGATCTTGGCAATGGGGGCAAACGTAGCACCGGGAACACCAAACATCCAAAATCCGGGAGTAGGGATGACAGGCGGCGGAAGCGTCGGAGGATTTCCAGTAACCGGAATGTATTTCTTTCATCCGGATCACTTAGGATCAATTCAGATGATCACGGACGGTGCGGGGAATCCCGCCTCGGGTCCGGAGCCAGGGACAAGTTATGTTTCGTATGAACCGTACGGATCGATTATTAGAAACGATTCCTATGGTCCTGATATCTTCCGTTACAAGTTTACGGGCCAGATTGAAGACAAAGATACCGGACTTTATTATTACAAGGCGAGATATTACGAACCGATCCTTGGTAGATTCTTACAAGCGGACTCGGTTGTAATGCCGACTAACGTGAATGGTATGAACCGTTACATGTATGTGGACGGGAATCCTGTGAGTTACAGAGATCCGAGTGGTCATGTGAGCGGTTCGGGACTCATGCACATGGTGAACCGGATTATCGGTCATGCGATGGGGAAAGATTTTGGTTCGAATGGTTTGGACAAGAAGTTGAGTACGGGTGGAGCGATGAAGGGGATTGGAAAGGCAACATTCCTTTCTAAAGGGCGTTTTTATTGGGATGTAGGGAATACGATTTTTAGCCAAAGGAGAATTGGACGATGGTGGGTGGAATATTCAGGTAAATCCCATGTTCAAAACACAGCGAATTTCGGTATTCATATGGCAGTAACATCGTTTACTTCTTCGCAACAATGTAAGGATCAATTTGGTGCTGCTACTTGTCAGAGTCTTGAAATCTTAAATGAAATGATATATCAAAAGTATGAAAGGCATTATACAGATTGGGAAAATCCTTTTAAGGGCGGCATAACGCTTAGTTTAGGAGATATAAGTAAGCCATTTGAAAATAATAGTATAAATTGCAAATCTCAGCAATCATTATCTACTGGATTTTTCTTGGGAGCGGCTTCTGCCGGAGAAGAGGGTAGGCCGAATGGAGACGGTTCTATAAATCGAGGAGAAAAGGAAGCCGAATTATTTAAAACAATATTTATTATATTAACAACTTGTGTTGCAACGCAAAATTCGGAATAATATTTACGATTAGAGGTTTATATGAAAAGAATTATTATTTTGATTTTTCTAATCTGCTGCATTGATTGTCGAGGCGAGGATCTTGGAATTCAAAAAGACTGTAGTGAACTGGTTAATTCCACTATTCTTTCGCTTTGTCTTCCAGTATATAATAATAGTAGTAACAACAAGGTTGATGCTGATTTTTATATAAACGTATGTTTGCTTCGGTTGCTTGATGCACACAATTGCAAATAAATAATTTTCTGAATAAGTTAAATGAGAGATCATTAGTTTGGGTATTGCAAATGATTTCTTATGTTTTCTTTTGCTCGATTCAACAAGAGAAGCCTGCGAAAATTATTAAACATGATAAGTCTTCTATAACAAGATCTGAAATTGAAAAAATTAAAGCTTGTAATATAAGATTGGAAGTATGTTTGAAACGTTGTGATGAGGAATATTCGGATCTATTTGTTGCAAGAGATACGCGTCGCAACGATTGCAGGGATTTATGTGTCGTAAAGCTACAAAATGAGGATGGTTGTTTGATATATTATCAATCAAGGAGAAAAAGAGTTTATAGGTCGATTATTCCCTGACGGTTCCAAAAATTAAAATATCAGAGAGCCAAACTAACATAACGGAGAATTTATTTTGAACAAGAACATTCACTTCGAACAACGGCAAAGTCTTTGATTTACAACTGCGTGAGTCGATCGTAGCGAAAATACTGCAATGCACCATGAACTAAATGCAAAAGTGAGAATATACGCAAAGATTGAAATGGTGCTTTGCAGATTGAAGCGAAGAGCGGTGCAGCTTCTCTGTGAAAGCACAAAAGGTTGATCCGGAAATCCGGACAGTGAGAAAAACGGCTTCACAAGAGTCACTTCGAACAATGGCAAGCTTCGGATTTAAGAGCACGGAACTAACACAACGAAGGATGAACTGTAAGATGAAAAAACAATATTTAGGAATTGTAACGAAACTATTAATATTAGGGATTCATATACAAATCTTTGTAAACTGTAAACAAACAGAAAACTCAAACGAAAGTTTATTAACTCTACTGGTAACGACCCAATTAGCGGCGAATTGTGCAACGCCGCAACTAAGCGGGGAAAACATACCCTTAAAGTTTAGCCCGTATAAAAAGACCGTTACGCAATATATGGGGAGTTTAGGTTATCTGAACAATTTCGAATTCGGAAGACGAATTCAATTGGATATGAAAGAATCAATACCGGCGCAATACTCAATCCTTTTCTATAACGCGAATAGTCCGTGCGACGTCCCTCAAGATTATAGTAAAAATATAACCTCCTTTTCTTACCTTTCAGCGAGAGTAAACAAAACGACAACATATTCTTTGCCTTTGTCAGGAAACTTGATGGCTTTAGCCACTTCTTACGGTGCCAGTAATACGGCCCCGACGGATATCACTCTATCTATAGAATCAAGTCCAGTGTGTAAGAATCCTACAACGGCGGACGCAACGCTACGAACGTTGCCGTTTAATTTTAAAGCGACGAATTCCCTTGCGGTGATAAAAATCGGTTCTTATACACAAAACCAGCAAATCGTATTTACTTCGAATACAACAAACCTAGGGAATTTACAAACGATTATCGTAACAGGCACAGACGCATGTTATCCGACAACGTATAAGGCAATAAGTTTTAACCAAAACGCTCCAAATCAAAATCAAGTGTCTTGGAGCTCTTCAACTGAGTCGGGGCCGCTCGTGATACTCGTTCAGTATTTTTCGGAATCAACGACAACTGCGCCGAACGATATAAAAGTACAGATACAATGAAAAAATAAAATCTTTGAAGTTGAATATTCTAATTAAAATATTATTGGATATAAAAGAAGGTAGTTTTCTGTTTGAAAACTAAAAAGCTAATAGTGGAGAGATCTCTGATTGTGAACAAGAAATTTACAAACTACCAAAAGTTTTGGATCTATAAAAAAATATCTCATTTTTTCAAAAAAGACACCTGTTTTAAATACTTTCAAACTGAGTTTATTCTTTCTGAATTTTATTTTCTATTGATGCATTCTGATTCTCTAACTGAGTTTATTCAAAAATTGAAAAATTCAGAGACCGATATTGCATTTCGTCTCCCAAGAAAGGAATCTGAGATTGATTCGGTAAAAAGGCAGCTTTATTTTGAGTATCCTAAAATCAGTTTTCAAGTTCTTTCATTAATTGAATGCTGGGATGATATTTGTCTTATGCAAAAGAAATTTTCTGGAGAAGAGTTAGGCGATCTATTTGGTGAAGATTTCGAAAAAAAAAATTTAGATGAAGATGAGGAAGTAAAAGTTCCGGAATATACGAAAAATAGAAAGTGTTTCGGGAATAAGCCGAATTTTAGAGTGCGTTATTATTCAGAATATTTAGAAGATTTTTCCATTTCATCCCATGAAAGGAATTTGGGTATGCCTTTGCAGGTTGATTATAGCAAAGAATATAACTTATTTAATGCCACGGTCACGACCAAGTGTAACGACTATTTACAAGATTCTAAAAGGAAATTATTAATTATTCAGACGGACCTACAGGCATTTTACCATAAACTAAATTTGAAATTTTTGATTGAGTATTTTAATAATTCGTATGCTCTTCGTGATTCAAATTTAGTTAAATGGATAAAAAAATTAGAAGAAACTCATTCATATGAAGGACTCCCGATTGGATGGGTTTTAAGTGGTTTTATTGCAAATATTATCTTGCTGGATTTAAACAAAAAGTTAAACACGCAACTTAATAAAAAAATGAAAAGCAATCCCTTGCTCCGAACTATTGACGGAAAATTTGGAATAAATGCGTTCAGTTATGTCGATGATTTCTTGATTTTAGTTCCATTGCGTAAAAGTCAATTACCAAAATCCAAAGAAATTGCGAATGAGGTTATGGCAATTAGCAATGAGATTTTGTATAAGCAATTTGAAAATTTCATTTCATTTCATAACTTAACCGAGAATCCAAATAAATGTAAATCATTCGTAATAGATGAATTCTCAGTTTCTAAGCTTAAAAGAAATTTTCATGATATGAAGCTTAGTGTTCCAGCAGAGGTTGAATTTGGATTTGAGATCAATGATTTAATGGTTCCGCACGACCCGGATTTGGTTTTGAATGAAAGGAATCAATTCAGTATAGGCTTAACTGCCGCTCGGAGGACTCTATCGAAAGGAGATGACATAAGAAAGCAAAACATTAAAGAACTATTAGAAAACATGAGAATAAAGATCCAAAGCACTGAAGGAAAGTATATACATAGGGTGTTTATTACATTAACTGCAATTGTTGAAAGAGAAGAAAATGGTATTAAATTTATTGGGGCTAAGGAAGGAGAAATTAAAAGCGAAGTTTACAAGTGTATAGAGTCCATATTTAAAATTTTATATTCTCGTCAGAATCACCCCATTAATGAATGGGCGGCTTTCTTCGTGAGTTTGGCTAGGTTTATATATGAAACGGATGGCGATCTGGAAGTTTTAAAGAAATATTATAAAAGCATAAAAATAAAAAGTAAAGATGATGATGCTTCCGGCGTTTCGGATTATCTGGAATTAATTAGGTTGGAAATTATACTTTTGGGAAATAAAAAAGGAATAAATACAAAAAAGTTTATTGGAAAGAATACTTTTTCGAATTCGGTTATCGGGAATATCGGGAAGAATTACGAATATATAATTCTTACGAGATATAGTAATTCAAAGAAGTTGAAGGATATTTCTAAAAAAGAATTTTTGTCCAAAGGTAGAAGGGCCATTTTGTGTGTTGCATATTTTAAAATATTTTCAAAAGCTTTAGCAAAAGAACAGTTAGCGAGAGAATATTTGAATGTAGTATCTGAGTTTAGCAAGCGCAGGGATGATTCATTGGAAATATTTCTATCTCATTCTTTGAGCATTCTTATTAATCAATGCAGTGAAAATCAAGTTGATGTCATCCTGGAGCGGTTAGGAGGGGTATTAAAGAATAAGCAAAATTCGAAATCTATAAGATTGATCTTTAAATTAATTGAATATAGTAAGTATTTTAGAGAAGTAAATTCCCTTTCTGAGTTAGAACGATTGAAAAGACAATTAGAAATCTTAAAATCTATCTTTGCTCAACGAAATAAAGGCAGTTTTTGGAACGAAATACATACTCGCACAGAACTTGGTTCTTTATTCTTTGCAATTTCTTACATATTTACTTGTTCAAGGATTAGTGAAGTCTATTCATTTCTAACTCATATTTTATCTCCGATAGAAGGTGAGCAATGGGTCCCGTGGCGCTCTTCAATCATTTCATTTCAAATCGTCGGAGATCGGTCTATACATTTGTTAGAAGCTGCTTATAAATTACAGGTCGGCACTTACAGAAACGAAAGAATAAGATTGAATGATTTAGAAAAACAACTAATAGATATTGAAAGGTTTATAAAAGAAATAGAAGAAGAAGGAAGCGAGAGTTTATTTTCAATTTCAAGAGTCAACTTTGAGAAATTAGACCCGCTTTATTCTAATTTGCGAAAAGACTTAAAAGTTACTATTGCGCCTATATCATATATTTTAAAAGAAACATTAAACGAAAATACAATGGATTTTAAAAGTGATAAGGTTCGAAAGCTGTTACGAATCAAAATTGATGCGGCTATAGAGGAAGCGATTTCCAGAAAATCTTCCCTTCTAATTATTCCTGAAATGACAATGCCAACTAAATATCTTGAATATTTTTTAAATAAGCTGGCAAAGCATGATATTGTATTCATTGCCGGAATGGAATATTACAATGATGGAATTAATGCACAAAATATTACGATAATTTCAATTCCGGTGATTAAATATCTTAATCCTTTAGGAAAGAATCATTTACTATTTAATCAAGTGAAAAATTTTCCAATGGCAGAAGAAATGCAAGAATTGAGGAATGGAAACTTAAATTATAAGTCCAATCATAATCTTTATATATTTCAGACTAAATTTTGGTCTAACTTTAGTGTTTTGACTTGTTCCGATTTTCTTTCTTTAACCTTGCGTTGGAAGCTTCAGAAGAAAGTTCAAACCATTATTATTCCCGCACAGAATTATGATAATAGTACTTATGATGCACTTGCAAATGCATGTATTCGCGATCTTCACTGTATTGCTATTATTTGCAACAATGGCGCCCTTTCCAAAAGTTTTACTTATGCCCCATTCTATAAAGAGTACAACCGATCTGTTATAGAACACGCAGGTTTGTCAAATCCAGAATTTCATACTTTTAAAATTTTTCCGGAGAAAATAAAATTTGTTCAGGAAGTCGGTAGAGGGGATGTTCCGTTTAGGATTGGTGAAAATAAAGTGCCGAACCCTTTTTATACAGGAAACGAGAATACGTTATCTGATTTTAAACAATTGCCTCCAGATTGGAATTATTTTTAATTTAAATCTATGATTATACTTGCGATCGATTTCGAAACAAATGGGACCGATCCTTTAAATTCTGAAATTTTAGAGATCGGGGCAGTTCTTTGGGATTCTGAAACAAAACAACCGCTGTCGATGTTTTCGAGCTTAATATGTCCGAAGGAAACTCATTTTATTGTGAATGAAGATGTTAAACAGATTACAGGGATCGAAGAAAAGGACTTATATTTGTATGGAATTTCAGAAGAGAATGTTATAACGAAATTGTATGAACTGGCGAACAAGGCTACGAGTATCGTTAGTCATTTTGGAATTGAATTTGATCGAATAGTATTTGAAAGACTATTAAGTTCAATGCGTTTTTCATTATCAAATTGGTTATGGATAGATACGGGCTTTGATATAATTTATCCAAAAAAAATAAAAACTAGACGCTTGGATTATTTGTCCTTTGAACATGGATATATTCCGTTTCAAAGTCATCGAGCACTACCCGATGTTTTAACAATGCTTAAAATATTGAGTAATTATAATATAGATGATGTGATTAGAGTTGCCCGAACTCCTCTTTTGAAAGTCAAGGCTCTGGTAGATTACGATAATAAGGATCTTGCTTCAAAGAGCGGATATTATTGGAACAAGGAATCCAAAGTTTGGGAAAAGATGATTAGAGAAGCAAATTTAAAAAAAGAAAAAACATCATTCTCGATAGAAAGTGAAGTGGTCTATTATAAGTCAGTATAATATAAACTCAAATCTTAGCCGATTCTAATTGAATTTCAGTTTTTATTGATCCCTTTCAACTTCCGTTTTCGGGAAGATTACAGAAGTTTAAAGGGATCAATAGCATACCTCAAAAGTATGAATGGGCTACGTAAATAATTCTAAGAGAAAATCGAATACAAACCTGAGCCTCGCAAAAATAAAAATAGCAGAGGGCTAAACTAACATAACGGAGGAAAACACAAATTCAGAACGATTTCGAGAACAAAAACAAAGAGAGAAATCTCGTAAAACAAACGTTAGGTCCTTTTACTAATGTAATCGAATATACAATGATTTTCGAATGAATTTAACTTTCAGCTTTAGCGTTTTATTCAAATCCTCCTACTTCCTTGACAATCTTCGCAAAGTGGATTGGAATTAAAAATTCGAATGAGGCGTTTGAATTTTCGTATTTTGAGTATCTATTTTTTTATTAGATTCTGAAAATTGAATATATTTTTTAAGATTGCGGGGAGATTTCCCCGTAAATTTAACACAAGCTCTGTGAAAAGAAGAAGCGGAATTGAAGCCGCACTCAACCGCTATATTCAATAAATTGAAATTAGATCGGGTGCGAATCATATTCATTACTTCGTAGATCCGGTGATGATTTAAGAAATCAGAATAATTCATATTAAGAAACTTGTTCAAATAATGAGAAGCCTGATGAGTGGAAAGACCCAAACCCGAAGCGAAGTCAGGAAGTCGGAGTTCCTCGTCTTTAAAACCTTTCGACTCTAAAAAAGAATTCAGTTTAATTTCAACTTTTTCTAAATCGATACCTTCCAGTAAATCTCTAGGCGGATATTTATTTTCCAATGGAGTCTTTGGAATTGTAATATTCTCTAGTTCTAATTCATTGTCTATATTTGTAACGGTAGCTTTATAAAACAAAAATGGAAAAAAACGTTCTAAAATAACCGTGTAACAAATCACCGATCCGGAAGCCAGTTCTGCAAGCAAAAAGAAATTTGTGTTACCGGAAATCGTACCCAGAAAATCTAAAACAAAACAAATAGAAATTAAGAGGGAAATGAAAGGAAGGCTGAAGTAAGAATTTCGTTTCTGAGTGATTACAATATTTCTAATGGACCAAATAGAGGCGAATATTGAAATCGCAAAACCAAGAGTGTCTACAAGGAAAATAAAAAAATTATTTGGAATCAGATAAGAGAATAGGATTACGACAGGAATAATCCCTAAAAGACGTTTACAATAATCCCAGGGATTGTCTAAATTTCCTAATATAAAATTAAAATAGACTAAGACCGCTCCGCTGCCATAAAGAACCAAACCGTAATAAAAACCGACAGTATTCATAGCAAACGACTCGGGCGCAAAATGATTTTATTCTAAAAAGTGATTCTACTCGTAGTTTTTCAAATCGTTTGAGGGAAAATATTCTACAGGTTTAATCTTTAATTTTCTTCTAATCGTTAAAACCTTACGAAAACCCGTGAATTTCAAGATTGCCTCTCTGTCCTCGGTATATAACTTTTTCCCAAGGTGTTTTTCATATTCGTCTAACTCTGATTTGGTGATGTCTAAGGGCGGTATTTTAAAATAATTGATTAACATGATTTATACCTATTTGAATTGTATACTTTGGGTTCCGATAAACTTTATGTATTGTTGAGTGAGAAAGGGCGGGACCTTTTGATTGTTGAAAATAGAATATTTCTGTCCGAAATACTTATATACTTTGAAAAAGTCCGTGATGTAAGCGTGAGTTTAATCATAAGAGATCGGTTTTGGATTTCATTGATTTGATTTTGCCCGATTTCAGTCTTACTTTTCGGTTGCATAATTCCCACTTTGATAATTTAGTTATCATGAATTGAAATCGAGAAGAGAGATTTATAGAATGATTATATACACAAGTGTATATTTCAAGCAAAAAATATGCAGAATAGTGTTTTTATGAATTATAAAAATATTCTGAAAAAACTTATGGAAAGGCGTGTTTGGAATCAGGAGGATCTTGCTAAAGCGGGAGAGGTGAAACAACCGACCGTAAGTCGTTATTTGAGCGGTCATACCATTCCGACGCTGACTTTTGTAGAAAATCTATACAAAAACGAAAAGGTCGATCCTATTATTTTTGTTCGGGACTATGAGTTAGAACCGATTGGTTTAGAATCGGGAAATTCGCGGGAAGAGAAAAAGAACTTGGTCGATGAAGTAACTGTGTTTATACGATTTTTAAAAAACTCCCCGGATGCTTTGGAAATATTTTGGAAACTTTATAAAATGGATCAATCGGGTCGGAAGGCTATGAACGCTCTGGCGGATAAGATTTTAGAGGAATGATCGCTCTTTCGTTTTTTGCCATGTAAAAGTAAATTTCTTCCACGCTGAGTTCCGAATTGATTTGAAGGTCTGTAAAATTTTGAATGATTCTTTCGATTGTATTCTTTCTGCATCTTATCAATGCTTTTTTGTAAGACTCCGAGTCAACTTTTCTTAATATTAGAATATTTGCATTGGCGACAATGGAATTTTCTTCTTCTAAGATCGCGCTTTCAGAAAGTTCAAATAAATTGATTTTGATTATACCGATCGACCAAATTGCAGTCGCTAATGTACAACTGATAGGAGCCACAAAATTGTATTCTGGTAGGCCAAGGAATCGAAGAAGCAATGTAAACGTTCCTATAGAAACTAACCAAAGTAGTATTCCTGTAGCGATATAGACGCATCGAACTCGGTTGAGACCTCGCCTTTTTTTGAATCCTAAAGCAAGAACTATTATTGAAGAAATTATACTCAGGATCCCGCCAATTACGAAATAATCGTAGAGTATTCCGGCTGTAAAATGCAGTTTTGCATCTTGAATCCATGCACTCATAATGTAAAGATCCGAATAGCTAAAAACATAAATCGGAATTACATAAACTACTAATATTGAAAGGCTACCGACTACTGGGAACTCTTTGTCAAAAACATAAGAGTGAATGAATCGAATTAGAAGCAAAGGGGCGGCGATCATGGGAAGTGTTAGCGTTCTTGTCCAGAACGTTGTTTTTGTTCCTTCGAAAAATGGCACGGCAAAAAGAGCACTCCATATTCCAAAAAGAATACAAAGGGTTCCGAAATCAAGGAAGCGTTTTCGTTGTCGTGTGACAAATAAAACGTAGAATCCTAGGCAAAGATTGCATGCTGACGCTAAGAGTAAGGCTGAAATCGTTTCCAAAGTATATATCCCTTGGAAGCATGACGTCACGAATGACATTTTTTTGCAATAATTTTCGCCTTGTCTGACACTTGTACTTTCCATAAAGTTGGACTAACGTTCCCTTGAATCAACTTTCCATAATCCAGAAAGTAAATTAAATATGGATGTAAAAGTGATTCGATAGCTCCGATCCGGTTGTAGAGCTTTCCCATTGCGCTTCGATCTATATCGAATAATCCGTATGTGGATGTAAAATCTTGATTTAGTAGAAAATCGGTACTTAAAGACAAAACTTTTGAACCCACGTTCATCTTGGTTGCAGCAAATGAATTCATTTCTGCAACATTTCCATCTTCGATTATCGTCCGTTTTTTTGTATCGCTCCGGTAGGAATACTCGATCGGAAGGCCGAATGGACCCCGGGAAACGATTCGAGAGGTCGCAATGATTTCTTCATTTTCGTTTAGAGCGATATAATACTGACTAAATCCGTTTAAGTCAAACTGTCTGTCAAATTCCGGGTTATATCCGACATATCCCAACTTTGAATACTGTAGCTGAACGAATTCCCGCGCGCGTTCAATGAGGCCCGGGTTTGAATTGTAGGTGCATCCAACATATTGAATACCGTCTCTGGTCTCGAAAATTACCGTAGGTTTGCTTAGAGTGTCTATTGCGCGCGTCATAATATTATAATTAACGTGAATTCGGTGTAAGAAGATTAGAAAATTTTTAAAAAAAATAGTATGGAAAATCCACCGATAGAATAAGAATTTTTTTAAATCTTATTCTAAATTGATAAAACAGTAGCAGAAAGCAGATCAATGATTCATTGAAAAGTTGATAATAAAAACAAAAGACGAACTTTCATTTTCTTGAATTACCTGACAAACGGCGTTTCGAAGCATGTTACACATAGGTCTTAGTTTTTAAAGGAGAATTGAAAGTCCTTTGGTACGATTACATACCCGTCAAAGTGAAAAGATTTTCGATGAGTATGGATGAATTGAAATATCGCATCATCTATTTCAAAATCGTTATTATCATAATAAAGTGCACTATCAAGATCATCAAAATCAATTTTAATTTTATCTAATTGGGCGGTACGCTCTGAAATTTCCGATGCCGGATATGGTTTGAAGTAGGAAATCGCCATTTCTAAAATTTTTTCATACTTTGTAAGACCTAATTTATTGAATCCTTCTAAGGCATATTTCCAGACAACTCCAAGGGGTGAGGAGAAGAAAAAGTAATGCCCATAAACGCAGGTTGCTGTATGGTATATCCAAATTGAATAAATAAATATTTGCTCTTTAGAAAAGAATGTAACATCTTTCTCGAATTGAACAGTATTTATTTTATCAATATACCAGAAAACGGGCTCCATTATCCTGTAAACTTCGCCGGAATCGATAACGGAATCATCTATTATTATACGTTTTGATTCAAGCGTGTATTCCGGAGTTAAAAAATAATCACGAATCATTGATAAAATTGATTTAAGAATATTCATAAACCGGTAAGTATTTATTTGGAAGTTTAAAATATCAAGAATACTTTTTATATTTTAAAGGGAATGGGGCGGCGTTTATTATGGATTCTTCTGCGTTCCACAACTTCATCAAACAACCAGCATGTGGAAAGGAATGTGAACTTATAAGAGGGTGTCAGCTTGGTTATGTTGGTATACCCCTGCTACTTTTTGGTTATTCACAAGTCATTTACGCAATCGAGCTGATACCCTCCTGACAACGCCTTAAACCTACACTCAAACGATCAATTCGGTAGTTTTAATAAATTCGATCTGAAGTCTGTCAAAATCCGATTCAATTTTAAGATTGACTCTGTACATTTAAAATGTATCGTGTTTCGCTATGAGTTTAGTGAATATTTCTTGTTTAGATTCCCCAAACGAAAAAAACCAACTCACCAATCCGTTTCTTCGAAACGTCCTTGGCGAGTCCATTTTTTCCTCTGTTCATCAAAACAAGAAATTCGTAGTCGGAGACGACAGCCAAGCTTTTACTAAAAATAAGCCTTCTAGGTGT
>NZ_AOHC02000040.1 GCF_000332415.1 Leptospira weilii serovar Ranarum str. ICFT
GAACACCTACCATGTTGAATTAGTTTTTTAACCATGCCTTAGCTCGTTACAACATGGTATACACACCAGTGTTACCGGAGTCAAACTATATTTGGGCAAATAATTTAAAGTCCTCCCCTCGCATTTTAATTTTGTGCTCAAAAATACTTTGGGGACTTTCGCATAACGAAAGAGACTTCTCGACGTTGCGTGTCCAAGCGCTTGTGCGCGAAGGGATTGGAACGAGGTTCGAGCGACCTTAGTCGCGTCTCGCGAACCGAAGTGACAAAGCAATGTGGCGAAGCCCGGAGTGAGGGTCGCATGAGCGATCCCGAACGGAGCGAGGAGACGAAGTTATGCGCCAGTTCCGTTGTATCAAATTTTCTCTAATAACTCGATGCAGGCTTTTTTTAATGGGAATAAGCGATTTGTTATGATGTCCCAAATTATATCGTCATCAATTGAAAAATAACCATGCGCTAGAATATCTCTTACTCCTGCAATCTTCTTCCATTCTATTTCAGGGTGTAAATTTCGTAAATTATCTGGAAGTTTCTTTACTGCTTCTCCAATAATTTCAATATCCCGTTCAACTGCTCGTTTCTTTTCTATATTTGTAATGAATAATTGCTTCGAGTCTATTCCTAAAATAAATTTCTCAATTTCATTAATACTTTCAATTATATCTTGTAAATAAGCACCGGGATCACGCTGCATATACAACTTCTTGTAATATTTTTTCCTTAAAATATGGCTTAATACTAGATTTCGTCACTAGATCAACCTTACAATTAAACAGATTCTCTAAATAAAATTTTAAATCCATGTAAGAATCTAAGGTTAGTTGACCCTCTCGGAAATTTACAAGTACGTCTAAATCGCTTTCTTGATTATTTTCGTTTCTCGCAACGGATCCAAATATACCAATCGATTCTATTCCAAACGATTTAATTGTTCGGAGGTTTTTACGAATATTGTCTAAAACCTGATCGCGAGTCATAATAAGAATTTTGTTAGTTCGACTTCAATTTGTCCAGTGAATTTTCGTTTCATGGCTTCGCTTTGCCAAACTGTCGCCTAACGAAAGAGGCTTCTCGACGTTTGCGAGTCCTGGAGCGCGCTAAACGCGCGAAAGGATTGGCACGAAACTTGAGTGAGCCTTAGCGAACGGCTTGCGAACCGAAGTGACAAAGCGGAATTTGGCGAAGCCAAGCAAGGGTCGCGAAGCGATCCCGAACCGAAGTGACAATTTTTAGTTATCTGCCGTGCCGCGCCCCGAATTCTAACC
The DNA here is from genome assembly GCF_000332415.1 of Leptospira weilii serovar Ranarum str. ICFT. Taxonomy (GTDB): domain Bacteria; phylum Spirochaetota; class Leptospiria; order Leptospirales; family Leptospiraceae; genus Leptospira; species Leptospira weilii_A. The sequence continues at coordinate 1,268 of NZ_AOHC02000040.1, forward strand.
GGCGGCGCCAAGGATGGCGGAGCCGGTTAGGGAAAGCCAATAGAATTGCAATTTAAGAATTACTCGTTTATACAATTTTCAAATATCCAGAAAATCTTTTGGTTTAACCTTTAATCGTTTAGAAAGCTTGAAAATTGAGTTAGCAGTAAAATTAGCCCTACCCGCTTCAATATCTTGCAAAGTTCTTACAGGAACCGCGTAATCGCCTTCATCCATATTTTCCTGAGTAAACCCTTTTTCCTTACGGATGCTCTGAATATTCTTTCCGACTTTTGATAAAAATTCTTCGAAATCCACACACGGTATATTGCGGCATAGTTGACAAAATGTAAACGCGGCATACCGTGGGTCATACATTCTTTCGAGATTCATGCTCCCAAAAGGCCCATTGATGACTAGAAAATCCAAAATCAAGTCTCAAAGTGCTACCTATAGACAAACCAAATCGAAGATCGTAGAGAAAATTTCCGAGGAAGAGAAGAAAGCTTTCTATCATCAGCTAAAAATCGCGAGAATTGAAGCTAATCTTACCCAAGCTCAGGTTGCAAAGATGATCAAAAGGAGCAGAAGTCAAATTTCTAAGATAGAATCCGGTAAATGCAGATTATATATGGATGAGTTTTTAAAGTTTATGAAGATTTATAAGAAATCTCCTTTCTTCTTTTATTCTGTATTTACAACTAATGAGGTTATTAAATCACAGAAGAGAAGCCGAGCTGTATCTGCGAAGCAGTTTCAATAAGGACGGTTAAACAAACTACGTGAAAATTCTTTCGTAAATCTCGTACAAATCATTTAATAAATCAAATCTTTCCTTTTGAAACGAAGAAACTTGAAGCATATACTGAGAAGCATATAAAACAAATAAGTCTCCTTTGGATAAGGAAAAGCCGCTGTTTTCAAATTGAGCTTTATACGTTAAAGCTTTTTCATCAATTGAATTTGTTTCATCTTCGGTCTGGAAAGATAGATTTTTTTTGCAAACAAGAATAGCGTCTAGTGATATAGGATTCTTAGATGTAGACTTTGGACTCGAACCTTTGAATTCAGCGTAAACAGGGTGAGCATTAACAATTTTAAAACCGGCAGATGTTACTGCTTCCATTATAGCGACCCATCCCTCCGGTTTAGAATGATGAAAACTAAAGACCATAACTCCTTCGTTCTTTAAAACGCGATTGCATTCACGAAAAACTTGTGTAAGCTGTTTTGCAAATTCAAAAGGATCGCTGTTTTGAACTTCAGATATATTTGAAGAATCTTCTTTGTCAAAATAATTAAAATCTGCCTTTAATACAGGAGAAAGCCAAGCATAGAAAAAATCACTTAACTCACTATAATGAACAAAGTCAAAATAAGGAGGGTCCGTTACGATGGCATCCACGCAATGATTCGGCAAATTCAATGACATACTGCTACCATTCATAATTAATGCAGCCTTATCTTTATCAACGAAATCCTCCCAATCAATTGCTAACTCACAATCAATTGGATAACTAACTATTTTTTTTGAGGCATCTTGAATCTTTCCAAATAAATCTTTTTCTAAAAAAAGATCGAAAGGCTCCGATAAATATTTCTTCGCTCTTAGTAGCCGGGAATAAAACATTGAAGAAAAACTACCACTCCCTTTCGAGTTCCCCCATATGTTGTTTTCCAAAGGGGTTCGTTCAGGCTTCAGAATATGATGCGAAAACATATGCCTTACCGCACCAGTCCCTTCCCCTTTGAAACTGCAAAACTTATTATTGAACTCTAATATTCCGGAAAATAGAATTAGAAAATGATACCGTAAAACTTTATTCTTAATTTCTAATATTGTTCGCAAAAGCATACCTAAACACAATAATTGTCGGTCATTAAAGAACTCCTTCCATTGATTATAGTTATAATTCTTAGCTTGGTTAGTATTATACCCAGGGCGCACCTTATAAATAGGCAATGGAAGATTCTCTTTTTGCAATCTCTCTTTAGCTTCGTTATATAATTCTAAATCAAAGTCTGAAATTGGAAGATATTCCTTTTCCCCATTCGTATTTAGTACTAATTTGGCATACATCCTTTCTTCAAATGGCTTTCCATCCTTCAAAAGTGATAAAATTTTATACCGCTTACCTTGTCTAGTTACGACGTACTGTCCTTGAACTGTTCCATTTTGCGGATTAAATTCGTAGCTACAATATCTACAGCACAATTTTTCGGTGTCATATCTGTTTTTAGAAATCTGCCAGCAATTGGGGCAAATAATTTGGGCATCAGGCTTTTTTTTTGGATAAGCATTCTTTGAAAAAATATAATTATCGAATAAAGGGATGCTTTCACCTTCAGGTGTCTCAGCTATTTTGACCCAAAAGAAATGAAGCACCTGTAACTCTTCGTTCGTATTTTCTTTTTGTGTTATGTAATATTTTTTGATTTCATGACTAACTTTTCTTTCTATTTGAACGAAAGTTTCCAAAAGTTCCTGCTCTTGAACCTTGATAAGAGCTTGTGTGACACTAAATGTGCTAATCGGGTTAATATCACAGCCAATTGCTTTACTCCCAAGTTTTAGCGCTTCTCCAATTGTTGTACCACTCCCCATAAATGGATCTAATACAATTTTATTTGAAAAGTTGTGAATATTGTAAAACTCGGACCAAATAGATTTTTTAGATTGTGATATTGAGCCTAAGACAATTCCCCTGAAGACAGAACCTAATCGCGTAGCCCACCACTTATGTATATGATAGATTGGTCGATTTAATTCTTTTCGCCAGCTCTCTCTTTCTGCTAATTGACTTAATTCAATAAAGGGAAATTCTTTTTCAATCTGAAGAGTATTTTTCTCGTTTATTAACTTCTCCAGATCGCAGTTGAACTCAGGTATTATCTTGATAGTCTTCATCTCTACACAACTAAGAAATAGGAGCCATTCTAACTGATTTATCAGATTGATTTTTTAGCCGATATGCTTTAAAATGATGCTCCTTTCCAGCATTTTGATTTATAATCGTCTCAGTGAGTAAGGAATTATCTCGGAGATCAAATTTACATCCAACGACAAGCTTATCGGCCTCCTTCCGAATTAGATTTCCCACTTCCTGGTAGCGGGTATCGCTTTTAAAATCAGCAGGTAAGATTAATGTTGATAATCCGGTGGTGCCTTCAATAAGCGCAAAGGGAGTAGGAGCCACGTACATTTTTCTATCTCGAATCATTATATCCCCGTAGCTACCAAATCCTTTGACACTCTTATTTTTATGAACGTATTCATGATCGGCGTTAAGAAAATCACCATGGCACAGCACTAGATCGATAACGGGATACTTTCGATTTCCATCCTTCGAAATAGGATATTCCGTCATATCTGCCGGATATCTCCCGAATAGGTAGAAAATTGTTCTCCCATTGTGATAACCGGATGGAACCTGGCTATTACTATCATAATCGCGCTCTCGACCTGGCCAAGCTAGACCTTTCACTTCATAACCCTCCGGACTTTCAACTAGGTTGAAATCAGGATATGTATTTCTTCCTGAAGATTCGTAATGAAAGGAAGCTTCAGCCAACCTATCTTGGAACCAATTTTGAAAGTGAAATTCTTTATCCTTTGCACTAACTGATTCAATTAGTTTACCGGAATGAATTGCTTGAACGCATTTTTCAAAAATGTCAAAACATGAAAGAGATTGAGTTTTACCCAAAGGTATATAACTTCCTTACTTTTTCGCTAAAAATCTATTAGTATAAATGGGCATTTAATTGCCCACTCTTTATGTCACAAATAAATGGAAAATTAATAACCAAGATTTAAAAGAAAATAGAATTGTCAAAAAATGACACTATAGCGCCGCAACAGTGTAAACTTCAATCAGCTTATACCATTATTGCCAGCCAAGAACGGCTGGCGTCTTAATGAAGGGCGATGCATTACGCGTAACGAAAGAGGCTTCTCGACGTTCGCGTTCCCGAAACGCTTGTGCGCGATGCGGTTGGCACGAGGTTCGAGCGACATTAGTCGCGTCTCGCGAACCGAAGTGACAAAGCAATGTGGCGGAGCCCGAAGTGAGCCTGAGCGGGAACCGCGAGTGACGAAGCGCCGCGAGAAGTCGAAGTTAGGCGACGTGCCCCGATTATTAGATATTATAATTTATCCCAAGCAGGAATCCTACCATCGCCATTGATCTCAGAAAGAAGATTTCTAAAGTCTGCGAAAATTTGCTTCTTAGTTTTACCTTTGTAATACTTTTCAAAATATTGAGAAGTTTCAAGATCTTGAATTTCTTTGGTAAATGCGTAGAGTGCTAATTGATTTATTGAAACGCCCTGTTCCTCAGCCACTTTTTCAATTTTATGCTTCAATTCAGAAGGAATTCTAATAGTTAATACACTAGCTTTTGTTTTCATAATTCTCCCTCCAATAGTTCATAAAATCCGATGGTGTTATAACTTTCAAATCTTGAAATTTTAAATCGTTATCTATTAGATAATCTTTTATGTTACTAGTAATTAAATAATCCGCATTACAGGCTATCGCAAGTTCGATAAAATGATTATCATCTTCATCCCTCAGGTTTGGGCGAAAGGCAAAATAAATCGTTTGGGGATAACTTACGTAAGCGATAAATCCTAATATCTTTTTTATTTCTTTATCGTTAATTCCTAAATCTGCTTTTGAAGTCCGCCTATTTAACACTTCTTCATATTCTTTAAATACTGGTATCGATAATCCTAACTTAATTTTCTGATCGAAAATTAATTCAAGAATTGCTCGGGAAGCTCCCCTTTTCGCTCTTAATGCTTGATAGAGGACATTTGTATCTAAGACGACTTTCAATTTTTATATGATAGCATATACGCCATCATCTGTCAATAGTTAATTTAACCTCTCTGTGCAAGATTTGGGGCATATCGCATAACGAAAGAGGCTTCTCGACGTTGCGACTCCAAGCGCTTATGCGCGAAGGAGTTGGCACGAGGTTCGAGCGAGCCTTAGCGAGCGTCCCGCGAACCGAAGTGACAAAGCAATGTGGCTTTAGCCCGCAGTGAGGGTTGCATAAGCAATCCCGAACGAAGCGAGGAGACGAAGTTAGGCGATCGGTTTGGCTATATTAGAAATAGATCCTAAGCAGAGATTGGAAATTTAATCACATTTTTAGGTTTATCTTGTAATGCATTCCATAAATCTAATTTAATCTGCATGTTAAGCCAACTTTCAGGAGAAGTATTAGTCGCTAATGCAATCCTAATTGCCGTTTCAGGAGTAATTGAACTTTTGGCATTAACTATCTCTGAAAGAGTTTTACGTGATATCCCTAAATCCTTAGCCGCTTCTGTTATAGTCAAACCTAATGGTTTGATTACATCTTCTAATAATACTTCCCCTGGGTGTGTAGGTTTTCTTTTATTCATAATTATTACTTCTAATGATAATCTTCGTAATCGACTAATATGGCGTTCTCACCTTCAAATTCGAACGTAACACGCCAATTCCCATTTACCCAAACTGACCATCGCTCTTGTTCCTTACCCTTAAGCTGATGCAATTTGAATGAAGGCAAGTCCATATCCTTTGGATTTAGTGAAGCATCCAATCTATCTAAAATTCGACCTAACTTCCCTGCGTGATCCGGTTGAATTCCTCGTTTACTCCCAGTTTCAAAATACTGTTCTAATCCTTTGTGTTTAAATGAAACTATCAATACACACATCGTAACCTATAAGGTTACAATGTCAAGCAATTTAACTATTAAAATTAGATTTGCCAAACTGTCGCCTAACGAAAGAGTCTCCTCGACGTTGCGACTCCAAGCGCTTATGCGCGAAGGAGTTGGCACGAGGTTCGAGCGAGCCTTAGCGAGCGTCTTGCAAGCTGAGTTTAAAAGCAAATGTGCCGAAGGCCAAGCAAGAGTCGCGAAGCGATCTCGCAGCGCAGCGAGAAACCGCAGTTAGACGACGTCAATATTAAAACGTATGATTCGCATTGATTACATCGACATTAAGCTGAAAAAGAATTTCACATAACCATTCCATTTCTTCGTGCTCTTTTCCATCTAATAAACGAAATGTAGAGTCGATTTTTTCACCGTGGAATAATTTATTTCGAACAAAATACATATAAATTAGCGTGAGAAAGGATATTCTTTCGATAGGTTTATCTATATTTCCATTAATGTTGGCTTGTATGTGAGTGTTGATTTCTACGTAGTACCCTTGACTTTTTAATTCCTTTTCTTTATATGGAAGCGTTTCCTCAAATATCTCCATAATTCTTTTATCTGAATAACGAGAAATCATTTCTTTATATGCTTTCAGATTAGATCCTTTTGGATAATTATTTCTAATCATTTCTTGTAATCGCAACTTTTTCCTAATTTCAGATGCGGAAAGATTTTTTACTAAATCAATGGTTTTTGAATATAACCCATTATGAGTAAGAATATGTTGTTTGAATTTGATCATAGAGTCAAATTCGGTTTTTCCTTTTCCTATATACATAAAGAGCTTATTAAATGACCGCCAAAGTTTTTCAAATTTTAGAAATGGATCCGTCTGATTAACCGCTGCTAATAAATATGATAAGGATATCAAAGTACAAGCAGCCTTTTCATTTTCTAGAAAAATTATTTGAATATTCTGCTTATTTACCTTACTTGGGAATAATTCAGGCCCGACCCTAGGCTGAATGATATGATCACAATTTATTTTTATATTCTTTTTCTTACTTTGAATTTCAATATATTCAATCGTCTTTGGCTGATAACTAGAAAAATAATACACTAAAGTTTTAATTATTTGAGTGTGTAAAGTGCTACGATAATTATAAAATATATCTGCCGGATCGATAGGATTAAATCTTTGAGCTTTTATTTCGATTTGATCAGAGTATATTTCAATGCAGTCCTGATTCTTATTAGAACGTCGATATTCTGCCTTTCCAATATATAGCTCATTACGGCTACTTTCCGCTAATTTAATTCTTATTAGAACATCATTTTTTTTCTTCATTTATATGATTTATTGATGTCGTCTAACGAAAGAGGCTTCTCGACGTTCGCGTTCCCGAAGCGCCTGTGCGCGAAGGGATTGACGGAGGCTTGAGGCGCCTTAGCGCCGTCCCGCAAGCCGAACGTCAAAGCGAATGTGCGAAGCCGTAGTGAGTCCGAGCGGGAACCGCGAGTGACGAACGAAGCGAGAAGCCGAAGTTAGGCGCTGGTCAGCATCTTTAAAGCCAGTTTT
>NZ_AOHC02000039.1 GCF_000332415.1 Leptospira weilii serovar Ranarum str. ICFT
ATCGAGAGATCTACAAGGTTGTATCGATTTGTATTCCGTGATTTCCGGAAAGGACGTAAGAGATTCGACTTCGGTCCATCGTCCCGGATTTTCCGCTACGGATATTCCGGTTCCCGATATCAAAGGATGGAAAGTCGGCGTGATCAAAATGACTCCGGAAATTCAACCCGAAGTCGTAAAAGCGTATGAGAAAGTTCTTTCCCAATTGAAAGAGAAGGGGGCGACACTCGTCGAACTCGATTTTTCCAAGTTCGCCTTTGCGATTCCGATCTATTACATCATTGCTACGGCGGAATGTTCTTCCAATCTTTCCCGTTTTGACGGGATTCGTTTCGGATCCAGAAAAAACAAAACCGGAAAACTCGAAGATCTTTTTGCGGATTCCAGAACGGAAGGATTCGGGCCGGAAGTAAAACGAAGAATTCTTTTGGGAACGTTTTCTCTTTCCGCGGGTTATTACGACGCGTATTACGGAACCGCACAAAAGGCGAGGGCGCTCCTTCGTAAGGAATACGAGTTTTTCTTTTCCAAAACGGATTTTATCCTACAACCCACTTCTCCTACGACCGCTTTTAAGGTCGGAGAAAAAACCAAGGATCCGGTTCAGATGTACAAAGCCGACATGTGGACTACGAGCGTAAACTTGGCCGGACTTCCCGCGATCAGCGTTCCTATGGGAAAGGACGAAAAAGGACTTCCGATCGGACTACAGATCACGGCCCCGCACTTCGAAGAGGGAAAACTTTTCGGAGTCGCACAATCGCTTTCTAAATTAGAAAATTTGAATATTCAATTTCCGGAAAAAATAGGATGAGCGATTTAACGGCAAGAGTCATTCCCTGTTTGGACATCAAGGATGGACGAGTAGTCAAGGGAGTGAACTTTGTCAATCTCGTGGACGCGGGGGATCCCGTCGAATCCGCCGCGATTTACGAGGAAAATTTAGCGGATGAACTTTGTTTTTTGGATATTACCGCGTCTTCCGATCGAAGGGAAATTCTTCTTTATCTCGTGGAAAGGATCGCGGAAAAAATTTTTATCCCGTTTACGGTCGGAGGCGGGATCAGAACCGTGGACGACGTACGGGCCGTTTTGGAAAAAGGCGCGGATAAGGTATCGATCAATACGGCGGCTTTTCAAAACTCGGACCTTCTTACACATGCATCCGAAATTTACGGGTCTCAGTGTATCGTTTGCGCGATCGACGTGAAGTTTCAAAAGGCAAGGGACCGATACGAGATTTTTTTACACGGAGGGAGAACGGAAACCGGAAGGGAAGCGCTCGATTGGGCGCAGGAAGCCGCCGCAAAAGGCGCCGGTGAAATTCTTCTCACGTCTATGGATCGGGACGGAACACGAAACGGATTCGATATCAATCTGTTAAAAAATTTTTCCTCCTCGCTTGAAATTCCGATCATCGCATCCGGGGGCGCGGGAAATCCCGAACACATGGTGGAAGCGATCCTAAGAGGAAAAGCGGACGCGGTTCTTGCGGCCTCCATCTTTCACTTCGGAGAATACTCCATTCGTGAAACCAAACGAGCCATGAAGGAAATGGGAATTTCCGTTCGTTTGGATTGACGATCGCCGCACCTTTCGTTTGGTTTGTCCTTCCAAAGAGGTATTCATTCCGGCTTTCCAATTTGCGCGGATATGATTTTTATCCGAAATAGTATCATAATCTTCGAATATGATTTTGAGACGAATCTATAATTCGAAGATCCGGGTCTTGGCTTTTCGGCGCCAAGATGAGATACATGATTAAATTGGTATATAATGATTGAATCATGTATCTATCCTCCCTCGAATCGACAAAACGTTCGAGGATTTATCTTTGGATTGAGGCCGTTTACAAAGCGTTGATAACGGTTAGAACTTCGTTAAAATAAGCGTTTCTGGAAACCGTATCCACGTGGCTGCTAAACGACAGTTGATAGTGGTCCAAATCCTTTGAAAATTGTTTTGCAGCCGGTAATTTGGAGGACATCTTTCCGCTTGTAGAAGTTACGATCCCGTCGTTCTTATTCACAAAACTCGGGTTTCCGTCTTTCAAAATATCACAGCCGATGACAAAAACGATCCCCGACCCGGGATGTCCGTTGCAGACGCTCATTTCTCCGTAAAAAGCGGTGACTCTGGAATCCTTGGAAGATTCCGCGAGAAGTCGTTCTAAATACGGATTGGAAGCTTCGGGAATATTTTCGTTATCCGGGATCTTGTAAGGTGTGCCGAGTGCGTTCGTATAAGCCATGTCTCTTCCGCCCGACGTTCCGGTCACAAACCCGATCAGCTCGTCTAACGTTTTTCCCATTTGTTCCCGATAACCTGCGGAGGCAAAAGGGGAACCTAGGTAAGGGGCGCCCAGCCCGACTATGAAGTCGATTACGTCGGTCGTATTGTTTACGTGATAAAGAGCGGATCTGCCTACCAAACCTCCCATGGAATGTGCGAGTAGAATGACCTTGTCGTTCGGAGTAAAAACGGCGTTGAGTTTATCGATAAGTCTCCTTCCGTTGTTTTCCACGTAGTCCGAGGTTCGGTAGGTAAAGGTATAAAGTTCGTAAGAGGTTTGAACTTCCGAAAGGTTCTGAGAATACATCTCCAAGGCATCGTCCCAGATTTTTCTAATGTTCGCGACTTTCTTACGTTTGCTCGTGGGAAGTTCGAAATTTCTTTCTTCAAAGTCCCAACCGTGAATCAAAACGATCTTGGGTTTGTTTGTTTTTAAATACGGAGCGGCAATCACAAATTGATCCAACATGATGTGATTTTTTGAAACGACCTCTGGAATCGGAATGAACTTGTAGAGTTCGTGATTGAATTCGTCCCAAAACGTAACGCCTACATTTTTCAGGATCGCTTCGGTCGTATTTTTCCTTTCGATCGAACTATTGCAGTAAAGGAACTGGCCGAGACAAAGAAAAAATATGAAAAGTTTGGAAAGTAGTTTAACGGGTTGCATATCCTAAAGATAAAACGAGGAAAGGAATAGAATGCAAGTGAAAATCAGAAATTCAATTCGTTTTATATTTTTAATTGGAATACGAATCGGAATACTTAAGTATATTATAAATATAAAATATGTTACTTGAGTTATTTGAAGTATTTTGATTTGCGATCGGATCTACGGCGGTAGTCATTTTTGACTGATTCATAATTGCTCATTAATATAACGTAAATTCGACGGTTGAAATCTTGTGCGAATCAGAAACAGGTGCGTTCGCAACATACAATCGCTTTCGCATTGTTTATACCGAACTCACGTTAATATATAATAAAGTACTCAATATTTTGTATTAAAACGGTGTTTTGCGATAAAAATTAACGGTACTCGATTTTATGGAAATCGGTAAAAAAAAATCGGAATCATTCGAAATGTAAATTGGATTTTTTACGGCGTAATGGATCGGCTTGAAGAAAACCGTATTTTGTGGGAAGTATTTGCCGCAAAATACGGTTTATATAGAATAAAATAATTTTCTAATTTACTGGATTCTAATTTTCATAAGGCGTTGATGATCGTCAAAACTTCGTTGAAATACGCATTTCGGGAAACCTTATCCAAGTGATCGCGAAACGAAAGTTGCGCGTGATCGAAGTTTTTCGAGAATCGTTTTGCTGCGGGTAATTTGGAGGACATTTTGCCGCTCGTGGAAGTTACGATTCCGTCGTTTTTGCCCGAAAAACTAGGGCTTCCGTTCGATAAAAAATTACAGCCGATGATATAAATCGCATTCGAACCCGGATGTTCGTTACAAACGTTCATTTCCCCGTAAAACACGGTTACTTTCGAATCCTTTGACGATTCCGCGAGTAGTCGTTCCAGATACGGATTGAAAGCGTCGCTGATCTGTTCGCTCGGAATCGGAACCGAATACGATGTGCCTAACGCGTTCGTGTAAGCCAGATCTTTTCCTCCCTCGCTTTCGGTCATAAACGCGATGAGTTCGCCTAACGTTCCGAAATTTCCCTGGTAACTCGGAGACGCAAAAGGCGAACCTAGATAAGGAGTTCCCAGAGTTACTATGAAGTCGATCACGTCGTTCGTATTGTTTGTATGATAAAGGGCGGATCTACTTACCAAACCTCCCATGGAATGCGCGAGTAGAACGACTTTGTCGTCCGGAGTGAAAACGGCGTTGAGTTTATCGATAAGTCTCCTTCCGTTATTTTCCACATAGTCCGAGGTTCGATACGTAAAAGTATAAAGTTCGTAAGAAGTCTGAACTCCCGAAAGGTTTTGGGAATACATTTCCAAAACGTCGTCCCAGGTTTCTCTTAAATTCGAAACCTTCGCGAATTTGTTCGTGGGAGGATTTATGTTTTTTTCCTTAAAGTCCCAACCGTGAATCAAAACGATCTTGGGCTTGTTTTCCTTAACGTCGGGTGTGGCAATTGCGAATTGATCCGCATTGAATTGACTTTTGGAAACGACCGAAGGAATCGGAATGAACTTATAGAGTTCGTGATTGAATTCTCCCCAAAATAGAACGATCAGAGTTTCCAAGATTTCTTCCGTCATATTTTTCTTTTTTGTAAGATTGAGTTTTTCTTTGAGCTGATTCCAAGATGAATGGTTGCACGAGGAAAAAAAACCGAGGCAAAGAAAGATTACGAAAAGTCTGGAAAAAGTTCGGAAGGATTTCATGTCCTCCAAGAGAAAACAAAAATTAGAAAATGCAAGAGATAATTCTTAAAATCGGAAGAGCCTTCGAATTGTAAGATGAACGAAAAAGGCCGGAATAAGAATCCGAATGTAAATTCGAAGACGGACTCAAATTAAGATTCATTTCGGAAAATCTTCAAGAACCTTTATCAATGAATTATAACTTTCTAAAACACGAAGATCCCTAATTTGAGCCCAAATCCTTTAACGATTTAAACTTTTGGATTTTATGGAGATTCCTTTAACGGATTTTAACTTTCTGACTTTATGAAGATTTCTTGCACGAAAGAGACAAAGGGTTCGGAAGAATCATTTGCGGTTTATGATCCGATCCAAAACGATCCCGGTCGCAACCGTGACGTTCAAAGAGGAAAGATTTCCGTGTATCGGAATTCTCAGTACAAAATCCGATTTTTCCAAAAGGATTCTTTTGACACCTTCACCCTCGTTTCCCATGAGGATCGCGAGTTCTTTCGGATGGGGAAGATTGGACCAATCTTCGTTACCTCGATCGCTCGTGGAAACGATCCAGTAACCGTTTTCCTTTAAGAGTTCCAGAGTGTTTGCGAGATTTTTAACCGTGAAAATTTTTAAAAACGAAAGCGCTCCCGAAGAGACTTTTTCGACCACGGGTGTGATTCCCGCGGATTCTCTTTCGGGGAGGATGATGTTGGTGACTCCGAAACATTCGGCGGTCCTCAAAATATTTCCGAGGTTTCCGGGATCTTGGATGCGATCTAAAATCAGAAAGGTTCCCGGTTTTTCAAAAAGGATTTCTTCCAGATTTTTCTTATCTGAGGTCTGTAGTTTGGAAGGACTTTTGAGAGCGACGATTCCCTGATGGTTCCTTCCCGGAACGAGAGAGTCCAGTTTGGCTCCGGATACCCGATGAACTTTTACGAAAGAAGGAAGTCGGTTTAATATTTTTTCGACAATGTCTGTTCCCGGATTTTCCTTCACATACAATTCGATAAAAGGAAAAGAATGTTCCTTGTTGGAATGGGCCTCCGTAAGTTCGATCAGAGTCCGTTTTCCGAAGATGTATTCCGGTCTGGCTATTTTCTCCTCCAGCGGATTCCGTCTTTCGTGTCCTCGATCAAAATTCCCTGCGCCAAAAGTTGATCTCTAATCGCGTCGGATCTCGCAAAATCCTTATTCTTTCTGGCGGTTTGCCTTTCTTCCATCAGGGAATCGATTTCGGAATCGATCAGATCTTTTTTGGACTCGAAATCGAGAACTCCGAAAATACGATCATAATATGCAAGAATTTGAATGTATTCTTTTGCGAGCATTTCGTTTTTTTTGCCGTCGAGTATGGAATTGATCGTTTTTACGGATTCGAAAACGACGGCTAAGGCTTTGGAAACGTTTAAGTCGTCCGCTAGGGATTCTTCGAATTCTTTTTTCCATTGCAGAACACTTTCGGAAGTAAACTTAAACTCGAAAGGATCTGAGATTTTTACGTCCGATTCCAGATCCAACAAACGATCCAAACAATTTTGAATTTTACGGATGTTCGTGGAAGCTTCGGCGATTCGATCGACGGAAAAATTCAACTTGGAGCGGTAGTGAGCCGAGATCAAAAGAAAACGAATCGCTTTCGGATCCAGACCTTGTTGAACAAGATCGCGTAACGTGTAAAAGTTCCCCTTACTTTTGGACATCTTTTGACCGTCCACGAGAAGGTGTTCGCTGTGAAGCCAGGTTTTTACAAAGGATTCTTCGGGAAAGGCGCCTTCGGACTGCGCGATTTCGTTCTCGTGATGGGGAAATAATAGATCCACGCCGCCCGTATGAATGTCCACTCCGCTTCCGTAAACCTTGCGGATCATCGCGGAACATTCCAAATGCCAACCGGGACGTCCGGTTCCGACTAACGTGTTCCAGCAGGTTTCCCCTTCCAGTTTCGGACTTTTCCAAAGAACGAAGTCCCTTACGTCCTCTTTTTCGTATTCGTCCGTGTCGTAACGGGTTCCGGTTTTCATACCGGTCGTGTCGATTTTACTGAGTTTTCCGTAGCCGTTAAACTTTTGAATGGAGAAATAAAGACTTTCGTCTTTTTCATAAACCAGACCTTTGTTCTGTAACTTTTGAATGATCTCGACCATTTCAGGAATCGATTCGGTGGCCTTGGGATAGTGTTCCAAAATTTCGGCGGAAACGGTTTTTAAATCTTCAAAGAAGGCTTCCGTCCAAGGGGCGGTAAAATCTTTGACGCTCTTTTGAGAAGAGATGGAATCACGGATGATTTTGTCGTCTATGTCCGTGATGTTCATCGTCATATCCACTCCGTATCCCAAAAGTTTAAGGGATCTGCGTAGAACGTCCACGAAAAGAAAAGCGCGTAGATTTCCGATATGAGCGAAGTTGTAAACCGTCGGTCCGCAGGAATACACGGTCACTCGGTGCGGGTCCGAGGGAGAGAATTTTTCTTTTTTACCCGAAAGGGAATTGTAAAACTGAACCTCGATCATTCGGGAAAGAAAATTTCCCTCACAAATTCCAGATTGGCGCCGTTCTGTTTTTCGTCCTTCAAACCGGCCTCGTTTCCTTCCGTGGGATAAACCTGCATTCTTTTGTCGCAGTTCAGATGATTGAAGAAGGCGAAAATCGATTTAGGATGGGAAATTTTATCGTCCATGCCGACCGAAACCAAAGTCGGGATTTTGATTTTTTTGGAGAAGTTTATACTATCATAATATGCTAAACTTTTTTTCATCGCCGTTTTTTTGGTTTTGGAACTGTTGAGTTGCTCGTTAATTTCCTTCATCCAACTCTTTTCGAGTTTGAGTTGAAGATCGTCTATATGACAAAAATTAGGAGTTTCCAAGATCAGTCCCTTGATCCGATTCGTAAACGCGGCTCCGAACGCCGCAAGCGACGCTCCCATCGATTTTCCCGCGAGAATGATTTTATCTCCGTCGATTCCGTCGCTGAGTCTTAAAAATTCGACGGCCCGGATCACGTCCAGATACAACCCTTTCATATAAAAAGAATCTTTTCCGTCCAAACCTTTCGCAAAATAACCGGGAGTCCAATCGGGATCGGCGACTTCCCCCTCTTTCAGTAGAGGACGAACCAACTGAGAACCGTGACCTCTTAGATCGATGATGAGTTGGGCGACTCCCGTTTCGGTGAGTCCTTTGATGATTGCGGGTCTTTCTTTTCCGTAGTCGTGAAAGTAAACGACCACCGGGAGGTCTCCTCGTTTTCTAGGAATGACGAGGGTTCCGTTTAAGGTTGCGTTTTGCCAGGATTGAAAGGAAATATCATAGATGGTTTCCTTGATGATCGAACCTTTGAGAAGAGCCTTGGATTGTTTTTTAATCGGAAAGTTTTTTAAATCCCGAATCGCCTCGGACCAAAATTCGTCGAGATCGCTCGGGCCGTGAAGCTCGGGATAAGTTTGAAAACATTCGTCAAAACTGAGCGCCATCTGGAAACATCGTTTTCACTTTACCGGTGGTGTAAAGTGTTCTTTTGAGGAATCAAGGGTCTGTAATAGGAGTACGGCGATCGTCATCGGACCGACTCCGCCGGGAACCGGAGTGTAAAACGACGAAACATCTTTTGCTTTGGAAATTTCGATATCGCCTACGTTGCCGGGGTTGTAACCCGCGTCCAAAAGAATCGCACCTTTCGAAATCCAATCGGCCTTGATAAACTCCGGTTTACCGACCGCTCCTACGATGATATCCGCTTTACGAACGATCTCGGGAAGATTTTGTGTTTTAGAATGACAGAGTGTGACGGTCGCATTCATCTCGGTGAGTAACATCGCCATCGGTTTTCCCAAAATCGGAGAACGTCCCACCACGACCGCATTTTTTCCCGCGACGTCGATCCCGTATTCTTTGAGTAAAAGAACCATTCCATACGGAGTACAAGGAAGATAGGTTTCCACTCCCATGGAAAGTTTTCCAAAAGAAAGAGTGGTGACTCCGTCCACGTCCTTGTGAAGTGCGATCCGATCAAAGGCCGCTCTTTCGTCGATCTGAGGAGGGGAAGGATGTTGGAGTAAAATCCCGTCTATGTTCGGATCGGAGTTCAGTTTGTCGATGACGGCTAACAATTCTTCCGTGGTGGTTTGTTCTCCGAGGCGGATCATCTCCGAACCCATGCCAACGGAGTTGCAGGCTTTGATCTTCATCGCAACGTAGGTTTCGGAAGCGGGGTTGTTGCCTACTAGGATCGTCGCGAGTTTTGGAATTCTAAGATTTTTTGTTTTTCGTTCATCGATCTCGGAACGAATTCCGTCCCTGATTTTTTCAGAGAGTTTTTTTCCATCTAAGAGAACCGGATTCATACTTCTCAGGATTTAGGGAACCTCTTCTCTGTCAGGTAAAAAATATCCTTTTCGGTGCAACCGAAAGCGTAAAATGAGTCCATGTCTGAAACACCGATCGTCAGTAATCATGAATTGGAAAAATACGCGGATCGTAAGGTCGTCATCGAAGGTTGGGTTCACGGAATCCGAGGAAGTAACGCGAGGCAGTTTCTTTCTCTCCGAAACAGCGGCAAAATTTTGCAGGTTCTCGCGGAAAAAGAAATTCTCGGAGAAGAAATTTTTCAAACCGTAAAACGTCTCCGTCAGGAAACATCCGTTGTAGTGACGGGCAAACTGGTTCGAAACGAAAAATCTCCGATCGGATTCGAACTCGTCATGGATGAGATTCGAGTCGTGGGAGAATCCGAAAATTATCCGATCACTCCGAAGGAACACGGAATCGATTTCTTAATATCGCAGAGACATCTCTGGTTGCGTTCTTCCAAACAATTGGCGATTCTTCGAGTGAGGGATAATCTTTCCTTTGCGATCCGAAAATACTTTCACGAAAGGGAATTTCTTTTGATCGATACTCCGATCCTTACCGGTTCGGTGGGAGAAAGCGCGGGAACTTTATTTTCCACGGAATACTTCGATCTAGGGAACGCGTATCTCGCTCAAACCGGACAACTCTATTTGGAAACGGCGATCTTTGCGCACAACAAAGTCTATTGTTACGGGCCGACCTTTCGTGCGGAGAAAAGTAAAACCAGAAGACATCTCACCGAGTTCTGGATGGTCGAGGCGGAAGTCGCGTTTGCAGGACATGCAGAAAATCTAAAATTGCAAGAGGACTTTGTAAAGACGATCGTGAAAGAGACCGTTCAAAGTTCATTACAAGATTTGAAAGTGTTGGAAAGAGATCCGGCGCCTCTACTCGCTTATTTTGAAAAAGATTTTCCGGTGATCGATTATACAAAGGCCCTCGAAATCCTCGGGTCCAAAGGAGAGGATATCGTTTGGGGAGACGATATCAATTCCGAAAGGGAACAGATGCTCACGACCGAGTTCGGAGGTCCGGTATTCATCCAAAAATATCCGAGGGAAGCGAAGGCGTTTTATATGAAGGTGAATCCCGAAGATCCCAAGACGGTTTTGAATGCGGATTTAATCGCGCCGGACGGAGTGGGGGAAATCATAGGAGGTTCGGAAAGGGAAGAGAACTACGAGAACATCGTTCAAAGACTGAAAGAAGAAAAACTCCCCGTGGAATCCTATGATTGGTATTTGGATCTGAGAAAATACGGATCGGTTCCTCATGCCGGTTTCGGACTCGGTACGGAAAGAATGATCGCTTGGATTTGCGGACTCCAACACGTGCGGGAATGTATTCCGTTTCCGAGGATGATGGAACGATTGTATCCCTGATTTTTTTTAGAGAGTTTTCGTAAGGCCCATCCGATAAGTAAGAGAGAGGTGTATCGTATGGGTCAGAATTTAGCAGTATCCAATCCGTCTTCCATTGAAGAAACCGCTTGGGAATTATTCGAAACGGGTTCTTACGAAGAAGTGATCGCGATCGCAAAGAAGAATCCGAATCACGTTTTTTTAAATCATCTGAGTGGAATTGCGGGGTTTGAATCCGGTTCCGATCACGAAATCAATTTTTTTCTCAAAGGTTCCTCCGTTTTAACACCTCTTTTGGAAGCGTATCTTTTGAAAGAAGCGGGAAAGTCCCGCGAGTCCGCAAAAAAGTTTCACTCGTATTTTAAATCCGCTTCCGTTCCGATTGCGTATTCGACGCTTAGAACCGGAATTCTTGTAAGTGAGGACGCGGTGGATTTCAAAACGGTTTTGGATTTGATCTCCGTTTACAAGGCCCGTTTTTCGGACGATTCCTTTTGTAAGGCTGAATTTTTTTCCAATTATCATTTTAGAAACTACAAAGAAGCGGTTCAGGTTTTTGCTGAGAATGCAAAACGTCTTTCGGAAGAAAGAGACGTTATGGGTGCATTGGGGCTTGCTCTCGTTTATATGGGAAAGTTCGACGAAGCGAAATCGGTTCTCGAAAAAATTCCGGGTTACGAGGAACTTCCCACCTTCGACGAAAAGAAAAAAGAATTTTCCGAAAAGATCGCGAGTATTCCCAAAATGGAAGCGAAACGAAAATCCCTTTCGATGCAGGAATTGATCGATTTAGGTTTTGCTTATCTTTTTTCGGAAAACTTTAAGAAGGCGGAAGAGGTGTTCAGCGAACTCGTTGCCGCTCAAGGTTGATCGCAACGCGATCCGTAACCAACGCCGGAAATACTTGGATCTGTCGTACTTCCGACAATCCTCCGTGAGACTACGAACCCCACAACACACCCCATAGGACAATGCTGTCAATTTAAGAGACTCTGCCGTAATAGATTTCAAACTTACGTTTTCGAACTTTATGTTTTCTATTG
This sequence comes from Leptospira weilii serovar Ranarum str. ICFT, assembly GCF_000332415.1. Classification (GTDB taxonomy): domain Bacteria; phylum Spirochaetota; class Leptospiria; order Leptospirales; family Leptospiraceae; genus Leptospira; species Leptospira weilii_A. Next base: position 11,384 of record NZ_AOHC02000039.1, read on the forward strand.
AAGGTTCTATTTGGAATGACAGGTAGCCGATGTTTTAAAAGTTCGGCTTTCATTTCATCAAAAACGGAGTTCATCGGTTCAGTACCGGAAAGTAACCTTGGAAGTTCTCCTTTTAGAATGCCGATCGCGATATTTTTATTAATTTTATAATCATATTGTATAACTATACTAGGTGT
>NZ_AOHC02000038.1 GCF_000332415.1 Leptospira weilii serovar Ranarum str. ICFT
CAGGCTATAGAATATACAGCGGCGTTAGCGGCTCAAAATAATATATCTGCACAAGATCATTCTAAATTACTAAACCACGCGATGAACAATCCGAGTCAATATCATGGGAATGGTAATTCTGTAACGGGAAGATATACGATGTCGGATGGAACCAAAGTGGATTTGATTTTCAAACATGCACCGAACTTGGAAGGTTCTCAATTGGGTAAGCCTGTAACCTGGCAGAAAGGAGATACAATCCATCAAGGATCAATGGTTTTGAATGTAGGTTCTACTGGAAGATCAACGGGTCCTCACGCTCACTTTGAGGTTCAATCCAAATCTACTCTTGGTTTGGATTTGAACAAAAATGCGGACGTTATTCGTGAAAATCCTAAAAGCCCAGGGACTTATGTAATCGATGGTAGATACTTTACAAATAATATCTTGAAGAAAGATTTGGAGAACCAATGAGGTAGGGTTTGATGAAACGATTAAAAGTATTTATTTACGTCCTTTGTATTTTTACTTCCTATTTACTTCTGTATTCAGAGTCAAAGGAAGTCGAATACGAGGTGAAAAAAGACGTTGGAGAAATTGTAAGGGGCATATATGAAATTGCCCCAGGAGTCTATGAAATTGGAGGATCTCGTTCCAGACAAGATCATTTGGATCGTTTAAAAGTTCTTAAAAAAGAAATTTTACCGAATACATTAGAATTTCGAGATGCGTATTTAACCGGGGATTTAGACAAGTTTTTTAGTTATTTTTCTGAAGATTCGTATCGACCTTTGATCGAAAATTATAACGGATATTTAGAAAAGGAAGGAAAGCCACTTATTAAAACAACGAAAGAACTATTTTCGGTTTGGAAACAAGATATATTAGATTGTCGTGCGAAAGCCCTTGTTTATGACCTTTGCGATTTCTGGAAAGATAGAAACAGTGCTATTAAAAATAGGGTAAAGATTTTAATAGGGACGTATGAAACTGGAAAATTCAAAAATAATATTGCAGCATTTGTAGTCGCTTTTGTTGAGTTAGACAACAACAACCCAGAACACCCGTATTCACAAGAATTTGCCTTTGTTAAAGTAAAAGGAAAATTTAAAGTATTCGATAATCGTCGAGAAAATGAGTTATGCGTTTTTTGCTACTATCAAAGTGGAGAAGAATCTGTACGAGCAATATTTAACTCTATCAAACAAGCGAATGAGCCAAAGTGAGTTTTAATTCTGAATATGCAGATTTCCTTGTGTTTCAACAAAGCCGGGTCCGGGGGTTTCAAGTCGTTAGTCGCTAGGAGTTAGGGATTAGGAGCTTTTCTGAATATGCAAATTAGGGATTAGGCGTTAGGGATTAGGGATTAGGGATTAGGAGTTTTTCTGAATATGCAAATTTCATTGTGTTTCAACAAGATTGGGTCCGGGGGTTTCAAGTCGCTAGGCGTTAGGAGTTAGGCATTAGGAGTTTTTCTGAATATTCCAATTTCATTGTGTTTCAACAAAGCCGGGTCCGGGCGTTTCAAGTCGTTAGTCGCTAGGCGTTAGGGATTAGGGATTAGGAGTTTTACCGAATATGCAAGTTAGGGATTAGTCGTTAGGAATTAGGAGTTAGGATCTTTACCGAATATGCAAGTTAGGAGTTAGGAGTTAGGGATTAGGAGCTTTTCTGAATATGCAGATTTCATTGTGTTTCAACAAAGCCGGGTCCGGGCTTTCTCGCAAAAAAATCCCCCGGCGAAGGGGGAGCGGGTTTCAAGTCGTTAGTCGCTAGGAGTTATGGATTAGGAGCTTTTCTGAATATGCAAGTTAGGGATTAGTCGTTAGGAATTAGGCGTTAGGAGTTTTTCTGAATATGCAAGTTAGGGATTAGTCGTTAGGAGTTTTTCTGAATATGCAAATTTCATTGTGTTTCAACAAGATTGGGTCCGGTGTTTTCCACAAAAAAATCCCCCGGCGAAGGGGGAGCGGAAGACACGAAGTGGCTGAAGCGAGGGGAAGGCTTTCCCCTTCCCCCTAACGCCTAACCCCTACTCCCTAACGCCTGGAACGGACGACTGGGTGTTTAAGACGTTGTTTGTGCAAGCCCCGCAACTGCTGATTTCCATGTTGAACAGCATCTTGTTTCCAAACCAAGAACACCAGATTCAAGAAGTTACGATTTTGAATCCGGAAATACCAAAACTGTCACCGCAGAATAAAAAATCGTATTTGGACATCCGCGCAAAGGACGAGACGGGAAGGATCTTCCACGTGGAAGTGCAAGTAGCGCACCAGAGTTCTTTTGTGAAAAGGAGCTTGTATTATCTTTCGGGATTAATCCGAGATCAGTTGCAAAAGGGAGAAGGTTATGGAGATTTGAAGCCTGTATATCAGATAAACATAGTTGACTTTAAATTAATCCCGACGGAGAATTATCACAGTAAGTTCAAATTCAGAGAAGAAAGTTATCCGGAGATCACTCTGACGGATGAAATAGATTTTAGTTATTTACAGAGTGGAAAAATTATACTTTGTTAAATCTAAATTGCTCTATTAGAAAAATGTAACTGACCCCTAACGACTAACCCCTAACGATGTATGTGTTGAAACATACGGGTGAACTGAAGGAGGAAGAGATGAGTATATTGGTAGACAAGACGCCGGATTTGAGTAAAGCGTTTACAATTTTAGATCAGTATTCTAAGGATCCGAAGAAACGTGCGGAAGTGGCAGCGAAACTGGAATCGGAACGTGACTACGCATATGACTTAGCGGCTCGTTTCGAAGCAGGCGAACGACAAGGAATCGAGAAAGGAATCGAGAAAGGAGAATTGAAAAAGGCTTTAGAAGCCGCTCGCAAGATGCTTGCAGAAGGAATCAAATTGGACGTTGTCTTACGAGTTACGGATCTGACAGAACAGGATCTTCGAGATCACGGAATTGATTTTTAATCCTAGTGTCCTAGTTTAGCTTCTCCGTAAAACCTGAGAAGGATTGTCCGGAAATCCGGACATCGTAAAACGGCTTTAGCAGTGCAGAATCCACGACACGAAACTTTACAAACCCCGGGGCACAATTCAACCAAGACCCAGCATGTGTCCAAGTTTAAGTTTTTTGGTCATCAGATAATTATGATTGTCCGAACCCGGTTGAATTTCGATGGGAACCCTTTCCACCACTTCCAAACCGTAACCGTCCAGACCGACGATCTTACGGGGATTGTTCGTTAAAATTTTCATTTTACCGACTCCGATCTCTCTCAGAATCTGAGCTCCGATACCGTAATCCCTCAGGTCGGGAGCAAAGCCGAGTTTTTCGTTGGCTTCGACCGTATCATATCCTTTATCTTGAATATTATAAGCCTTTAATTTATTAATCAGACCGATTCCTCTACCTTCCTGTCTCATGTAAAGAAGCACCCCCTTACCTTCCTTGGAAATCATTTCCAGAGCGGAATGAAGCTGCGGACCGCAGTCGCATCGGTTACTCGAAAAAATATCACCGGTCAAACATTCGCTGTGAACGCGGACCATGATAGTCTCTTCTTTTTTGACTTCGCCTTTGATGAGGGCGACATGGATCTTATCGTCAATGAGAGTCGAATACGCACGAATCGTAAAGTCTCCGTATTCCGTGGGAAGTTTGGATTCCACTTCGAGGCGAATCAGATTTTCTTTCGCTCTTCGATAACGGATCAAATCTTCGATCGTATAAATATTCAAACCGTGTTTTTCGGCAAATTTTTCCAGGTCCGGAAGACGGGCCATGGTACCGTCGTCGTTCATGATTTCGCAAATAACACCCGCAGGATATAAACCCGCAAGTTTAGATAAATCCACGGAAGCCTCGGTGTGGCCCGCCCTTCTTAAGACCCCGCCCGGAACGGCCTGGAGAGGGAACAAATGTCCCGGACGCATCAAATCGGCGGACACAGTTTTATCATCCAAAAGAACCCCAACCGTAATCGCCCTATCCTGAGCGGAAATTCCGGTGGAAGTCCCGTGTTTTGCATCCACCGAAACCGTAAACGCGGTTCCGTGTTTATCACCCAAGGAATAGTCGTCCACCATCCGATTGAGCCCGAGTTTTTTGAGGCGTTCGACTTCCATCGGCATACAAATCAGCCCTCGGCCAAAGGTCGCCATAAAGTTGATTTTTTCCTTATCCGCAAATTCCGCCGCAACAACAAGGTCGCCCTCGTTTTCCCGGTCTTCCGAATCCACAAGAATGATCATTCTTCCGGACTTGATTTCTTCGATTGCATTCTCAATGGGTTGAATCATAATCTATCTTACCATCTCTTCTATTGGACTCAAATTTGGCTACAGAAACTTAAATACCGTGAATTCGCTTAAAAAAGTTTGGGCATGTCGAGCGATCCGTAGATGAGTATGATCCTTGGATGTAAGGCAGTTCGAAGTGTGATATTCTTGATTCGACGGAGTCAAGAAGGCCGGTGACAGATTGATCGCTCCTGAAAACTCAATCTCACTCCCGGCGCTGCGACCCATCGGGACCAGTGCCACTTTAGTTACCTGGATCGCTCGAGTAACTCAACATCTCACTCCCTGGCGCTGCGACCATCGGGACCAGTGCCACTTTAGTTACCTGGATCGCTCGAGTAACTCAACATCTCACTCCCGGCGCTGCGACCCATCGGGACCAGTGCCACTTTAGTTACCTGGATCGTTCGAGTAACTCAATCTTTTAGAATTGCAAAATCAATATCAAGTAATTGTTTTGAATCCCGGAGACATAGAGCCTGTCCCAAAACCTACTTGTAAATGATTCTTAATAGAATGATGGGCACACAAGTTTAAAGAAAGCGGAATAATTTTCAATTTTATATTTCCAGCATGTCTTAGCAGCTCGAAAAGCATTGAACCATGCGAAAGTCCTTTCAACGGTCCATCGGAATGGTTTTAACTCAGGAATGAATTCGGGATTTTTTGCATTCGTATTGTTTCGGATCCCGTATTGGATATTCTTCTTTTTTAAATTACTCTCAATTGTTTGACTAGCGTAAGCCTTATCTAAGGAAAGGATTTTTGGTTTAAGAAATTTCTTATTTAGAAATACTTTAAATTTATTTAAAGTAGAAAAAATTAATTTAGAGTCATGAATTTCTGCAAAATCCAATACAAAATTGTGCTCCGCGCCGATCGACGAGAATATGCCTTGGACTGCTTCTTTTGCCGCGATCCGTCGGATTTGGACCCGTGAAGATCCCCCTTTTTGGAGCCTTTGCGAAGCGCTCCGTCCGCGCCCATTCTTTTGGTTCTAATCTTGATGGAACGTTCGTAAAGTTTTAACGCTTCTTTTTCAATTTTATCAGAAACGCCGGTATCTACCCATTCTTGAAATTTTCTATGTAACCTTGATTTCGAACCGAACATCGGAGGTATAAATCTCCATTGAACTCCTGTACGAGTTGTGTAGAAGAAGGCTGCCATTACTACCGTTTCAATTTTACATTCTTTTAACCAGCTCGCAAGTGTGTGTACGATGTAAAGGTTTTAAAGGATCTTACCGGCGCATTTTTCTCAAATTTCTTTTTGTCGATTCCATTTTAGTTAGGATCGCACTTTTTTAGGGACGACTAGATACGCATGAAGAATCTTGAATAGAGTTGCCCGAAAAATCAATTCTCCGTCTCCGTCCTATTTCACTGAAATGAGCGATTGAGGTGGTTTTGTTAATCTGAACAATGAAATTTTTCAACAATCCTAATTGAGGCTTCAAGAGGAAATCCTGAGATTCTAAAGTCGCCGATCCAAAAGGTTCCTTAAAAATCGGAAATCCGATTTTGTATCTTCGGTCGTAAATCTATCGAAACTGAAAAGTCCGTCCGCAATTTTCCGCTTTTCTTTTCGTTTTTAATTAGCAACACAACGACTTGGCAGGGGAGTTGCTTTATTAGGCCTATTAAGACTACCATTAAAAAAGGATACGACGATTCCTGTGCTCGGTGTGTTGGAACTCGAAGTCGAAGTCCAATGCGCTTGAGGCGATACGAAGGGAAACATTGCTGTGGAAATACTGGGATTCGTGACCGAATAATCTACAATACTGAGGAGCTCGTTTACGTTTGGCAGTCTCCAGTCGTTTCTACCCGCGAAATTGGCTACATTCAATGCATTGCAAGAAGCGTATGCCGCGGTTTGCGTATTATTCGTAGCCGCTCCCATGCAGGTAAGGGCCGCCTGACCGTCCGCACATTTTTGCCAAATAAGTCCCGTATTTTGATCTGTGATCGATCCATTTCCATTGTCCGTAAAGGCAAGCGGTGGTAACGGATTACCGGCGACACAACGGACATTCAGGTTTGCCCCTTTGGGAGTCGAATAGGCCTTTAAAACGGCAACATCACTAAAGTCCGCGACCCAAATATTCGTTGGTGTGCCCGTTACAGTAGAATCCGTCATATACGCGATCCCCGAAAACACGGCCGGAAAGGAAACAACGTCGATTTGAGGAGCATTCGAATAATGAAAGAGAGAAGCCAATTCTTTTACCGTGGGGAGTCTCCAATCATTTCTACCGGCGTAGCCGTTTCCTCCATTTTGAGCGTTTAAGGCTCCACAACTTCCTACAGGAGCCGGAATGGTCGTAGCTGCGGTCCAAGAGATTTGGGTCGACACGCCCGTTCCGCAGGCGGCTCCCGACTGACCTTCCGCACAGGTTTTCCAAGTCAATCCATGAAATTGATCTAGAGTTGTATAATCATTTGTATAAATACAATGTTGTGTGGGTCCCACAAAAGATCTCGCATTGGGTATGTTGGCAAAGGCTCCGTCCTGTCCTGTTCCTAAACAGGCAACCCCAACTCCGGCTGCATCCCAGCAGGTGGTTTGTCCCGTATCGATAATCCCTCCCGGATTGAAAACCAGAGCCGGGACCGGGCAGGCAACGGGAGCATTAGCTCCGCCGGAAACGGGAGTGCCGGTTCCATCGGATATATTTCCGGAATCGTTAGAAGAATCTGATTTGGATAAATACTGAAGAATTACAAAGTGTGGGTCCAGTTTTTCCGGGGGACGGACGCAAGCCGTGAAAGCGATCATTAGAACGAAGAAAAGAAAGAATTTATACATAAGAACCCGTCGCAAAGAAACCGAATACCGCCGCTCTCTAGGAATCGTAACGCCAAGGACAGAGCCCGTAGAACCCCAATAGAAGCGAAAAGTTCGGCCATCCGCTTGTGCATTCCGATAAAATAGAATTGGGTTTTGGAACATGCCGTAAATCCTCCTATTTTTCTATATAACCCGAAAGAATTCCAAAAAAGTTTTCATTTTTGTATTCTGATCTGAATTATTTTAAAATTTTTTTTGGGAAAAATAATACCTCTTTGACTTGGGGCAGAAAGCTTATATATACGCTTTTTGTAAAGCATGATTTAAATCGAAAACCATTCAGTTTATATTTTAATTGTCTTTAATCGTTTTGCCCTAAGAAATCGAGTCCCGTTTCAATAAGCCTCCCTGTTAGCCCTTTTGCCGAATCTATTTCTATTCTTTTCAGCAAACATCGCTCAGACGGATTTCAAAATTTGCGATAGGTAAGCTTCCTTAAAATCGAGCGGACTGAATTTCACTCCGGGGAACTCAAACAGAGCGTTTCCTAAATATACCAACCCGCAAGGATTCGGATCTTAAGATAAATCTGAGGGATATCGAAAAGAAGTACCGAAATGACGAAACAAGACGACCTGCAATATCGCCATCGCCGAAGAAAGTAATAACGGCGTATTTCTATTCCATACTAAATGGAAACCTCTCACACTGTAGGTTATCGAATAAGAGCCGAGTCGATCTATCTTTTGGATGGAGAAAAGCCGGATCATACGGTTATTTCAAATTTTCGGAATATTCATAAAAATGAAATCGAGAAACTATTATCCCAGACGGTATTTTTAGGATATGAAAGCGGTTTAATCGATTTTGAAACGGTATCCACCGACGGAACGAAAATCAAAGCGAACGCAACGCCCGACGATCTTGGAGACTTGGAAAAATTTGAGACTAGGTTGAAACAAATCTAAAAAGTCGGTAAAACAAAATTAAGCGAATGGAAAAAGTCTGCGACTTTAGAACATTCTAAAATACAAAAGAAGAGAAAAGAGTTAGAGCGGAAAAATGACAAGTTAAAGGAAACGGTAGAATACTTAAAAAACGTGAGTTCGACGGTTGAAATCTTGGGCGAATCCGGCCTTGGCTTTGCCAAAGACCGGACCGCGCTTTCAGCTATAGTCAATAAATTGCATGAAAGAAACGTGATACAATATATCGCCTTTCGTTTCAATTTATTGACTCCGCATCAATCGCTTTCGCATCGGTTATACAGAACTCGCGTAAATCTTATCAGTAAATTAGGATTTCGTAACTAATTTAACTTCGGTTCGGCCTAAGAAAAGATCCAAAGACAACGATCCAACGTGTAAATTCCCGACTCTTGAGAACATTCAACTCAAAGGGATTCCTTAAACTTCAAAAGTTGTTCCAAGTAACGCGCCACAAGATCGATTTCCAAATTGAGAACGGAACCGGGATACCAAAACTTCGCGTTGGTTTTTTTAAGAGTCTCGGGAATCAGAACCAAATCGAATTCCTCGGAACGAACATCGACGACGGTCAAAGAAATCCCGTCCACGGTAATACTTCCTCTCGGAGCGATGTATCTCGAAAGGGAAGAATCGTTTTTAACGGAATAACAGACGACGTTTCCCCCTTCCCTTTCTTCCTTGCGCAGAACTTTTCCGATCCCGTCCACGTGACCGCTCACGAGATGACCGCCCAAGCGGGTTGTCGGGAGGGCGCTTCTTTCCAGATTCACTTCCTCTCCTTGTTTCAAAAACTTGAAGTTGGTGAGTTCGAGCGTTTTAAAACTGGCGTAAAATCGAAAACGATTTCCGCCCTCGGAAAACTCCGTGACCGTCTGACAACAACCGTTAACCGAAATCGAGTCGCCCGACTTGAGATCCGGTCGGATCCATACCGTCTCTACTAAAAAATCCCTACCCTCGGACGTCTCTTGAAGTTCCAGAATCCTACCGGTGGTTTCCACTAAACCCGTAAACATCCGTGCGCCTCCCAAATATCTTCTCCGACATTCGATTTCCATATTAAGGTTTCCGCATTTGTAACCAACAAAGGTCTGATCCCGCCGGAAACGGAACGAGTGGATTGAATTTTCAGAATGAGATCGTTTTCCCGCATTTGACTGGAAAATGTATCGTACATCAGGTTTCCCCCTTCCACGAGTAATAAATTGACTCCGATCGAATCCAAAACGGCGAAACATTCCTGCGCAAGCGTATCCGGATCAAACGTATAAATTTCCTTTTCGGTCAGGGACTCAAGAGATTCTTTCGTACGTTCCGTAAAAAACTCCCCTCGTTTGAACAGAAAAACGCATTTTTTAGAACCGTTTTTATCGTTGATCTCCTTTTGTTTTTCGATCCATCCTTCCGGAATATTCTTTTCTTCGAATATAATAAAAACACGATAAGGTTGATACCGGTCCCGAAATTTCCGGAGGATTTCCGAAATTTCCGGATCAAAACCGTATTTCAGTACATTTTTAAGGAAACGGGAAATCCCGGATTTCGGAACGTCCGTCTTTTCCGATTCCGATTGGAAGGAATGATTTACAACTCCGAAGTTCGGTCCGTCTCCTAAAAATTTTTCCGTTTGGATCTCCCGACCGGCCGGTTGAGGCGAAAGATTTTCCCCGATCCGAAAATCCAAACCGGGGCGATCCTGAAACAAGGTTCCCGGTCCCACGAGCACCGCGTCGCATTTCGCTCGTAAAACGGATGTTAGGTGATCGGACGTGTTTCCGGAAAGTCGAATCGGAGACTTATCCCGGGAGGAAAAAAAACCTTCTTTGGAAACCGCCGTTTTCAGAATCACGGAGGGCCTTTTTTTTTCGATTCGAGAAACAAAACCGAACAGACTTTCCTCCGCAATTTCCTTTAAATCCGGATCGGAAACGACTCGAATTCCCGCTTTTTGACAACGTTCCAAACCGTTTATTTCCCGAACGAGAGGGTTCGGATCCTTCCAACCGTAATAAAGAGTTTTCGGTTTGTGTTCTAAAATCAAATCCAAACAAGGAGGGGTTTTACCGTGATGGGTACAGGGTTCGAGGGTCACCCATACGTTATGCGGTTCTTTGAAAGGTTTTTCCTCGGAAAAACCTTTCTTTATAAATTCGTAATATGCGTTTCTCTCCGCGTGTGGTCCGCCGATCGGAGAAGTCCTGCCTTTGGCGAGTATTTTAGAATTTTCCACATCCGTAATGATGCAGGAAACCGGCGGGTTGGGAGAACTTTCACCCGTCGATAAAAAGGAAAGTTTGCGCAATTCCTCCCGAAATGTTTCCGGGAGGGGAGCCATCAGCCGCGGGCCTTTCGTATCACGTGGTCGTAGATATCCACCAGCGGGGCCGCGATGAAAATGGAAGAATACGTTCCGATGATGATCCCGAACGTGAGAACATAGGCAAAGTCGAAAAGTTCGGTGGCTCCTCCGATAATGATCGCTACGATGGAGATCAAGGTCGCAAAAGAGGTGTTAAACGTTCTACCTAGGGTTTGGTTGATCGAGGAGTTGATGGTCTGACCGAAAGTTTCATTTAAATTACCGGCGGCATTCTCCCGGATACGATCGAAAACGACGATCGTATCGTTGATCGAATAACCGAGAAGAGTCAAAAGGGCCGCGATGATCGGAACGCTCGGTTTGATCTGGAAAAAACCGATAAACGCTACGGTCAGTATTAAATCGTGGGTCAAGGCCACGATCGCTCCCAAAGCGAATTTGAATTGGAATCGGAAACTGATGTAAGCCAGGATAATCGCCATCGTAAGTCCAAGTAAGGTGATCCCCGTCGAGGACAGTTCCCCTCCGACGATCGCACCGACTTGATTGGCGCTGAGCACCTTACTTTTATCGATTCCGAAATCCGTAATCAAAATGGAAATGAGCGCGTCGATTCCGGAAAGTTCGACCTTATCCGTAGGTTTCAATCTTTTCTTATCTCTATATATTTGCAGAATCGAATCCACGGAGCCGAGACCGATATCGATTTGATAGTGATGTTTCTCCTTATCCAGAAGGAGAAGAACGGCTTCGATCTTATTTTCGGCAAAGTAGGTTTCCAGTTTTTTGCGGTCCGTGTTTTGATCGAACTCGATTACGGTTCTAAGCCCCCCGTTAAAATCCAAGGAATTGGCAAAACCGCCGTAAACGAAATACGTATAAGCAAAACCGAATGTGATCAACGACAAAGAAAGACCGATGGAAACGTATTTGTATTTTATAAAATCAAACATTTTTTAGGACTCCAATTTTTTAAAGCCGAGTCGGAGTTTCTGAACTCCCAACTTATTGACCAAAAGATCCATCACCAAACGACTTAAGAACAAGGATGTAAAAAGAGAAGTGACGATCCCCCAACAAAGAGTGATCGCAAATCCTTTGATCGGACCGTTTCCGAGGCGGATCATCAAAATCCCGGAAATCAACGTGGTTACGTTACTGTCTATGATCGTCCAAAACGCGTTGTCAAATCCTTGCGCCACGGCGACCGCAGCGGACTTACCGGCCCGCAATTCTTCTTTGATCCTTTCGTAAATGATCACGTTAGCGTCAACCGCCATACCCACGGTCAAAATGATCCCCGCAAAACCGGGCAGGGTCAAAGTAAAACCCATCAAGGAAAGAAGCGCGCTGAGAATCAGGATGTTCACAAAAAGCGCGACGTTCGCCACCAAACCGGAAAGTTTATAGATTAAAATCATATACAACATAACGAGAACGAATCCGATCAGAACGGCTTTCAAACCTACTTCGATGGATTCGATCCCGAGAGTGGGTCCGATAAATCTCATCTCCAAAACCCGCAAAGGAATCGGAAGCGCTCCTTCGCTGATCACGTTCGCAAGATCCACCGCCTCTTCTTTGGCAAAAGAACCGTCGATCTGGGCCACACCACCCGCGATCGCTCCTCGGATCGTAGGAGCGGAAACCACCTTGTCTCCCCAAACGATCGCCAGATTTCTGCCTTTGTTTTGGGAAGTGATCTCGAAAAATTTCTCCGCCCCGCCGCTCGTCAGAGTAAAGGAAACGATATAACCGAAGGAATTGTTTTCAAAAGAAGGCCGTGCGTCCCGCATATCCCTTCCGTCGAGAGCGATCGCTTTTTCCAAAACGATAAACCGTCTCGGAAGCAAAGGGGAATTTTGATTGTTTCCCCTCGCCCAATATGCAAAAACTCTAAACTTGTCTTTTGGAATTCTATACTTGTCTTCCAAGGATTGCAGAAATTTGTCCTGTTCCGCCTTTCCGAGTTTCTGTTTTATAATATTCTGATATTGAACGATGTCGGTTTCTTCCCTTTTTTTCAGTTCGAGAAGTTTGTTTTCTTCCTGCTGGATGATCGCCGCGTACGTAAGACCGTTGCCCGCCGAGTTGTCCGGTTCTTCCAGACGATATTCCACGGTTTCGGTGTTCTGGATGATTTCCAAAATTTGGGAGGAGTTCGTCACACCCGGAAGGGAAACCTCGATGGAATCCTGATCTTTTTGAATCCGCACCTGAGGTTCGGTCAGGTTCTGACTCGTAAGACGGTTGTCGATGATGAGTTTCGCCTTTTCCAGTTCCAAAAGTTTTCGGCTCGGAGAAAGTTCGAAATAACTTTCGATCTCACTCAGACGGTCCTTTGCTTTTTTCTTTTCCTTTTCGTCGACGGAAGGATCGGCCGCGGTTCTGTTTAAATTTTCAATTTCCTTAATATAACTTTCGCGAAGTTTGGAAGCATAGTCTTCGAAATCCCCCTTTAACGCGACGCGCATCCCACCCTGCAAATCAAGACCGAGTTTGATCGTAAGAGGACGTCCTTTGGTGACCCAATCCTCCACAAAGGTCGAACGAAGTTTGTTTTTGGCTTCCAAAATCAGCTCCGGATTTTCCTGAGAGATCTGGTTGATTTTTGCGGAAGTTACAAATCTTCCTTTTACCAAAAGAAAGGATTCGTCCTTAAGAGCGGAAGGCGCGGGAGAAATTTCCCAGCCGGATTGTTTGTACTCCGCATTCCAACGTTTTTCAAACTTGGAAAGAATCGCTTTTTTTTGCTCTTCCGGGAGGGACGCAAATTCTTTTCTTACCGCAAGTTCCAACTCTCTCGTTGCAAAGTTGGGATAAAGTATTACCGTGGCCGCCAAAATAATAGCGAGCGGCAGGAAAATCCATGTCGCAGATTTCAAGGGAAACTCCTAGTCTCTTCTCATTTTATTGATCGTAACGGGGGATCTGCGGCTGGAACTTCCGCGCGACTTACCCGCTTTCAATCGATACAAAGCAAATAATAGAATAAATACAACGATGATGATGGGTTTTTTATATTCGGAAATAAAACCCGTAAAGGAACCGGGTTTTTGCCCTTCCTGAACTTTCTTTTTTTCCTCTTCCTTTTTCTTGTCTTCGCCTAACTTGAGTATTTCGGAAAGACTGTTTTTAAAAGAAGAAACCGGCTCCTGCTTTTCCGGATCATCGACGGAAGCGGTATAACCGGGCAAATGATTGGGACGAACCTTAACTTCTTCGTTGACCCAGTACGGCTTGGACAAATCTCCCGGATCGGTTTTGGATGAGCCCGTAACCTGTGGTTCGTTTATATTTCCGGATTCTTTGGTTTGTGTGTTGGAGTTCGATGATGGATTGGAAGAATTCGATCCGTTGTTCTGAGAACCGTTCGTGTTGTTTCCGGAAGAGGTTCCGTCGTTATTGTCCGGTTCTACGTTTTTCTTTTGAGTTCCTTCGGAATGGGGAGGAACGCCGGAAGACTTTTTGGACTTCTTCTTTTTGGATCTTTTCCTTTCCTTTTTTTTGGAAACCTTAGACGTTCCGACCTCCGAGCCGGAAGACTTTTTAACGACGGTCTTTTTGGGTTCACCGACTTTGTCTAAAAAATTGATTTCTTCCCCGTCTTGGGAAAACAGAAACGAATTCCCCAGAAATAAAAAAATCAGAATTGAGACGGCGGTTTTTTTCATTTGTCTGTTTGTTTCTTTTTAGTAACGGTACTCGCGGTAAAAGATACGTTCGTATCCTTCGCGATGTTGAGGACCACAACCTCGTTGTTGTCCTTGATCTCCACGACCTTGCCGTGGATTCCGGAAGAGGTTACGACCTCGTCTCCTTTTTTCAGAGTATCGATCATCTCTTTGCGTTTTTTCTCTTCATTTCTCTGAGGACGAATGACTAGGAAATACATGATCACGAGCATAATCGGAATCAGAAGCAAAGTGGAAAAAGGCGATTTATCCCCTTCGCCGGCGGCCTGCGCCAGTTGCAATAGAATGATGGAATCAAAAATCATGGTTACTTTCCTGTTCGGTCTTTTTTGTCAAATTCATACCAGTATTTTTCCCGTTTACGCTTTGGAAATTAAATCTTCGAAATACTTTTTTGTTTTTCCGGAAAGAAGAGCTTCCCAAGCGATTTTGTAACCTTGTTCGATCGATTCCGTCTTCCCCATCACAAAAAGTCCCGCGCCCGTGTTTAAAGCGACCGCGTGAGTTCCCGCAATCGGTTCGGAGTTCAAAACTTTTCTCGCCAAGTCCTCCGCGTGATCGCTGGAAGAAGCGTAAACCTCCTCTCTTTTTAAGGAAGAAAGTTCGAGGATCTTAGGATCGAAAGAATGACGACTGATGATGCCGTTCTCTAAAAAAGTATAATCGGTAATCTGAAAGATGGAAAACTCATCCAAGCCGTCCCTGGAGTGACAAACCAAGGCGCGCTTTAAACCCAGGGACTGCAAAACCTTGATGAACAGTTCCATCAGTTCCGGTTGGTAAACTCCGATCATTTGGAACTGAGGAGAAAACGGATTGGAAAGAGGACCGATCATGTTGAACACGGTTCTAAACCCGAGTTCCTTGCGGACCGGACCCGCGTATTTCATGGAAGGATGCCACATCGGAGCGAACAAAAACGTAAAACCGCAGTCGATCAGATGCGCTTCCACTTCTTCCTGAGTCGTTTCGGTTTGATACCCCAGTCGGGTGAGAATATCGCTCGAACCGGTATGAGAGGATACGGAACGGTTTCCGTGTTTTGCGACCTTAATTCCCAAAGAAGCCAAGGTGATCGCGGACAAGGTGCTGATATTGAGGGTGCCCTGCCCGTCTCCCCCGGTTCCGCAAGTATCCAAAAGATCAAAGGGAAAAACCGTCTTGGGTCGGAGCGCGTTTTTACGCAGAGCTAAGGTGCAGCCTAAAACCTCGTCCGCCGATTCTCCATTGGCCCGCATCGCGGTTAAAAACGACGAAAGGAGAACTTCCGAAACTTCTCCTTTCATCACGTGATTCATAAAGAACTCGGCTTCTTCGGCGCTGAGATGTTTGCGGTCGATGAGTTTAAGAACGGCTGCTCTTGGTTCCATTTTTTTGAAACATCCTTTTGAGATTGGAAGGTGTTAGAACTTTGCTGTTGGAAAAAAGATAACGAATTCCGGAAATCACAGTGATCGCCGTGGTGACGAGCATTCCCCAATACGGAACAAACGCCCCCAAGCCGAAGATCACGTCCCCGAGTCCCGCGTTCTTATCCAGGTTTTGAAAAAAGTAGATCGCGTTGCCGGTCGCGATTTCAAACACGGTGAGACCGCCCGCCTTTCCGGAGGCGTACGCCTCGTTGATCAAAATCCGTTTTTTACTCGAAACCAAAATAAAAAATACGAGGATGAGAACGATGGCTCCCATCTGAAACACGGTCTTAACCTTACCGAGCATGGAGGTTCGGATCGACTGACCTTGACGGATCGCCAGATAACGAAGACTTGTGATGAGCATATCGCGTCCGATGATCAAACAAACCATCCAGAACTCGATCTGTTCCTGCAAAAAGATAAACGTAACAAAACAACCCGTCACGATGATCTTATCCGCCAGAGGATCCAGAAATTTACCGAACTCGGTTTCCTGATTCCACTTCCGGGCGAGATAACCGTCGATCAGGTCGGTGAGGGACGCCGCGGAAAAAAGTATAAGAGCGGCGATATGATATTCCAGTTCCTTTTGAAACAAAAACCAAACAAAAAAAGGAACCGCCGCCACTCGGAGCATCGTAAGAATATTAGGAATATTGAAAATAGCTTTGTTCATTGGGAAATCCAGGTTCCGTTCATATCGTATTCGTAAAAGGAATCGATCCGCACTTTTCCGATCGTACCGGGAATCAGGGAAACGTCGTCCACATACACGACCTCGTCCATTTCGGGAGCGTCCTGAAATCTGCGTACGACTGCCTGACCGTCTTCGACCGCGTCCACGATCGCGTCGTAGGTTTGACCGATTCGAGATTCGTGAATTTCCTCCAAGATCCCCAGATGAAGGTCCCGGATGAGATTGATTCGTTTGGATTTTTCTTTTTCGGAAACGGTTTGTTTGAGTTCCGCGCCTTTGGTTCCTTCCTGTGGGGAATAGGAAAATAAGTTCACTTTTTCCGGTCTCGTCTCTTCGATAAAACGTAAGATCCTGTCCACGTCCTCGGGTTCCTCTCCGGGATAACCGATGATAAACGAAGTCCGGATTTCCAAACCGGGTTTTACTTCTCTGGCGAGAGAAAACAAATCCTTGAAGTTGGAACTTTCTCCGGAACGGTTCATGGCCTTTAGAATTTTGGAGGATACGTGTTGCAAAGGAGATTCCAGATACGGAGCGATTTTCGGAGTTTCACCCATCAAACGGATCAGCTTTTCGGTTTTTTTATCCGGATACAAATACAAGAGTCTTAAAATTTCCAGGGAATCGATCTCTGCAACCTTTCTGACCATGTCGATTAAAACTTCGGAATCCTTTCCGTAATACACGGTGTCCTGAGAAACCAAACAAATTTCCTTGGCCCCCGCGCGGATCGCACGGTCCGCGTCTCTAAGAATTTCGTCCAGAGGAGATTCCCGAAACTTACCTCGAAAAGAAGGAATGATACAAAAAGAACAACCCCGATTGCAACCGTCGGAAACTTTTACGTACGCGTACGGTTTGGAATAGTTTTCGATTCCGGAGGATAGTTTCCATCTTTCTAATAAACTATCGTTGAACTCTCGCTTGAGAGGAGAAAGATCCGGAAATTTTTCCCGAAGAATTTTACCCGCCTGCGCGTATTGGCCCGTTCCGAAAAACAAATCCACTTCCGGAATTTCGGCGCTGATATTGTCGGGATACCTTTGTGCAAAACAACCCACGACGACCAGTTTTTGACGATTCTGTTTTTTAACCTGAGCCGCGGAAAGAATCGTCTGAATCGTTTCTTCCGTAGCGGATTGGATGAACGTACAGGTGTTGATGAAATGAAAGTCGGATTCTTCCGGAAGCGAGGCCGGAGTAAATCCCTCTTCCAAAAGAGAATGATGCATGCTCATAGAGTCCGCGGTGTTTTTGGGACAACCGAGAGTGGTGATGTAGAACTTCTTTTCCAAAAAATCCTATTCTCCCAACTCCTTGATGATGGACTGAGTGCTATCATAAGGATTCTGTGTTTTTACGAAAATTTTCTTCACGAGTTTTCCGGGACGTCCCAAAGTGATTTTGGGTTTTCCGTTTTGAATCATCTCCACCGCCGAACCGTCTCCCACTTTCAATTCGAGACGATCCTTGGCTTCCAGACTTCTGGTTTCCCCAGCCTGAACGAGACCTCTAAATCCCATCTGACCGTCGATGATAAGTTCCGCGTAACTTGCCTTATTGAAAAACAGAGTCACTTGGATGGGAACGTCGCCTAACGTTTTCGTGTTGTCGTTGTTGTTTTCCTGTTTTTGTTCCTCGTCGCTTAAAGTTACGAGGACCTTCGCGGAATTTTCGGTCACGGCTTGTGCGATGATCCGAACGTTACGTCTGAGGCTGGAAATTTCCGGAATCGTATAACTCAGAACCTTTTCCTGACCTTCGTTCAATCGGAATTTATATACGGTGAGTTCGGGATAAACGTTGAAAGCGAGGACCGCGGCGTTTAACGCGCCTCCTTTTTCCACGGAGTCGATGAACAGTTTACACTGTTGATTGCTCACGGAAAAGCTCACTCCTTTATCGGGTGTAAGAATGAAGGACTCGCTTCTGTTTTCCGGAATCGATCGGGAAAGGAAATCGATGTTTTCGGGGATATCCAATTTTTTGCCGGATTCTTCCACCGCGTCGTCCTCGGAAGAAGGGCTCATAAAACTATCGATAATGAGATATGCGGAAATCAGAATGATCAATACGGATGCGATCGTAAAGATCTTGTTTTTATCCAGATTGATTTTCGTATAATACGAAGCGGTCGGGCGAGTCAGTTCTTCGAGGGGCGCTTGGGATTCTTCGATTTTTTCTCCCCGGTATAAGTTGATCAGTTGTCCCGTGTCGAGTTTGAGATAACTTCCGTAATTCTTCAAAAATCCCATGGTGAACGTTTCTCCCGGAAACTGGGAATAATCCTCGGTCTCGAGCGCGAGAATGTATTTCACGGAGATGTTCGTTTCTTTGGCAACGTCCTTGACGCTCAGTTTTTTTTCTTCTCTCGCTTCGCGGAGAATCTGTCCTACTCTTTTCTGATTCAAAGTTTCGCTCCTTCTAGGACTTATTGTTCCGACACAAGCGGGTTGTTTATGATTTTTGCATTACCGCCGATATGAAAGTTGAACTGACCGTCCTCCAAATCCGGATTGATTTCCAAATTGGAAAATTCGATCGTAGTTTCCTTTCCTCTTCCGTCGCTTGCGACCGCTTTCTGAATGAAATACGTTTGTGCATCCACGTAAAGAAGCATGGTTTCGAAACCGCCGATTTTTTCCCTTTGTTCCAAGTTGAGAACGAAGTATTTGCGTCCGTCTTTGGAAGAAGTTTGCGGTTGTTCGATCGAGTCGAATTTATAATGATACTTCCTAAAAATCCGAGAAAGACCCTCGTCCGTAAAACTGGAAAAGATCGGTCCGGATTTATTCGATTTATTGAGTGTTAGATCCTGTTTTCCGACGGCATTCAGACGGGCGATGTAGATATACAGGGTTTTTCCGTCGGAAACGATCTCGTCTCCGGACGGATCGCTGAATTGATACCGGATTCTTCCGCCTTTTTTATAAAGACAAACCCCTCTCATATTCTTACTCTTTTTATTGGATACGGTTTGGATCTGAAAATCGGCCTTGTAGGAACTCAGATCGCTGAATTTCTTCTTCACCTGTTTGACAACTTCCGACGGAGAATTCCAGTTATGCGTGGGTTGAGCCAGGAGAGAAAATTCCGAGGCGAAGAATAAGATACAAAAAAAAAGAATGATTGTTTTTTTCATGAGAAAAACCGGATCTCCCGGGATTTTTTTACTAAGATCGAACGCCTTGGGAACCTTGTCACTTTCTAAAATTGGGGCCGAACCCGATCCGTCGAATTTTGATTCCAAGACGATTTCGTTCGAAGGATTGCCCTGCGTGGCTCTCTTTTGAAAGCACAACTGGAAATCCGGACTTAGAAAAAAGCGGTTTTAGCAAAAACCGCAAGCCCGGGTTTTGGAAAGCGGCCGCTTTGAGAAACTCGTCGGCGATTCCGTAAAACGACCCTTTGCCGAGCGGCATCTTTACAAAATTCTTTTTTTCACCCTACAAGTTATGCGGAAAAGTTCTCAAGGTTAAATCAAAAAGTTTGATTGTAGTTTCCAGGAAACGATCCCATCAACCGGCTTTTAAAATCTCTCTGCCTTTCGAACCGATTTGAGGACTGACGTAACCCCGTTCTTCCATCAACTCCATCAAACGCGCGGCCTTATTATAACCGATGCGCATTCTCCGTTGCAGATAACTCGCGGAAGCCTTACGATCGGTCCGAACGATTTCCCAAGCTTGTTCGAAAAGTTGCTCGTCCTCTTCGTCCACTACCGAGTTTTCCGAGTCCTCGTCCAGATCGAAATCCACATAGGAAGGTTTGCCGAACTTGCGCGCCTCTTCCACGATCTTTTCGATCTCTTCTTCCGAAACGTAAGGGGATTGGATTCGAATCAAATCGGCCGCAGTCGGAGACTTATAAAGAAAATCCCCTTTGCCTAAAAGAGATTCGGCGCCGTTTTGATCCAAGATAATTTTAGAATCCGTTTTCTGAGCCACATGAAAAGCCATACGCGCGGGACAGTTGGCCTTGATCAAACCGGTGATCACGTCCACGGACGGACGTTGTGTCGCCATGATGAGATGAATTCCCACCGCTCTGGATTTTTGAGTGATTCGGGTGATCGCGTCTTCGAGATCCTTACCGGAAACCATCATCAGATCCGCAAGCTCGTCGATGAAGATAACGATATACGGCATCTTTTTGTAACCGTCCCGATGCGCTCCTTGTTCCACCTTTTCGTTATACGTTTTAAAATCTCGGCACTTGAGTTTGGAAACGGAATGATAACGCGCTTCCATTTCTTGAATCGCCCAAGCCAAAGCGCGGGTCGCCTTTTTCGGATCGGTGATGACCGGCATCAAAAGATGCGGGATGTCTTCGTATAAAGTAAGTTCCACCATCTTCGGATCGATCATGATAAAACGAACTTCTTCCGGAGAAAGATGTACTACCAAGGAGGAAATCATGGAATTCAAACAAACCGATTTACCCGAACCGGTCGTTCCCGCCACGAGCAAATGCGGAAGTTTATTCAGATCGATTCCGATCAACTTTCCGGAAATATCTTTCCCGATCAAAATGGAAAGATCCTTTTTAGGACGAAGGCTTAAGTTTTGATGAAGGATATCGCCGAGAAACACGTCCTCTCTGATGCTGTTCGGAACCTCGATCCCGATGGTGGACTTGCCCGGAATCGGAGCCACGATCCGGATATTTTTCACCGCGAGATACAAACGAAGTTCGTCCGCAAGAGAAGTGATTCTTCCGAGTTTGACACCCAACGGCGGAGTGAGTTCGTAACGCGTGATGATCGGACCTCGTTCCATCGAAACCACTTGAGACTCGTACCCGTATTGACGTATGATCTCTTCGATCTTACGAGCCACCTTATCGGACTCGATCTTAAACAATGGATCTTGAATTTTCGTAGTAGTCGTTTTTAAACTCTTAAGAGGAACGTGATAGATGGAACGTTTGGATCGGACTTCGGGAACGAGAGTTGTAGGCGGAAACGGTAAAGCCGGTTCGGGTTTTTCTTCCTCATTGGCCGAAGAAAAATTCGAGGGTAGATTGGAAGTATTGACCGAAGGAATATCCTGCGATTTTGAAACGTCGAGTTTTTCGGAAGAAATTTCCTTTCGAGAAAATTCGGAACTAACGTTCTCTTCGTTGAAGGATTTCTCCCCGTCGTCTTCCGGGGAAAACTCCTCTCCGTTTTCTTTTGAATCCGAAGAAACATGGGCGTCGTCGTAAAATTCGTCTTCGAGTTCCGAATTTTCAAACGCCTCTTTTTTTTCGGACGAAAAACTTTTTTCGTCCCGTGTTTTTTCCGTTGGGACAAAACGATCCTTTTGATTCCATTCCTTACTCGGATCCGAATTATCGAAATCGGAGGAACTCGTTTCCATCGGGAAAGGAACGACTAACGTGATCGGCTGTTCCTTTTCGGACGAAATATTAGAAAAATCGGAAGTTCTAAAGTCTATGATCTCCCAACTGGAAGACGTTTCTTGAAATTTTTTTTCCTCTCGGATTTTTTCCGCAAGAGAAGTAGAAACGGATTGAAAACGAAAGACCTTACCCTGTTCTTCGAAGTTCCCGGTAAAAGCTCCCTGATTTTGAAAACGAATCCGAGAAGTTTCCGGAGTCACCATGGAACTCGCATCCACCTTCGATAATAGGTCCGAAAGTTTTCCTTCCTTTCCAAAAGCGGAATGAAGCGCGTTTTGCAACGCGGAAGTTTCCGTTTGAGCGTGTTTGTGCGAGTTCATCCGTTGATACGACAAACCGTAGGGTTGTTCCCTAAAATCGGTTTCGCCCGTGTGAGTGTAAAACCAAGGAGGATTGGATTTTTTTCTTTGAAATTTTTCCACCGCCGATTGAAAAAACGATCCGAGATTTTCTCCGCTCTTTCCCAATCCGTGCCGCAATCCGTTCTTGTAATTGGCTCCCGCGGTTCCGAGCATTCTCCCGATAAAATGGAGCGGCGATTCGTTTAACAAAAGTATTAAACCGTAAAAGTAAAACAAAAGATGAATGAGAATTTTACCGGTCGACCCGAAAACAAATTCCAAACCGGAAGCAAGGAGTTGTCCCGTAAAACCGCCCTGGGACGCAAACGGAATCGTAGAAACGTGTCCGATGATTTGAAGGGTTACGGTAAAACACAATAAAAATACGGGAAGAGAGAGGAGTCGGTTCGTAAGTTCAAATCCTTCTTTGACAAGTCGAAGCGACCCGAGACCGATCGTCAAAAGTCCGGGTAAAAACGAAGCCGCCCCGAACATAAAAAACATTCCGTAAGAAAGATAAAATCCCAGTCTTCCGAAGAAGTTGTGCTCGATTCCTCGTTCTCCCGCGTCGAAAGATCCTAAGGAAAGAGTCAAAATGATCCCGGCAAAGAGTAACACGTAAGGAAGAATCATCTTCCCGTTTTGCAAATTCCAGGCGGGTTTGAGGTCTTTGGATTCCATGTTATTTGTATCGGAAAGCGCTCTGAAAAAGAAAAGAGACTTAATTGGCATTTTTAGGAAGAGAAATTCAATCGGAGTTTCGGTGAGAGGTTGGGGTTGTAAGGACCGATTCTGCTAGGTGTTAGGAAGAGCGAATAGTCCCAAGCCGGATCCACAAGCAGCAAAATAAAGAAACGTAATTTAACGTGAGCAGGGCCGTAACCAATGCGAAAGCGATGGAAGCGGAGTCAATAAATTGAAATGAAGAAAGAATTTCTCTTTTAGAGCGATCTATCCATTTGTTGATTGGAGCGAAATTAAGAAACTCAATCTCGCTACGCGAAATAAGTCCAGCCCCAAAAAAACTAAAATGGCACTGCTCCCTAAGGGTCGCAGCGCCGGGGCTGGATTCGCCCAGATTTTCACCGCAAACTCACGTTACTTACAAGTTGTCCGTGTTTCCTTCTTTGTGTTTCCTTTCTTTAAAAATGAAAAATCGGGCTTAGAGATCTTTTCCCCAAGCCCGATTATCTTTTGAGAATTGAGAGGATATTTCAAATAAAACTTTTCAAACGATCAAAGATCAAATCAACCCGGATGACTTTTACAAAATCCTTCGGGGATCGTATATTCTATAATCTTTTTGTTGTACTCGTTATTTTGCACGTTCGATTCCTGAATCCAATTTCCACGATTGACCCTTAGATCAAAGGTATGTTTGCCTTCCATATAATAAGAATCCACATTCAGATGACCGATCGAAAGTGTTATCGTAACCGTCTCGCCCGGTTGTATGGATTCGAGCCCGACTCCATTTCCCCAAGTTCCCGGTTCGATGGATTCGATTTGGGTACCGCCGTTCTCCCATCTTTCACTCCTCACGTGCAACACGTTGAAGAGACCGACATCCAACCTTTTCGGACTGGGTCCTTGTCCGATATTTTTGATCTCGGCCGTGACATACATCAGAGGTTTACCCGCTCTGCATTTCATTCCGCTCGGATAAATCGATGCGCGTGGAATGATCAAATCCGGCAGCGGTTCGGAAGTTTGAACCGTAATCGGAATACAGACCGTATTATTTTGTTCATTCGATTCCGCTACTTTGGATCCCGCGTCCACTCTTGCACAAAGATTGTAATCACCCGGAGGAACATTTTTAGGAATGATATTGGACCCTTCGCTCACAAAGGCAAGAGCTCCCGAAAATAAATCCGGAGTATGGCTGATTCTCCCGCCGCCCAATAAAACGTCTTCTTTAAAGTCGGGGAAATAAGGAGCGTATCCTTCCGGTACGAACGAATCCTGAGAAAGAATCAGATCCACCATATAACCTTCGTTAGCTGGATTACTTCCGTTCGCAAGAGTACCTCCGAAGTTCGCAACTTGGACTTTCACTTTTTTAGAAACGTCTTCTCCCGGTTTCACTTCTACTTTTCTCCCACCTGGGATGAGATAAACCGTAAGGTCGGATAAGGATCCGTCCCCGCTTGCCTGCTGGGAATTCGAAATCGTTTGTATATTCGTTCCCTGAGAATTTTCCCAGGTTTCCCCCTCTCCCATGGCAGCAGCCGGACCAATCGCAGTCGTAGTGAAAGATTGTTGGGAATTTAAAAGCGACAACAAGGCCGAATTGTCTTCCTGTTTCCCTCCACAATACGAACTTAAACATAGAAGAATGAGAACGTTTGCCCCCGTTATCGTTTTCCGTAAGAATTCTTTCATTTTGTATCTCCTCAATTTACTGGCGTTTACGAATCTAAATAAACTACCTTTCCTTTACTTCTGAGCCAACGAAAAGAACTCAAGTTATAACTTAATGCGGAAACAAAGGGAAAAAGTAGATTTATTTTGAAATGATTCCTCTGAAAGAAGGTTTTGAAGACGATTGGGAAAGTGCGAACCGTTGATCACGTTAAAAGTAAACTGAAAAGAAGGCAATCCCCTGGATGAACGCCACAAATCTTGTCAATAAAATCACCGAGGTTACGCGCCGAAATCCACGAAACGATCAAGATCACAGTCCTCGAGTCAAGATTCGGTGAATTGTCGGAACTGATCGACTTTCTGAAACACCATCTCAATCCTCATGTCGATACAGAACACGGAACTCCCCCAAATATCGACGGGAGATCGCCAATCGGACCTATACAAAACGAACCGCTTTTTACGGGTTATCGTTTGGCGGAAGATACGATCGCCTTAGCCCATAAAAGTCTTCCATTCCGGTTGTATGGGCTTTTTAAATAGTTCATATTTTAAATATAAACACTAGTTTATTTTATTAATATCGTACGATAACATGAATTGTATCTATGATATCTCTAAGTTAAAATCAATCCACATTCATCCGGAATGATTTAAGGTTTTTTGCGAAGAGGTTCCATGAATCGAAAATTCACGTTTTTATTTTTCTCAATCCTTCTGGCTTCAAAGTGTATCGCTCACCCACCCTCCAAACCCGAACCTCCATTGGCAATGCTCCAGCACTACTTAGCCCCCCATGCAAGTGAAGTCGAGGAGCCTCAAACACCGATTGTACCACCTACGGCAACATCGCCCGGCCCTCTCTTTAGTTTAGGTACAATCACAGATTCCGGGCAAAACCAATGTTGGGATGCCGCAGGGATACCCTTGGTATGCAATGGTACCGGACACGACGGGGCATTTCCGGATACGCCAAGCGCCCGTTCCTTTACAGGTCCCACACAACATTCTCAATATCTAACGGATTATACTAGCCTCGACAATGTAAAAGGTTTAACCTGGAAGAGTTGCGCGGAAGGCCAAAGCGGGCCGACCTGTGCGATTGGCGCCGGTGCGGCAACCAATACAGATTGGAACACGGCGACGCTCGGAGGTCCGGGAACTTGTTCCGGCCTGAACGCTCAAAACGGAGGGAACGGTTACGCGGGTAGAACCGATTGGAGGATTCCGGAAGTCAAAGAACTGCTTAGCCTCTTCCATTCTTCGAATGTACCCCATTTGGAAAATGTACAGTTTCCAAACACCGATCCAGCTAACGCTTATCTGACAAGTACCCCTCCCCCATTCGATGGGACATCTGTTTGGGTAGTGGATTTCCTATCGACAGGATTGCCGATCTCATCTCGTCCCAAAGCCGGTGGTGGCGGTTTTTTACGTTGTGTATCCGGAAACCCTCCCCCCGCCTTCTCGTTCCAGGACAACGGAAACGGAACCGTTACCGACCGAAATACGAATCTGCTCTGGTCGAAATGTGCATTAGGAAAATCGAATGTAAATTGTACCGCCGGAGTTTTATCCTTCGGAAACCAACAATCGGCATTCAACGGGTGTAACGGCTTAAACAGCGCCGTCCCACCATTCCCATTTGCCGGACGAAACGATTGGAGATTGCCCAACGTCAACGAACTTTTAAGTATAGTGGATCATTCCGGTGCGGGAAATCCGGCCGTTCCCGCGGTCTTTTCCAATTTTGCGTCCGGCACATTTTGGACGTCCACGACCGACGAGACAAATCTAAACCAAGGGTTAGTGATCAATTTCAATGGCGGCTCCATATCCAGTATCGCAAAGACTGTCGGGGCCAACGGGATTTGTGTGACAAACCGATGATTCTCTTCTAAAAAAGTCGTTAAAAAGATACTTTACCCCTACAAAAGAAATCGGATTCTAACATTCGGGACTTTTATGGAAACAAGGATCAAATACATTCTTATTTTATTATATAGTGTTTTGTTTATCGATTGCGGCGCAAACCTCAGAGGAAAACCGATTCCCCCAAATCCGGATCTGGCCGGATTTTATCTTTCTTCCGAAACGACTCAATGGGCCAAAAGCGACAAAATGAAAATCGAAACATTGAGCATCTTCCCGAAATCGAACGGGGATCTTTCCTTCGAAAGAAAAACCATCGTGAGACTCAGCTTTATCGCCAGCGAAAATAGGGAGGAATGGAGGATCAGAACGGGTGGAATCGTAACCAGCGAAAACGAAATCCTTTTACAAGAATCTCTCTATCAAGAATTTCACCAGCCTCACATGGGGGCCAGAGAATCCGATCCGAAACGTTGGAAACTCAGCGAAATGGGAGCGGCTTCTAAAGTGAGAGAAGTCGGCAACGCGGCTTTAAGCGCAAGTATTCTCGGAGAAATTTCTCCCGACGGAAGGACTTTAAAATTTTCGAATATGACGTTTACTAAGATCGGAGACTCGTTTCAAGGAAGAATTTCGACTCAGGTAAATCAAAAAAACGTAATGATCGATAACGAAATCGCGGGTGTCGTTTTTTATGAGAGAACCGAAGACGGCACGGGACAAATCGTATCCGTTTTTTCAAAGACGGAACCGATCAAACCGGGGATGACTTTTTTTGTGGGAAAAAACCAGGTTCCGTGTAAGGTTGTGGAAGTTTTTCAACAGTCCGTCGTCTTGGAGCCGTTCGACGGTAAAAAAATTCTTTCCGTATCCGTCGGGGATCCGGTAATCCTAAAAGGAAACGTAGATAAAAAAGCCGTAAACAAAAGAGCCACAGCGGACGAACTCATTCGTAAACTCAAATCCGACCCGAACATAAACAAGGAAGAACTCATCCGGGAGATCGAAAAATTAAAGAACGAAAGATAACGTTTTTTACGGACCTTTATCAGATCGCGAGCCGATTTTAGTTATGAAATTCGCGAACTGCGGAGCGACCCAGGAAACTCAGTGAACGCCTTCCTATGGGTCGGCGCCCAGGGAGCGAACGCGTCTGAGTTTCTGATTCGCCCAAGATTTCAACCGTCGAACTCACGTTAAGAAGGATTGTAAGTTTATGATCCAAGTAAATCGTTACAACGAAAATCGGCCGCATTCCATTTAAGGTTTTAACAAGTTCTAAATTTAAAATCGCGGATACTCTAAGATGAGGGCGACAAAGGCCGCGGTGGAACGTCCGTAAAGTTCGCTGATTTCCGCAAGAGTGCGGTCGAGTACGATCACGGCGGGTGTGGAATCGAACGTAGGCAACATTCGATCCAAAGAACCGGCTCGATCGAAAACCCGATCCGGAATCAGACTCAATCCGTTCAGAGTCGGAATCGTTTCTCCGGAGGAAGCGACCGAAAAAGCCTGGGAACGATAAGTCCTCGAATACACATCCGCAACCAAGGCCAACTTGATCTCGTCCACTCCGGAAAAAACCGGTATTCCTATCTCTTCATGAGACCAGAAAAATATCGTATTGGAGACGACCGTATAAATCGAATCGATTGTTAAACGAAATCGGTTGCTATCATGAATCGGACTCCAATCGGTCACTCCCAATTCCGCGGCAACTTTGAAGGCGCGATCCTTACCCGCGATCGCTTCCACCAATGCCAAAGAAACCGGGATCGAAGCGGTTACGGCGGTCGTTGTTACGATCTTTTGATCGACCACATACCGTCTGTTTCGGATCCACTTCGTATCCTTGAACTTTTTTTCCAGATCGTTCAACGAATACCAGAAACCGGTCGCTCGTTTTCCTTTCAACAAACCCGCATTTGCCACGACCCAAACTCCGTCGCAGACTCCGATTACGGTTGCGCCCTTGGACGTTTGCCCGTTTATCCATTTCAAAAGGACCGGATTTTCCGAATGATGAACGGCGGGAACAACCACATAGTCCGCACCCGTAGGAAATTTTTTATCAAAGGAAGAAATCGATTCTTGAGGAATCATCTTCAGAGCCGGATAAAGATCCATCGGAGCCGCCGAAATTCCAAGGGTATATACATCGGCGGACTTGGAACGAGCCAGAACCCCGTAAGGAATTATATAATCGGTAAGTTCCGTCATATAATTATCTCCGATCACCGCAACCACGGGACGAGTCCTTCCGAAACGTTTTTGATAGACAGGAATTTTTTCGAAACTCTGCGCGGTTTCCTCCGGAGCTGTTACCGGAAAGCCGGGTTTTATAGCTTCTGCGGATGCGGACCGCGATAAAACAGCCCATACGAAAAAATGAAAAAGAACGCGCATTAGAATTTTAGAATATTCTTGAAGGATAAAAAATGATTTTGATGAAATTGTTTTCATATCCATATCTTATACCGCTCTGAAACTTCGATCGTTATCCGCATGTATAATATCTTCCTGATGTGCATCCTATCCTTAACCGGAAACTCGGCGTATATGTGTCGAAAAGTTTAAGAAAGATCCCTAAAAATTAAACGGGAGACTCCGTTTGAACTTGGAACAAATCCTCGCGCGATCTTTTTTTAGGAAGAATTTTCGTTCTCAATTGTTGAAACGGATATTCGATCAAAATGTAAAAAGGGATCGAAAGTGTAAAGATCAGGATCAACACGAAAATAAACTGAAACAAAAGTGCGAAGGTGGAACTAGGTTCCGTTCGAATTCCTAAAATCGACAAGGAAACCGCGATCAAAATCAAATGCCAGAGATAAATCGTAAAACTCAACCTCGCCACGGGAATAAAAAATTTCAGACTTAGAAAACGTCCCAAAAAACCTTCCGAACGAACCGCTGCGAGCAACAGGATTCCCGCAAATCCTATATTCAAAAGATTGTATTTGAAAGTGTGGGTAAAAAAACTATCCGTACTCAGATTGACCCAGTGAGATATGGATAAAAAGGAAAAAAACAAAAATAAAAGAAAGTAATACAATCGATTGTCCGCTCTCAACCGATCCATCCACGTTTGACGGCCCGTATAAAGATCCATCGCGATCACCCCCATCAATAAGGAATCGAATCGAGTGTGAAAAGGAAAATAGATCTCGTTGAAATATTCCGGAGTCAAAGGCGCGGTTGTAGTCGTGTAAACGATCACACGGGCAAACGTAGGAATCAAAACCAAACACCAGAGGAGAAGTTGCCTGAATTTAGGAGCCGTTTTAAACAGTATCAGACTACAAAAAAGAGGAAAGATCAAATAGAATTGTTCTTCTATGGACAAAGACCAAGTATGAATATTCATTCCCGGAAAATAATTTCCTAAAAATACGAAATCTCCCCAGGCATCCGAAAGTTTAAAAGAAAGCACGTAAGCTTCTTTTTCGAGGCCCTTCTCCTGCGCGATTTTGAGAGCGAAATTGGAAGCGACCAAGCTGAAAGTGATAAAAAAATAATAAGCCGGAAAAATTCTGAGTGTACGTTTCAGATAGAATTTTTTAAAATCAATCGTTCCGTGGTTGCGAGTCCAATCGCTCAGAAGCCCTTTTGAAATCAAAAAACCGCTGAGAACAAAGGATAAATCCACCCCCGACCAGAAAAGCGAATCCGATTGAAACTTATCTGCCTTTTTCCAAACAAGAGCATAATGATTGAGAATGACTAAAATAATCGCAAACGCTCTCAGACCGTTGAGAGGCTGAATCTCGTTATCACGATGAAACCAAAGATCCTTAATGAAAGCTTTCATCACTTTTCTTAATTTCCATTTAAAAAGTTTTATTCGATATGCGTAAAATTTCGTTTTATCTTAATATTATTTAACATTTTGATAAACCAAATAATTCATGAGTTTCCATTATTTTATACGCTTTATCGTTACAATTTTGAAGAAAGTCCGAACAATAAGCGTACAAAATAATCGTATAAGTCCGGTTTATATCCAAACAAAACGGAAGCGACAAAGCGACAACACGTTTCATTTCGATTTTTTTCCCCCCTTATAAAACAATAAATCGTAGTCATAAAAATTCATATCGACTTATCGCAATTTCAAAACGACGTCCAAAAATTGAAAAAATACATTTTAATTTTTGAATGTGCTTTAAAAAGACAGAACGAAGTTTAAAAAGGTTCCCATTTTTTTAGTACGGATCCGATGAATTTATAAATAGGTAAAAAAGAAAAAGATAAATCCTGCGGAAAACTTATAGGAGAAGGATGTCGATAAACTGCATCAAGTTTTACAACTGCGGAAGTAAAAGGAATCGTTTAGAAATAGATAGAAAAGGTTATTGATTGAATCCATATAGAGTCTTGGATCTCGAAAAACTCCAAGACCCTCGGATGTAATCTTACTTGTTGCGTTTACGCATGTTTGCGTCGAGGAACTTCTTACGAAGGCGTAAGCTGGAAGGAGTTACCTCCAAAAGTTCGTCGTCGTCCAAAAATTCTATGTTTTGCTCCAAGGAAAATTTTCTAGGAGGGATCAAACGGATCGCCTCGTCGGCTCCGGAAGAACGCACGTTACTCAGCTTCTTCTCCTTTACCGGATTCACTTCGAGATCGTTCTCGCGAGAATGGATTCCGATGATCATTCCGGGATAAACCGCGGTGTTCGGCCCGATCACCAATTCCCCTCTTTCCTGAATTTTCCAAAGAGCGTAAGCCGTAGATTCTCCGGAGTCCATGGAGATCAAAGCGCCGTTCTTCCGACCCGGGATTTCTCCTTTATAAACGTCAAATCGAAGAAAACGGGAAGACATGACTCCCTCGCCCCGGGTTTCGGAGATAAAAAATCCTCGGAACCCGATGATCCCTCGGGTCGGAATTACGAATTCCACACGAGTCATTCCGGACGGATGCGCGTCCATCAACTGAAGTTCGCCCTTTCTACGGTTGAGTTCCGCAATGATCTGACCGGTAAACTGATCCGGAATGTCCATTACCAAATACTCATACGGTTCGAGCTTTTGACCTTGTTCGTTGGACTTTAAAATTACTTCGGGACGGGATACTTGGATCTCGAACCCTTCCCTTCTCATTGTCTCGATCAGAACGGATAAATGAAGTTCTCCGCGTCCGAGAACCTTAAAACGATCCTTGTCCTCGGTTTCTTCCAGTCGCATCGCTACGTTGGTTTCGAGTTCCCGATCCAGACGTTCGCGGATATTTCGGGTCGTTACGAACTTTCCTTCCTTTCCCGCAAACGGAGAATTGTTTACCATGAAGAACATGGATACGGTCGGTTCTTCGACTTCGATGGCCGGTCTCGGAGACGGTTTGCCGGGCTCACAGATCGTGTCCCCGATAAATACGTCCGGAAGTCCGGCGATCGCTACGATGTCGCCCGCTTCCGCGTTGTTGACTTCGTTTCGTTTCAGTCCTTCAAAGTTGTATAATTTTGTTATGCGAAATAGAGCCGTATCGGCGGACGTGGCCGTGTCCGATTTTTTCGCCGCAAGCTGTATAACGTTCATTCCGAGCGCCATCTTTCCCGCGTAGATTTTTCCGACCGCAATTCTTCCTACGTAGTCGTTGTAATCCAAGGAAGTCACTTGAAATTGAAGCGGCGCCTCCGTGTCCGCTTGCACGGGCGGAACGTGTTTGAGAACCGTGTCTAAAAGCGGGTCCAAGTTTGTGCCGGGGGATTCGCTCAGATTATGCACGGCCCAACCCTGTTTTGCGGATGCATACACGATCGGGAAGTCGAGTTGTTCGTCGGTCGCTCCCAGATCGGAAAAAAGATCAAAGGCCATATCTACAACCGCCTCTGGTCTTGCACCCGGACGGTCGATTTTATTGATTACCAGAATGGGCTTGTGTCCGAGTTGAAGGGATTTTCCCAATACGAAACGTGTCTGAGGCATCGGTCCGTCGAAAGCGTCCACGAGTAAAAGACAAGAATCCGCAGTAGAAAGAACGCGCTCCACTTCCCCGCCGAAATCCGCATGACCGGGAGTGTCTACTACGTTGATTCTGGTTCCTTTGTAAATCACCGCGGTATTCTTGGCTTTGATCGTGATTCCTTTTTCCTTTTCCAAGTCGTTGGAATCCATGATCCTTTCTCCGTCCTCTTTGGCCGTGACGGCGCCGGTTTGACGGAGGATTCCGTCCAGAAGTGTGGTTTTCCCATGGTCTACGTGGGCGATGATTGCTATGTTGCGGATTTCCATTCTAAAACCAAAAATTTCGGAAGCCCCCTGGTGTAAACTCTAATCTTCTAATTCACGTTTGCGGAAGAGGAATCCTTTCCGTTTCCCCCGGAACCGACGGAAAACGTTCTTCTTTCCATTCCAATTTGGCTCTTTCGATTCTTTCCAAGGAAGTGGAAACAAAATTCCACCAAAGATAACGGCGCTCCGGAAACGGAACTCCTCCCAAAAGAATCGAGCGACTTCCTGCTTCCGAAGTAAAAGAAATCCTTTCTCCCGGACAAAACACGGCCATCTGCCCTTCGAGAATCTTTTGCCCTTGTATTTCCAAACTTCCCCGCGCGACATACAAAGCGGATTCTTGATCGGAAGGAATTTTCCATTCTCCTTTGGCGCCGGGCCGCGCGTCCAAGTCCGCATAAAAAAGCGGGGAATATACTTTTACCGGAGAACGTTTGTCTAAAAATTCACCGGCTGCAAGTCGTAACTCCCATCCGTCTCCCGCAATCACGGGAATGTCGGTTCGATCGAGATGAAAAAATTCCGGCTTCACTTCTTCCGATTCTTTGGGAAGGGCGACCCAAGTTTGTATTCCTTCCAAGATCGAATATTGCGGATCCAATTGAGAACGTTCACTGTGTGCGATTCCGGAACCTGCGGTCATCCAGTTCACTTCGTAAGGACGAATCGGCGTTTCCGATCCGATGCTGTCCCTATGGAGAACGATTCCGTCATAAAGATAAGTGATCGTCGCCAGTCCGATATGCGGATGAGAACGAACCGTGAGTTCTTTTCCGGTTTGAATGGGAACGGGCCCCATGTGATCCACAAATACGAACGGGCCTACGTGGCGAACTTCGACGGAAGGAAGGATTCTCCGAACTCGGAAATTGTCCCCGAGGTCCTTGATGATGGCGGCGATGATCTTCATGTGTTACAACTTAGACGGATTGTTTTTGATTTTAAGATTTTTGAATGTGATTTATAGAAAACGAATTCATGGAATCACCGATCTTACCGTTTATTTTCCCAAAGAGAATAAAAAATTTTTCAGAGCGACGGTTCCCGATTCGTTATAACCTTCCGTTTTAAAAAGAATTTCCCGGTTGGAATTCAAAACAAAAACGGTAGGCAAACCGGATATTTTCGCCTGCGTATAACTCGAAGACAACGGATCTACGAGCGTTTCGGCGACATTCTCCAATTTTAATAAATTTGAATATTCTTTTCCGGTTTTAAAATCGTCTCCTACAAATACGACCCAAAGAAAAACCTTCCATTTTCCCGCCGCAGAAATGTCGGTTTGTTTTGCAAAATCCAAAAGAACCGGAATTTGTTCCTTACACGGTTTGCATTGGGAACCCGTAAAATTCAGGATCAGTACGTCCTCTGGCGAAAATTCTTTTAGAGAAACGGAAAGAACAAGTCTTTCTTTCTTAAGATTATAGAATGCGATATTAGAAAAGGATTCCGCGTAAACGGTTCCCAACGGAAGAATTAGAACGAACCATAAGAAAGGATATTTTTCAAAATTCATCCCGAAAGTTCGTTTCGTATTGTGGGTTCTCCTAACTTCATCCATTCGTTTTCGATTTCCGAAATTCTAATCGTTTCCGATCGGAAAGATTGTAAATACTATTTTCAAAATTCCAAATAATTGTTTACTTTTGATTCGTTCGAGATCATTGTTAATGATCTCTATAAAAATCGAGTACCGTTAATTTTTATCGCAAATACGGTTTCAATGCAAGATAATAGGTACTTTATTATATAGTTATGAGCAATGATTGCGATTTTCTCGAAACGGCTAAGTTTTCTTTCAACGATGTTTGCGGACGAGGCGACGATTTTGAGTTATACTTTACGTTAGGATCATCTTGATGTACGTCAGATTCTTTTTGTTTCCGCTTTTTTTTCTCTGGATTCCGTTCGGAGTTTTTGCACAGGCAAAACATTCTAAAATTTATATCCACAAACTGACGGTGGAAGGAAATCTAAACGCCGGTTTGGAAAATCGGTTTCGAAACGGAATCATCAACTCCATCCTCAGAAACTTCGAAGGTAAACATACGATCGTTGACGACGAATCTCTGGCGATTCTTTACAAACAAGTGGAAACTCTTCAGAAGTTGGATTGTTCCGATGAAATCTGCATCAAACAGATCGCGGACGCGATCGACGCAAACGAAGTGATTTCCGGTACGATCTCTTCCAAAAACGGACTCGTATACGTCTCTCTTAGAAATCAAACGAGAGATTCAAAAACTCTAAACTACTCCATCAAGTCCACGTTTCAAATGGAGTTTCCCGAATTTCTTTCGGACTATTATGCGGGGGAATCCGGTAAAAAACTTTTAGACCTTCAATACAACCTAGATCCGCATCAAATCCCCGCATCCACAAACGGAAACTTAAGCGTCGCATTTTTAAAAATCAAACCCGTTCCCGGAACCAATCTTAACTCCATGGAATTCAAAACCTCGGATAAAATTTTGGAGGGCATTTTGGAAGAAATCAGAGAAGAATTGGATCAAGCCGCCAAGTACGGTCTTTCCAAAGATTACGCCGAATCCACGGAAATCTACGACCGAATTTTAAGCGCCTTTAACGATCGTCTTTCGCAAGAGTCTCTGAAAAAACTCGAACCGTTCATCCGGGAAATTCAAACGAGTATTACGAATAATTACAGTTTGGAATATAAGGAAAAGATAAACGATTTGGATCGGAATCTTTTCGAGTCGAAACAATCGAACCCCGAGGACTTGGAAAAACGTCTGACCGACTACGTCTCTCTCGGAAAAGAATATTCCGCGAAGGTTCCGGAAAAACACAGGCAACTTCAAATCCGACAAAGTATTCAAGAGAGAAAGGACAAGGTGGAACTGGCCTTATTTACATTAAAGGAAAAAGAAGCGGATCAGGCTTATTCTCAATTCGATTTTTCTCTTTCTTCCAAACTCTATACAAATCTTTTGAAAGAACTTTCCGAAAAAAACGATACGTCCTACAAATCGTTTCGAGAAACCATCGAAAAAAAATCGGAAACCGCGGAAAAAACGGGACGTTCGTATTTGACCAATCGTCTGGAAACCCTTTATCTTCTCATTGAAAAAGAATTCACCGCGGAGGCTTTGGCCGATTCGGAAGAGGAAAAAGAATCGCACCAGGATAAAATTCACGAAGCCTTTCGGGAAGGAATCTCGGCTCTCGCCAAATCGGAGTTTGCAGGTCTTGTTCAAATCGAAAGAATCAAAAAAGAAATCAAACGAGTGAATCAAAAACTCAAGGTTCCGATTTCCCTTCAAGAACAATTGGACTCGCTTTTACACGAAGGTTTGGAAACGAAAAATCCGACGCAGATCGTCAATAGCCATCAACTCGGAGCCGATTGGGAAAGTAAAACCGGACTTTTTTGGGGTTCCGCAAAATCCAAACTCAAGGAAATTTTGGACGGCGGCGTTCGTCTCCCGAATCGGGAATTTAAAAAACTCTTCAGCATTCATTTTCAAGACGAAATCAATCGTCCAACGGTTGCAAAAACAAGCATATTCCAATCTTCGAATATTCAAAAATCAAACTCAGAAAATAAAAAAATCAAAAGGCAATCCTCTCAAAAAGATTTTTTCTGGGAGCCCGCCGACGGAAGTTATAACTGGTATCAAGCGAGCCAAATTTGTAGTTCCAGAGATCTTCGCCTCCCTACGATCGAAGAATTGGAGGATTCTTACGAAAGCGGAGAAACCGAATCCTGGACGACAGATAACGACGCGGACAAGCGATATTGGTCCTCCACCATTTCCGTCGGTGAAAACGGGGCTTATAATCTGGACGTTTTTAAGGGGGAAATTCGTTGGGATCACCTCGGCAATTACGCGGGAGTTCGTTGTTTGAAGTAAAAAGCGGAGGTCGTTCTCTATGGGTTCAGCTCGTCGGTAATCGGGCTTATCTATGGATCGATTAATATCCGAGTTTGTGAAACATTTCGTTGACGACTTTTGCGCCTTGGCAATTGAGATGAATCTGGTCCGAATAATATTCAGGTTTTATAAACTGTTTTTCAAAACGTAAAACCTTGAGATGCGGGTATTTTGTTTGGAGCGACTCGAACGCTTTCCAAAACTTGGAAAAGTATCCGGTCGACTCGATGTAATCCGGAAAAGGCATTACGATATAATAGACGTCAATGTTTTGGGTGCGGGCGTATATAAGAAAATCCTCAAACGCCCTAAAGTCGAAACTCGGTTCCTTTTTGTAAGGAAAAAGGGTTTCTTCCTTGAGTTTGTCCCGACTCATCCGATACAGAATCGCATGTTGCGGTTTGATTCGATCTGAGATGTTCAATCCCCCGTTTTGAAAGTTTAACTTTTCCGAAACCCATCGATTGTCCCTGAAATTACTTTCGGGAGCCATACACGGAAGAGTGTAAAGTTCTTCGCATCCGCAATCGAGTTTCATCGTCGTTTCGGCGGGTTTGTAATTCTCGTAAGAAAACACGTTTAAAAGGGCCTTGCGATATCGATACGTGGAAAATAGATTCGGAACCGACGCCGAAAGAACGTAAAGAAGTTCGGGCCCTTTGTATTGTTCGAACATTTCTCCTATGGAAAATAAGTGAAGAATTCTATGAGAGAAAAATTTCCAGTTGATCTCGGATGCCGTTTTTTGCATGTTCTCGGAAGAACCTTCCATAATAAAATTCTTATACGTCAGACCGGAAACAAAACGATTTTCCAAATATTCAGAAAGACTCATATTCGGTTTGGCGTATTTGACGAGGTTCGGATCTATGATCGGGTCTCCGTAACCTCCGGCAATCAAACCCGGACTGGAAGCGAACAGGATAAATTCCGGTTTTTTATTTCCCGCTTTGAGATACTTCGAAAGATAATACGCGTAATACCTCGCACCCATCGCGGGAAGGCTGAAGTTATAAATTTTCGATTCCGCCGCGGGAATTAGGGACATACTCCTGGAATCTCCGAATACGAGTCCTTTGTAGTCCAGAACTCCGGATTCCATTTTTTTACGGACGTTATTGACTAAAAAAACTTCCGTGTGTTCGTAAAAATAAATCTCCGTAAATTTGGCGACGAGTTCGATCGATACTACCGTTCCGATAAGAATCAAAACGACCTTATTCTTAAAAAGCGAAGTAAATGACATTTTTGCCGAACACACCTTTTAGAACTATACAATAAAAGAAAAAGACATACGTAAGGATTCTGACTACAACAGATTTTTCGAATATAAAGAAAGCCGAATTATTCTTATAATGAAAATAATCCCAGACGATCAGCGGTCCCGCAATCTTTAAGATTTCCGTAAAGTAGTTGGACGCGCTGATCCGATCGTTCGGACCTTTGAGAGTGAAAAAGTTTTCCACAATACTTAAGAAAAGCACTTTTACATGGGTCATGTCGTAACTTCTAAAAAAGATCGAGGTCATGGAGAACATAAAAAACGTAAAAAAACAGGACCAAAAGAAAAACCCTTTCGTGAAAAAAGTATGATTTAAAAAAGGAAATTCGGATTTAACCGCAAACTTGAGTTTTTCGAACGGTTCCCGAAAAACCATATAAAGAACGATATAAAGTCCGCAACAAAGTCCCCAAAACGCAAAGTTCCAGCTCGCTCCGTGCCAGATTCCGGAAAGACCGAAAATGACGAACAGGTTTCTAAAATTATAAAGTTTACTTACCTTACTTCCGCCTAACGGGATGTAGACGTAATCCGTAAACCATCGGTTGAGCGTAACGTGCCATCTTCGGAAGAGTTCCCTAAAATTTACGCTGAATTCGGGAGTGATAAAATTCTCGCTGAGATTGAATCCGAGAAGAAACGCGGAACCTCTGGCAATGTAAGAATATCCCGCAAAGTCGCAATAGATCTGAAATAGAAACGCCAAAAAAGCAAGGAGCGTATGAATCGCGGAATGACCGCCCGCGAGATCCGGATTCGTTTTATAAACCAACGGACTGTCTAGGAACACAAGATTGACGAGTTCTGCGAGATTGTCCGCGACGTAGGTTTTCATGTAGTAACCTACGAGAAGCAAAAGACAACCTTTGTAAAAAAAATCGAGATCGATCTTTCTGTCTTTTTTGATTTGAGGAAGCAGATCCTCCGCCCTTTCGATCGGCCCCGCGACCAACTGAGGAAAAAAACAAACGAATAACGAAAAGTCGATCAGATTCGTTTCCGCTTTGAGTTTGCGGTAATACACGTCGATCACATAGGAAAGCGTTTGGAACGTAAAAAAGCTGATCCCCACGGGAAGAATTACCTGAAGAAACGTGGCGTCCTGAAAAAGGGTCGGGGCCTGCGCTCCGAAAAGTCCCGCGGACGTTTTTACGGCAGCGTTCAGATTCTCTATAAAGAAATTATAATATTTGAAAAAACCGAGCATCCCCACGTCGATGATTACCGCCAAAAGCAGAAGTCGATTTCGGATCTTGGCGGATTCTTTTTGTTCGATGAGAAGCGCGATGTAAAAATTGGAAACGGTAACGGAAATAATCAGAGTCAAAAAGATCCAGTCCCACCATCCGTAAAAGACGTAGGACACGATCAGCAGAAAGATATTTTGGACGTTTCGGGAGGTTTTTTTTGCGGCAAAAAAATAACAAACGACCAAGACGACGAGAAAAAAGTAAATGAAAACCGCCGAGTTAAAAATCATTTTTGATAGACCGCTCTCCGAAAGGAACGGCGTCTCCTTTAGAGTTCGATTCTTTTTGCGTCACGCCAGAGTTTGTCTAAATTATAATATTCTCTTTTTTCCGGAGTCATGATATGAATGATGATTTCTCCGAAATCCAAAAGCGTCCAACCGGAAGTCGCGGACGTTCCCGTTTTATCCGCCTCCTTGTGCGATAGTTTATATTCTTTTAATGTTTTTCTGACTTCTCTTGCGACCGCGTTCGCTTGAACCGCGGAATTGACCGTGCAGATGACGAAGTAACTCAGATAACTGTTGACACCTTCGAGGTTTAAGACGCTGATTTCTTCGCATTTTTTATCCGTCATAATATCGCAGATGGTGCGTAGAATTTCCTGGGTAGTCGGGTTTTGTCGGCGGGCGGGGCTCATAATTTTATTTTCTCGGTTCGTAATCGGAGCCTACGACGACGGTCGCGTCCAAGCCCAAGTCCTTTCTCAATACGTGATGTACTTCAGCTTTTTCTAATACTGTTGATATACGATCCATAATCGCGGTGTTGCCGGATCGATCGATCACGACGGTTTTCGGAAATCCTTTTTTCCAAGCGTTATCCGCCGCGAGCACCTTGATTCTTTTATCCGAAAGAATTCCGCGAACGTCCTTTGCCAGACCGGCCACTTCGGTTCCGTTTAAAACTTCCGTTCTGGCAAACTCGGCGTCCGTAAAAACGTCCGCGTTCATATCCTTGGAGAATTTACGAAAAGCGACTCTCGCTCTTGCGATATCGGTTTTGAGATAGAGTTTTTTCGTCTTCGGATCGTTAGCCGGTTCGCCCGGAAGTTCCGAAATTCCGAACTGAATTCTTCTGGAATTGATAAACTGTACGAGGCTAATAAAATCTTCCTTGGAAAGATCCGATTCGATCAAACCGTGTGCAAAAACGAGAAGAGGAGTCGTTAAGAATTCTTTTCTTTGAGAAAGAGTTTCGTAAAGAGTGAGAACCGCACTTTCTTGACGACTGATTCTTTCCAAGTAATCCAAAGTTTCTTTTTTGTCCATCTTACTCGTGTAGTCGTAAACGTCCAGACCGGACATCGTATAAACTCCGGGTTCCCGATTGTATAGCGAAGAATTACGAACCGTTTTGTTGTCCGTATAAACTCTCAGGCCCCCGAGGAGATCCACGATACGAATCCAGTTGGAAGCGGAAAGGGAAATCGTATAATGCGGTTTGACGTCGATCAAATCGGTGACGGCGCTTTTGACCGAAGACTTGGCGCCCGATTTGAGAAGATCCAAAGAATCGTCCGGATCGTCAAAAGATGTGATCGGATGAATGAAGTATAACGCACAACGGTTGTTAGACGGAAAAAGTGCGGCTAAAAGACCGAACTCGTATTCCTGCGAATCTCCGACCGCGTGAAAGAGAAAATAAATCGGTTTGCCCGCGGCGATTTTTTCTTCCAATCCGGTCCGATTGAATTTGCCGATCAAAAAAATGAGAGCTGAAAATAAGAGAATTCCCGCCGCTATATAAAGCAGCCAACCCGATTTTTTTTTACTAGGTTCTTTTGACTCCAAACGTACGCTCCGATTCCATTCCAAACCGGAAAACCCGTCTGTCAAACGGTTATTTTTCGATCGGCTCTCGTTTCAAAATGGAGAATCGATTTGTCGATTGTAAAAATCGATTTCAGTAAATCGAAGAATCTTTGACTTTCAATCGATCTTTTATAGACGGACTTTTGAGGATTGCAAAAATTCCGTTTCCAATCCGATCCGGCTTTAAGTCAGGGGAAAATCTTGTGAAATCCACGATGATGAAGATCAATTGATGCGATTCCTAAAACGAGCGTGGGTAAGTTCGACAAGAAAGTTCTCCGCGTCGGGATGAGTTCGGGGAAATATTAGGTTTTTTGAAAGTTTCAAAGTATCCGATCCAAAACGTAGGGCCTACGCGGTAAAACAGTCTAACCGTTGCAAGCGACGTCCGGGGAAAATCGTAGTCTGCCACAAAACTTCTTTATAACTTCAAAATTTTTTTCACTCGGCTTGCATCCGGTCGCTCGTTTTTTAAATTTTCTAAAAAGTATTCCGACTGCCAACTCTGAGTTTTTTCGGCCTGAGAATTGGGAGGAATATTCCAAGGCGGATAAACTCTAAATCCGCGTTTCCCTTCTTTGTCTCCCGTTAAGATTCCTTTTTGCAACAGGGCCTCTTTTGAAAAGATAAATTGTCCGGAACGATTTTGATCATAAACGAGGATGATAAAATAATCCACCGCGTCTTGTATATCGAACGGTCGAATCGGCGTTCCGTCGGCGTCTCGTTTCCAGAGCGTTACGAATTGTCCGATTTTAGTCGGGGTGATTTTTGCCACGCGGAACGTAATCTTCCGACTTTTCAGTTCAAAGTTGCAGGCTCCGTAATCCGAACTTTCCTTTTCTAAGATCAGGTTTTTAATTTGAACGTTGTATGGTCCTAAAACATTCTCTTGAAAGTTCTTTAAAATTTTATGGAGTTTCGGTATATTAAGATTCATTTATATTTTTTCTTGTACATGATTCCGATGCAATGCAATGCGTGGGAGTTCTAAAATCTTAGGATTTTTGGCGGATTTGTCCAAAGTTCACGTTTTGGTTTTCACGCTCAATCGCTTTCGCATTGGTTATATCGAGTCCGCGTTTTTTATGTCGGAAACCAATCTCTGTAATCCAATGCGTAAAAATGGGATAAGGGTCGGCAGCGTAGTTTGCGGGTCACTTGGTTGTCTACCAGGTCGAGGTGGAGAATATAACTGTAAGACCGGTGAAATGTGGGAACTCCCGCATTTAACGTATCCACGATAGAATCCCCGACTCCGACGTCCTCCAACCACAGCAGATAATTGAAAAGATAACAACGCGACACTCCATGAGCCTGCGCGAGCGCACCAAAGAGAGTCCAACTCCCTGTGCTAAGCCGAATATTCACGCGTTTCATCTTTAGTTTACCCGGACTGGGCTGATACAAGGTTCGCCCGGCCTTCTTACCCAAACGTTTCGTAGCGGAAAGATACTTTCCATACGTTCTCAAAAGTTCAGGAATCTTCCTCGGAAGCTCTTGCAAATCTTTCTCGGAAAAACCGATCCACGTTTCTTCCGGAATCAAAAGAGTCACCGTCTCGGTACGATTTTCCGTAAGAGTCGAGCTGATTTTAAAATCCGATTGTAGCCATAACGTTCCCATACCGGATACGGTTCCCGGAAAGTACGGAATGGATCGAATTTCTGCAAAAAAATTATAAAAAAACTAAATTCGACGTTATGGAAAAGATTCTTCGGAAAAATTCTTGTAAAAACCTGTCCTTGCCTGAAATACGTTGACCTTTTTTTCGACTGAAAAAAAGGGAAAATGAACAAAAGACAAAAGTTAAACCAACTGAGAGAAGAATCGAACCGCCAGTTACGAAGGTTCAGCGAACCATTGACCCCCTAACATCTATTCACTGCCCCCTAGCTCGGTTTCCACAAAATGACTTTTAAAAAATTCCTCAACCCCCGCTCTCGAATAAAGAATACTTCCATCGGTCAATCTCCAAAATTTTCCGAGTAATCCTTCTCTACGATAATCGCCGACCCTTCTGATGGTTCGTTTTAACAAAGCCGCAACTTCCTTGGGAGTCATCGTATCGCGAGGATCCTTTGGAACGGCCA
Source organism: Leptospira weilii serovar Ranarum str. ICFT (assembly GCF_000332415.1). Classification (GTDB taxonomy): domain Bacteria; phylum Spirochaetota; class Leptospiria; order Leptospirales; family Leptospiraceae; genus Leptospira; species Leptospira weilii_A. Next base: position 42,710 of record NZ_AOHC02000038.1, read on the forward strand.
CCTCGGACAAACTCGACGAATTGTTTTTCGGTCCCAATTTGCCTACACACTTCCGATCGACTAAAAGCGAACCGTTAACGGTATAACCTCGCACCGACGACATTCCTTTTTCCCGATTTGAATTGCGAAAGTTGTTACTGTTCTTTTTGATCATGAGCAAACGAAAATACTCGTTCTCAATTGTCAAGCATTCGTCGTATCGAACCGAAACGGTCCCAAAGAAATCAAAACCGCTTCGAAACGTTTTCTTTGTTCTCGGGTTCGTTTTGAATCATCGACTTAAGATAGGAATGAATTTCCGGATCGTTGTCCCGGATCAGCTGCCAAAATGAGAATCCGGCTATTTTATATTTTTTTAATAGATTCATTTTCGTTTCGAAGGATCTTCGGTTCATATAAAACGCAACACGATCGCAACCCCCCAAAGTGTACCAAAGGGAAGGATCGTCGTAAACACGACCTTCGTGACGATATAAGTAAGGACGAAGGTAAATCCAATCCCCCGATTTTTTAGAGTCTTTAAAGATCTTTATTACGTCCGTCGGCTCCTCGACTCTCGGATTCCAGTTCGTTTTGATATGTTGAGCACGGGAATAAAAAACCGCCTTGGAAGGAATATCGCAGTTTAACGGCCAATCGTAGCCGTAGGTCGGAATCGCCATATACAACTTCATATTCGGAATTTTTTTAGTAGAATATTCTAATATTCTTTCGATCCACCAGGAAGGCGCCTGAGGACCGGGACCGGGAAAAGCGTTTTTCCTAGGATGTAGTTCGTAGGCCATGATCTTGACTTTATCGGCCACCTTACCCAAAAATTCATAGTCGTGTGAAAGTTGTCCCCGATAGGACTCGTAAAAATCCACCTGCATCTTTTTTCCGTTTTCTTTACAAAAATACTCGGACGGTATTTCGGCGTAAGTTTTGGGATGAATCGCGACCGAAAGGAGTTTATTCCTCTTTTTTAATTCTCCGGAAAGAAGCGTTAGGAACGATTCGAAACTTTCCTTTTTATCGCAGGTCATTCCTTCGTAATCGATGTCGATCCCGTCGTAATCGTAGGTTTCGATTTCATTTAAGATTTGTTGAATGTGATAGTCCCGTATCTTAGTGTTTCCGTTGAATCCGATCGCGTCTGAAACTTTTTCAAAATCGTTCTCCCATCGGAAGATGGTCGGTATGATTTTCGTCTTTGGGGAAATCGTTTTCAAAGCCCAGATATAAACTGCCTGAGCCTGAGGTTCCCAAACCGATTTGATCTTGCCGGTATTGGTCCTACCCCCTTCCAAGGTATAAAGAAAAGGATGGATCTCGTCGTATAAATGTATGTTTTGAGTCATCGCGACGATGTCGGAGGACCAAGTGGAAGCGAGAAATTCCCTTTCGTTCGGCTTCGATCGTTTATTGTTAAACGAAGTGAAAACTTCCGACACGGATGCGACAAACGACGGGTCGAACGGCGCCCCTATCGCCGCCGCTACGACGATCGTTATCGGCAAAATGAAAAAGAAGTTAAGTTTGGATTTCAAGGTGTGTTTCGATTTCAACCGAGCTAAGAGCTTGTCCCAAAAATTTGCAGGAGTTCCCACAGAAACCGTCTCTTTTACGGTTTTTAGGCTTTAAGATGATTTTCCCGTCGTTTAAAAACGTAGTAGTTCCCACATTTCAGGTTTTGGGACAAGCTCTAAATTAGGATTTGTGGGTCCTATTACGAAAATTTAGATTTGAATTCCCCGTTTTTTCAAAATGTCCAGAGCGGTTTGTCGCAACAAGGGATGGATCCGGAACTCGGAAGCCTCCGGAAAATCGGAAGTGGTCGGAACTCCGGCCCCCGGTGCCGTCGGGTCCGCAGGCTCCGATTTAAACTTATCGGCGCCGATCCACTGACTGAAGGCCCAGATCATTCTTTGGAAAATTTCATCGATCCGTTTTTGATAACCCGCTTTTTTATAATAACCGTAAGCGAGCAAGGGCATTTTTTTTTCGTACATAAAATGATCGCCTAAACGAATCAGGCCGTCCTTATATTCCGCTTTTATAAAAAGATCTCTGGCCTTTCGAATATCGCCCTCGTTAAAGGCCCGATTTCCTTCTCGAATCGCTTCCGCCCTTTCTCTGGAATCCATACCCAAACCATCGGACATTTTTCGGATTTTCGCAAGTGAAAAACGAACCGGGTCGGCTCCTGCGAAACGATCCGTGATAGTGACGCGACCTGAGTATTCGCAGGACCGGGCTCTCCGCTCCGGTCAATAAATTAAATTCCGGAGGAAATCCGACTTTCTGGAATGACCAATTTATTGACCCCGCCTCGATCCTTGCCGAGTTTCTCCAACACGATCCGTAGAGAACGACGCAGTTCAAGTTCTTCTCTCAGTTGGTTTAACTTTTGTTTTTTGTACATTTTTCCTTTTTTTCACTCGAAAAAAAGGTCAACGTATTTCAGGCAAAGACAATTTGTAGCATTCTAGAACCAGGTAAGTCCAAATTAAAATCCCAACTCCTAAAGTCTAACTCCTCGCCCCTCGAAGCGCGGGAGTTCCCACACTTCGAGGGGGGTTAGCGGTAGGAATTAGGGGTTTCGGAAATTCACATTTTTTTTAGAACTCTCTTGTAAGACGACGGGCTCCAAAAAAAAAATTCTAAGATATTCAAAAGAGGTATTCCATGAGCGAACTCAAAGCCGGATCCAAGGCTCCCGATTTTACGGCACTCAACGAAAAAGGAGAAAAAGTAAAACTTACCGACGTAACCGGACAAAAAGGAACCGTGCTCTATTTTTATCCGAAAGATCAAACCCCCGGTTGCACCACCGAGGCCTGCGATTTCAGGGATAATTTTTCGAGAATCAAAAAGACGGGGTTTAACGTGGTCGGAGTATCGAAAGATAGCGTAAAGTCGCATCAGAAATTCATTGAAAAGCAGGGGCTAAACTTCACCTTGATCTCCGATGAGGACGGAAAAATCTGCGAGAACTACGGAGTCTGGCAAATGAAGAAGTTCATGGGAAGGGAATTTATGGGAATCGTACGTTCCACCTTTCTCATAGGAGCCGACGGAAAAATCTTAAAAGTTTATCCCAAGGTAAGCGTGAAAGGACACGTGGATGAAATCCTTTCCGACATCAAAACACTGGAGAAAAAATGAAACTGGATAAGAATAAAATCCAAACCTCGATCGGAAAAAATCCTTCCAAGGCGTATTATAAATTACAACTACTCTTAAAGGATCACTTTCCCGAAAACCTAAAGACGAAATTTTCACTCCAAACTTCCTCCGGAATTTTTACCGGAGACAACGGACAAGTTTTCACGGACGAAACCGAAAAAATCATCTACTTAGGGTTAGGCGATTCTTCCAAAGTAAAAACGAGGGGAATCGCTCAGCAATTTTTTCAATTCGGAGAAAAACTCAAAAAATGGGACGGAGTAGGACTTGAAATTCATCTTCCAAAAGTTCTCACCACCGCGCTTCCCGCCGACCTTCTCGTGTATCAAATCGTAAACTCTTTGGAACAAGGAGCTTACGCGATCAACGTTCTCGCAAAAGAATACAAGGAAAATTCCAAAAAAACCGGAAACGTTTCCTTCATTCTCCAAGACGCCGCAAAAATCAAAGAAGCCGAAAAAGGACTCAAACGCGGAAAAGTAGTCAGCCGTTATATCAACGGAGCGCGTTACATCGCACATCTTCCGGCAAATCATTTCACACCGGAAGAATTCGTTTCCAGATCCAAGGAAATCGCAAAGGACAACGGACTCAAAATCACAGTCTTTGACGAACCTCAGTTGAAAAAAGAAAAGATGGGAGGAATCCTATCCGTCTGCGAAGGTTCGGATAAAAAGGCAAAGATGATCATTTTGGAATATACTCCCGCCAAACCGAGCACGAAGAAAAAACTCGCGATCATCGGCAAAGGTCTGACCTTCGATTCGGGCGGGATCAGCATCAAACCCGCACAAGACATGCACGAAATGAAATACGATATGTGCGGAGCGGCCGCTGCGATCCACGCGATCGGAGCCATCGCCGAACTGGGGTTAGGTGTTCCCGTCATCGCGGCGATCGGAGTCGCCGAAAATATGCCCGACGCGGCGGCGATCAAACCGGGGGACGTTTATACGGCTCATAACGGAATTACGGTGGAAGTTCAAAATACGGACGCGGAAGGCCGTCTGGTTTTGGGAGACGTTCTTTCCTACGTGGGAAAAAAATTCAAACCGGACTATATGCTGGATCTTGCAACTTTGACGGGAGCGATCATCATCTCCCTCGGACACGAGGCGGCGGGAGTGATGAGTAATTCGGAAACTCTCACGAACCTTCTCAAAGATGCGTCGGCTTCTTCGGACGAAAGAATCTGGGAAATGCCTCTTTGGGACGAATATTCCGAAGACTTAAAAAGTGATATCGCCGACATTCGTAACGTCGCGGGACGCGCGGGCGGCTCCTTATCCGCGGCGAAATTTTTGGAAAGATTTGTGGATCCCGGAATCGCTTGGGCGCATATCGACATCGCTGGGGCCGCTTGGAGAAAAAAGGCTTCGGGAACCCAGATCGGAAACGGACCGACCGGTTACGGGGTTCGTCTGTTAGTCGATCTCGCCGAAAAAATCGGAAAGAAAAAATAAAAACGTGTAAGGTCCAAACTAAACTTATTCTAAAAATTGAATATTCCAATGCGAATCGTATCGAAGTCTAAAATCAAATTAGTGCTTGTCCCAAATCTCAAAACAATCGCAAAGATTTGCGGCCATTCCGATAAAATCGGACGGTTGGCGGACAAGTTCTAAAGATGAAATCTCTTTTTTGGAAACTTTTCCTATTCGGTTTGATCCTATTCGGATTTTTTTCTTCCGTTTCCGGTTGTCTGGAAGCGGCTCCAACCAAGGTGAATGAAATCAATCTTCCTTCCGAGACGACACGAATTCGATTCGAAAAGGATTCCTTTCCGGATTTCGTACAAAACCTTCCGTTAAAGTCGGAGCCGACGCTTTGGACTTATAAAAAGGAAAATATCATTCGACGTTACGATACCATTGCGGTCTTGGATCTTCCTCTTTTGTTTAGGGACGATTTGGAACAATGTGCGGACTATTCGATGCGTATTTGGGCGGAATATCATAAACGGCAAAACCGTTTAAACCGACTTTATCTTTTCGATTATAACGGAAATCGAAAGTCTTTTTCCGAAAGCGGACTTTCCTATTCTTCCTTTTTGAGAAAGGCGTTTGTATCCTCCAATTCGTATTCCCTTAAAAAAGGAGGAAAAACGATTTCGGAAAAAGAGTTGAGACCGGGAGATCTTTTCGTTCAAAACGAAACCGGCGGGATCGGACACGTTTCCGTAATTTTGGATTCGGCACAAGATCGACAGGGAAAAAGATTCTTTTTAATCGGTTTCAGTTTTATGCCCGCTCAGGAAATCCATATCGAAAAAGCTCCGGAAGAATTCGGCTCCCGCGGTTGGTTTACGTATTCGGGTTTTCTTTCTCATCTGAAAGAATCGTATCCCTACGGAAATCCCGTTCTGAGAAGATTTTAAAACGCCCTTACTCCTTCAAAATAGAACGTAACATTTCCCTGGTGGCAAAACCGGTTAGGGAAAGATCCATTCCCGCCTCTTCCAAAAGACGATTCGATTTTTCCGGATCCAAGGTGGGAATGATTTCCTTCATTTTAGTTCCGAGTTCCTTTTCCAAATCATATTCAGGTTTCATTGTATATTCTTTTCCGAATGTGTTTACGATCGACTCATTGATCTCAAATGCGTGGGAAGAGGCCCGTTTTCCCACAAATTTCATCAAATCTTCGTTGGACGATATGGAAGGAAATCCTTCGGGATCTCGAACTAAAAATCCCGCCAAGGTCCGAGTTTCGGAAGTCGGGTTTTTATAAAACCGTATCCAATTGTAGGATAAAAAATCCTCGTATAAAAAATGACGATTGGCGACGAGCTGCGTGGTTTTTGTCTTCATCTCTTTTTTCGTTTCTTTGGATGAAAAGATATAACGAAGATAATAAAGGAAATCCGCGTCCGGAACCGCCTTGGAATGATACGGTTGTCCTATGTCTTGGATGTAATGACAGGCCCAAGCGGCAAAACGATATTTCCAATAGTCGTGTCCGGTTTTTCCGGCTAACACGGAAAGGCGGGAAAACAATTCGATTCGATCCAAAATCATTCCGCCTTCTACCACCTCGGAAGCGAAAATGGAAAGGATCCAATTTTCGTTTTGGAACTGCATGTGAAAGGGCGCCTTGCTGCTTTCACCTTCCGGTTTTCCGTAGGGTTGTTTTCCATAACCGTATTCGGTAAAACCCCAAAGACTATGATCCATTCCCCAATCCGGTTCGTCGATAAACGTATAAAGAAGATTTCTGATTTTGATTTTTTTTCCGATCGTGGATCGGAACCTCGCGGGAAGTTCCGGAAGATCGGGTAGATAAGGAGTAATCGACGAGACGGGAACGTTACCCGACATCGATTTGGAACCGGGAAGGATTCTTTCCACTTCCAAAAGTCGAGTTGCCGGATTGAGCCGCGCGGCTTTTAAAAATTCCAAAACCGAAGCCGACTCCGGATGAAATTCAGTTTTTCGAAATCGTTTCGAACCCCTCGCCTCTTCCCAGGCCGCAAATTCGTCGAAAAGAACTTTTAAGGATTGTCTTTCCTTTTTTACGAAAGAATCCAAGGACGACGATTCGACTTCTCCGGAAACGAACTTCATGGAAGGATGTTCGAGCGCCCGGTCCATGATGAGATAGTGGGTTCCCCAAGGAAACGCGGTCCCCGGAAAAACGAGAACAAACGATAAAACCCAAAACGTTACACGCCCTTTCGATCGATTACTCCGAAACGACTTCGAAAAAAAAATACGAATGGACACAAACAAACTCTCCAGCGTCGCCGTTTTTTGATTTTCCATCATACGATTTACCTTCTTACCGAAATTACTGATTTCTATAAAATTGAGCGCCGTTAATTTTTATCGCAAAATACCGTTTAATGCAAAAGATTCGGTACTTATTATATAGTTATGGGTAACGATCGACTCCGTTTTTTCAACCGCCGAACTCGCGTTAAGATAGTATTGAAATACGTTCCATACTATGAAATCGGACAAGTTTTGGAACGGATTCCGATTTCAAACGAGTTCCATCTCATTCCGTTTTTTCTTCCAAATCCGCTCTTGTTCATTCAAATATTCGAATACAATGGAATCCGAATGTTTTCCGTTTAGATAATCGAGCAAAAAACGATCTCCGACGAGCAACTCGATCGCGGGAAGATCCGACCTGAATTCGTAGGCGCCGTCCCTGTAAACGAAGTCGTTCGGATATTCTTCCCTTAACATCCGGATCAGTTTCAGGGAGAAAAATAAACTGTGAAACTTTTCCGGCTTTTTCAACAAAATCTGAAACCCCCCGCAGACGCGGTCCTTGTGTTTGTGAAAGGTCGGAATGAATTTCAAAGGCCGTAAAACCGCGCTTCCCTTTTGGGATTCTTCCAAACTCCTTCGAATCCGATCGTTTTGTTCGTTTATGTAAGGAGCCCCGAACGTTTCGAAGGGCCTCGTGGTTCCCCTTCCTTCGGAAAGATTGGTTCCTTCCAAAAGACATTGCCCCGCGTAGACGTAACAAGTGGAACGAAACGGAATATTCGGAGACGGCGGAATCCAAAGAAATTCGGAATCTTTTTTTTCATACCATCCCTTGTTTACAATTTGGATTTTTACGTTTAAGGAAAATTCTTTTTGGTAATAGGAAAGTAATTCACCCGGAGTCAAACCGTGACGATGTAAAACGCTTCTGACTCCGACGAAGGATTCGAATTCTTTTTGCAAAGGAGAACCTTCGATTTTTTTTCCCGCCGGATTGGGAGAATCGAAAACGACTACGGAAATCTCCCGTTTCCCGGAGGAATTCCACTTACCGATCTCTTCCAAAAAATAATACGCAGTCGTCAGAAATGTGTAATAACGCGCGCCCGTATCCCTTATGTCTACGATGATCACGTCCAAGCCGTCCAAAGAAACCGAATCCGGAACGAGACTGGACTCTTGATCTCCGTAAAGATTGATAAATTCCACTTTGTCCAGATCGTATCTCAGATTGGAACCGGAAACCTGATCCTGAAGTTCCGCAAAAAGCCCGTGTTCGGGAAGGAATATTTTTTTCAGATCGTAACGTCTGTGGATGGTTTGAAAGTGATATTCTCCGTTCGATCCGAAAGCGCTCTGATTTGTGATCATTCCGATTCGGGAAACACGAAGATATTTTTCTATTGGATTCATTCTTCCCGTATGGTTTTTAAGAGGCATAAGGAGTCAAGTTTAACGAGATGACTCTTAAAACGAAGAAACCCCAATCCGGTTTTTTATTTCTCTCTCAAAAAAATTGTTTTCTCTATGGATAAGAAATAGTTTCTTTTTCTTGGAAACCTCGATAATACAATATGACATTTGATCCTTCAGTTCCACAACAACAAGCCCAAGCCCCGGCGGGAACCTTATTGTTTTCGGAAGGTTCTTCCGCAAACACTCTAAACGTGCTTCACAGTGGAACGGTCCGTTATCTGACCGAAGCCCCCGGCGGAAGAAAACTCGAACTTTTTAAACTGAACGGAGCCAATTTGACTCCGGGATCCGTGGCTCTTTTTACGAGCGGAAGATATCCCTTTCATCTCCAAGCGGAAGAAACCTGCGTGATTTCCACTTACGCGATGAATCGGGAGACGATCGGAAAAAGCGTGGGATCCCGTGTTTCTTTGGGGCTCATGGTCGCAAGAACCCTTCTTAGAGAAATCACGGAACTGTTTAAAAAATCCAATCAGATCCGAAAGATCACTTAGGACATTGAAAAGGTAAACGACAATCTTTCGATTCTTTACTATCAATTCAATCCGAACGTATTTCCGGACATCAAACAAGGATCTCCGATTCCGGAGGTTTCCTCGGACGTAGTCGATCCGGTGATGCGTCTTTGTCGGGAGAATTTGAAATTATTTTTTGACAACGGAGGACTTCTTCCCGATAGACCGAGTCCTCAATTTTTAGAAGAGGAACACGAATCTCAACTTACGAGGTTATATCCGGAAGAGATCGATTTTCAGGACGGAGAATTCAACTTTATCCGAAAACTCGTAATGCAGGATCCCAAGATTCTGAACGCGTTATTCACCGCCGATCCTTCCATGATCTCTTACGTTTGTTCCAAACTCGCAAACGTTTTGGATCAAATTTCAGGAATTCTCAAAACCTGTCTTTCGGATTTGGACGAGGCGTTTCGAATCTTCTTAGCGGGCGAAAATAGTCTTGTGGAAAAATTTTATCTTATCTTGGACATTACCTCGTCCGGTTACGGAACGGCTCCCGCGGAATTCGTAGTACCCGTGTTAGGCGCCGTTGCGGGTAAGATCGAAAAATATAAGAACGGACATCAGGCGCTTTTCGGAGTCCCCGTTGCCAATCTTTCCCCGAACACGTCGGTCTTTCAATCCAAGGCCGGAGCTCTCTCCAAAAAGATGGAAGAAACGGCGCCGAAAGTACAAACTTCTTCGGCTTCTTCCGTCACGGCGGGAGTGGACGTGGATTCGATTCGCAAAGAATTGGACAACTCCGCATCCGTCATCATTCAGTTTTCGGGACTCGAAGCGGAAAAAGTAAAAGAATTTTCCGCGCTTATGGTCAAGGTAAAAAGCCTAAAGAACCCTCTCGATCCCGAAGGTGATAATAGAAAGATAAGAAGAACTCTCGGAAGACATTACTGGGATATGTATCAGGAATGTTTTATGAAGTACATGAATTCCAATCGAAACGTTCCCAAAGCGGTCGAACTCATGTTGAAGTACGGCTTCTTCGACGAGACGATGGTGGACGATTCTCAGATCGCCTTTATGTACACTCATAAGGACGCTCCGTACTCCGCTTCGGACATTCCCATTTCATTCGGAACCGAATGGCTGGAAAAGATTTATAAAAGAGAAATTCCGACTTCCTTGGACGAGATGGGACAAAACTTTTTTGAAAAGGTAAAGATGGAAAATAGATCCATCAATATCAAAAAAGAATCGGATATTCCGCCCGAGCTGGACAATCCTGTAACGAGACTCAAGTTTGAATTTGCTTCTCTTTACGAAGCGAACGTTAGACTCACTTCCGGAAGTCCGGCGACTCACTTTCCGATTTTGACTAAGTTTCATAGCCAGATGGCGATCGATAAAGCCTATGTTTCCAAAAAGATCATTGCGGAAACGGTTCAAGAACTTCTGGCGGTGGACTATTCCATTTTCCACAGAGAAGTGATCTACAACAATAACGAGTTGGGGATCACGAAAGAGTTCATCCAGAAAAGTGTGATTCCCGATTTTATCCTAGTTCCTTCCATCGGTACGAAGGTGATGATGTGGCAGGATCTTTCCGTCCACAGAGGCGCGGGTTCCAAGGAAAGTCCCGGAAGGATTGTCCTTCCTATTTTAGCTCAGGGCGATTTAAAAACGATGGTGGCGGACGCTCTGGCTGCGTTTCGTTGGGAACTCACCAAATCCATTTTAGGCGCGGAATGGAACAACGTGGGCAATCCATCCATCACTGCGGATTATACGGATTACATTCAGTTCTTTAAAAAGAACAAAGATCTTTCGATAGAAATCAAGGAAAAACTGGCGGGTGATTTCAAACGATTCAGAAACGACCGCGACATTTTCGCAAACGACTATCAACTCTGGATAAAATACGAATCCGACGGGGTCCAAAGACTCAACAAAGTAGTCCGAGGGATTTTTTATAGACATATCCCTTTCAGTAAACAGGTCCGGGATAAGGTGGCAAAAACGCCCGCCTTCGCGGAAATTCACAATCGATTCATCAATATTAGAAATCGTAAATATATTGAAATAGAAAACCGTTATAAAAAGTATCTCAACGCCTTGGGCAGCCTCCCCGATCCTTTACGCGACAATTTGGATTTTTTCCGTGTTTAGGATTCCGTAATATACCCGGCCTAAGGGGTTAGGGTTCAGAGGTCGGATTTCAGAGATTTTACAGAAGAGAGATTTAAAGATAGATCTAAAAAAACTTTGGACATCTTGTATCGGAGAGACCGGAAGAGCTTTAGGGAAACTTAGAGCCTGTCCCAAAACTTAAAACAATCGCAGAGATTCGCGGCCATTCCGATAAAATCGGACGGTTGGCGGACAAACTCTTAATATAACAATCAACGTATCCTAATGACATCTGTCAATATGATTTTAAGACTTTACAGGGTTCAGTTACAATGTTTTACGTCAACTTTCAATCTCCAACAATTTCGCCTCAGCAGCATTCCCTTTTTCTAATGCGATTGCGTGCGGAGTTTGTTCCTCGGAGCTCAAACTTTTTTTATCGGCGCCGTTCTTTAAAAGTAACCGAATGATGTCGCTACTTCCGGAACGACTCGCCGCAATGTGCAAAGGAGTGATACCTCCAGGATTTTGAACGGAATTCGCGTCCGCGCCTTTTTCCAAAAGGAGTTCCACAACGGCCTTCTTTCCGGTCGCTACCGCAGAATGCAGAGCCGTGTTTCCATAGGACAATTTACTTTTGGAAGTAAGACTTAGATCGGCTCCGGAGTATATTAAGAATTTTGCAACTTCCAAGTGGCCGAAATAGGAAGCAAGATGTAACGCGGACCAACCGTCTTTGGAAAGCGAGTTGATCACATCCGAAAAACCGGCAACCAATCGTTTCGTTTCCTCCAAATCTCCGAGAGCCGCAGCTTCGAAAAGATTCCTGCTAGGACTGATCTCATAAATCTCTTTAGAAATATCTAATTTTCCGTAATAAAGCGAAAATAATACGGGAGTAATTCCCTCTTCCGTTAAACTCTGAAAAAGACCGGGGTCCCTTTTTAATAAACCGATAACTTTCGTTTTTTGCCCGCCCGCAATCGCCTGAAAGATTTCCTGCATAGATTACCGTCTCTTTTTTGAAAAAGGATTGGAACCCGTTTTCAAAAAAAATTCAAGAGAATTCTTGCGGCTTGTATCAAAATCCGAATTTTCCCATTGATTGACGACGATCGCCGCCGCCTGAAAAAATGAGGGAAACTCATGCAACGCTTCCGCTTCGCGGCTTATGTTTGCCGGGGTTTTCGGCTTTCGGAAAGGCCCTTACTTCAATTCGATAATATCGTACGGTTGTAGGTCCACGGAAATCGGAGTCGGAGTCAATAAGGCGTTTTCTCTTTCCGTGTCGAACATAGTAACACCCGGTTGTTGAAACTGAGTATTTCCCACATATAAAATTTTATCCGATGCAAGTAGAATACTCGAAAGACTCGCGTCATAACTCGATGGAATGGTAAGAAGAGTGGAAGTTCTTTCTCCGGTACTCGGATTGAAACCCTGAAGAGTTTTTGTAAAACCGGAATCCAAAACGGCTACGTAACCGACCGAGTTCGATTTCACTTGCACTGAAAGTATATCTCCTCCCGCAACGACTTCCGAATAAATGAATCGAGAAATAAACGACTTCGTTGATAAGCGAAATGCGCTCACACCTCCGTCGATCCGACTTTGAAAACCCATTCTCGCCGGTGTTGCAATCACAAGATGAGGTTCTCCGAAAAGTTCCACGAGTTGCGGCTTTCCCACAGGATTAGAACTCGGGAAAGTATATACCCCGACGACCTCGTCCGTCGTTATACTAACCTCCAACAAAAGAGACGTTGTGTTCGGCGGGAAATATCCGGAAGGATCGTTCCGATCCAATCTCTGAACGCATACAAAAAGAGAATCGCCTACGATTTTCAGTCCGCTCATTTCCGGTATTCCATCGGGAGAACCGCCCAGTGAGAAAGGTTCCGCATAACGTGCGAGATCGATCGAAGCCGTGATCGTCATATACGTCGGATCCACGATCAACAAACGGGACGATCCGTAGAGACTCACGTAAGCCTTGGATGCGCTCGCAAATTCCATATCCGCCGGATTGACTTTGAATCCGAGTGAAAGTTCCGAGATCGTGACAAATCCGTAGTTCGGGTCCAATACCTGAATACTATCCCGATTCAATCGGTTTAACACATACACTTTTCCGTTTCCAAAACGCGCGACCGCGTCGGAGTGAATCGGGGTCAGCCCCGGATAAGCGTAGAAAAGAGTTGGATTGATCACTTTAAACCGTCCTCCTCCTCCGAAATCGGTGGTAACCACCCCTATGTTTCCAGGTAAATTTTGAATCAACAATAAACTTAAGAAAGAAGGCCTCTGAATATCCCCGCAAAATACATTCAAAAAAAAGAATACAATTAAAATATTAAGTTTCAATCTCATATCAAAATCTCGTACTCAAAGTCGCATACCAGCTTCTGCCCGGAAGAGGATATCCGATCAGATCGGAAATCCTTTGATCCGTAAAATTTTTCACTTCCAAGGTAAGTAAAACTTCTTTCGAAGGCGCCGATTCCTTTAAATTGCCGAAAGAATCCTGCGACGGTTCGCCCGGTTCTAAAAAAAGAACCCAGGTGAAAAAATAATTCCAGATCTGCCTCGCGGGAATGTAATTGATGTATTCGTTCGTTCTATCCCGAAATACGGCGCCGATATACAACAATTCGATCCCGGTTTCCAATTTTTTTCCCTTCCAAGAAACCGTACTCGAAAACTCGTGCCTCGGTCTCAAAGGAAGAATTTTTCCGCGCAGATACGGAGAAGAAGAATTGTTAATCGCTTCTTGATACGTATAATTGAATAAGAATTTAATCCCGTATTTCCAGTCTTCTCTATGAGAAAATTCTAATCCTCTAATTCTCGCCGAATCCACGTTTTCCGGTCTCAGAGTAAACTGAGAATTCGGAAGAAACAAAATCATATCCTTGATGTCTTTGGAAAAATAAGAAACGCTCGTTTTCGTTTTTAAAAAAGAATGATCCGTCTTTAAGACAATACCTCCGTCCCCGTTGCCGCTTTGTTCCGGTTTCAGATTCGGATTGGCAATGATACTTCCTTGTTCGCCGAACATTTCCAAAAACGAAGGGATTCGATACTGTTTGGAAACGTTCGCTTGAAATTGAACGTCCCAATTTTCCTTTTCAAACCATTTCCATACAAAACCTAATTTAGGATTTGTGAATGTAGTTTTCTTTTGATCCCCGGCCAAAGGATCCTGTTTTCTATACCAAGGTTCCTCCGAAGGAAAACGATCCTTGTAGTGATCCCAGGTCACCGAAGGAATCAGAAGAACTTTCGCGTTCCAAAGACGAACCTCGTCTTCCAAACGAAAGGAAGAATACGTTCTTTCCTTCAACGGTTCCGTCTTGACTACAAAGTTGGAAGGAGTCAGCCTTTCCCGATCGAAGGACTCCTTTTCCAAGGAAACAAAACCTCGGATGATCTGATAATAATCCGTAAGATACAAAGCGGGCATCAGTTGAACGCCCGCTTGTCGGATCTCCGCTCGAGCATTCGGAGCGCCTTTGGAAAACTCCGAACCCGGATCGAAAAGATCGTCCTTGGCCGCGGTATAAAAACTTCTGGTTTCCAAACGAAAAGAATCCACGAATAAACCCTTCGTATCCGTCGCAAAGGAACCCGTATATCGATCGTATTTTCTGTGAACCTGATTCGTTTGATTGGAACCCGGCCCGGGAAGACCGTGGATTCTATGATTGAAGTCGTTTAACAATTTCAGTTCGGTCTTACCGATTTGATACTTGAGCGTTCCAAAAAGAGCCGCTCTTTCGAACGCGGCGTTCCTTCTTCGATCGATAGTGTCGTCTAACGTGTTTAAAACCGCGGTTCCGTGATCGTTTTTAAAGGAAAAGTTTTGGTCCGATTTTTCTCCAAGAGCCAAAAAACTCGTTCCGATTCCTTTGTAGTTTCCCGTATGAGAGACACTCGCCTTACTCGTGTTAAACGAACCACCGCCTAAATTGATTCTCGTCCTCGGTTTTCCGGAATCCTTTCTTGTGACGAGATTGACCGATCCTCCGATCGCGGAACCGGAAAAACCGATCGGATTTCCGGATCGGTAAACTTCCACACTTTCCAAACTGTCAAAAGGAAGATCCGCGAGATTGACTTCTCCGCCTTGGGAATTGTTGAGAGGAACTCCGTCCAAGTAAATCCTGGATTGATTCGGATTGGTTCCTCGAATGGAAAGAGTGGAATAAGAGCCGAGTCCTCCGAAGGATCGAACTCTGAGTCCCGCCTCTCTTTCCAATACCTCGGGCAAAGACGTATAACGTGCCGAAGTTTCGTCGAGTTTGATCGCGGATTGGAACCCGCTCGGATTGGAACGGAAATTTTGGGAACCGGAATCGGCTACTTTTCCGACCACTTCGACGGTTTCGGCCTTTTGAATGGACGAATCCGCCTTTTGAGCGGTCGAATCGGGTCGGGAAGGCGGACGATTCTGAGCGATAAGCCCGGAAACAAAAATAGGCAAAAACAGGATTATAGAATATTCTAAAATTCGAATGTATTGGATTGATCCCATTTTTCGCGCGGGCGCAAGAAGGGAGAGAAAAATCGGGGGAACCCCGGCGGATATCGATCGTACGAAAGCCTATTTTTCAAACCCGACCTTACATCCCGAAAGTCCCATTAGTTTGTTTCCACTGGTTAGGTCTTCTGGCTTTCGCCGACTTCGCTCCCTTCCCGTGAAAATCACAGTGGTATTGTTGCGAAATCTTTTTTGGCGATTACAGCTGCGGGTTCAGCTCCGGACTTAAACCGGATTCCCTTCCTCTTTACGAGGATAAACAAGTTTGTGCTCCAAGATTTCGAAGACGGGTCCAGGGAGCAAGAGAATTCTATTGCTAAAAAGGAAGAAAGATTTGGTTTGAAAGGTTGAATCAATCGGTCATTTTCTGAGTGAAGCTGGAAAGTTTTACGGAAGTTTGTGCCAAGAAGGTTATTCAGGAAATTTTTGAATTGGGTGTTTGAAATCGAATTGGGAGGTAAGATCGATTCAATACGAAACATTCAAAGATTACAGGAGGAATTTGTCATGTTATCCTAAATCAATTCGATGACATCACTCAACTTTAAATATCTTTGAATCACTCGTTTTTTCGAAAAAAATCTACCACCGGATATCACACTTCGGAAGTAGCCTCTGAACCTTTTCCCGCTCTCGAGACGAAAAATGATTTCCTTTCAACCCTAAATATTCCAAATTCTTAAGTTGTTCAATCTCTTTAGGCAGTGTAGTAAGTTGATTATTATTCAAAATTAAAACTTTCAATTTTGCGAGTTGACCGATTTCTTTCGGAAGAGTTGTAAGTTGATTTCCACCTAAATCTAAATCTCTCAAATTCTGAAGTTGACCGATCTCTTTTGGAAGAGTTGTAAGTTGATTTCCACGTAAATATAACGTTTGCAGTTCCTGAAGTTGCCCGATCTCATTGGGAAGAGTTGTAAGTTGATTATCATATAAACTTAAATACTTCAGATTCTTAAATTGTCCAATCTCATTAGGAAGAGTTGTAAGTTGATTAGAACCTAAATCTAGACTTTCGAGATTCTGAAGTTGACCGATCTCTTTTGGAAGAGTTGTCAATTGATTTCCACGTAAATATAAACTTTCGAGATTTTGAAGTTGACCTGTTTCTTTCGGAAGAGTTGTAAGCCTATTATTGTTTAAAGATAATTTTCCCAAATTCCGAAGTTGGCCGATCTCTTTAGGAAGAGCCGTAAGTTGATTCCCACTTAAATCTAATTCGCGCAGATTTTGAAGTTGTCCGATCTCTTTCGGAAGAGTTGTAAGTTGATTTCCACTCAAGTCCAAGCTACGGACCTTTCTGGAATCGCGAAGGGCCTCCGTTAAGTTATCGTAGTAACCCTCCGCTCCAATTTCCGTGAATATACATACGCACAAAAGGAGAGAAAAAAGCGAACCCGTTATGACTTTTCGTAAGTTGATGCGGGATGGATTTGAATTCATATTTGGTCTTTTACTACAAAGTAGTTTTTACAAAAGAAATTTCTTCCGTCGGAATTCGACATCTCGCTTCCCAACTTTTTTTGAGAATCGGGTTCCATGATTGAAAACAACTCTGAATAGAAAGCAGATCCCGGATAAACCCCGCAACGATTCATTCACATTAGAATCGGACGTTGAAGTTATATTACAAAAGCATAAACTTCAAAAACAAAATTGCGGTTGTAAAACGAGGTTCTTGATTCTTCCGTAAAATGTTTTTAGAAGGAACGGAAACTTCTTCAAGTCCTACGACTTTCTATGAGAATTAGAGTTGTTGAAAAATTAATTCTCCATTTGTTTCTGTTTCATCGAAATGAACGATTGAAGCAGTTTTGTTAATCGCGACCGTTGAATTTTTCAACAACTCTATTTAGTTCGACTCAAGCCCCGGGTAAAATCGTTCCGTCGTCCGCGATCTTCGGACCCTTACCCGGAAAATCTTCCTTGGTCAGTTTTCTCATGAGATCGATCGTTTTTTTATCGGGATCGAATTCGGGAATCGAAGCGGAATCCAATTGCAAAGGAATGATTTTTCCTTTTACAAACTTTCCTTGAGAATCCACTTCCGCCTCAAGCACGAGAGAATAACCGACGATTCCTCTCGAAGACAAGGCTCTATAACCCATAAAGTTACCGAGAGAATACGCGATCAATCTTCCCTTATACAATTCCATCGCGCGCACCAAATGAGGACCGTGACCGATGACCATATCCGCACCGGCGTCGATGAGAGAATGACTGAACTCCACTAAGTTCCCTCTGTATTCCCCGTAAAAACGTTCCATCTGATTTTTAACGTGAAGAGCCGGACCACCTTCCGCACCGCCGTGAAAGGAAATAAAAACAAGCTGCGCCTTTTTCTTCGCTTCCTTTACGAGAGCGACACCCTCGTCAATTTCGTTCACGTTGTTATGCGACTTCAAATGAGAGAATCCGATCCAAGCCACGGAAACGTCCTTCACGTTCATGTACGTAATCATTTTCTTTTTGCCCGTATAACGAATCCCGACGTCGGAAAGATTTTTCTGAGTGTCTTCAAAACCCTGCTCGTGAAAATCCAAGGAATGATTATTAGCGATACTTAATATATCAAACCCGACGTCCTTTAAAACCTTCGCGTAAGAAGGGGGCGTTCTGAAAGCAAAGATCATTTTTCTGGAAGTGTCCTTGGAAGTGTTCGGATAATTCGTAAGAGTACTTTCGAAATTTCCGAAAAGAACGTCCGCACCTTTGAGATAACTTTCCACCTTACCGAACAAAAACGATCTCGGGTCCTGGATGTTCAGCGGTTGCGGAAAATTGGTTCCCGGAACCATATCTCCCACGGCTTTGATTTTAATATTCGTTTTGGGATCGGCAAAAAGCTCGGATGAAAAAATCAAACAAAAGGATAAAACGGAAAAAATTACGGCTGGTTTCATGTCCTTTCATGAGTTTCAGGAGGAAGCGAATCGTAAAGCAGAATTTCTATCAAAAGAATTACGGCCTTACCCGATAAGAATCATAGAATGGAAAAAATTTCCTGTAATACCTGCGGCTCCTTCGAGTTCAAATCTCTCTTTTCCAAATCCAATCATAAGAACGAACTCTTTCATATCGTTCGATGCAAACGTTGTGCGCTCGTTCAAGTAAATCCTCAACCTTCTCCCGAAGAAGTGGCTTCCTATTATTCGGAGGAATATTTTTTAAAACGAAACGACCGAGGTTATGACGATTATTTTTCGGACGGAATCAGAAACGAGATCTCCAGAGTGTACGGACTCAACTTGAAGGATCTTGATTTTCAGACTTGGGAAAAATCCCTACCTTCCGACAAACGTTGTCTTGACGTCGGTTGTGCCGCGGGTTATTTCGTGGACTACATGCAACAAAGAGAATGGGATTCGTACGGGATGGACATAGCCGAAACGCCCGTCAAATTCGCCCGCGAAAAACTAAAACTCAAAGTGGAACAAATCGACTTTTTGGATTGGAAGCCGACTAACGCGGAAACGTTCGACCTGATCACTCTTTGGGCTTCCATCGAACACCTTCACAAACCGAAAGAAACATTAGAAAAAATTTATACACTTCTCAAACCCGGAGGGAGAATCATACTCTCCACTTGCAGATGGGGAATCCTCGCAAAAGTTCAAGGTCCGTCCTGGAGATACCTGAACGTTCCGGAACATCTCTACTATTATTCGTTGCCCGGAATTATAAAACTCTGCGATTCCATCGGATTTCAAAAGAAAAAACATATCACTTACGGAAGCGGGCTTACGACAAAAAAAAACGCATCCTTGTTTTACAAAACCTTAAAGTACGTCGCCGATCCCGCGGTTAAATTCTTGGACCAGGGCGATATGATGGCCCTATGTTTCGGAAAATAAGAACCTGCCCTTTTTGTGTTTCGCAAAGGGAGGAGTTTTGGACCACTTTATAAAAAATTCCCAAATTAAAGCCGATGGAAAAGAAAATTTTTCCGTATAAAATTCGTCAAATTATTTCAGAAAAATCTAAAATACTAAGTTTTTCTTGCTATTTTCGGGATTATAAAGTAAAAAGTGATCTCTAATTTTAGCTCCGGCGGTATCCCGAAAAACCGAACTGTTCCCATAGCCGTATCCTACGGTTTCGACTCTCATCGAATAAAACGATTCGCGATACCGAACGTTTGAGGTGCGTGTTTTGAAAAATAAAATCGAAAAGAATATCGTCTACGGATTGATCGGAATTTTCCTACTCAATTTCATCATGACCGCATCGGCCTATTACGCATTGAAACAATCCTTAGAACTCAAAAAATGGGAAACACACACTCAGGAAATACTTTTAAATTTAGAGGAGGCCCGTTCTTCCTTTAGCGAAGCCCACGCCGTTTTAAGAGCTTATATTTTATATTGGGCTCCGGAACAACTCAACCTTTATTTCAAAGACAAAAATCTGGTTTTAGAACGAATTCGAACGCTTCGGGAGAAAACGATCGACAACCCCTCCCAACAACAAAAACTTTCGGTCATCGAATCCGATTTGAACGAAAAATTTTCTTACATGGAAGAGATGGTTCTGATAAGAAAATACAAATCCGCACAAAGTTACGCGGGAGCGTTTCGTTCTCCGAAAGGAAACATCTTATCGGAAAAAATCAAAACACTCTTTCAGGACGTAAA
The DNA here is from genome assembly GCF_000332415.1 of Leptospira weilii serovar Ranarum str. ICFT. Lineage (GTDB taxonomy): Bacteria > Spirochaetota > Leptospiria > Leptospirales > Leptospiraceae > Leptospira > Leptospira weilii_A. Next base: position 62,829 of record NZ_AOHC02000038.1, read on the forward strand.
AGAGGAAGAACTTAAACTTTTAAACATCCGAAAAAACAACTCGAAAATAAACATGACGATCTCCGTCACACTACTCTTTTCGGGAATTGTATTGAATCTTTCCTTCATTCTCTTCCAGAACTGGCTCATCTACAAGGAAAGTCAACGACGTCAAAAAGCGGAGGACGTCTTGGAAGAATCCAATCAAAATCTCAAAACTTATTCGGAAGAATTGAAAAGGTCCAACGGAGACTTAGAGGCGTTTTCTTATTCCGTTTCGCACGACCTTCGTTCTCCGGTTCGAGGTATATTAGGATTTTCTAAAATTTTATTGGAAGACCACGGAAAGGAACTAGGAGAGGAAAGCCGTAGGATCGTGAACATCATCATTCATAACTCCGAAAATATGGGAGAACTCATAGACGATCTTTTGGAATTTTCAAAACTGGGAAGAAGGGAACCCATATACTCCAATGTGAATATGAAGATTATGGCGGAGAACGTTTTGGAGGAAGTTGCCAATTGTTATCCGAATATGAAAATGGACGCGACTGTGAAAAATCTTCCTTATACAAAAGCCGACTCCGGCCTTCTCAAACAACTTTTATTCAATCTGATTTCCAATTCCTTCAAATATTCCAAAAAAAAGGAAAATCCGAAAATCGAAATCGGATCGTATCAAAACGACGGAGAAACCGTATTCTTCGTAAAAGACAACGGCGCCGGATTCGATATGAAATACCAACATAAACTGTTCAACATCTTTCAGAGATTACACCACTCCGATCAGTTCGAAGGAACCGGAGTCGGACTTGCCATCGTCAAAAGGGTGGCCGAAAGACACAACGGTAGGGTTTGGGGGGAAGGAAAATTGAACGAAGGCGCTTGTTTTTATTTTACGTTAGGAGTCGGTGATAACCATGTATAATCATCAAGACGAATTGATCACAATCCTTTATGCCGAAGACAATCCTCAGGATTCCGAACTGGCGCTGAGAAGCCTGAAAAAACGCAATCTCACGAACCAAGTGAAACTCGTCAGAGACGGAGAAGAGGCTTTGGAATATTTATATGCGACCGGACGTTATGCGGATCGGGACAAAACACATCTACCTTCCCTCATTCTTTTGGATTTGAAAATGCCCAAGGTGGACGGAATCGAAGTACTGAGAAGGGTAAGAAGCGAAGAAAGTACGAAAATGATCCCCGTAGTCATACTGACTTCCTCCGCCGAAGAAAAAGACATCGTGGAAAGTTATAAACTCGGAGTGAACAGTTACGTCGTAAAACCTTTCGAATTCGAAAAGTTCAGCGACGTAGCCAGTGAAATAGGATTCTATTGGGTTTTAGTCAATCAGAGCGTAATCCGATACAAATGATCTTACGATATCAGAAAGCGAGGACGACATCCGCGATAAATTCAAAAAATACACGTTAGACGTCATTTACGACTTGAACGATATATTTTTAGAATATTACTTTTTTCTTAATTCTTCCGCCTTGTCGATGCTCCTCCGGCGGTTTTCGAGCATAGCATTTTCCACCGTCAACCTGACCTCCTCAAAACCTTGGTCATCCAACGTCCTCGGTATATAAATCGGTTCTCCGTACGAAACGACAAAAGTGGTGAACGGTTTCGGAATCCTATGTTTGTCCCAGGCTTTTTCGGCGATCCATTGTCGTGTACATTCATAGTGCATCGGAACGATGGGAACCTGAGAAACCTGCGCGGAAGCGATCAAACCCGGTTGAACGATAAACGCCGGACCTCTGGGACCGTCGGGTGTAACCGCGGCGGGAAGATTTTTTTTAAGATGAGTGATCAATGCCTTGAGGGCCTTGGAACCTCCCTTGGAAGAACTTCCCCGAACGCTGTAGTTACCGAACCGATGAACGACCTGATTGATAAAGTCCCCGTCCTTGGATTCGGAAATCAGAACGGCGGCTCCCACGTTTCGATTGAGATAAGGAGAATACAAAACGTTCGTATGCCAGATCGAAAGAATATAAGGTTTTTTTTCTTTGCGGAGTTTCTCGATACTTTCGTTTCCGAGATTGATTCTTCGAGAAGTAAAACCGATCAACCTTTGTAGATTGACCACGAGAAACGGAATGAACCAGATTAAAAACTTTCTCTTAAACGATTGTTTTTTGCTCTTATTAGAATTTTCTTCCATGTAAGCACGAGATTTTTTTAAATTTGGAAATCCATCATCTCTTTTTTGAATTCGGATTCCGTCGCATTCAACGCAAAATTCGCGGTGTTGGAAGGACCGCGATTGTTTTAAATTTCGCGACAAACTCCGAAAGAATTAAAAAATTCTGTGGACTTGACATCCCGATTTCCGTACAAAGTTCGAAACAAAAATAGGTCTTAAACAATGGAATCCAATTTGCTGACAACGGTGTTTCTTCCGGTCGCGTTAGGTATCATCATGCTGGGGATGGGGATGACTCTTACCGTAGGCGACTTCAAACGAATTTTTGTCCTTCCCAAAGCGGTGATCACGGGATTGACGTTACAACTTTTGCTTTTGCCGATCGCGGGATGGTTGATCGCAAGCGTCTCCGGACTTCCGGGAGAACTGGCCGTGGGCCTTATGCTTTTGGCGATTTGTCCCGGCGGAGCGACTTCCAACCTGATCACTCACCTCGCCAAAGGAGACGTGGCCCTTTCCATCACGTTAACCGCAATCACGAGTTGTGTCACCGTTCTTTCGATTCCGTTTCTTTTGAACTTGTCCATGTTTCATTTTCTCGGAGCCGGGCAAACGATCCAACTCAATATTCCTCAGACCGTTCTCCAAATTTTTCTGATCACCGTATTACCCGTGTCGATCGGAATGATACTCAACTCAAAAAAACCGGAACTCTCGCATAAGCTAGAAAAGACGGTGAAAATTCTTTCCGGCATTTTTTTGATTCTGATCATCGTCGGCGCCATCGTTCGTGAAAGACAAAACATCGTTCCGTTTTTTATCCAAGTGGGTCCCGCGTCTTTGGCGCTGAACTTAATCACAATGGTATTGGGTTATCTGGGCGCGACTTTGATGAAGGTCACACATTCCCAAAGAACCTCCATCACGATCGAAGTGGGAATTCAAAACGGAACCTTAGGAATCACGATCGCAAGCGCGATTCTGAACAATCCGGTGATGGCGATCCCGTCGGCGATTTACAGTTTGATCATGTTTGCCACGGGTGCGATTTTTTCGATTTGGATGCACAGAAATAAAACGTGAAACTTGCAGGAGTTCCTACATTTTCAGATTTTAGGACAAGCGATCGGACTTTTTCAAATTTCAATGAACCCTTCCCGCAGAATACCCATGTATCGAAAGTTCCAAAAGTCGCCCGTCAAAGTCCTGCTTTTATTATTCTGTATAACTCAAATCTACTGCACGACGATAGGATTTCACAGGGATAAGATCCGAGACGAAATCGATTTCGGAGAGGAAGAAACTCTCCGACTCTGCGTATGGAAGGACGTAAAAGTGTCCGATAAGGAATTGACCGAACTCGTCGAATCCTGGAACAAAGAATTAGAATATTATAAAATAAAAATTTTCTTAAACGATATTCAGGATTGGGAACGGCCCGGTTGGACCGGAGCGGCGATCATGGATCAGGTTTTCTACGCGGACCTTCCACTTCGATGCGATCGACTTCTTGCGGTTGCCGGAGGAAAACTAAGCGACACCGCTTTCGAACTCGTGGGGATCGTCTTTGCTCTTTTTGGAATTCCGAGTTTTCAGATTTTGGGAGCCGTGGAAACGAAAACCGGAACAAGGGGTTATATTTTAGGACAAACCAGAACGATTTCCCACTGGTTATCCGGAGGCGCCGAAGGAACTCTCATACACGAAGGGTATCATCTTCTGGGATGCAAACATTCCTTCTTTTTGAGCGATTGTTACGTTCAGATCCGAAAAGTCAAAGAATGGAAACGAAAAAATCGAGAAGCGGGAACTCCTTTTTTTCCATCGGTCGACGAGGAAGGAAAGATCTTTCTAAAAAGCCCCTGGGAATAAGAGATGGATTCATGGAAACATCCAAATGGAAACCCTTTTGGGGAATCTCGTTCGTATTAGCGGGCGCGATTTTTTTTTCCGCAAAGGCGATCTTTGTCAAACTAGTCTATCGATACGATGTCGATCCCGTTACGGCGCTCACACTTAGAATGTTGTTTGCGATTCCGTTTTTCGGTTGGATCGCAATCCGTTCCGGAAAAACGAAAACCTTCGTAAGTCTCACAAAAAAAGATTGGGGTTTCATTTTTATTCTCGGGTTTTTAGGTTACTATCTCGCAAGTTTATTCGACTTTATAGGTTTGGAATATATCTCGGCGGGATTGGAAAGACTCACGTTATTCGTATATCCTACGATCGTTCTTATTATCGGTTCGATTCTTTTCAAAAGAAAAATCAAAAGAGCGGAAGTACTTGCGATTTTTCTCACATACTCCGGAATCGCGGTCGCATTCATGGGAGACGTTCAGGCCCAAGGGCCGAACGCTACGAAAGGCGTTTTGTTCGTGTTCGCATCCGCCATCGCCTACTCCTTATATCTCGTAGGAAGCGAATCACTGATTCCGAAACTCGGTTCGGTTCGATTCACTTCTTATCTGATGCTGTTGTCCGGTATGATCGTAGTGATTCATTTTTTCATTACCCGCAATCCGGTTTCGCTGATACAACCGCCTAACGTGTATTTATACGGATTGGCGCTCGGAGTTTTAACGACCGTAATTCCGGCTTATTTCACCGCGGAAGGAATACGAATGATCGGCTCCGGAAGAGCCGCGATCGTGGGTTCGGTGGGTCCGATGTCTACGATTTTACTCGCTTGGATTTTTCTGGGAGAACCGATCACTTCCTCCGGAATTGCGGGAACGTTTCTCGTTTTAACGGGAGTTCTTTGGATCGGAAAAAAACCGGAGCCAATCACCGAAAGTGATTCTTAAAAAACAAAAAAATTGATTTTGAAACCTACTTCCGTTCTTAAAAAACTTTAACGAAAGAAACTTCTCAACGTTTGCGTTTACGCGTGAAGGAATTGGAACGAAAACTTGAGTGACCTTTAGCGAACGTCTCGCAAACCGAACGACAAGCAGAGTTATACGATGAATCATCTTCGTCTTCTATTTCAACCCCGTTTCAATCTAAAAAAAATCAACTAGGTTTTCTATAATGAATGCAGAACTGTTACCCTAAGCGATCAACGCCCTCTTTTTAAATTTATATTTAAGTATTGACTTAATTAAGTAAATGATTTAATATGACCGTATGAACGCCTTTGCCGCTATGGCAGACGATACAAGAAGAGAAATCGTGAAATTGGTGGCTAAGAACGGCGAACTTACCTCGACGGAGATAAGCCAAAATTTTAAGATGAGCCCGCCCGCTATTTCACAACATTTAAAAGTATTAAAAGAGGCGAAGGTTCTTCACATGAAGAAGGAGGCGCAAAAACGTATTTATAGTATTAACAACTCGGGAATTAATGAAATGGAGGATTGGTTACTCAATATTAAAAATTTATGGAATAAGCGCTTGGATAATTTGGAGAAATATATCTTAAAAATAAAAAAGGAGAAATCCCGTGGTAAAAAATAACGTTGAAACAATCATCGAAGGCAACAAGGTCGTTTATAAAAGATACTTTGACGTATCCATTGATCTTCTTTTTGAAATATGGTCGTCCCAAGAACATCTTTCGCAATGGTGGGGACCGGACGGTTTTACATTGACAATTCAAAGTATGGATTTTTCAAACGGTGGGATTTGGGACTTCATCATGCACGGTCCCGATGGACACGACTATAAAAACAGGATTCAATTTATAGAAATTAAAAAACCTCATTCCATTTTCTACAAACATCTTGGAGACGGTGAAGGCGCTAAGGACGTTGATTTTCAATCGAAAATTATATTCGAAGAAGCCGGTGAAGGTGTAAACCTAACCATGGAACAGATTTTCCCGAGCCGAGAAGAACTGGAAAGAGTGAATCAAAAATACGGTGCGATTGAAGGCGGTAAACAACATGTCGGCAATCTTGGTAAATACTTGGAGACGCTTAAATAACGTGAGTTCGACGGTTGAAAATAAGCCAGACCCGAGAGTTATCAACTTACTTTCAACCGTACGGCTTTATACTATGATATTTCATATAATTCAAGTTAGGTGACATTCAATACGGTTATACCAAAGAAAAATTTGATCTTCTTGATAGTTTGTTCAATCGCTCTTATTCATTGCAAGAACGATGAAGAAAAGCCTTGAAAAAGGTTTTAGAAACTCTATATATAATTTTTCATCTCAAGGCAATGTATTAAAGGAAGCTCATGTTTCGCTTGTAAGTAAGTTTCAGATTAAAAATGAAAATTACTCTATTGCACACTTGGATCTTACGAATAACGGCGATAATAATGCGGAATTTGAACGCTGGAATCACGTATTGTTATTCAAGAATCGGGTTGAAATATTTAGAGATTCTGCCACGAGATATCGCGAAATTGTATTCAATGAGCCTTGGGAATTATATTCGTATGATCGGTATTACGCTTTCTCTCGAGAATTAAGTGTTACGGATTTAGAATAGACTCCCGATTAGAAATTCCTGAATGTTTATCTGAATATTTTAATTTCGTAAATTTTCGAAGTCTCTATGGTAAGGGTCTTAAAGAATCAATAAATTACTCTTTCCATAGTGGCGAGTTAGATGAAAACCCAAAATCTCGACTTTAAGCAAAGGTTTCAGAACTGGATGATTTTCTTAAACCGTATGAAAGTAAACTTTTGGAAGACTACATTTGTAGGAAAACGTTTTGCGGAACTGATCAACGCCGTCTAACTCGTTGCTCCGGAATCATTTTCATTCAATTATGCTTTTATAAAATAGATTTCTCTATCAAGGATTTGTATTCAAGCGAGGACTCTAAGTTGCGAGGGAGTAAGAAGCCGTTTCCTATGCTTCCAATAAAAAGAACGCCGGCCCTTGGACGACTTTTGCTATTTTATTAAAATCTAAAGTATCAATCGTGTCCGTGATCTCGTGATAATTTTTATTTCTGAGGAAGGACGTAGCCGTAATCATAATCGCATTGTAGCCGAACTGCCAGTAGTTCCTGCAACCCCGGAAGCATTGTCATCGGCACCGACGGTGTCTTCCGCCGTATCATAATGAGCCCCGATTACGATCGTGTCCTGATTTTCAGGACCTAATTCTACGATTATGTTTTTATATTTTAGAGAATCGACCCTGAAAATTTGTCGATAGGGCTTTAAACCAAATTTAGAAAATTGGGTTTGAATATAGTTTGCCGCTTTATTTAAGGAATTTATGTTTTGAAAGTTTTTATTTGGAATTGAGGTTAGGTCTTCGATTGTTTTTTTCAAATTGGAAGGGCTTGCGTCGGTGCTGAATTCCTCGGCGAATATGCCGTTGTTGAAAATAAGGAAAATCATGAGTATAGTATTGATTGTTTTCATAAAAATTTCTCCATAAGAAATGTATAACGGAATGTGCGTTCGTATCATTGTACGAATTCTTCTCGGATGGAATAAACATCCGAACAATATTTTTTAGTAATCTTGTAATCTTTTTTTGAAGCGATTAACCGTAGTTAGGCGTTCCTGCCCCGCCGCCAAAAGACATTGCTCTTCATGTATGTTTTTTGTAGTGAAGGGCTAAGGCGCCGGATTGAAAAGTTTCCGAACCAAGAAAGTCAAGCCGAAGACTCTTTTGCATACTCACGGTATCGAATAACCGCGGTCCTTTTCCGGCAAGAACGGGATGAACCACAAAACGATACTCGTCAATCAAATGGAGTTCCGAAAGTTGGGAAGCAATGCTCAAACTGCCTACAAAAATATCTTTTCCAGGTTGCTGCTTCAATGCCAGCGCTTCTTCTATCATGTTTCCGTGTACAAGTCTGGTATTTTTTCCCTCAACGAATTTCAATGTAGTAGAGAATAAGACCTTATCAAGCGAGTCAAACACGCGAGCAAACTCATTTCCCACTTCGGACATCGATTGGTTTTGCGCGACTTCGGGCCAAAAAGGCACCATGAGTTGATACGTGATCCGGCCATAAAGGACGAGCCCCGCAGTACGCAAGAGGTTTGTAAAATACTTATGCAGTTCCTCGTCGGCGATCATATCCGTGTGACTGCAATACCCATCGGCGGTCATATTGATCGCAAAAATAATTTTTCTCATAAGCTTAGTTATAGGGCGTTCACTGAAAAGTTCAAGCACAGATTGATCGTAATTTTTTGATTACCGAATATTCTAGCGGGGAATGACGCCTAACGAAAGAGACTTCTCGACGTTCGGGTTCTCGAAGCGCTTATCCGCAACACGGTTGGTGCAAGGTTTGAGCGAGCCTCAGCCCCGGTCCCGCAAGCCGAACGTCAAAGCGAACTGAAGTCGAGTAATGCGGCGAAACCCGCAGTGAGTCAGAGCAGACCGCAAATAGCGAACGAAGCGAAGCGGCAAGTCGAAGTTAGGCGACACCTCGCACTGATTGAAAACTTAAAATACTAGTCAAATAAATCCGAATGCGTTCCGGTCCTTTCAAATAGGATTGTATTCCCATCTAATTTATAGATAAGAAGCCAATCAGGCTCGATATGGCATTCACGTCTATTTTTATAATTTCCAGTCAGTTTATGATCTTTATATTTTGATACCAATTGAACTCCGTCAATCAATCGGGACATTACTTCCTTCAGTTTGTTCAAATCTTTCTTACGTTTTTTCTGTAACTTTAAATCTTTTTGGAACTGAGTTGTATAACTGGGTAGAAAAATCATAGTTTCAATTTTTTAAATATTTCTTCTTTAGAGTTGAATGATTTTAATCCTTTTTTCTTATCTGTTGCCTCGAAAGTCTTACTAGTGATCTTATTTGGTATTTTTACCGGGAATGGTAAACCCTTGCTAAGTTTAATCTGGTGATAAAAAATATTTATAGCTTCAGACGCAGAAAGCCCTAAGTGATTCAATATATTTTCTACATCCTTTTTAAGATTATCCTCGACCCTTGCACGAATCATTGCTGTTTTTGCCATATCGGACCCCTTTACGAATTGTTCCCCATTCGAGATACAATGTCAAGTGGAATTAAACGGATAAAAAAATAGAAATCAGAGTCTTCCCGCAAGCGCTTGCACACAGGGATTGACGGAGGGTCGAACGAGCGTTAGCCCCGGTCCCGCAAGCCGAACGTCAAAGCGAACGGAAGTCGAGCCATGCGACGAAACCCGCAGTGAGCCAGAGCGGACCGCGAATAGCGAACGAAGCGAGAAATCGAAGTTAGGCGACGGCGTTGATACAAATTACCGAAGTGATTTTATAAACTCTTTACAGTTTAAGATTGAAAGATCATGTTTCGGGTAATCTTTTTTATTTCTAGTTAGAAAAATTCCAATACCTTCTCTTTTTGCTACATGATATTGTATTGAATCTTCAAAGTCTTTGATATCCGATCCGAGCGCCAAATCAATAATCTTATCATCAACGCTTAATATGTTGAGTAATATTCGAAGAGACTTTACTTTATTCAAAGCTTCTTTATGTCCGAGAAATTTCTTCAATAAATAGAAAATATTCCATATAATCAATGATGAAATATAACCTTGTATTTTACCTAATTCGATCCAATTAAACACTTGGGCTGAATATTCAAAACCTCCGGGGCGACTATATAAGAAATCAATTATAACATCTGAATCTATGAATACTTTCTTTTTAGAGGCCATGCTTCTTTCTCAAATAGGAAACTTTATCCTCTTTAATATCCATGTATTCTTTGCCTTTTAAAAGTCCTGCCAGACTTTTTGTAATTGGAGCTAAATCCTGAGCCTTCGTTTCTACTTTTTGTCCACGCTCGGGTTCTTTTGTTAATTCAGCCAAGTAATCTTCAATAATGTTAGATAAACTTTTATGTATTTTCTGCGCATATTTTTTAGCTTTCTCAATAACGGTCTTTTCAATAGACAAAGTTAATTTAGTAGTCATAAATAATCCTACGTATAGAATATTGTATTCCATACGTATTTCAAGATTTCTCTGAAATTTTCGATTCCGTGATCATTTTCGACGCCGGTGTCTAACGAAAGAGTCGCCTCGACGTTGCGAGCCCGAGCGCCTGTGTGCGAAGCGGTTGGCACGAGGTTTGAGCGAGCCAGAACGAACGTCTTGCAAGTCGAAATGACAAAACAATGTGCGAAGGCCGGTAAGGGCGAGCGGGAACCGGGAGTCGCAAACAAAGCGAGGAGATGAAGCTAGTCGCAGTTGCGGAATTTCGCGACACGGATTGTCCCCGAATTTTTTAAGTTTCGTTTCTTTCTTTAATACTTAAATACTCATCCGGAGTAATGATGTTAAAGTTCTTAATTTCCCGAAGAGTTAATAAATCTTTGTCTCCAGTGATTAAATAGTCTACTTTTGCCGCAAAGGCAGATTCCAGAATGTGATAATCATCTCTATCTCTTAACTCTAAATAATCTTGAATAGGGTTATTTTTAACAAGCGCAGTAATATCCCTGATTTCAGATAAAACAATCTGAATAAAGTTATCATCAAGTTTGAATTTTGGTTTAGAGAGTGTAGATTCTATCTCATCGAATATTTCTTTCGAAATATATCCTGTAAAAACCTCATTGATTAAATCTTGGAAAACAAGCCTCGGTTTTCCTTTAAATAAAATAGCTGAAATGTAAATATTAGTATCTAATAATACCTTCAACATTAAGAAGCGTTTCTTTTATTTCTAACGGATTTAATTTGATTAAAAACATCCTTTTCAGAAATATCACTTCGATCATCGGTTTTTGAAGCGAAGTCGAAAATAGCTTGCCATCTAGTTTTTTTCCCGATATATGCTCGCGCGGCTTCACGAATCAATTCTGACCTAGACCTGTGTTCCCTCTTTGCAATTTTATCGATTTCTTTTAAAAGCGCCTTTTCGAAGGAAATATTAACAGTCTGATTCATAGTTTAAATTATATACAAAGATTGTATGTTTGTCACTCGTATTTTTCTTATTCCCGTCTTCCCTTGCTCCGCACGGACATGCCGTCTAACGAAAGAGTCGCCTCGACGTTGCGAGCCCGAGCGCTTGTGTGCGAAGCGGTTGGCACGAGGTTTGAGCGAGCCAGAACGAACGTCTTGCAAGTCGAAATGGCTACATCAATAGAGTTGTTGAAAAATTCAATAGTCGCGATTCACAAAACTGCTTCAATTGTCCATTTCAATGAAACAGAAACAAATGGAGAATTAATTTTTCAACAACTCTAATAAACTTTTAGTTTAATGTTCTTGCTCATTTGTTTAAAATGTTTATCCAGAGTAAAAAGCATCGCTTTATTTTGAATTACATTCTGAGCAATTATCAAATCGGGAATGCCTACTTTGTTGATCCCATTTCTAAGATTCGAGATTTGATACTCAATGATTTGTCCCCAATCGATTTCTAATGGAAATCGTTCTATAGCTTCTAAGGAAGCGATTATCTTAGATTGTTTTCGTAATTTAAGAAAAGGAACTAATTCCGACAAAATAAGATCGTTTGTATAGATATTCTCCGTATCAATTAACTCATCGACTTTTAACGAAATTGATGAGTTAATATTCCTGAAATAATCAATCCAAACGGACGAGTCCAATAAAATGCGACTCATCGTTTCCGCAAATCATCTAAATTAATTCCGAGATTAACGGATCCTTTGTATTTTTTCAGATCTTTCAACTTTTCTCTTCTGATTAAAGAAGCAAGTCCTTCTTTTATTACATCAGTTTTAGTCTTAAGATGAGTTAATCTCATCGCCTCTAAAAACAATTCTTCGGGAATATCCACTGTTGTTCTCACAATATGCATAAAATATCTGATCTATATGCATATTGTCAAATTTTATTTTGAGCCTGTCCGCCAACCTACTTGTACATAACCGCCTGATTTTAAAATGTGACCTATGAAAACGGAATTAGGTGGTCTTAATACCTGAAACAATTTGGAAAAAATTAGAGCCATTACTTCCCAAAAACAAGAAAGATCCGAGTAAAGGAGGTCGTCCCCGCTTTAGGAATTAGTTACATTTTAGTACAAAAGGAATCAGACTCTAACAAAGGTTGATTTTTCTACTCTGTAAATTAACTATCCACTGATTCCTAAAGACTATCCACTCATTATATGTTTGGTTCGAAATCAACGTTGCATAGAAGATTTCAAGAATGGGTAGATGCCGGAGTTTTGGCAAGATTGAAAAAGAAGCGTTAAAACTTTACGAACGATCTATCAAGATTAGAACGAAAAGAATGGCCGCAGACGGGAACTTCGCAAAAACTCCAAAAGGGGGCTTTCACGGGACGCCATCCAACGGATCGCGGCAAAAGAGGCATTTAAAGGCATATTCTCGTCGCTCGGCGCGGAGCACAATTGTAGCTTTTGTATTGGCTTCCGCAGAAATTCATGACTCTAAATTAATTTTTCCTACTTTAAAGAAATTTAAAGTATTTAGAAACAAGAAATTGCTTAAACCCGATATTCTTTCTTTAGATAAGGCTTACGCTAGTAAAACAATTAAAAGCAATTTAAAAAAGAAGAATATTCAATACAGGATTCCAAACAAAACGAATGCAAAAAATCCTGTATTCATTCCTAAGTTAAAACCATTTCGATGGATCGTTGAAAGGACTTTCGCATGGTTCAATGCTTTTCGAGCTGTTAAACACGCTGGGAATTTTAAATCGAAAATGATTCCGCTTTCTTTTAACTCGTGTGGGCCATCATTCTATTTAGAATGATTTACAAGTAGGTTTTGAGACGGGCTCTAAATGTTTGCTTAACTTCCGAACTTGCGCCAGATTCGGGACGAGCGAAAAAAGGCGAGCAGAGTGAGCGGGGAAGCAGCGGCTAAACTGTGATTATGCGAAGTTTTCTCCGTCGAGTTTTCCGGAGTTCAAAACTTCGAGAAATTGACGTGGAGTCAGAACATGAGCGCGCTCGTGCTTTTTCAGAACGAGCAAATCTTGATCTCCGGAAATAAGAATACGCGCGGAGCAAGTTTGCACAAGATGAAGCACATGATTATCATTCTTGTCGCGACATAGGACGGGAGGTTTGCCTTTCGGAACTATTTCAGGACCGAGTTCATCCAAGAATTTTACGATTCGATGTTTTTCGTCGGCTGTGGTTTTTACTTTACGGGCGAAAAAATTCAAGACCTCAATATTCAAAGCCTTGGACATAAATATTTCGTGGTCGTCAATACAAATGTCCACGACTTGATGAGATAGACCGTTGCTGATGAGTGCCGAGATGATGACGTTAGCATCGAGAACTATCCTCACGAAATGTCTCTAAATACATCCTCGTCGGTAAAGTATCCGGTTTTTTGAGCTTTTGGAATGAGGCGTTTGCGGAGAGTTTCGAATTCCTCTTTTTGCAAATACTTGCGCAATGCAGACTTAACCACGTCACTACGGGAAACGCCTGTTTCCTTTGAAAAAGCATCAATCCTCTTTTTCAAGGCGGGTTCTACGCTGACAGTCAGAAGGGCTCTCATGTATAACAATGTATAACAAATCGTAAGGCTTGTCAAACGGAAATTGACAGGGACTTTGTTCCTTTCAAGCGAGGAAAAGCTATGAACCAGTTTTCGATTATTTTCGGAGATCGATTGAAATTAGATTCGTTTTAAAGAAATGTCATTTACACAAGATTGCTGATAACGCCGGACCGACTGAAGCTGGACTCGTTTTAAGAAATGGTATTTACACAGGATGGCTGATAACGCCCTATCATTTTTCTCCTTTAAGGACGTGCCGAGTTGAATGTAAATATCCTCTTTCGAGTTTGAACTAAAAAATACGTGAATCCCGCCTAACTCTCAATATCGATATGTCGGAAACCTGCCTTAAAATTCAGGCGTAAGATCAAAGCAGATTGTGATCCTTCATACCACTGTAAAGGGTTTGAATCGTCACTTTTAAGATCGCCGCAATCGGAACCGCAATGAGCATACCCACAAGACCAAGCGCGGCGCCACCCACCGTAACCGCACCGACAATGACGATCGGATGCAAAGAAACGGAACCCGAAATAACGATCGGCTGAATGAGAAAGTTATCGATGATTTGTGCGATCGCTACCACGATCAAAATCGAAGTCATGAGTTCCGTCGTTCCGGTTCCTCCGATTACAAGAGCAAAGAACAAGGGAGGAATCGCTCCCATGATCGGACCTAGATAAGGAACCGAATTGGCGACTCCCAAAAAAAGACCGAAGATATAAAAGTAAGGCAGTCCGATGAAATAAAATCCCAGAGTGGAGACCGCGCCGATGATCGCACCTTGAATCATCAAACTCTTGAGATAATTGGTAAGTTGTTCGTTGATCTTATACGTGACCATAAGAGCCATTTCAAAATACCGATTTGGAATCAAAGAAATCAGACTTTTATACATCCCGTTTCCGTTTAACAAAAACAAAAAAGCGAACAAAGGTGTGACGATCATATAACCGATCAAAGTCGGAATATAGGAAACGAATCCTTTCACTTGTTCGTGCATCAGTTCCGCGACTTTTTTGATCAGTTCGTCCGGACGGATCGTCTCGTTCCAACCGGCGGGAAATTCGTTGAACTGAAGATTGACCGTTACGGTTAAATATTTGAACTTTGCTTCGTCCAAATCCTGTTTCCAATTTTTCAAAAGCGGATTTAAGGTGGAAACGATCGGAGGTGCGACCGAGTTGATGAATAAATAAATCGGAACGCTGATTACGAGCATCAAAATCGCGATGGAAAAAATTCTAGGAACTCCTAAACTTTCCAGATTGTTGATCGTTCCGTTAAACGCGTAAAAAACCAAAAGAGCCATCACGATCGGAACCGCAAGCAATTGAAATCCCCAAAGCGAAACGACGATCGTAAAAGTAACGATGAGAAAAAAACTCGTCCGAATGAAATATTCGGAAAGTTCTCTTCTTTCTCCATCACGCATTCTTTTGTTTTCCCCGGAAGTAAGCCTTTTCCAAAAGTCCGTTGGTTCTATGAAGTCTTTCCACGATCACGGTGGAAAGGCTCATGAGAATTTCGATACCGATTCTCGGTTTTGTTTCTATGATCTCCTTAAGATCGGGTTGGAAAAAACCGAGCAACGTGGTGTGTTCGAGAGCGATCGCACTCGCCGTTCTTCTTTCCTCCGTAAAAAGAGAAAGTTCTCCGAAAAAAGCGTGTTGATCGAGATGCGCGAGATCGAGTTCGATTCCGTCCCGAACGGAACGGATCACGACCGAACCTTCGTAGACGAAATAAAATCCGGCTCCGACTTCTCCCTGACGAAAAATCGTTTCCCCTTCCTGATACTCTCGAACGTGTACCATCCTGGCGATTTCGATCAGGGTTCTCTTTTTCATTCTCCCAAAAACGGAAGTCTCTCTGAGAAACCGAATGATTTCCTGATTATTCGCTTCCTTTCGATTGAATAATTTTCTCCAGATGGGAAGATCGAGAGCTTTCAAGAAATTATTTCTCCTCTTCGAGTTTCATCGTGAAAATTAAAATCGTAAGGCCGATCGTTACGCAGGAATCCGCCACGTTGAACGCGGGCCATCTGGAAAAAAGAAGAAAGTCCGGCCAGTCGAAATCCAAAAAGTCCACGACTCCGATATATTCTCCCAAGTTGGGTTGAAATCCGAAACGAAATCCCGTACCCGGAATTTTTACGAAAAATTTATCCAAGAAATTTCCGAAAGCTCCGGCCATTACGAGGTTCCATCCCCAAGGATTTCCGAGATCGTGATTTTTCCATCTGTATCCGATGAGAAACACGATCGCGATTCCGGTCGCCACAAGAGACGGGATCGCGTTGTCTTGAAACGCTCCGAATACGAAACCGGTATTGAATGTCAGAGTCATTCTAAACAAACTCCCGAACACTTCCAAATAACGGTGCGGTTCAAAGTAGAGGATGACTAAAAACTTAGTCACAAGATCCAATACGATTCCGAGAAAGATGACGCTTAAGTACAGAGGGCGATAGACGTCTAAAAATCGTTTTCCAAAATATTTCACGAGGGGGTTCCTTTCTTTTTAAGTTTGTTTTTCCAAAATGAATAGATCAGTACAAGTCCGAAAATACAAGAGGTGGCAAAACATCCCCAGCTTAAAATTTCCATTCCTTTTTCGAGATAGTAATTTCCGAAATGAATTCCCGCAATTAAGAATCCTCCGTACAAAAGCTGATGTCCGAGAACGTACATCTTCCGAGTATGTCGTTCGACTTCCCGGAGTTGAATTCCCTGTCTTCCTCGATTGATGTTCTGGAGTACTTTATAAAATTCTCCCGGAATGGAAAGGGTATTTCCCAAAAGATTCTTGTCTTCGTTTAACAAAAGAAACTCCAGTCCGCCTTCTTTTCCGGAGGCGACGGTCCGGAACGGTTTTTCTCCGTAATCCAAAACGGTTCTATAAGGATCCAAAATCGCGGTAATCCCGACCAGTAAACCCAGGACACGTTCCAGGAAAATAAAATTTTCCGGAATCTGAATCATTCTAAAAATTTCCTTCAAACTCGAATTGATCTCCTTCAAAAAAAGTCGATCTTCCCGAGTATGAATTTTGTCCAAAGAAAGATTTCGAAAATAATCCGTATCCGCGACGAACCTTCCCAATTTTTCCAAAGAATAACGAACGACCTCTTCGAGTTTACCCGGATCCGCGGAAGCCGACAACGCGCCTATGTCCTCCAGGCCGTCCACAACCCCAAAGTAATCTTTGACGATCGCGCAGAGAAAAATTTTTTTGAGCGCGAACACTTGGCTCGAGTCCATTTCTCCCACGGCTCCGAAATCGATAAAACAAAGTTTTTCATCCGGCGTATAGATCAGATTTCCGGGATGAGGGTCCGCGTGATAAAAACGATACTGAAAAATCATCAACACATAAGCCCGAACGAGAAGTTCCACGGGTCTCGACTTGGCCTGTCCTTTGAACACGGGAGTCGCTCTTGTGATTTTGACTCCTTCGATAAACTCCGTAACCAAAACGCTTTTGCCTGAAAATTGACGGATGACTTTCGGAAACACATAATCGGGTTCTTCCGCAAAAAGTTGTCGCATCCTATCGTAGGAATCGGCTTCGAGTTTGAGATCCGTTTCTCTCGTAACGAGATATGTGATCTCTTCGTGAATCTTCTTGTATTCAAAACGAAAAAGATACCGATTGATTCTTTTTAAAAAGGATCGGATGTTTTTAAGATCTTTGGCGATGAGGGTTTCGATTCCGGGATACAAAACTTTTACGGCGACCTTTTGACCTCCGATGGAAGCGACGTGAACCTGCGCCGTGGACGCGCTCGCTTCGGGAACGTTTTGAATGTCCGGAAAAACTTTCGTGATTTCCTTTCCGAATTCTCCGCGGAACCGTTCTTGGATTTCCGGAAAAGGATGAGGAGGAACCCTGTCTTGAAGATCCTGTAAGGATTCCGTAAACGAATCCGGAAAAATATGGGAAAGATTTCCGAGATACTGACCGAGTTTGATATAAACCCCGCCCATGGATAAAAAGAAATTGCGGCAATCCTCGCCTAACGTGCGAAAGAATTTTTCCTGGGCGGCCGCCTCTCTATAAGAAGGAAAAAAGATTTTTCCTAATTTAAAAAACCAGAATATAACCCAGATTTTTTTCCAGACGAAAGAACTCGCGTTCCAAAATCTCCTGGCGCCGGGACGTCGTTTGTACGACTGAATTTCCTGAGGTTCGGTTGTTCCGGTTACGAGCATAGATGAAACTTCTAAACCTCTAGGATTCTTTTTTCGGCTCTTCTCCGAATCGTATCCAGTAAGGTGAGAATTTGCAGATTCTCCTCCATATCCCCCGTGATGTCGGAAGGTTTTCCCGAGATATGACGAAAAAGAGAATCGTAAAGATTGAGAAACGGATTCGTGCCTGCGGAAGATTTTTCGGAAATTGAAACCGGAGTCAAACTTTTAAATCCTTTGTATTTGCGGGAGGGTTTGGATTTCCAAAAACGAACCTCGTCGTTTCCCACAAGAAAACGGGCGTTCTCCGTTTGGATATCCAACTCAAATTGAAAGTAATTCCTCATTCCTCCCGCTTCCAAAAAAACGGTCTCACCCTTGGGATAAGTCATAAGCGCCAGGGCCTGTTCTTCCACGGGAGAATCGGGGTAGGATCGCAAAACGGAAAACACACGATCCGGAATTCCCAGATACCAGGTCAAAAGATCGACCGCGTGAGTTCCGTCATGAAAGAGCGGCCCGGTTTTATCCAAGATCGCACGACCGGGACTACGAGCGGAAGTCAGAACGGAAGCGCGGATGGTTCGGACCGGACCGTAGGTTTCTTCCCGGATCCATTGGCGCACTCGGATATAAAGGGGATGATAGCGTCTCTCGTGATTGACCCGAAGATCGGTTCCGGTTTTACGACAGAGTTTTGCGAGTTTACGAGCGAGCGCCAGAGAATGGCAAACGGGTTTTTCCACCAATAGACGACGAAATCCGAAGTCGATCGCGGCCTTTGCAAGTTCGTAGTGAGTTTCGGAAGGAGTTGCGATGACTACGAGACAGGAAGTAATGTCGATTTGTGTATGAGAAAAATTGAATGTCTCGGATTCTATTTTTAATTTTCCCCGATTTTCGCCGGATCCCGCGGAGTTCCGACCCTCTTTTTCCCGTTGAAAATCCGTATTTTTAAAGTCGGTAATGGACGAATGGAATTCTCTTTTCAATTCGGATCGAAACGAAGAAGTCCAACTTTTAAAATCGGAAAAACATTCTTCTTTTGGAATATTCCAATCTTTGCAAAATCGATTCCTTCTTTCTTCCGACGGATCGATCGCACCGAGTAGGAAGAATTTTTTCCTTCCCCAAGACGAGAAGATCGTTCCCGCGTGTGTGCAGGGATGATTTCGGAGCGGATCTTTTTCTAAGAGGGACGCGATTCTTCCGAGACCGATGAGTAAAACTGGAATCATGGAATGGAGCAAAGCTTGTGGGAACTCCTACTTAGAATCAAGAGTTATTTTGGCTTGACCCGGTCGGATTGACGAGTGATTCTTTGGATCATGGCTTTGGAAACGGAAATTCCTTCTGGTTCTAAGAACGATTTTGATCTGACGGAAATGATCCACGGAGAGGAACGTATGACCCCGGCTCCATTAGCGCCGCATCAAAGATTAGTCGCGAAACTATTTATCATCATTCAAAAATATTTAGAAAAACATCCCGTTGGCGAAGTGATTCTTTCCCCTATGGATGTAATTTTCGAAGAAGGAGTGAATCGACTTCAGCCGGATCTTTTATTCGTAGGAAACAAAAAAAAATCCATTATCCAAGATTGGGTTCGAGGTATTCCCGATATCGTCGTAGAAATCGTTTCTAAAGGAACCGTTACGAGAGATACAGTGGAAAAAAAAGCGATCTATGAAAAATACGGGGTCCCCGAACTCTGGCTCGTATTTCCGGAATTACAATGTCTCGAAATATTTTCCTGGGAAAACGGGCGCTATCAAATTCATTCTT
Source organism: Leptospira weilii serovar Ranarum str. ICFT (assembly GCF_000332415.1). Lineage (GTDB taxonomy): Bacteria > Spirochaetota > Leptospiria > Leptospirales > Leptospiraceae > Leptospira > Leptospira weilii_A. The sequence goes on from NZ_AOHC02000038.1 coordinate 82,363, forward strand.
CGACGGATCTTTCCCCATCGGGAGCCGAATCCAAATTCCTGAACGGGCTGAACTTAACTTTGGATATATTGTTTCCGAGTCGGTAAAATGGACGACTCACTTTGATGAACGATCAATCCTTCATTGGATAATTCTAACCAATCGGATTCATTCAACTCTTGGATAATGATATATAGGAATTGTTCAAACAACAAAAACAAATCGATGAACTAAACTATAGGGGAGATGGGCATCACTTCATGCAGAAGCTTTATGAATGGATTTTATTCTAACGAGATGAGATGCATATTCCTACCTATGATTCGCCCAAGACGCGGCCTTTTCCAGTTGAGCGCTGAGACGAAACAAAATGTCCTCTCTTCTTTTCGCGGCGGTAAACTGCAAACCCAAAGGAAGTTCATCGCTCGTCCGGCCGAGAGGAATCGAAACGGAAGGTTGTCCCGTAAGATTTGCAAGTTGCGTAAACGGAGTTCTGGAAAGACTTTTTTCCACGAGTTCGTCCACGAGTCCCGAAGCGAGTAACATTCTTCCCAGGCCGAGACGACCTACCACTTGCATCGCGATCTTTTCACCGATCTTCGGTTCGAGTTCGCCGATCTTTGCCGGAGGCATCGCGGTTGTCGGAGTGAGATAAACGTCGTAGGTTTCGTGAAAGGTTTCCATCGCGAACGCGGCCTTGTCCCATTCCTGCAAGTTACGAACGAACTCACCGGCGGAAACGGTTCTTCCCAACAAACCTAAAATCCAAGTTACGGATTCCACGTCTCCCATCCTCGCCTTTCTTCCGAGGATCGGCTCTAAGTTTTTCAACTGAGCCGCCACTTCTCCGAAATACATCATGATAAACGCGCGACCGATCGCCTTGCCGTCCACGGGCGCGTCCTTTTCTTCCACCTTGTGACCGAGAGAATGTAATAGTTTTGCGGTATGGATCACGGACTCCACACAATCCGGATGCACCGGAGTTCCGATCGGAGACTGCGTCGAAAAAGCCACCTTAAGTTTGCCGGGAGATTTTTTGATCTCGGAAAGAAAACTCGTCTTCGGTTCTTCGAAAGAAAAAGCCCCGGACTTTTCGATTCCGCATAACGCGTCGAGAAAAACCGCGCTATCTCGAACGGTTCTGGAAAGAACGTGATCGACCGAAGCCCCTTGCCAATATCTTCCGAAGGTCGGACCTACGGGAGTTCTTCCCCGAGTCGGCTTCAAACCGAACAACCCGCAATAGGCGGCGGGAATTCGAATCGATCCTCCTCCGTCGGAAGCCGTCGCAACCGGAACCATTCCCGAGGCGACCGCGGCCGCCGAACCGCCCGAGGAACCGCCGGGGGTTCTTTCCAAGTTCCAAGGATTGCGGGTCGGACCATATAACTCCGGTTCGGTGATTCCCATCAGCGCCAATTCGGGAACGTTCGTTTGTCCCAAAAAAATCGTTCCCGCTTTTCGGAGCCTTTTTATAAATTCGGAATCTACAGGGGAGATATGATTTCGAAACGCCTTGGAACCGTTCGTCAAAGGAGCGCCTGCGATGGAATGAACGATATTTTTGACGAGAGTCGGAACGCCCCGAAACGGACCGTCCGGAAGTTTGGACTTTGCGGTTTTCCTTGCTTCCTCGTAAAAGCGGGAAATCACCGCATTGAGTTCCGAGTTCGTAGATTCGATTCTTTCGATCGCCGATTCCACGAGTTCGCTCGGATGAACGGATTTTTTCCGGACCAAATCCGCAAGTCCCACGGCGTCATAATACGTGTATTCTTTAAAGGATTTTGGCATGTACGAACTCCGAAAACAAATAGGAACCTCGGAAAGAAAAAAGGGTCAAGATAAAAAGGCGTTTTTAAGATTCCTGCAAAAAAGGAATTCCAAAAATGTGGATATACACGCAGCAAAAAATCCGAATGAATAACTATAGATGGTTTTTGGTAAACGATGATTTCAAGAATTCATAAAATCCCTTGTTTCCTTTTAATCTTTCCGGTATTTTTATTGGCCGATCCGGTACTCGACAGCGAGTTTTTAAGGTCCGTTCAGGAAGGAGATCCTAAAAAAACACAGCTCTTAATCCAAGCGGGGGCCGCCGTGGACGCGACCGATTCGAGAGGTAAAACGGCTTTGATGCTCGCGGATCATAGGCCCGAAGTCGCCGAAGTTTTGATTCGTGCGGGAGCAAACGTAAACGCTCAGGACAAGGACGGAAGTTCCGTATTGCTGGAAAGTTTATCCGGACTTTTGGATGTAAAGGTTTTGGACATAGACGACCTCGCCGTTCCGAAACGGTTGATCGAATCCGGAGCCAAGTTGGAATATCCTTCCAAGATCAACGAAACCAAAACGGTTTCCGTTTCCATATTAAACGTGGCGATCCGTCACGGGAATCTTGTACTTGTACAGTTTCTCGTCGAGAATCACGCCGACGTGAACTTTGATAAGGGAAGTCCGGAAGAATTTCCACTCTTCCTCGCATGTGGAGCCGGTTCTTCTCCCGCAAATTTTTCCATTTTGGAATTTCTTCTAAAGAACGGCACAAAACCGGATTACACCAGCCGTTTGCAGGATAAGAATCAAGATGGAAAACAGATTCAAACCGGAGTAGACAACGCGTTCCATTTTCTTTCGGAAGAATCCGATATCGATCCGCGAATCCCCGAACTTCTCGTAAAAGCCGGAACGAACGTAAATCATAGAAACGCGGAAGGGATCACACCTCTTTTGCAGGCAATCCTCAAAAAGAGAGTCTCCTTAGCGGAAAAATTATTGGAATTGGGCGCGGACCCGAACGTCGCGGACATACAAGGAAGAACTCCATTAGAAGAAGTAAGAAAACAAAAATTGACCGACTTGGAAGTTTTGATCCTGAAAAAAAGCGGAACCAACGAAAAAATTCAACAGTAGCTCTAAGAGAACTTCTATAAAATCCTAATATAAAGATCTTAAGGATCGGATTGTTCGTAAAATTACTGTTAGGTGGTCGTCATCGAATTAAAGATTCATTTTATAAGGTTTCCCTAAAACGTATCTTAAAATTAAAACCCGCCTAAACCTATAAACGCCGGAACTCCTATGTTTTTAAACGAACGGTAAAACTCGCCTCTCTTTCTTGCCGTTATGAATAAAATCGGAGAAATTGTAATGTATGTAAACGCCGGAACTCCTAACTCCTAACCCCTAGCGACTTGAAACGTGGGACAAGTTCTTAATTTTTTGATAAAAACGTTAGGCCAAGGGTTTTATTACCTTCAATCCGGCCGTTTTCGCTAGCGCGATCTGTTTTATGTCTAAAGAATAAAATTCTTCGGTTTTTAAAAAAATCGCCTGAGCTATATGCAAAATATCTAAAGAACGAGCGCCTAACTTGAAAGTAAATTTCCCGGAAAGATCCTTTGCGATTTGAAAAGATTCGGATCCGGAGACGTTTTTGAGTTCCAAAATTCCGTTTGTAAGATCGGACTCAAAATCCGTTCTTAATAGTTTGATTTCTTGAATTTGAATTTCTTTACGAAACAGTTTTAAGTTAAAAGCGTTTTCCAATTCTAATACGTGCAAATTCGTGATCGAAATCGGTTTCCCGCGTTTTTCAAAGAATGTGGAGACTTTTTTGGAATCGGTTTCGGGATAATAAAGTTTTACCAAAACGCTCGTGTCCACGTACGTCACGAAATTCCACTCTCTCGATCGGACCGAATCAAATCACTGATGGATTTTCCCTTTGCGGAGCCGATCCTAGTTTTCGCACGTTTATAAAATTCGGGTAAGGAAACTTTTTGTTTTGAAAGAAGACCAAACGAAGTTATTTTTGCGACTACTTTTTTTCTTCGCAGAACATATACCTCTTCCCCGTCTTCAATCCATTCCAATATTTTCGAAAAGTTATGCTGGATATCTCTGATATTGGCTTCTTTCATATCTTAATTTAGACGCACAAATTGTGCGTCGTCAAGAAAGATTTTAAATTTGATTTTCAACCGTCAAAATAACCCGTTCACTCCGTTGATCATTACGGTTTTGACGACTTCCTTGTCCTTTTCCGATTCCGCAACCTTCCAATTCACACCGGAAGAAGTGGATAAAAGGCTTCTACCGATGCCGATCCGACCGAGCGCGGCGCCCACTCCCCCGACTCTCGCGATAAAAATTCCGTATGTAGAAGACAATTTCACATAACGTTCCAAATCCTGTGCGTGAGTGGAATCGGATTCCAAAACGGAATCGATATGAAAAAGAAGATTTACATTCTGAGATTTTAATTCTTTTAAACGTTCGGAATTTGCGATTTCCCTTCCCGCCACAATTCCGAAACGAAAACCGCCCATGATAAAGATCGTTTCCGCGTCGCCCGGAACGGCGGCGTTTTCTTCGGGGAAAAGTTCCCGTTTATCGTACCAATCCACGATTACCACGTCCTGAATGATCGGAACGCTGATTTTTAGTTTGCCTGAGTCGTCCTTTCTGAATAGGGAACCGCCGATAATTACACCTTTATAATATTCAGAAATCTGCAAGAGTTCGTCGGAAAGTAACTTTGATTTTTCGGAAAGTTTGTCCGGTGAGGAGGATAAATCGTAAAACGGAAAATACTCCGGTAAAAGTAAAAAGTCGGATTTTTCCTTCGAAAGTTTCGATTTCTGATCTTTCGAAATCGGTTTGTTGATATGCTTTTGAAAAAGCGTAACCTTTGCGGATGCCAAAATCGAATTCGCCTTTTAGTCGCCTAAGATCGAAGGATCCACGCCTAAAGAATCCGCATCTAGGTTTTCGGAAGTTTCGCCGGAACCGGACGACCCGCCGGCTCCCGGAACTCCCAGATCGGGTTCTGCGGAAGAGGATTGTTCCGTTTTGATGCCGAATTCTTTTTCCATATCTTCGGAAGTCAGTTCGGTCACTCCGCCGAATAGATCCCCGTTTTCAAGTCGGCCCGCAAACGCGATCGCAAAACAATACGCTTCCATAATACACTGTTTGATGGGTTTTTTATTCAGCCTTCTTTTCGATTCCATCATGTCCAAGGTCATAATTTCGTCCATGTTGGTAACGATCTCTTTTTTGGATTTCATGTCTGCGATGAGTTTTTCCAAAATCTCGGCCGTTTTTTCCACAAATTCCTTAACGGTCACACGAACGTTTCTGGATTGTTGACTTCTTTTCGTTTCCAGAGCGGTGGTTTTTTTAGAAGCCTCTATGTAATTGGCGCCCGGATTTTTAAGATGATTGTTTAGTTCTTTATAATATTGATCGTAAATCCTAAATTGTTCGATCGAAGCCCGAGTTGTCTCGTAGTGATCGATCATTTTTTCCCGATAGTCCACCTTGGCGCCGTTTACGATGGTGGGTTTTATATCGATCTTTTTGGTGGTCATCACGAAAGAATATTCGGCGTCGAACTCCTTAAAGAAAAGCCAGGTTAAAAACGCCTTATCCGCGGAAGGAATCGTTTCGTATTCTCCTCTCGGATCGTGTTTTTTACGAAGCTGGTCCAGAGGAAGCATTCTCATCAATTTCAAACCGTATTTGAGTTCTTTGCTGAGAGAATCTTCCGGATTGGTTTCCTCTTTTTTTTCCTCCGCGGGTGCGTCCTCTTCCGGCGCGGCGCCTCCGGAAATTTCATCTAATTCTTCCCCCTGTTCCCTATGACCCGGTTTTTCTTCGGGAAGTATTCCGAGTACGGCTTCCATGGAATTGCTTAAGAGAGGAATGTTTTTGTTTTCGTTCCTAAGGACGACGAGATAAAGTTTTTCGAATAAGGTTCCGAACAGATAATCGAATTCCTGGAGGGCGCGTTTTTTCTTCGTATTGTAGATAGTTGCGGGTTTCCCTTCGAATTTTTCCAAGGAAGCGTATCCTAGGCTGATGGCCTTTACGTAACTTCCCTGAAACGGATAAACATAGTATAATTTTCTAAAAATGGAATATAAAGGATCCTTAACTCTCGAAATCGATACCGGCAGATCCGGGGCTGCGTTATGCGGCTCGATCACCTGGCTCACTTCTTCGTTATCGTAAATCTTATGCATTCTACCCAAAAGTTCGATGTAAATCGGGTTCTGAGCGTCGAGTTCTTTTGCGATTTTTTTCGCGTATGCCGGATTTCCAAGGATATCGTTCCCTACAAAGTTCAATTCCAACAGGGATTTTTTTCCGGAGAGATTGAACTCGGATAAAAAAGAGGGCAATAAGTCGGATGAGGAAAATCCGGTCACTCTTCCCAACCAACATTTAACGCGGACGGAAAAACGATTGATGAAATTTCCCATTTCGTCTTCGAGAGCCTTTCTGTCCCTCGGGCTCGGTCCTTTCGGTCCTCCCTCTTTCCCCGCTCCCGAACGGGAGGAGGCTCCGCGAGAAGATCCACCGGCCTGACTTCTCTGGCCTTGACGAATATTAGGTTGTTTACCGGATGCGGCTTCCTCTTTCTTTTTATCCTTTTCGCTGACGACTTTTCCGCCGGCGGACTGGAATTTATTAAACATTTCTTTTCTGGCTTTATCATCCAGATTGTTTACTCCGATAGAGCGTTTCGTTTTATCAAACTCAGCCATAATGCAACCTTTGGAATCCCACGTCTCAGTTCAAATTTGCAGTTCTAGGAAATAAATCAAGAAAGATACTGTTTCATTTTACTTCTTGACAGACCTTTCTTCCGGGTGTTTTTTCGATTTGATGATCATCCGAAGCGAGATACGAGAGAAACATATCGTTCTTAGCGTTCTTGAGGATATTCTCATGGATAATTCGAGGGACTTTCATTCCGAATTCGAAGAATCCGTGAAAACGGGAAGCCCGGAAATAGTCAGTTTTTTTCTAGGAAAAGTCAAATTCATCGACTCCTCCGGAATCGGTATTATCATCAAAGTAAGAAATCAAATCCGCGAAAAAAACGGAACCGTGAATATTTTCGGCCTTAATAAATCTCTAAATTCCGTGTTTCGGTTATCGGGACTGGACAAAATCGTGAACCTTTATAGCAGCGAGGAGTTTCTAAACAAGTATCCGATTTTTCAAGAGTTTGTGGATAAAAATTCCAAATGAAACATACATTCAAATTCCCCTTTTTATTTTTTATCTTTTGGTTCGTTCAGTGTTCTTGGGTTCAGGAAAGAAATATTTTCTTTTGGCCCACCAATTCGAACCTGATCTACAATTCCGAAGAAGTGGCTTATTTTCAGATCCATCCTTCCAAGGTCGATCTGTTCGAGGAGCTGATTACACCGGGTCCGTTCGCTCATCCTTCTCAACTCACTTCCGAGCAGTGGAAGGATCTTTTAGGAAATCTGAAATATATCAAAAAATCATCTCTCGGTTTTTTTACCGATCACGTTTTTTCCGACGGAGAATTGGAAATCATCGCGAGAGATCTTCCCCTCGTCATCAAGTCTCTTCCCGAAAATAAGATTTTAGTTTTGATTTCAAAATACGACGATATTCAATCGGTCGTTTCTCTGGAAGAATCGACTAGCGCTCTTATCTGGGGCGAAAAAGATAAAATCAACGTCGTTTTCGGAAAAATCAAAAGGGAAATCGTAGAGAAAAAGGTCGGACTGGAATTTTCTCTTTGGACGGATATCAAAGCGATCACCCTCGCCCACGTTTCAGACGGGACCGAAATTAGCGATAACGGGACCGTTCAATTTCAATCGGTTCGAAACATTCCGAATCGAAAATGGGTGATTTTCAATCCGGAACAATTGGATCAGTATAAATTTAAACCTAGAAAACGAAACGAGATCCGCAAACTAACCGACGAAAACGATCGCCCCGGCGGTTGATCTTAACGATCTTATTTTTACTTGAACGGTTTTCATAAAGTTCGGTTTCTATAGAAAGAAAATAAGGTTCTTCCAATTCGAGCGCGGACGGAAGTCTTACGTTTTAAACAAAGGCGAAACGGTTTTTTTGAATTGTATAAAACGAAATTGTAATGTGTTATTATATCACTTCCGTAGTCCCAAATTCTACGAATATCAAAATCTTACAAACCGTACTTCAAAACCATCGATTGGATATCGGTAAAATCAACAATCCTTATATTCAAAAACGATTATCCGATCGGTATTTTTACTTTAAACCTACTACCTGCATCTGCGATTGCGAAACCGCGTTAGGAAAGTTAAATCGGCCTAAGAAAAACATTCATCCTTCCACGAACGCCGAAATCGGTAAATTGCAGAAACGAGGTTGGAGTAAGACTAAAATCAACAGATGGATAAAGGAAAAAGATTCGTATCAATCTAAAATTGATACAAAAGTGGAATATATAAAAAATCTAAACTTGACGGAAGAAAGATTTTGGTACAATTTAATTTCCGAAGTATTCACTTCCAATTCTTCGAAAGAGTTCGGTCTGTTATTACACTGGTATGATAACGTTATGGAAAGTAATTTCGAATTCAAGAATATTCTAAAAGTCAAACTGCAAAGTACAACCGAAGTTTTCTTTTCGGAAATGCAGGAAGATATTCTTTATTTATTTTCAAAATAGTCGATGAATTTCGTCGCACAAGAGGGTTAGGGTTTAGATGTTAGGGGTTAGGTATTAGGAGTTTTTCCGAATATGCAGGTTATAGTGGCTAGGGATTAGTGGCTAGGGGCTAGGGATTAGGAGTTTTTCTGAATATACAGGTTAGGGATTAGTGGCTAGGAGTTAGGCATTAGGAGATTTTCTGAATATGCAGGTTATAGGGATTAGAGACTAGGGGCTAGGGATTAGAAGTTTTTCTGAATATACAGGTTAGGGATTAGGGGCTAGGAGTTAGGCATTAGGAGATTTTCTGAATATGCAGGTTTCCTTGTGTTTCAACAAAGATTTCCCAACTTCGTTGGGAGCCACTCGCAACGCTCCGCTGCTCGTTGGCAATCTCGCTCTCTATGGATCGCGAGATTGGGTCCGGGGTTTTAACAAAAAAATTCCCCGGAGAGGGGGTAGCGGAAAACGCGAATGCGTTTGCAGCGAGGGGGAAACTTCCCCCTCTAAAAACTCAACCTACGACGGATTTACAACGACCGCAGAGATCTCCCGACGTGAAAATATCTTCCGTGTGTCTCCAACAACGAGGGCATTCGCCTTGAAGCGGTTTCAAAACTTTCACGGAAAATTTTTCATTCTCGTGCGAAGAAAGAATTTCCATTCCCGGATTTTTTTCATGAATCTGAGAAACCACAAAGAGCAATTCGAGCGTTTCCTTAGGAAGTAGTTTGCTCAAGTTCACTCCGTTTTTAGATACGATTTCAAGTCCCGCCTCGAGGGACTTCCCGAGTTTGCCTTCCTGTCTCGCAAGCTCCAAAGCCTTTTGAACGGCTTCTCGCGCGGAAAGCGCGGATTCGAATTTATCTTCGAGAGTTTGATTCTTCCAAGATTTTAAATCGGGGAATGTTTGTAAAAAGACGGAATCTTTTTTTCCGTTGGAAGCCCAGACTTCTTCGGCGGTAAAACTCAAAATAGGAGCCGTAAGAATACATAACGTTTCCAGAATATACTGAAGAGCGGTCGCGGACGATCTTCTCGTTTTGGAATCTCTCGCGTCGCAGTACATCCTATCCCGGATCATATCAAAGTAATCCTGTGACAAGGTAACGGTGCAGAATAAAATCAACTTTTGATAGATCTGATGGAACTGATACGTTTCGTAACTCGCGGCCGCGTCTTCCACAAACTGTGCGAGTTTGGAAAGATAAAATCGATCGAGTTCTTCCAATTCCTCAAAAGGAAGATTTTGTTCGGAAGTATGACCGTCCAAATTTCCCAAAAGATAACGGAACGTGTTTCTGATTTTACGATACTGTTCGGATACGATCTTTAATGATTCCTTCCCTACTTTGATATCGTCTCTAAAATCCAAAGAACTGACCCACAATCTTAGAATGTCGGCCCCATATACTTGGATGACGTCCGTCGTCGGATCGATTCCGTTTCCGAGAGACTTGGACATCGCGTGACCTTTTTCATCCAAAACATAACCGTGTGTCAACACCGCTTTGTAAGGTGGAATTCCTCTCAGAGCCATAGAAGGCCAAAGAGAGGATTGAAACCAACCCCTGTGTTGGTCCGATCCTTCGAGATACAAATCCGCAGGAGGTTCTCCGTTTCTTTCGTCTAACACCGCAAAGTTGGAAACTCCGGAGTCAAACCATACGTCGAGAATATCGTTTCCTTTTTTGAAAGAATCGCACCCGCACTGATCGCATCGAACGTTAGGCGGAAGAAGATCCTTTGCTTTTTCGGAATACCAGATTTCGATTCCTTTTTCACGAACCATCTTCGTAAAAAATTGAATCGAAGCGCTATCGATATGAGTTTGGCCGCAGGATTCGCAGGTAAAAGCGGGAATCGGAACTCCCCAGTTTCTCTGACGAGATAAACACCAATCCGGTCTCGTTTCCACCATGGAACGAATTCTTGTAATTCCCCAAGAAGGAATCCATTGAACCCCGTCGATCGCAGATAAGGATTTTTCACGCAATTCGTTAAAATCCATTTTAAAAAACCATTGTGGAGTCGCGCGGAAAATCAGAGGTTTTTTACTTCTCCAACTATGAGGATAAGAATGTTCAAACTCGCTGTGATACAAAAGTAAACCCTTGTCTTTCAAGAGCTGAATGATCTCCGGATTTGCATCAAAAACTTTTTTCCCTTGCATCAATGGAAATTCGTCCGTGTATTTTCCGTAATCATCCACGGGTGAGAACGGTTCGAGACCCGCCGCCAATCCGACCCTGTAGTCGTCTTGTCCGTGTCCCGGAGCCGTGTGAACACATCCGGTTCCCGCTTCGAGAGTTACGTGATCCCCAAACAAAGGAACGGAAACACGATCGATAAAAGGATGTTGAAATTTAAGAACCGCCAACTCGTCCGAGGAAATCGGCTTCACTTTGTTAAGCGACACACCCGTCGTATTGGTAACATTCTCCGCGAGACCGTCCGCAAGAATGAGCTCGTCTCCGGATTCCGTTTTAAAAATGGAATATTCAATTTTCTTGTTAAAGCAAATCGCGAGATTTGCGGGAAGAGTCCAGGGTGTGGTCGTCCAGATCAGACAAAAACGATTTTGTTCTCCGACAACGGGAAACTTCACGTAGATCGAAGGGGAAACGTGCGGATAGTATTCGATTTCGGCCTCGGCGTGTGCGGTTGCTAAGTCGATCGACCAATAAACCGGTTTTTTACCTCGATACACGTAACCTTTTTGAAAAAGTTCGCCGAATACTTCTACGATTCTCGCCTCGAAATCGGGAGACATCGTTTTGTAGATTCGTCCTTCTTCCCAGAAACATAGAAAACGACTTAGATCCTCGCTTTGTTTCCCGACAAATTCTTCCGCGTAATTTCTACAGAGTTGTCTGAGTTCTTCGGGTCCGGTTTCGCGGGCTTTTTTTCCTAAATTCTTCAAAACCTGAACTTCGATCGGCAGTCCGTGACAGTCCCAACCCGGAATCATGTCCGTATAAAAACCGGCGAGCGCCTTGGACTTAACGATCGTGTCTTTTAAGATTTTATTGAGAGAGTGACCCAAGTGAAAATTTCCGTTCGCATACGGAGGGCCGTCGTGAAGAATGAATTCTTTCTTTCCCTTTCGGTTTTCTCGCATCTTCCGAAAGATCTGACCGTCTTTCCAGGATCGAATTTGAGCCGGTTCTCTTTTGGCAAGATCGGCTTTCATCGGAAAGTCTGTCTTAGGAAGAATTACTGTGGAAGAATACGGATTTTCTTTTTGGGTTTCGCTCATAGTCGTATCAATAGTCGATTTTTGTATTCGGAAGAATCGCTTGTAATTTTTCGGCGTCCTCGCCTTTCAATGATGTTTTTTTAATATTCAATTTTTTTAAACGAGCCAGACTCTTTAACTTCCCATAATTGGAAGGTAATGTTTTGATACCCGTGTTTAGATTCAGATCCAATTCTTCCAATTCGGAAAGAGAAGCGAGAATTTCCACGTCCGTTTCCGTAAGTGTGATCTTGTTTTGATCCAAATAGAGAGTTTTGATCCGAGGTAAAAACAAAAGCTCGGAAGGAAGAACGGTAAGGTCGTTGTTTCCCGCGAGCAACACTTTCAAATTCTTTAATTTAGAAAAAGATGCGGGAAACGTCGTAAGATCGTTTCCGAAAAGATTCAGCTGTTCCAGATTCTTACATTCTCCGACGGATTCGGGAAGAGAAGTCAAACTATTGAGCCTAAGATCCAACTTTGTCAAATTAGGAAAACTGCATATTCCTTCGGGGATCGAAGACAATTTCTGCATTCCAAGATCCAAGAGGAGAACGGAGGAAGGACTTGCCTTGGCTTCTCCTAAAATTTCTTCCGCAGTCTTTTTACAATCGATCCAAAAAATCGAAGCAAAAAAAAGCCACCCGATCGCAATCATAACCTTACCTACAAGTTGAAAGGTTTTTGGAATAAAAAGGATCAAAAACGCGAATTTTTCAAGTGTTCCGACAAGAATCATACTTTTTACTTGCAAAAAGTATGATTTTCTGATAAAGAAAAACCTCCGAGTCTTCCCGCCGCCTATTTCGCGACTCATAGAGAGCGAAATTGAGTTTCGCCCACCACCCAAAATCAAGGGTGGGGCGGACCTTTTCACAGAAGATTGTCGTAATTCCGACGGATCTGTCTTAAGATCCAAGTGTTGGTTATGGATCGCAATACGTTTCTTTAATACTGGAAAACTCATTCTTCTGTTCCTTTTTTTATAAAGCGAAGATCGCCTCTAAACCTTTCTCATAAGGTTCGCTCAACTCGGAAAACGAAACGTTCACTCCGAAGTCCTTGATTTCCAAAACTCCGGTGGTAGTCGTTTTTCCTACGGAATAAAACTTAAGTCCCTGCGCTTCCGTTTGTTTACGAATTTCTTCTTTCAAAGCGGGGTTGAATCCGACTAAAACTGTAGTGGACGATTCTCCAAAAAGAGTCAGATCCAAACGATTTTGTTTGAGCGAGCTTAAGTCCGCCGCAATTCCGAGTCCTGAAAAAAGAACCGTTTTGGAAAGAGCGATCCCGATTCCTCCGAGGGAAAGGTCTCTCGCGGATTTTAAGATTCCTTTTTCGTTCAAAGAAAGAATCAGTTTACAAAGTTCTAATTCTTCTTGGATATCGAGTTCCGGTATGGTTCCGTTGACTTGGCCGTGGATTTTTTTCAAGTATTCGCTTCCTCCTAAAGAAGGACGAAAATTTCCGAGAACCGCGAGTTCAATTCCTTCTTCTTTCGGAAAGTTAGAAAGAAGTTTTTTCTTATCCTGTAAAATCCCCACCATTCCGATCGTAGGCGTCGGAAAAATCGGTCCTTCGGGAGATTCGTTGTAAAAAGATACGTTCCCTCCGGTCACGGGAAGTTCGAGAAAACGGCAAGCGTCCCCCATCCCGCGAATACATTCCGAAAACATGTAATAGTTTTCCGGAATATAAGGATTTGCGAAATTGAGATTGTTCGTCACTCCGTAAGGAGTCGCACCCGTTACGTATACGTTTCGAGCCGATTCGCAGACGGCAAACTCCGCTCCTTTATACGGATCCAAATAAGTATATCTGGAATTACAATCGGTTGCGGTCGCAAGCGCCTTTTCCGTATCGGGGATCGAGGACAATCCTCCGTCCAATCCGGGGCCGATGAGTTTCACAAGGCCGACTTCGCTATCGTATTGTTCCGTGATCGGTTTTCGGGAACATACATTCCAAGAAGAAAGAATTTTAATGAGAACTTCGGTTGTATTCTTGCCGGAACCGATATCCGCAATCGAATCCGCCTTCCAAGTTTTTACCGCATCCAAATAAGAAGGACGTTTCGTTTCTCTTTCGTAACGCGGGGCGCCCCCGCCTAACACGAGCGATTCGGCGGGAATTTTCGCTTTGAGTTTTCCGTCCCTATAAATCTCGATCATACCGTCTCCGGTGATCTCTCCGATTTTCACGGCATTTAGATTCCATTTTTCGAATATAGATACGAGTTCGGATTCTTTTCCTTTTTTCGGAACGACGAGCATTCTTTCCTGAGATTCCGAAAGCATCGCTTCGTAAGCGTTCATTCCCGTTTCGCGAAACGGAACGAGATCCAGATTGATCTTCATTCCCGTTTTGCCTTTGGCGCTCATCTCGGAAGTCGCACAAGAAATTCCCGCCGCTCCCATGTCTTGAATTCCGATCAAAAGCCCTTTTTGAATCGCTTCGAGACTCGCTTCCATGAGAAGTTTTTCCATAAACGGATCGCCCACTTGCACGGCGGAACGTTTGGATTCGGATTCTTTAGAAAGATCTTTGGACGCAAAGGAAGCCCCGTGAATTCCGTCTCTTCCGGTCGTAGCTCCGACGATATAAACCGCGTTTCCGATCTGGCCGCCCGTGGTCGCGCTCGCCATCTGATCGTGCCGAACAATTCCGACGGTCATCGCGTTCACGAGAGGATTTTTAGAAAAACATTCATCGATAAAAAGTTCACCGCCCGACACCGCGATCCCGAGCGAGTTTCCGTAGTCGCCGATTCCTTTTACCGCGCGAGAAAGAAGATATTTATTTCTGGGTTCGTCCGGATTTCCAAATCGGAGAGAGTTCAGCGATACGATCGGACGGGCGCCCATCGTAAAAATATCTCTCATAATTCCACCGACACCGGTCGCGGCTCCTTGGTAAGGTTCAACCGCCGTCGGGTGATTGTGACTTTCGATTTTGAAAACCACGGCCAGCCCGTCGCCGATGTCCATCGCGCCCGCATTCTCTTCACCCGCTTTGGCGAGCAGTTTATCCGAGGATGTCGGAAGAGTTTTTAATTTTAGAATCGAGTTTTTATAAGAACAATGTTCCGACCACATCGCCGAAAAAATTCCGAGTTCGGTGGAGTTCGGAATTCTTCCCAAGATTTCTTGAATTTTCTGAAACTCTTCTGCGGTAAGCCCGTGTTCCAGGGCGTCTTGTAGGGAGACGGCGTCTTTTTCCATCGATTGCCAGTATTTTTTCCAAGTCGCGCTCTGAAAATCAAATATTAGCCGGCAGATTTTAGTGGCGAGCGGTGAGATGTTATGGGCGGCTCCGACTCTCTCGCTTATAAGCGAGAGAGTCGGACCGGGCTCTTCGCTTCAATCTGCAAAGCAACATGGAGTAGTGTTGTTATCGTAAATTTTTTTTGAATGCATGTCGCATTGCAGTATTTTCGCTTCGATCCCCTGCCGCGACGATCAAACGATCCTTTTGCACGTTCCCGCGCTACCTTTTACAGTTATGAGCAAAACTTTGCGGGATTCGTAAAATCTAGGAACTCCTAGAAATTTTTGAATGCAACGACCGACGGATCTTTTCCGTGTCACCCCGATTCAATCGGAAAAATCTGAACAACCCCTATCCATCTAACCTCTCGTCACTCGAAGCGCCCGTCTTTTCAATTTTTTACTGACACCAAAGTTCCTACCGAAAACATTATAAATTTTGAGAAAACTTGTACCTCCTAAAAAGCACTGAACTAAGTTCAATGAAGGTTAATTCATGAAAATTCACGAGTATCAGGCAAAAGAAATCCTGAGAAGGCACAAAGCCAACGTACCTTTTGGAGTCGTTATCGATAAAAAAGAAAACGCATCCAAAGCCCATGACGAAGTTACCTCCAAAACCGGCGGTTCTGTCGTAGTAGTAAAAGCTCAGATTCACGCCGGCGGACGTGGAAAAGGCGGCGGTGTTAAAGTAACCAAAACCAAAGAAGACGCAATCGCAGCCGTAGACAAAATCCTCGGCATGCAACTCATCACTCCCCAAACCGGACCCGAAGGAAAAAAAGTCCTGAAAGTGTATCTGGAACAGGGAATCGATATCGCAAAGGAATACTATTTAAGCATTCTACTCGATCGTTCCATCCGCAAAACCATCGTTATGGCTTCCACGGAAGGTGGGATGGAAATCGAAGAAGTCGCGGAAACTCATCCGGAAAAAATCCTGAAAATCGCGATCGATCCGGGAATCGGACTCCAAGTCAACCAAGCCAGACAACTTGCATTCGAACTCGGACTTCCCGCCGAATCCCACAAGTCTTTCCAGAACCTTCTGTCTGCGATCTACAACGCCTACATCCAAGAAGACGCTTCCCTTTTGGAAATCAATCCTCTCATCCTTACCAAACAAAATGAAATCATCGCGGGCGACTGTAAGATGGACCTGGACGAAAACGCCCTCTTCCGCCACGCGGACAACGCCGCTTTTCGCGACATCTCCGAAGAAGATCCTCTCGAAGTACAAGCCTCTGAGTTCAACCTCAACTACGTGAAGTTAGACGGAAACATCGGTTGTATGGTAAACGGCGCGGGGCTCGCGATGGCAACTATGGACATCGTAAAACTCGCAGGCGCCGAGCCTGCCAACTTCCTCGACGTGGGAGGTGGGGCCAGCAAAACCACAGTAACCAACGGATTTAAAATCATCCTAGGTGATCCGCATGTAAAAGGAATCTTCGTAAACATCTTCGGCGGAATCGTTCGTTGTGATATGGTCGCGGAAGGAATCATCGAAGCGGCTAAAGCGGTCGATCTCAAGGTTCCACTCGTGGTTCGTCTCCAAGGAACCAACTCGGAACTTGGAAGAGAAGTCCTCAATAAAAGCGGACTGAAAATTACCGGAGTCGACGACCTCCGCGAAGCGGCAAACACCATTGCCAAACTGATTGGGTAAGAGAGAACACACATGGCAGTATTAGTAGACGAAAATACAAAAGTCGTAGTTCAGGGAATCACCGGTAAGGAAGGTTCTTTTCACGCGACACAGATGCTGGCTTACGGCACGAAAGTTGTCGCCGGGGTCACTCCCGGAAAAGGCGGAAGCAAGTGGGAAGATAAGGTTCCCGTATTCAACACAATCCACGATTCCATAAAAAACGAAGGCGTAAACGCCGCCGTCATTTTCGTTCCCCCCGCATTTGCGGCGGACGCGATCATCGAAGGAATTTTCGCAGAACTCCCTCTCGTGATTTGTATCACGGAAGGAATTCCCACACACGATATGCTGAAGGTTTACAGTGTATTACGAAATTCTAAAACAAAACTCGTGGGACCGAACTGCCCCGGAGTGATCACTCCTCGGGCCAAACAAAAACTCGGGATCATGCCCGGTTTTATCCACAGCCCCGGCTCCGTGGGAATCGTTTCCCGTTCCGGAACCCTGACGTATGAATCCGTGGCTCAGATTACGAAACAAGGTCTGGGACAATCCACTTGTATCGGAATCGGAGGAGATCCGGTTCCCGGAATGAATCACACGGAAGCGATCAAATTGTTAAACGAAGATCCTGAGACCAAAGGAATCGTGATGATTGGAGAAATCGGCGGAACTTCCGAGGAAGAAGCCGCGGAATACATCAAGAATTACGTAAAAAAGCCGGTCGTGGGTTTTATCGCTGGTCAAACGGCGCCTCCGGGCAAAAGAATGGGTCACGCGGGAGCGATCATCAGCGGTGGTCTCGGAACCGCCACTTCTAAGATGAAAGCGATGCAGGAAGCGGGCATTCAAGTTTGCCAGTCCATCGCGGAAGTCGGAGAAAAAATGAAGAAGGCTCTGGGTTAATCAGGGGCCTACTGTATTTGTATCTCAAGTTCAAAAGCCAAGAAGGAGAACGGAATGAACATTCAAAACAAAAATTCTAAACTGTGGATTCTAAAAAGAACGGGCGTCGGAATTCTTTTGAGCAGTTTCGTTCTTCTTCCGTTTACGGCTCTTTTTGCGGACGGTTCCGCCGTTCTTAAATTGACCACCGAGGAAACCGTCAAACGCGCGTTAGAGAGCAATTACAACCTGCAAAATCTTCGTTACGAACTCGCAAAATCGGATACGAACTTTTTAAAAAACGATTCCAAGTATTCTTGGAGATTGGTAGCGGACGGAAAATCCAGCCAGTCCATTCTTCCTTTTAACCAAGCGAACTTTTTCACAGGAACGAAAATCTCAGACGATACCATCAAAGGTGGGATCGAAAAGATTTTCCAAACCACCGGAACCTACTTCAAAGTGGAAGCCGGAAATAGAAGATTCGACTCGAACGCGTTCGAAAACCCGGCGACAACTCCGTCCGGATTTTCCGCTTTGGGAATTCCTCCTCTTTATACGGGATTTGTAAGAGCGACCATCAGCCAAGACTTGCTCAAAAATTCATTCGGTTATAAGGGAAGAAACGAAGTTAAAATTTTAGAATCCCAAGCGGAAATGATGAAAAACCAAGTTTCTCAGCAAATTTCAGCGGTTATCGTAGATTCACTCGTTGACTTCTGGGACTATTCCATCAAAACGCAAGCCGTCAAAACATACACACAACTCGTGGAAAACACGAAGAACATCCGCAATCTTACCGCTCGTAAACAAGGTCTCGGACTTTCCGAAAGTTTCGAAGTCAACCAGTGGAACGCTCTTTTGGCTCAGGCCCAAAACCAATTGGAAACCGCCCAAGTTCAAAAGGAAGAATCGAAACGTAAACTAGTACGTTCTCTTAAGATTCCGGACGGAACTTCCCTTTCCGAAGAAACCAATCTTTTGGAAGAACTGGTCGAAAAGCCGGACTATACAAAAGATTTAGAATATGCTTATAAACACAGAGCCGACTTTTTAAACGCTCTCAAACAAAAGGAAATCGCCGAAGCGGCGTTGAAAAATGCAAACAACGATCGTCTTCCCACTCTGACGCTTTCCGGCACCGGCGCCAGTCAGTCACAGAACGTCATTTCCCCTCAGGATAACTATTCCGATTCCAACCAAGGGATCACAACCACGAAGTATAAAGAATGGACCGGGCAAATGAATTTTGTTTACCCTCTCGCCGACAAGGGGATTTACGCAGGCGTTCGGGACGCAAATATCGGTATGCGTCAGGCGACACTGAAAGAGGAAGAACTCAAAAACGAAGTGAGGGACGACGTAAAAACCCGCATCGAAGCCCTCGAAGCCAGTCACAGAATTTATAAGAACAACATCACCACCGAAAGGGAAACTCAAAACTACTACAACGGAGTTTTAAGAAGTTTCCGTCAGGGAAGAGCGGATGCGGTTTCGGTAAAGAACGCGTTAGACACACACGTTCAAGACCAGCTCCGACTGACACAAGCAAGAGTGAATTTCAACATCGATCTGCTGCGTTACCATCTTGCTAAAAACGCATTACTCGAACGTTTTCAAGTGGATCGGGACAAACTTCTTCCGCACTTAGATTGACCGGAGGCCGGGGTAAAACTTGAGAAAGAGTTTTTTTGTAGCCCTCGGCCTTTTTTTCGCCTCTATTCTACTCGGTTTTCTGGTTTGGAAAATCCTAACTCGCAAAACCGATTCCGTTTATAAAAATTTCTCCAAAGGAAATTGGGAAGACGTGGTTTTAGAAGTTCTGGGAAAAAAAGATCCCGACTTGGAAGATTATTCTTACGCGTCCATGTCTCTGGCGGAATACAACTTCGGACTTTTAGCCTTAACCTCCGAAAAAAAAGAAAAGGTCGTCTCCAAGTTTGCCGAAAAATCCGGGCTCAAATTTTTTAAAAGAGAAGTCGGAGGAAGAACGATCTTCACGTTCGAAGACAGATTTTTTTCCTTTTTACCGGACGGCTCCTTTCTCAAAACGAGAGCGCTTTGTAAAAAGCTGACCCTAGCCGCGGAATACGAAACGCAGGACATTCTTTCCAGATATCTTTTGAAATTAATTTCATCCAATCCTCTTCCTCTTTATAACGAATACAACCAAGCTCTGCTCAAATCGCTTTCGGCGGGCTCCGCACGCGAGCTGGATGAAAACGGAAGATCCAAACTTTCCAAACTGCTCGAATACTTTTCGGGAAGAGAGGACTCTCCGTTTAACGGCGGTAAGGCGGAGATCGAAGGGAAAAATTTAAACGTAAGAACCGGGCCCGGAACCGAAAACCCGATCGCCTTTCAATTTACAGGCGGGGAAACCGTGTTCATACTCGATCGAGATTTACGAACCGAAACCATCGCGGGTAAAAAAGGAAACTGGAATCAAGTATTGGATTTAAAAAACGGAAACGTGGGTTGGATCTTTTCCGGTTTTTTAAAAAACGTTTCTTCCGATCTTTCGATCTCACAGACGATGGAAGAATATTTCCGTGCGTTGGACAGATCTCCGGTTTGGGATTTTGAATCCTGGAAAGAAATTTCCGCGCCGAACGGATTTCAGGGAGAATACCATCCGACTGAAAAAATCGCTCTCGACGGCGATACGGGAATCGTTCTACATTCTTCCAAAAACAAGTACGATTCCGTTTGTCGTTCGGTGGAAGAACCGTTTCGGGATTTGGAATTTTACGCGTCCTTTTTAGGAGGAGACGAAACGATTCCCGTCTTTACTTTGTTAGCCGGTTCTCCCGGCGATTTGTATAAGGCCTTCGAGATCGAAATGGACAAGGAAAGTATTTCCATCAACCGGAATCGATACATCACCGGAGACAATTTTGCCAAAAAAAGATTTCGCATCCGTATTCAAAACGGCGGTTCCGGATTTCAGGGCGGTCTGATCGTTTCCGAAAAAAACGTTTTATCCGGAATCGATTCCCTGGAAACGATCGATACTAATTCGGGAATACGATGGAAACTTTGCCTTCCGATGGCGAGAGAAAATTCGGACTCGAGTTTGAGCGTTTTTCAGTTCAAATTCGTTCCATAAGAAATAGTAAATTAGAATATACGAATAGAGAAAATCCATGCCGACATACGACTATAAATGCAAAGCCTGCGGACAAACGTTCGAACAATTCCATTCCATGAAGGACGAACCCGTCAAAGATTGTCATCTTTGCGGTAAAAAAGGAGACGTGGAAAGAATGATCTCCAACGGTTCCGGAATCATCTTCAAAGGAACCGGTTTTTACGTGACCGACTACAAAAAAAGCGCTCCCTCCGGAGAATCCTCCGGATCTGCGACGCCTTCCGGTTCTTCCTCGGAATAAGGTTTTCCTTTGGGAAGATTAGGAATTCTTGCCGGAGCGGGAGAACTGCCCCATATCGGAATGAAAGAGGCTCTCTCCGCGGGCGAAGATCCTATTTTTCTTTCCATCATCGAATCCGATTTTCATGCGGGTAACTACGGAGACCGCAACCTTCCGATTCATATCGTCAAAATCGGAGCTCTCATAAAGTTATGCAAAAAACATAATATAGATCGGCTTCTTCTGCTCGGAAAGGTAAAAAAAGAAATCATATTCAAAAATTTGAAATTCGATCTGAAAGCGATCGTTCTTCTCGCCAGAATGATCAACAAACACGATTATTCGATTTTCAAAACGGTTTCGGACGAATTTGCAAAAGAAAAAATCGAGATCATCTCCCAAAAAACCTATCTACAATCCCTATTTCTTCCAGAAGGAAGGTTTACCAAAAAAACCTTGAACAAAAAAGAACTGGAAGACGTGGCTTTCGGTATGGAATACGCGGAAAAGATGGCGGGACTGGACATCGGTCAAACTGTGGTCGTTCTGGATAAATCCGTTCTTGCGGTGGAAGCCGTGGAGGGCACGGATCTTGCGATTCAACGGGGAGGTTCTTACGCCAAAAAAGGCAAAGCAACCGTATGCAAAAGTTCTAAACTACATCAGGATCACCGTTTCGATCTTCCCACGGTCGGAGAAAACACTCTGAAAACGATGTATGAAAACAACTGCACGACCTTGGCTCTTCGCACCGGAGAGACGATCATCGTACATCCAAAAGAATTTATTAACCTTGCGGAAAAACTAAAAATCCACATCTTGAGTATCGGCAATGGCAACCTTACGAAAATCAACTCTACAATCAAAAAAATCCGGTAGCCAACCCAAACGCGCTCCCGTTGTTTCGAACAAAAAGGACGATCCGAAAATCCTGATGTTGGCAGGCGAACATTCGGGCGACCTTTTGGGCGGGGAATTGATCCGAGAACTGGGAAAAAACTTTTCCGATCTGGAAACGTTCGGAGTCGGCGGAGAAAGAATGATCGAAGAAGGTTTTACTTCGATCGAATCCATGGAAGAACTTTCGATCATCGGTTTTTCCGCGATTCTTTTCAAGTATAGATTTTTAAAATCCTTGATCGGAAGATTGATCGACGTCGCCGTCGAAAGAAATTGCACTCACGCGATCCTAATCGACTATCCCGGTTTTAATCTTCGTCTTGCCAAAGAACTTAAAAAACTTGGAATCACCGTGGTCTTTTATGTTTCTCCTCAACTCTGGGCCTGGAAGTTCGATCGGATTTATACGATCCGAGATAACGTCGATTTAATGCTCGTGCTTTTCCCTTTTGAAAAAGAAATCTATGATCGTTACGGAGTCCCCTGCGAGTTTGTGGGTCATCCTCTTGCGGTTCGTTTGAGGGAAAAAATCCGAAAGGAAACTCTCATTCCCGACCCGGAAGACAAAACTCATTTTCATTCCACGATTACGCTTATGCCCGGTTCCAGGAGCGGAGAAATTAGAAGAATCTTAAGCGATCTTTTGGAAACCGCAGGCCGACTTTCCGATCATTATGAAACGGAGAAAAAGAAAATCCGCTTTCTTTTACCGAACATCAATCAAAAAGAAGAAGTTTACATCCTCGAACGGATCGAACTCGTAAAAACGAAATATCCCAATCTAAAAATCGAATATTTGTTCGATCGATCTCTTCGTGCAATCGAAGCCGCAGATCTGGTTTTGGTTACGTCCGGAACCGCCACCTTGGAAGTGGCTTATTTCGAAAAACCCATGGTGATACTTTACAAAGTCAGCATGTTCACTTACGTGATCGGTTCTCTTTTTATCCGGACTCCTCATATCGGACTTGTGAACATTCTTTCCGGCAAGGAAATCTGCAGAGAACTCGTTCAGGCGGAATGCACTCCGCCGCATATCGTGGAGGAATCGATTTCACTTTTGGATAACAAAAAATACCGCACCCAAACGATCGAAGACGTTCGTAAAGTGAAAGAAGCCTTAGGCAGCGAAAACTCATCCAGACACGCTTCGAGAGAAATCACGAAGCTGATCAAAGGAATTGCGAAAAAAACGGGACAGGAATCCGGAAACCCGGAACAGCAGATATAAATTTAGAGTTTTAGTATATTTCAATAGTATTATATTTTAAGAAACGCAAAAATAAAATCCTTAAAATAACGTTAATATAGGTTTAAAACGAACACAACCAATCTAAAAAAATCCCTTTCTCAAGTTGATCCCGTATTCTAAATACGCTTTGAGACAGCAGCTCATATTCATCCAACCTTGGCAATTCATGTAAGAACCGTCTAACGCAGCCTGGGATTCTTTCCAACCCGATTCGGTGATTTTCAAAAGAGTATTGTTCGAGTCCAAGGTTTCAAAAAGTATCTCCGTGCGAGTTTTGTAACCTCCGGTCGCAAGCAGTTCGTTTTCACCCTCGTAACTTCCTTCGTGCGCGTCCCATTCCAAAACGATTTTTGAATTCGGGATCACTTCCTTTACGAATACGCGAACTCCTTCGTCATTTTCGGAAGGGAAGTCGGCGAATTTCCAAATTACCTCGGCTCCCGCCGTCAAAGGACCGCTCGCGCCCCCGGTCGTAAAATAACCGCTCAAATGTTTGGGATCGTAGACGGCTTGGAAAACCTCTTCCAACGGTTTTTGAATTTTAGTCCGCACCGTAAATTTTAAATCCATACCAATTCCTCTTAAAAAATCAAATTTTAATCCGAAGAAATTCTTTTTAAAACCACAAGATCGTCGCCCCAAAGCCCTTGCCAAGTATCGACTTTCAACTCGCGAAACAAAAAATAACCGCTGGGAGTTTCCTCCCCTCTTCTTCTAAGCTGAAGACCTTCGCCGTCTTCCATAAGATACAACTTGGTTTCGGAACGTTCTTCCAAAAGAACCGCTTCCCTATCGCTGATAAATCGGATTTGAATCGCAGGAACGATCGGCGAAACCCTCCAGGTTCCGATCAAATCGGTTTTCGATTCGGCGCTTTTACCGACGGGTATATTAGGATTTTTGAAAATAAAAAGATAAATGCCGAACGCCGACAGAATCGCCAAAAGAACTCCGGTCGTAATCAGAATTATCTGTCTCCGATTGATTCCAGTTTGCATTCCCCGGCCTCCTCCTTAAATTTTCTACTGATATAGGTATCGTTCAACTTTCCGTTGGCGCTGATTCTTACTCGGTTGCCTTCCACGGCCCCATAACCTTTTAAATCCGCCGTTTCGTTTTTCCAAAAGACGTTTCTGTAATAGGACAGGGTCGGTAAAAGGTTGTGTTCGTATCCGAAATCAAAAGGTTCCCTAAGATTTAAAGGAAGAGATCTTTTATCCTGAAAACGGGAACGATTAAAACTCACGTTATGCAAAACGTTCAAAGAATTATGGAGCGCTAAAAAGTCGTCCCCGAAAAAACGAATCGTAGTATCCGAGGTAACCGTTTCTGGAACGATCCAAGATCCGCAGAAACCGTTCGCAGGTTCTTCCCAAGGCATTTCGGTAATCTTAAGTCTCAAATCAAAATACGGATTGTCCTGGCCGAAGGTAAAGTTTGCAAACGCTTCCACGAATGGATTTTCATCTCGGAATCCTTTCAGATCCAGTCTTGAAAAAAAAGGAACCACCTTTCCGCTCAGAGCGAATCTTCCCAGATCTTTTTCCTTAAGTCGAAAGGACTTCAATTTCCATTGAACGGTAAACGTAAAATACTCCATTAGATATTTGTAAAATGGAGTTCTGGTCCAACGAATTTCGGGAACCAATTTTTCCTGCCGGGTTTTGATATCGGTTCGAATCCAATTCTTCCAAGAATGATAAACCGGCAGAAAATCCTTCACCGAAACTCGATCCAATTCGAGATCCCATTTCCAATCGTTGTATAAGGGATAAAAAAAGGCTCCGTTGGCCCGAGGAGATTTTTTCCAACCGGTTTTACCGGTAATCCGGGTTGTAATCGATTCTTGAAACAGACTTCCTTTTGCGTCGAACTCCAAAAGATTTCCCGGAAGAACCTTAAAATCCGCCTCTTCCAGTCGGAGATCTAAAAAAGGATCCTTCCAATGAAAACCCAGAAGATTCAGGGAAACGTTACTTTTGATCCAATCCCCGTAATTTCCGGATTCTTCCCATTTTCCTTTCAGGTTCAACCGACCTTCGAGAGTTTCCAGATCCCCCGGCAATTGAAAAATAGATTTTAATTCTTGAATATTCTTCCAATCCGCAAAAATTTCCCAGGTTGCGAGTTTTTTCGGATTCAGGCCGTACGTTAGACGAAACAGATTGCCCTCTTTTGTAAAGATATGAATCTGTTTTTCTCCGGTTTCGTCTAACGTCAAATCCATCTCGTGAACAAGATCCGCGTCTTTCAGATCCGGAATTTTCAGACCCAAGGGCAGGTCTTGAAGGATTTTTCCGGACACGTTCGTGAATTGATTTTTTCCTTTTACGAAAACTTTTTTTCCGTTCAAAACGATTTCGTATTCTCCGGAAATCTTTCCGGAAGAAGGAGCGATTTTTCCGAACAAGGAATAGATCCCGCGAACCTTCTCCGCTTTTACATTCTGAAAACGGAAACTACTTTTAGATTCGTTCGAATCGAACTTGGTTTCGAAAGTTCCCTGGATAAATCTGGAATACGGAAAAGGAAATAAGGAATCTCCGACCGCGACGATAACACCTTCGGGCCGTTTGGTGATGATAATGTCGATTCCTTTCAACGCGCTCAGAATCTCTTCCCCGCCTTGCGAAACCGTAACCGTAGTATTCATCAAACGGATTTCGGGAATATTGATCTTTTGAATATAACCGATGAGTTCTCCCGCAATTTGATCCTGCAGATCGATATTGATCGAAGAATCTTTTACGACGATCCCACGAACGAAAGGTTGTCCCTTCCACAAACCTCCGAGGCGAAACTGGATCTTATTGGTTCGAAAAAGAATATGATTGAGCGCGAAATCCTCGTCGGAAGAAATCCGAAAGTCTTCGAACACGACCGAGTTCGGAAAATCGTAATCCACAACTCCCAGAGTTACGGCGCGACCGAGTTCTTTGTTGATAAAATTTCTGGAAAGTTCCTTTAAACCTCGAAGGTCCAAAAGACGGGTTCGTACGTAATAACCGACGGATTCCACAACGATCGCGTGAATCGAAACCGCCGAAAGAAAAAGAATCAGTATGATTTTGGTTCTTCGATTTTCTTTTAAAAAAACGAAAAAGGACCCGAAAAAACGAACGAGATCGCCGGAAGCAAAAACGCCGAGCTTTTGTCTGACTCGGCGCCATCGATCGAATGTTCGATTGTGGGAAGTTATCTGGGGAGAACCTGAGAGAGTTGTTCTTGGATTTCTTTCAGAACCGGACTTTCCGGAAATTTCTGAAGTCCCTCTTCCAAAACCATCTGACATCTTTTGAATTCCTTGATCCGCATAAAACTATTGGTAACGGTTTCATAAAAGAGAATGTCTTTTTCAAAATCCTTTTCTCTGGATGCGCGTCCTAAAATGCCGAGCGCGAGGCCGTATTTTTCCTCTTGATAAAGAGCCTTTGCGTACATCTTTCTACGAGTTGTGGACTCGTAATTTTTATCGACGGACTCGGACTTTCTAAAATGAACGATCGCGTTTTCCGTGTCGTTGATTCCCAAATACGCGGTCCCAAGATAATGGTCCAAGTGCTCCAGACCTTTTCCTTCTTTAGAATTTTGGATTTCCTTTAAAACGACGGTCGCTTCCTTGTAAGATTCGATTTGAATCAGTAACTTCGCCTTTTCCATGAGCAAGGACGAACGTTTTTTTTCATCCGACTGAGAGGATGAAAGTTGAGAATCGATCGTTTGAATTTTAGAACGAATTGCGGACTCTTGAGAAAGAGCGGAATCCAGGGATTTTTGACCGCTTGTGCAGGCGGATAAAAGGAGGAAAATTGTTGTCGTTAAGGTGATTATTTTTGTATTGAACGTCATTGTCTACGATCCTGTTTTCAATTTTTCAAGTTCGGCGAAGAAGTCTTCCGTCTCCTGCTGACGAACCTCATCATTGGAAACCCAGTCCATAGTCTCCGGATCGATTTCCGTAAGAAATCGGGAGGCTTGGGTAGCCATTTGCTCCCCAAATTTGCGTCGATTTGCGGCCCCTGTCAAGCATAAATGCTTCCTTGCACGGGTCATAGCCACGTAGAGCAAACGTCTCTCCTCGTCCACCGAAGATTCTTCCGTCAAGACTCTGGAGTTGGGAAGAATTCCCTCTTCCATACCCGCGACATAAACCGACTCGAACTCCAAACCCTTCGATTGATGGATCGTAAGGAGTTGCACCCGATTGTCTTCCTTATCCTCATCGGAAGGATTCTCGTCTTCCATGAGTAAATTCAGTCGATTGATAAAGTCGAATAACGTAGGTTTTTCGGCGGAATCGTGATTCTCCTCGAAATAAGACATCATGTTGACAAGTTCGGAAAGATTGAAGGTTCGGGCCTTGGCGACCTTTTCGTCTTTTTCTTCGAGTAAAATCTCTTTTTCGATTCCCACTTCCTGGATAAATTCCCGGAACGCATAATACATCTTAGGCGCCGTGGAAAATTTCTTTTTTGTCCTTTCGATGAGGTTTACGAAATTGTAAACTTCGGATTGAATTTTTTTTTGTAGGCTCGGTATGAAATCGGGAGACTCGCAGACTCGAAATAAAATTTCGTATAAGGATTCTTTCATCTCGGAAGCCTTTTCGTGAATGAGCGAAATACTTCCGGGTCCGATTCCTCGTTTGGGATAATTCAAAACTCGGAGTAACGACGCGTCGTCTCTCGTATTTGCAATAAGCCTAATATACGAAATCATATCCCGAATTTCCTTTCGATCGAAGAAGTTATATCCTCCCACGAGTTTATAAGGAACGGATCGGCTTCGGAGTTCCTCCTCGAAAGGTCGGGTTTGAAAATTGGTCCTGAATAAAATCGCGATCTGACTTCCGACCCTGGCGTCCTTAATGATTTCTTCCCGGATACAATCCACGACGTAGGCCGCCTCGTCCTTTTCGTCCATTCTTTCCAAGTAACGGATCTTCCTTCCTCCGGAAATGGAAGAGAACAATTCCTTGGACCTTCGGGATAAATTGTTTTTGATCAGAGAATTGGCGCCTTGGATGATCACCGATGTGGATCTGTAATTCTCCAATAGACGCACAACGTTGGCTTCGGGAAAATCCTTCTCGAAGTTTAAAATCAGACCGAGATCCGATCCTCGGAAAGCGTAGATGGATTGGTCGTCGTCTCCAACCACGCAGAGATTTCGATTCTCTCCCATGAGCGCCCTTAAAAATACATATTGAGTTTGGTTCGTGTCTTGAAACTCGTCGACCATGAAGTACTGAAACTTTTTATGATATTCTTCCCGAACTTCCGGAAAGTCTCGCAGCAAAATTCCGGGTAAAAGGATGAGATCGTCAAAGTCGAGCGAGTTCTGTTCTTTGAGGGATGTTTGATAACCGTCGAAGACGAGATTGGCGATTTGGTCCGACTCCACAAGGGAAGAATCCAGATATTCCCTGTATGCGGGACCCGAGTTTTTGATGCGGGAAATTTTTCCGAGGACTTCGGAAACCTTCGCTTTTTTTAACTCCACTTTATTAGCGATTAATAATGTAGTTAAGAATCCTTCCTGGTCGTTTTGATTCATCAATAGGAAGGGATGTTTGTATCCCAAAAGTCCGATATGTTTTTTGAGTATGTTTAAACCCAACGAGTGAAACGTCGAGAGGACGATTCCTTTGAGCTTTTGCCTCGGAATCATTTTTCGAACGCGTTCTTCCATTTCCCTCGCGCTCTTATTGGTAAAAGAAAGGGCTACGATTTTTCCCGCGGAAACTCCCGCAGTTTCGATCAGATGTACGATTCGATTGGAGATGACCCGGGTTTTTCCGGAACCGGCGCCGGCAAAGATGAGAATCGGCCCGTCTTCGTGTCGGACCGCTTTTTCCTGTTCAGGACTGAGTTTCATAAGTCACGTGACATAATCGGAGCGGGAAAGATTCTGTCAATCCTGTACACCCGGAATCAACCCGTAAGTTATCGTTTCGCGATCGTCCGAAATCTCAGTGGGAGTTCCCACATTTTGCAGAACTTGCAAGTTAGGTGATACGTTTTAGAACGTCTGAGCTTTCGGTTCAGTGAATACGTTTTAGGATGTCGAGGTGATAGGATTCTCTCTTGGAGAAAAAAACCTATTTTGAAACCATGGAGATGAGAATGAAACCCTTTCCTACCATCGGAAATTTTGTCGGAATTCCGACCAAAACGAACGACCCGCTCCTTTCATTCAAAGGAAGATACAATGAAACCATTTCATCCTGAAAAATACGATCCCCACTCGAATCTTTGGTCCAAGAGTCATCGAAAAGATTTAATCGCCACTCCGATTTTCAAACTCGTATCCTGGCATACCACTTCTCCCGACAAACGCGTTTCCAAAGATTTTTTTCATCTGGAATCCTTGGATTGGGTGAACGTAATCGCGATCACTCCGGAAAATAAAATTCTTCTCATCGATCAATACAGACACGGAGTTCATCGTTTCAGTTTGGAGATTCCGGGAGGAATCGCAGAGAAAAAAACTCTTCTTGAATCCGCGCAGGCCGAACTCGTGGAAGAGACGGGTTACACGTCGCAAGATTGGGAATACTTAGGAAAGGTCACTGGAAATCCGGCGATCTTAAACAACTGGTGTCATACCTTCGTTGCGAGAAACGTTCGTAAACTTCACGATCAAGATCTGGACGACAGCGAACAAATCGAAATTTTTGAAACGCCCATCCAAAACATTCCTCAATTGATCTCCGATCACATTCTTCATCACGGGATGATGGTCGCCGCTCTCGGAATGTATTTTATCAAGAACCCAATCCAACATTAAAATGACTTCAACACGAACAAAACACGATCCCTTCCAAGCCCTGAAAATCGCCGACTATCGTTCCTTTCTTTTCGGTAAGTTTATGGTGACTCTTTCCATCAGCATTCAAACCACAGTCGTAGGCTGGCAGATGTATCATCTCACAGGAAGCAACCTGCACGTGGGTTTTATCGGACTTACGGAAGCGATTCCTTCCATCGCGATGGCTTTGTTCTCCGGTCTTATCATCGATTCGTTCCCGAGAAAAAAAATCATCGCTTCGGCTCTCGGTCTTTTATCGATCTGCTCCCTACTCTTACTCGTATTAGTAATTCCTAATATGAGTTGGATCCTCCGAAATTTCGGCGTATATCCGATTTACTGCGTGATTTTTCTTTCCGGGATCGCGAGAGGTTTTTTAAATCCGGCGACCGCGGCGTTTCAAACTCAGCTCGTGGACAAGGAAACATTTCCGAACGCGGCGACTTGGAGCGGAATCGCCTGGCAGACTTCCTTAGTCCTAGGACCTCTTACGGGCGGAATGTTGATCGTCGCCGGTCTTTATT
Organism: Leptospira weilii serovar Ranarum str. ICFT; assembly: GCF_000332415.1. Classification (GTDB taxonomy): domain Bacteria; phylum Spirochaetota; class Leptospiria; order Leptospirales; family Leptospiraceae; genus Leptospira; species Leptospira weilii_A. The sequence goes on from NZ_AOHC02000038.1 coordinate 112,718, forward strand.
TCGCGTATTCGATCGATCTTCTCCTGATGAGTTTCGGTTTGATTTTGATGTTATTCGTAAAAGGAAAACCGGTTCCGTCAAAACCGGAATCGAACGAAAGTATCTGGGAAAGTTTAAGCGGAGGTTGGAAATTTGTTTCCTCGCACCAAATCATTCTAGGCGCGATTTCCTTGGATTTGTTTGCGGTACTTTTCGGCGGAGCCGTCGCGCTCCTTCCTTCTTTTACCGAAAAAATACTGGGGCAAAGTCCCGAAATTTTCGGAATACTTCGTTCGGCGCAGGGAATCGGCGCGGTCCTTTGCGCTCTTTTGATCGCCGCACGACCTCCTAAAAAACATTCGGGTTGGATTCTTCTTTCTTGTGTGTTCGGCTTCGGAATTTGTATCATACTTTTCGGATTTTCAAAAGATTATAGGATTTCGTTTCTTTGTCTTGCGGCTGCGGGTGCGTTCGATATGGTCAGCGTCGTGATCCGTCACACCATCGTCCAGATGCACACGCCCGATCACATGAGAGGAAGAGTTTCCGCAGTGAATCATATTTTTATCGGTTCTTCGAACGAGATCGGAGAATTCGAGTCCGGCGTTACCGCGGAGTGGCTCGGAATCCGAAGATCCATCGTTGCGGGCGGGGCCTTAACTCTTTTGACCGTCGCCTTTGTGGGAGCGATCGCTCCCCGTCTTCGAAAGATGGAGTTGAAGGATATCATTTAGCGCGAGTTTAGAGACAAACTATATATTTTAATATTCTTATTTTCGAATATAAAAGAAGGAACCAATGGACGCTCCCAACATACTTACGCAAACAGAGGCCGTCAAAAGGGCGGAACTGGTCAATCAAGTCGGTTATGAAATTCGTCTGGATCTTAAGGCGGGATCTTCCACGTATCGCGGAGAAACCAAAATCCTATTTTTTTATACGGGGAACGGAACAGGAAAACTTAAAATCGATTTCGTAACGAAGAAGATCGAAGTGTTTTTGTTAAACGGAAAAGAATTTTCCGATTATACGAAAACCGATTCTTCCTTGGATATTCCCGGCGATTCCTTAAAACACGGAAAGAATGAAATCGAAATTCGTTATACGAACGACTACAATCACAGCGGTTCCGGATTTCATCAGTTCCAAGATCCTTCCGACGGTTCCGAATATCTTCATACGGACTTCGAACCTTTCGAAGCGCACCGAATGTTTCCGTGTTTCGATCAACCCGACTTAAAGGCGACGTATGAACTTTCCCTTATCGGGCCTAAAGAATGGAAATACGTTCACAACACTCTTCCTCTCCGGGAAAATCCTCAAAACGAAAGAATCGAAATTCGTTTTCGGAAAACGGCCGTTTTCTCCACCTACTTGTTCGCATTGATCGCGGGTCCGTACGAGGTTTGGGAGGATCGTTATCAAAACATCCCTCTTCGGATTTTGTGCCGGAAATCCCTCGCCAAGTATTTGGATGCGGAAAACATATTCGCGATCACAAAAGAATCTTTTTCATTTTTAGAATCTTACTTCGATTTTCCGTATCCGTACGGAAAATACGATCAGATTTTTGTTCCCGAGTTCAACATGGGTGCGATGGAAAACGTGGGCGCCGTCACTTTTTCGGAACATTACATTTTTAGAAGTCCCAGAATTTATTCCGAATATCTCGGAAGAGCCAACACGATCTATCACGAGATGGTTCACATGTGGTTCGGCAATTTGGTCACGATGAAATGGTGGAACGATCTCTGGTTGAACGAAAGTTTTGCGGATTATCTTTCCTATTACGCGATGTCCCACGGTAAATTATTTCCGGACGCCCTAGAACATTTTTACGTCAGGGAGGAATGGGCTTACAGAGAAGATCAACTCTCCACGACCCACCCCGTTGCGGGAAGCGCAGAGAACACGTTAGACGCCATCAGCAACTTCGACGGAATTTCCTACTCCAAAGGCGCTTCGGTTCTTCGTCAATTGATGTATTACATCGGAGAAGACGCGTTTCGAAAAGCGATGCGGAAATACTTTCAAAAATTCGCAAATTCGAATACGGTTCAAACTGATTTTTTGGATACGATGTCCGAAACCTCGGGAATCGATATCCGCAGTTGGAGCCGGGAATGGTTGGATACGACCGGAGTGAACACTTTACTTCCGGAATGGAAAGAGAACCGTCTATTCATCCGACAACTTCCTTCCGAAAAAAACGGACTTTTGAGAACACACGCCTTGGAAGTTACGGTCTTTACTCTAAAGGAAAACCGGACCGAAGAAGAATACAACGGACCCGTTCCTTATTCCTTCCAAGTGGCGTGGAAGGATAAGGTAGTCGTTCAAGGAAAAGAAACCCTCCTTTCCTACGATCCAATTGTAAAAACGGATCCTTCCATTCATAAAAATACAAAGACGAAAAATTCGCCAACTTTGAAAACGACCTCCGATTCCAAAAAATCCGTTTCCTCGGAAATCGTAGTATTGAACACAAACGACCACGCCTATGCGAAAACGTATCTTCCGAAAGACGGAATCACCTTACTCAAAACGTCCTTGAACCAAGTAAAGGATCGTTTTGCGAGAAGAATTCTTTGGGGTTCCCTGTGGCAGATGACGCGTGACGCGGAAATTTCGCCGAAGGATTTTCTGGAACTCGTTTTCCAACAGGGAATTTACGAAGAGGATCTTTCCGTTCGAAGCAGTCACATTCTTACCAAAGCTTCTTCCATCGCGACGAGTTACTTAAAAAAAGAAAACAGGGAAGAATGGTCCACAAAACTCAACGAACTCGCAAAAAGCGGACTTACAAACCCTTCCATCAAAGAGGAAGAAAAAATCGTTTGGTATAGAATGCTCGAAGGAACGTCCAGAACTCCGGACCAACTTTCTTACCTAAAAGATCTTTTAGACGGCAAGATCACGATCCCCGGTATCAAAATCGATCAAGAAAGAAGATGGAGCATTTTAACGAGACTTTCCGCTTTCGGAAACAAGGACGCGTTAGACCTCATTGCCAAAGAGGAAAAATCGGACACTGCCGACCTGGGCGCAAAAAAAGCATACGGAGCCAAAGTCGCCTTTCCCGATCCCAAGACAAAGGCTTCCGCTTGGAAAGAATTCACCGATCCGAACACAAAACATTCCACCGATAGGCTTCGTTACGGGATGAGGGGTTTTTATTGGGATCATCAGGAAGAGATTCTCAAACCCTACGAGGATCTATACTTTCAGTCCGTGATCGGCATTTATAAGAATCGTGATTCTCATTTTTCTTCCGCGTTTGGAAATATTTTGTTTCCGGGTGTGGAACCGAATCAGGCCCTTGTGGACAAAACCAATCGTTTTCTCAAGGAACAAAAAGAAATCCCGGCCCTTCTCAAAAAAGATCTGAAACAACACAGAGACGATTTGGAAAGAACCGTGAAAATTCTTTCCAAACAGTGAGTGGATGCTTATGAATGTGGGTTTAGAGGCCGGTGATTAAACGGCATTATACCACAATCTCGAATGAGAAAAATTCATCCCGAACCGATTACGATTCCATTCTGTTTTGTTAGGATTCCGTTACGATAAACGACATTCGACGTAGTTTAAAATTGGGATTTAGAAAATTATGATATACGAAATAATTTTATAAAGAGCAAATCAAAATTCTCGGAGAGTTGCGCCGATCCTTGGAATGATCACCGAACACGAACCGAGACAGTTTACTCCGAGAAAATTTCCTCGAAGTAAACTTTTTTAACTTTGTCTCTCGTTAGAAACCGGATCCAAACTCGTTGGAGTTGGATGCCGCCCCGCCTATCCCGCCGATCAGACCCGAACCGAGGATGATACTCGATGCGGCCGCAGGATTGTTGGTTACGGGTACAGCCGCTCCCGTTGAGTGAAAGATATGGACGAAGTCGTTGGATCCACCGACGATCAAATCGGCAAAAGAGTCTCCGTTGATATCTGCCGCAGCCAACGGACGACCGGGGCCTTCAAACATCGAAACGAGACCCAATCCGGCTACTCCCGCAATACTGACGTCGGCCGCAGCCGTATTCGTATCCGGTCCGATGCCCGCTCCTGCCGGAGTTATAAAAACATGAATTGCATTTGCAGCAACTGCGGATGAGAAAGCGATATCCGCCTTTCCATCCCCGTTAAAATCTCTAACCGCAAGACCGAGCCCTATAAATTGTCCGTGGATTACGCCACTGATGGCGCGAATTGCACCGCCAATTGTTGAATTGGCGGCAAATCCTGCCGCGCCGGGTGAAATGTAAACAACCACTCTACCTTGCATATCCACGTTCGGATTTCCTACGCTTATGAAGAACGGGGCCCCTCCGATTACATCGTAAAAACCGTCTCCGTTGACATCGGCAAGAGCCACGGAATACCCGAATTGAGCGGCCCCACCGGGAACTCCGACGGCAATAGGAGCATTGCCCGTATTGTTCGTAAACGTACTCGGCGCTGCTGCAGTCAATCCTCCGGGAGTGGAACCGTAATACATGTAAATTCTGCCCCAATCATCTCCAAAACCATTATTCCAACCGGGCGCTCCGACGGCGATGTCATCCGAAAAACCGGCCCCTGCGTTCCCATTCACATTTCCCGTAGCGAGTGCATATCCAAATCGGTCTCCGGTAGCCGATCCCGTCTTAAAGGAACTGGCTCCGGCTCCGGCTGCATTGACGGTCGCGTTTGCAATTCCAGCCCCTCCGGTAGAATGAAAGACATAAATTCTACCTTGGCTTGCATTGTAACCCGGCGCACCTACGACCACATCCGTAAAACCGTCTCCGTTGATATCTCCCGTTGCCAATGTATCCCCGAAACGATCCGCATTTAGATTTCCCGTGAGAATGTTGTTCGCAAAACCTGAAAAGGATGTAGTCACACCTACGGTTCCGGATGAATGGAAAATATACACTCTACCGATGCCGCCTACACCGGGAACAGGCGGTGGCGAACCTACGATCACGTCCGCAAAACCGTCTCCGTTGATATCTCCCGTCGCTACGGTTTTCCCAAATCGGTTCGCCGCACTTCCTACAATGATCCGGTTAGCAGCCGGAGCATTGGCGGCGGTAATTCCTGCCGCTCCGGATGAGTGGAAAATGTAAACGAGTCCCTGACCGTATTCCGCGGTTACTAAGTCCACGTATCCGTCCCCGTTGATATCCTTATTTGTCCCTTTTCGGATATTGTTGATAACCGCCGAAGTCGTAACGTTGTTCGAGGTATCCGTTACTCGTACGGAAATCGTATGTTGAGTGTTGGGTAACCAAGCCGTAGGACCGGTAGCAGGAATCGGATATTTCCAAGAAGTAGTTCCGATCATGCCCGCGCTCGTAAATCCGGCTCCATCGATGGAAATTTCAACGCTCGCAATTCCCCTCGCATCGATCGCGGTTCCGATTACAAAACCGGATTCTATTACGCTGTTATCTCTCACGTTTTGAATCGTGACGGTCGGCGGTGTTACGTCCGCCGCCAATCCTGTCGTAAAATTCCAGCTAAATGCGGGAGGAAGGGCGGTCATCGGATTACCCGCAAGGTCGTTCACGTTCGCGATCGTGGCGGTGTAAGTCGTTCCTGCGTTGAGAGGTGTGGGTGCACTAGGAACAAAGGTTGCCGAGGCTCCGGAACAATTTACGGTGCCCAAAATCCCATTGTTGACCGTAAAATTCAAGGTCGAACAATCGATGGTTTCGTTAAAGGAAACCGTAATATTTGCATTTGTCGGAACACCCGTGGCCGCCGCGAGAGGGCTTACGAGGGAAATCTGAGGCGGAGTAACATCGGGAGCGGCTCCCGTAGTAAAAGTCCACACATAGTTCGCAAGCATCGCGTTATTGGAGCTGTCTGTGACCGTATTTGCGATTTTTACAGTGTATGCGGTATTGAATGCCAATGGCGGCGCCGTGGGAACAAAAGATGCAGTGTTTCCATTGCAATTGACCGTGATTGGCACCACAGTAGCCGGAGTCAAAGGATCATCGTCCAAGGTGATACTTCCCAAAACGGAACCGCAATTCATCCCTTCATCAAAAGCGATACTACCGCCCCCATTGACAGACAAGCCGGTGGCTGCGTTTGCGGGTGTGACAAAAACAACGTTCGGAGGAGTCACATCCGGTCCAGGTCCCGTCGTAAAGTCCCAAGCGGCTGGAACCGCAGGATTATTGGCTCCGTCCAAGGCCCCGGCGTTGATTTCCACAGTGTATACCGTGTTAAAAGTAAGCGTGGGATTGACCAACGGATCCAGCGTCCAGGTCGCGGACGTTCCGACGCAGTTTACATTTCCGGTTAGATAAGTGCCCGCCACTTTTCTCTTCACTCGAAAGGAGGCCGCCGTGACCGAGGCACAGGCCATCGGTTCGCTAAAAACGACCGTCGGACTTACATTCGTTCCGATTCCGACGGCATTGGCCGCAGGAGCCGTAAACGTAACAGTAGGCGGCGTAACATCAGGCGCGGCTCCCGTAGTAAAAGTCCAAACGGTCGGTGCAACAGGATTTGCGGATAAATCGGAAATCGCATTCGAAAGAGACGCAGTGTAAATCGTATTGAATGCCAACGGAGCCGTTGGAGTAATTGAGGCGGTGCTTCCCGAGCAATTCACCGTTACGGGAACATCCCCTACCACCGGAATTAAAGGATTGGAGTCTAAAGTAAAATTTCCCGCGATCGTACCGCAATTGACGGGTTCGCTAAAAGCTACACTCACAGATGTATTCACCGAAGTTCCCTGAGCCCCGGCGGCTGGAGATAGAAAAGGAACGGTTGGAGGAGTTACATCAGGACCGGCTCCGGTCGTAAAAGTCCAGCTCTGCGCGCCCGGAAGCGGGTTGTTGGCGAGATCCCTCATAGCAGCCGAAAGATCCACTCGATATATCGTATTTGCCGCTAATGGATTGTTGGGATTCAATGTGGCGCTAGAACCCAAACAATTTACGTTGGCAGGTTCGAGAACGTTGGTTACATCATTTTTAAGAGTAAGCGTTGTATTATCGACCGTCGTACAATCCATCGTTTCCGTAAAAGCGACTTGGATCGACGTATTGTTCGGAACCAGCGCGGCCCCCGTTGCAGGTGTTCTCAAAGATAAGGTAGGAGCCACCGCATCCACGATGGTAGCCGTGGTAAAATTCCAATTCAAATCCTCTTTGAGAGAAATTCCGGTCGAAGATTTAATTTCTTTCGCAATTGTTACCGAGTAGGTTGTTGAACCAGCAAGAGAGGAATTCGGTGTGAGAACTACGGTAGATGTATCCAATCTCAAGTTTGCCAAAATCTGTGTTTGGCCTTGTTTGAGAAAAAATGTGGAAGAAGTTACACTGGAAGCATCCAATGCTTCGTTGAAAGTGACTTGAATGGCCGTATTCAAAGGAATTCCGGTCACGCCGGAACCCGGTGTAATTTGCGAAACCGCAAAGGAACTACCCTCCGCCTTATTGCTCAAGTCCAAGTAAGCAAGAAAGGGCAGGCTATTTTTATTTCCGTTTACACAATTTACGCCCCAAACCACAAATAGAGCCAACAGACTGGTTTTTATTATTCTTTGCATACAAACCCTCCAACGAATCCCTGTGCCTTTTTTTGAGCGGCACTCATTGGATAGAATAGCATAAACAACCGATCTTTATCCCTTCACATTATAATGTGAGTTCAGAGCCCCAAAGTAAAAAGTGACGCTCCTCTCAACGCTAAACGTATTGTCAAAATCACTAATATGAACACTCTATTATGAAATGATGATAATATGTACTTTAGATTAATTGCATTGAAAAAAATTTCGAAAAGAAAAAAGAAAAGAATTTCATTCATTTTATAATCGGAACCCACAAAAATAAGAATTTGAAAAAGAATGCTTAAACTGTAGGCAGTTTGATTACTTGCACAAAGAATTGTTCAATATTAGACTACGATGAGCCAAGGAACAAAATATCTATTACAAATTCGTTACGTTGTTTATTTCCGTGGGACGTTGGTGAATAAGATTTTATAAATTTTAATTTTTGAGACGGCTTTGAGCCTCTTGGTAAAGTTAGGCGGTCTTTCCATTGGGGATACGCAAACCTTCAAAAAGAAAATCGAATATACGACATACAATTTCGATTTAACGAGCGGCTTCTAACAATACACTTTCTAAAAGTTTTTTTTGAGTCCAGGGAATAAAATGATCCTCTTCTTCCAATACGATCGTTGTAAGTTTTGAATCTGAAAATTGAGTTTGAAAAAATTCCAGATTTTGAAAAGGCACCAAAGAATCTTTCTTTCCATGGATCAAAACGATCCTGCATGGAATGTTTTTCCAAAATTTCTCTAATGTTTCCAGTTGGGATTTAAGAGGAAGCATTTCGGCGTTGCTGTTTTTGAACTCATTCGGCAATAAATTACGGACCCAATTCCAATCCGCGATTCTGTTATACCAACGAATTTCCTCTTCCTTTGCGCTCAAAGGAGCCGCCAATAAAACGAGCCTATGAATTTTACGAGTAGAAGACAGAACGATTTTTGCGGCGATCGGACCCCCATACGAATGTCCTACGAGTACGACCCTTACATTTTCGGAGGCTCCGACCAGATTTAAAAAATCATCGATCGCTTTTTCTAAGATATCGGCTTGTTTTGCAACGTCCGGTACGGCTTCGTTAGGTTCCGATTTACCGAACCCCGGCCTATCCAACGTCAAAATACAATACTTTGCCCTTAAGTTTTTGTTTTCCAAATACCAAACATAATTTTGCCAACCTCCCGGAGAACCGTGTATAAATATTAAAATATTCCGATTTTCCGATTCACAACCTCCTGCAACTCCGTAGATCCGTATCCCTCCCCCGTCCAAATAGAGTTCTCTAAGTTTTACTCCGGATTCTTTGAGTTGTATCAGGCTCTCTTCCGGTTTTTTTTTGAGATCTTCCGGAACCGTACAGGAAACTCCCAAAAGCAGACAAAACCAAATGAAAGGGAAAAAGAAAACCGAAGCTGACGGCATATAAGAAGTTCCTAAAATTCTTAAGTAGGAAATTCCCCTTTTTGAATTTGAGAGTAAATCCGAAAAAAAGTTTTATTGGGTTTCAATTCGTCTTGAGGATCGTGTAATTCTTCTCTGATTTTTTTTACGAGATACATATCGATTTCACCTTTGTTCTTCGCTTTAATTTTTCCTCTGTGTTCGCAGATAAATAAATCCTTGATCTTCTCGTAAGTTTCGCTGGAAATATTGACTTCTCCCGGGATTCCGGAACTTTCCATACGACTGGCGGTATTGACCGAATCTCCCCATATATCGTAGGCGAATTTTTCGGTTCCGACCACACCCGCAACCACCGAACCCGTATGGATCCCAAGCCTCAGTTCCCAATAGGGTCGACCGTTACTTTCTCTCTCCCGTTTTTTCAAACGCATAAACTTTTGAAATTCAAGTCCGCATAACACCGCATCTATGGAATGAGTTTTATTCGCCAGAGGAAGTCCTCCTGCGGCCATGTACGCGTCTCCGATCGTCTTTATTTTTTCCACCCCGTGCCTTTTGACGATGGAATCGAACTCTCGAAAAAAAAGATCGAGTTCGTTTAACAATTCCTCCGGCGACATCGTTTCCGCGATTTTTGTAAACCCCGCCATATCCGTAAAAAGCACCGTGACACTTTCGTAACGAATGGGAACAACGAAATCGTTTCTCTTCAATTCCTCCGCCACGGTTTCGGGGAGAATGTTCAGCAAAAGGGAATCCGACTTTTTTCTTTCTATGTTTAAATTTCTGGTTAGGATGAAAATTAAAATTCCCGTTAAAATCTGAACGAATAAATAATTTCCTCCCGCGTCCAAATAACGTTCGGTATCGTTCGGATACGTCTTAACAAGTTCTCGATGGAAATATTCGATTCCGTAAAGAAACGCGGTTGCGGCCGCGTAAATCAAATAAACGATCCATACGTTATGATTTCTTAGCAGTATGGTCGCGATCACAAGAGCGGGAATGAAATAATAATGATTACCTCCTATCGAACCTCCGTTAAAAAACCACATCGAAGATAGATAGACGAGGATGATAAGATTAAAAGGCCAAAACAGAGAATAATAGATACTCTTCACCCTGGAAATAAAATACATTCCTATTAAAAGAATTCCCGAAACGAAATTCAGGAGAAAAATCACCATGAAGTTTTCCAGATAAAAGGAAGAGAAGGCTCCGAAAATATTCAAAGTTCCGTTTACGAACGCGACCGTATTAAAAAGTCTGTGTTCGAGGGAATTTTTTTTAGGATCGCCAAACAAGAAATAAACGATTTTAAGAACTGGATCAGTCACGGTTTTTCACCTCGTCCGCTTACGATTTTACGATTGGAAACGAAATCCTTTTTCGCATAACATAAATTCACAAATCATACTTTCGATTTTCAAGGAAATTCAAACGTTCCGATCGAAGATTACAAATACAAAATTTTCCGATTGCGGATTTTAAGTTCTCGGAAGTCGCGTTCCGTCAGCCCGAAGTTGGATATCATCAAAACCGCCGTTATATTTTTTTTCAAATGAATTCGTGATTTGAAAAATTGCACTTATACGAACGGTTCTCTTACCGATTCCTATAAAATTGAGTACCGTTATTTTTATCGCAAAATACGGTTTCAATGCAAAATATTAGGTACTTCATTATATAGTTATGAGTAGGTTTTTTCAATCCGATCGAACGTTTACCTTTCGATTTCCTCCGTAAAAAACGATCAAGGTTTTTATGATTTCACTGAGTTTCGTTTTGGGAACTCCCCGTTTCCGGTTTTCGAAACCGATTCGAAAGAGTAAATTCCATTGTTTGAATAAGATCGTATACATTCTCCAAATCGAAAAATCGGGGTCGTAAAGATTCGTGGATTCGGAAGTGATTCCGTTCAATTCCACAATTCCAAAATCCTTCCCCAGTTTTATTTTTTCATCGGATCGATAACGAACGTCGTATCGTCCGAAATAAAATCCCGAAAATGTTTTTGAAATTCGATCGATCTCCCGTGTGAGCTCTTTCGTGATCAAAGAACTTCCGTCCGTAAAAAGTGCGCCCTGACAATGGTTCCCCGCTTCGGCCAATCTTTTTTTTTCTCCTAAGGATAACACCGTCTCCCATTCTTTTACAAACCTTTCTTTAAAAACTTTCCACTGGTATTGAAATCTAGGATGTTTTAAAATCAACTCTCCCAATGTGTTCGTTCCGTTTCCTTCCAGGATCGGAAAGATTTTTCTCGTAATCGATAAAATTTTTCCTTCGTTTTCGTTCGGGAAACGGTAGTAAAAAATTCCCGCTTCTTCCGGACCCGGATGATATTCTTGTACGATCAGATCCACGTTGGTTTCCTTCAGATATTCGAGAACCTCGTTTTCGTTTTTTACGAGTTTAACCCCGGAACCTCTTTGGCCCGCGTTCGGCTTTAGTATATAAGGAAATTTGAATTTCCTTTTCAAAGTTTCTCTTTTGATGAATTCGAATCCCTTTTCGACGTTCGACTGGGTTCCGGATACTTTAAAAAATTTTAATACATTTTCGGAATTCATATTCTTTAATATTTGTTCCTTGGATTCTCCGACCAATCCTCCCAAAGGAATTCCGGGATTGGCCGCGCAGATCGTTCCCAATCCCCTGTAACGAACCGTTAGATAGGCGATATAAGGGATCAGAGGCGCGTAAAAAAAACAAGCCGGCCAAAATTCTGGTCGGATTGATTTTTTAAGACGAATTTTCCCAAAAACGATTTTACTACTTATAGCCGCACTCAAACGTTTCATAAAAAGTTTTTTAATCCGAATGTCTAAGCCTGAAAAATTACGAACTCTCTCGGTTTGATCCGTTAACGTGATGCAGATCTTCCCATTTAGAAGTTCGACTTGAAACTTCGTTTTCTCCCTAAACAACGTGAGTTCGACGTAAGAAATCTTGGGCGAATCGCTCGCGAATTTCATAGCTAAAATAGCTCGCGACCGCGCTTTTCGTTCCAATTCCTTCGGAATTTCCACTACAATCGCTTTCGCATTTGTTATACCGAATTCACGTTAAACAGGTTTTTACGATTCGGAACTTTTACTTTGTGCGTCCGTGATGCCGATTGTTTTTTGGAATTGAAGGGTCGATAACGCTACTCCGAATTCTTCCGGCAAAAAAATACTCCGTAAAAAACATTCCGCGTAAAGTTTAATAATCGCCATATGATGAATCGTATGATCCTGAACGTATAAAAATTCCCGTTTTAGAGTGGTGATCGTTTTTCCCTCAAGACCCGTGACCGGATCGATAAGATATACAAGTTCTATCATTTTATCTTCGTCGATTGGTTCGAGTTTTCCCAATAGTTCGAAAATTTTATCCCTTGCGGCGAGGGGAGAAATTTCGTAAAGGGGATTTCGTTTTCTCCGATCGTAAGATACGTTTGCAGTTTCGAGTCCGACGGTTAAATTTTCCAAAACCTCGATACAATGTCGAACGTGTTTCCCGATACTCGAACCCGTTACCTGTGTTATGTTTTTCGAATATTCCTTTTCTTCCACCGCGGATAGGAGATCGGCGAGTTGGTTGAACGTATATTGAATGTTCTTGTATTGTGCGTATAACATCACGAACTTCTTCGGATTAAAACTTTTGAAGTTACAAAATAGGGTCGGATTCGCCCATTTTCCTACGCCGAACTCGCGTTCAATATCGTTTTTCGCCGGATTATTCCGCTACGACGTTTAAAATCTGTTCTCCCAAATCGATTTTACGATCCGGAGTACGAATCGTGGAACGTACGACGTCCCCCGGGCGCAAATACTGAATCCTCTTTTTTTGGCCCTTGATAAAAAGGTCCCATTTTTTTCTCTCCGATAAAAGACTTGCAATTTTTTGAATAAACTTTCCCGGAGCTCGGAGCGCACATCCGGAAGGAGTCCCCGTCAACAACACGTCCCCCGGAGATACATTACAAAATTGTGATAGTTCTAAAATACTTTCCGCGGGTTTAAAAACGAGATTGGAAGTTACGTCCTTTTGTCTGATTTGATCGTTTACCGAAAGAGTCAACTCCAAGGACTCCAATAGCTCGAAGTCTCCGGGATCTAAAACCGCGAGATAAGGACCGGAGGGACAAAAGGTTCGATACGATTTTCCTTTATACCATTGCATCTGAGGAATCTGAACGTCTCTTGCGGATACGTCGTTCGCCATAAAAAAGGCCGCCACATATTCGCCGACGTTTTTTGTATCGAGCCTTAAGGTCGAATCGAAGGTTTTTCCGAATACAAGGCCGAGTTCGATTTCATAATCCAGAAGTTTTACGTGAGAAGGACGAATAACGTCTCCAGTGGGCGGAGAAAGAGACGCGTCCGATTTTGTGAAGAATAGATTGTACATTTTATCGTCCGGATCAAGACCGGATTCGATCTGATGTTGTCTATAATTGGCTCCTTGACAAAGGATCTGACAAGGTGCGGTGATCGGAGATAAAATGGAAACGTCCCGGATACGGATCGGTTTTTGTTGGGAGTTTTTTTTCTTTTTCTTTATAAACTCCAAAAAATCTTTCGTAGTGCAGTCCCCGCAGTCCAAGGGAATAATTTTGTCGTCTTCTATTTTTCCCCAATTGATTTTGTTCTTTCTGCTGAATCGTACATAGTTCTTTGCCATACATTTATATCGCCTATCTCAAATTGAATCCTTTTCTAATCTTCAAGAGTCAAGTCTTACGGAAAGTTTTAAGTAACCTTCGTCTTTGCAATGAACTTCGCAAAAATTCCGGGAAAAAATTTGTGCAAGAAAACTCCGAACCTTTCTCTCGGGCCCGCGATGATGACTTCGTTTTTACCTTCCGCAATTGCGTCTAAAATTCTTCTCGCACATTCGTCCGCGGCGATTCCATTTTCGATGACCGAGTCCATCTTTCCTTGTTTGCTTCCGTCTCCTTGGAGTGCGTTGTTTGAAATTTGAGTCCGAACAAAGCCGGGATAGATTAACGTTACTCGCACTCCTTCGGTTGCATTTTCCGCGCGCAGAACTTCGTAAAAACCGGTCAGAGCCGCCTTGGTCGCGCTGTATCCGCTTCTCAGCGGAACTCCGAATAAACCGGCGACGCTGGAAATCGAAGCGATGACTCCGCTTTTTTGTTTTCGCAAAATCGGAAGCACAGCAAGAGACAGGGCGATGTTCCCGAAATAGTTCACATTCATCAACTTCTCGTACGTATCCAGACTGGTTTCGTAAGTGTAGGAACGCTGGCTGATTCCGCCGTTATTGATCAATACGTCTATTTTTTGAAATTGATCCGTCGCTTTTTTCGGAAGGTTCTTTAGTTTTTTATAATCTTCTAAATCGAGAGGAAGAACGAGACTGTTCGTTTCGGTTAGACCGCATTCTTTTTTGACCCTTTCCAATTCCTTACTTCTCCTCGCGGAAAGTACGATCTTGGCTCCCCGCCTTGCCGCCTCTTTTACGAGTTCTTCTCCGATTCCCGAGGAGGCCCCGGTGATCCAAACTACCTTATCTTTGTAAAACGTTCCGTTCATTTGAATTCCTTCCGATTCGATTCAGCCGTGTTTTTCGAGTTGAGATCGTTTTTTTAAAAGCGACGGTTTCAAAGAATCGATCCTGTTTCAAGAATTCTTTAAAGCGAAACGGAATTTTTGAAGGACATATTGTCGAATCGATAGAGTTGTTGGAAAATTGTTATTCCCTGAGAGTAAAGTTGCCTGAATCGCCCGACCCACACAATACAAGCCGATTCAAGAATTTATTTTTAAACAACTCTAATATTTCTCTCTAAACTCAATCTCACTCCCTGGTGCTGCGACCCTTAGGGAGCAGTGCCACTTTAGTTACCAGGGTCGTTCGAGAAACTCGAGTGCAACGCTCTCTACGGATCGCGTTGGGGAAACTCGAGTGCATCGCTTTCGCATCGATTATACCAAATTCACGTTGGTTATGGGTTTACCGTAAAAGCTGCGTTGTCTGCAATCATCAAAAGAGAAACATAGAACCGATTTGGACGAGTCCTAATCCCCTTGTGAACTTACAAAATAACTTTTGATTAAAAAAAGCCAGAGAAGAGCGCCCCAGAACCAGAGTGAAATCACATATAAAAAATATAATATTCCGGTCGGCCATCCTCTTTTTCTAAGGAAATGAAATAAAATCGCCGCGAAAATAAAACCGAACGGCCATAACAAGCTCGCATACATCGCTACAAGCCAGACGTTGTCCCCGTGTAAGGAATCCGGGTGCGGAAACAGTGATTTTGAAATCGGAAATATCAAATAGTAAAGTCCGAACCCAAGCATTCCCATACTGAAAAAACCTAGGAATACAAAAATGATACAAGCGATGACGCTGAATTGTGCGTTGCCTGTTAGGGATTTCCACATACGTAATACCTGTCGGATTGAATTTTTAGAAAGCGGAATGATTGTGTAACCATACACAATGGGATCTTTTTTTTTGGAAAGCGGGTTTCGATGAATTTGAACTTGTGCAACAGTTTCTTCCTCGGTTTTCCGTTTGGATGCCTACAACGTGTTCTTTAGTTTTTTTTTGCGGGTTCCCTCGTCGATCTAAACGTATAGCCGAACGTCTCGAGATTGTGAACGAAGGCGAGTGACCCGATTTTAGAAAAGCTTTTCCATGAAACCGCTTGACTTCAAAAAAGATTCACAAACATTGGAAGGACCACGCGAGTATGGTGGAATTGGTAGACACGCCAGATTTAGGTTCTGGTGCAGAAATGTGTGGGGGTTCGAGTCCCTCTACTCGCAAATTCTCTTCTTTTGCCGCTTAAAAGCCGGTCCCAAAATTATCTACAACTCGTTCCCGTTTTTAAAATCTTCCATAACAGCCCGACTGTAACGATTTCGAATCGATTGCAGGAAATATTTAAGAATTTAGTATATTCAAAAGTTCGCATTCGTTTTATGGGACCGAAAATCGGATTGAAACATTTTCGCATAATAAAACGTCTAAAAAATCTTCTCTTACGGATTTTTTGTCCGGGGGTTCCTATACGATAAGAGTCGGATTTGGAAAAGACAAAGGTAAAATTCGGGATTTGAAGACGGATCGTTTCCGATAAAATCAAATTTTTGGATCGGACCGAAATCGTTTTAAAAAGACCATACGATCGGGAAAAGGAGAAAAAAAAATGGCAAATATAATGAAAAGAGATCGGGTACGAATCCGTTTTCTCTGCGATCAAGTAGGAGAACTAAAATCGAAAGGGCTCAACGTTCGATCGGTATTCGATCAATGTTGGAATAAAATCCCGGAAACGATGATTCAAAAACTCAACGCGGAAGAGTTACATCTCTATATTCAACGTCATATTCTTCCGGTTGAAGTCGCGTCGATCGTCTCGGATAAAAACTACAAAAGCAAAACGGCGTAACACAATACTCATACATCGTTCCCTATGGATCGCTCGATAACAAAAAAAGTCCCGAATCGAAAACCGACTCGGGACTTTTATAGATTCAATTTTTTGAATATTTTTCTTAGTCTTCTTGAGTCTGTAAGGAAAATCTACCGATGTCAAGAATCGTATAACGGGTTTCCGTACCCGTAAGGTTCAGAACGGCCGAATCTCCCGTTTTCTTACCGAGCAAAGACTTAGCGAGAGGAGATTGGTAACTGATGATGTGTTTTTCCGTATCCGCGTCCCAAGCCCCCAAAATAGAATAAGTCACCACTTCTCCCGTGGACTCGTTTTTGAGTTTTGCGGAAACTCCGATATTGATCTTGTCCGTTTTGACGTTGGTAAGATCCAAAATAATCGCACTCTTGATTTCGGCTTCGAGTCTTTTGATGGCTGCTTGCAACTGAACTTGTTTTTCCATCGCGGCCTTGTATTCCGCGTTCTCTCGTAAGTCCCCTCTTTCCTGAGCTTCCCCGATATCTTTGGAGTTCTCCGGCATTTCCACGTTGAGAAGATGTTCGAATTCTTCCTTCTTCCGATTGAGGGCGCGCCTTGTAACGAGAATCGCACCTTCCGGAATCCGGTTGAGAATATCGTCGTCCTCTTCATCCTCGTCCTCGTCTTCTTCCCAAGCGACGTCCGGTTTCAACTCTACAATCAGAGAATACAAACGTTCTTTTTCCAGATCGGTAAAATACGGAACCTCTTTGTAAAGCGCGTATAACTTGCGGATATATTCGGAATCTCCGGAGTGAATCGCTTCGCGGAGAATCTCGTCGTCGTTTCCATGAAGGATTTCCTTACATGCGTTCTTAAGTTTGGTTCCTTTATCCTCGATCTTCGCGAGAGGTTTAAACATACGGAAAACCTTCAGAATCAGTTCAAGACGTTCCTCTTCTTTGGAAGAGACAAGCCATTCTCCCTCCCATATTTTCGTGAGAATGGACTTAGCGACCCAAATGAAAACTTCGGGAGTTTCTTTCGCTCTGACTCCCGCAGATTTGATAAACGAATTGAGAAGATCGAACTTATCCTCTTCTTCCAAAATGGAGAAAACGTATTTGTTCACCTTGATCGGAACTTCAAAAAGAATTCCGGTCAAAACTTCCTCCGGATTATGCGCGTGTTTACGAACCAAATTCACGTAACCTTTTTTGACTTCCACGTTTCCGATTTTTGTGGAAACTTCAACGAGATTACTCACAGGCAAGGACTTGATGAGTTCCGCAATTTTTTGTTCGTTGAGATGTCTTGGAATTTCCTCGTCTCCGAGTTCTTCCGACGCGGTTTGCAGATATAAAAACGCTACGATCTTACGAACAGGATCGGCCGCTTCCTCTTCTTCGTAATAAAAATGATTGAAGGCTTCGATCGCACCTTCCGCGTCTTCGCGGTTATCCAAAGCTTCCATAGCGATATCGAGTTTTTTATTCGCGTCCGTCTGGTGAGCAAACTTTTCCGACAACTCTTCCGACAAAGAAATCGCCTTTTCACGATATACGAGTTCGTCCTTTTTCTTAGGATCGAATCCGATGTTAGGTTCCTTTTTGATTATATTCTTGGCTTTGTTCCACCATTTGGACCATTCCGCGAGAGGCAGGAATTTTCCGGAAACTTCGGATTTGATATCGGCGGTCAACATTCTGTTGTTGAAGGAGGTCAAAAGTTCCTTAAAAAAATCGGGAATATTGTCCTTAAAAAGATCCGTGATCTCTTCTTTGTTTTCGTAATATTTTACCCAGATATGATCTTTTTTCAGAGGTTTTAAACTCGTGATCGCCATTTGGATCGAAAGTTTATGATCCTTTTTGTCCTTGAAGTCCACAAAAATGGAATCTCCGTTAGGCGAAATCGAAGTAATTTTCCCCACTCCCCAGTTTCTATGGAGAACGTAGTTGTTCGTATCGAACACGATATTTCTTTCAAAGTTGGCGATACAAACCTTGATCGGTTTTCTGTTGTTTCCGATCTCGGACATTTTGAGAAAATCTTCCAAAAGGGAATGATTGGCATACTTCGCTTTATACGCTCGGATGAGTTCGTTTCTTGCTTTGTTGGAAGAAGCCTCGTGTTCGAGAATCTTTTTTAAAAGATAAATCACCTTGTCCCAGTCTTCCAACTGTTTGTAAGGTTCTACGATCGGATAAAGATAACCGACAAGTCTGGTTCTTTCCCTATGACCCAACATGATTCTTTCGATTCTTTCGAAAAATTGAAGGTCTTCGTGATTGTTACTTACGATGATCGACCAGATTTCCTTGAGTTGAACGTAGTCTTTCGTCTTCGCGAACGTTTCGATCGCCTGTTTGAGATAAGTGATCGCCCTTTCCTTATTCTCGTCCAAAATGGAAAGCGCGTATTTTTTTAAAATTTCGGGATTCTTACGGTCGTGTTTGGCGAGTTTTTCCAATACGACTTTGAGTTCTTTATTCTTCTTTAACTTTTCAAGGGCTTCGGCTTTGTATTTGAGGGCGAGTCTTTGATCTCCGTATTTCAGGATTTGATCGGTGATGTGTTCTATAATCGCCCACTTACCGGCTACTTTAAAAGATTCTAATAGGTTTTTTAAAAGACCGGAGTCGCTGATCTCCCCTCTTTCGAGAGAAAGAATTCCGAGTAAATATCTTGCGGAGATGCTGTCTTCGTGTTCGGAAAGATATTCCTCGATTTTTCGTTTCGCATCGTCTATTTTTCCGGCTGATTTATAAAATTCGATGAGGTCGTCAAAAATCTTAAACTTGGATGCAGGAATGGAGTTCGCGTCCGTGCGAACATAAATTTCTTCGTTGAAAAGAGATGTCAGCTTATCCAGATCGCTGGCCGGTCTGGATTCCGTAGTTGCTGATATTTCGTTAGACATAGGATACTCCACCGATTGAGTCTCGGCTTGATGAAAATTGGGACGTTTGGGGTTAAATTCCTTTCTGACAGCCCTGTATTTATCAATTATAGACGAGTTGGCTTATCCGTAAACCAGAATTTAAAGAGAAGGGAACTCCCGGTAAAATCAAACGATCGACCTTACCGAGAAGAAGGAAAGACGGGATTTATAACATCCCGTTGATTTTTAAAACTTTATTTGTTGGCGCCGCCGCCGCATTCTTTTTCGACTTTTGTCTTGAGCATCTTATCCAATTTATGTTTGCTCTTGCAATCCTCATCGTCGAAGTCTATCGAAGCTCCGTCGAAGTGAACTTCAAACACATCCGAAAGAACTCTCAACTCGTCGAAGAAAAGATAAACGGTCTCCCCGCTCGTATCGGGACGAGAACGAATCTTAAACTGTTTGAAAACGATCGTCTTTACCTGAGGATATGAATTTACGTCCTGAGGAACTCCTTGCGGGATATAAACCGTCAAAGGTCTCCAACCGATAAAATCGAGAGAGCCGAATTGAAGAATGTGTGTGTCCCCTTTCCAGTCTTCGATCCAACCTTCCAGGTTGTATTCGTTTCCTCTTCCACAAACCCAAACGGAAAGAGCCTTACTCACACCCGGAAATTCAACTCCGTAGATTTTAGAAACCTTTCTCTGATTGTTGGAATCCAAATAAGCCTTGGTACGAAGGACCTCGTATTCGGGAACTCTCGGCGGACGAATCGTTACCGTGTTTTCTCCCGGATAAGTGAACTGAAATTTGACTCCGAGAACCTTAGCCGTTCCCGCGTCCACGTTCTTGATATCTCCCGGTTTACCGGATATCAATTTCACTTCCCGTAGAGACTGTGCGTTTTGCGCGGTCGATTGATAGGCCGACGCCTGTGCGCCTTGGGCTGGTTGTGTGTCCTTATCGGTTAAAACTTCCCAACCGTACGCCGCGGAAGAAGCGGGATTATCCCAGGATTCCACGGTGATGGATCTGAGTTCCAAACCGCTTACGTCGATACCGGTTGCGGTATCGATCCCACGTTTGCCTTTGATGATGTTTTGTCCGTTAACCAAACCCAGAAGAATCGCTCCTCCGAGAATCGTTGTAAGTGTCGCTGTGATTTTGAACGAGTTCATGAAACCTGCTTCCTTTCCTTGAAGATTACCAGTTATCTTTAATTTCCGATCCGGGATACTTCGCATCCGATTTATCGGCGCGTACTTCCAAATCATCGACATAAAAGTAGAATTGCCCGCCTACTTCGTGAACGTCGCTGAGGGCAAAAAGAGATACGAAGTGAAGATTCTTATCCAAAAGAGCGAACCTCGTACTTTGAGGAACGTAACCCGGAATCGTAGCGGTGAGTTTTCTCCAACCGAAATAGTCCAATCTTCCCAGACGGATATTATGCGTGTTTCCTCTGTAGTCTCTCAACTTAGCGAAAAGAGTATGACGGAATTTTCTTCCCAGAGCCCAGATGGAAAGCTGACGCGCTTTTCCCTTTACGATATACTCGTGAGGAGGAAAAACTTCCACTCTGTCAAAACCTCGATTGGTATAGTTGGTTTTGATTCCGAGGATATGATTCTTTTCGATCTGATCTCCTCCGTTATCCGGAACCGTGTTCTCGTCGAACACGTCTCTCATCAATCCTCTTTGAACCATTTTGAGAAGTTTGGTTTCACCCAGAGGAGTCGTAGATTTCGCTCTCCAGTCTTCGGCCTCTTCGAAATTCTCTAGAATGAGTTTTTCAAGAGGATCCGGGTTCGCCCCTGTTTGCTGATTTCCACCAGCCTGATTGTTTCCGGTTTGCTGGCTATAGACACCTGGTACAGCAAGAATGCAAAGCAGTCCGGCAAGTAAGATGATCTTCTTCCTCATGAGAATTTCTCCTGGTTACAAAATAAAAAATAAAAAATCGTTTTTAGATCCCGATCCTTCCCAAGAGCTACAACGGCTCTCTTCATTTCGTCAAAATTCTCTTCCGTAAAAATGAAAGTGAAGAATCGAATAGAACCAATTTCCGAAAATCCTCTTTCCAACATCTTTTTCCATTCTTAAGAATTTTTTAGAAGAAAGAGAATCCAATTTGGTTCTGTATAAATATCGGAAGATAAAGGATCAAAATTAGCAAACGAAAAAGTTTTTTGACAAATCGTTGATTTTTTTAAAGACCGAAACTCATTTTTCCTTACCGAAAAATTTCCCCAAAAAAATACAAAGGAACCAGGAATAATTGAGAAAGAAAAGTCCCGATAGTCCGTACATTCCCGCCCGAACGAGTTTCCTTTCCGGATTCCGGATCGGTCGGAAGATCGTGGGATGTTCCGGAAGGGATAATTTATAAATTCTTCCCGCATCCTGAACGGAAAGTTTGTAATACGGATATAAGGAATGGTTTTTTAGATTTTCACCCCAAAAAAAGACGGAATGGGCCCAAGTACAAGTCGGCAATTCCATTCTTTCGCAGGCGACCCATACCGGAATCGGGTCCCCTTTTTTCCAGTTCGAAGAAACAAGTGGCGCAACGTGAAAGTAAATCGTCTTGGCGCGTTTGGGTTCCGTCCTCGCCTTGCTGATTGCGGATCTGGATGAGACATAGTCGGTAAGAATTTTGACGCCCCGAAAAACGAGGATACGATCGTTTTCGAATTCTCCGTTTTGCGAGAATTGGGAAAGGTCGACGTTTTTTCCGACCGGAAGTCCGAGGAAAAATCCAATGCTATGACTGATGTAAAGAGCGGAAACTCCCGCGGACAAAAGACTTAAAAACAAAGCGACGTAGAGAAGATTTCCGAATTTCGAACTCAGTCGGATGACCCAAAAAAGAAGAGGCAAAAACAAAAATATCAGCAAGGCCACCGTGAGTAATACGGAACCGTAAATTCCCAAAGGAATAAAAAGAAGCGCCATTCCGTCCACGAGACAAAATCCGATCAGGAGCAATTGCCAGGTGGAATCTTGCGAGGGTTGTCCCGGCGGGAAAGGACGATCTCCGGTTTTTACGAGCGCGAAAATCATAGTTCATTCGACGATTAGTTTCCGGTTCAATTGTGACCAGATTTGTCGGATGCGATCCATCTGTTTTTCCGGTCCGGATATGGAAAACAGAAGTCCTCGATTTTCGCGTAAATAATATTTTTCCAAAAGGATCAAGGGGACTTTTCTTCCGTCTTTGTGAAAGGAATCGAAACGACTTACGTAGGAATCTTGTTCCTTCTTTCTTCGAAAGTTCGTTTCTAGGATCGTTCTAGAATTGATTCCCCGTTTGAGATCCCAGAGTTGAAAATAATTTTTGGAAGTATAAACGGCCGCAACAGGATGGTACGAGAGTCCGATCGTAAACAAAATTCTGTCGGGTCGATAGTAGAGAAACTTTTCGGACTGAGACCGGTACATTCTTTCCAATTCCGGTTCCGGTGAAGATTCGTTTTTATTTGCGAGTTCGGTCTTCGTTGTTTCGGAAGTAGTTTGTGTCGTATTTTGCCCTTGTCCGTTTATCGGTAACGTTTGATAAAATCTTCGAACCTTCCAGACGTGGTCTCCCTCGGTTCCGCTTTCGGGCGTTTCCGGTTCCGGGAAATAGTGTTTCCAATCGTCCGTCGTTTCCAGGGAAAATCGGAACGGTTCACTTTCAATTTTTAGAATATTCTTTTTTGTGCATCCGTAGGGATCGGTGAGATCGTCCACCTCCCCTCTTTTGTGGGCCATGTGTTTCATCAATCGGCTCAACTCCTCCGTTGCGCTCCCGTATCCTTCGGGAACGAGTTTTCCGAATTGAAATCTGTAACATAACCCGATTCCTTTTAACAAACGTATCGCCGAATAAGGTTCTCCGTGTTCCGCCAAAACCTTTGCCTCGCTCCGATGTACGTCCAGTTCGGAAACGTCCGGAAACACCTCTTTGAAGTCCCGGTCCACAATAAATTCCACCCTTCCGTCCTTGTAGAACCGGTAGTTTCTTCCGTGTAGATCCGTCTTCCAAACAAAATGAGCGTTGGACCGAAAAAACTTCATCACTCGGTTGTAGAGAACGGCTTCCTTTTCTTCCTGGTCCGCATACCAGGATCCCCGAAGCAGCGGATCGATGGAAGTTGTCGTTTGTGTTTGTGCGAAAATCGACGGTATAAAAAAGAAAAAAGGCAATATCTTCATAAAACTGAATATTCTAATTTTTTGATTCATCCGCTTAGACCATTTACTTCCTTCATCGAACAATTTCCCACCGTTTTTTCCAGTACAGAAATAAGACAAAATGGCGCCCCTTCTGGGCTTGAAAAGCGTGGGTTAGATGCAAGCATTTACCACAAAACTTAAAACAATCGCAAAGATTCGCGGCCATTCCGATAAAATCGGACGGCTGGCGGACAAACTCTAAGCGACGATACTAGGAATCATGGGTTAGAACATTTACCGAGTAAGGGAATTTTACCTTGTTAAAGGCGTCGGCGGCGATCTTGTGTAAATGACGTTCCTTAAAACGAATCGAGATTCAATTTTGGGAACTTGTGCGCCTTTACATAATTGTTCGTTAATTTTTAGTACCGTCTTTATGTGTCGGAGTGGTAAGTCGATATTTTCTAAGATTCAATGTGTTTTCGATCGAGGCATATCGATTATTGTCTTCAATGACCTCGCCGCTGGAAACCATCTTCGCTATCAATAGAATCACTTTACCACGATTGTAGAACGAATCTTTAAAACCGATTCGTTTAACAAGTTCGGGTAACGCCAAAACACCTCCGGCAGCTTCCAGTTCTTTGCGAATCAGCGGCTCAAATTTTTTTCTTCTTCGTGCTGCCATTGACCTCGTAATCGCCAATTCCAAAATAAGGCCAAACCCTAAGATAACAATCGTCGTAATAACTTCTTCATCCATGACAAATACCCTTTGAATTTTATAAGGAGTCGGCGCATTCATACATTCCTTTTGAACCTTCAAAGGGAAACTGCGCGAAATGGCACAGTTCCACTTCCCGCAAGTTTTGGAATATAATAAAAATATAATTAATCACTTACAATCTGAAAATAATTTCCTTCTTTTCGCGTTTCGTAACGCTTCCAGTTGATTTTTTTACCAACCGGAACGTAGGGAAAATTTTGATTTTTGATTTTGAACCCGTGAGCCAAAGAATAAATACCCGCCGCAAGGGAAATGGCCACGTCCTTTCTGCGTTTTGTCATTAGGATCATGTCTTTTTCCTTATCGATATAACCGATTTCCAAATAGGCGGAAATCGCGTTTATAAAGGTGGGTAACGCGTAAGTGGAAAGATACGGTTTGTTGATGGGGCCCGGCTCCGGAAATTTTTCTTCGGTTTTTCTTTTACGGAGACCGTATTGAACGAATCTCATCAGCTCCGCGGCAGCGTAGTGATTGTCTCCGCCGAAACCTTCTCTTCCGTCTTCTCTTCTCCAGAGTTCGGGCGTGGCCTTTTCTCTTTCCCAGAATTTTCCATCCGCGACAAAGTGTTTATGACTTTTGGAATATTGACCTTTTCCGCCGACTTTTGCGAGTTCTTCCCAACCGGGAAGATCCTTGTATTTCCAACTAACCATGTTTTGGCGATAACCTTCGAACGCGGATAAGTCCGTTTTTTTACCGCTCCGATTCGGCCAATAACCGTGAAAGTAAATCCAAGCGTCCGCGACCGCGTTCTCCGTTTTGGACCAACCTTCCTTAAAAACCATCCACTCTTTCCAAGGAGATTGTTCGAACTTTACCTTATCGTATCTTCCTTCGGAAATTCCCTTTAACGCGTAGAAGGTTCTGTACGAAGGTGTAAGCACCGCAGCCATACCGCCCGGATGTTCCTTATAACTCGGATTTAGATGAAGGGAAACAACCAAGTTCGGCTTTTCGGCGTTGATAAACGAAATCCTTCCGCGTTGGATCGTTTTCGTTTTTTTATCCGGATAATCGAAAAGACGATACGGAGCGTTCGGATCCTCGTTCGCGGAATGTTCCCCTTCTTCCGCGTTTTCGTTTCGGGTCATAACCGAATCGATTTCGATCCAAGGAAGATCGTCGTTCGTAAAGGACTTCATATAAGACCGAAAAGTTTTGAATCCCTCTTCGGTTTTAGTAAGATCCAAAATCTCCTTGAGTTCTTTAGAAAGTTCTAATACGATCGTTTTCTCCTGAATCCCTTTGAAAGACGCACCCGACTTATAGAGTTCGAGATATTTGTCCGCGATCGGATCGTATTTGTCTCCGTGGTCTTCCTTGGGTTTGAGGTCGACACCTCCGTGTCCCGGATCGATCACAACTTTAAAGGTTTTAACGGGAGACGGGCGAGCGGGTTGTAAATCCGGTTTTTCCCGCTTTGCAGGACCGGCCAAAAGAAACGGCCCCGAAAGCAGAATGTAAAAAAGGATGAAACTGAGGAACGAAAAAAAATTTTGAAAACGCCTCACTATTTTTTCTGAGATTCCTTATTGTCCGAACTTTCGGAAAACACAAGATTCCGATTATCGCTTAAGTCTATTTTATATTTTTCGCGAACGTTCTTACTTTCTTCCTCCGGTTTGAGTTTACTCAAAATGGAAATCCCGTATTCTTTTGCGATACGAAAGTGCATAAGAGAATCCTTATATCTTGAATCCTTACGCATTCGATCCGCTTGGATCATTTGATAGTAGGCGATTTGAAGTTTATGATGATTGGTCGAAATTTCCCTGCTGCGAGCGGAAATCGACGGAACCGAACCGTTCTGGGTTTGTTCCACGCTTACGATCGTATCCGCGCATTCGCCCAAAAGTTGATCCGTTCTTTTGTTGTAATGATCCGAAAACTTATTGTAGAGTTTATCCATACTTTCCGTGGTTTCCCGCATTTTTCTTCCGGCTACGACGTATTGCCTTCTATAATAATAATGAAGCGCGTCGTTGTATTGTTTCCAAATGGAATTCAAATCCTCGTTGGAACCTTGGACGTTGGATCCGAAATTTTTCGTAACGGTAACGAGTGCGTGAATGTCGTTTTTTACTTTCTCCTTGATGGAATCCAAAGTTCTCGCGTAACGAAATTCCTCCAAGTAATCTCCCTGATACTTAGGATCGTTAGTCGCGCTTGCAAGCTCGCTTCCCTTGTCCTCGTCTTTGGATGCGCTTGATTGAGCCGAAATCGAAAATGCCGCGAAGAATAAAACTAAAATTGAAATCCGGAAACTTTTGAATGACATACGAATCTCCTGCACGGAAGTATAACACAGCGTTTTAAAACGCAACTAGTATTTTGTCGCTTTCAATCCAACAACAAAACGGATCGTTCGCGCGTCTTTGCGAGGAGTTCCTTGAATTCAAATCGATCTCTAACAATAACTTATTGAGTTTCCTCTACAAAGATCCCCTTTCCCGAAATCGAATTCGAAGCAACCCGTCTCCGACCGGAAAAAGAGTATAAGGAAGATTCGAACTTTTGACCTCGTCCCAAAATTCCCGGACCGCTTTGTCCGAAGGGGCCTGTCTGGAAGGATCGAAAATTCTGCCGTGCCAAAGAACGTTATCGAAAACCGCAGTGTCCGGTTCCAGTCGTTTGAGAATCCGAAAGATCTCCGGATATAAAACCTTATCACAATCGACAAACACGAATTTGCCGGGCCACTTCGTATTCGGAGTTTCGATCGCTTCCTTGAGATATTGAAGACAATGAAATTTTAAAAGATGAACGTCCAAATGATCGAAGGGATGTTTTTCCAAATAAGAACGGACCCGCGCGATATAATTGATTTCCCTTTCCAAGGAAACGATTTTTGCGATTCGTTTTAAACCGGAAGCCATCCAAAAGAGAGAAATTCCGTAGCCAGTTCCGAGTTCTAGAATTTCCTCCGGTTGTTCGTTCTCCACAAGAAAACGAAGAACGGCTCCCGAAGCCGGGCTCAAAACGGGAACGCCGAGCGCGGCCGCATCCTTCTCCATCTGCAAGAGAATGTCTACGGGGCGGGGAACCAATTCCGAATCGATCCTTTCTTCCAGACCGTTTAAAAAAATAGAGGTCCCGTATTTTCCGGGAGGACTTCCCTTGCTCATGGCAGAAACGGATGAAATCGATGTCGTTCTTCTTTCGGGATTCTTTTGTCCAAAACTTCCCGAATGTACGAAACCGAATAACGTTTTGAAAAATGAATGAGAACGATCTTTTCGTTTTTAAAGGAGGAAAGATTTTCCAGAATTTCGTCCAGATGAATATGACCCCATTCCCTGGCTTGGGCGACGTTACGTTCCTTGTCGATATAAGTACATTCAATAAATAGAATACTCGAATTCGCAACGTCTTCGTGTTCCAATACGTATTCGATTTTTGTGTCTCCCGAAAAGCTGACGACGGGGATCTCGCTCTGTTCGGAGACTTCGATTTTTTCTTTCAAGGCTCGATTGAGTTCGTCCTGGGAAAAGGATTGAAATTCCTTTTTTAATTTTTTTCTTCTCTGATACAAAGTATATCCTTGGGAAGGAACTCTGTGAAAGGTTTTATGAGGCGAAAAAAAATGCTGCGGATCCAAATCGATTTTTTCTCCGGGACTCACCGCTTTCATATCGTAAGCGTAGGGAAAATCTTCGATTTCCGAATAAAGATCCAAAATCTTTCGCATCGGTTCTTCCAAAGCGACCGGAACGAAAATTTTAGGCGGTTTTAATTTTCTCAAAGACCTTTGAGAAATGTAATACGGCAATCCGCAGGAATGGTCCAGATGCGAATGTGTCAACAACAAAGTATCCAAGTGAATCCGATTGGGATTTTGAGCTCCTATGTCGAACATCAAACTCAAGGAAGGAAGATAAAGGGAAGTGCGAATCCCTCCTTCCGAAATTCCTTCGAATTGATACTGCTTGTGTTGAAACTTACAATACACTAAGGAATCCTTTCTTCCGGGCCGATATGTTTAACGGTTTCGTTCAATCCTTTTGTAATATTCTTCGGGCCGGTCAGGATCGTCTTAACGGAAGAGTTTACGAAATATTTTTTTCCAACTCGTTTGATGTCGCCTAACGTGACCGCTTGGATCTTGTCCCGGTACGTTTTAAGATAGTCGGCGGGCATATCGTGTTCTTTAAACCGAAGAAAGTTGTGTAGAATTCCCGTCTTATCCTCGAATTGAAAGATGAAACGATTGACGATGGATTGTTTCGCCGATTCCAATTCCTCTTCCGTGATTTCGGAAATCGTTTTCTCGCTTAAGATTTCACGCATCAGATCGTAGACTTCCTTGGTTGTGGAAGTTTTTGTCTGAGTCGTAAAATAAACGACTCCGTAATCTTTTTCAAAATACGCGGAACTCCCCGAAGAATACGCGAGTCCCCGATCGGAACGGATCTTCCGCATAAAATAAGAACTAAAACCCCCGCCTCCGACGATGTAGTTCGTAAGTTGAATCGCGTAAAAATCCGGATCTTTGTGCGCGGGAAGAATTCCCGCCATCATCACGATACTCTGAGTCGCTTCCTTATCGACGCCCAAAATTTGAAAGGAAAGGGAATCCAAATTCTTTTTGAGAGTTTTTGCGTCGATAAGAACGTTAGTCGCGCTTCGAACGTTTTCTCTCATCGGTAGCAGGGAAACGATCAAAGGTTCGGCCTCTTTTCTGGAAAGATCTCCGGTCAACAAAACGATTCTCCTCGAAGTCGAAACGGTTTTATCGAAATATTCCCGGATATCCCCGGCTTTGATTTTTGCCAGAGAATCCAACTCGGCGCTTTTACCGAGCACGGTTCCCTTATAAACAAGTTCGGCGGTTTTACGATAGGCGATGTCCGGAATTTTGTCGTTTCTTCTTTTGATCGATTCTTCCAGGTTCAATTTTGCGATCGCAAATCCCTCTTCGTTTAACAAAGGAGTGGCGATAAATTCCCGGATCAAAGGAAGGACTTCCTGTTCAAATCGGGAAAGATAAGAAATCGTGAATACGATTTTTTCGGAATTCGCGTCCGTATCGATCTTGGCTCCGTAACCTTCCAGGGTTTCCATAAATTTACTTCCCGGCGCGGAAGGAATTCCTCCGTGTTTCCAGGCTTGGACGAACAATTCGGGAACTTCGGGAGCGAGTTTCGGATCGGACAAAACTCCCGCATAAATATGAATCTCCAAATTTCGGAGAGGAAATTCCTCTCCGGGTAAAAAATAAACTTCGGTTCCTTTTCCGGCTCCGAATACCTGAACTTCCGGAAACTCGAAACTTAACGGAGGAATTTTTACGTCTTTTACGAAATCTCCGGGCGCGGCTGCGAGAGAAGCGACCCCGGCGATCCAAATCAGAATCGAATAGTAGAATATTCTTATATAAGAAATCTTCGTTTTAAAAACGGACTTCGCTCCGACTCGGGAACCGAAGGACGAATTTTTACGTAAGTTGTATGTTTTATCGGTCATGTTTTTTTTGAGGTGATTCATCCTAGTTCCCGGAACCTTTTATTTCCTTTGCGGGCGGGTTCAGTTCCGCGATCGTCCTGTTTTCCGGCACGAAATATTTCTTTGCGACTCTTCGTACGTCCTCGGGTGTTACCGTGTCCAATTCCTCGTAACCTTTTAGGAGTTCCTTCCAGTCTCCGTATAACAGTTGATAGAGGGAAAGAACGTCCGCCAATTTTCCGTTATCGTCCAAGGCGCGCAAGTAACCGCCTAAGATCTGATTTTTGATCTTAAACAATTCTTCCGAAGTGATCGGTTCCGTTTTCAATCGGTCCAATTCTTCCTGAACGAGAGTTTCCACTTTCTTTTGATCCGCGTTCTGATTGTTGGTGATATAGATCGAAAACAAGTTGGAAAGTCTGTCTCCCGGATCCCCGTTCCAACAATAAACTCCCTGAGCGATCCGTTCTTCCAAGACCAACTTTTTGAAAAGTCTTCCCGATTCTCCCTCCGCGAGTAAGGTATCGATCACGCTAAACACCGCGTCGTCCGGATGAGGAAAGGCGGGTTTGTTAAAACCGATGATCTTAGAAGGAGTACTCGGATGAACCACGGATACGAACTTAGGTCCGGTCCTTCCGCCCTCGGTAACTTTTTTTAAGGTTTGCGGATTTCCTTTTTTTAAGTCCCCGAAATAGTTACGGAGAATTTTTTCGGTTTTCTCAAAGTCCAAAGAACCGACGACCGCGATCACCATTCTTTGCGGATCGTAGTAGTTTTTAAAAAACGTTTCCGTTTTTTCCAAATCCAAAAAGCCCAAGTTCTTTTCGTAACCGATCACCGGCATACGATACGGATGACCTTCCGGAAACGCGGCGTCCATATACTTTTCCCTCAGGATTCCCATCCCTCTGTTTTCGACGCGCATTCTTCTTTCTTCCAAAACGACTTCCCTTTCCGTATAATATTCTCTTAATATAGGATTTTTTAAACGATCCGATTCGAGTTTGGCCCAAATTTCCAAACGATTTGCGGGAAGAAGAATCTGATAATTCGTAACGTCGTTCGAAGTATACGCGTTAAATCCCACTCCTCCGTTTCTGGAATAGATGTAGTTGTCCTCGTTAGATATTACGAATTTATGATGGAGTTCGAGTAGAACGGAAAATCTTTTTTTAAGGACGTCGATTTGATTCTTAAATTCCGCGGACGGTTCTTCGCCTTTGGATTTCATTTCCAATTCCCGAATGCGGAGAGAATCCAATCGTTTTCCCCAGACGGCGATTTGTTCCAAGTAAGGTTTTTCTTTTTCGTAGTCGGCGGTTCCTATGTTTTTCGTTCCCTTAAAGAGCATGTGCTCCAAAAGATGCGCCGTACCCGCGATCTCCGGGGTTTCGTCCGCCGAACCCACTAAAAATTTCGTATAAACGGCGATAGTCGGGGAATCTTCCCGTTTCATCATAAGAACTCGGAGTCCGTTGTCCATCCGAAAGGTCCTCGTCTTTTCTTCCAGGGACTTCTTCAGTCCGGAAAAAACCGCGGCGTCCGCGTAAAGAGAAACGTTCCAAAGACAAACGCAAATTCCGAAAGTCATAAGAACATTACGGCTTTGGATACGATCCGTTAAAAATCTAAGAATCGGTTTTATGAAACACATAGCTTACAGTCTTTCCTCTTTAGGACCTGGTGTCCAGAAAGTTCCCGGAAAAATCCTGCTTCCTTTTCCCGTTGATCGGAAAACGTTTGTCTCATGAGGCGGATCTGTTTTTTATTTTTGTCGATTCCGATTTCATTCATTCACTTTGTTTGTGTACCCGCAGATCCGGATTACAGACAAAAGGTTCTTGAAAACGTTCGAGACACCGGTTTTATTTCCAGAGAATTTTTTCAGATCTTAGTCAAGGTTCCTCTTCCCGCAAAGGATGCGGGGGTTCAAGAACTCAGAAATCAATGTAGAAAAATCGCGGAGACAAAAAGGGACGAGATTGCGGTCTCCATCCTTCTTCAGGAGATTCGGGCCAACGAAGGTATTTTCAAAGGAAGTCTTCCTCCGGATTTAACGAGCAGTTTACCTCCCGCTCTTCCGGGCCAGATCTCAAATACTACTTCGGCTTCTTCCGTTCCGGGAAGTATCGCCGTATCCGGAACTACAAACCCAATGGCCGCCAATCAACCCGCAAACACAGATGCCAATCCGAATTCCACAACGACACCCAATTCGAGAATGACCGAGAAGGACAAAGAAAAAAAAGAGAAACTTTTAACACAGGACATTTTGGTTTACAGAGGAGCGTTCGCTTGGTTTTTAAATTCGTTGTTTCTTTTTCGAGAAGACTATACCGACGCGGCGAATTGTACTTTCATTTATAGAAATATTCAGAAAGATTTGTATGCGAACGTCATTACAAAGGGATTCAGACCCATTCATAAAGAAGAAGCGCCGGAGGTTCCATGAAATCCATTCCATTCATCGCCGTATTGTTCTTGTTAACCGTTCGGTGTTCATCCGCTCCTTCTCCCGAGCGCAAAGAGGTGCACCCTAACAAGACCACGACTACGGTAATGGAAGAGTCCAATGAAAGTTCCGCGGACGAGTTCATCAAAGCGACCGAGGGTTTTTTAAACTCGGATACGTTTCAGGTAGTCGTTTCCGCTTTGGAAGGAAACGCGGATATCGCTCAGGACCTGGCTCGTAAAAGGGCGATCAATCTTCTCATCGCGGAAAAAGGGGATAAGTTTCGTTCCTCGGATAAGGCTTTGATCAAAGAGTTGGTCGAGTCCAAAGGTAAGGTCGTAAAGTCCTCCGGTTCCATCCAAGGCAAATTCTACTTTTTATTTCAAGTCAGTTCTCCGGATTTGAAAACGAGCTTAAAACGTTAGTCGCGCTTTAAGGCGAAATCGGGCCTTTGTTCTCTAAAACCCTAATTCCTATCCGCTCGTCCCTAACATCGAATATGCAGGAGTTCCCACGTTTCAAGTGGTTAGGGTTTAGTCAATAGGGGTTTAAGATTTTACATACATAACATATCCATGAACTAAAGCGCCAGGCTACCTGAATGCCGAGTCCGCAAAAAAATCATGGAACGATTTCGAAAGAAAGAACATTCAATTTTTCGAAAGTCGAAATCGATTGCCGTAAAAATTCATGGAATGATTTCGACTTGCCGGATCTTTCCGGGAATACAAATGTTTTTATCGAAATTACAGTAGTATATCTTTCCGTGAATCTCCAATTCTCCCTTGCCCGTCACAACAAGAGGGATGGGGTCAACGGAAGCGAGATATTCCTTTTTTTTATCCGAAGTTTTTCCCTTAACTTTCAGATCCGTTTTTTCCACCTTCACACCGTTACTCGCATTCAAGAGAATCTTATGAGGGGCGTCTTTCTGAATTCCGTAATTGGGCGGATACACGATTTTTAAGAGATAGGTATTGCCGAAACTTTTTTCCAGTTTGAATTTTACGGGACTTTCGTCTTCGGCAAAAATTCCGAACGAAACAAAAATCGCTAAAACACCGATCAGAAATATTTTTTTCATACTAGGTTTGACCGAATTCCTTTCCGTTTTGTTTTAGAAAATATTTCCCCTAACTTTTGTAAACAGACGATCGATCTCGATCGAAAATCCGCCTAACACCGCGGATGCGATTGGACCCGAATTGGCGGATGAAATCAGTTTAAAACCCGACTCGCTATTTTGATACACCTCGACGGAACGTTCCATCGGGTCCACGATCCAATATTCTTCAACTCCGTGTTTTTCGTAGAGTTTCTTCTTTGTTTTCAGATCGTGGTAGGCGTTTCCTTCCGAAAGAATTTCCGCGATCCAATCCGGAGCCCCCTCGATTCTTTTTTGTCGAATGATCGAACTCTTCGCTTTGGAAATAAAAATCAGATCGGGTTGAACCACGTTGTGTTCGTCCAGGAATACGTCGATCGGAGAAAAAAAAACTTCGCCGAGTTTAGCTTTTACGCACATACTCCATTAAGGAGAAATGAAGTTCTGCGGAAACTCTTTGGTGTTCTGGAATTGGAGCCGGAACCATAAATATTTCACCCTCCAAAAGTTCGGCCAACGTTCCTTCCGGAAGTTCGGCAAAATCCTTATCCGTTTTGAAATCGGTTTCCGTTTTAAAATCGCTCGTATGTATCATAGTATTCGTTTCATTCTAAATTGGATTCGAATCGGTTTCTGTTTTGAAATCGGTTGTATGTATCATAGTATTCGTTTCATTCTAAATTGGATTCGAATCGGTTTCCGTTTTGAAATCGGTCGTATGTATCATTCAAACCAACTTTGTAAACAGACGATCGATCTCGATCGAAAATCCGCCTAACACCGCGGATGCGACTGGACCCGAATTGGCGGATGAAATCAGTTTAAAACCCGACTCGGTGTGATACACCTCATACTAGGTGTGGTGT